>NZ_BAAGTS010000002.1:0-1775200 GCF_054781795.1 Rufibacter soli | reverse complement strand
CGCCCTCTGCTTTTAATTACTTTCTTTTACTTCTTCGGTTCTTTTGTTTTGAGGCCCGCTGATTTTAAGTCTTTGTAGGCTCCTAGGTTATAGACTTGGGTGAAACCTGCCTCTTGCATTAACTTTAAGGCCTGGCCGCTTCGGTTTCCGGAGGCGCAGTACAGGTAGTAGGTTTTGTCTTTGTCCCAGGCACTGAAATCCTTCTGGAACTGGCCACCCCGCAAATCTGAGTTCTTGGCTTTCTTAAGGTGTCCGGCCTGAAATTCCTCAGGGGTACGCACGTCTATCAGTTCGCCTTTCTCTTTTTTGGGCAGGGCTTTATAGGTAGCGGCCGGTACCTGGTTGGCTGGTTTTTCCTGGGCCATTAAAGGGCTAGTAAGCACTAAAGCCAGCAGTAGAATAAGATATCTCATGGGTGTAGGGTTATGATGTTCGTGTAACAGGCATTCCAGCTTTCTGGTTCTGTGTTGCTAGTTCACCTTTTGGCACGGCAACTGCAAAAAAAATCTCCGTAGAACATTCCCTTTGGGCTGGGCCAAAGTCTCCCCTCTTTTTATTAATTGCCGCACTATCTTAAAAAACGGCCAAATAAGTGCGCTTGAGAAGAATTTTCGTAATTACTTCTAGCGCTTTCTATCTTTTCTTAAATTTTTTTGGTACCTCGGGCAACCCAAATTCGGGTAGGTGCATCTATCCTTACAAACAGGCAAATAGTATAGCTTAAACTTTTACAACCCGTGGATGAGATTGAACTGGTAACCGCACTGCAGCAAGGCGATGCCAAAGCCCAGCGACTCTTATATGAGCGCTACGCCGGCCCCATGATGGGGGTCTGCCTGCGCTACCTTAAGAGCGAGATGGATGCCGAGGAAGTCCTGATCAACGGGTTTATGAAGGTGTTCCAGCACGTGGCCCGGTTTGAGCAGAAAGGAAGTTTTGAGGGCTGGGTGCGTCGCATAATGGTAAACGAGGCGCTGCAATACCTCCGGAAGAAAGAACCCCTGCACCTAGCCATTGAAAAGGAACACAATTACCTGGCCTCAGAAGACGCCTCGGCAGACAGCGAGATGACCGCCGAAGAGATGATGGCCCTTTTGCAGGAGTTGCCGGCCGGGTACAGAGCAGTGTTCAACCTATATGCCATAGAGGGCTACTCGCACAAAGAAATAGCCGACATGCTGGACATAAGCGAAGGCACCTCCAAATCGCAGTTAAGTAAAGCCCGGGCCATGCTACAACGACTGCTGGCCAAACAGGGAGTAATGATTGCCATCTAACCAGACAAAGACATGAGCGCAGAAGACTTAGATAAATTATTCCGGGATAAACTCAAAAACAACCCGGTTGCCCCCAGCAATGATACCTGGGCAAGGCTACAGGCCCGCATGCAACAGACCGGCGAAGAAGCCACGCCAAATCCGTTTCTGGTGCCGCCTTCCGCTGAAGAGAAAGAGGAACGCAAGCCCATCATGATGTGGTATTATTCAGCGGTGGCTGCGGCCGTTACCTTGCTTTTGACCGTGGGCCTCTGGCTAAATCGTGACAACCTGAACCTGCAACAGGCAACCGAAACGGTGGCTACCGTTCAAACACCTGCCGCTAAGCCTAAGGATGAGACCTCTACTTTAGAGCCTCTCACTCAGAAGCCGGTAAATGGGGTGGAAAACCTCCGTCAGGAAACAGAGACCCAGACCTCCGCCCAACCCCAGCAAATGGTGGCTAGCGCAAGCAAAAACCAGGCAGCAGAAGCCAAAACGGGAAAGAAAGAACAGGCTGAGTTACTGAAGAAAGGTCCGGTAGCCAAGCCCCGGCAGAATGCCCTGGTAGAAGGTCCTTCTATGATGGCCAGCACCACGCCGGCTAAAAATGCGCCCGCCGCCGCCGAGGCGGTAGAACCAGAGCCCCTGGAAATAATTGTAAAATTAGACAACTCCCAGGCAACCACTTCTACAGCCCTTGCATCTACTACAATAACTGACACTCCTGACGAGGAGGAGAAGCCATCGGCTGGCCGCGTAATGAAAAACATCTTTAAACAAGTGAAGAACCTAAAAGACGGTGAAAAGATAAGCCGCGAAGAATTAGGGATTCCAAAACACACTTTTGCCTTAGAAACCCGCATAGGGAACAAAAGAATCTCAAAGACTATAGAACTGTAAAAATCCAATTCCCATGAAACGTTTGTACACCCTGCTTTCGGCCATCATGATGGCTGCTGCAATCGCCTTGCCTTCTCGCGCCGAAACCACCGGTTTCACCGCCCCTTCCGCCCAGGACACCCTGCTGGTAAAACTCAAAAACAACGCCCGGGTATTGGTGGTAGTAAAAGACCTTTCCCAACTGAAAGAGCTGAAATCACAAAGCATAGACTCTTTGATTACCGTGCTGGAGAAACATGCCGCTAAAATTGAACAAGCCGGCAAACAAGCCGGAGACAAGCCCATGGTAGTGACCATTGACCGTAGCCAGGCCAATACCGCCAATGACGTGAAAATCACCGTGACCCAAAACGGGAAAGAAGAAGTGATCAAAGAAGGAAACAAGAAGATCAGGATCCTGAGCGACATCAAGATTGACATTGACAACGACGATGCAGCCGATAAAACCTCGGTGAAGGTGAACGTGGGCCAATCTGATACTACCAAGACTGATGATGACGATGACCATAAGAAGAAAAACCGCAACCCTCGCGTGGAGCATGACATGCAGTTAGACCTGGGTATTTCTCAGTGGGCTAACCAAAGCATGCACCCTTCGTCAGAGATAAAAGAGGTAGACCTGAAACCCCTGGGCTCACGGTATGTAAGCCTGAACAGCAAGTGGCACTACCGCCTGGGTGGTCAAGAAAGCCCTTTACGCCTGATCACCGGCTTCACCCTTGACTTCCACAACTACATGTTCCAGGACAACCTTATGCTGGTGAACAAAGATGGCCGTGCCGATTTCGTGAAAGCAGACCCGCTTTCCTTAGATAAAAGCAAACTGGCCACTACCACCTTTAACATTCCCCTGGAGCTGGGCCTGCACTTTAAAAACGACAAGGGTAAAACCAACTTCAAGATTGGCGCTGGCGGATTTGCGGGTTACACCCTGGGCAGCCACACCAAAATCAAATACTCTTTGGACGGGGACACTAAAAAAGACAAGGAGAAAGATGATTTCAACCTCCAAGACGTACAGTACGGCCTCACCGGTTTCATAGGCATCCGGAGCCTGGAGATGTTTGTGAAATATAACCTGAACGAGCTGTTTGAAAAGAACGAAGGTCCCAAAGCCAACGCCGTAGCGGTAGGTTTCAGGGTTATGAAATTCTAAGAAGGACGCAAGATTTAAGACACAAAACATAAGATTTTCAATAACAGAAGAGGGAGCCTTTAGCTCCCTCTTCTGTTATTGTCTTCTAGTAATTTACTTTTCGTTTCAGGGCTGTTTTCTAAAAAACAGGCTTAAAACGGAATCTCCTCCTTTATTTTACTCACGGCCTCTTAAGTTTAGTGTCCAGTGTCCCTTAAGCGTTTCTGAAAAAATTATCTAACAGAATAGCGGTGGCCGTTCCTACATTCAAAGACTCGGCTTTCCCCCTGCCCGGAATGTGTAGAGGTTGGGTAACCAGTTGCATGACTTCAGGGCCAATACCGTGAGATTCGCTACCCATGACCAGAACGCCTTGTGGCTTTAAGGAAAGTTGATGGACGTTGTCTCCTTCCAGGGCGGCGCCGTAAACAGGTACGTTTTGAGGCCGTTTTTCTAAAAACAGGCTCAAATCAACGTAATGGGGCGTAATCCTGAGAAAGGAACCCATGGTGGCGGCGATCACTTTCTGGTTGTAGAAATCAGCGCTGGTCTTGGAGAGCACCAGCGTGGATAGGCCGTACCAATCGGCTATTCTAATGATAGTGCCTAGGTTGCCGGGGTCGCGGACCTCATCCAGGGCCAGCACAAAGGGGTTTTCTGACCAGTTAAATTCAGGGCTAGGGCGCATTTTGGCTATGGCCAGGGCGGCGTTGTTGCTTTCCATGAAACCTGCCTTGGCCAGGTCATCTTCGGTGACGGTCTGCACCGGAAAACCTTTCCTGAGAAGATGGGTATGCTTCTGTAGAAATTTATCGGTAGCCAGCAGCGTCTCCAGTTCAACGTCAGATTGCAGTAATTCTGCCACACTCTTTTCACCTTCCACCGTGAAAGCTTGGTGAAGCACCCGATATTTCTTTATTTGCAGTGACCTAATGTACTTCAAGAGCCCTTTTGAGATCATACCTTTCCTACGTTTGAAGCTACGATGTTACGTATTCGGCGCGGTATTCACAATGCTGTGCCTGTTGGGGGGCTGTTCCCCTACCCGGCATCTAGCGCCCAATGAACGCCTTCTCTGGCGCATAAAACTAGAAGGCGTCAAACAGAACAATGCCTCAGCCATCACCCAGCTTTACCAGCAAAAGCCCAACCGGCGGGTCTTGGGGTTTCCGTTGTACCTGAACCTCTACTACTTAGGCAAAAACCTGTATAACCCAGAGCGCATACAGCGTAACATTGACCAGGAAACCCAGGACTTTAACCGCAAGATACAGAAGGCCGGCGGCGACTCTCTGAAGGTGGATGACCTAATAGAGAAAAAAGAGAAAAAGCTGAGCAAGCTGCAAAACAAAAAAGAAAACGGAAACTGGTTAATGCGCACCGTGGGTGAGCCGCCCGCCATCTTTGATTCCCTTAAACTGGTAGAGACCGAAGACCAGATTAAGATCTACCTCACCTCCAAAGGTTTCTTCAAAAGCCAGGTGTCTTCCCAAACCGAGGTGAAAGACAAAAAAGTTTTTGCTACCCTCCTGGTGCAGGAAGACAAACCTTACATCTTAACCAACCACACCTACCAGGTACCAGACACCACTATTTTAGGGCTTTTAACCGAGTCACAGGGCGAAAGCCATATTCACCAGGGCAAGAACTATGATGAGGCGCTGCTGGCCCAGGAACGCGACCGCATTGAGCTGCTTTTGAAGAACAACGGCTTCTTTGATTTCCGGCAGCAGTACGTCACGTTTGAGGCCGACACCAGCTATGAAGCCTATACGGTACGCTTAAGCACTCTTGTATCTAACCCCACGGATACCTCGTTTCATAAAATTTATACCATTAACAAGGTGTTCTTTACCTCAGACGCGGGCATTAACCGCTTTGGTCGGCAAAGAGATACGGTAACTCTGAATAAAGTTAATTTCCTGGCCTATGAGCACCAGGTGAAGCCTCGTATCCTGCTCCGTAAAGTGATCATCCGGCCGGGGCAGACCTATTCAGCTTCCAGGGCCCTGAACAACCAGCGCATTATCAGCAACCTGGACGTATTCAAATACACCACCATTGGCTTTACCAAAGTTGAGGACAGCCTCACCCTTGATCCCCACAAAGGCTTATTGAATGCCCAGATCAACACCGCCCTGTTGCCCCGTTTCCAGGAGACTACTGAGATTGGGGGTACGTTCACAGAGAAGGTGCCGGGCCCATATGCCAGTATCAGGTTCAGGATTAGGAATATCTTTGGCGGGGCCGAGATTTTTGACGTGGGTGTGCGGGCCGGGATCGAAGGCCAGCTGCAGCGTAACGTGGCTACCGTGGGTCGGCGGACCGAGATTGGCGCTGACATGGGCGTGACCTTCCCGCAAATTCTGGTACCCTTCAGGACCAACGATCTGTTGGTGCGATTTAACCCGCGCACCAGGTTCAGCACGGGTTATGCTTACGTAGACCGTAATGAATACACCCGCACTAACCTTGATTTCTCTTTTGACTACATCTGGCAACGCCTGAACATCCACCAGTTCAGCTTGTCGCCCATGGATATCAATATCATCAGCACCCCCCGCATCTCTATGGAGTTCAATGACCTGCTCACGCTGTATGAACAGCAGGGCAACCCCTTGCGGCAAAGCTTTAACAATGCCTTCGTCTCCAGCATCAACTTCACCAGCCTCTTCAATACCGCCAATTACAACCAGACCAATGACGCCAAACTCATGCGCATTTTTGTGGAGACGGGCGGGTTTCTGGGGCAGTACGTGGCCGAGCTTTTCCCAAGCTTGAGCAACTACAAATTCGGGAAGGTCAATCTGGATTACCGTCGGTACAAGCCTCTGGCAAACAACCTGATTTTTGTATATCGCGCCAACGGCGGAATTGCCAAACCACTGGGAAGCTCTCGAGCTCTCCCCTATGACAAGTACTTTTTTGCGGGAGGTTCCTCTAGCGTGCGGGCCTGGTTGCCCAGACGTCTGGGCCCTGGCTCCAGCGCCTTTATTGACCCCGAAACCAAAGAAGTCTCCAGCCAATTTGAGCAACCTGGTGAAATCCTGATTGAGTTAAATTCTGAGATGCGCTTCAGAATGTTCCGGTTTGGCAATACCAACGTAAACGGGGCTCTTTTCCTGGATGCAGGCAATATCTGGCTTTTCAAAGAGCGTACTTCCTTCACCGAAGGAAGCACCTTCATCACGCAGCCAGGCGCACAGTTTGCCTTCAACCGTTTTTACAAAGAGTTGGCGGTAGGCACCGGCTTTGGAGTCCGGTTTGACTTCACCTTTGCCATTCTCAGGTTTGATATTGCCACCAAGGTCTATGACCCCGCCCTGCCGGAAGGAAATCGGTTTGTCTTAAACAAATTCCGGTCAGACCGCATCTTTGGCACCAACACGCTTACGACTTTTAACCTGGGTATTGGGTATCCGTTCTAGTTTTTGGTTGATGGTTTTGAGTTGGTAGCTGTCAGCTAACAAAAAGCTCATTTGTTTTGGGCACGTTTTCCCAAAAGGAGGCTTAAAAAGCAGACTTGTTCTCCAACTCAATGCCGCTCATTCACAGCAGGCTCTCCCCTTGAGGGGAGCGAAGAGGGGTGTTTACACAGGAGACCATGCATTGCATAAAATCTTAATCAAGGTCTTCGCACCTAAAAGCCAATTTTAGGTAGCCCAGATTGCGCGCATCAAAAGATGTTAACACTCTTCATTATCTCCCCGTCTGCAACTTGAGCAGCTTTTTACTACTAACAGCCAGGTTGGCAAATTCATTAGGTCACTATATAAAATCAGGATCCCGTTTTAAAGGCGTTTTTAGCAAAACACCCCTAGAACGGGATCCTAACTATTAAGAGATAACTACTAGTATTGCAGCAATTCCTTCAAGGTGGCCAATACTTTATCGGCGTTAGGCAACATCATTTTCTCCAGTTCCACATTAAGCGGCACGGCCGGCAGGTTCTCGGCGCCCAGGGTGAAGACCGGGGCATCCAGGTGGGTAAAGCAGGTCTTGCCAATGCGGCCCGCCAGAGATTCCGCGAAGGAGTTCATGAGTGGTTCCTCCGTGAGCACCAGTACTTTACCATGACGTTTCACTGAAGCCTCCACCGTCTCGTAATCTAGCGGGTTAAGCGTTCTAAGGTCTACAATTTCTACGGAGCCTGGCATAAATTTGCTGGCCGCCTTGGCCCAGTACACGCCCATGCCATAGGTAATAACTGTTAAGCTGTTGCCCAACCTCATTTGTTCTGTACTGGCTTCCTGCACCACGTTGGCTTTGCCCAGCGGCAAAATGTAATCAGTATCAGGTTCCGTGGTTTTGGCGTCTTCGGTGCCGGGTAATTTTGACCAGTACAGGCCTTTGTGCTCCAGCATGACCACCGGGTTAGGGTCCAGGAAGGCGGCTTTCATTAACCCTTTCATATCGGCGGCGTTGCTGGGATACACCACTTTAATGCCTCGTATGTTAAGCAAGGTAGATTCTATGCTGCCGGAGTGGTAGGGTCCGCCGCCGCCGTAGGCCCCAATTGGAACCCTGATTAACGCCTGCACCGGGAACTTGCCCATGCTCAAGTAACAGCTTTTAGACAGCTCTTCCACCAATTGGTTAATGCCCGGCCAGATATAATCCGCGAACTGGATCTCTACAATAGGCTTAGCCCCTACCGCCGACATGCCCGCGGTAGACCCCACAATGTAGGCCTCCTGAATAGGGGTGTTAAAGACCCTGTTATCGCCGTATTTTTTGGCCAGCAAGGCTGCTTCCCTAAATACACCGCCTAACTCTCCTCCTACATCCTGACCATAAAACAAGGCCTCAGGGTATTGCTTTAAAATATCATCCACGGCGTGGAGGGCAGCGTCTACCATGGTGGTTTTTTCTGCCCCTTGGGGTGCGCGATTGCCTTTTTCCTCAGTGATAGTAGTAGGTGCGAACTCGTGCAGGTGAAAGGTGGCAGGGTCAGGGTTTTCAGCGGCCAGAACTCTTTCATACTGCTCCTGCACCTCCGTTTTTACCTCATCAGCTATCGCCGATAACTCTTCTGTTGAAATCCCTTGTTCCTGCAGTTGGGCTTCCAGGTTGGGGATTGGGTCCAGAATAGAGTGCTCGTTTAGGTTATCGCCGCGGTACCATTCACGGCGTACGCCGGAGGTGTGGTGCCCTAAAAGCGGGCATTTGGCATGGACCAAGACCGGGCGCCTTTCTTCCCTTGCTACCCTGAAGGCTTCCTGCATGCCTTGGTAAGAGTCGTTAAAATCAGCCCCGTTTACCCGAATACGTTCCAGGCCCTTAAACCCGGCCGCGTATTCATAGGCGTCCATGGCCCGCATTTCAGAGCCTTTGGCGGAGATGCCCCAGTCATTGTCCTGGACCAAGTAAATGATGGGTAACTTCTTCAGGACGGCCATTTGGAATGCTTCGGCTACCTCACCCTCAGTCACAGAGCCATCGCCTAAAGAGCAGATCACCACCCGGCCCTCGCTCGCGGCCATCAACTCCTGAGATTCAAGGTAAGCAAGCGCGTGAGCCATGCCGGTGGCCGGAATGGCCTGCATGCCCGTAGCTGAACTTTGGTGCGGAATGACAGGAAAGCCTTCGCGCCTTAAGGATGGGTGCCCGTAATAGGTACGGCCCCCACTGAAAGGATCATCCCGCTTGGCCATGAGCTGCAGCAACAACTCATAAGGCGTTAAGCCCAGACCCAGCAGAATTGATTCATCACGGTAATAGACAGAAAGAAAATCTTGGGCGGTAAGGTGAAAAGCCGTGGCCAATTGGATGGCTTCATGCCCGCGCGATGTGCTGTGAACGTATTTACTGCAAATGGCTTTGTTTTCTTCGTAAGTGTCAGCCAGAGTTTTGGCCGTGAGCATCAGGCGGTAAGCTTTCAGCTGTATATCAAGAGCAACTTTGGGAGCGGAGGCAACCATTGTCTGGTTCATAAGCTAACATTTGTTTGTTTTCTAAATTACGGCGAATCTGCCAGAAAGCAAAATAAGGAATTTGCGGCTCTCTCCCATTTATAGCCTATTTTTGCAAAAACGGCCTTAAAACATCCTCCCTTTGCATTATGAAAGATACGATACAACGCTGGTTTAAGTCATTTCAGGAGCGACTTTGTCAGGATCTAGAGTCCTGCGACGGTGTGGCCCAGTTCCAGGAAGACCACTGGGAACGGCCCGGCGGCGGCGGCGGCGCGGCCCGTGTAATTCAAAACGGAGCGGTGTTTGAGAAAGGCGGCGTCAACTTCTCGGCGGTGGAAGGGATTTTACCCAAGCCCGCCGCGCAGGCCCTGCATTTACCAGATCCCCATTTCTTTGCCACCGGCGTGTCTGTGGTCATGCATCCAGAAAGCCCCCTGGTGCCCATCACCCACATGAATGTGCGCTACTTTGAGGCGGGTAACGGAGAGGCCTGGTTTGGCGGCGGCATTGACCTCACGCCCATTTACGTGAACCAGGAACAGGTAAAGTTCTTTCATCGGCAATTAGAAGCCACCTGTGACCGCTTCCAGCCGTCTTATTACCCAGAATTCAAAAACTGGGCCGATGACTATTTCTATATTCCGCACCGCGAGGAAACCCGCGGCGTGGGCGGCATCTTTTTTGACCGCCTTACGGCTACCCCAGAGATTTCCCTGGAAGACCGGTTCGAATTTGTAAAGGCCGTAGCCGATACTTTTGCCCCTACCTACACGGCCATCGTCAACCAGAACAAGCACCTGGAATATACCCCCGCCCAGAAAGATTGGCAATTGATCAGAAGAGGCCGTTACGTGGAATTTAACCTGGTGAATGACCGGGGCACCAAGTTCGGGCTGGAGACCAAGGGCCGCACCGAGTCTATCCTAATGAGTTTACCGCCGCTGGCCAGCTGGGAATATAGCCACAATCCCGCACCCGGTTCTGATGAGGCCCAGGCCTGTGAGGCGTTTAAAAAAGGAATTGATTGGGTGAACCTGTAACCGGCCATGGAAAAGTTAAAAGCCTTTGACCATGCCTTGTTTCTGGAGCTCAACAGTTACCATTCCTCCTTTTGGGATGTGGTGATGGTGACCATCTCCAATAAATTTGTCTGGGTCCCTTTTTATGTGGTCCTGATTGTTTTGCTGGTGTACTTTTACAAGCGCAGGGGCTGGCTCATGATCCTTTGCCTGGGAGCGGCGGTGGGCCTGGCTGATTATATTTCTTCCGGCATTCTAAAGCCGTATGTGGCCCGCCTCCGGCCCTGCCACGATAATTTACTAAGTACTACCGTGAATGCTATAGACGGCTGCGGCGGAAAGTTCGGGTTTGTCTCTTCCCACGCCGCCAATGCGTTTGCCGTGGCTATTTTTGTGTATATGTTGCTGCCCCACCGGCAGTGGCACCTGAAAGGGGTTCTACTGGTCTGGGCCGTGGCCATTTCCTACAGCCGGGTGTACCTGGGCGTGCATTACCCGGGTGATATCCTGGCGGGAGCCTTAATTGGGATTGGCGCCGCCCATTTAGCCTTGTTTGCCGACCGCCAGATTCACAGGCGTTTTTCCTTCTGGCAGAAATAGCGAAATAGTATGCTAGGAGTTACCCCTGTTTTAAGCCTGTTTTTTTAAAAACGGGCTTAAAACAGGGGTTTATTTTTGCAGCAACCGGGCCACGTATTTTCCAATAATGTCAAACTCCAGGTTCACGCTGCTGCCGGGTTTTACCGCGTGCAGGTTTGTGAACTCATAGGTGTACGGGATAATGGCGACACTGAAAAAATCAGGGCCAGATTCCACTACCGTCAGACTAATGCCGTTCACGCAGATGGAGCCCTTCTCTACCGTCATGTGCCCTGCTGCTTGCGGCTGGTACCTGAACTTAAAGAGCCAGCTGCCGTCCTGGTCCGTGACAGATTCACAGATGCCCACCTGGTCCACGTGGCCCTGCACAATGTGCCCGTCATAGCGGCTATTGGCCAATAGGCACCGTTCCAGGTTCACGGTATCTCCAGGGACAAGCTGTCCTAGGTTGGTGCGGGACAGCGTTTCGGCAATGGCGGTTACCGTATAGGTCTCCCCTTCCAGGGCCACCACCGTGAGGCAAACCCCGTTATGAGCCACGCTCTGGTCAATTTTCAACTCATGGGTAAAAGGGCAACGCAATGTGAAATGACAATTCGCCTGGTCCTCCCTTACGTCCAAAACCTCGGCCTGTGCTTCTATGATTCCGGTGAACATGGTGTTTAATTTGCTAATGGTTTAATGTTTTGATGTGTTATTTTTCAAAGATCTGTGCAGGTTAAATAATTAGCACATTACCGCATTAGCACATTACTTCCCTCTACCCTGAACAATGATTTTGATGGTATAGAGCATCACCCTGAAATCCATGGCCAGGGACATGTTTTCAATGTAGAGGATGTCATACTTGAGGCGTTTCACCATTTCCTCTACGTTCTGAGCGTAACCAAACTTTACCTGGCCCAGTGAGGTGATTCCGGGCCGAACGCGGTGCAGGTGTTTGTAATGGGGGGCGCGCTGCGTGATCAGGTCAATAAAGTGCTGGCGTTCTGGCCGTGGGCCTACCAGGCTCATGTCTCCAATGAGCACATTGTAGAATTGCGGAAGTTCATCCAGGCGCACTTTGCGCATAAACCGGCCCAACTTCGTGACCCGGGGGTCTTCATCTGAGGATAGGGACGGTCCCGCTTTTTCGGCGTCCACGCACATGCTCCTGAACTTATAGATACGGAAGGGTTTGCCTTGCCAGCCTACTCTTTCCTGTGAGAAGAAAACTGGACCCGGCGAAGAGAGCTTAACCAGAATGGCCAGGGTGAGGTACAATGGCGAAAGGAAGATTAGCACCACCACCGCGGCGGTTAAATCTATGACCCGCTTCAGGATCTGTTGCCAGACCGGCAGAAGGTCCCGCTTTACCTCTATAAGGGGCGTTCCAAAGAGGTGAGCCACCTTTACAGAACCCAGCAGGATCTGGTACACATCCGGCAGAATACTTATCCTTACCGATTCACCTTCCAAATAGCTCAGGATCAATTCAATAAGCTTGTGTTCAGAGGGCTCAATGGCTATCACCACCTCTTCTACCTGGTGGCTTTTGATTACGGTAGGCAATTTATGGAAGGACCCCAGAGAGGGAATCTGCTCCTGGAAAGAATGGGGCTGGGAAGGTTGGCTTTGCATGAAGCCTACAATCTTCAACCCCAGGTGCCGGTTATGGGTGGTGAGTTCATCATACACTTCCCGGGCATTGCCACTGGAACCCACCACAATGGTATTGAAAAAGATTTTTCCGTCTAGCACCAGTTTCTTGAGGTGGTGCAGCGTAACCATCTTAAAAACAACCGAAAAGAGAAAATGCAGCAGGAAATAAAACCCCACCGGCTCATAGTACACCGAGTAATCTGGGATAACCGGGTCTTCCAGCAGGAAAGCCAGGAAGATGACTATCCCACCGCTTAAAGAAATTCCGCCTAGCAGTAAGATTTCCTTGAACCTGGATAACCGGTAAATATTCCGGTACCGGCCCAGCAAGGCATACAAGATCACCCAAAAAGAGGCCACCAGAAAGGAGGTGCCCAAAAACTGAAGGCCTTCCCCATTGCCGGGAACCACCAGAGAGGCGTTGTTGGAAAGGTAAAAAACAGACCATGCCAGGAAGGCAGCTACAAAATCTCCTAAAACAAGCTTATAAGTATGTAGAGTACGGTTTAAACGCATGGAGTTTCTCATAAACGGCCTTCAAGTGTAGCCATTCTGCCACAAAGCTACATTCTAAATTCAAACCTTTCTTAAAATTTATTAGCAGAAAGGAAGGTTGGCTTATTCAGGAAATCCTGCGTTAATTCGCCTCTTGGCTGGCAAAAACGTACCAGATAGCAAGAACCTACTCTTATGTTCATAGACAGTTACAAACACAAAGGCATGCGTAAAAGCCTGGTGCGCATGGTACAGGAAAAAGGAATCAGGTCGCCTAAGGTGCTGAAGGCACTGGAGCAGGTGCCCCGCCATTTTTTCTTTGAAAAAGCGTTTGTGGAACAGGCCTACCAAGACAAAGCCTTCCCTATTGGTGAGGGGCAAACCATTTCCCAACCCTATACCGTGGCCTACCAGACCGAACTTCTGGATGTGAAGCCCACCGATAAGGTGCTGGAGATAGGCACCGGCTCTGGCTACCAATGCAGTATCTTACTTCAACTCACGCCCACTGTCTATACCATTGAATACAACCAACCCTTATACCAGAAAGCCCAACGGCAGTTCCAGTTAATGGACCTGCACCCACAGATATTCCTGGGCGATGGGTCTGAAGGGTTACCGGACCACGCCCCCTTCGATAAGATTCTGGTGACGGCTGGCGCCCCTATTATCCCCAAAACCCTTTTAAAACAACTAACCATTGGCGGCATGCTGGTGATTCCGGTGGGTGATACGGCGGTCCAGAAAATGCTTCGGGTTACCCGGGTAGGCCAGGAGGAGTTCACCAAAGAAGAGTTTGATAATTTTAAGTTTGTGCCCCTTTTAGGAAACCAGGGCTGGAAATAGGACCCTAGAGGCGTTCTACCACTGTAAAAAACCGGGAGCCTTTGGTATTTGCCTGTATCTTTGCATTCAGAAATTACCCTTTTCTTTATGCGCAAGCAGAAAAACGTCAAAGACTCTTACGTACGCATGACCGAGCTGGTCCTGCCCAATGATACCAACACCCTGCACAACCTGATGGGGGGCCGCATGATGCACTGGATGGACATTGTCTCGGCCATTGCCGCCCAAAAGCACTCCAACCGCATTGTGGTGACCGCCTCCGTTGACAACGTCTCTTTTAGGGAAAGCATTAAACTAGGGAACGTGATTACCCTGGAAGCGCAGGTGACCCGGGCTTTCAGTACCTCCATGGAAGTGCACATCACGGTATGGGCCGAAGACATCCCTTCCGGTACCAAGGTAAAATCAAATGAAGCCTATTTCACCTTTGTAGCCTTGGATGCCGAAGGAAAAGCCGTGACAGTTCCCGAAGCCGTGCCGGAAACTGAGGAGGAAATAGAGAAATACGCGGGAGCCCTACGCCGTCGCCAACTACGTCTTATCCTGGCGGGCCGCATGAAACCCAATGACGCCACCGAATTGAAATCTCTGTTTGACATCAAAGACTGATTTCCCTTCTTTTTTCTAAAAACAGGCTATAAACAGCATGGACGCCTCACATCCAGACCTCCCTTTCCTGCAGGAACTTTACGGGCAGGATACGCTTTATTTTATTCCAGAACCCGCCAGCCAGGAAGCCATTTCCTTGTCGGCGGCGGCTATGGTGACGCCCACTTTGCCTAAACCAGTAGCGCCCGCTGTTGTAGTGGAGGAAGAAGCAAAGGTGGAACCTGTGGAGGAAAAAGCTTCGGTTATGCCCCAGCCCCAGCAAGAGGAGCCTATCCAATGGTTAGGGGAAGCGGTGAAAGGAACCTACTTATTATTTGACGTGCCAGCAGAAGTGTTTGGACAGCTACCACAACATTTGTTCCTGCAGAAGGTAATGGCAGCGGTGGGCTTAAGCACCAAACAGGTGCAATTCGGGAAACTTTCTACTGCTCTGGTGCATGACGTGAAGCAGATTGCCGCCCGCCAGCAGGCCCAGCACATCATTCTGTTCGGCCAGGGCCTTCCGGTCGCCAACCTGGACAAAATGGAATTCTACCGCATGTACCGCTCCGGCGAGTCCCGTTTCGTACTGGTAGACTCCCTAGCGGATATTGAGGAGAGCGTAGAACTGAAGAAAAAGCTCTGGGACGTGCTGCAGAAAATATTTCTGCAGTAGGGTTTTCAATTGATCGGAAGCAAAATAAGATTAGAGTTCTTAGTTGAGTTGTTCTTTGCTGCCATTTTTTTGGTTTCCATGGGGTATGGTTCTAGTTGCCAAGGCATGCATATTCAATATTAATCGATCTACTCTCTATGTCATCCTGAAAGGATCTCGGTAGCGAATGGTAATGTCATATATTACCCGCTACTTCTATTTGCCCACAAGATCCTTCCAGGAGGATAAACAAATTTGGAACAGTAGCTAAAAAGGAAAGGCCCCGGATGAAACTTCATCCGGGGCCTTTCCTTTTCTGTTTTAAGCCTGTTTTCAGGAAAACAGGCTTAAAACGTCTTTTCTAGTCTTTCTCCTTATTTCAGCAAAGAGGCCAGTTTCTCTTCCAGGGCTGCGCCGCGCAGGTTCTTGGCGATGATCTTGCCTTCTTTGTCCAGTAACACGGTCTGCGGGATGGCGGTGATGCCGTAAAGCGTGGCTGCGCTGCTCTCCCACCCTTTCAGGTCAGATACGTGGGGCCAGGTGAGTTTGTCATTGGCAATGGCCTTCACCCATTTGCCTTTGTCCTGGTCCAGGCTCACCCCGAAGATCTCAAAGCCTTTGTCTTTGTACTTGTTGTACATGCGCACCACGTTGGGGTTTTCCTGGCGGCAAGGCCCGCACCAGCTCGCCCAGAAATCAATCAAGACGTATTTCCCTTTCAGGCTGGACAAAGCCACCTCTGTCCCATCGGGCGAGGGAAGCTTAATATCCGGGGCCACGCTGCCCAGGGCGGTAGCCCGCATCTGCGAAAGGCGAGCCTCCAGCGATTTGGTGTATTTAGAGGCCGGAAGCGTGGTCTTGAAGGCGGTAGCCATGCTGTCCACGAACGGGAATTGCTCGTCCAGGTTCAGGATGTTGCCCGCGGTATACACAGATACCACAGATTTGGGATTGGCCTTTACAAAAGCCTTCAGCTTATCTTGGTATAAACGCTGATTAGCCAGGAATTCATCCTGCAGCTTTTTCATCTCTTCCTGGTTACCCGAGGCCGAGGCTTGCTGGAACCGGTCATTCAGGGCCATAGAGCTAGACTGCATGCCTTGCATGATGTTATTCAACTCCTTTACCAGCTCAGAATCCTTAGACCCTTTCACGGTGTAGCTTTGCGCCACCTTGCCCGAGTCTGCCGTGATCTCAATGGCCTGGTTGTCCACTACCAGCATAATGCCTTCCTGGTTATCAAAGGCCAGCTTGTAGATGGCAGGTTCCGTTACGGTTCCCTCCATGACAAAGGTGCCGTCTTTGTTGATGCTGGCCGTGTCTTTGGGCACGAACGCCTGCTCGCCCAGCTCGTCCAGGTAGACTTTGCCGGTGGTCATGTTATTGATCTTACCCGAAATGCGGTAGGTTTTATCCGTATCTGTGGTGGTGACGCCTTTCTTCTGGCAGGCACCTAACACCGTCAGGGCGGCCGCCGCAAAGATGATTTGTTTCTTCATATTCTTCTAGAGGTGAACCTATCTATCAAGGCTCTCTTTCAATAACTTATTCGCGATTTTAGGATCGGCTTTGCCTTTGGTCTGCTTCATGAGGTCGCCCATGAACATGCCCAGCAAGGACGCTTTCCCAGCCTTGTACTCGGCTACCTTACCAGGGTTGGCCGCCAAAACGCTGTCAATGATAGCCTGCAACGCGCCTTCGTCCGACTCCTGCACCAGGTTCTGCTCAGAGGCTACCTGCTGGGCGGTTTTGCCGGGGTTTTCCAACAGATACGGGAAAATCTGCTTGGCCGCTACCGTGTGGCTCACTTTGTTGCTGTCTACCAAGGCAATAAGGCCGGCTATTTGCTCCGGGGAAAGCGGGAACGCACCCATGTGCAGGGTCAGCTCATTCAGGTAGCTTTTCACCGGACCGCTCATCCAGTTGGCCGCGGCCTTGTAGTTCTGGGTGTGCTGGCATAGGGCATCAAAGTAAAGGGCTATGTCTTTGCTGTCTACCAACACGTTGGCGTCATAGTCAGACAGTCCGTATTCCTGCGTGAAGCGGGTATGCAATTCCTGCGGAAGCGCGGGCATGCTTTCCTTCACGGAGGCCAGCCACTCTTCTGAGATAATTACCGGCGGAAGATCCGGCTCCGGGAAGTACCGGTAGTCATTCATGGTTTCTTTGGAGCGCATCCCGGTAGTGGTGCCGGTGTTGGCGTCAAAGTTCCGGGTCTCAGAATCAACAACTCCCCCATTCTCCAGAATGGCAATCTGGCGGTCAATCTCGTGCTCAATGGCGCGCTGCACGTTCCTAAAGGAGTTCATGTTCTTCACCTCCACCTTGGTGCCCCACTTGCTGGCGCCTTTCTTCATCACCGATACGTTGGCGTCACAGCGCAGGGAGCCTTCCTCCATGTTACCGTCACAGATCTCCAGGTACTGCACCAGTTTCTTGATCTGGGTCAGGTAAGCATAGGCTTCCTCAGAGTCCCGGATATCGGGCTCCGACACGATCTCAATCAGGGGTGTACCGGCGCGGTTCAAGTCCACCAGGGTCTCCGTCTCGCCGGCCAAGTGCATGGATTTTCCGGCGTCCTCTTCCATGTGGATGCGGGTGATACCAATGCGCTTCTCCCCCTGGCTGGTCTTGATGTCCATGTAGCCTTGGGTGCAGATAGGCGTCTTGTCCTGCGTGATCTGGTAGCCCTTGGGAAGGTCTGGGTAGAAGTAGTTCTTGCGGGCGTACAGGTTCTCACGTCTGATCTCAGAGTTAGTGGCTACGCCCATTTTCATGGCCATCTCCACCACTTTCTTGTTCACGCGCGGCAAGGTGCCAGGGTGGCCTAGCGTGATCACGCTCAGGTTGGTATTAGGCAGCATACCGTACTCCGTGGAGTCAGAAGAATACGCCTTGCTCTCGGTCAATAACTGCGCGTGTACCTCCAGGCCTATAATGGCCTGGTACTGGGAACGGATGTCTTCGTTCATGTTTTTCTAGTAGCACGTATCACGCAAACACGTAACACGATTTCTGTTTTGGGTCTATTTTCAGGAAAACAGCCTTAAAACGGCATTGTTTCCAATCTTATACTTTCTTGGCCTGTCCCCTGACAGGACAAAGCTTTGGTCAATTTGAAGTCGTTGGTTCGGCCTGTCAGGGGACAGACCGAAGTACGGTCTAAAGACTCGCGCCGGTTGCGTTTCCGTTTCGGGCCTGTTTTTAGAAAAACAGGCCCGAAACGGAAACTACCTTATGGGAGCAGGCTCTCGGCCTTGGCCAGGGCAGCGTCTAAGCCAGAAACTTCCTTCCCGCCTGCCGTGGCGTAGAACGGTTGCCCGCCGCCCCCGCCTTTGATCTCTTTGGCCAGTTCCTTGATCATCTGCACGGCGTTCAGGCCTTTGCCGGACACCACCTCATCTGAGAGCATAACGGCCAGTTGAGGTTTTCCGTCTACATTAGCGCCTAATACCAGCACTAGGTTATTGACCACGCTGCGTAGGTCGAAGGCCAGTTTCTTGAGGTAATCTGCGTTGCTCACGTCCACGCGGGCGGCCAGGAAATTGACGCCGTTCACGGAGCGTACTTCAGCCGCCAGTTTTTCCTTTTGGGCCGTTACCTGCTTCAGTTCAAAGGCTTCCAGTTGCTTGCGCAAAGCGGCGTTCTCATCCTGCAGTTTCTCAATGGCCTTGCCGAATTCCTTCTGCACGCCCAATACCTGCTTCACTTCCTCAAACTGCGTGATCTGCTCATCCACGAACTGCTCGGCCACATCGGCGGTCACGGCCTCAATACGGCGTACCCCGGCAGCCACCGAGCTTTCGCTCACGATTTTGAAGAACCCGATGTTCCCCGTGTTCTGCACGTGAATACCACCGCAGAGTTCAATGGAGTAATCACGGTTAAAGGTAATCACCCGCACAAAATCGCCGTATTTCTCGCCAAATAGGGCAGTGGCGCCCAGTTGCTTGGCTTCTTCAATGGGCACGTTGCGGCGCTCGTCTTTCTCAATAGACTCCCGAATGCGCTCGTTTACGATCTGCTCCACCTCGCGCAATTGCTCCTCGGTGACCTTGGTGAAGTGCGAGAAGTCAAACCGGAGCAGCTTGTCACTGACCAACGAGCCTTTCTGATTCACGTGGTCACCCAGCACCTGCTTTAAGGCGGCATGCAGTAAGTGCGTGGCCGAGTGGTTTTTCTTGATGAGCGCGCGGCGCTTGCTTTCTACTTTGGCAATTACCGGGGCCTCCAAGTCTTTGGGCAGCTCGGTGGTAATGTGCACGATCAGATCATTTTCTTTGACTGTGTTAATCACCTTCACTTTCCCGGAGGCTGATTCCAGCACGCCGGTGTCGCCCACCTGTCCGCCGCTTTCGGCGTAGAAGGGCGAGCGGTCCAGCACCACGTGGTATTCCTTTTTGTTTTTAGCGGTCACTTCGCGGTAACGCACCACGCGGGCTTCCACCTCTTCAGCGTCATAGGCCACCCACTCGGTTTCCGTGTCTGGTTGTAGCACCACCCAGTCGCCCTGCTCGGTTTGGGCGGCGTTGCGGGAGCGGTTTTTCTGCTGCTCCATCTCAGCGGTGAAGCCAGCCTCATCTATGGTAAATCCGTGCTCTTTGGCAATCAGGGCCGTTAAGTCTAGCGGGAACCCGAAGGTGTCATATAGCTCAAAAGCGGTTTTTCCTGGAATCGTCAGATATTCTGGTTTTCTTTCTTCCTTAAGATCTGGATCTCCACTTTCTATAGAGTAATTTCGAAGTAAGTTTTTCCCTTCGAAAATGGTATCTAACCGTTTCAGGCCATTCTCCAGCGTACGCAGGAAAGCGTTCTCCTCTTCCTCAATTACGCGCTGCACAAAGGCCTGCTGCGCTTTCAGTTCTGGGAACACGTTGGCCAACTGGTCTGCCAGCACCGGCACGATGGTATTCAGGAACGGTTTTTTGAAATTGAGGTACGTGAATGAGTACCGCACCGCGCGGCGCAGGATTCTTCTGATCACGTAACCGGCCTTGTTATTGCTCGGTAATTGCCCATCGGCAATGGTAAAGGAAATCGCCCGAATGTGGTCGGCGATCACCCGAATGGCAATGTCTACTTTCTCGTTGTCGCCATAAGTCACGCCGGCTTCCCGGGCAATGAACTGGATCATGGGCTGGAAAACGTCCGTGTCATAGTTAGACTGCTTGCCTTGGATGGCCATGCATAAACGCTCGAAGCCCATGCCCGTATCTACGTGCTGCGCAGGCAGTTTCACCAAAGAGCCATCGGCCAGGCGGTTGAACTCCATGAACACGTTGTTCCAGATCTCCACCACCTGCGGGTGGTCATTGTTCACCAGGGTCTTTCCGTCTACCTGGGCACGCTCTTCGTCTGAACGCAAGTCCACGTGAATCTCGGAGCAGGGACCGCAAGGGCCGGTATCGCCCATTTCCCAGAAGTTGTCTTTCTTATTACCCATCAAGATGCGGTCTTCGGCAATCATGGTCTTCCAGATATCAAACGCCTCCTGGTCCATGGGCAGGTTCTCAGAGGCATCGCCCTGGAAAACCGACACGTAAAGCCTGTCTTTGGGAAGCTTATATACCTCGGTAAGTAATTCCCAGGACCACCTAAGCGCGTCCTGCTTGAAATAATCGCCAAAAGACCAGTTCCCCAGCATCTCAAACATGGTGTGGTGGTAGGTGTCATAGCCTACTTCCTCCAGGTCATTGTGCTTGCCAGACACGCGCAGGCATTTCTGGGTATCTGCCACGCGCGCGTACGGCGCCGGCTTGTTCCCCAGGAAATAGTCCTTGAACGGGGCCATGCCCGAGTTGATAAACATGAGCGTAGGGTCGTCTTTCACCACTATGGGCGCCGACGGAACAATCTGGTGGCCTTTGGAGGCGAAGAAATCTAGGAACTGCTGACGTATCTGAGCCGAGGTCATGTATTTAAATAATAGCTTTGTAATAGGAGCCGCAAAGTGTTGTAAATGCGAAAGAAAAAACGAATTTTTGCCTTTTCAGAACACAATGCGCCATTTGCAAAAGTAAGCTTTTTTAGCAATATGCCGCAGTGGAACCGGCGTTTTGCGCCTGTTTTACAGAAAGGAAGCCAAAAACGGAAAAGAGTTCTGCGTGCTGCCTCTTGGGTCTAGAGTCGATTCAAAGAGGCAAACCAGACGCAGGACTCCAAACTCAAGACTCAGAAACAAACCACCAGTGCCTTACAAAGAACGCGACATAGAGAAACAGTATTACAGCATTGGCGAAGTGGCCGCCATGTTTGAGGTAGCCCCCAGCCTAATCAGGTTTTGGGAGACCGAATTTGACATTCTCAAGCCCAAGAAGAACAAGAAAGGCAACCGCCTCTTCTCCCCCAAAGACATTGAGAACCTGCGCTTTGTGTACCACCTGGTAAAGGAACGTGGCTACACCATTCAAGGCGCCCGCGAAATGCTAAAAACCCGCGGCGTACAGGCCCGCGAAAAGTTTGAGATGGTTCAGAGCCTGGAGAAAGTAAAGGAGTTTCTCATCAGCATCAAGTCACAACTGCCCTAGGCCCTGGCGGGCCAGTCCAGAGTTCTGAGTCTTGAGTTCTGAGTCTTGGGGTAGGAAAGGCATTTTCAAAATGAAATTTAACTTGCTATAGATCTTCTTTAAAACCGTTTTAAGGCAGTTTTTATAAAAACTGCCTTAAAACGGTTTTCGTTAACTCTAGCTGGTTACTTGGCGTACCTTAAAACCGCCCAACTCAGGGATTTAGTACAATTTAGAACTCTGACTCAGAACTCAGAACTCTCTTTTCCCATGACTCAGGACTCGCGACTCAAGACTCAAGACTCTAAAGATTTGCTCTTCCAGGTGGCTTTGCCGCTTATTCCGCAGGTGGGTGGAGGAACGGCCCGCACGCTGGTAAATTACCTGGGTTCTCCGGAGGCTGTTTTCTCTGCGCCTAAAGATCGGTTAGCTAAGATTCCGCGCATTGGTGACGTACTGGTGCGCAGTATCATGGCTCACAAAGCCGCGGCCCTGCGGCAAGCCGAGGAAGTCATTTTAAGAGCGGAAAAAGAGGAAGTGCAGTTGTTGTATTTCACCAACCCCGCCTACCCAGACCGGTTACGGGATTTACCTGATGCCCCGCTCCTGCTCTACTACAAAGGCACCGCCGACCTCAATGCCCAAAAGGTGATCAGCATTGTAGGCACCCGCAAAAGCACCGAGTATGGCCGGGTAGTTACCGAGCAACTGGTACAAGATTTAGTTAAGCATAACGCCTTGGTGGTAAGCGGACTGGCGTATGGCATTGATATTATTGCGCATAAGGCCGCTTTGAAAGAAGGCCTCCCAACCATTGGCGTCATGGCCAACAGCCTGGAGACTATTTACCCGTTCGTGCATACCCGGGACGCGGAAAGAATGGTGCAGCAGGGTGGCCTGCTCTCCGAATTCCCCTTCGGCACAAAGCCAGACGCGCCCCGGTTCCCCTCCCGCAACCGCATCATTGCCGGCATGGCCGATTGCACCATTGTCATAGAGTCCACCAGCAAAGGTGGCTCGCTTATCTCCGCGGACATCGCCCATAGCTATGACCGGGAAGTAATGGCTGTGCCCGGTCCCATTACTTCAGAAACCTCGAAAGGCTGCAACCAGTTAATTAAAAGCCTGAAGGCCGTGCCCTATACCAAAGCCAAGGACCTGGAAGAGCTACTCAACTGGGACAAGGCCTTGGCTCCTGCCGCGCTTCCAAAACCTGTTCCCACATTGGATCTGTCCCGCTTTCCGGTGGAAGAACAACAGGTGTTACGGGTGCTGCAGCAGGCTGGGCCTACGCATATTGACGTGCTGGGCCGTCATACCCAGTTTTCTATGGGGCAGCTTTCTTCGGTTTTGTTCACGCTGGAAATGAGTGGGCTGGTGAAAGGCCTACCCGGCAAACTGTATAGCCTCGTCTAGCGATATCTTATCCCTGCTTTTCATTCCTAATTTTTAATCCCAAATTAGCCAAAGGTGTTCCTGCTTTACAACGGTAAAATAATTCCAGAAGAAGAGCTTTCCTTGCCCGTTTCTAATAGGGCCTTTCAATACAGTGATGGTTTCTTTGAGACTATCATTTTTGCAAACGGGAAGCCAAGGTTTTGGGCAGATCACCTAGCCCGTATGCAGGAAGCCTGCAATGTATTGCGGTTAGAGTTTCCAGAAGAATTCCTTACAGAAGATTTCCTGGAGCAGGTTTTTGAATTGGGTAATAGAAACGAGTGCGGGTCAATGGTTCGGGTGAAGCTAAAGGTTTGGCGTTCGGGCCAGGGGCTTTATACGCCCCAAACTAACCATGTAGATTGGCTGGTCACTACGCAGTCTTTTGTTCAGCCTGCCTTAACTCCCTTGAAAGTGGGCATTTGTCAAAACATTGCTACCGTGGCCTCTCCCTTTTCTGGGTTCAAAGGCATAAACGCTCCGGTTTACGTCTTGGCCAGCCTGGAAAAACAAGACCGATCCCTGGATGACCTATTGTTATTAGATACTCAAGGCCATTTAGCCGAGGGAACCTATGCCAACCTGTTCTGGGTAAAAAATCAGATCATTTACACGCCGTCGTTATTGACGGGCTGTTTAAATGGCGTTATGCGCCGCAATGTCATCAGGTGGGCTATTAAAAACAACTGGCAAGTACGGGAAGGCTTTTATCTTGCCGCTGAACTGAAGAACGCGGAAGTGGTCTTTACTGGAAATGTGACCGGGCTTAGACCCATTGGCTTAATGGAAGGCGAGGAACTTGCCATGGACCTATCCATTTTGGAGCGTTTGCAGGCAGAGCTCCTGTCCTGAGAAAGTGAATCTATGATTTGTAAATTCCGTTTCGGGCCTGTTTTTAGAAAAACAGGCCCGAAACGGAAAACCATTATTTAGTTGCCACCTGGGCCGAGGCGTTGGCTTCCCAAACCCTTATGAAGTTACCGCCTAGTATTTTCTCAACGTCTTTCTTATTATAGCCTCGCTCCAATAAGGCCTTGGTGATCATGGGGTAGGTACTTACGTCTTCCAGGCCAATGGGCGAAGAGGAGATTCCGTCAAAATCAGAGCCCAGGCCTACATGGTCAATGCCGGCCACCTTTACCACGTGGTCAATATGGTCCAGTAAAACGGACATAGGCGGATTCAGGGTTTTAGTTTCTTCAGGGAACTGCCGGTACAGAGCAGCCCGAAGCTGAGAACCAGAAACCCCTTGTGCTTCCAGGGCTTTAATGTCGGCCTGGTGGCGGGTAGTGAAATCCTTCACGCGTTGGGTATAACCGCTGTCCAGAAACTCAGAGAAGAAATTAAGGTGGAGGACGCCACCATTTTTGGCCAGGGCTTTGAGTTGATCATCCTTCAGGTTGCGGGAATGCGGGCAAAGGGCGGCGGCGCAGCTATGGGAGACCAATACGGGTTTGGTAGTGGTCTGCATCACGTCCCAGAAGGTTTGCTCGCCCACATGCGATAAATCTACCAGCATGCCAAGCTCATTCATGCGGCGCACTACCTGTTTCCCAAATTCGTTGAGTCCTTTTTTGCCGTTGAAACCGGAGCCTTTGGTTTCATCGGCGGCCGAGGAAGCCCAGGAGGTGCTGTTGTTCCAGGTGAGGGTAAGGTAGCGAGTGCCGCGGTTATACAGCGTTTGGAGATAATCCAGGTTGTCTTCTATCATGTGCCCTCCTTCCACGCCAATAACAGAGGCTATTTTACCGGCCTTTACGGCAGCGCGCATTTGAGCCGGTGTGGCCACCAGTTGTAATTGATTTGGGTTGCGGCGGACCAAGGCTTCCAGGCTATCTATCTGTTGGTTGGCAAACGCAAAGGCGCGGCCCTTACCATAGGTCTCATCACAGAAAACCGCGAAGAACTGCACATCCATGCCTCCTTTTTTCAGGCGGGCTAGGTCGGTTTGGGCTTTCCCGGTCAAATCAGTTTCCACGGAATAACCTTCAAAGATTACCTGAGACAAAACATCATTGTGCGTGTCAACCAGAATGGCGTTCTGATGGATGGTTTGGTAAGAGCTGGAACAAGAGAAAAGAAACCCTCCTGCCAGAAGCGAAAAGGTGAAAGAAACTGCTTTTTTGGCTGCGCCCATGATTCAATAATATTATCCGGATTCAGTTTACAGAAAAAACAGCGCTTTGCAAAGGGTAAGGAAACGGGTTTGATGCTTAACCTTTGAAGAAGGCATGAAGAAAGGCAGGATTCTGTTTTAAGCCTGTTTCTCAAAAACAGGCTTAAAACAGAATCCTGCCCCGTGGGTATCACCTTCCCGGAAAAAGGATTTAAAATCGGAAGCGTAAGACTCAGGATTACCCCAGGTATCTTCCTTCTATATTTTCCAGGTATTTTTGCGCGGAGCCGGTATTAAGCAGCAGAACCTTTTCCTGGCCTTGCAGCCAGCCGCTATGCAAGAGTTTACGGGCGGCCATCCAGACGGCGGCTCCTTCAGGGGCCACAAAAAGCCCTTCCCCTTGGCCTAATTCCCGCAACCCTTCCAGCATTTCTTCTTCAGTAATGGCTATAGCGGTACCGCCAGATTCTTTCAGTACCTGTAGCATCAAAGGCTCGCCTAAGGGTCTGGGCACCGCCAAACCGTTGGCAATAGTAGGCGAACCATTGTAGTTCTGGGAGTTTTCCTGCACACCCCCAAAGGTATCTACCAGTGGTTTACAGTTTTGGGCCTGTACGGCTACCATACGCGGTAACCGCACGTCTTTGTCCAGCCAACCCAGGGCAATCATTTCTTTAAAAGCTTTCCAGATGCCAATAAGGCCGGTGCCGCCGCCTGCGGGGTACAAAATCACATCTGGGAGCTGCCATTGCAGTTGTTCAGCAATCTCATAACCCATGGTCTTTTTACCTTCCAGCCGGTAAGGTTCCTTGAGCGTGGAAACATCCAGCAAGTGGCCGTTTTCGTTTAATTTGCGCACCTGGGCGGCGCAGTCATTAATCAGGCCGTCCAGCAAATGCACCTCGGCGCCGTACCAATAACATTCCTCCTTAAACGCCTTGGGCGTATGGCGGGGCATCACCACCACCGCCGACATTTTGGCTTTGGCGCAGTAGGCCGCCATGGCTACCCCGGCATTTCCGGCGGTAGGAATGATACAGCCCTCCACCCCTAGTTCCAAGGCTTTGGAAATAGCCATGCTCAGGCCCCGGGCCTTGAAAGAGCCGGTTGGGTTCTGGCCTTCATCTTTCAGCATCAGGTCCTCAAACCCGTATTTCTCGGCCAGGTTCTTCAACTCCAGCATAGGTGTGAAACCCTCGCCTAAAGAAACCTTAAACCGGTCATCTAACACCGGCAACATTTCCTGGTACCGCCACATGGTGGCCTCTCTTCCTTTCAAGGTTTCTTTGGAAAAGCCTTCCGGCAAGTCATACTCGGCTAAAAGAGGCATGGCGCAGCACGCTGAAACGCGCTGCAAGAGGGAATATGGATAAGGCTGGCCGCACTTTGAGCAAGAAAGACGGCTAATGGTACTAAGGCTGGTGGCTACTGTGGTCATTTGCATAGCTGTTACTACGGCAAGTAGAAGAAAGGCTATGCCCAAATCAAATAGCGTTTTGGTATAGACTATTCCAAAAGGGAATACTGTCTTTTCATAAACTGGATGAAATTTTTATAGGGGGCATTGTTTTCTGTGCCTTTGCGCTGAATGAAATTGAACGTGCGGAACACTTTAAGGTCTTTTACGGGTACCTCCACCAATTCACCAGAGGCCAGTTCCTTCACCACGGCCTGCCGGGGCAGAAAAGCCAGGCAGGTATCTACCCGCACAAAGTTTTTCAGGGCCTCGGTTCCCCCCAGTCTTACCCGCACCGGCAATTGCGACAGCTTCACTCCTTTCTGACCCAGGGCTTCCTCTAAAACCGCCAGCGTACCAGAGCCTGCCTCCCGCAGGGCCAGGGGGATTTGATACAGGTCTTTTACTTCCAGTTCGTGTTTTTTAAGGGGGTTGCGGGGGGAACAGACCGCTATTACCTCATCTGTGAGGAAGGGCGTATAAGTGACTTGGCTTACCTTGTTTATCCCCTCAATAATGCCCAGGTCAATGTCATGGTCCAGCAGGGCCTTTAAGATATTCTGGCTGTTGCGGTTCCTTAGGCTTAGCTGTACCTGCGGGTGCTGGGTAAGGTAAGCCGATAATACCGGTGGCAGAATATAAAGCGAAATAGTGGTACTGGCTCCTAATACCAAAGAGATCTGGGGCGAGAAGCTTTCGCTGAGCAGAGGAAGTTCCTGGTGCAGGTCGTTCTGGATCTGGTGCACGGCCTCCAGCTTTTCAAACAACAGCTGGCCTGCAGGGGTAAGGCTTACCGTATTGCCGTGCCGTTCAAATAGACCGATCTTGTAATGCTCTTCCAGCGCCTTTACCTGTTTGCTAATGGCAGATTGGCTGATAAACAGAATCTGGCTGGCCTTGGTGAAACTCAGCTGCCGGGCCACTTCATAAAAAACAATGTGTTTATGCGATATCACAAAGATGGAAGTAAAGGTGCAGAAATCTACAAATGATCCAGGGAGGCGCGGGTGCGGTCACTGTCCAGGCGGTTGCCGGTGTTCACGGTGCTGGCAGGCTCAAACAACAATACGCTTACCTCCTCTTCGGCCACTGGCCGATGCTCCACGCCCCGGGGTACCACCAAAAACTCGCCTTCCTGTAGTTCAATGGTTTGGTCTCTGAACTCTATCTTGAGGCTCCCTGCCAGAACCAGGAATAACTCATCTTCCTGGTCATGGTGGTGCCAGACAAATTCTCCTTTCAGCTTGGCCAGTTTCACATGCTGGCCATTTAATTCACCCACAATTCTAGGGTGCCAGTAGTCCTGGAAAAGGTCCAGCTTTTGTTTAAGGTTTACTTTTTGCATAAGGCCTAATGTAAAATGGAAAGTGAAGATAGCAGGCCGCCCGGCAAATCCAGTTAGCCCAGCAAATTTTTAGGCAACTGAAGCGGTAGTGACACAAAAAGAAAAAGCCTCCCTATGGAAAGGAAGGCTTTTTAAATTATATAGGCTTTAGTCTATTCGCAGTTAACGCAGACAACCCTAATAGATTCGTAAAAAAAAACTATGAACCGTGCTTATGGGCTACCAGGTTGCTGTGTTTGGCCTTACGTTGTTTTTTAAGTTTATCGGTGAGTACATAAACGTCACCATATTCTTCAGAGAACTTCTCTGCGTCATACAAGATAGTGTTGATTTTGTGGTCAGATTCCAGGTGGGCTTTTTGGGTACCTACCAGTTTATCCCAGAAAATGGTTAGCATGGCGGCAATACAGCCAATGCCCAGATAAACAAGAACCCGCATAGCGGCAACATCACTGTCATTGGTGGTGAACGCTATCACAAAAGTGCCAACGAAAAAACCAATGGCAATCAGGGTGGATAAATGGTCTTTTTTCATGATTTCTAAAGTTTAAATTCCCTATTGCAATGCACTATCTTATATGCTTCCTGTAATTCATTTCCTTTTATGATTTACGAGTGAAGGTTCCTAAAGTTACATATATTTCTATATATTTTTCAAAAACTTAAATTTTAATATAACCCTATCGGCTATTTTTTAGGATATTTTTAATTTGCCATACCGGTTTTCTATTTTAAAAAAATGATATAAAACATCCTAGATCGTGATGTAGGCCCAGCTTTGACGGGCGCAAAAGATGATTTTACCCCAGCTTTTTTTTGGGCCAGTTTCGCTGGGAGGTAGCTTTATTTGAATTTTTCTTGGCAGGTTTTTTTCCTTCTTCTCCTGAAAATCCCTTAAAATCTTCCGTTAGAAACCAGATCAAGTAAAAATTATTTCGTACGTTTTGGGAAAAACTACTTGACCATGTCCATCACCCTGCGCTTCAACTTTTCATTGGCTTTGCTCACCGATATGTACCAGCTTACCATGGCCCAGGGCTACTGGAAAAAGGGTTTAGCCGAACAGGAAGCGGTCTTTCACATGTATTTTAGAAGCAACCCGTTTGAAGGCGGCTATTCTGTTTGTGCAGGTCTGGAAGATGTGATAGACCTTCTGCAGAATTTTCATTTTTCTAAGGAGGATTTACGTTATTTAGGTAGTTTAAAGGGAAGCCAGGGCCAAAACCTCTTTGAAGAATCCTTCCTTTCCTACTTAGAAAACCTTTCGTTCACCTGTGAGGTGGCGGCCATTCCGGAAGGCACTGTGGTGTTCCCCAATGAGCCTTTGCTGCGCATAAAGGGTCCCATTCTGCAGTGCCAACTGCTAGAAACTCCCCTGCTCACCATCCTTAATTTCCAGACCCTTATTGCTACCAAAGCGGCGCGCATTGTGGATGCCGCCCAGGGAGACCAGGTCATGGAGTTTGGATTGCGCCGGGCCCAAGGACCAGACGGCGGACTTTCGGCGGCGCGAGCGGCCTTTATTGGCGGCATTGGCGGCACCTCTAACCTATTGGCCGGGCATTTGTTCCAGATACCCGTAAAAGGTACCCATGCCCATAGTTGGGTTATGTCTTTCCCCGCGGAAGAGGAAGCCTTTGAAGCCTACGCCGAGGTTTTTCCGCATGATTCTGTCTTTCTGGTAGACACCTACAACACCCTGGAGGGTATCAAGAAAGCCATTACCGTGGGCCAGAAAATGCGCGAACAAGGCAAGGAGCTGAAGGGCATACGGCTGGACTCTGGTGACCTGGCTTACTTGAGCATAGAAGGCCGGAAACTGTTGGACGAGGCAGGCTTCCCCCATGTTTCTATTGTGGCCAGCAATGACCTGGACGAAAACCTTATCCAGAGTTTGAAAATTCAAGGAGCCAAAATAGACACCTGGGGCATTGGTACCAAACTGGTTACTGCTTATGACCAACCTGCTTTAGGTGGGGTCTACAAACTGGCGGCCCTGCGGCAACCCGGCGGCGAATGGGAATACAAAGTAAAACTCTCAGAGCAACTGATTAAAATTTCCACCCCCGGCATCTTGCAGGTGCGGCGCTTTTACAAGAACAACACCATGGTGGGTGACATGATATACTCTGAAACCCTCTCTCCCACTGAGGCCCCCACCATGGTTCACCCTAATGACCCCACCCAGCAGAAAACCTTCCCACAAGACTGCCAGCAGGAGGATCTATTAGTGCCTATTTTCAAAGAAGGTAAATGCGTGTATACGTCGCCCACATTGCCCCAAATTCAGGAGCGCACCAAAAGCCAGGTACACCATCTACACGAAACCAACCGCCGCCTGCTTAACCCGCACACTTACAAGGTAGGGTTAGAAGAACAATTACACGCCAAGAAAATGGCCCTTATTCTGCAATTACGCCAAACTGAAAAGCAAAGCTGAGTAAGGTGATTAAGGACAGATAGAGCGAAGTGACAAACTGTATCATTAAGGCTAATTGGCGAAAGTTTAGCCTAAACCTAGGCTTCATGTTTTGCAGGAGATTTACCTAAAAAATTTTTGCGATCATAGCCAGCCTTTGCTTTGGTAGGCATCCTAAATACCTAGCTTGACCCTAAAGAGAGTGCCTGCTGTTTTAAGGCTGTTTATCTAAAAACGGCTCTAAAACAGCAGGCACTCTCTTTAATTCTCTCTACATCTAATACTTTAAAACCTCCTGAAATAGAATTAGAGCAAAGAGCTAACAGAAAGGAATTGACCGCCTTTTCTGTTTAGCTCAGCCTTGGCTTTTTCAAATCCTTCCTCAGAGATAGGTCTGGTGGCTTCTTCTATAAAATAGGTAGCAAATCCTTCTTTCAGGGCATCAAGGGCGGTAAAATACACGCAATAGTCCGCGGCTAGGCCGACCAGGTATACTTCTTTTACGCCTTTCCCACGCAGGTATTCTGCCAAGGCAGTAGATTTGCGGTGGCCGTTGTCAAAGAAGCCACTATAGGAATCAATCTCGGGATCAGTGCCCTTCCGGAAGATGGCCTCCACCCGGTTCATGTTCAGTAGCGGGGAGAATTCGGCTCCAGGAGTACCTTGAACGCAGTGGTCGGGCCAGAGCACTTGGTTTAGTCCGTTCAGGTCAATGGTCTCAAACACGTTTTTACCCGGGTGCTGCGAGGCGAAACTTTTATGGTGCGCCGGGTGCCAGTCTTGGGTGGCTACTACCAGGTCCATCTTTTCCTGCAATTGGTTTACAAGCGGAATTACGGCATCGCCACCCGGCACGGCCAAGGCTCCACCGGGAATGAAATCGTTTTGGATATCTATTAAAAGAAGGGCTTTCATAATATTTTCTTAGGGGCAGGTGTTAACCTGTTTGAAATAAGCAGGATCGTATACCACTCACTGCAGTTTACTTACCCGCCACGTCCTTTCTTAGTTGCGGCAGAAGGGCGTAAAGGGCATCGCCGGGGCAGGCGGTGTCAGCATTGTCTTTATGCCCCGAAATCCGGTCGGCGGGGATTTTCCATTTACGCGCAATGGCCTTGGTGAGCAAAAGCAGGCTCTGGTATTGGGCAGGCGTGACCTGCTCTTTGTTGAAGTTTCCTTCCAGCACAATAAGGGCATGCCCGGTGGGGTCATAGGGTGTGTTGGAGTCGCCTACGTACTGCAGTTCCCGTCCCTCGCCTATGCGGCCATCTACAGAGATGTAGAAATGATAGGGAATATCGGCCCAGGGTTCTTTTATGCGGCCATCGGCTAAGGCACTGCGTTCCATGGAAAATTTCTGCAGGGTCTGTAACTTTTGCTCCAGGGTGCGCTGCGGATTCTGCGCGGTGGCTGTATGGTGCACCGTGATCAGGCGTGGCACATGGGTTTTCATCTCCAGCACCGGCGTGGCAGATTTCCATTGAGCCTTGGTAACAAGAGGCACTTCCTTGCCCAGAGAAACCGTTTTAGCCGACTGGCAACTGGAAACCAAATAGCCAAAGGCCAACGCGATAAAAAATAAGCGGATGCAAGACATACAGAACGTAGCGGTAGGTGAACGACACGAAGAAAGGAAATTGTTCTGAGCATTCCATTTCTGTTTTGGGCCTGTTTTCGCAAAAACACCCTTAAAACGCATTTTCAGGTTAGGCCCGCACCTGGCCCTGGCCTTTTACCACCCATTTGTAGCTGGTCAGTTCCTCCAGACCCATGGGTCCGCGGGCATGCAGTTTCTGGGTACTGATGCCAATCTCGGCCCCAAGCCCAAACTGGGCGCCGTCGGTGAAGGCGGTAGAGGCATTGGCGTACACGGCAGCGGCATCTACGGTATTCAAGAAGGTTTCTATGTGGGCCGGGTCTTCACTGATAATGGCTTCGCTGTGGCGGGAGCTGTACCGGGCAATGTGCGCCAGAGCCTCCGGCAGGTCTTCCACGGTTTTGAGGGCAAGTTTCAAAGACAGGAATTCCGTCCCGAAATGCCCGTCGGTGGCCTGGTACAGCAGTTCTGATGGGTAATAACCCTGCAATGCCTCTAAGGCAGGTGCATCTGCGAATAGCTCTACCTGGTCTGTGGCTAATGGGGCCAGCAACGCCGGTAATTGGGCCAGACGGGATTGGTGTACCAGTAGGCAGTCCAGGGCATTGCAGACGCTTACCCGGCGGGTTTTGGCGTTATGGATGATCTCCCGGCCCTTGGCCAGATCGGCGGTCTCATCAAAATAGGTGTGCACAATGCCCGCCCCGGTTTCAATGACGGGTACCCGCGCATTCTGCCGCACAAAATTGATCAAGGATTGGCTTCCCCTGGGGATTAATACGTCAATGTAGTCTACTGCCTGAAGCAGGGCCTGGGTGGCGTCTCGTTCCACCGGCAATAGCTGCACTACCTGGGGGTCAAGGCCATGTAAGTCCAGCACCTGGTGCAACAAGGAAACTATGGCCAGGTTAGAGAACTCAGCATCTGAGCCGCCTTTCAGCAGGCAGGCGTTTCCGGTTTTAAAGCACAGGGCAAACACATCAAAGGTAACGTTGGGCCGGGCCTCATAAATGACCCCTACCACGCCCAGCGGCACCCGCACTTTTGAGATGTGAAGGCCATTGGGTTGCTCTTTGTTCAGGAGCACCTCACCTAAGGGCGAAGGTAGACTGGCAACGTTTTCCAGGTCCTGGGAAATGCTTTTCAGGCGTTCTGGGGTGAGTTGCAACCGGTCATAATTGGGATGGGTTTGCTCCATGCGGGCCAGGTCTTTCTGGTTTTCTGCCAGCAGGAAAGCCGCCTGGGACAGGATTTCACAGGCCACGGACCGTAAGACCCGGTTGACTTTCTCAGGAGATAATTGGCCCAGGGAACGGCTGGCATTTTTGGTGCCAGCAAAAATGGAATCATACGGCATGGTTGTACTACTTTAAATGACTGCTGCTAGAGCAAGAAGGGGATTACCTATTTTAAGCCTGTTTTTGCAAAAACACCCTTAAAACAGCCTGGCTTAGGGCAAGTCTGGGTTAAGGAAAAGGTAATCATAGTGCACCAGCGGTTGGTGATTTTTCTGGCCCAGGCGTTCCTGCGCCTTGTCTGCTCCGTATTGGGCAATGCCCACCCCGAAGGGTTTTTCCTGCTCATCCAGAAGCTTCACAATGTCACCTTTCTTGAAGTCGCCGGAGACCCGGAGCACGCCCACCGGCAGCAGGCTGATGGCCTTGGCCGTGTCTGCCAGGGCCGCCTTGGCCCCATTGTTGACCTGCACCTCGCCCTTGGCGTACATACCCGAATGCGCCACCCACTTCTTTTTGCCCGAGGTGGCTTTGGTGGGGTTAAACCGGGTGTTTACCAATTCTCCATCCAGCAGTTGGAGCAGCACGTTGGGGGTTTTGCCGCTGGCAATATGCACCACTATGCCCAACTGCGCCACCTTCTGGGCCATGTGGCACTTGGTGATCATGCCGCCCCGGCCAAACTGCGACCGCTGCGCCGACACAAAAGAGCTGAAACCAGAAAAGGTAACGTCAATCTCTCTAATGATTTCTGATTGGGGATTGGCGGGGTCGCCGTTGTAGATGCCGGGCACGTTGCTGAGAATGATGAGGGCATCGGCGTCCAGCATAGAGGCAATGAGGCCCGCTAGTTCGTCATTGTCGGTGAACATGAGTTCGGTCACGGAGATGACATCGTTCTCGTTGACAATAGGAATGACGTTATTCTGCAACAGCACCCTAAAGCAGTTCTGCATGTTGAGGTAATGGCCCCGGTCCCGGAAGTCTCCTTTAGTCACCAATACCTGGGCGCAGAGCAGTCCGTGTTGCTGGAACAAATCTGAATAGGTATGAATGAGTTTCACCTGCCCCACCGCGGCTAAAAGCTGGCGGCTACTGACGGCATCGGTCTTGTCCGGAATGGAAATAAGGCTTCGGCCAGAGGCCACCGCCCCCGAGGATACCACAATTACTTCTTTGCCCTGCTTTTTAAGCGTGGCCACCTGCTCAACCAAATGCCGCATACGGTCTACATCTGGCATGCCGTTTTCCTGGGCCAGCACATTAGACCCAATCTTTACAATTATTCTTCTATACGAAAGCGACATTATCAATCATAGAATACTTTGAAAGATAATTTTACATCATAAACCACACTTTACCTACACTTTTTTAATCTTTTAAGCATTTTCCTGTCAACAACACAAACCTATTCTTGCACATATCACAGAACGCTTGCGCTGCTTTTCGTATACCTCCTGGGCCTCCCCCCTTTTCATTGGCCTATTCTTTCGCATGAAAATTCTCTGGACGTACCTAAAGCCTTTCCGGGGCTTGATCTTTTTGTCTTTGTTGCTGGCGGCGGCGGCCCAGTTACTGAACCTGGTAGACCCGATCATCTTCGGGAAAATTATTGATGAGTATGCCTTGAAACAAGACACCAAAACCGAGGAGGAATTAATCTCTGGGGTGCTGGGGTTATTGGGCATTGCCGTGGCGGTGGCGCTGGTGTCCAGGTTGGCCAAGGCCTTGCAAGAATTTGTGGTGCGCCTGGTAGTGCAGAAGTTTGGCATGCAGATCTTCAACGACGGCATTCGGCAAACCCTTCGGTTGTCTTATCAGGAATTCATGAACCAGCGCAGCGGCGAAACGCTTTCCATTCTGCAGAAAGTGCGCACCGATACCGAGCGGTTTATCAATTCCTTTATCAATATCCTGTTCTCTTCTTTGGTGGGCATTGGGTTTCTGGTGTGGTATGCCGTGACCAAACATTGGGCCCTGGTGCCCGTGTTCTTGATTGGCATTCTGGTGCTGGGCGGCCTTACGGGTTTATTGAGCAACAAGATTAAGACGCTGCAGCGCAGCATTAACCGCGAAACCAATAAAATGTCTGGGGTGATCACTGAGTCTCTCCGCAATATTGAACTGGTGAAAAGCCTGGGCCTCACGTTTCAAGAGATAAGACGGCTGCGGGACCATACCCAGGAGATCTTCGCTTTGGAAATGGTGAAAGTGCGGCAGGTACGCACGCTAAGTTTCCTGCAGGGTTCGGCGCTGAGCCTATTGAAGCAATCTATTCTGTTTATGCTGCTGTGGCTTATTTTCAGGAAGGTGCTGGACCCCGGGGAGCTTATTGCCATGCAGTTCATCACTGCCCAGATCTTTACACCCTTGCAGGACCTGGGCAACATTATGGTGCTCTACCGCGAGGCAGATGCCTCGCTGCAAACCTATGACGCCCTTCTGCGCAAACCCATTGAGACCAATCCCGAGGACCCTATAGACACCGGCCCCATTCAGCACCTTAGGTTTAAGGACGTGGTTTTCCGGCACCAGGACTCTGCTACCAACGCCATTGACCATATTTCCCTGGAGGCGAAGGCCGGTGATACCATTGCCTTTGTAGGCCCTTCGGGTTCTGGCAAATCTACGTTGGTGAAATTGCTGGTGGGCCTGTACAAACCTGTGGAAGGCCAAATCTATTACAACGGCATTTCTACCAAAGACATTAGGTTTAACCCAGTGCGCCGCCAGTTTGGCTTTGTAACCCAAGAAACGCAACTGTTCAGCGGTACGCTCCGGCAGAACCTGCTATTTGTGAAACCCGATGCCACTGATGCCGAGATGGTAGGGGCGCTGCAGAAAGCATCGGCGATGGGCATTGTGAACCGCTCAGAAAAGGGCCTGGACACTACCATTGGCGAAGGCGGCATGAAACTTTCTGGTGGGGAACGCCAGCGGATTTCCATTGCCCGCGCCCTGATCCGCAACCCCAGGCTGCTCATCTTTGATGAAGCCACCTCGGCACTGGATTCTCTCACCGAAGACGAGATCACAGACACTGTCAAAGAAGTTTCCCTGTCTGGGGAACGCATTACCCTGCTCATTGCCCACCGCCTCTCCACTATACTGCACGCCAACCGCATTTATGTATTGGAGAAAGGAAAGATTGTAGAAACCGGCACCCATGACCAGTTGGTAGCGCTGAAAGGCCTCTATTACGCCATGTGGCGCCAGCAGATTGGAGAAAGGTAATGAGTGATTGAGTGATTGAGTGAGTGATTGAGTGAGCGAATGAGTGAGCGAATGAGTGAAAGGGTGTTAATGGGATTGAAAGGTAAAAGGATTGAACTGCTGTCCCTCTCTTTTGTCATCCTGAAAGGATCTTGTGGTCCAGCTAGATAAACGGGAGCTAAACATATTTTTCGCCCTACTTTTCCTACTTCAAATTTCCAACTTTCTACCCGAAGGCCGTTTGAAGCCTGTTTTCCGGAAAACGTGCTTAAAACAAAATTTTCCTCTTTATTGCCCTAGAAGCATTAGGGATTATGCTTCACCAACCGCCGCATGGCCAGCAAGCCCAGCATCGGCCCGATGGCCAGGAACAAAAACCAGTATTGTGGGGCTACGGTTTGTTGGAGGCTTCTTAGAAACTGGATGCTTACAATGGTGATGGCAAAGCCAAGGGAGTTGACAATGGTGAGGGCGGTTCCTTTGGTTTGGGACGGGGCATTTTGGGCCACAAGCGTAGAAAATTGCGGGGAATCCATGGGTGCGGCTAACCCCCAAACTAAGAGCAAACCCAGAAACAGCACCAATGGCAGCGTGAACAACCACAGCGACAGCAGACAGCAAACCATTGAAACAGCCAGGGCGGCAATGGCCGTTCGGGCGCTCCCAATCCTAACCGACAAATAACCACCCGCCACGCAGGCCACTGCCCCTACGCCAATAATGATAAAGGACCACAACGGTTGGTTCAGCGATACTTCTGGATGCGCCTTGGCGTACAAGGCCAGCATAACGGGTACAAAGGCCCAGAGGGTGTACAATTCCCACATGTGCCCGAAATACCCAAACGCCGCCGCCCTGAACTCTTTTTGCCTAAAGATCTGGAAGAAGGCGGTAAAGTTGGGCTGGGTGCTTTTGGTTCTATAAGGACCGTCTGGGACCAACACCACTAAACTCACGCCGCCCAACGCAGCCAAACCCGAGGTGCCCCAAATCACATACCGCCAATCTATGCCCTGCGTGAGGCTTTTAAGCAAATGCGGAAACGCCGTGCCCAGCACCAGCGCCCCTACCAGAAACCCCAGCGCTTCTCCAAGTCCCTTCTGGTGGTAATCTGCCGCTATTTTCATGCCCACCGGGTAAATGCCTGCCAGACAGAAGCCCGTCAAAAACCTGGACAGCAAGAGCGTAGAAAGCCCACTGGCCGCTAGCAGGCTGGCATTGCAAACTGCCCCCGCCAAGGCGCACACCAAAAACACCTTTGATGGCGAGAACCGATCTGAAATGGTGAACACCGCAAACACCAACGTACCCAGAATAAACCCCAACTGTACCGCCGAGGTTAGATGCGGCAAAGAACTGGCTTCCAGATGAAACTGCGGAATAAGGTTAGGCAGCACTGCATTGCCTGCAAACCAAAGCGAGGTGCAGGCAAATTGGGCCAAAACAATGGTGGGTAGAACGTGTTTAATAGTAGGTATTGACTTTAAATTCAAATAGGCGAAAACTCAAGGTGGTGCCGTGGTTAATGGTTAGCTTATGACTTCGGTGGCCAAAGGAGTTTCTACGGCTTTCCCGTTTTTCAGGCTGATGTAGTAGGCTTTATCTGTTGGCGATTGCGATACCACTCGTTTTAGGATAGTGTTTTCAAAGTACAGACCCGCCGTTTCATCACAGGCGTACCCGGGGCGTATCTTTCCTTCTTCTACCCATTTAAGGTACAAAGGCCTTCTGCTTTTTTCGGTGTGGTAATGCGGACAATTACTGCCTTTCAAAAAGCCCAATCCCTTCACCACTGACAAGTTCATGAGTCTGGAATCTGATAGCCCTTCCTCAAACCAGCAGATAGCACCCGCGCTAGGGCCAGTTAACAGAATGCCTTTCTCCCAGGCTTTTCTCAAAACCACATCAAGGCCGTGGGCTTTCCAAAGGGTAATGGCGTTTAACGTATTCCCGCCCGTCACCAAGATGGCATCCATGCTCAACAGAGTTTCCTCAAATGACACCTTCTGGTCTTCTGTGCCAATAAATACTTTCTGGACAAAGGGCTGCAATGGTAAGGTCTTAGCTACAGCAAACCACTTCTGGATATAGGCCTCGCTGTCACCCACGGGCGTGGGCAGGAAACACACCTTTGGGTTTGCTTTGCCGGTAAGTTCTATGAGGTACTTAATAGTGGTGGGATCATACCCGCCGCCCGTCAGGAAAATCTTTCTGGTGGCGGTTGGTTTTTGGGCCAATAGATTTCCTGGTCCCAAAGCAGCCACGCCCACGGTGGCTATGGTGGTATTAAGGAGGAACTCTCTTCTTTTCATAGTGGTGGAACGGGTACTGGCTTTTTGTTAGGAATCTATAAATATTAACTATTTTTCAATAGATCCGAAGGGTTTGAGATAGGGAACTGTTTTATCTAATTTTTAACCTGCTAATGATCCTGAATTAAGACCCAACGGTACTAAAAAGTGAGAACAGAATCACGACCCTAATTTAAAGTGCAGATATATATATATATATATATCTGCACAATATACCTAGCAAAAAAAGGAAGGATGCTGGAAATTTTAGCAAAAAGGATAGCAATAAAACTATCCTTTAAATTAAAATATAATTAACCAATGTTTACAGATGCACCGTCCTCCTTTTTTTGATTCATTATTATCCACCACGCAAATCCTTTGTCCTGTAATCTATAAGTACCACGTTCCCCAGGCTTCGGTATAATTATATTTCTAGATATTAAAGCTGTAATAGCGTTATTAAGAATCGTATCAGAACCATTAAAATTTTCTTTTAAATATGACTTGGTTACCCAAGAGTCCATTTGATTGGCCATAATAAGCAAAACCTGCCTGTAACTTTCAGTTTTTATTTTGTTATAAAAATCATCTTTGTAATACCTACTACCAATAGTTTCTATTGCACCATTTTTCCCAAAAGCACCATCTAATACATTGTTTTCAGTAATAACCTTTCCATTTGATTCTTCAAATGAACAAAATCCATATTGATGGACAAAATGAGGAAATCCTTCTGTAAAATTAATAAGCAATTCTTCAGCATTTGATTCTAAAACTGTATCATACCCATTTAATTCTTTGGATTTTTTTAGCATTATAGTAAATACCAATTTAATCTCATCTTTCTTTAATCTATCAAGATATAATTCCTCAAAAATTCTAATAGATGATGGATGACTTTCAATTAAAATATCCCTGGTTTTAGGTAGCCCTGCTATTCCAAACATAATTTTTTCTGTACCCTCCTTCTGAAGCCTTTCAGTAAGCAACTTAACAAAGGAGCCTAATTCTAATGTAGGAGAGGAATTATCTGCTTCATCAATTATTATTAAAAGTCCATCATAACTTGCATCTAATTGATTTTTATCTTCTGAACTTGTAATTCTATTTATTGTGTCGGCTAAGGAATAGGAAAATTCTTCAAACAATATTTCATTGTTAGTTTCTTTTTCTTTGTTAAACTTTACACCTGCAGCTTCAATTGAACTAATAAAATTCCAAATATCATTGAATATTTTCTTAGCTTTCTCAGTCTTAGCTAATTTTCTTTTAAGAGCCAACTGAATTTTTCTAATCAAGGCTAATTGAGAGGTATCTTTAGTTATATCTATTTCAATTACTAAAAAATTTAACTTGGTATCTCTAACCTCTATATCACCTTCTGCAAAAAACTTTACCAAATTCATTAAGGATGTTTTCCCAATACCTCTTTCTCCTAATAGAAGAAAACTTTGAGATTGGTTGGCTCTAGTTTGAATTAAAGCTGATTCGATTTTTTCAATTTCATCAAATCTACCTACAAACATTCCAGGGTTTGACGGCGAATTAGGCTTAAATGGATTAATTTTCATTATTTTTTTTTATTCGATATATACTTTTAAACCGCCACTGGCGCCTTAATCCCTGGCCAGGGTTCATACTCCTCCAGCGTGAAATCCTCAAAACTAAACCCGAAGATGTCTTTCACATTAGGGTTAAGTTTCATCTTAGGCAGCGGTCGGGGCTCGCGGGAAAGCTGGATGTTGGTTTGCTCCAGGTGGTTGGTGTAGAGGTGCGTGTCGCCGCCGGTCCAGATGAATTCGCCGGGTTCCAGGTCGCAGACTTGGGCCACCATCATGGTGAGCAAGGCATAAGAGGCGATGTTGAAGGGCACGCCTAAGAAAACATCCGCGGAGCGTTGGTAGAGCTGGCAGGAAAGTTTGCCGTTGGCCACGTAGAACTGGAAGAAGGCATGGCAGGGCGGCAACTTCATGTTATTGACTTCGGCCACGTTCCAGGCACTTACAATCAGGCGTCTTGAATCTGGGTTATTCTTGATTTGGTTGATGACCTGGGCAATCTGGTCAATGTGTCCGCCGTCGGGCGTGGGCCAGGACCGCCATTGCGAACCGTACACCGGCCCCAGGTCGCCGTTTTCATCGGCCCACTCGTTCCAGATGGTCACGCCCCGCTCCTGCAGCCACTTCACGTTGGTTTCGCCACGCAGGAACCATAGCAGTTCATAGATGATAGACTTGAGGTGTACTTTCTTGGTGGTCACCAACGGGAAGCCTTCCTGCAAATTGAACCGCATCTGGTAGCCAAACACACTGAGGGTACCGGTGCCGGTACGGTCTTCTTTCTTCACGCCATTGTCCAGAATATGACGCATGAGGTCCAGGTAAGCTTGCATGCTATAAGTTAAGAGTTGAGGGTTATGAGTTAAGAGTTCTGTCTTCAAAACAGAGGCTTGAAGATAGGGAAAAAGAATAGGTGAGGTTATAGGGTGCAGGCAGTTTTTGTTTGTACAGGTGGGTTCGGCGGAGGAAGGGCCGCCAGAAAGTGCGCTGGTTTAGGCCTTCTTTTCAAAAAACGGGCTTAGAAAGGAAGAAGTAAGAAAAAGGGATCAGGCGGAAGGTGTTTGTTTCTTGGGATTGATAAGCAGAAGCGGGTCATCCCCCTACCCCCTTCAAAGGGGGACGAAATGCGTGTTATGAGGCCAAGGCCTAAGGGAAGTTGAAAACTTCCCGAATAGTTGGTCCAAGTTGGAAACTTGAACCAGGGGAAATGGCTTCTCCTATGTAAACACCCCCCTTCGCCCCCCTCAAGGGGGGAGTCTGCGGTGAATATGTGGGACAAGGTTTTGTGACGTAGTATAGCGTTTTGAACCTGTTTTCTAGAAAACGTGCCTAGAACGTAAAGTAGCAGTCCCATCTCCCTTAGGGATAAGGTTAGGATGAGGGGGAAGAGGTTGCCAGATACAATGGCCCTAGCTAGGCAACAATTCCCTTTTTTAAAAGCGGTTTCTACTTTGGGAAGCCTTGGCGATAGAACCACTGCTGCCCCCTCACCCTGACCCTCTCCCTCCAGGGAGAGGGAATACCGCCTTTATAGCTCTTCTCCCTAAAACCCACTAATTTTCCTGTTTCCAGCCTTTCGGCTGAGCGCCTAGCACTCGACCCGGTGCCGCGAATAGCGGCAGGCCCTGCGGGGCCAGGCGAGAGGGTACAGCGCGAGGGCGGAAGGCGGGGCCTCGCGGCCGTGAGCGCTCGGAGAGAAAAGATGGAACAACACAGTCTATAAAGCCATAGACAAACAGTCAATCCTAGGCTTAACCGGAATGGGTTCCCCGAAATAGATTGTATACAAAGGGAGTTGACAAAGGAGAGGCTATTTAAATTGTCGGCCCCCACGAACACCAACAAGGGGAAGAATTAAGAGGCAGTTTTGTTTGTCGGTCTCTAGCAACCCCAACAAGGCGAAGAACGGATTGCCACGAAAGAAAGAAAGAAATAAAGAAAGAAAAACGCCTTTGGCCCTTCCCTTTTCTTCTTAAAACTTCCCACCAAAAAAGTACAACTGAATCCTTATATTGAACCTCCAAACACCAACCTGACAAACTATATGAGAAAACTTGCGCTTTCGGCGCTGCTGGTCTGTAGCCTTTGGGCCTGCCAGAAAAAAACCGACAATACTATGGCCTCAACTGCCCAAGAAAACAAATCCCTTAACTCTCTTTTTGAGCAGTACTGGGAACAGAACTCCAAGCTATTTCCGCTGGAGGCCACCGCCCAGGGCGACAACCGCTACAACCACCTGTTGCCCAATGACAACACCCAGGCTTTTAGAGACAGCCTGAAGCAGGTTTACAGCCAGTACCTGAACAAGCTGCATGAATTTGACCGCGCCGAACTCAACGCCAACGACCAGACCAGCTATGACATCTTTGAATATGAGATGAACACCCGCCTGGAAGGCCTTAAGCAAAACACCTGGATGATCCCGTTCCAGCAGTTCTGGGGCTTGCCGTTGACCATGGGCCAGTTGGGCGCCGGTACCGGCAACCAGCCCTTCAAAACCACCCAAGACTATGACAACTGGCTGGGCCGCGTGAAAGGCTTCACCGTGTGGGGCGACAGCGCCATTGCCAACTTCCGGAAAGGGATGGCCGCCGGCGTGGTGCTGCCCAAGCCGCTGGTAGAGAAAATGATTCCGCAGATGCAGAGCATGGTGGTGACTGACGCCTCCAAAAGCCTGTTTTACGGCCCCATCAAAAACTTCCCGGAGGGGGTTCCCGCCGCCGACCGTGACCGCCTCACCAAGGCTTACCAACAAGCCATTACGAAGGAACTGGTGCCTACCTACCAGAAACTGGCCACCTTCCTGAAACAGGAATACCTGCCCAAGGCCCGCACCACTACCGGTATTCAGGACATCCCCGGCGGGAAAGACCTCTACGCTTATTATGTAAAATTCTGGACCACCACTGACAAAACTCCGGAGGAGATTTACCAAACCGGCCAGCAGGAAGTAAAGCGCATACGCGAGGAAATGATGCGCGTGAAAGAACAGGTAGGCTTCAAAGGCACTCTGGATGAGTTCTTCCACTACCTGCGCACCGACAAGAAGTTCATGCCCTACAAAACCCCTGAAGAGGTATTGGGCGCATTCAGGGCCATCCAAAGCAAGATTGAGCCGAATTTGAAGAAGATGTTCGGGCGCACGCCTAAAACGCCTTTTGAAATAAGACAGACTGAAGCCTTCAGAGCTGCCTCTGCCTCTGCTAAGTACAACCAGGGCTCCCCGGACGGGTCACGGCCCGGCATTTTCTACGTGCCTATCTTAGACGCCACTAAGTTCAACACCACCTCGGGCATGGAGTCTCTGTTTTTGCATGAGGCCATTCCAGGTCACCATTACCAGATTTCGTTGCAACAGGAAAATGAGAAGCTGCCTAAGTTCCGCCGTTTCAGTTGGTACGGTGCCTACGGCGAAGGCTGGGCGCTCTACACCGAAAGCCTGGGCAAGGAGCTGGGCCTCTACACAGATCCTTACCAGTACATGGGTGCCTTGGGTGATGAGATTCACCGCGCCATTAGACTGGTAGTAGACGTGGGTATGCACACCAAAGGCATGACCCGTGAGCAAGCTATCAAGTACATGATGGAAAACGAAGCCATAACTGAAGAGGGAGCCGTTGCCGAGATTGAGCGGTACATGGCCATCCCGGGTCAGGCGCTTTCTTATAAGGTAGGGCAACTGAAAATACGGGAGCTGCGCCAGAAGTATGAGAAAGAGCTGGGTGACCAGTTTAAGCTGGCTGCTTTCCATGATGAGTTCCTGCTGGACGGCTGCATGCCCTTGAGCATAGTAGAGAAGAAAATGGATAGCTGGGCCGCGAGCCAGAAAAAATAACCCACAAGATCAACTTATTTAAAACAGAAACGCCCGGCCATAAGACCGGGCGTTTCTGTTTTAAGCCTGTTTTTAGAAAAACGGCTCTTAAACGGCCACCGCGTTTTCGCGCAGCGCATCGTTCAAAGAAGTCTTTAAGTCAGTGCTTTCTTTCCGTTTGCCAATGATCAGGGCGCAAGGCACCTGGAAATCGCCGGCCGGGAATTTCTTGGTATAGGAACCAGGTATCACCACGGAGCGCGGCGGCACGTAGCCTTTGTATTCTACGGGCTCTGGTCCGGTTACGTCAATGATCTTAGAGGAACCGGTAATGCACACGTTGGCGCCAATCACGGCCTCTTTGCCAATGTGGCAGCCTTCCACCAAAATACTGCGCGAGCCAATAAAGGCCCCGTCTTCTACAATCACCGGAGCCGCTTGTACTGGTTCCAGCACACCGCCAAGGCCCACGCCACCGCTCAGGTGCACATGCTTGCCTACCTGGGCACAGGACCCTACGGTGGCCCAGGTGTCTACCATGGTTCCCTCGTCTACGTAGGCACCAATGTTAGTATAAGAAGGCATTAAGATAGCGCCTCTGGCAATAAAGGAGCCGTAACGGGCCAGCGCATGGGGTACTACCCGCACGCCTAGGTCCGCAAAACCCCTCTTCAAGGGAATCTTATCATGGAACTCAAATGGGCCGGCCTCAATGGTCTCCATCTGCTGAATGGGAAAGTACATAAGCACCGCTTTCTTCACCCACTCGTTTACTTTCCATTTGTCCCCGTCGGTAGGTTCAGCTACGCGAATCTCGCCCTTGTCTAACAGCTGTACCACGTATCTGATGGCCTCCTGGGTAGGGACCTGGCTCAATAACGACCGGTCTTCCCAGGCGCGCTCTATGTTTGCTTGTAGTTCGTTCATTTTTTCAAAGAGAAGAATAAGAGGCCAAAATTATTAAATTGTCACGATGATTCGAAAACGAATTCTGCTGGCCTCTTTTCTGAAGCCGGTCACCGATGCGCGCCTGTACAAAAAAATTGGGCAGAGTCTGGCCAAACTCCCTGAGCTGGAGGTGCATATGGCCGGCTATGCCGCTCCCTTGCCCGGCAAGCAAGAGGCCGAGTCCGTTTCCTTCCATCCCATTTTTGATTTTAAAAGACTTTCGGCGGGCCGAATCACCGCCCAGGCCCGCTTCTGGAAACTGCTGCAAAAAGTAAAACCTGACCTGTTGATCATTGGCACGCATGAATTGTTGCCCCTGGCCTGGGTGTATTGCAAGCTCCACTCCTGCCGACTTATCTATGACGTGCAAGAAAATTATTTCCTGAACCTGACCACCCAGGGCGTGTACCCAGGCAGGGTGGGAAAATTGGCCGGCCAGATGGTGCAAGGCTATGAAAAGCTGTTTGCCCAAGGGGTAGACCATTTCTTTCTGGCTGAAACTTCCTATGCCAAAGAACTGCCTTTCCTGGGTAAGCGATATACAGTGGTCCAGAATAAATTCCTGCCTTCTTCTACCCTTTCTACTGCATCGGCTCGGGTCCTTCCGGTTACGCTCATGGCAGCCTCTCCCCTGCGATTGTTGTACTCGGGTACCATCTCCCGGCTGTACGGGGTACTGGAGGCTGTGGAGTTCACACGTCAACTAAGAGCCTGGGTGCCTGACGCGCAACTCACTATCATTGGCTATTGCGCCGACCAACATTTTCTCCAAGAATTAAAGGAGGTGATTGCGCCTTTGCCCTTTGTGACCTTAATGGGCGGGTCCACCCTGGTGCCTCATGACCAGATCCTGGCCAAGGAGCAAGAGCACCATTTGGGTCTATTGCCGTATCATCCTCACCCCAGCACCGCCCGCTGCATCCCAACCAAGTTATTTGAATACCTGGGCAACGGGTTACCAGTGATTACTAGCCCTAACCCGCTCTGGCAGGAATTGATGACAATAGCCGGAGCTGGCATAGCCCATGATTTTTCTCAGGAATTATCCGCGGCCACCGTAGAAAAAATTCTAACCCAAACGTATTACCCTAACGGCATTCCAGGCTGGGTGAACTGGCAAGAGGAGGAAACCAAGGTACAACAGGTGGTAAAAACTTTGCTAAATTTTTAGCTGCCCACAAAAAATAATTTAGACTAACCTAAACTTTTAAATTTACACACGTATATTTGAGCAACTATGGCAAAAGAATTAAGAAACTCACGTATTGCTGGCACGGGCCACTATGTACCTGAACGGGTAGTGAAGAACGCAGATCTGGAGAAGCTGATGGACACCTCAGACGCCTGGATTGTGGAGCGCACCGGTATTCATGAACGTCGCTATTTTGAGCCTGGCAAAGACACCACCGCCAACATGGCCGCCAATGCCGCCCGCAAAGCCTTAGAGAAAGCGGGCCTGGAAGCCAAAGACCTGGACATGATCGTGTTTGCCACCCTTAGCCCAGATTATTTCTTCCCTGGCTCGGGCGTGCTTTTGCAGCGTGAACTGGGCATTTCAGATATTCCGGCCTTTGACGTGCGTAACCAGTGCTCTGGTTTTATCTACGCCCTTTCCCTGGCCGACCAATTTATTAAAACCGGCATGTACAACAACGTGCTGGTGGTAGGTTCTGAGATCCATTCCTCGGGACTGGAGTTCAATGACCGGGGCCGGTCGGTATCGGTGATTTTTGGCGATGGTGCCGGGGCGGCAGTCTTGACGCCTTCTAACAGCTTAGATAGCGGTATTTTATCTACCCACCTGCACGCGCAGGGCGAGTTTGCCGAGGAATTGGCCGCCATTAACCCTTCCAGCAACCTCAAGGAACGGCTTACCCATGAGATGATTGATGACGGCAGCATTTTCCCGTACATGAACGGCAGCACCGTGTTCAAGCATGCCGTAACCCGCTTCCCGGAGGTCATCAACGAAGCCCTGAACGCCAATAACCTTACCGCCGAGGATTTAGACCTGGTGGTACCGCACCAGGCCAACCTGCGCATCACGCAGTTCATCCAGCAGAAAATGAAGTTACCGGACAGCAAGGTGTTCAGCAACATCCAGAAATACGGAAACACCACTGCCGCCTCTGTCCCTATTGCCTTGTCTGAGGCCTTTGAGGAAGGTAGAGTGAAAGAAGGGGATCTGGTTTGTCTGGCGGCCTTCGGGAGTGGGTTTACCTGGGCTTCTGCCTTAATTCGCTGGTAACCTTATGCATAGTACCGCGGAAGAAAACTACATAAAAGCCATCTACAAACTGTCTGGTGGCGGAAAAAGCGCGGTCAGTACCACGGGGCTTTCTGAGGCGCTGGCCACCAAGCCGGCCTCAGTGAGTGACATGTTGCGGAAACTGAGTACTAAAGACCTGGTGCATTACGTGAAATACCATGGCGTTCAGCTTACCGAGGAAGGCCAGCGCGTTGCTCTGAAAATAATCCGGAAACACCGCCTTTGGGAGGTGTTTCTGGTTCAGAAGCTCCACTTCACCTGGGACGAGGTGCACGAGGTGGCAGAGCAAATGGAGCACGTGAAATCAGAGCTCCTGATTCAGCGCCTGGATGCCTTTCTGGGGCACCCGCGCATTGACCCCCACGGCGACCCCATCCCCTCTGAGGATGGCCAACTGCGCGAGGTAGAGCAACGGCCTTTGGCTGAACTGCAGATTGACCAAAAAGGGATTGTCTCCCGGGTGAAAGATGCCCAACCGGCCTTCCTGCAGTACCTTAACCGGGTGGGCATCCAGATTGGTACCCACCTACAAGTAATGGATAAGATTGCCTATGATAACTCCCTGGAGATAAGCATAGATAAATCAAAGTCCGTCATCCTGTCTTCAGAAGTGCTGGAGAAGATTTTCGTCATCTACCCATGAGTTGCGTTTCGGCCCTGATTTTATGAAAATAGCCTTAAAACGCATATTGCTGTTGTTGCCTCTGGCCCTTCTCCTGGGCCTGGCTGGCTGTACTTTAAAGGAAACCAACGGTGCCAAGGCTCGGCAGCAGGGCAAGAAATATATTGTCACCACTACCAGTATCCTGCGTGACGCCGTAGCCAACATTGTAGGTGACGCCGCCGTGGTAGACGCCTTGATGGGAGCCGGCGTGGACCCGCACCTCTACAAGGCCGCCCTAGGCGATCTACAGACCCTGCGCGACGCCGACGTGATCATCTACAACGGCCTGCACCTGGAAGGCAAGATGGGCGAAGTATTAGACAAGCTTTCCCGCCAGGAAACAGTCTGGGCCGCGGCCGAAGGAATTCCTGAGAACCGCCTGCGCCGCACGCCCCAGTTCCTGGACAGCCACGACCCGCATATCTGGTTTGACGTGCAGCTCTGGCGCCTGGTCACCCAGCACCTCTCCCAGAAACTGCAGCAGTTTGACCCGGCCAACGCTTCCGCTTACCAAAATAATACCCAACGGTACCTAGCCCAGCTGGACAGCCTGCACCAATGGACCAAAGCAGAAATTGCCTCTATTCCTGCTCAACAGCGCATTTTGATTACGGCCCATGACGCCTTCGGCTATTTCGGGCAGGCGTACGGCATTCAGGTGAAAGGTCTTCAGGGCATATCCACGGTGTCTGAGTTTGGTCTGCAGGACGTCTCCTCGCTGGTAAACTTTATAGTGGACCGGAAAGTGAAGGCCATTTTCGTGGAAAGCTCCGTGTCGCAGAAAGCCATTCAGGCAGTGCTGGAAGGTTGCCGCCAGAAAGGGCACGACGTGAAGCTAGGCGGCACGCTATATTCTGATGCTTTGGGCGCCCCTGATGGCCCCGCCGGCACCTACATTGGCATGGTGCGGGCCAACGTGCAGAAAATTTCCAAATCGCTGAAGTAATATGCTGATTCTTTCATGTGCTCTGGTGCTTTTTTTTGATGTGGAATTTTGAAAATGTGGAGATGAGAAGATGTTGAAGGACGATGGCCTAAGTGATTAAAGTTGGTCAGCGAATGGCTCCAGACTTCGTCCTGGTGGAAGGATGATGAGAAGGATTATCGTTTTAAAGCCGTTTTTCTAAAAACAGGCCTAAAACGCTTTGAATGAATTGATTGAGAAGACATGCATACTCTGGTTCCTTTTACCCTTTGGAGTCTTGCTATTTGATACTTGTGTCTTAAAACTATGATACAACACGTGAATGATCCGGTGCTGGAGGTGCATGACCTCACGGTGAGTTACCAGCGTAAGCCGGTGCTGTGGGATGTGGACCTGACCCTGCCTTCGCAGGCCTTGGTGGGCATTATTGGGCCTAACGGGGCCGGTAAATCTACGCTTATCAAAGCCATCATGGGCCTTTTGCCCCTCAACAGTGGGTTTGTACAATTGTTCGGGCAAAGCCTGGACGAGGTACGCAAACGCGTGAGTTACGTACCGCAGCGTGAGTCGGTGGACTGGGATTTCCCGGCCTCGGCCCTGGACGTAGCCATGATGGGGACCTACGGGCAATTGGGTCTTTTTAAAAGGCCCGGTGCCAAGCAACGCCAACAAGCCATGGAGGCGCTGGAGAAAGTGGGCATGCAGGATTTCGCTAATCGGCAAATCTCCCAGCTGTCCGGTGGGCAGCAGCAGCGCGTGTTCCTTTCCCGGGCCCTGGCCCAGGACGCTGACCTCTACCTCATGGATGAACCTTTTGCCGGCGTAGACATCGCCACTGAGACCGCCATTATTGAATTATTGCGCCAAATGCGCGAAGACGGCAAAACCGTGGTGGTGGTGCACCATGACTTGCAAAGTGCCCAAGATTACTTTGATTGGGTGATTCTCCTCAACATGCGCCTGATCGCTTCGGGCCCTACCAACACAACCCTCACCCCTGACCTATTGGAGAAAACCTACGGGGGCCGCCTCACAGAGCTCAGCCGCGTGAGCGAGCTGCTACACAAAAAGAATTTTCCCATTAGAGAAACCAAACCGGTCCGCAAATGAACACCCTCTGGGAATTCCTGAGCATGCAAGACGCCAACGTGCGATTCGTGACGTTTGGCTCCATCCTGCTGGCGGCCAGTTCGGCGGTGGTAGGCTGCTTTACTGTGCTCCGGAAACGGGCTCTGGTAGGCGATGCCGTGGCCCATGCCGTACTGCCCGGCGTCTGCTTGGCCTTCATGCTCACCGGCCAGAAAAACCCCATTGTGCTCTTGATCGGTTCTTTTATTACGGGCTGGCTCTCGCTGGTGGTTATTGACGTGATCACCACCAAAAGCCGAATCAAGGAAGATACCGCCATTGGCCTGGTGCTGTCGGTTTTCTTCGGGATTGGGGTACTGTTCCTTACCTCCATCCAGCATTCGGGCAACGAGAACCAAAGCGGCCTGGACAAGTTTCTCTTCGGCAGTGCCGCCGCGCTGGTGGGCCGGGACCTGTACACCTTTGGGGCGGTGGCCGTGCTGCTTCTTTTGAGCGTTATTCTCCTTTACAAAGAATTCAAGCTTATCTCGTTTGACCTGGCCTATGCCCGCACCATTGGCTTGCCCGTGCGCAGACTGGAACTTCTCCTCACTACGCTTACCGTATTGGCGGTGGTAGTGGGCATCCAGTCGGTGGGCGTGGTGCTGATGTCGGCTATGCTTATTACTCCGGCCGCTGCCGCCCGCTTCTGGACCGACCGCCTGGGCATTATGGTGGTAATTGCCGCCACCATGAGTGCTTTCTGCGGGGCTGCCGGTGCTTTTGTCTCTTTCACTGCCCCCGCCATGCCCACCGGTCCCTGGATTGTGATGCTCCTTTCCTTCCTGGCGATTTTTTCCTTTGTCATGGCCCCTAAAAAAGGACTGCTGGCCAGGTACCTACTTCAGCGCCGGGTACGCCGCCAGATGATGCGCGAGAATATCCTAAAGACGCTTTTCCTCTTGGGAGAAAACACTGGAAACTACCAACACAGCTATTCCAACCAGCAGATCAGGGACCGGCGGCAGTTGCCCCTGGCCAAAATGCAGGACGGCCTCAAAACCCTTACTGCCCAGGATCTGGTGCAGAAAAGTGCCCAAGGCTGGGCGTTAACCGAAGCCGGAAAAAAAGAAGCCCAACGAGTAGTCCGCCTGCACCGCCTCTGGGAACTGTACCTCACGCAGTACCTGCATGTGGCCTCAGATCACGTGCATGAAGACGCCGAGTCCATTGAACATGTGCTCACTCCTGAACTGGAAAAACGGCTGGAAGAATTATTGGACTATCCCACCGCCGATCCGCACCAAACCTCCATTCCGCAAAGCTCATGAACCTGGACGCCTTCTGGATTATCCTTACCGGCTCTCTGGTAGCCATTTGTTGCAGCCTGCTGGGCTGTTTCCTGATCCTGCGTCGCATGGCCATGGTGGGCGACGCCATCTCGCATGCCGTGTTGCCGGGTATAGTGCTCGCCTTCCTGTTCAGCGGCACCCGTGAAGTCTGGACAATGTTGCTAGGCGCCGCTACTCTGGGCGTGGCCTGTACCTTCCTCATTGAATTTCTGCACAAAAAAGCCCGCGTGCAAGCCGATGCCTCTATTGGGGTAACCTTCACCTGGCTTTTCGCGCTGGGCATAATCCTGATCTCTGTGTATGCCGGCAAGGTAGACCTGGACCAGGACTGCGTGCTCTACGGCGAGATTGCCTACGTGCCTCTGGACATCTGGCTCACCGAGACCGGGCTGAATCTGGGACCCCGCACTGTCTGGATGATGGGCGGCGTGCTACTGGTGATCCTGGCCTTCGTCACCGTTTTTTACCGCCAACTTTACCTCACCTCCTTTGACCCCGCCTTTGCAGTGGCCATTGGCATATCCACCATGGTGTGGTATTACCTGCTCATGGGCGCCGTCTCCTTGACTACGGTGGCGGCCTTTGAATCTGTGGGCGCTATTCTAGTGGTTGCCTTTCTGGTAGGTCCGCCTGCCACGGCCTACCTCTTAACCGATGACCTAAAGCGCATGTTGTTTATATCGGCAGGGTTAGGTGTGGTGGCTTCCGCGCTTGGGTTTTATCTGGCGCTTTACCTGAATGGGTCCGTGGCAGGGGCTATCTCTGTTATTATAGGGCTGGAGTTTTTACTGGCCTTTGTATTTTCGCCCAGCCATGGGTTGGTTTCAAGAAGGAGAAAGGTTGGGGTGGTAGTAGAAGGGTAATGGGAAATTTTTTCTTCTTCCCCTTCAATCGGTTTCTAAAAGTTTCCCTATAAATTCCTGTCCCGCCGTTGGTGTTCCTAGGGGCCAAAGAAAAAGACTACATTCCAATTTAATCTTGTGCACGCATTCCCGCCTGCTGCTGGCATGGTCTTTTTCGCCGTTGTTGGTGTTCTCACCAACGACTTAGGTTGCCCCTCAATTGCAAATCCTTTTGCACGAATACCCCCCTGCTGCTGGCGTAGTTTCTGCCTTCGCCTTAAGCCCTTATGCTTTATAGTTTCATGGTTTCCCTCCGAGCGCTCACGGCCGCGAGGCCCCGTCTTTCCCCCTCGCACTGCCCTTGCGGCCGAGTTGTATTTTTTCTCTTAGCGAAGCTATTACAAGGCCACAAGCGAGGCGCTCGAAGTAAAGACTGGAATTGAGGGAATGCGTGATGGATTTTCGGGGAAATGCGTTTTGGGCTGTTGGCGTTTTAGGCATGTTTTTCGAAAATCATGCTCAAAACGTAATACCGCATACTAAACGCTGACTCCCCCTTGAGGGTGGGCGCAGGAGGGTGTTTACACCAGTTGAAAAAATATTTTAGCTTCTGTAAATACTATCCTCCTTGTAGAAATCGCCATCCATTGGAATATTACACAAGACTTCACCTCCTTAAACATCATCCTTTTCCTTGATAATCAGTACCTTTGCATACTCAAGTATTATTTCTTACCCCAAAATGCATTTCCTTCTATTCCTCAGTTGCTTATTTCTTTTCCCAAACTCTCTTTCTTCAACTGAAGCATCAAAACCCAAACCCGCTACTGAGTCATCTACTGAGAAATTGCAGTGGCTCACCTTGCCTCAGGCATTGGAGAAAGCGAAGAGTCACCCTAAGAAGATTTTGATAGACGTGTATACTGATTGGTGCGGCTATTGCAAACGTATGGACAAGCAAGTGTACCAGCACCCGGAAGTGGTAGCCAGATTGAACAAGGACTATTACGTGGTGAAACTGAATGCCGAGCTGCGGGACCCTGTGGCTATTAATGGCAAAACGTACCGTTATATGCCTGAATATAGGGCCCATGAACTGGCGCTTTCCTTGCTTAATGGCGAGATGAGCTACCCTTCCACCGTCTTCTTGAATGAGAAGCAACAGGTAATGGAGCGGGTACCTGGCTTTATACCACCCAAAGACTTTCTGCGCGCTTTGGCGTATCTTTCGGAAAAATAGGCCCTAAACGGCTTTTGCGTACCAGGAATTTACAGTTTTGATACCTTCACTCCTCGCTAAAGATACCATTATTGCGCTGGCCACCGCGGCTGGGCACGGCGCCATTGCCATTATCCGTTTATCGGGCCCCGAGGCCATTTCTATGGTGCAGGGGGTTTTCAAAGGCAAGAACCTGCAAAAGCAACCGTCCCATACTTTACATTTTGGCACCATCAGGGACGAAGAAAAGATCTTAGATGAGGTGGTGGTGTCTTTGTTCAAGGCGCCAGCCTCCTACACCAAAGAAGACGTGGTGGAAGTGTCGTGCCACGGCTCCCCATATATTACGGAGCAGCTCCTAAAGCTTTTTCTGCGCAAAGGCGCCCGGCTGGCCGAACCCGGTGAATTCACCAAACGCGCTTTCCTGAACGGGCAGTTTGACCTGGCCCAAGCCGAAGCTGTCGCCGACCTTATTGCCTCTGACTCGGCGCTCACCCACCAGGTAGCCATGAACCAGATGCGCGGTGGTTTTTCCGCTGAAATAAAAGCGCTCCGGGCCCAACTCATCCACTTCGCCTCCATGATTGAACTGGAGTTGGATTTCAGTGAGGAAGACGTAGAGTTTGCCGACCGCAGCGCGTTGCGTAAACTTATTTCGCAGCTACAAAAGCTTATTTCAGACCTTTTGCAGTCATTTGAGATGGGCAATGTGCTCAAGAATGGCGTCCCCACGGTCATTGCGGGTAAGCCAAATGCCGGTAAATCTACCCTGCTCAATGCCTTGCTCAACGAAGAAAAAGCCATTGTCTCTGACATACCCGGTACCACCCGTGACGTGATTGAAGACGAAGCCATGATTTGCGGCCTGCGCTTCCGGTTCATTGACACCGCCGGTTTGCGTGATACTCAGGACACCGTGGAAGCCATTGGCGTCGCCCGTACCAAAGAACAACTGAAGAAGGCGGCCTTAGTGCTGTACCTGTTTGACGTCACCACCTCCACTCCCGCAGAACTGGAAGCCGAAATCGCTGGCCTGCAGGTAGGAAATATTCCAGTCTTGTTCCTGGGCAACAAAAAAGACTTGGCTACGCCTGAACAATTGACTCAATTTTCTACCCTTGGCAACCTGGTGCTGCTCTCGGCCAGCACTAAAACCGGTTTAGAGGAATTAAAACAAACGCTGTTGGACCAGGTACATGCGAATGAGGCAATCACCGGAGATCGCACCATCGTGACCAACCTCCGTCACTTTCAGGGACTTAAGAAGACTGATGATGCCTTGCAGGAAGTCCTCCAGGGCCTGGACAATGGCCTAACCGGTGACTGGTTGGCCGCAGATATTAGAAGGGCGTTATTTTACCTGGGAGAGATTACTGGTGAGATCACCACGGATGATTTGCTTGATAATATCTTTACCAAATTCTGCATCGGAAAGTAGGCGTTAACTTTCTAATCACTAAAAAAAAGCCGCTAAGGGAAATTCCTTATCGGCTTTTTAGTGATTAGATAATCTCATTCAAAAGTGGGGCAAAATTTGATACTACAGGACTCCCATCCATTTCCTACCTCCCTATTAGTCGGCTGTTTTCTGGTCCATCACATCGTCCTCTTTTGAAATATTGCTTTTCGCAACCTTCGCGGCAGCCTTTAGGCGCGCTTCGTTTTCTTTCCTTTCCTTGAATTCTTTTTGGCGCTGCTTCTTTTGCTGGTCTTCTGATCTGGTCCCCATAGTTTTACCTTTTTACAGTATTCAACAAGGAGTTAAGATACAATTCCTTCCTCATAATAAGTTGGCCTAACCTACAAAATTCACCCTCTTCTTTCATCCCCTCAGTGCCCCCCATCTTTGCCTCCTAGAATTACTTAATGACAACCGGTAGTTCACGGAATAAGGATGGATTGAGTTAAAGGAATAACCTCAACGAACCTTTGCACGGTACCCGAGTGAAGCCTACCCTCCAATGGAAAAGCATATAAGTTACCTTACAGGCTTGTTTTCACTACCGTATAAATTTTACACACCTTCGGTTTATTACATAAATAGCGCGGCAACTGCGTTATCTTCAACCTTTTGCGAGATAACATAAGAGAAGGCCCGTACATTGGTTTTAAATGCCCAGTGTGTAGCGTTGACAAGTGGACAATGGAGAAATGTGATTCTATTCTATCGGCTTTATTGGCTAAGGTAGGAGGCTACCGTGAGCCAGAAGACCATCCAACGCTCTCCCTGGATATTGCCTGTGAACTCCAACTTCCCTTGGTAGATGTGCTAAATTTAGCCAAGAACCTGGCCGAAGAAGGGTTGGTAAAGATCAGTCCGTTATACAACCCGCCGCTTCTTTACCTTACGTTTGCCGGCCTTTCCAGGGCCCGTAGGTTAGCAGTGGCTTGTTACCTTTTTCTTGGCACCGGCAGTATATTTTCCCTGTAGAAGCTACTAAGCTGTTACTCTTTTGCGGGTTTTACTTCATTTTTGGGCAACCTGATAAAGAAGGTAGTGCCTTTGTTTTCCTCGCTCTCAAACCAAACTACTCCTTTATGCCATTCCACTATGGTTTTCACAATAGACATGCCCAACCCAACCGACTGTTCTCCCTTCAAGCCGGGCCGACGGGCTTCGGTAAACTTGTCAAACAGGGTGGCTTTGAACTTTTCAGGAATACCTATGCCGGTGTCTGCTACCTTCACCAGCACGCTATGGCCCTCATCTTCTACGCTTACAGAAATCCGTCCTCCGTCTGGGGTGAATTTTAGCGCATTAGAAATAAGGTTGGTCAACACCTGCAAAAACTTGAGGTCGTCCAGTTCCAGAAAAATTTTCTCGCTGGAGGAAAAGAAATCCACCTTTTTCCCAAGAAGCTCACCTTTTGCCCCCTCATACTCCTCCATGGCCTCCCTCAGTTTTTCTACCATGTTCACCCTTCTGGTCACCACCTCTATTTTGGAAGACTCCAGAAACTCCTGGTCCATGAACTCCCGCAGCAGGTGCGCGCCTTGTTTGCTGCTTCGCTCTATAATGTGGATCATTTCTAGGGAGTCTTGGGTTGCCGTGGCATATAAATCCTTGGCTAATTGCGCCGAAAGGCTGTGAATGATGCCCAATGGGCCAGCAAGGTCATGGGCCAGGATATTAAGGAAGGAATTTTTCTTGTTAGAGAATTTTTTGAGGTGATCATTGTAGAGCCGCTGTGCGGTAATGTCTTCTGCGTGGCCCGCAATCAATTTACGGCCGCCCTCTTGCGCCAGTACAGCTGGGTGGAGGCATACCCACTGTTCTTCCTGGTCTGGAAACTGGATCCTGAACTCCAGGGCTTTGGACTCCCCCCGATGCAGTAGCTCTTTGAGCCTTTCCTGCACGTACCCCTGGTCTTCCGGGTGAACTGTATGTAGCAAGACCTCAGGGTGGGTTTTGATCTGGTGCAGGGCGAAGGCCTTTCTAAAAGCAGCACTCTGGAAAGTAAACTGATGCGTACCTAAGTCATAGGCAAAAAATGCCTGTGCTGTTTGCTCAATCAAACTTTGGTAAAAGTCTGGGTCAGTGTTCATGGGTGTGTTTGAGATAGTAAGGCGCTTGTGGTGAGGCGTTGGTCAATTGTACCGGTTTTTATGCTTAAAAGTTTAGCGGCAGGTTCTTACCCCTAACCATCCTGTCTCTGCCCCAATGCTTTCTTCCAATACGACTTTTGTGTGAACCTCTGGAAAAACCATGGGCCTAAAAAAAAAGCCGCCCTGAAAAATCAGGGCGGCTTTTGACCTATCTTATTTAGTGCTTAGAACCCGCTTACGTTCAAACGGCCGCCAGTTACGCACTTACCAGACAGAGAAGCAGTTGGCACTGCGCTGCTCAAGATGGCGTTTTTGATGGCAGCAGCGGTTGCACCTGGGTGGGAGGCTGCATACAGCGCCACGCCACCGGTTACGTGCGGAGTTGCCATAGACGTACCGTTGTAAGAAGACAAGGTATTGAAGGCAGTAGAAGACCAGATACCAGAACCTGGGGCTCCAATGTCTACAGTTGTGGCACCGTAGTTAGAGAAGGAAGATCTGGCTCCGGTGTTAGTGATAGCAGCCACGGCAATGATGTTGGCGTTGGTCATGTTAGATGGGTAGCTGGCTACGGCATCATTGTTATCACCTACTCCATCAGAACCACCGTTACCGGCGGCGGCAACGAATAGGATTTCCTTAGCGTTAGCGCGCTCTACTGCATCATACAAGGCTTGGGAGAAGCCACCGCCACCCCAAGAGTTGTTAGAGGCAACGATGTTCATTCCATGACGGTTTTTCAGGTCAGTGAGGTAATCTACGGCTTTAACTGCGTTGGCGGTATTACCACCTCTGCGGCCCAGGAACTTACAAGAGATCATGGTCACGTTCCAGTTCACTCCTACTACGCCTGTACCGTTGTTTTTAGCTCCAATGGTTCCGGCCACGTGTGTACCGTGGTCATCTGTTCCGCCGCTGGATCCGCCGTCATACACCTGGCTGTTGTTCCCGTCAAAATCCCAGCCGTTTACATCATCAATGTACCCGTTGCCGTCATTGTCAATACCATCTACTTTGTCATAAGGGTTCACCCAAACCTGTCCCTGGAGTTCAGGGTGGGTTACTTGAATACCCTCATCTATAATCCCTACTACCACAGAGGCAGAACCGGTATTACCGGCAGCCCAGGCTTCGGCGGCCTGGCTACCATACTGGTTGGCCGGCGAGGAAGCATCACCGTACATGCCCCAAAGGTTACCGTTGGTGAAGTACGTATCTGTTGACGCAGCCTGGTGCTGGTAGATGTAGTTTGGCTCAACGTACTCAATGTTACTCTCACCTTTCATCTTGCCAATTGCCTCTAACGCTACCATGGGGGTATGGACTAGCGTTAGGCCCTCATTGTCGCCCATTCTTTGCATGGCTTTGGTAAGGATCTTTTCCTTTACGCGTCCGCTAATGCGGGCCAATACCGCTGATTTCACATTATCAGACACGCCAGCCTTGAACTTAACGAGCACTTCGTTAGGCTCCATCTCCAGACCGGCAGATTTGGCATCCTGCGCCTGTTGCGCGGCAGATACCTCTTCGGTTTCCATTAATTGATCAGTCTGGCAGCCTGTTAAAAAGGCAACGGATAGTGCGGCAGCTGCCATGGCAGACTTACCTACTGTAAGATACTTTTTCTTCATGTTAGTGTGGTGTGGTTAGGTTAGTGATTAATGTTGATCTAATTGACGAAATATAAATATGAATTTAAAGGAAAGAGTAGCCGAAAAAGTAACATCTCAAATGCAAGCAAAAATTGAAAGTATTCAAATAGTAACCCTGTATTTAGAAACTCTGTATAGGTTCACTTATAAAAATCAGCCCCAAATCTTATAGAGTTGTAACAATAGTTTTTTATCTATATATACCTATAACTTGGTATTTGTTCTTCCAATTCCCCTTATGGTGAAGCCATTTTTGTGGTTTGCTGGCTTTAGGTTAAAGGAATACTTAAAGCTCTCATTCTGCAGCAGACACTCTTTGGCAAGCGAGGAAATCAACCAGGAAAACCACAAATCCACTCATAACTAATTGTTGATTAGTGTTTTAAGCACGTTTTCTTAAAAACGTGCTTAAAACAGATGGGCGGGCACGAACACTCTTTCTGCTATCTGGCCTACCTTATGTGTTGGCTTTGCAGAGCATTCTACATTTACTTTAAGGCCTTTAGTAGCTGACAGAAATTGTAAAGAAAGCCTCATTACTATTTATTGTCTATATTATAAAGAGAAGCCTTTGCCTTGCCTTTTTCCAATAGGTGTCTTTTTATGGCTATGCAAGAGAGAACATTTGCAGCTAATACCGTGGGTCTTTCTGAAAAGGGAGTTTGGCCATTTTCTCTATCTCCAGGCTAGGGAATCCGAACTCCTCCACTACTTTGCCTAAGAGCAGGTACACGCCATTGCCTTTGAACGGCCAGGCCTTTAAGCTCTGCGGAAAATGCACCGTGTCAAAGAAATCGCCGGCAGCATCCAGGAACGTACCAAACTGCATGGCCTCGCCCCGTATGGTGCGCACGTACTTGGTGGCCACCAGCACGCCTATCAGACGCACCTTCTGCCCCACAAAGGCGGGCAGGTCTTTGGCCGGCACGTCGCCGCGCTCAGCGGTTTGCAGTAAGTCAAAATAGGTGCAGGTGACCGGAAACCCCAATAGCTCCATCTCATCATAGGCGTCTTCTACCAGGGTGTGCGTGAGGGTGGGCAAGGTGAAGGTTTTTACGGGCAGCTGGAAGAGTAACTCACTAGCGGTCTGCTTGGGTTGGTGGCCAAGGTGTAGATGCGCCTCCCAAAGCAGGGACTTCTTGTCTTTTTGAGTGAACCGAAGCGCCTGGATGCGGGTCAGGACCAACAACTGTTCCAAGGAGGTCTGGGTGCGGTGTATAAATTCCTCCAGCCCCGTGTAAGGCCCATTCTCTTCCCTTTCCGCCACAATCTTAAAAGCCACTTTCTGCTCCAGGTTCTGCACGTGCACTAACCCCAAGTACACGTTAGTGCCAGAGAGCGATGTATAGTAGCTGCTCTGGTTTACGCAAGGCAGGTGCAATGTGCCACCCGCTTTCTGGGTTTGCTGCACATACACCCACGTGCGGTAAAAGCCCCCGAAGTTGTTGATTACCGCCACCATGAACTCCAGGGGGTAATGGGTCTTCAGGAACAGGCTCTGGTAACTCTCTACGGCAAAGGACGCCGAGTGCGCCTTGGAGAACGAGTAACCCGCAAAGGACTCTACCTGCCGCCAGACTTCCTTGGTAATGGCCTCTGGATAACCTTTGGCCCTGCAGTTGTCAAAGAACTTGTCTACCAACTTCTGGAACTCGGCCTTAGACCGATATTTACCGCTCATGCCACGGCGCAGGACATCAGCGTCTGCTAGGTCCAGCCCCGCAAAGTGGTGGCAGACCTTGAGCACGTCCTCCTGGTAGACCATCACGCCATAGGTTTCCCCCAGTTGTTCGGCCATGACGGGGTGCAGGTGCTGTATCTTATCTGGGTGGTGGAATCGCTCAATGTAGGCTTTCATCATGCCGCTCTTGGCCACGCCCGGCCTTATAATAGAGCTGGCCGCCACCAGAGACAGGTAATTGTCGCAGTGCAGTTTGGTAAGCAGCCCCCGCATGGCCGGACTCTCAATGTAAAAGCAACCGATGGTGTCGCCGGACTTGAGCTGCTCCTTTACGCGCTCATCCTGCTTAAACTTTGCTACTTCATGCGCATCTACTTTTATGCCCCGGTTCTGCTGCACCAACTGCACGCATTCTTTAATATGCCCAATGCCGCGCTGGCTCAAGATGTCCAACTTCTCAAAACCGATGCTCTCGGCTACGTACATGTCCCACTGCACGGTGGGCAGGCCTTTGGGCGGCCTATCCAGGGCAGTGTAGTTGTAGATAGAGTCTTCAGAGATGAGTACGCCGCCCGCATGGATGGAGCGCACATTGGGAAAATCCTGGAGCAGTTGGCCGTACCGGAAAATCTCTTTGGTGAGGTGGTTAGCGTTGCCGGGAGCCTGTGGCTGTTCCACCAACGCGTCTAGCTCGGTTTTGGGCAGGCCGTAGACTTTACCCAGTTCGCGCAGAATGGAGCTCTGCTGAAACGTGACCATGGCTCCCATCAAAGCCGTGTGCTCCCGCCCGTAGCGCTTGAAAATATAATCTAGGACCTCGTCTCGCTCGTCCCAGCTGAAGTCAATGTCAAAATCGGGTGGCGAGGTGCGTTTGGGGTTGAGGAAGCGCTCAAAGTAAAGGTCCAGCTCAATGGGGTCTACATCAGTGATACCCAGGCAATAGGCCACCACGCTGTTGGCCCCGCTGCCCCGCCCAATGTGGTAGAAGTTGCGTTTCCTGGCGTAACTGATGACATCTTCGGTGATGAGAAAGTAGGCGCCAAACTGTAGTTTCTCAATGATGTCTAACTCATGCTCTACCCGCTGCTTGGCGACCTTGTTGCTGGCGCCGTAGCGTCGCCCGGCTCCATCCAGGGCCAGTTTTCTCAGGAGCACAATGTCTTCCTGAGCGGAGGTAGTGAAGTAGAGTTTGTTGCGTCGTTTGGCAAAGTCAAAAGAAAACCTTGCCTCGCGCGCTAGTTCCTGGTTGTGCTTGAGCAGCTCTGGGAAGGAATCGCCTTTCCGCCTGATACTATCTACTTCCTGAAAACAAGACTCTTCGGCCAAGCCGTGGCCCAGGTCCAGTTGGCTAAGCAAAATATTGTGGTCAATGGCGCGCAGGTGCCGGTGTAGGGCCACTCCTTCCTGGTTCTTGCAGGTAAAGAGCGGGTAAAGAACCAGCCGTACGCCTTGCTTGCGGAGGTCTGAGAACAGGAGTTGGTTTATCTGGGAAGGCCGCACGCCCACGTATTCATTGTCATGCAGCGGGCGCTGGAGTTCCTGACCCCTGACAAACGGAAAGATGATGTAGGCTTGCTCAAACGCCGGCGGCACCAGGGGCAGCGTCTGGTGCGCCAGCAGATAACCACTCAAAAACTCATTCAGCTCTCTAAAGCCCTCCTGGTTTTTGGCGATGCCCGTGTACACCCATTTGCTCCCCACCCTAAACTCAATGCCCACCACCGGTTCAATACCCTGCGCTACACACGCCTGCACAAACGGAAATACCCCCGAAGTGCTATTAATATCCGTCAATGCTAAGGCACTATACCCATTTGCCCGGGCCTCGGCCACCAGTTCCTCCGGCGACAGCGTCCCGTAACGCAGACTATAATATGAGTGGACGAAGGCTAACATTTAATTAGTATCAGGTTGCGCGTATCAAGTAGCGCGATTGCTATTTAACATAGTTTTACAAATAAGAACAAGCCTACTCGCGCATATCCATGACACTAGCTTTTTGGCAGCACTGGTTCTTTAAATAGGAGCTGGCAGGCAGACCAGATGACTTTACTAAAGCCGCTGGTTTTAGCCCGTTTTTGGAAAAACACCCTCGAAATGCATTCGCGCAGTTTCTTCTTCTTGAGGGAGTGGATGCTGGAAAGTAGGTTCAGTTGGGTAGGCCTCATTTCTAAAATGGATGCTACTCCCCTTCCAAGATTCTGCTGCTATCGTTTTGGGGCTGTTTTGCAGAAAATAGGCTTAAAACGCGCTTTATGCAGTTAACATCTGCCTTTCTAACTCGCGCACAAGGTTCTTTCAGGATGACAAAATGGGTACTGGTTTAAAGATAGATCCAGGCAAGAGCGGGCAACTTTCTGAGTAAGAACTAAGTGATGACCTTTGCTCCATTCGCTCTTTCGGAGTTCTACTCCGGAAGTAAGCGGCCGGGGAGTTCTACTCCCCTTCTTTTGCCCGGTGGCTCCCGACGGAGTAGAACTCCGTAGCAGGTAGTTGCGAGAGTAGAATTCCCGAAAAGCAGGGAAAGCAGGAAGCCGGTAGAAAATAGTGAAAGTTGTGAATGGAAAAAGTAGCCACACAAATGATCGCCTGCTCTAAAGACCTCGTAGCGTCCGGAGGACCTGCGAGCGTCTGTGCCAATACCGATCTCTCGCCCTTCTCTCTCCCTCCAGAAAGAAGAAACCTGTTTTTCGTTTTGGGGCTGTCTTATAGAAAACGAGCTTAAAACGCCTATTCCCTATTCCCAAATCTTCAAATCTCCTCATCCTCAAATCTCCACATCCCACTAACACATCAGCACATCTAACAGGTAGCACATTATGTGCCCACAGCCCGCTTTACCGCCTCGCCGCCGTAGCGGAGCCTGATCCGGTCCATGGCTTGGTAGAGGCTGGCCAGTTCTGTGGTTTCCTCAAAAAGATCTATCTGCTGGAAGCCCTGTACCAGTTGGCTCAGCCGCACGCCCAGCAACCGGATGAGCAGCCGGCGGTTGTAGAGTTTCTGGAACAGCTCTTTGGCTTTTCTGATGAGAATGTGGTCTGAGGCGTTATAAGGGATGGAGATTTGCTGGGTAAGGGTGTCAAAGTTGGCGTACCGGATCTTGACTGTGATACAGCCCGCCAGTTTGCCCTGTTGCCTGAGGTCATAGGCCAACCCCTCGGTCATGGAAACCAGCAGACTGTTAAGAAAGACCAGGTCTGTTGTGTCTGTGCCGAAGGTTTTCTCTGTGCTAATGGACTTTTGCTCACTGTACGGCACCACGGGGGCACGGTCAATACCATTGGCTTTCTCCCAGATGTGCACCCCCTCCTTGCCCAGTACCTTCTGCATCATCTCTACGGGCACCATGGTGAGCACCTCAATGGTAGGAATACCCATGTTGCGCAGGAGCTGATAGTTCTTCTGCCCAACCCCCGGAATTTTCTTAATAGAGAGCGGCGCCAGAAATGTCTTCACCTCCTGGGGGCATACCTGTAGCGCCCCGTTGGGCTTGGCCTGCCCGGTGGCAATCTTAGACACCGTCTTGTTCACTGACAACCCGAAGGAAATAGGCAGACCTGTTTCTTTTATGATAGTGCTGCGAAGCTCGTTCGTCCATTTCCAGGTGCCCACAAACTTGTCCATGCCGCTCACGTCCAGGTAGTGCTCATCTATAGACGCCTTTTCATAGAGCGGGGCCTTGTCGGCGATGACCTGGGTCACATCTTTAGAATACTTGCTATAAGCCTCCATGTCGCCGCGCAGGACAATGGCCTCGGCGCAGAGTTGCCGCGCCATTTTCATGGGCATGCCGGCATGCACGCCAAAGAAGCGGGTCTCATAACTACAACTGGCCACTACCCCTCGGTCTGAGAGGCCGCCAATGATAATGGGTTTGTGCTGGAGCTGGGTGTTGCGTAAACGCTCTACTGACACAAAAAACGTGTCCAAATCCAAATGGGCAATGGTGCGATTGTCTGTTACCAACATATTCTTCCGGGAAAAGCTAAAACCAAGAGCCTTTAAAAAGCTAATAATGTTAGCAAATACGGAAGATAGATATAGAAAAGCTAAATATATGAGAACTATTTATTCACATATTTACTAACATATTTAGCAATACAACCTTATAGTACTAAGGAAATAGGCAGACTTAAGGAAGCAAAGAAGGCTAAAACCGCAGGAGGCGAGGTCTCTAACCAGCAAACTACACTAGTCGGCTACGGGACAAAAGCCTTTTTGACCTGTTTTTGAATTTGCTGGAACCAGAAAGAGATTGAAAGCCGTTTCGGGCCTGTTTTTTGAAAAATAGGCCCGAAACGCTATTTGGAGTTGAGAACCGGGGCGACGTAATTGCCGAGGATGCTTTCATAGTCATCAATGGCCATCACCGTTATTTGCCGGGCGTCATATGGCTTAAGCACATGGTACCATTGTTTTTCTTCCAGGCGGTCATTCAGCCAGATTTCCTCGGCTTGCGGGGTAAGGATCACGGGCATGCGATCATGGTAAGGCTCTACGGCGGCATTGGCCTGGGTAGTGATGATAGAGAAATACGGTGCCAGCTCCCCAGTATCAGGCATGAGGCTTTCGCGCCACAGACCGGCCAACCCGAAAGGCTCCTCATTTTTAAGGGTGAAGCGGTATTTCTGTTTGTGGGGCTTTGCTTTTTTGGCCCGGCTCTTCTCCTCTTTGCTACGGATAGGGTTCCCGAACAGGTCCAGCCCCAGGTTAGCGGGTGCCGGCGCATCGGCAGAAGTCTCCTCTATTTCGTCGTCCAGTTCTTTCCACTCAAAGAAACCGTCTATGGGAATAATGCACCGGTGGTCTGGCAGCAGCGCCTTGAACCGCGGAATGTAGAGTAGGTTTTCCTGCCGCACGTTAAACGGAAGCGTGGGCTTTCCGTCTGGTTCTTTTTCTGGGGAGGCCCAGGTAGCCAGCATGGCCCTGGCGGCATTTGGGATGATGACCGGTAGCTTCTGCGAGGGCCGCGCATCAAAATTGGGTTCAAAGGCAAGTCCTTCCAATTTGGCGGCAAACCGGTGTTCATGGGGTACTTTCTTTTTACTGAAGGAATAGCGGCCACACATCTGCGTTCACGGTAAAGTTCTGCTAAAGGTATACGAAAAGTGAAAGCCTTGGTGTGTTTTAGAGGTGTTTTCCGAAAAACACCTCTAAAACACACCAAGGCTTCCGGAAGATGACTGGGTGCATACTAGCCGGCACTTGGTTTGCGCAGAGCACCAAAGTAGCCAGCTTAAAACACCCCACCTTCTTTTAGTGCACCACAGGCTTACCAGCTTCTTGCCAGGCCTTAAAGCCCCCGTCCAAGTGGGCCACGTTCTGGAAGCCCATCTTCTTCAAAGTGGCCGTTGCCAGCGCCGACCGTCCGCCGGAGGCACAGTGCAGGATCAGTCTCTTATTTTTGTCAAATACTGGTTTGTAGTAAGGCTGCGCAGGATCAGCGTGAAACTCAAGCATACCCCGGGGCACATGTACAGAACCAGAGATTTTCCCATTCTGCGCCAGTTCCTCGCTTTCCCTAATGTCAATCAACGTGGCATTGCCCTGTGCTACTTCTTTGCTTACCTGTTCAGGGGTGAGGTTCTCAATTTCCTGTTTGGCTTCTTTCACCAGATCAGTGGCTGTTTTCTGCTCCATGATTTTGGCTTGTTAAAATTTGAATCATCGTTTACCATTTGCTATTGTATTCCAGGAGTAAAGGGAAAATTGGCCGCTAAGCTGGATTACACCTGGAAAAGTAAAATGGCCAGTAATCCCATTAATTTCCATAGAGGGAAGCCCACGTTAGAAAACCAGGCGGCAACCCTTAAAACCGAAGGCGGCCAGAAGTATCCTTCCAGCCGCCTTCGGTTAACTATATACATCTTTATTGTCTCCAGGTAAGGTTTGTCAAGGCAATGGTGTATTCCTTAGGCGTAGAACTATACATAAAGGAATAGCTGAGAGGATAGTAACCAGGCTGCTGATAAGCGGACGGCTGCGGGATAGGAATTTCCACGTTAGGCTTGGTTTGCAGGTACGCCAAGGTAAACATGGGTTCATGGAAAATGAATTTGCCCTGGTAAGACCCCAAAATCATGGTTCTGGTAAAGGTCTGGCCATTGTATTGTGGCTCATTCAGATCTCCCCAGTGCACGCCCATGGCCGGAACAATGCCGGGATCCATCACATAATGCCAGGGAACATACTGGGCCGGAACGGCAGTGTCAAAATTGAAGCTTCCAGGCATGCCCGGGTCCATGCCTGGGATAGCCATCACTTCATCTTCTGGAATCATGTAGAAATGCAGGTCAAAGTGCGGAAGAGTATAAATGCCCATAGGTGGGTGCCCCTCAGGGTTCCAGTCAAGACTCACAAACTCATAGAGCGTAGCGTCTGCCTGCTTAGGTAACCTGAGCGTAAACATCTTGGGCTCCATGCCCAGGTTATCTACCGCCCTGGCAGAAATGTTCACCCCAATAGCCGTAGGCTCTCCCTCTTCATTAACGGACAGCCAGGCCCGGGCCACTCCCTGCCCCATGGGCGTGGCCGGTCCATAGAAGGTCTTCTCCTTGTGCTTGCTGAACAGGTCTTGGGAGGTAACGGCGCCAGTTGGCTCCACCACTTCCTGCTCACTACATGCGGCCGAGAAAAGGATCAAACTCCCCATCAGTAACTTGGCCATGAACTTTGGATAGCGTGCAATTTTTTCCATAAGTGTAACAGCTTTTAAGAATGAATAAATGGGGGATGGTGATTTAAAGGAATAAAATTTACCTATTTAAATAACATTTCCAATATTATTTTGAACTTTAACATTTCATCTCTTGGCTAATTGCTGCAACCTTCAAGGATTGCTTTCTGTTATTGGCCTTGGCCATCACAAAATTTAGGGCATAAAAAAAGCCCGGCAAATTGCCGGGCTTTTCTATTGGTATGAGCAGGAAAGCTTATTTCACTTTCTCAACAATTCCTGTGAAAGCTTCTGGATGGTTCAAAGCTAAGTCAGCCAAAACCTTACGGTTCAGGTTGATGTTGGCTTTTTTCAAACCGCCCATCAACTGGGAGTAAGACAGACCGTTCATACGGGCTGCGGCGTTGATACGCTGGATCCAAAGAGCTCTGAAATCTCTCTTTTTCGCTTTTCTATCGCGATATGCATAAAGCAAACCTTTTTCAACCGCGTTTTTGGCTACTGTCCAAACGTTTTTTCTACGACCAAAGTAACCTTTGGCCATTTTCATTATTCTTTTTCTTTTGTGGCGGGCCGCCACAACGTTTACCGATCTAGGCATTTCTGAAATTTTTTGAGGCTGGTGATTTCGGTTTAATTCTTAGTTACCAGTTCTCGTTGAAACAATAATTAAATTGATTGGGTTAAGACGCAAGCATTCTTTTCACGTTCGCCTGGTCAGCTTCGCTAACTAAACCAATGTGAGTCAGATTTCTCTTCTGCTTGGTGGTCTTCTTGGTCAGGATGTGGCTTTTGTAAGCGTGTTTACGCTTTACTTTGCCAGTACCTGTCAGGGTGAATCGCTTCTTAGCCCCTGATTTGCTTTTCATCTTTGGCATTTGGGTGTATATAAAGTGTACTGTTATTTTTTCACTTTTGGTCCCAGGAACAGGAACATCCGTTTCCCTTCCAGCTTTGGCAACTGCTCTACTTTGGCTACGTCTTCCAGGGCTTGGGCAAATTTAAGCAAAAGTAACTCGCCGCGCTCTTTAAAGACAATGGTACGTCCTACAAAGTGTACATAGGCCTTCACTTTTGCGCCTTCAGCCAGAAACTGACGGGCGTGCTTCAGCTTAAACTCGAAATCGTGGTCATCAGTATTAGGACCGAATCTGATTTCTTTCATCACCACCTTGGTGGTTTTGGCCTTCATCTCCCGCTGCTTCTTCTTTTGCTCGTACTTGAACTTTGAATAGTCAATGATACGGCAAACCGGCGGATCTGCTTTTGGTGAAATCTCCACCAGGTCCAGGTTCTGCTCGGTGGCAAGACGGCGGGCTTGGTCTATGCTGTATACACCTGGCTCCACGTTCTCCCCCACTACCCGTACGTCACGGACGCCGGTGATGCGCTGATTGATACGATAAGGTTCTTCGACCTTGCCACGTGGCACGTAGCGTCTGTTGTTAGTAGAAATAGTTGTACCTCCTAAAATTTAATATTTCACAATCAGGGTGCGAATATCGCGTTTTTCCCTTTTATATAAAAGAAATCTTCTATATTTTTTAACTAAGCAGCTCGGCCAGCACGGCTTTGAAGTTGCTTACAAAGGCATCAATCGGCATGCTGCCCATGTCACCTAAGCCATGTTTACGCACCGATACAATGCCGTTTTCCTGCTCTTTTTCCCCTACAATGATCATGTAAGGCACTTTGCTTACCTCGGCGTCTCTGATCTTACGGCCAATCTTCTCGTCACGAGAATCAATATATCCCCTGATGTCCTGCTCGGCTAACATTTCATTCACCTTGTGGGCGTAGTCATGGTATTTCTCAGAGATAGGCAGAATGGCCACCTGGTCTGGGCTCAGCCACAGCGGGAAGTTACCGCCGCAGTGCTCAATCAAGACGGCCACAAAGCGTTCCAGAGAACCAAACGGCGCCCGGTGAATCATTACGGGACGGTGCTTCTCATTGTCTGCTCCAATGTACTCCAGCTCAAACCGCTCAGGCAGGTTGTAGTCTACCTGAATGGTTCCCAGCTGCCACTTACGGCCCAAAGCGTCACGTACCATGAAGTCCAGCTTAGGTCCATAGAACGCAGCTTCACCTAGTTCGGTTACCGTAGGCAGGCCTTTCTCCTGAGCGGCCTCAATAATGGCGCTCTCGGCTTTCTCCCACAGTTCGTCAGAGCCAATGTATTTGGCCTTATTCTCAGGGTCACGCAGGGAGATCTGGGCAGTGTAATCCTCAAAGCCAAGGGCCTTGAATACGTACAATACCAGGTCAATTACTTTGGTGAACTCTTCCTTCACCTGATCTGGGCGGCAGAAGATGTGGGCATCATCCTGGGTAAAGCCACGCACGCGGGTCAGGCCGTGCAACTCGCCACTTTGCTCATAGCGGTACACAGTGCCAAACTCAGCCAGACGCACCGGAAGCTCTTTGTAAGACCGCGGGCGGGTCTTGTATATCTCGCAGTGGTGCGGGCAGTTCATGGGCTTCAAAAAGAACTCCTCGCCCTCGTTGGGCGTCCGGATAGGCTGGAACGAGTCCGCGCCGTATTTCTCATAGTGGCCCGAGGTCACATACAATTCCTTGGACCCGATGTGCGGGGTCACCACCGGCTGGTAGCCGGCTTTCATCTGCGCCTTGCGCATAAACTGCTCCAGGCGCTCACGCAACAGGGTACCTTTAGGCAGCCACAACGGCAAGCCCTGGCCCACTTTCTCAGAGAAAGCGAACAGCTCCATTTCCTTGCCCAGCTTGCGGTGGTCGCGGCGTTTGGCCTCTTCCAGACGCTCTAGGTACTCGGTTAAGTCCTTTTGCTTAGGGAACGTAATAGCATACACACGGGTCAACTGCTTGCTCTTCTCATCGCCGCGCCAGTAGGCACCGGCCACGTTCATGAGCTTAGCGGCTTTGATAAACCCAGTGTTAGGAATGTGCGGCCCGCGGCAAAGGTCTGTGAAATTGCCCTGGGTATAAAACGTAATAGTGCCGTCCTGCAGGTCTTTGAGCAGGTCCAGCTTGTAAGGATCGTTCTTCTCAGTGAAATAGGCAATGGCCTCTTCCTTGCTTACCGCGCGGCGGATGAACTCGCTTTTCTGGCGGGCCAGCTCCAGCATCTTCTGCTCAATAGCCGGGAAGTCTTCGCTGGAAAGCGTTTTATCGTCAGCCAGGTCAATGTCATAATAGAAGCCGTTCTCAATGGCGGGGCCGATGCCTAGCTTCACACCAGGGTACAAAGCTTCCAGCGCCTCGGCCATCAAGTGGGCCGACGAGTGCCAGTACGTGGCCTTGCCTTCGTCATCGTTCCAGGTGAGTAACTGGATAGAGGCGTTCTCGGTGATAGGGCGCGTGAGGTCCCACACCTGGCCATTCACTTTTACGGCCAGCACGTTACGCGCCAGGCCTTCACTAATGGAGGCGGCAATCTCTATGCCGGTTACGCCCTCCTGGTACTCACGGACCGAACCGTCTGGTAAGGTGATGTTAATCATATGGCAAGTAATAATCTTCTTCGTTTTGGGCCTGTTTTTCGCAAAATAGCTAAAAAACAGATTTGGCGCTCAAGGTATCTATGATGATGCGCCGCTCCACAGGCCGGGTGATGCGCTGCAAAGCTACACTATACCGCGGGTTCTGCGGATATTTTCTGGTTAAAAAAACATAATGCGGGCGGGCAGCCTCTTTCTGGCCCGTCCATTCCAGGCAGGAAGCCAGAATCCAGCGGTTATGCTCAGTCAAAGGCAGACCCAGTTCCTGGGCCCTTAGCAACTGCGGAAGCGCGGTGCTGTATTGCCTTTTCTTATACCAGGCCTCCCCCAGGCCGGCGTACCCTTCGGCCTGCTCTGGTTGCAAAGTCACCGCGCGGTCAAAGCAGGCCACCGCGGTGTCTGTGAGGTTACGGTTCAGGTAATATTGGCCCAACTGCTGCCACCAAAACCCGTCCTGAGGCTGCCGCTTCACGCCCTTCTGTACCATAGGAATGGCCAGGTCATACAGGCCTCTGGCAGTATAAATAGCACTCAGTTCCCTGAAGGCCGGCAAAGACACGGAATCCCGCACTAAGGCTCGGTTTAGATTATACAACGCCCGGGCTGTGTCTCCGGTTCCCGCCTGCGCCTTGGCCAGCAACACGTAGTATTTGGCCTCGCCAGGGCTTAGCTTAATGGCCTTACTGCCATGGCTCAATGCCCGGTCATATAATTTAAGGCCCACGTAGGTTTCGGTTAAGATGGCCTCAGACTCTGGAGAGTAAAAATTGAACTCCTGGGACTGCATCATCATCTTCATGGCCTGTTGGTACTCTTTCCGGCCGGCCAGAATCCTGGCTTTCCAGAAATAGGCCTCCCCTATGCCTGGGTCAAGGGCGGTGGCGGAAGTAAGGTCTTTGAAGGCTTGCTGGGGTTTGTCTATGGCCAGGTAGAGTTTGGCCCGCTTCACGTACCACTCTGGGTGGGCACTGCGTTGCTCCAAGGCCTTTGTAATTTCCTTAATCTGCGTGGGAACACTGCTGTCTACCTTGCCGGGAGAAAACATGTGCTCCTCCTTAGATTTCTGGGAACAACCCGAAAAAAGAAAGGCTCCAAGAAAGAAAAGCCAGACAGAATAACGCATGCGCAGGAAAAGAGCCAAAAGAAATTGATAAGGCGAAGGTACCATTTCCGGTTAAGTTACGGGCTGTTTTAAGCCTGTTTTTCTAAAAACAGGCTTAAAACGCTAGGGGTTCACAGAAACCGACAGGCGCAGGCCCCATAGTGGACTCTCTAAACTTTTATAGGTAACACGGTGCACCAAATCAGCTCTAAACATCTGGTAGATATTCTTGAACCCCACATTCACCTCTACATAGGGGTCACGGCCAAGCCCGCTAAAGTTGCCGGAATTTTCTGCCGTTGCCGTAGGTTTGTTTTTGTCTGTTAACCGCCCATATAGGGCAGCCCCGCCAGCCACCAAAATAAGCTTTGACTTCTTGAGTAGCGGCAACCGATTGGTCAATGAGAAAGCCCCTTCAAAATGATGGTCATACCGCAAAGACACATACTCATCTGTGGCGAAGGCAAAGTAAGGCATGAGGTTATACCCCTGCAGAATAAAGAACGGCGTCTCATTACCCAGAGGCACTTGTAACAACGGCAACGGCACCTTGGTAAAGGTCTTGCCCCCTTTCAGGTAATACCGGCCATACCCAAAGATACCCGCACGCACCCGCTGCTCCACAGATAAGGAAATGTTCTGGTAAGACAGGTCTGAATTCATAAGGCCACTCAGGCCCGCCGACACCTCCAATCCAATAACCGGGGCATTGGAGTTAGAAATAGCAATCTTCTCATGGTGTCGGATGAGCATTTTACGGTCCGGGGAATAACGCAGGTTCAGGGTCACGTCTGTTGTGGTAAACCCGCCATAGGTGGCACTTTGGGCTTCGGTGCCCAAGGTGCTGGCATCAAAAACCGGGTGGAACCTGATATTCCTGAAAGTTACCCGTTGCCTGAACCCCTGGAACCACTCCCGTTCACCCCACATCTGTACCTGCTCCTGCCGGTACGGGAAATTCATTTTTCCCCACCTAAAGGTGGAAAAGAAAAGGCTGCTTACCTGACTGTTGTTCAGGTCCATTCCGGCTGGGCCTACGTCATTGAGGTAACTTACCCCCCACTCTGTCCATTGCTGCCGGTCTGCCACGTACCGCAGGTTGAGAAGGCTTTTCACGGCTTTATCATACGTGCCATAAGCCAGGTAGCCATTCATGATCCAATTAGGGTGGAACTCTGCCGTTGTGCGGCCGCCAAACTGAAACCGATGCCCCTCTACCTTGTTAAACACATAGGCCCCAAAAACCGGGCCCCACTCAAACTTTTCATTCAGTGGAATGTGGCCTTCCACTACCACCCTGATCAATTTTACGGCACTCTTAATTTCCGGTAATTTCTTGATGCTGGCAATGGCTTCTACCCGTTTCTCCTCTGCCGCGGTGAATTCCTCGGGCCGTTCGCGCTGCCAGAACTCTGGAGAATGAAGCATGGCCGAATCACTTACCTGATGGGTCATGTCATAAAAGGCCGGGGGTTTGGGTTGGCCCTGCAGCACCTCTGAGTACGTGGTCTCAGATTCTACGAACAACCGTACATCTGAACCCGGAAACCCCGCCAATTGAAACCTTCGCTTACTGGAAATAGGCAGCAAGGAAGGATTCTGTTCGTCCCAGGCCTGCACAAGGTGCAAGCCCGTCACATAATTAAGGGCTACTCCCTTAGTAAGCCTTAAATCAACGCGGCGCAACGCAAATGAGCCATCTGCCACCCAGATAACTCCCTGGAACGCCAGGTCCTGGGCCCGTTTGGGCGAGACGCCGATCTTATACACCTTCCTGCCCGCCGTTTCCACGCTGTCTTGCAATTCATAGTCATAGTAACTGGCCCATTGGTTGGCAATAGGACTCACAAAGTCTTTGTCAAACATGCGCATCCAATTCTGGTTAAGGGAGAAATGCTCTGCCTGGGCGTTCAACAACTGTGCAATCTGGCTTTCCTTCTCAATACCCACCCCAATAACCTTGCTTGCCACTAGAATTTCTTTGGATTGGCGCGGGTCCCGGTTATAGAAATACTCCTTGACCGTTTCTGACTGGAATATAGGTAATGAAGCCGTGCGGTTTGCCGTCTGATTCAGGGTGAGGCTATCCAGGAAAGGGGCATACCGTTTAGAGAAGTGTTTCTTCTTATCTGCCGCGTCACTTTCCAGAATACTTCCTTTCATTAAGGTATAAGTCTTGAACTGGATAGCCGATTGGTTTTCTGGCAAGTACAGGTGCTTGTTTTTAGCCGCCGCCCTAATGATGCGGAAGGCTGGGTTTTCTTTGGGCCTTACCACAATTTCCTGGATGGCGTAACTCTGCCGGCTTAGCAATACCGTTTGATTCTTCAGCAGATCAGAAACGGCTTTTTTGAGCGGGTGGTACCCCATCAAGGCGAAGGTGACGCTGTCTGCTATGGTGTACTTCCTGATGGTGAAGTTTCCGGCCTCATTGGTGAAAACCGGTGCTTTGGCTTTGTGGAGGTGCACCGTTACATAATCCAGGGGTTTCTGGCTATCAGCGTCCACCACTTTCCCTACCAACGGACCCGTCTGCGCCTGCGCCAGGATTCCGGTTAGCAAGAAGATGATATAGAATGGTAGTTGTCTCACCCGTGGTTTTCTGGATCACTAATATAAAAAATATGTTAAGTTTTATATTCCATCTTTGCTATTTATTTGAAAAAGACTCACCAGCAGCATCCTTTCCTCCTAACCAATGACGGCAGGAATTGGACTTGAACCATGTGATGGCTGTACGTATTCTCAAACCCTTTTGCTCTTCAAGGCGATTTCCGTTATAAAGCCGTTTTTCGTAAAACGGGGCCAAACCAGAATTGGATAGCCTGCTAAAGGAGGTTGCTGATTTTAAGTTGAAGTGGTGAAACCTTGCAGACGGTACCAAGCCCTTTTAAAACCTAATTGCCTCTTGGTTGCCTGATGGCCCAACTCCCTACAACAACAAGAAAGGCGCCTGTCTCTAGGCGCCTTTCTTGTTGTAGGAAAATCTTTTCTATTGCTAGGTTCTGATGCGTAATACCTCTTTAAGAAGTACTCGGCATCTCCGGCTCAGCTCCAGATCCTCGGTGGTTACCAATTTTTGGTCAATAGCCCGTTGCAGGGTGTTTACGCACTCACTTTTCTGGTTAGCCTCCCGTTGCACCCGGGCCAGGTCATAGTAATAAACCAGGTTATTGGGATCAATGGCAATCGCTTTTGATATGGCATCAATGGCTAATTGATTGGTAACCTCTGCAGGCGCTTCCTGGGCTATAAGTTTGATCATGGATTTTTCAGCGAAGGAAAGATTGGCCGCTTTATACGCCCACCGGCCCAGTAAGTGCCAAGCCCCGGCATGCATTGAGTCAGCGGAAAGAGCTTTGTCTAGGTACCGTTTGGTTTGGCACAGGTGCAGCATTCGCTCTTTCAAAGAGACCGTTTGGCTAAGGTTGTTGAGAGCCAAGGCCATCACATAATTATTCTCTGCTTCTACACTGTCTTTGCTCCAGGCAGTGCTGGCAAAAGAAAAGGCTTTTTGAAAATAAAGGCTTTTGTGGGAGTCATCTGGAAAACGGTTGCCTATTCGGCCACATACAATACTGGCTTTGGTTAAGGCTTCCTGTTGCTCAGGGTTACCTGCCAAAAGCAGTTCGTATTTCTCCAGCGCCTCCGTGTCTTTATGCTCCAGGAATAATTGGTTGGCTTCCCATAACAGCTTTTCCAGGCCTAATCCTCCGGTAGCGGAGGCCAGGCCTGGAAAGCTTACTATGGTTATTAGTAAAAGTACGAGTCTAAATCTGCTCCGCATATACCCTTCTATGATGTAACTTTAGTACAACGCATGGGTAATCTACGGAAACGGATCCAAAAATCCTAGAAGAGGTTCAGTTGCCTTTTCTCCTTTTTGGGTGCCGCAGGTAGTTCCCCGATTTGTTCACTTTCTACGGCCACATTCAATTCAGGTTTTACGCTTTCTAAATCCAGCAAAATTTCATCACCTGTTGAATATGAAGGACTTACAATTTGGGCTACTTTAGTTTCTATCTTTACAGTTTTTATAGGTTTTGTACTACTTTTAACCTTAGGCGCCATTTCTTTTTCTTCGTCCTGCAGAGTCACGCCAAAGATTTTAAAGTAGTTCAGCTTATTACCCATTGCACGCCAACCTTTCACATCTATAAATTCACTCAGCAATAAAATCTCTGTTTCTTTGTCAGATTTTTTATCACGTTGGAATTTAATTTCGGCTTTAGGCTCTTTTGACACCGATGCTGCCAGCAGCTTAGAACCTTTTGTCTCACTGATGAAAGTAAACCGTTTGCCTACCGTGGTAGTCTCCACCTGGAAGCGCTTCACGTAGGTTACCTTGGTCTCCCCTTCTGTGTACACCGCAGACACTACCAGCTCCGGACTAAATTTATGGATGGCTTCAATGTTGGCCACGTCATAATGGTTGGTCAGGTCAAAGCTGGTCAGTTCATATGAACCATCCTTGTGCAATACTAGAATGGTGTCATCTGTGTTGAAAGAACCCAGATAACGACCGCGGCTCTCAGTGTTCAGGCGACCAATCACTTCATCATAATAAATCTCACGTCCGCCGCGGGTAGATTCGCCTAGCGCCTTCTGTACTACCTTCTTAATGGGATGCTTGGTAACTATATTCCCCTGCGAGCCCTTGCCCTTGATCAACAGCTCGGCAAAGTCAAAATCAAACTGCTTCACGCGGGCGGCAGCCACTGGTTGCAACGTGATGCTCACCAACTCAGACTCAGAGTTAGGGTTTGCCGTCAAGTATACCACCTTGGAGTTCTTCTCGCCTTTGGTAAGATCATACTCCTTGTCCCGGGTGATGGAAGTCACGGCAAAGCGCTTGGCAAACGCGATTCCGGTTTTGCCATCAGTGTAGATCATGTTGTAGACCATGTGCTCGTCATTCTTGTTGTACACGCCGACGTACAGAATGTCTTTGCCCATAAAGGTTTTGTCACTGATCTTGGTCACCATGAACTTACCGTCCTTCCGGATGGCAATGATGTCATCCATATCTGAACAGTCACACACAAACTCATCTTTCTTGAGGCCATAGCCCACAAAGCCGTCTTTGCGGTTCACGTACAGTTTCTGGTTGGCCACCGCCACCTTCTGGGCAGAGACCACATCAAAGGTCCTGATCTGGGTGCGACGCTCCTTGCCTTTGCCATACTTGGCCAGCAAGCCCTCAAAATAGCTAATGGCGTAACGGGTCAGGTTAGCCAGGTTATCGGCCACCTCGGCCATTTCGGCTTCCAGCTTCTTGATGAACTCATCTGCCTTGAAGGCATCAAACTTAGAGATTCGCTTGATCTTGATCTCCGTGAGTCGGATAATATCCTCCTGCGTTACCTCGCGGCGCAGCAAAGGTTTGAAAGGGTTCAAGCCCAGGTCAATGGCCTCCAACACGGCTTCCCAAGTCTCGCACTCCTCAATGTCACGGTAGATACGGTTCTCAATGAAGATTTTCTCCAGGGAGCTCTGGTGCCACTTGTCTTCCAGTTCGCCCATCCTGATTTCCAGCTCCCGCTCCAGCAGGCGCACGGTTTTCACGGTAGACATGCGCAACAGCTCATCTACGTTGAGGAACCGGGGCTTGTCTTCAATGATCACGCAGGTGTTAGGCGAGATGGAGATCTCACAGTCAGTGAAGGCATACAGCGCGTCAATGGTCAGGTCAGGCGAAATCCCGGGCGGAATATGCACCTGTACCTCCACCTCTGCTGCGGTGTTGTCTACTACCTTCTTGATCTTGATCTTGTTGTTCTCGCTGGCCTTGACAATAGAGTCCATCAAAGCGGTGGTGGTGGTACCATAAGGCACATCCCGTATCACCAGCAAAGATTTATCTACCTTTTCAATGGTAGCGCGCAGGCGTATTTTACCGCCTCTGCCCCCACCGTTGTAGTTAGTAAAGTCAGCCAAACCGCCGGTAGGGAAGTCGGGCAACAAGGTGGTTTTACGGCCTTTGAGCACGTCAATAGAACCCTTGATCAGTTCCCGGAAGTTGTGGGGCATTATCTTGGTAGATAAGCCTACGGCAATCCCTTCCACGCCCTGCGCAAGCAAGAGCGGGAATTTCACCGGTAAGGTTACCGGCTCGTTTTTACGGCCGTCATAGCTCAGCTGCCACTCAGTGGTCTGGCCATTAAAGACTACGTCTAAGGCAAACTTGGTGAGGCGGGCCTCAATGTAACGCGGGGCGGCGGCACTGTCCCCGGTACGCACGTCTCCCCAGTTTCCCTGGGTTTCAATGAGCAGGTCCTTCTGGCCCAGGTTTACGATGGCGTCGCCAATAGAGGCGTCACCGTGTGGGTGGTACTGCATGGTCTGGCCAATCACGTTTGCCACTTTGTTGAAACGGCCATCGTCCATTTCTTTCATGGCGTGCATGATGCGGCGCTGCACTGGTTTGAAACCGTCTTCCAGGGCAGGCACGGCCCGCTCCAGAATTACGTAAGAGGCATAATCCAGAAACCAGTTCTCATACAAACCAGAGACCGAGGTAATGTCATGAATGACCTCCCCGCCGGTCAGTTCGCTGTCCAGCTCTAAATTGTTTTCGTTTTCCAATTCTTCGTTAAGCATATACCTCCTCCACTATATCTTTCTCAATCTTGAGATTCTCAATAATAAACTGCTGCCGCTCTGGGGTGTTCTTGCCCATAAAGTAGGACAGCATTTTCTGGATGTTCTGCTCCGTCTTGCCCATGATTACTGGCTCCAGACGGATGTTGTCTCCAATAAATTTCCCGAACTCCTCCGGCGAGATCTCTCCCAACCCTTTAAAGCGGGTAATTTCTGCGGCCTTGCCGATCTTGCGGATGGCGTTCTGCTTCTCCTGCTCATTGTAGCAGTAGATGGTCTCCTTCTTGTTGCGCACCCTGAAGAGCGGAGTCTCCAGAATGTAGAGGTGTCCGTTCTTTACCAGGTCTGGGAAAAACTGCAGGAAGAAGGTCATTAAGAGCAGTCTAATGTGCATGCCGTCCACGTCGGCATCGGTGGCGACTACCACGCGGTTATAGCGAAGGCCTTCCAGGCCTTCCTCAATGTTGAGGGCGTGCTGCAGTAGGTTGAACTCCTCGTTCTCGTACACCACCTTTTTCTTCAGCCCGAAGCAGTTCAACGGCTTTCCTCTCAGAGAGAACACCGCTTCCAGCTCCACGTTGCGTGATTTGGTGATAGATCCAGAGGCCGAGTCCCCCTCGGTGATGAACAGGGTGGTGAGAGTCTCCTTCTCCAGTTCCTTGCTTTCCCCGAAGTGGAAGCGGCAGTCGCGCAGTTTCTTGTTGTGCAGGTTGGCTTTCTTGGCGCGCTGGTTGGCTAGTTTTTTAATACCGGCCATGTCCTTGCGCTCCCGCTCACTCTGCTCAATACGCCGGCGCAGCGCATCTGCCACCGTTGGGTTCTTGTGCAGGTAATTGTCCAGGTGCTCCTTCACGTAATCATTCACGAAGTTGCGCACCGTAGGTCCCTCATGGGCCACGTTGATGGAACCCAGCTTGGTTTTGGTTTGGCTTTCAAACACCGGTTCCTGCACGCGTATGGCAATAGCGCCTACAATAGAGCCCCGGATATCTGTGGCGTCATAGTCTTTCTTGTAGAACTCGCGCACGGTCTTCACTACTGCTTCTCTAAAAGCCGCCAGGTGCGTACCGCCCTGGGTCGTGTACTGGCCGTTCACGAAGGAATAGTACTCCTCGCCGTAGTCGTTGCCGTGGGTGATCGCAAACTCAATATCATCCCCTTTGAGGTGGATGATAGGGTAGCGCATGGACTCCTCAGCGATCTTGCGGCTCAACAGGTCTTTCAGGCCATTCTCAGAATAGTATTTCTGCCCGTTGAAATGGATAGTAAGTCCCGCGTTGAGGTACACGTAGTTCCAGATCTGGTTTTCCAGGAACTCCGGAATAAAGTGGTAGTTCTTGAAAATGGTATCATCGGGCACAAACACGGTGGTGGTACCGTTGCGCTGGGTAGTTTCCTGTAGCGCCTCGTCTTTCACCAACTCGCCGCGCTCAAACTCGGCAACCTTGGTCTGGCCCTCCCGCACGCTCTGGATTCTGAAGTGTGAAGACAAGGCGTTCACTGCCTTGGTACCCACCCCGTTCAGACCTACCGATTTCTGGAAGGCGCGGCTGTCATATTTACCACCGGTGTTGATCTTGCTCACGCAGTCAATCACCTTGCCCAGCGGAATACCGCGGCCGTAGTCACGCACCACTACTTTGTGGTCAGATATCTTGATTTCAATGGTGCGCCCAAACCCCATCATGTGCTCATCAATGGAGTTGTCAATCACCTCTTTCACCAGAATGTAAATCCCATCATCGGGAGAGGAGCCGTCACCCAACTTGCCGATGTACATACCCGGACGCAGCCGGATGTGTTCGCGCCAGTCAAGGGAGCGGATACTGTCCTCGTTGTAAGTTACATTAGTCAGTTCAGCCATAGGGAACTTTAGGGTTTAGTAGAATTAGGTAAAATAAAAGAAAATTTGCGTGTACTTTGCCATCAGCTAGGAGGAAAGGCCTTTTTTTATGGACAAACCCTTAGGGCAGAGCCACAAAATAATACGCTTGAGGTCAGGTTTGCAAAGGCTACGTTTTATTAAATATGTAACCAAATGCGGGGGTTGGCAGTTCATTCAACAAAAGGTATTTTGCTTATTTTTTTAGCCAATTTACAAATAAAACCACTTTTAAACAGAATATAGCTAATATTTTTAGCATTAATACCAAACTCCCATTTCTGGAATCGCTCTATGGAAATAAAATTACCCGCTTATCTCAAATACACGGTCATTCTTCTTTGCCTCTTTCTGTTGCTTCACTTTCTGCAACTTTTCAGTGCGGTGTTGATTCCGCTTTGCTTTGCCACGTTGTTTGCCTTGCTGCTGCTGCCCATCAACAAATCCCTGGAAAGACGCATGCCCCGCTCCCTGGCCATTGTCCTTTCACTGGTGCTGGTGATAGCGGTACTCACGCTGGTCATTTGGTTTCTTTCAGCGCAGATTGGAAGCTTTTCTTCAGAATTGTCAGACATCAACACCAAACTAAGTGCCCTGCTGGCTAAGTTCCAGGCGTTTCTGCTGGAGCGGTTTGGCATACAGCCCACCAACAAAGGTGAATTCTTGCAAAAGGCGCTGGGTAACGTGACGCAAACCGGCACGGCTTTTCTAGGGAGCACCATCTCCCTTACCACCGGCGCGCTCACGGTCATTTCGCTGGTGCCTATCTACGTTTTCTGTATGCTGTTTTACCGCGACCACCTACGGCAATTCATGTTCCAGTTCATTACCAAAGACCGCCGGGGTCCGCTCATGGAAACCGTAGACAACATCCAGCGGGTGGTGCAGGGGTACCTTTCTGGGTTGTTCATTGTGATTCTGGTGGTAGCGCTGCTGAACTCCATGGGGCTTTTGATCATGGGCGTAGAGTATGCCATATTCTTTGGGGTGTTTGCCGCCATCCTGACCATCATCCCCTACATAGGCATTATGCTGGGCGCGCTGCTGCCCGCCCTGTTTGTGCTAGTAGACACCGGATCGCCGGCCAAGATGCTCATTGTGATCCTTATTTTCGCGTTTGTGCAGTTTCTGGAAGGCAATTTCATTACCCCCTATGTGGTGGGCTCAAAGGTAAGCATTAACCCATTTGCCGCCATTCTGGCCCTAATTGTGGGCGGAGAGATCTGGGGAGCGCCGGGCATGATTCTGTCTATTCCGGTGATCGCCATTTTAAAGGTGATTTTTGACGCTTATGGCCCGTTGCAGCCCTTTGGGTTTCTTCTGAATGACATTAACCAGGGGCCCAAGGAAAACCAGTTGCTCAAGAAACTGAAAAGGCGAAATAAATAACAGTACCCGGTCTGGTATAAGCCCCTTTTCCAAAAAACACGCCCGAAACGCCGTAACAAATACCCATAGCCGCTAGTATATGTGGGAGGGCCAGGCAGATAGAAACCTCTTCTATTCTACCTGGCAACCAGGAAATTAACACCACCTAACCACTACATTTTTAAGACTATGGATAACATGAACAGCAAAGTAATAGATACCATCAATGACCTGGTAGAAACCGCCCGCGACGGGCAGAAAGGCTATGAAACCGCAGCCGGTGCCGTCACCGATATGCGGGTAAAATCTGAACTGGAAAGACTGGCCCAGCAACGCGCGGTATTCGCAAGTGAACTGGAAAGCAAGGCCCAGCAATTAGGCGGTTCCACCTCCTCTACCACCACCATTGAAGGCGTAGCCATGGAAGCCGCAGGTGCCGTACACCGTGGCTGGATTAATCTGAAAGCGGCCGTGGGCGCCAATGACAGCAAAGCCATTCTGGGCGAGTGCGAAACCGGCGATGAGGCCGCCCTCAAAGCCTACAACAGCGCTTTGAACGAGCCGCTTCCGCTGGATGTGAAAAACATTGTACAGAAACAGCAGATGGAGATTCAGGCTGCCAAGCAGACAATCTCCTCTTTGAAACAAGCGCTTTAATTTCAAGGGATAAGGGTAGTTGATCTAAGACCAGAGTTCCCTCTCCCCTGGAGATTCAAACAATAGAAAAGGCAGCCCCAGAGGCTGCTTTTTTTATGCACCTATCCTGTATCTTTCCATCCTGGGGCTAGGTAAGACTATGGAAGATCACCACCTCTTACCAACCCTTCTGTTTTGGGCCTGTTTTTGGGAAAACAGCCCCGAAACAGAAATGACTTTGGGAGGGTTACAGCCACGGAAACTCAGGCAAATACCGCCACAGATTACCAGAAGCAAAAATGAAACGATATCCCCTGAAAATGGGTTATGAACAAGGCGGTTGTGCCGCTATCAACCTTAAGAGAAGCGCGTGTACGCTATTGTAGATATTGAAACCACCGGCGGGCAGCCGTCTGAAGACCGCATCACAGAAATAGCCATTTTCATTCATGATGGCAACCAGGTAGTGGACCAGTTTCACAGCTTGGTGAACCCTGGCCGCCCCATTCCTTTTTTCATTTCGCAGCTCACCGGCATCACAGATGAGATGGTACGGGACGCACCCAAGTTCCATGAGGTGGCCAAGCAGATTGTGCAGATCACCGAAGGCAATGTGTTTGTGGCCCACAATGTGCGCTTTGACTACTCTTTCATCAAAAAAGAATTCGCGGATCTGGGCTTTACCTTTCAGCGCAAAACGCTTTGTACGGTGCGCCTGAGCCGTAAGCTTATGCCGGGTCTACCCTCTTATAGCCTGGGCAAGCTCTGCAAGAGCATTGACATTCCCCTGCAGATGCGCCACCGCGCCATTGGCGATGCCGAAGCCACAGCCGTTCTTTTTGACCGGCTGCTCAAGATTGACCAGAACAAGGTAGACGCCGACCAGGACGACAAGTTGCTGGAGAAACCCTCCTTCACCAAAGACATCAAGACCTCACTCCTACCGCCCAATATTTCGCGTGAAATGGTAGATGCCTTGCCCTTAGAGGCGGGGGTGTATTACTTCCATGACGAGCACGGCGAGATCATTTACGTGGGCAAGAGCAAGAGCATCCGCAAGCGGATTATTCAGCACTTCAACATTGACTTCAAGAGCCGCAAATCCATAGAGTTCAAGAACCGCATTTCCAATATCACCTACGTGCGCACGGGCAGTGAACTGGTGGCCTTGCTGTTTGAGTCTGATGAGATCAAGAAACGCAAGCCCTTCTACAACCGCGCCCAGCGCCGAAGTGTCTACCATAGCGGCATTTTTTCCTATTATGACCAGGACGGGTACCTACGCCTGACCTTCCAGAAAGCCAAGACTGAAGTACCGCCCCTCCTTACCATGTCCAATCAGTTTCAGGCCAAGAATTTTCTGTTTAACCGGGTGGCTAAGTACAACCTATGCCAGAAACTGTGTGATTTATATAAATCGCCGGGGCCGTGTTTTGATTACCAGGTGCACCAGTGCAAAGGCGCCTGCATTGGCAAGGAGGCGCCAGAGGAATACAACAAGCGCGTGATGGAATCTATAGACGCCTTCAAGTATGACTATGACAGCTTTGTGATTGTGGGCAAGGGCCGCTCCGCGGATGAAAAATCTGTGGTGTGCGTGGAGAACGGGCACTACCTGGGCTTTGGTTACATTGATGAAACCTTCAGCGCTTCTTCTCTGGATGACTTCAAAGACGTGATCAAGCACTACAATGACAACAAAGACACCCAGCAAATCATCAGGGCCTACATGCGCACCAAGCACGGTGACAAGATCATTGATTTTTCCAGGGAATAGACTTTCTGTTTTAAGGCCGTTTTCTTAAAAACAGGCCTAAAACGGAAAGATACTTTAATGCAGGCGGTACCGCAGTAGCCAGCCTTCGGCGTCAAACTCGTTTGCTCGGGGCCGGTATTCATTGATATTGATGTTCTTGCTTTTGGCGTAGTCATTGCCGTCTTCCTCGTCCAGGAGTTTTAGCTTTTTGCCTGTAACCTTCCAGTCCTTTTTCACAATTAGTGCATCTGTGCCTTCGCCGCCATACCAGTGCAGGTCCATCATATTAGGGCCGGCGCCAGATAGGACCAGTTCATCTGCCTTGCCAAGGCCATAAATGGAAATGCTTTTAGTCTCTGCGGGCGAGAACATCTTCTGGTGCAGCAGTTTCCGGGCCTCCCCTTTTTCTTCCGCCCATTGCTTGACCAACACCTTCCCGTCTGGGTGAAACTGTAGCTCAAAACGGTCTTTCTCATTGCTGCCCGCCAGCACTACTTTTTGGTTTAGCAATTGGTAAAAAGCCTCGGCGGCCTGGGGCAGGTCCTGGCGGCGGGCCTTTAACAATTTGGCAAACTCCTGGGCAGACAAATCTTGGATGGAAGCCGGCCACTGCGCCAGCGCCTTGTCAATGACGGCGTCATTAAGGTTTTGCTGTAACTCCTGGGCAGCCATTTTAAAATCTTCCTGAGTGAGGTAGGCTAGTAGATAGGTATCCATTTCTTTGGAGCTTTTAATCAGGCCTTTTACATTGCCGGCAGAAATAGACTTATCAAAGGTCTGGTAATTGGGTTTGAAAAGGCTTACCAGAAAAGTAAGCACGCCATCATCAAATTTAAAGAAGGCATGGTCCCTATCCCGGGGAATAGGTGAATAGAGGGTTTCCCCGTTTTTCTTGGTTACGCCCCAGCGCCATTGGTCCTCGCGGCGGCTCCAATCGCTAAGCCACATGTCAAACAACCTGGAGGTAAGGTATCTTTTGCTGTCTACCTGGTGGCTGGGGTCTGCCACAAACTTCTCAAAGGCCTTACGGGAACTGACCACCTCTTTTGGCTTTCCAAAACTTTCCAGGTGTTCCCAGTTGCCGTCTGGCCGTTCTTCCAGCAGCATCAAGGTATTGGCAAACTCATTTTCATATTCGCCAAGGGCTTTGTCTTGCCCCAGGTACACCAACTGTGGGTTGGTATGGTACACTCCGGCAGCCTCGGCCAGGACCGGCACGATGAAGGCCCCGTACGGGTGAATCACGCTGGTCTGGTCGCGCATGAGGTTGGCCACAAACGTTTTCCGGAAGAACTTGGGAAGGGCTACAGACGGGTCTTTGTCAATGGAACGTAATACGTATTCCCTTTTCTGCCCATCAACCAGCCTAAGGTTCTTGGTCTGGAAACTTCCGCCCTGCCGGGTTGGCGTTACCCCGCCCCTAAACTCACTTAAACTGAAATACGGCACCTGCACGGGCTGTGCCCAGACCTTGCGGTAATGAGACCCGAACCAGAACCTGTGAAACGGGCTTTTGAGGTAATGAGGGCCTGCGGCAACCGTGATGGTAGAATTGGTGGTTTGAGGAAATACCTGCAGTGGGCAAAACAGCAAAAAAAAAGGAACCAGCAGAAAACAGATCCTCTGGCGGAGGTTTCTTTTCAGTAGAATACGGGAATTTGGCATACAAAGTACTTATACCTATATAGGGGGAATGATGTTCTAAAACCTTGTCTTCGGCTTTTTGTTCATCCCATATAAAAAAGGGCCTCTACGGAGAGAGGCACAACCTTTCTTCTGCGCTTAAGGTATGGCAGTAAGTGACTCATGAAGCATGTATAAACTACTAACCTTTTCTTTCTTCCTTTTGGTCTTTTCAGCAGGGTGTGCCCGCAAAGACTTTTTTCAGGAGACTGCCTTGGCGGGCCCCATTGAGCAAAGCCGGAAAGCCGTCTGGGATTCAGCTATCGTAGTGGCGGGCAAACATTACCAGAAAGGCTTTCTCCATCACCTTTTCTGGGGCAAGCACTACCGCGACGTTTGGGCTACGCTGGTCACCTTGCCCCTGCTGGATATGGATAAAATGCATGGCGGCTTGAGCCCCGAAAAAAGGGGCGGCGGTTTCCAGACCACCAGCCTCACCCTGGAAAGCGAAGAAGGCAAGTTTTACGCCTTGCGCTCAGTAGACAAAGACCCGAAAGACATTTTACCCAAAGGCTTGCGCAAAACCTTTCTTACCAATGTGCTGCGCGACCAAACCTCTGCGGTGCACCCTTACGGAGCGGCGGTAGTATCTGGTCTGGCCGCGGGGGCCAAGATCCCGCATAGCCATCCCCGGTTTGTGTATATTCCCAAAGACGTGAAAGGCCTAAAGGAAAACACCCCAGATTTTCAGGACAGGGTTTTTCTGCTGGAAGAGAAATTTGAAGGCAAGGAAGCGATCACCCGCAATTTTGGCAAAGCCAAGAACCTCATTGATTCAGAAGAATTCCTTAAAAACAGGTTTACCCGCCACTCTCATCTGCCAGACCAACTATCCTTTGCCAAAGCCCGTTTGTTTGACGTCTTTATTGGCGACTGGGACCGTCATGAGGGCCAGTGGCAGTGGGCAGTCTATGATACCAGTGCAGTCACTACCTACAGTCCAGTCCCCAAAGACCGCGACCAGGCTTTCTTCAAATTCGATGACGGTCTGTTGCCTTGGCTTTTCAGCCGCCGATGGGCCCCGGTAAGCAAGATGAAAACGTTTCACGCCCGGGTTTCATCACCTAGAGGCTACCTCAAAAATGCGCAGTTTATTGATGACCGCTGCCTCAATGAAGTAACCCAGGAACAGTGGCAACAAATAGCCCGCCAATTACAGCGCCAACTCACCGATAGCTTACTAACCGCTTCTGTTTCTCAATTGCCCCAGTCGGTCTACCAATTGACCGGGGAAGAAATAAAAACCAAACTGGCCTCCAGAAGAAACCAATTGCCGGCCATTGCCCAGGAAATGTATCTCATCCTGGCCAAAAATGTATTGGTAGCTGGCACAGATGAAAAGGAAAAATTTGTGGTAGAACGACAGCCTGACGGCGATACCCGCGTCATGGTGCTTCAGGTGCCTGGTGATGAAAAAGTAAAGCCCTTATTAGTGTATGACCGGGTCTTTAAAAAAGCAGAGACCAAATCAATCTTTTTATATGGCTTGGGAGAGGAAGATGAGTTCCTGATCTCTGGTAAAGCCAACCAAGGGATAAAGGTCAATATCTATGGTGGCATGGGTGAAGACGAGGTAAAAGATGCCTCCGCTGTGCAGGGCCTGAGCAGAAAAACCCGCGTTTATGACACCAAACAGGGCATTGAAGTAGAGAAAAGCAAAGAGACCCGCCTAAGGAAAAAAAGCAGCGTTAAAGTGCATGCCTTTGACCGCGAGGGTTTGTAGCGCATAACTCAGCAATCCATTTACGGACAAGGAAAATCAATTGTAATAAACGCTGGAAAAGGATTGGCAATAATTCTTCGGCTTTGGTTACAAGGAATGGCCTTTGCCTTATCTGCTCTTTTTTCCCTCAGGAGTGATCTCAGCAAATAATCCTCAAGAAACTAGATTGCCCTACCTTCTCCAGGCCTTCTTAAGTTGAACAAACAGCCTCTAACATCTAGGTTAAGGTAACGTATTTGGAGCAGTTTACGCCTGAATTTAGGGCTTGCTTCCGCAAATTTGCAAACACGTTTTGAGCCCGGTTTTCAAAAAACACGCCTAAAACGCAACTCACTCACTCACTCACTCACTCACTCACTCACTCACTCACTTTCCGTATCCACCAGGAATTGTCACAGGTTTGGCAGTCCAGGGTGAAATGATTGCGGTGCAGGACTTTTTCAGAGGCTTCATTGCCAGCTTCGGTTTCAGCAGTGAGGGTTTTGATGTGGGGTTGATTCTGGCACCAGTGCACCAGGCCCGCCACCCCTTCCGTCATGAGTCCCTGTTTTTGGTACGCATCATAGGTCCCGTAACCGATCTCCACTTTTCCGGTTTCATCTGGCGGACCTTTGAAACAGAGGTCCCCTACCAGGGTTTGCTCCTCCTTCAGCACCATGGCCCATAGAGTGTAAAACAAATGGTGCCCAGGGTGTTTGGTGATAAGCGGGAGGAAAAAATTCTCCAGCGAGTCTGCCAAGTCTTCGTTTATTTTCTTGGGGGTATAATTCAGGCCCAGTTCTTTTTCCAGGGAGCCGTTATTGGCCAGGTACAATATCTGCTGCTTGCGCGTAAGGGGCTGGATCAGGAGCCGAGGTGTTTTTAGCTGAATCATCACTGCGAAAGGTTTGGGTTCCCAAGATAAAAGTTTCCAGCCTGCCTCCCAAAGCGGTTATTGAAGAGCTTTCAGCATTTTAAGCACAAACTCCTCGGTACGGGAGAGGTAAGGATTCTCTTTGCGTTTTTTGGCGTCATGCTTTCTCAGGTACTCAATGAGCTTATCCTGCTTGAACAGGTTTACCACCTCAGGGTGAATGTAGTATTTACTGCAAACGGTGGGCGTGTTACCCAACTCCTGGGCCACCCGCTTGGCCGCCTCTTTCACAGACTTCTCTTTCTCAATGTCTGGGTTTTCCTCCAGAATCTGTTCCAGGCATTCTACCATTAACACGGTACCGCCCCAGGTCCTGAAGTCCTTGGCCGTGAACTCTTCGGCGCTCAGGCTGCGCAGGTAGTCATTCACGTCACCAGACTCAATGGGCTGGCGTTGGCCGTTCTCATCATAGTATTGGAACAAATCATAACCGGGTATATCCTGACACTGTTTTACCAGGCGCGCCAGCCGCCGGTCTTTGATACTGATTTCATGCTTCACCCCTTTCTTGCCCACAAACTCCAATCTAAGCTGTCCGCCCTCAATTTTCACGTGCCGGTCACGTAGCGTAGTGAGCCCGTAAGACTGGTTGGCTTTGGCGTAAGACTTATTCCCGATCCTGATAAAGGAATGATCCAGTAACTCTACCACTATGGCCAGTATCTTCCGCTTTTCCAGCTTCTTAAGCCGCAAGTCTTTCTCTACCTGTTTTCTAATGTGAGGCAGGGCGCGCCCAAACATGAGCATGCGCCCGAACTTGTTCAGGCTTCGGGCCTGCTGCCATTGCGGGTGGTACAAGTATTGTTTGCGGCCCTTGTCATCGCGGCCCGTGGCCTGTAGATGGCCGTTGGCCGAAGGCGAGATCCAGACCTCAGTCCAGGCCGGCGGAATGACCAGTTTCTGAATACGGTCCAGGGTTTTCTCATCTGTCACGGGGTCGCCTTTGGCCGTGACGTACTCCACCTTTTTTCCTTTTTGCTGACGGGTAATGCCTGGTTTGACGTCTGGTACATACTGGAGCCCGGCCTGTTGCGCCGAAGCTGTTACGTCTGCATACACCGTGTGGGGAGTTATTTTTTGTGCCATGGGAATAAGTAGGAAAAGAACTTCTCCTTTAACCTATCCTAAAGAGAAAAGTTTATACCGTTTTGGGCCTGTTTTGCCAAAAACGTGCTTAAAACCTGGTTCTTTGTTACAGACCTTGCGGCAGGCTGTGCCATCCTGTACATTTTGTTGACTTCACCCGTATAAGGGGCATCTATAGCAACCATTTTAAAATGAAACCAAACCGCTTTTCTTCCTTTCCCTTACCAAGAATTTTCTCGTTGTTTTTTCTGCTGCTCACTGCCGTTTTTCTGGGCAGCTGCTCAGGAGACAAGAACGGAAACCAGATTTTATTTTCCGTAGACGAAGACATAAAGCTAGGCCATCAGGTTTCCCAGGAAATGGATTCTACCTTCCGGGCCAAGGGCCAATTACTGGAACGCACCTCCTCAGACCCCAAGGTACGGGCCGCCTATGCGCACCTGGATAAAATAGTAAACCGCATTATTTCCACCGGTAAAGTAGGTTACCGCGATGAATTTGCCTGGGATGTGAAAATCATCTATGATCCCGAGAACCTGAACGCCTTCGCCACACCGGGCGGTCACATTTACGTTTTTACTGGCCTTATCAAAAACCTGGACACCGAGGATGAACTGGCGGGTGTGCTGGGCCATGAGATTGCCCACGCAGACCAGCGCCACACCATGAAACAGCTTCAGAAACAGTACGGCATTGCCTTTATTTCCAGGCTGGTACTAGGCGATAACGCCGGCCAGATGGAGCAAATTGCTGGGCAGATAGCGGGGCAACTGGCCGGCCTCAAATTCAGCCGAGATTATGAACGGGAGTCAGATGAGTTCTCGGTGGAGTACCTGGGCGCCACTAACTATTACGCCTGTGACGGGGCGGCTGGCTTCTTCCAGAAAATGCAGACCCTTGAAAACCAGGGTACGCCCCCAGAATTTATCTCTACCCACCCCTCGCCCGGAAACCGTATTCAAGACATCAAGGCCACGGCGCAAAAGCAAGGCTGTAAAACCTCTTCAGCGGATAATACGCAATACCAGGCTTTCAAAAGAAACCTGGGCCTGTAACCGCCTTTACCTTGCAAACCGTATTTGCGTAAGCGAAATCAAAACTAAAGACTTGGCATGGCAATAGACTGGAAAAAAAGCCTGGGAGAATTTATTGATAAACATGATGATTCCTTTGACCTGCTCATGCAGCGGCTAAGGAACCGCTTAGGGCTCTACAAGCCTTTGTATATAGTTCCTTACCGCAGCTACGGCACGGTGAACCGCCTCTACGTGAAGGGCCGCGTACTGACCAACAAGGGCATTACCGGCGCCCAGGAAAATGACAACCTGGCCAAGAACCTCCTTAACATGTACCGGCGCTTTGAAAGCGATGAGGTGCGTGATGCGCTGGTCTCGGTCTGCTTCCAGGGCAAAGAGCATGAGGTGATGACAGACAGCGAGGGCTATTTCACCCTGAACCTGGAGCCGCCTACTCCGCTGGTGCTGGATGATATCTGGCATGAGGTGGAAATTGAATTGAAGAAGGCAAATATCTCTTCTTTTGAGCCCGGCATTAAAACCGAAGCCCATGTGCTGGTCCCTCCACCGGACGCAGAGTATGGCGTTATTTCTGATATTGATGATACCATCGTGCTTACCTCGGCTACGGATATCATTCAGATGTCGCAGCACACGTTCATGAACAACGCCCGCACGCGGTTGCCCTTTGCGGGGGTGTCTGCCTTTTACCGGTCACTGCAACTGGGCCGCAACGGCAAACGCAACAACCCGTTCTTTTACGTGAGCAGCAGCCCCTGGAATATGTATGACCTGCTCCATGATTTCCTGGATATCAATGATATTCCGGCGGGGCCGTTGTTGCTTCGTGATTTTGGCCTGTTGCAGAACAAGTTCTTCGGGGCAGACCATATGGGCCACAAGTTCAAAGAAATACAGAACATCCTGCTTACCTATCCGCACCTGAATTTTGTGCTTATTGGTGACAGCGGCCAGGAAGACGCTCCCATTTACCGGGAGGTGATCAAGCAGTTCCCGGGTCGTATAATCTGCGTGTATATCAGAGACGTGAACCTGGAAGACCGCGCCTCCATGGTTACCTCCATCACTGAGGAACTGAAAGGCACGGTAGAGATGCTGCTGGTAAAAGACACCGCCGCTGCCGCCAAACACGCTGCCTCCACCGGTCTTATCTTCCAGGCGGAAGTAGAGAAAGTGGAAGACCAAAAAGCCATTGACCAAAGCGATGCTCCTGGTACCTCTACCCAACAGGCGCCCGCGCCAATAAGTAAAGACACCAAGGGACTAGGGTAAAAAGATTATTACTGTCTAAAAGAGAACGACTTCCGTTTTGGGCCTGTTTTTTAGAAAACAGGCCCAAAACGGAAGTCGTTCTCTTTTAGGAAGGAGCCACTAGGAATGACAGGTTAGAATATCAAAACCCCTGGAAGGTAATTGGCCGATAATAAGCTCAAACCGCCCATGATCCAATTTACTTAATTGAGGAAATTATGTCTTAAAGCAGATTGGCTTGCAATCCTATCCCATTTGCTCCAGGACTTTGGGTAGTTTCTTCCGAAGTTGTTTTTTCCAACCCATTTGCATCACCAGGCTAACTAGGACCAGTTTAAGGCCTTGGTAGCCAGAATGCTCCAAGGAGAGGATGGTTCCTGCACAGGTAGGTTCTAAGGTAAATTGAAGTTGGGTGTCTAACTTGGCAAAAATGCCCTTAGAGAGTTTGTCAGCCGTGTCTGAATGAATTCCGGCGCAGGCCAAGGTCTTTTCTCCGGTAGCTTCCCCTCTATAACTATAGGCAAGGTGCTTTAAGGGCTCAATAGCTGAAATCTCACAATGGGTAACCCCGTCCCACCCTTTCTGGGGAGCCATCTTAAAAGTAAATGAATGATGCAGTACTGGCTTGATATTATTGGGCATAAACCAGCTTCCCAGAAGGTGGGCATCAGTCAAGGCCTGCCAGACTTTCTCAGGGGAATAGGGCAAGATGATCTTTAGTCTTATGGTTCTTTTCATCTGGCCAATGCTTGGGTTTTAGTGGAGTTTAGGGATGGAGAGGAACAAAGGCTCCGCAGAACTTTTAACCTTCCGGAGTTCGTCCCTATCCCCTTCCGCTAGCTTGAGTGATCGGCTACTATCAACCATTTCCCGCCTATTTTTCTGAAAACAAGCGAAAAGTGGCCTTGTAGATCACCTATCCGGCGGCTGAGGTGCCATTTACCCACCACTAGTAATGCCTCTTTGCTAATAGAAGAAGTGTGCAGAAGCGTAAAAGTTAGCTTGCCCATGGCCTCCTGGGTAGGATAGCTGCGTTTATAGTTTTGCAAGGTTTTCTCCCACCCAAAAGTAGGGCCGCTGTGCCCCACAAACACCAACGAATCTGAGTGCCAGTAGGGTGCCATAAACCCTTCCAGGTCTCCGCGGTTCCAGGCCTGGCTCTGCGACTCCATAATCTGGGCTATGTCAGGCCTTGCCTCAGAGCCGCCTTTGGAGGAGACGCAGCTGTTCAGCAGACTAACCCAAACCAGGCAAAGGATAAAAGATAGTAAGTGGCGCTTTTGCATAAGAATTAGTTATACCAGGTTTTAATCAGTTCTGTCCCGCCCAACCGCTTCATGTTGCGCACAATGTTTCGGCGCCGCCGCAATACGTAACCGGTAGGTTTGGCCACCGAATATTTGATAGGGTTAGGCAATACCGCTGCCAACAAAGCCGCCTGCTGCCGGCCCACCTTTTCAGGGACGGTACCAAAATACTTTTTACTGGCCGCGTGCACCCCAAAGACATGGTCGCCCATTTCGGCAATGTTCAGGTACACCTCCATGATGCGTTCCTTGCCCCATAGCACTTCAATCATAAAAGTAAAGTACATTTCCACAGCTTTTCTCAGGTAGCTTCGGCCGTGCCACAGAAATACGTTCTTGGCCACCTGCTGACTGATGGTACTTCCGCCCACGGTTTTCTTGCTGGACATGTTCCGCTGGAAGGCCTGCTTAATGGCCTTAAAATCAAATCCGTCATGGGTCAGGAACAATTGGTCCTCGGCGGCAATCACGGCCAGAGGGAGTTGGCTGGACATATCCTCCAGCTCAACAAACTGGTACTCAATCTGGCTTATTTTCTGGGTTTTAGGGGAAGGCTCAGACCGCTTGGACAGCATGTGCAACGTGACTGGCGGGTCCACCCACCGGTAGGTTAACACCCAAAGCACCGAAACCAGGAATAGCACCACCGCCAGCTTTAAAAATAGCCATCGGGCGGCAGCCCAGGTAAAGGGCATGGAGATTTGCTGTTTTGCCATATTGTAACCTTCGGGCAGTCTTCACATCCAACTTACTGCCTCACAAAAATAAAGAAATAGTGGTAGCTTCTGGAAAGCCTTCTTAAATTAGTATCAGGCATTTGATTTATACCACCCATGAGCAGATTTTTACCGCTATTTCCGTTGAACATTGTTGTTTTTCCGGGAGAGAAACTGAATTTGCACATCTTTGAGCCCCGTTACCGTGAAATGATCAAAGAATGCCAAGAGCAGGACACTACCTTCGGGATACCGGTGTACCTGGACAAGGGCATTGGTGATTACGGCACCGAGATCAAGATTTTGAGTGTGGAGAAAAAATACCTGGGCGGCGAAATGGATATCAAAACCAAGGGCCTTAAAATTTTTAAAATAAAGGAGTTCCAACGCCACGTTCCCGGCAAACTCTACTCTGGCGGGTTGGTAGAGCCCGTTGAAACCGTGCAGGATGATGACCCCGTGCAGCGCCAAAAGATAATAGGCCTTCTAAAACAATTGTATGGCGCCCTGGGGGTTCAGAACCTTATGCTCAACTTACCGGAGAACTTTCAATCTTATGATGTGGCCCACCACCTGGGCTTTACCACCGAGCAGGAATATACCTTACTGCAATGCTTTAAGGAGAGTGAGCGCCAAGAGCTTATACTGGATCATTTAACCCGCATCTTACCCGTGGTGCTGGAAACCGAGAAACTAAAAGAGCGGGTGAAGCAGAACGGGCACTTCAAGCACCTACCCCCTCCCAACTTTTAAGCGGTAACCAAGTATTAGCAAAGAGACCTAACAGGCACCTACCGCGCGCAATGCTTTACCAAATAGTCTTATTCCTTCTTCTTGCCCTGGCCATTTGGCTGTTGTATTCTTACCTGAAAGAAAGGAAATACCGCAAAAAACCTTTTTACGCCCTGGCAGACATTGGCTGGCGCACCAATACCCCTCCGCCCATTGAAGAAAGAATCCATTCTGTGGCCCTGGTGGGCGACATAGGCAAGGCAGGACCTGTAGGGGAAGACGGCGTTATGAACACCATTTCCTTCTGGATGCAGGAAGCAGGGAAAGACAGTACCATCATTTTTTTGGGAGACAACATCTACCCCACTGGGGTTCCGCCGGAAGGTTCCTTTAAGCGCGCCGCCGCCCTGCAGAAGCTCCAGCACCAGCTAGACCTGCTCAAGACCTTCCCTGGAAAAGTTATCTACCTCAGTGGAAACCATGATTGGAACAAAGGCCGCAAAGACGGCTATGACTATGTGCTCAGGCAGGAGAAAATTATCACAGAACAGCTAAAAGACCCGACTGCCTACCTTCCCCCGGCCGGTAGCCTGGGACCGGTAACGGTTGAGGTAAACGAGCGTCTTGTCATAGTGGTGATCAATACCCAATGGTGGGTTCAGGCGGGCTACAAACCTCTGGATGCTGCCAACGGGACGGTTTATGCCCAACCTAAGGAATTTTTTCAGGCGCTGGAGGCGGTATTGGAAGCCAATAAAGACAAGTTTATTTTATTGGCTGGTCACCACCCCATGTATAGCAACGCCTTACACGGAGGTAGGTTTACCGTAAAACAGCAGCTGTTCCCCCTCACTTTTGTCCACAAGAAGGCTTATGTGCCGCTGCCTATCATGGGAAGCCTTTTCCGGATGTACCGCAAATACATAGGCGTGCATGAGGACATGGCCTTTCCGCCGTTCAAGAAGTTCAGGAAGCGGCTGTTAAAGGTATTGCACCGGCATCATCCTATATTCTATGTGGCGGGCCATGACCACAACCTACAGTATTTTAAAGTGCAGGGTAATCATTACGCCGTGAGTGGGTCTGGCAGCAAAACCAATTTTGTAGCCAAAGGCGGTAAAGCCTCTTTCTCCCATGAAAGCAAGGGATTTATGGTATTAGACCACTACCGAGATGGCAGCGTCTGGTTACGGGTGCTGGAACCTGCGGTAACTGTTAATGAGCCGCCCTTTCTTATGTTCCAGAAGTGCATTTACACCCCAGAGCCCGTTGTTACTCCTCCGCTGCAGGCAGCAACACCCGAAGGCTTTTAGGCATCACCTTGAACATGATCCTTTCAGGCAAAGAAACCGGCTCACCATCAATTTGGGTAAGTTCCTTTGAATGATTGACCACCTCAGCTTCGCGGCAACTAAACCTATGGGTGTAAACAGAGTTGTCAATGCTGTCTGTGTACATCTGGTATAAAATACCCAGGCTGGAAGCTTTGGGAAAAGGCTCCAGAATAAAAATTTCAAATTCACCGTCGTTGATGATGCCCGAAGGGTTAATAGTGGCATTACTACCAAAGGCCTTGGCGTTGGTTACCGCAATCATGAAGGCCTCGCCGTCAAAAACTGTTTTGCCGTCGGTTATGATAGTGTACTTCTGCGGAACGTATCCCATAAATTCCTGCATGGCTATCCAGGCGTAAGCCCCGGGTCCTCTGGAGTCCCCTTCCCCAAAACGTTCCACCACCAGGGCATTGAACCCCATATCACACAGGTGAATGGAAAGTTGCCCGTTCACGTCTAAGGTATCAATAGCGGTGATCTGATGATCAATCAGCACATGCAGGGCCTCGTCAAAATCCTGTGGAATTCCCAAATCTTTGGACAAGCCGTTCCCAGACCCCTGCGGGATAATCCCCAAGGCTGTTGAGGAATGGATGATAGCCTTTGCGGCCAGACTAACGGTCCCGTCACCACCAATGGCCGTAACCACGTCCGGCTGGAAAGAGCCAATCTTCTCCCTTAGGTGGCGCTCATCTTCTTCACCGGTGGTTTTATAAAAATCTGCCTCTATCTGGTTTCGTATACAAAACGCCCGTACGTCTTCCGTTAACTCTTCTTTGTCAAGATCGCCGGAAATGGGGTTAATGACAAACAACATCTTGTTCATAGGCTGCAATAGGCTAATAGGTATTTCCGTTTCAAGGCCGTTTTTTTAAAAACAGGCCTAAACCAGGATTATTGGACAAGGCCGGCAGGTACGCCATTAGGGAAAACCTTATTGATAGCCTGCTCAATTTCCGTCATCCGGTTGGCAGGATTGGGGTGCGTCTGAAAGAATTCAGGACCGCTTCCTCCGCCCCCGCCCTCAGATAATACCTCCATGACGCCCAACATGGCGCGGGGATCATACCCTGCCTCTGCCGTAAAGGTCACAGCCAGGCGGTCAGACTCCAGTTCATCATCACGCCCGTATTTCAGGTTCATCAGTTTACCAATCATGGCCGCCGCCGCGGCGGCACTGGCAGAGGAAGGGTTCTGCGGGTCATAGGTGGCCACGGCCGCCGCCCCGGATAACCCTTGGGTTAATTTGGCTTTGGCAATCTGCTCGGCAGAATGCCGGGCCACCACGTGCCCTATCTCATGGCCCAACACACCGGCTACCTGCCCTTCTGTTTTTAAGCGGCGCAGCAGGCCGGCAGTAATAAAAATCTGACCACCCGGCAAGGCAAAGGCATTGATGGTATTTTCATCCGCTAGAAGGTGAAAGTCAAATTGATAAGGAGTCTCCCGGGCTTTGGTACTCTGCACAATACGCTGGCCAATCTCTTTTACTTTGGCGGCGGCCTGCTGGTCTGCATGCAGCCCTCCGTATTGCTGCGCCATTTCAGGCGCGGCCTGCAAGCCCAGCGCAATCTCTTGCTCAGCACTCATATTGATGTGCTGGTCTTCACCAGTGACGGGGTTATGTTCTCGGTTGCACCAGTAAGTTACTAATGAAAAGGCCGCAATCAGCAACCCTACCACAAAACGCATGGAACCTCTCATTTTTGTCTTTTTTTAAGTTCACTCTTTGGTCTTCTCCTAGTGCCCAGGTTGGCCACTAAGTAGAAATACGTTTAGAGAACGGTGTTACACATACTTAGTTGCACCCAAAGACGGGCAAAGACAGGAGAAATTCTCTTTGACATAGATAATTCTCTATATCATTTTTGATTGGACATACGTAAGAGGGCTATAGCGCAATTTTGCGCGCAACCTAATGTAAAACTGAAATGAACCTTAAAAGAACTTTCGGCGCTATTCTTACAATTCTAGGGATTGTAGGCGTCATTTGGGGAGCTTATGCTTTCTTAGCTGGTGGAGATTCTGTTGGAGGGGTTTCTGTGAATCAGTTCTCGGCGGCAGTGCCGTTTGTAGTAGGACTGATTTTTCTTTTCACTGGCATTAGCCTGGTAAAAGCCACCAAAGACACTGCTTGATAGCCAAACCAACTACCATAAAGTAGCAGAGGCCACCCGTATGGGTGGCCTCTGCTACTTTATGGTAGTTAATTATTTACTTGCTCAGCAACTCGCCTTGCTTGGCTAGAATCTCATTTTCAAAACGTTTGATGGCGGTGTCTGCATTCAGGTAAGCAGAGGTATAGTTTGCCACCGGGGCATCAATGTATAAAACAGTGCCTCCTTTAATTAATTGAACCACTTCTGAGGTAATCTCTTTAGGTAAGGCGGGGCAACCGTGGCTACGGCCTAATCTGCCATGCTGCTTTACAAAAGCTTCACTCACGTAGTCTGCGCCATGCACTACCACCGCCCGCTCTTTGGCGTTGGAGTTAAACCCTTTGTCCAAACCTTGCAATTTTAATGACAGGCCATGTTTGCCAATGTAGGTATTCTCTGTCAGGTAAAAGCCCAAGCTACTCATGTGAGAGTTCTCTACGTTAGAGAAGTTGACGGCTTTCTCATTTCCAGAGCCACGGCCGTGGGCCACCAGGCTATTGTAAAGAAGCTTCTTTTTGGCCAGGTCTACAATCCAAAGGCGTTTCTCGCGGCTGTGCTTTCCAAAGTCAACAATAGTTAAGATGCTTTTAGACTTGTTCAGTTTGTTTTGCTCCTTTAGGTTATAATACCCGGTGGCAGCTCTTTTGAACACTTCAAAATCCATTCCCGCTTTCTTCAGGTCTGCCTCGTCATATAAGTTGTCCAGAAAGTCTGCGAAAGGAGTTTTACCAGGCACTGCCTTCACCTCTACTATTCTTGTAGAAGAAGTAGAAAAAGACTCTGTAGAGGAAGCGCTGTTTGCAGGAAGAACAAAGGATAAGACTGCAATGACGGAGAAAATGGAAATTATTCTATTCATATCTTATTTCTTTACAAGTGCCGCAATAGTAACCCCATTTGTGTCTATTTTTGTTCCCAAAAGGCTTAATTCCTTTAGATTTGGCGTTTCCTTGGAGGCACGTCATGCTCAGAACCAGGCTTTTACCTTGCAATTTAAACGTACGTACCAATGAATAACCCATCTGCCTCTAAAATACAAAAAACGAAGTTCTTATTGGTAAGTTGCTTCTCCCTTCTCTTCCTAAGTGCCTGTTCCTCCCCCAGCGAAGACTTCAATTTTGACTCTGATACCTGGAAGAAGGACCTTAATGGTTGCCAGGGCCAGCGGCTCAAGCAACAAAAACAGGTAGAGGACATGAGATTAGACCTTGTAGGGTTGAAGGAATACAAGATCAGGCAGTTGTTGGGTAAACCAGACCTGGAAGAGTTAATGGAGCGTAGCCAGAAAATCTACATCTATTTCATAGCCCCCGGCCCTAAATGCCAAGCACAGGCGGCCCCTAAAAAAGTAGCCCTCACCGTACGGCTAGACGCCCTGGGCAACGTGCGTGAGGCCAACCTGCTGGAAGAGTAAGGCCAGAAAAAAAGAAAGCCATTCCTCATTGATGGGGAACGGCTCTCTAAGCAAGCGTCAAACCTTAGTTTTTAACTTTCTTTTTACTGGTAGCAGTCTTAGTTTTGGCTTTGTCGTGCTCTACTTTGCTTTTACCTTCTGGAGTGATGATTTTGGTTTCAGAGGGAGATGATTTGTACTTCACAGACTCTGTTTTCAGTTTCTCAGTACCATTCTTCATCTTCATCTCTCCGTGAGTAGACTCAGCTTTGATTTTGTTATCCTCAATCTTCACCTTGCTGTCTTCGCTCTCCATTTTCACTTTGTCATCCTTGATTTTCATCTCCGCTTCTGTTGCCGTAGAGGTTCCAGTAGAGTTCATATTGGAGTTAGAGTTCATGTTCATAGACCCTGAGGTAGAAGAACTGTCTGTAGTAGAAGGAGTTTCTACTGGACGGCCATCAAATTCAAGGTAGGAAGTGAACTGCTTAGGGGTAAGAATAGCTGCAAATTCCTGATCTAGTTGGGCATTTACCTCTTTGATCTTGGCATCACGCATTTGCGCGTCATTGGCATACATTTTCTCAATCTCATTGAATTTGTCCAGACGGGCTTGGTTCAACGCTTTGATTTTAACGTACTGGCCTTCATTCAACTGAAGGTCATTATACATTTGGCGGCTCATTTCTGTTGCGCTCATGGAGAGTACCGTACGAACAGTGGCAGCAGTTCCTGTTAAATTGGTTTGGGCTTGGGCCGTGAACATGGCACCCAGAAATAAGGCAGATAGGATAAATTTTTTCATTTTTTTGACGCTTAAAGTTTGACGCTTTAGTACAGATATATTCAAATTGCTAAATGTTTTATATCTCCTTTAACGGCTTATTTATTTCAATGTTATAGGAATTTTAACATTTACTAATTGTATTATTTTTCTATTTCAAATTGAACGGCAAAAAAAATTATTATATAGAAAAATCCTATATTCTAATTAATGCATAAAGCCTCTTTTCTCCCTCTCAATTCTCACTATTCGTAGTTAAAACGGTCCTTTCATAAAGCTTTACCTGGGCACCTTCAACGGAAGACAATCTCCTCCCCCAGCCCTACCGGAAATATATTTCTTACTGCCGCAAGGGCAGATATAGTAATTAACAAAGTTCTACTCTATTATATACGGCCTTGGGCAATACATAGATATTGCAACTTGGTATTTCTATAAAGTCAAAAATTGAGGCTATAAAAAAAGCCTGGCTTAGGAGAGCCAGGCTTCATTAAGATAAGGTGCCAAGTGGGTTTAGGAAGATAATTTATGGTCTGGTCTTTTAAAGAACTGCATTCCTATAAACCCAATAAAGGTGCCCAAGATAATACCCATCAGGATCCAGGTGATGCCTAAGATCCAGATGGCCTGCTGGTCACCGTAAGATTCATCTGCCCTGTAAGGATAGGAAAAGGCTAAATGGAATACAGAATCCATTAACACCTGGAAGAGGGTATACACAACCGCGGAGACCAATCCCACAAAAAAGCCTACGCCAATTCCCTCTAGGTAGTCTATTCTCCCATGTTTGCGGCTTTTATGGCTTTTGATGGCCATAATGACCCCAATCACTAAGACAATGCCCACCAAAAAGTGCAAGGATACATTTTCTATAAGCCCAAGGAGTTTCACCAACACAATATAGATGATGGCTGCCACCCCTGTCATTATTCCATAATAGGTACCGGTTTTCTGTACCGTTGTCCTTTGTTGTTCCATGTGTCGTTTTATTTTATTAAGGTCCGTTTCTTAGGTGGTCAGACCGTGACCCCGAATTCATAGTAGATATGGTTAATCATATACTTAATTCACAGACCTCTTGTTGTGCTAATCCCGTTTTTTTACCAATGCCTGGTCCAAATGTTTTAGCGGTAACTCTCTAAGCGCCCGCGCTGAACTGATTTAAGGTTATGATTGTCTGCTAATAAGGCGCAGGCCGCTAAATAGACGAAAAGAACCTGAGGCAAGGTCTTTTTGAAGTTCTTTTGGTAACTTCGCCGGCAGAAACCCTACTAAATCACCACAGAGCATAGCATGATCAGTACCAGTAACGTAAGTCTTGGCTACGGCAAACGCACCCTTTTTGAAGACGTCACCATCAAGTTCTCACCCGGCAACTGTTATGGCCTTATTGGCGCAAACGGCGCGGGTAAGTCAACTTTCCTTAAGATTTTATCAGGGGAGATAGACCCCAATACCGGCACGGTAGACATTCCGGCCAAAATGCGCCTGGCGGTGCTAAAGCAGGATCACTATGAGTATGATGAATACCCGGTGCTGCAAACCGTGATCATGGGCCACAAACGCCTTTATGATATCATGAATGAAAAGGATGCCATCTACGCCAAGGAGGATTTCTCTGAGGAAGACGGCATGCGCGCCTCTGAACTGGAAGCTGAGTTCGCTGACATGGAAGGCTGGAACGCCGAATACGAGGCCGGTGAATTACTAAGCGGTTTGGGTATCTCCCCCGATCTCCATTACACCCTCATGAAAGACCTGGGAGGTAATGAGAAGATACGTGTTCTCTTGGCACAGGCCTTATTTGGTAACCCAGACATTCTATTGCTGGATGAGCCTACCAACCACCTGGACGCTGAGTCTATCATGTGGTTGGAGAACTTCCTGGACAACTTCCAGAATACAGTGATTGTGGTAAGCCACGACCGCCACTTCCTGGATGCCGTGTGTACGCACGTGGCAGACATTGACTACGGCAAGATCCAGCTGTACGCGGGTAACTACTCCTTCTGGTATGAGTCCAGCCAATTGGCCTCCAAGCAGCGCACAGACGCCAACCGCAAAACCGAAGACAAGCGCAAGGAACTGCAGGCCTTTATTGCCCGTTTCAGCGCGAATGCCTCTAAATCAAAGCAGGCCACTTCCCGGGCTAAATTATTAGAGAAACTTACCCTGGAGGATATCAAGCCTTCCAGCCGCCGCTACCCTTACATTCAATTCAAACAGGAACGCGAGGCGGGTAACCAGTTGCTCCAGATAGACAACCTTTCTAAAGAAGGCGAAGAAGGCCCGCTGTTCAAGAACGTCACCTTTACCGTTGACAAGAAGGACAAGATTGCGGTTATTAGCCGCAATGACCTGGCAGCCACTTCCTTCTTCAAAATCATAATGGGAGAAATGGCCCCTGACAAAGGCGAGTTCAAATGGGGAACCACCATCAGTACCGCCTACTTCCCTAAAGACAATGGAGAGTTCTTCCAGACAGACCTAAGCCTGGTAGATTGGTTGCGCCAATTCTCAGTGGAGAAAGATGAAAGCTTTATCCGGGGCTTCCTGGGTCGTATGCTTTTCTCGGGTGAGGAATCCCTGAAAAAGGCCAGTGTTCTTTCCGGGGGAGAAAAAGTACGGTGTATGCTCTCCCGCATGATGTTGCAGAGCGGTAACATGCTGGTGCTGGATGAGCCTACCAACCACTTGGACCTGGAGTCCATCACGGCTTTGAACAACGGCCTTAAAGAATTCCAGGGGTCCTTGCTGTTCAGCTCCCATGACTTACAGTTTGTAGACACCATTGCCAACCGCATTATTGAGCTCACGCCCAAAGGCATTATTGACAAGCGCATGTCTTATGATGAGTACCTCACCAATGATGACATCAAGGCGCTTCGAGCCCAGATGTACGGAGTAAACAGCCTGGTATAGCTAAACCTGTTTTGAGCCTGTTTTTCCAAAAACAGGCTCAAAACGAAAAGGGCGCCACACATAATGTGCGGCGCCCTTTTTGTTTTAGTAAAAGCAAAGTTTTACCCTCTTATCAATCTTAGCAGGACCATTACTATGGCAATAACCAATAGTATGTGGATGATGCCACCCACCTGATCACCGAATCCTAAGAACCCAATGAGCCAAATAATTACCAGCACTACTGCGATGATATACAGTAAATTTCCCATAGTATTATTTTAACCTGCGTTAGCAGAGGTGAAAAAACAATTGAATGGCGTTATGCCCTACGTATTAAACGTAAGATCACGGCGATAACCGCAATAACCAACAAGATGTGGATCACACCACCTACTTGATCACCGAATCCTAAGAACCCGATCAGCCAGATAATTACCAGCACTACCGCGATGATATACAATAAATTTCCCATAGTTTTAAGTTGTGTTTAGGTTTTAGTTTTTTGTTTTAAGACCGCTAAAGAAAATCTTCAATAACGATTTTTCTGCTTGTACGCAAGAATATTTCGAAAGATTTATATAGACATATAAAAAAATTATAAGTACCTCTTTCTTTGCAGGTTAAAACTAAAAATAACCCGCCAGGCTTCTTTTGGAGGCCTTAGGAAATGATTTAGCTTTGTATCTTCACGCACACTAACTAACGCTTATTCTATGAATATATCTGTCATTGGTTCCGGCACCATGGGTAATGGCATTGCCCACGTGTTTGCCCAACATGGCTTTAACGTTTCACTGTTTGACATTTCCCAAGAGTCATTGACCAAGGCTATTACCACCATCTCATCTAACCTGGACCGCATGGTGGCCAAGGGGTCCTTATCTGAAGAGCAGAAAACCCAAACCACGGACCGCATCTCCACCTTCACCGATTTGCAGGAGGGTGTGCGTGAGGCAGACCTGGTTATTGAAGCCGCCACTGAAAACGTAGAGATAAAGCTGGACCTGTTCCGGAAGCTGGACCAATTCACCTCACCTACGTGCATCTTAGCCAGCAATACCTCATCCATCTCCATTACCAAGATTGCGGCCGCCACTAAACGCCCAGACAAGGTGATTGGCATGCACTTCATGAACCCCGTACCGGTCATGAAACTGGTAGAGGTGATCAGGGGCTATTCAACCAGCAATGAAGTCACTACCCAGATTCTGGAGCTTTCAAAAAAACTGGGTAAAACCCCGGCCGAAGCCAATGACTACCCAGGTTTTGTGGCCAACCGTATTCTTATGCCTATGATCAATGAGGCCATTTACTCCTTGTATGAAGGGGTGGCCGGCGTAGAGGAAATTGACACCATCATGAAACTGGGTATGGCTCACCTTATGGGTCCTTTGCAACTGGCAGATTTCATTGGCCTAGATGTGTGCCTTTCTATTATGCGGGTTCTGCATGACGGGTTTGGACACCCCAAATACGCTCCCTGCCCTCTTTTGGTAAACATGGTGCAGGCAGGCCAATTGGGTAAAAAATCTGGTCAAGGTTTCTATAATTACTCCCATGGCACCAAAGATCTGGTAGTGGCAGACACCTTCAAGAAAAGCTAGAGGCTACTAACTTGACTCTTTCCCTGTTTTGAGGCTGTTTTCTAAAAGTAAGCCCCAAAACAGGGATTTCTATTTTTAAGCCACTCCCAAGGCAGGCGATGATTTTTTATACATTGTAACCAAGTGAAGAAGAAGTCATCCCTATACGCCAGGCGCGTCACGTCAGGAAAACTACAGCTCCCTAAAAATTTGGTGATGGGCTTCTGCGCTTTTTGCCGTATTTTTATATCCCTTAACTGAGGAGGCTTTCCTAGCCTAGTCAGTTACCCTGTTACCCTTTACCCTATTATATATGAAGGCGCTTTTTACCGGATTATTTGCCGCAAACTTGTTTTTATCCTTGGCAGCCCACAGCCAGACCCTGGCAACTCCTCCGGCAGCCCAAACTAAATCTCCGGCTACGGCTTCCCCAAAACCAGCCTCCACCAAGCTTGGGGAGAAAGTGAATGCCCTTATCAATAAACAAACGCCAGCTAAACCAGCCACTGCCTCTGCCACTGAGGCAGCCACGGCCGCTCAACCCAAGAAAGCCGCCACCCCTTCTACCCCAGAAGCCAAACCTGCGGCACCGGCCGTGCGCCCAGAGTCTAAGGTTGAGCGACTCATCACCGAGCGGGAACAACTGGTTTTGAAATATGATTACCTTAAAACCCAGGGCAGCAATTTCTGGGGCAAAGCCTCTAAGGAAGACATGCGCGCCGTGATTGAAGCCCTGAAAGAAGTATTGCAGAAAGACGAACAGATAATTCATGCCGTAGAGCAGGCCAACCTGGAGACCCGCCGCAGTGTGGCCCAGCGTGCCGCTCAACTGGAGGCCGAAACCAAAAAGCTCAACAACCAGGTGCAAGGCGATAAACGGGTAGTTACCGATAATATTTACGACCTCAAGACTTCGTTGAACAACGCCCGCAACCTTACCAAACGCAAAGACCGGGTGATCAAGGACCTGGAAGAACAGGTGCAAACTGCCAAAGACGCTAAGTTTGAGCATGATGCCATTGCGGCCTTTTTTGCCATGTTCAGCTTGTTATTGGTGGGGTACATTGTTCGGTTAAGAGGCCAGATGGGTAAAACCAGCCAGAAGAAACACGCCAAGGCATGACGCAAGGGTTGGTGCCGGTGGCTACCTACCTTAGCTACGCAGAAGCCGCAGACCTTTATCAGGCCCTGCAAGAAATAGAAATCCTGGCGTTGGTTAAATCTTGTGGCCCACCCACCCTGCCTTACGGCGAAGGGAAATATTTCCAATTGCTGCTTCCGGAAGAGGCCTTGTTGCCGGCAAAACCTGTTTTAGAGGCGTTTTTAGAAAACCAGGCCCAAAACGCCAGCCAGCCTCTCACCTGCCCCACGTGTGGTTCCTTAGAATTAAACCACAGCCTAGACCTTCCTTGGTGGCGGAAACTCTTTTATGCCGGCACCACTGTCTACAGGTGCGGGGCTTGCCGACACTCCTTTTTTACGTAGCCACTTATTTAATTAAAGCGCACTTCACTGGCCAAAGGCAAAACTTAAATTTCAGCGCTACGTGATAGGCAGGAGAAGAAGAAAGAATTTAGAAATCTAAGCGCCGCACCTGCGGTCACTGGCTTTTCTGGCCTTGCCGGCAAGCCCTTTATACAATGGACGAAATTTTAAATGAGTTATTAGATGTGCGGGCCTTGCTCAAGCTGGAGCAGGATGAAGACCGCAAACAGTACCAACTGAAAAATGCCCAGACTACCATCACAGAGCGCAAGCGCCTTGGCATTTGCTGGTATCCCGTAAACATAAGCAAGCAGGAAGTAGGTTTTGGGAACAAGGTAGTGGTAGAACTGGAGCGCCTCTCGGGCCGGGATCAATTGCACATGTTCCAGGCAGGTTCTTCGGCGGCCTTGTTTACCAACGGCGATGGCGGCACGCTCAACGGCGTAGTCTTGGAGGTGAAGCGCAACAAGCTGCGTCTGGCCACCTCCAAAGAAGACCTGCCGGACTGGGTAGAGGAAGGCTACAAGATGGGCGTAGAACTTACCTTTGACGAGGTCAGCTACCGTGAGATGGAAATAGCGCTCATGAAAGTGATGGAAGCTGAGAAAACCCGCCTGGCCCAGCTCCGCGATATCATCTTAGGCGCTGAACCGGCCATCTTCCGCCGCGAAAAGCCATACACTCCTGTTCCTTTTCTTAATGACTCGCAAAATGCGGCGGTAGCCAACATCATGCAGGCCAAAGACGTGGCCATCATTCACGGGCCTCCGGGCACCGGCAAAACCACCACGCTGGTGCAGGCCATTCTCCAAACCCTGGAAGCCGGTGAGCGCCGCCTGTTGGTGACCGCGCCCAGCAATACCGCCGTGGATCTACTAACCGAGAAACTGGCCGAGCAGGGCGTGAACGTAATCAGAATAGGCAATCCATCCAGGGTTTCTGAGGTGCTGCTGGAGCATACTCTGGATTCACAGGTCATGCACCACCGCGACTATCGTCAATTGAAGAAACTGCGCAAGTCTGCGGAGGAATATCGTTCTATGGCCTTTCAGTTCAAGCGCAGCTTTGGCCACGAAGAACGTGAGCAGCGCCGCCGCATGAAAGAAGAAAGCAAGCGCATGCTGGAGCAGGCAGATGACATTGAGCAGTATATCACCGATGACCTTCTGGATCACGTGCAGGTCATCACCTGTACGCTGGTAGGCTCGGCTAACCGCATGATCCGGCACCTGCAATATGACACCGTCTTTATAGATGAGGCCGCCCAGGCCCTGGAGCCCGCCTGCTGGATTCCTATTACCCGCGCTAACCGCGTAGTGCTGGCCGGCGACCATCACCAATTACCGCCTACGGTCAAATCTTTGGCAGCGGAGCGCGGCGGACTGGCCCGCACCTTGTTTGAGAAATGCATTGAGCGTCAGCCCGAGGTGGCCGTCATGCTCAATACCCAGTACCGCATGCACCAGCACATCATGGGCTTTTCTAACAGCCAGTTCTACGGCAGTAATTTAATAGCCCATGAAAGTGTAGAATCGCATACGTTGCAAGACATCCATCCGGCTTTTGACCCGGGGCTGATTGTGGAGTTCATTGACACCGCCGGCTGTGGCTTCAATGACCAGACCATAGGCGAAGGCAGCAGCACCGCCAACCCAGAAGAAGCCGATATTCTGCTAAAACACCTGGTGAACCTGCTTATGCCCTATGAACCGGGCTCTGACCCTGCCGGGGAAGACGCCGCCCCGTTGCGCATTGGCATTATCTCGCCGTACCGCGCCCAGATCAATTATCTGAAAGACCAGGTAGAGCATCAGCCAAAACTTTCGCAATTGCTAACGCGCCGGCAACTGTCAGTGGGAACGGTAGATTCTTTCCAGGGGCAGGAACGGGACATCATTTACATAAGCATGGTGCGCAGCAACCCCGAAGGCGAGATTGGCTTTTTAGCGGATATCAGACGCATGAATGTAGCCATGACCCGGGCCAAGAAAAAGATGGTAATTGTAGGCGATAGTGCCACGTTGGGCTCTCACCCCTTTTACCAGGAATTCCTGGCGTACGCAGAGCGCATTGGCGCTTACCGCAGCGCCTGGGAGCTCATCTCCACGGACCCTGAATAAATCTTTTGCCAAGGCTCCTGCGTTAGAAGCAACATGGTTTTTGCTAAGGTAACGCCTTTAAAAAGTGAAGACTTTTAGCGGAGAACATAAATCTTATTTTTGAATAACTACCTTTACATCCTATCAACCACATAAACACACACCAAATGAAAATCGAAGAGAACAAAGTAGTGTCGCTCACCTACGAGCTACGCGTTACCGACGAAGAAGGCGAAGCAACCCTGGTAGAGACCGCTGACGAAGAAAACCCAATGGTCTTTTTGTTTGGTGTGAGCGGCCTCCCTGAAAAATTTGAAGAAGAACTGGAAGGCAAATCAGCAGGCGAAGCCTTTAAATTCACCGTTTCTGCAGAAGACGGTTACGGCGATTTAGATGAGTCTGCCATTGTACCGGTACCTAAAAACGTGTTTGAGGTAGACGGCAAAATTGACGAGGAAATGGTGCAGGTAGGCAATTACATTCCTATGTCTGACAACGAAGGCAACCACATGCAGGGCCGCATTGTAGGCGTTGAGCCAGACCACGTTTTAATGGACTTCAACCACCCACTAGCCGGTATGGACATGCACTTTGAAGGCAAGATTGTTAGCGTGCGCGAAGCTACCCAAGAAGAAATTGCCCATGGTCACGTCCACGGCGAAGGCGGACACCACCATTAATTAGGAATTGAGAATTAAGAATTAGGATTGGTAATGACCAGACCTACTTTCTAATTCTTAACTTTTTATAAAATTAAACAGAGAAGCCATTCCTCTTTGGGAATGGCTTCTCTGTTTTAGGCCTATTTTTACAAAAACAGGCTTAAAACAGCATTATAGTTAATGCAGAATTTAAATGCCTGCTTAACTTATCCCACGTTATAGCCTTTTAAGGAAGGAGAACAAGCCAAGAATTCCCTTTACACTTCCCTATCAAAATCGGATTCCTAATTCTTAATTAACAGAATTTGCTCTTCCACATAGGCCTGTAATTCCGGGAAGAACCGGTCAAACTCCGCTTGGTAGAAATCATAATGTAGCAAAAGCTCCTGTCCGGCGTGTTCCATGCCAGAGTCAAAAGTGGTGCGGGTACTCAAACCTTTGAGGGCCCTTGATATTCCTTCTACCTGGGCGTAGGAAACCAGCCAATTATGCTTGACCATGTACGGAAAGAAATGGTGAACCCGCTCCGGTAGGAGCCCTGGGTAACTTTGGATTTGCGCGTAAGAATGGGCGGCAAAAGCCTCCAAAGGTTGGGCACTGAACGAAGAGAAACCTCTGGCCAGAAAATGGTCATAATACACATCTGCCACCACGCCGGCGTACTTTCTGAAGGTAGGCCGAAGCCGGGTTTTGGTTTCTGTCACTACCGGGTGCACATCAGTGAACGCATCAATAAGACGATGAAGTTTGATCCCTTGCTGCACCCGTTCGGGGTAAAGCAGAATTTGGGCACCCCGTACGCTATCTGCTATAAAATTCCCCAGCCGAAGGTCAGCGTCGTTGCCAGACAGAAATAAATGGGCTAAGTAATTCATGGGGCAGAAACTTAAAACCAAATGTACGCAATCTGGTTAAGGAGGTAGGTATACGGCAGAAAAGGAACTTTCCCCCACCCTGCCCGTATCTTTTTCAAGGCAAATACCACATTAAAAACTATGGAAAACAATCAGAAAAATACCTCCGGCGATTTGAACGCCTTTATAGAAAAAATCAAGGACATTGACACCGCTATGCTCAGCACCGTGGAGCCGGATGGCACTATCCGGTCGCGCCCCATGCGCCACATGCAGGTAGATCAGGACGGAATTATCTGGTTCTTTACTGGCTACCAGTCCCATAAAACCGATGAGATCCAAAATGATAGCCACGTGAACTTAAGCTATTCCAAACCAAGTGATAACCTGTATGTGTCAGTATCTGGCCGCGCAAAAGTGTACCGCGATCAGCAAAAAATAGATGAGCTTTGGAACCCCGCCATGAAAGCCTGGTTCCCGGAAGGCAAGGAAGATCCCAACATCGGTATCCTGAAAGTAAGCATTGACCAGGCCGAGTACTGGGATTCGCCCAACAGCGCGGTGGTGCATTTGTACGGCATGGTGAAGGCGGCCCTTACCGGCGAGCCAGCCCACCCCGGTGACAATAAAAAGATCAACTTGTAAAAACAGAAAGAGGGAGTTTAGGCTCCCTCTTTTTTTGCCAAAGCAGCCATTTTCACCCATTCCGTTTTTTGGCTACTTTTAAGAAAACACTGCTAAAACACCCTTCTTTCAGTGAAGTACCAAACACCTGTCGCCCCGGCGCATACCACCCTCTCTTTATTCGGCATAAAACCTGGCCACGTTAGGTGGGGCCTGGCACAAATGGGCACATCGGTTAGACCTTTGCAGAAAGTAGACGGCCTCAAATTCTTCAAGCTCCTGGGCAGCGGCCAGGGCCGAGGCTTCAGCCTGAAACCCAACTGGCACCGCTACGGCCTCATGGCCACTTGGGAAAGCCCAGAAGCTGCCCAGGCTTTCTTCCAAAGCCACCCCCTGCTGGACGAATACCGGCAGCACACCTTTGAACAATACACCCTTCATCTACAACCTCTGCAAGCCCACGGACTATGGAGCGGGCAAAACCCCTTCACCACAGAAACCAACGCTGCTCCTACTACCGGCCCCATAGCCGTGCTTACCCGCGCCTCCATTCGGCTCACCAAAGCCTATGATTTCTGGAAAAACGTACCCGCTGCCAGCGCCGGCCTGGACCACGCCGAAGGCCTCCTGGCTTCCATCGGGTTAGGCGAAGCTCCCCTTGTTCGGCAGGCCACCTTCAGCCTATGGCAGGATGAGGCCAGCATGAAAGCCTATGCCTACCGCCAAGCTTCCCATCGCGAAGTCATCAAACGCACCCGTTCCCAAGGCTGGTATTCTGAAGAAATGTTCGCCCGATTTTTACCACTTTATAGTGAAGGCACCTGGAATGGCGTGGATCCTTTGGCGGGGTTACGTTAAGTGTAGTTCGGAGATTCTGGTTTGGCCCTGTTTTGCGGGAAACGGGCTGGAAATGGGTTTGATCCGCAAAAGTGCGTCATCCCCCTACCCCCTTCAAAGGGGGACGATATGCGCGGAGTGAGGCCAGGACCTCAGGGAAGTTGGAAACTTCCCGAATGGTGGGTCCAAGTTGGAAACTTGAACCAGGGAAGACCTATTGGTGTAAACACCACCCTTCGCCCCCCTCAAAGGGGGGAGTTTGCGCGTAGTAAAGGGTTATTGCGGTTTGGGCCTGTTTTTGGAAAAACGTGCCTAAAGCACCCTCCCCTTTCACCACGCATTCCCTCAATTCCAGTCTTTACTTCGAGCGCCTCGCTTGTGGCCCTGCAGGGGCTAAACTAAGAGAAAACTGCAACCCGGCCGCAAGGGCAGTGCGAGGGGGAAAGACGGGGCCCCGCGGCCGTGAGCGCTCGGAGGGAACAAATGAAACTTCAAAGCATAAGGACTTTAGGCGACAGAGGACACCACGCCAGCAGCAGGCGGAAACGCGTGCACCAAAGCAAGTTCCACCTCTCTTATTTAACTCTCTTTCCCCCTTTACCACAACGTTAAAAAGCCTAAAGAGAAATTCCTTACTTTTGCAACTAGCCCTACCGGCAACAAAACCACTGTACTAACCGGGCGGTTATCGCCTACAACCATACCACACCATGTCTGAGTACGACTACCGATCCATTGAGCAGAAGTGGCAGCGCTTCTGGAGCGAGAACAAAACCTTCAAGACCGAGATAGACCACAGCAAACCCAAGTTCTACTCCCTGGATATGTTCCCCTACCCGTCGGGGGCGGGTCTGCACGTAGGCCATCCGCTCGGATACATCGCCTCAGACATCGTGAGCCGGTATAAGCGCCTGAAAGGGTTTAACGTGCTACACCCCATGGGCTTCGACTCCTTCGGCTTGCCCGCCGAGCAGTACGCCATCCAGACAGGGCAGCACCCTGCTATTACCACCAAGCAGAACATTGAGCGCTACATTGAGCAGCTCAACAACCTGGGCTTTTCCTTTGACTGGGACCGCGAGGTGCGCACCTCAGACCCAGACTACTACAAATGGACCCAGTGGATCTTCATGCAGCTCTTCAACAGCTGGTACAACAATGACACGGACAAAGCAGAGCCTATTGAAAGCTTGGTTGCTGAATTTGCAATGCGCGGCAACACCAAGGTGAATGCCGCCTGCGACGAGGACACCCCGCACGTGACCGCCGATGCCTGGGCCCGCCTGAACGAAAAAGAGCAGCAGGACCTGTTGCTAAAATATAGATTGACTTTCCTGTCTGAAGCGGTGGTGAACTGGTGCCCGCAATTGGGGACAGTGCTGGCCAACGACGAGGTAAAGGAAGGCGTTTCGGAGCGCGGCGGCTATCCCGTGGAGCGAAAGCTCATGAAGCAATGGATGATGCGCATCACGGCGTACGCCGAAAGACTGCTCCAGGGCCTGGAGACCATTGACTGGCCCGAGCCGGTAAAGGAGATGCAGCGCAACTGGATCGGGAAATCGGTGGGCGCGGAACTTCGCTTCCAACTGGAGGGCCACGAGCACAAGCACATCACCGTCTTCACCACCCGCATTGACACCATTTTCGGGGCCAGCTTTGTGGTGTTGGCGCCAGAGCATGAGATTGTGGCTGAGATTACTTCTTCCGGGCAACGCAAGGAAGTAGAGGAATACGTGGCCTGGGCCAAGAATCGCTCGGAGCGCGACCGCATGTCTGACGTGAAAAGTGTGACGGGTACCTTCACTGGCGCCTACGCTATTAACCCCATTTCCGGGGAGAGAATCCCGGTCTGGATTGCCGATTACGTGCTGGCCGGCTACGGTACCGGGGCCGTGATGGCCGTACCGGGCCACGACACCCGCGACTACGCCTTCGCCAAGAAATTCAACCTGCCTATCCCGGAAGTAGTGGCCGGCGGAGACCTGAGCAAGGAAGCCTTCTCCGCTAAAGAGGGAAAAATCATCAACTCTGATTTCCTGAACGGGCTGGAGGTGAAAGACGCCATCAAGGCCGGCATCAAACGCGCAGAGGAACTGGGCGTGGGCAAGGCCCGCATCAATTACCGCATGCGCGACGCCGTGTTCGGGCGGCAGCGCTACTGGGGCGAGCCCGTGCCGGTATTCTACAAAGACGACATCCCGGCGTTGCTGGAGGAAAGCGAGTTGCCGCTGGTGCTGCCGGAGGTTGACGCGTACCTGCCCACCGAGACCGGCGAGCCGCCGTTGGGCCGCGCGCAAGGCTGGAAATACCGTGGCGAGTTTGAGTATGAGCTGAGCACCATGCCCGGTTGGGCCGGCTCCAGCTGGTACTGGTACCGCTACATGGACCCTAAGAATGAAGACGCCTTTGCCAGTAGAGAAGCCATTGATTACTGGCAGAACGTAGACTTATATATTGGTGGCTCAGAGCACGCTACGGGCCACTTGCTCTACTCCCGCTTCTGGAACAAGTTCCTCTTTGACCTGGGTCTGGTGAACCAGGAGGAGCCATTCAAAAAGCTCATCAACCAAGGCATGATCCAGGGCCGGTCTAACTTTGTGTACCGCATCAAAGACACCAACACGTTTGTGTCCCATGGGCTCAAAAATGACCATGACGTAACGGCGTTGCACGTAGACGTGAACATTGTGGAGAATGACGTGCTGGACCTGGAGAAGTTCAAGGCCTGGCGCCCAGACTTCGCGGAGGCAAACTTCCTGTTGGAAGACGGCAAATACGTGGTGGGCGTGGAAGTGGAGAAGATGTCCAAATCCAAGCACAACGTGGTGAACCCCGATGTATTGGTGGAGGAATACGGCGCCGATACCCTGCGCATGTACGAGATGTTCCTGGGGCCCTTGGAGCAGTTCAAGCCCTGGAACACCAATGGCATGGACGGCGTCTACAAGTTCCTACGCCGCTTCTGGAAGCTGTTCTCAGATGAGCAAGGCAACTGGGCCGTGACCGAGGAGGCACCCACCCCGGCAGAGTTGAAGGCCCTGCACAAAACCATCAAGAAAGTGGAGGAAGACATTGAGCGTTTCTCCTTCGGGACCAGTGTGAGCCAGTTCATGATCTGCGTGAACGAGTTGAGCGCCTTGAAAACGAAGAAACGTGCTATCCTGGAGCCCTTGACCATTACCCTGGCCCCGTATGCCCCGCACATAGCCGAGGAACTCTGGAGCCGTCTTGGCCATAAGGAAAGCATTACCTATGCCGCCTTCCCCCAATGGAAGGAGGAGTTCCTCACCGAGAGTACTTTTGACTACCCTATCTCGGTGAACGGTAAGGTGAAAACCAAGCTTACCTTTGATTTGAAGGCCTCTAAAGAAGAAGTTGAGAAAGAGGTGCTGGCCTCTGAGCAGGTTCAGAAATTGCTGGAAGGCAAACCCGTGAAAAAGGTGATTGTGGTACCCGGTAAAATCGTGAACGTGGTAGTATAGCGTTTTGGGCCTGTTTTCTGGAAAACAGGCCCAAAACAGCTTTTATGCAGGAGGCCGGGCCCAAAAGCCCGGCCTCTTTATTTTGCTGGTTCTTACCCTATTACCTTTCTCCCGCGCCAGAATATTCTTATCTTTATTCTATGAGAAATAGATATAATATCATCCTGGGTATTGCCTTGCTGGTGGCCGTGGGCGCTGGCTATTTCTTTAACCTTAACCGATATGTCCACCTAACCACCAAGGAGGAAATATCAAAGGAGATGTACCACAACCTGGATTCCAAGAAAAACTGGCGGGTGGAGTGGCACTACAACTATGAGGCGGGCTTCACCACGGCCTTAACAACCATCGGCCTGGGCCTTTTGCTTACCGGGCTGTATTCAGCTAAGAGAAAGGAATCCCGTAAGCACAGGGGCTTTGTCAGTAATTGACCAAACAAGGGTAGATTTTATTTAAACCCTAGCCAGGGATTAGTTGGCCTTTATCGGGCGAGATATCCTTTCTCGGGGCTTTACCTTAAAAGGCTTTTACGGCTTTCAGCTTGAGAGAGGTTGTTGGTGAGTACACCAACAACGGCCACGAAAAAGACAGGCGCTAAAATTAGCAGCCTTCCTTTTTTATAAATGTAATTAAAGCTTTTCCTTAAAAGGAGTGATTTCTCCAAATTGGATAGGCAAAGTATATTGTACAGGCACTTTCCTACCTGCCTGCATCCCGGGCTTAAACTCCAACAAGTTAACTACCCGTTTTGCCTCTTGATCGGCATTTTTAGACAGGCCTTTAAGTATTTGGATATCTGCAGGCTTTCCTGTTGTATCTATTACAAATGACACGACAAGCCTTCCATCAATTTTTTCGGGATTGCGAATATTTTGCTGTAAGAATTTTTGAAGCCCTTTCTGACCACCATATTTGTATTCTGGCATCACTTCCATTACCACGCCTAGGGTAAAGTTAGAGGACAGTCTTTCCTCCATTTCTGTTTTTTTAGGATTGCTCTGCGCCTGGACTGGTCCAGATAAAGTTGTAAGACCTAAGCCTAAGAAAACACTAGCCATTACCCTCCTAAGCCAATAATCACAATTAAATGAGGAGGCACTTACCACCACATTATTTGTATAAAAGAGACCACATATCTGTCCTTGCTGCTTTTGAAGCTGCCTGATCTCAAATTCATTTTTTTGGGTTAAGTCAAATACTGTTTTCTGGCAGGTTGGGCAAAATCTACCGCCAGCGCAATCACTCATACTATTCCAATCCTGAGGGCAGGCAAAAGCTAAGGTAATAGTTGGCTTACTTTTCATGTTGGAATGGCTTTTAGATGGCTAGAAAAAGGACTTTTCTGAATGATACCAACTTGACGCACTTTCCATACTTTATTAATTTAAAAAATTACCCCCAAGTTAAAGCCATTAGTACCTGTAGTTCCTTTTGGCATATTTCTGTAAAAAGGCTAAAGATGTTAATCACTTATAAACCCAACTCCTCCCTTACCTTTTTAGGCAGGCCCTTAACTACCAAATCATAGGAATGATCAATTAACTGAGTCAATAGCCCAGGGGGCAGAAATGCCTCGGGCAGCACCGTGTTCCAGTGCTTCTTGTTCATGTGATAGCCAGGCTGAATGGCCGGGTATTGCTCCCTGAGCTCCATCGCCCACTCGGGGTCACATTTCAGGGCCAGGCCGGCCGCGTAGTCAGACATGCTGCAAAGGGCGAACATTTTGCCCGCCACCTTGTAAACCAACGTATCCTGGTCAAAGGGTAGGGTTTCCGCTACGTGCGGCTTGGCCAGGCAGTACTCTCTGAATTCTTCAATGTTCATAGCACCCAAGGTAAAGAAAAAGAGCCACCAGCCCAAGAAGGACTGGTGGCTCTTTTAGATCTAAAGAACGTCTGGTTAATTCGTTATCCATTTGTAGACCAGGTAAATAAAACCTACCAGGAACATGAGCATAGACACCTTGTTTATGGTGTGCATGGTGCGCAGGTTGAAGTTGGTTTTGCGGTTAGGGTCTTTCTTCCGGAAGAAGTACATGGCCACTTCTGAGAAATCAAATAAGCCTTTCATAGAATGATATCTTGCGTGAAATATGCGTCTTTTGCTTTGAAAACACCTGGCGGACAGGAATGATTTAAGGAAGGTACAAAATAATCTTTACTCCTGCACCCCTACCGGCTCCAGCCAGTTGCCGTCTTCCCTGATCAATTCTATCAGTTCATCCACGGCGCGTTCCTCGGGCACCGATTTCTTGATCACCTGTTGGCCGCGGTACAGGGCTATCTTGCCTTTGCCCACGCCCACGTAACCGTAATCGGCGTCGGCCATCTCACCGGGGCCGTTCACAATGCAGCCCATGATGCCAATCTTCACGCCTTTGAGGTGATCGGTGCGCTTTCTGATCATGGCGGTGGTCTCTTGCAGGTCAAACAGGGTGCGGCCGCAGCTGGGGCAACTGATGTACTCGGTTTTGCTCATGCGCGTGCGGGCGGCCTGCAATATCCCGAAGCCCAGTTTGTTCAGCCCGTCCAGGGTATAGCCCCACTCCTCTTGGGAGCGGTAACTCAGGTCCTGGGTGCTGAGCATGACCCCGTCTCCCAGGCCGTCAATCAAAAGCCCGCCCACGTCGGTAGCGGCGTAGAGCTGCACCTGCTCATCGGTGAGGTCTTCATAGGAACGCTTGATGATGACCGGCACGGGTTGGTGCTGGTTCATAAGCCGAATGAACGCCTTGCGCTGCTCGGGCATGGCGGCCTCGTTTTCAGTTTCCAAAATCAACACCACGTCCGGGCGGTTGTGCAGGGTCTCAATAAAATCCGTGGTCAGCTGGCCCAGAGACACCTGCACAAAATTGAGCTGCGCATGCCAGGTATTGGCGGTCTCAAACTGCGCGGCGGTATAGAGCGGGAAGCGGTCCTCGCGGTGCTCTGCTTCCAGCCAGGCGGTGTAGTCCAAGATTTCCTTCAGGCCGTTGGGTAGCATAAAGAGAATGGGCGTGCTGCCGGTATACACATAATCCGCGCCCTGGTCGCTCATGTGGAACTTGTCCAAAGACGGCGAATAGATGTGGCCTATCGGCCGAAGGTCTTCAAAGGTGATTTCCTCCAGGCGGCTCAGGTCGGCTACCACGCGGGGCACGTTATGCCCGCCAAGGTTCAACACCTCACGGGCTTCGCGACGGTGGTACTGGAAAGGGTTGTATGGAAGCTGGCAGATGGGCTTGATGGGCGTATGGCCGGCGCGGGTGGCGTACCGGTCAATAAGCATTTTGGCCACGGGGGCCTCCAGCTCGGGGGCCTCGGTGAGGGAAACCCGCACGGTATCACCCAGGCCGTCTTCCAGCAGAGTGCCTATGCCCACGGCAGATTTCACGCGTCCGTCCTCACCTTCGCCGGCTTCGGTCACGCCCAAATGTAAAGGATACGGTTGCAATCCTTCTTCCTCCAGCTTCTGCACCAGGAGGCGATAGGCCTGGACCATGACCTGGGTATTGCTGGCCTTCATAGAAAGCACTACGTCATAGTAGTTCAGGTCTTCGCAAATGCGCAGGAACTCAAGCGCACTCTCCACCATACCCAGCGGCGTATCTCCGTAGCGGCTCAGGATGCGGTCAGACAAAGAACCGTGGTTGGTGCCAATGCGCATAGCGGTGCCGTACTCCTTGCAGATGTTCACAAGTGGAGTAAAGCGCTCGCGTATGCGGTCCAGCTCGGCCTGGTAAGTGGCGTCTGTGTAATCTATGGTCTGGAATTTCTTCTTATCAGCGTAGTTACCCGGGTTCACGCGCACTTTCTCCACCAGACGAGCAGCTAGTTCAGCAGCGTTAGGAGTGAAATGGATATCAGCGATGAGGGGCACGGTGTAGCCTCGGGCGCGGAGTTCTTGTTTGATCACACCCAGGTTCTCGGCCTCTTTCACGCTGGGGGCGGTAATGCGCACGTACTCGCACCCGGCCTCTACCATTCTAATCACCTGCTCCACTGAACCCAGGGTATCCATGGTGTCTACGGTGGTCATGGACTGGACCCGTATAGGATTGTCACCGCCCATGGCCAGGTCTCCAATACGGACCTCACGGGTAACCCTTCGCGTATAATCAGTTAAGCTGGGGCAATACAGACCACCCAGGGAGCAAGTTTCAAGGTTCATGGGAATTGTTCTTTCCATTCTTAAATAACCACAGGTCCTTCCAGATTGTTCAGGCCAGTAGACGCAAAAGTACTACCTTTTTCCCAGTCCTGCTGCCTTGGTCAGGCAGAGGAAGTAAATCACGAAGGATGGGCGCATCATGGCTTTGCAAAAGAGAAGAAGGATGTAGCTGGCCTGGCACTGATTTGAAAGTCCAGGATTCTAAAATCAGGCCAAACAGCCTCTTTGGCCAACTCTTTTTAACCAAACCATACAACACCGGTCAGGTGGGCCGCGTACTACCTGTACTAACCATAACTGCTATGTCAATACTGTTTTTATCCCAAAGCCAACGTCAGGCAGCTGCTTTGCTCCGGAAAGCAGGATTGAGCCAATTACCCATTGCCGCCACTATTCAACTCACCCGCGAAACCGCCGAGAATTGGCTGCACCAGGAAATGGAGCAGGGCAACCTGCCGCTTATTTTCCAGATGGTAAAAGGCGATTGCCTGGAAAAGGATTCTCAATTGCTGTTTGATGAATTGAAGGATCTGGTAGTGGCCAAGTACATTGTGCGCCTGCAACTGGACTATGACCTCGCCTCCCAAACTGCCACCGTGCTTCTGCCCTTCATCCTCAAAAGGATGGTAGAACTCATGCAGAAAAATCCGCAGTTTAAAATGTGGTGGGAGAACATGGACCTTCGGAAACACCTGCCCTCCCGGGAATTCCTCAAAACCAGGTTCAGGAACATGGGCTCCTCTTGGCATGGTAAATCCTCAGAAAACAACGCGTTTGCCTGATCATGGGCTGTTTTAAGCCTGTTTTTCGAAAAAACAGGCTTAAAACAGTTATTCCTGCTTGCGCTTCGCAAAGTCAAAACAACCTATTACTCTTCCTCAGGACCCTTTCTTAGCATAGGATCTTCAGTAGAGGCATTGGCTTCTCCTTGCTCCTTTAATCTGTCCAGGCGGTCAGCGATACGGTCCCGCACCTTATGGTCTTTCAGGTTCGTCTGCTGGTCCAGGTCTAACTCCTGGGGATTAACCTGCCGGGCCAGTTCTTGCAACTGGAAAACGTAGGTGTCAATACGGTTAATGGCTTCAGACACAAAGGGGCTGGCATGGGAATTTTCTTCTGACAGCCCAGCTTTCACCCCCTCTGCCCTCCTAATCTCATTCTGGACCAGAAGCGCCACATTGCCGTGCATCAATTGCTCATGCTCAAACCGTTTCTTAAAAGCTGGAAAGTCAAACTGCATAAAAATCTCCGTTACCTGTTCGTTGCCTTTCCGTTACGCCTAATAAACCCGGAAGTTCTAGCATCATCGTCTTAACTAATAACCTGCAATTACGTAGCCCATAGAAACCATCCATTCTTTAGGCATGCCCCTTCCCTTTCTCCAACGAAGTCACGTTTACGCGGCCAATTTGCTGCACAAGGCGGGTTTAACGGTCACGCAGATACCCCAGGCAGTGAAGATTGCCCGTGAGACGGTAGAGCTTTGGCTACAGAAAGAAATGGAAAGCGGCAATGCCCAACAGGCGGTGCAGGTACTCAAGGGCCAGGTGAAGGAGAAAGGAACCCAGTTACTTTTAGACCGTCTTAAAGGGATGCTTCTGGTGAAACTAATGCTGCACCTGGGCATTAGGGGCGCCATGGCCTCTTCAGTTGTTTCCTTACTCCTACCGTTCGTCCTGAAAAGAGTTTATAACCTGGCAAGGGAGAACCCTAAGATACAAGCCTGGTGGCAGGAACAGGAATGGCGGGAGCGAATTCCTACTACCGAGGATATTAAAACCAAAATCAAAGACGCCGGCAAGAAACTTTACCCCAAAAAGGTGGACCCAGCCAATGAATCGCCTTTGTTTCTTTAAATAAAGTGTTCTTCTTAAAAAGTAAGCTTCTGTTTTAAGGCACTTTTCCAAAAAACAGGCTTAAAACAGAAAACTGTATAAAAGAGAAGCCCCTGCCATGGCAGGGGCTTCTCTTTATAAGGTAAGTGGCAAGGATTAATGTCTGAACATCATTTCCCGGTATTTCACCAGTGGCCACTGCTCATCATCTACAATCAGCTCCAACTTGTCTACACTGCGCCGGATCACATCAAAGAAGGTAAGCACCTCATCTGTGTACATGATGGCCTTCTCCCGGGTTTCTTCCAGTTTGTTGGCCACTTTACGCTTGCTCACCATGGCATCAACATTGGTTTTGATGATAGCTAGGTGGCGGGAGATATTCTTGATGGTATCAAGGGTGGTTTTGGTGAACTCATCGTCTTCCAAACCAATCTCGCGCAGGCCTTTGATGTTTTCCACCAATTTGGTTTGGTAAGCCACCGCCGTAGGAATGATATGGTTCATGGCCAGGTCACCCATTACGCGGGCTTCAATCTGCACCCTTTTGATGTAATCTTCCAGCAGGATGTCATGCCGGGCATGCAGTTCACGGGTACTGAAAATGTTGTGCTTGGTAAACACCTCGGTAGCGGTTTGGTCTACCAATTTGTCCAGGGCTTGCGGGGTCTTGCGGATGTTGCTAAGGCCGCGTCGCTCTGCTTCGTCTTCCCACTCTTTGGAATAACCGTTGCCTTCAAATCGGATCACCTTAGAGGAGATCACGTAGTCGCGCAATACATCAATAATGGCTACTTCTTTTTTCTTGCCCTTGGCCATCATCTCTTCCACGCTGTTTCTGAAATCAATGAGTTGATCAGCCACAATAGTGTTAAGCGTGGTCATGGAATTAGAGCTGTTCGCAGAGGAACCTACCGCCCGGAACTCAAACTTGTTGCCCGTGAAGGCGAACGGCGAGGTACGGTTGCGGTCTGTGTTGTCCAACAGGATCTCAGGGATCTTGTCAATGCCCAGTTTCAGGTATACGTTGTCGCCTTTGTCCAAGGGAAGTTTGGCGGTACGCTCCAACTCATCCAGCACCTCGGTCAGTTTCTTGCCCACAAACACAGACATGATGGCTGGTGGCGCCTCGTTGGCACCCAGGCGGTGATCATTGCTCGCAGAGGCAATACTGGCGCGCAGCAGATCGGCGTAGCGATGCACCGCTTTCACGGTGGTAATAAAGAAGGTAAGGAACTGAAGGTTCTCTTTTGGCCGGCGGCCCGGGGCAAGAAGGTTCACGCCGGTATCTGTGCTCAAGGCCCAGTTGTTGTGCTTACCGCTGCCGTTCACGCCTTTGAAAGGTTTCTCGTGCAAGAGCACCTTAAAGTGATGCTTCTCTGCTACGCGGTCTAACACGTCCATTAACAGCTGGTTATGGTCAATGGCCAGGTTGGCATCCTCAAAGGTAGGAGCGCACTCAAACTGGTTTGGGGCCACCTCATTGTGGCGGGTACGCAAAGGAATACCCAGCTTATGCGACTCGGCCTCAAAGTCAATCATGAAGGCATGTACTCTGGACGGTATAGCACCAAAGTAATGGTCTTCCAACTGCTGGCCTTTGGCCGGCTCATGACCGAAGACAGTTCTGCCGGTCATCACCAGGTCTGGGCGGGCGTCATATAGGGCGCGGTCTACCAGGAAATACTCCTGCTCAATGCCCAGGGTGGTAGTTACCTTGGTCACATCCTTGTCAAAATACTGGCACACGTCTAGCGCGGCTTTCTCTAACAGGTCCAGGCTTTTCAACAGCGGGGCTTTGTAATCAAGGGCCTCGCCGGTATAGGAAACGAAAATGGTAGGCACGCACAGAGTCTTAGCGCCGGCGTTCTCAATGATAAAGGCTGGAGAAGTAGGGTCCCAGGCGGTATAGCCACGGGCCTCAAAGGTGTTCCGGATGCCGCCGTTAGGAAAAGAAGAGGCATCTGGCTCTTGCTGCACCAGGGCGCTGCCTTTGAAGCTTTCAATGGCGCGGCCATCTGAGCTCAGGTCAAAGAAAGAATCGTGCTTTTCTGCTGTTTCGCCGGTTAACGGCTGAAACCAGTGGGTGTAATGGGTAGCTCCCAGGCTTAGGGCCCAGGTTTTCATGGCTCCAGCCACCGCGTCTGCCAGGCTACGGTCCACTTTAGTCCCGTTCTTAACTGCAAATTGTAAACGCTTGAAATAGTCTCCGGCTAGGGTGGCCCGCATGGCTTCCAGGCCAAATACGTTTTTGCCGTAATAATCAGAGATTTTGTCTGAGGGTTGCTTCACCTCTACTGGCGACCGTTGGCTTACCAACTCTAATGCCTTAAAACGAAGAATGGCCATTAATTTTCAGGATTTAAATAATCAGTGCCCAAATGTACTACAAGAATTACCACATGCAAGAACACCACCCCATTTTTTTAGGGCATTTTTCAAAATATTATGGCAATATCTTAAAATACCCATTCAATTTAAAGGGTATTTTTCAAACCTAACACTTGTTATCCTGTAAAACCCCCTCTTTTTTAAGGGTCTTTCAAGAAACCACGCTTTTTGTAGGTGATTTGGCTTTTGCGGTATATTTGCCCCGTGAAAAGAATACTTATAAGATCTTGCAGCTACTTTCTGTTCTGGACGCTGTTTTTTATCCTGTGCCGGGCATTTTTTCTACTATACCAGCATGAAAAGGCGGCTAGTTTAACCTTTGAAGAGATTATTCAGGTTTTCTGGTATGGCCTACGCATGGACCTTTCGTTTGCCGCCTACCTAAGTGTCCTCCCTTTTCTGTTGTTCCTGAATGAGACGGCCTTCCGGAAGCCCTTCTTTTTAAAGGTTATTTCTGGCTACACCTATGTTTTGCTGGTGATCATCGCTTTACTGGTCACCGGAGATCTGGAATTATATTCTGCCTGGGGCTTCAGATTGGACTCCACCCCACTTCAATACCTAAACACCCCGGCAGAGATGCTGGCTTCCACGGCCTCGGCTCCCGTATGGTTGTTGGCTTTACTGTTTCTGGCTTTGCTGGCCGCCGGGGTACTGGGTTTTCGGTTAATCAAAAGCAAATGGAAACCAGCCGAGAAGATAAAACGCAAGCACCTTACCGCGGAGCTGCTCTTAAGCCTGTTTTTGCTGGCGCTTTTGGTTTTACCAATCAGAGGAGGTTGGCAGCAGATTCCGTTGAACCAGAGTGACGTTTACTTTTCGCACAAGATTTTCGCTAACCACGCCGGGGTGAATGTACCCTGGAATGTGATGCATTCGGTGCTCAAGAAGAACCACAACACCAAAAACCCTTATCTCTTCCTGCCAGATGCGCAGGCCCAGGCGCTGGTCCAGGAACTATACCAACCCAAAAGCGACTCGGTGCCTTCTTTATTAAGAGTGAAAAGACCCAATATTCTGTTCATCATTCTGGAGAGTTACACGGCCAAGTTGGTAGGCAGTTTGGGGGGAACTCCAGGGGTGACCCCAAATTTTGATGCCCTGGCTAAGAAAGGAGTGCTTTTCCAGAATATCTATGCCTCCGGTGACCGAAGCGAAAAAGGCATGGTGGCTTTACTCAGCGGCTATCCGGTGCAGACAACTACCTCTATTATCAAAACCCCCAAGAAAACGGAGCGTCTGCCTCAATTGGCGGCTGAACTGAAGAAACAAGGCTACCAGACCAGCTATTACTATGGAGGTGAACTGGCCTTTGCCAACATTAAGTCTTACCTTATCAATGGCCAATATGACCGGCTATTGGAGAAAAACGACTTCCCCAGCGAGTATTACAATTCCAAATGGGGTGTGCATGACCATATCCTGTTTGACAAAGTCCTAGCCGATCACCAAAATCCCAAGCAGCCCTTCCTCACCACCATTTTTACCCTTAGCAGCCACGAGCCTTATGATATTCCCATTCCGGCCAAGTTCCCGGGAACCGATGAGGTGACCCAGTTCCAGAACTCCTTTTATTATACAGACTGGGCCCTGGGCAAATTCATAGCGGCCGCCGAAAAGCAGCCCTGGTGGAAAAACACGCTGGTGGTATTGGTGGCGGACCACGGCCACCCCTTTCCGGGCCGGGACCAGAACGACGCCCCCAGCAAGTTCCGGATTCCGTTGCTGCTAGCCGGCGGCGCCCTGGCGGTGCAGGACACCGTGATCACCAACATTGGCTCCCAAACCGATCTGGTGCCCACCCTCCTTCAACAAATGGGTCTGCCCTCCTACCAGTTCGCCTGGAGTAAAAACCTACTTGACCCTAAGGCTACCAACTTTGCGTTTTATGTTTTCAATGACGGATTTGGAATGGTAAGCGATCAGGGCGTAGTCACTTTTGACAATGTGGCCAAACGTCCCATCCACAAAGACCCGGCCGTTACCCAAAAACAAGTGGAGCAGGGAAAGGCCTATATGCAAATCAGTTTCGGGGATTTCCTGAAAAAGTAAGCTAGTTGCCAGTTTTAGGCTGTTTTGATAAAAATGGCCTTAAAACTCCAGAAGCAAATAATGGCAAGGCAGACTAGTTGTAACAGGCTTTACATTGGGGAATTGGAATTGATGGTTTGTTTGTTCAAACGTATTAAAGAATGGATTCAGTTTGCGTTTTGAAGGCGTTTTCCTGAAAACAACCTTAAAACGCACGTATTTACAGGCAACTGACAACAAACAACTGACCGCTAACAACTATTTCCCGTTTCTCCGTACCTTTGTGCCTTGATTATGAAAAAGGTAGCATTTTATACATTAGGCTGTAAACTCAATTTCTCTGAGACCTCAACCCTGGGTAGAATCTTCACAGAGCGTGGTTTTGAGAAAGTGGAGTTCACAGATGCCCCAGATATTTACGTCATCAATACCTGCTCTGTCACCGACAATGCAGATAAGAAATGCCGCAAGGTGGTAAAGGAAGCGCTGAAGCATTCGCCTAACGCCTTTATTACCGTGGTGGGTTGCTATGCCCAGCTAAAGCCGAAGGAAATTTCTGAAATCCCTGGCGTAGACGCCGTCTTGGGTGCTGCCGAGAAATTCCAGTTGGTAGACATTCTGGAGACCTTTGAGAAGAAGGAAGCCCCGCAGGTGTATGCCAGCCCCGTTTCTGAGGCCAACACCTTCGTGAATGCCTACTCTTTCGGGGACCGTACCCGCACGTTTTTGAAAGTACAAGACGGCTGTGACTATTCCTGCACCTTCTGCACCATTCCCCAGGCCCGCGGCAAGAGCCGAAGTAACACCATTGAGAAAGTAGTGGCCGAGGCCATCAGCATTGGCAATTCGGGCGTGAAGGAGATCGTGCTTACCGGCGTAAACACCGGCGACTTTGGCTTGCAGGAAGGCGAACGCAAGGAAAATTTCTTCCAGCTGGTACAGGAACTGGACAAGGTGGAGAATGTAAGCCGGTTTAGGATTTCTTCCATTGAGCCTAATCTTTTAAGTGAAGAGATTATCCAGTTCGTGGCTGCCTCTCAACGCTTTATGCCGCACTTTCACGTGCCCTTGCAATCTGGCAGCAATAAGATATTAAAGCTCATGCGCCGCCGTTACCTGCGTGAGTTGTATGCGCAGCGTGTGGACTGGATTAAAGCCGCCATGCCCCACGCCTGCATCGGGGTAGATGTGATTGTGGGATTCCCGGGCGAGACCGAAGAAGATTTCCTGGAGACTTATAATTTCCTGAATAACCTGAATGTAAGCTACCTGCACGTGTTCCCGTACTCTGAGCGGGCCAACACCATGGCCGTAGACTTGCCGGGCGTAGTACCGCAGAAAGACCGTAACCGACGGGCAGACATGCTGCGCATACTCTCTGAGAAGAAAAAGCGCGCCTTCTATGAAAGCCAGATTGGCTATGAAGGAAAGGTTTTGTTTGAAGCCGATATCACCGATGGCCAGATGGAAGGCTTCACTGAGAACTACGTGCGCGTGGTGGCCAAATATGACCCGGTACTGGTGAACGAGCAGAAGCATGTGCGCCTGACCAATATCACCCCTGCCGGCTTAATGGAAGCCGAAGAAACTTACCATGAACTTTTAGCCCATTAATCCTATATAGATTTTAGTAGTATACTCTACAGGAAAAGCCCAACCTGAACGCAAACGTTTTGGTTGGGCTTTTCTCTTTAGGTCCTAGCGAATAGAATAGCTAGCTTACTTTCTAAAAAAGCACTCTTACTCTTCTTGGGGCTCTACAGCCAAAAGCGCTGTCTGGCTTCTAGCCATCTTCTGGGCCAGGATACTCGCTGAAATCAATTGCAGGGCGTGGTACAGCATCAGGGGCAACAGCACAATTCCCACCAGGTTGGCGTCAGGGAAAAGTACTTTAGACATAACTGTGCCATGCACCAAAGACTTTTTGGAACCGCAGAAAACGGCCGTGATGCGGTCCTCTCGGTTAAAATGCAGGAAAGTGCTCACCAAATGGATCAGGCTCAGCACCAAGAAGAACAAGGCCACCATGGAAATCCCTAGAACTAACAGACTTCCCCAGCTATAGTCTTTAAACATTTCGCGGGCGAAAGACTCACAGAAAGAGGTGTAGACAATCAGCAGGATAATGGCTTGGTCCAGCAACCGCAGCCGGGCTTTGTGCTTTTCAGCGAAGGCACCAAACCGCTTGTGCAGAAGAATACCCATGGTGACCGGTAATAGTACCTGCACCATCAATTTGCCAATGACCGTTCCCAGGTCCATGTCATGGGCGGCGCTGGTTTCCATGAAAACGGTCATCCAGAGGGGTGTCATGAAAACGCCCACAAGGCTGGAGATACTGGCATTGAAGATAGCTGCCGGAATATTACCTCCCGCAATAGAGACCATGACCACCGAGGAAGAAACTGTAGAAGGCAAAGCTGCCAGGTACAATGCCCCCAGCCAAAGTAATTCTTGGTCGGGGGTTCCTAAAATGGCCTTCGCGGCCCATACCAGAAGCGGGAACAAGAGAAAGGTGCTGAGTTGCACCACCAGGTGCAGCCGCCAACTGCTCAGTCCCGCCTTTAGTTTTTCCGGGCTCAAGCGCAGACCATAGAAAAAGAAGATAAGCCCTACCCCATAGCTGGCAATGTCCGCCAACGGCAATGGTCCATCTTCCTCCCCGAACGCTGGGTACAGATAGGCCAGCAAAATGATAGCCAATAAGGCCAATAAGAAACCGTCCAGACCTAATTTCTTTAGGAAACCTGGCAGGCTTTGGCGGGGGCTTTTAGGTGGATTAGTAAGCGGTTGGTCTATGGGCATAAAGGAGACAGGGTTCTAATTTCGCAATCCCTGCCTACGGACAAAGATGGAAGCTTTGTTACCCGCCACCAAAATTTCCTCCTGGAAAATCCGGAATTAAGCCTCTCCGAAAAGAAGACTCCCCGAAAACTAAGCGCCTAAATTTCTTCCTTTTCTATTTTGGGCCTGTTTTCTGAAAAACAGGCCCAAAACGACTATGCCACCTTGAAAGTAGATGGGAACTCCAAGGTCTCTACCTGAATTTATAGACCACTCCCATTTCCTCCCTGTAGTAATCGCATGATTTTAAAATTGTTCTGAAACCGAACAATGAATGTCCGGTTTCAGAACAATTTGCTTTGCTATTACCTTTACTAACAAATTGTTTATCAATACCTTACAATACGTTCATGTCTTTGGCAAACTAATTGACTTCCCCTGCACCAAGGCTCCTTTTTCCGCATCGCAAAGCAGGAAGCCAACCAAAACTTAAAAATTTAACAAACCCCCAAGCAACCATCTTAATCCGGCCGTCATCTATGGGGTAAGAACGTCGCGAAGTTTGAGAGTACCTGAACCCAATCCTTATCACCCTTACAGCTTACCCCTACCTATGAAAAAACTTCTTCCTTTTCTTTTAAGTACGCTCCTCTGCCTCTCTACGCTTCTTTCCCAAGCCCAGTCAACCAACGCGCTTACCGGTATTATCAAAGATGAAAAAGGAGAACCTCTTAGCTATGGCACCGTCACCTTGTTAAAAGCTGCAGATGGCGCCATTGCCAACGGCGCAGGCGTAGAAGTGAACGGTAGCTTTAAAATGCCTGCTCCTGCTCCTGGTAGTTATCGCCTGAAGATCAGTGCCATGGGCTACGCGGAGTTCACAACGCCCAATTTCACCGTTTCAGGGGCTGGGTTCTCCAAAGATTTCGGCACCATCACCTTAAAAACAGACGCCACGCAGTTACAGGAAGTTACGGTAGAATCTATGCGCCCCACCATTGTAAATCACCCAGACAAAATGGTGGTGAGCGTGGAAGGAACGGCCATGGCGGCCGGGAGTACGGCAATGGAAGTGTTGGCTAAATCGCCGGGGGTGTGGGTAGACCAGGACGGCAACATCCAGCTCAACGGCAAGGCCGGCGTGAAGGTGATGATAGACGGCAAGCTTTCCTACCTCTCTGGCAAGCAACTGCAAACCATGCTGCAGAGCATGCCCGCCGAAAACCTGAAAGACCTGGAGATCATCAACAACCCCTCGGCCAAATATGACGCCGAAGGCAACGCCGGTATCATCAATATCAACCTTAAGAAAAACACCCAGGCAGGCATGAACGGCAGCGTGTATTCGGGGTACCAATACAACGGGGAGCACGGGTATTCTGGAGGTGCCAACCTCAATTACAAATCCGGCCAGTGGAACTCCTCCGCCAACCTGGACATGGGCCGTTGGATCAATCTGCGCACCAACACCATGGACCGGCTTTTCAATACTCAGGAAGGCAGCACCCGCTTCGCCCAATCGGGCCGCGAGGTAGGCATCAGGGCCACCCCTTCCCTGCGCCTGGGCACCGACTATGACCTCAATGAAAAACACAGCCTGGGGGCCACGGTGAAGATCAACGCGCAAGACTGGGATAACATTTTCAGCACCAATACGCGCCTGTACACGCCGGTTCCGGCGGAAGATCAAAACATCAGGGCCCAAAACACCATAGACGGCAAATACCTCAATGCTACGCTTAACGGCCATTATACCTATAAGCTAGACACGCTGGGCAGCACCTTCTCCACCGACCTGGATTATGTCCGCATAAAAGACGAGGACCAGGCCAGGTTCACTAACTCCTACGCCTATCCCAACAGCAACCAAGCCACCAGAGATGAATTCCTGGGTAGCAATAACCCCACCCAATACTTTATTTATGCGGCCAAGGCCGATTTCACCAAGAAGTTCCTGAACAAAAGCAAACTGGAAACCGGACTCAAGGCCAGTTATGTGAAATCAGACAATGAGCTGCAGTTCTTTTCCCTGGAAGGCAACCGCCAAATCAATGACCCCGCCCGCAGTAACCACTTTATCTATAAAGAAAACATTTACGCCGGGTACCTTAATTACAGCCTGAACCTGGGCACCAATTGGAGCGTGCAGGCGGGGCTTCGGGCTGAGCAGACCCACTCCAAAGGCTATTCGGTGACCTTAGATAAAACTACGCCCAGAGATTACCTTGATTTCTTCCCAAGCGTTTTTGTGCAACAGAAGGTAAGCGACAATTACCAGTTGACCTATAACTACAGCCGCCGGGTCAACCGCCCTAATTACGGCTCGCTTAACCCGTTCATCTTCTACCTTGATCCCCTTACCTGGGCCCAGGGAAACCCTTACCTGCGGCCTATGTACGCCAACTCCTTCCAGGTAACCCAAACCTGGAAGAGCGCCTACATCTTAACGCTGGGATATTCCAAAACCACCGATTTTATTGGCGAGATACCAGTGCAGAAAAATGAGGACAACACCACCGTCTTCGGGCCCAGAAACGTCGATGACTTTTACAGCTACTTCAGCACCTTGGTGGCCCCGGTGAAAATTTCCAACAAATGGGATATCAACAATACCGTTAACGTCGGCTACCAGAAGTTCTCCATTTTCCTGAATGGTGAACGGCAAGTGAACAAACAGTTTTCCTACAGCCTAAACTCCAACCACAACCTTCAACTGCCTAAGAAAATCAAGCTGGAGCTGAACGCTGGGTTCCAGGGTCCGCAGGCCTATGGCTTATATATAATAGAGAAGAACTGGTGGTTGGATGCCGGTATAAAGCGCTCCTTCCTGAAAGATCAACTGGAAACCTCGCTTTCGGTGACCGATATCTTCAGGACCAGAAAAGTGGTGGGCTCGGCGAACCTGGGGGAAAACATCAATGCCTTTGACCAGTATTTCGGGGCCCAGAGCGTGAAGATCAATTTCAGGTACCGGTTCAACAAAGGCGAATCCTTTGAAATGAAACGCCGCAACACCAGCCTGGAAGAAATGAACCGGGCCGGCGGTAATTAATTTTCTGATTCCTGTTTTGGGCCTAGTTTACGGAAAACAGGCCCAAATCAGGAATCAGAAGGTTCTTTATTATTAAAGTCTGAAACCATTAAACCAACTTAAAATGCCTTGCTTGTCCACCTCCTACCCGCTCTGAAAAAATATTTTAGTTAAAATGCAACAGTACCTTGCTTTACATAGTACCTTCTAATATATTTGTTCCATCATTAGAGGTTAATCACTCACCAAACCAGTACCGATATGGAAAACACAACCCTCCTTCAACTAATTATCCAAGTTTTATGCTTGGTAGGCTCCTTCATGGTAGTGGTGTTTGCCTATGTGGCCCTGACTACCAAAAAGAAGGCTGTTGGCCCAGGAAAAGCATTTTATCCGCTAGCCCCTCCTCTCTTTAGAAGCTAAGGCTTTTTTTTTGAGGGTGTACCTTGCATTACATAGTACTATAACCATTACACAACCATACAACTTACTACAATGAAAAATCTGTACAACTTCCTGTTATTGCTGGCCGCCCTGGCATTCCTGACCCAGGCCGCCTTAGCCCAAACTCCCGGTTCCCTTACTGGCTTGGTAGTAGATGAAAAAGGCCAGCCGATGAGCTACGGCACCGTGGCGCTTATGAAAGCCTCAGATGCCACCCTGCTTACCGGCACCGCCATTGACCTGGAGGGCAAGTTCTCCTTGAAAGCCCCTTCCTCCGGCAAATATTTCCTGCGTATCTCCGCTATGAGCTATGCCAACCAGGACCTGCCCGCCTTTGAGGTGCCCGCCGCCTCGTTTTCGCGTGATTTTGGAAAAGTAGCCCTGAAACAGGATTCCAAGGTTTTAAAGGAAGTAACCGTGCATAACCTGCGCCCCTGCGTAGACGTGCAAGCTGATAAAATGGTGGTAAGCGTGGAAGGCACGGCCATGGCCGCCGGAAATACCGCCTATGACGTGCTGGCTAAATCGCCGGGCGTGTGGGTAGACCAGGACGGAAATATCCAGCTCAACGGCAAACAAGGCGTGAAAGTGATGGTAGACGGAAAACTCACCTACCTGGACGGCAAACAACTACAAACCATGCTGCAAGGTATGCCCGCCGACAACCTCAAGAATTTGGAGATCATCGCCAACCCATCGGCTAAGTTTGACGCCGAAGGCACCGCCGGTATCATCAACATCAACCTAAAGAAAAACACCTTGACCGGCCTGAACGGTAGCGTTTACGGCGGTTATTCCTACAACTCTAAAAGCGGGGCCAACGCCGGCGTGAACCTGAACCTGAAACAAGGCAAGTGGAACTCCTTTGGAAGCATTGATATGGCCCAGCGTCCCAGAAAAAGAACCTTCAGCATGGACCGTACCTTCACCCGCGAAGGCCAGAACGCTACCTTGACCCAGTCCGGCAAAGAAGAAGGCGAGTCCTTCTCTCCTTCCGCCCGCTTCGGGACCGATTATGATCTGAAAAAAAACCACAGTGTGGGCGCCACCGTCAGCCTGAATCAATCCCGCAACAACTCCGGCGTGAATACCAAATCTACCTTACTTGACCCCAGAGAAACCGGCGCCATCCACAACCAAACCGGTACCCATAACAAAGGTAAATTCAGCAACGTGACGTTTAACGCGCATTATGCCGGCAAACTAGACACCTTGGGCACCACCCTTTCCGGAGACGTGGATGTAGCCAGAATCACCGAAGACAATTATAGCGACTTCCTGAACGACAGGACGTTTTCTACTGGAAAAGCCCCTGAGCAAGAGTATTTTGAGAACGAAAACCCTACCTCTTACCAGATCTATGCCGCCAAAGTAGATTACATGCGGCCCTTCCCGTCCATTAAAGGAAAATTGGAATTGGGCGCCAAAGCCAGCTACGTGGAGTCTGACAACCAGATAGACTTTTACAGCTTTGAGAACGGCCTGAAAGTACGGGATACCAAACGCGCCGCGGACCATTTCATTTATGAGGAGAATATTTATGCCGCCTATTCCAATTTCAGCGCTAGCCTTAGCCCAAAATTCACCTTGCAGGCCGGCCTGAGAGCCGAGTACACAGACTCCAAAGGAAACTCCATCCCCAACCAGAAAGTGACGCCCCGCTCCTACTTAGATTGGTTCCCCAGCGTGTTTGTGCAGCAGAAAATCTATGATAACTACACCGTGGGCTACAACTACAGCCGCCGCATCTACCGTCCGCGCTACAGCAACCTCAACCCTTTCCGGTTTTACATTGACGCCAATACTTATGCGGAAGGCAACCCTTACCTGAAACCGGAATACACCCAATCCTTCCAGGTAACCCAGACTTTCAAGAAGAACTACAACCTGATTTTAGGCTATGCCTACACCAAAGATGATATCTCTGAGGTACCTAGCTTCTTCCCGGAGGAAAACAAGATGATCTTTAAACAGAGCAACGTGGAGAGCGAAGTAATCAACGCCACTGCCGTGGTACCAGTAACCATCACCTCTAAATGGAACATGAACAATAACGTGACGGTGGCCCGCCAAAGCTATACCACTCTAGTGTTAGATGGAAGCAGAATCCAGAACGCCCAGACTATGTTGTCTGCCCAGATCAATAACAACATCATGCTGCCCAAAAACTTTAAATTGGAAGTAAACGGTACCTACCGGAGCAAAGGCGTCTTCAACGTCTATACCACCAAGGCCGCCGGTTGGGTGGATGTGGCGGTAAAACGCTCTTTCCTGAAAGACAAACTGGAAGCCAACCTGGCCGTGACCGACCTCTTCCGGTCCAACAAAATGCAGGGCACCTCGGCGGTGAACGGTAACCAGAACGTGATTGACATGTATAACTTTGGCCGCGGCGTGCGGGTGAACCTGCGGTACCGCTTTAACAAAGGAGAGAAATTTGAAGTGAAGAAACGCAGCAACAGCCTGGACGAACTAAACCGGGCCGGCGGGAATTAATTTCGCCTGAGCCCTTACTGGTCCATGGCTTCCAAATTATTTTCTTAAATTGAAGCCCTATTGGTACATCTGAGGCAGAGAAGACCACCTTCCCTGCCTCAGATTCTTCATTATTTATTTAACGATTGACTGTGAACCTATCTAAAAATCTCCTTTTGCTGGCCCTGGTGTCCGCTTCTTTTGCCGCCTGTAAAAACGACCAGGCTTCTACTACCACTAAAACGGCTACTACCGCCACCACTTCGGCCGCAGACAGCACCGCTGAAGAGGCAGACGAAGCTCCGGTAGCTGTGGCCGCCGCCCCTGAAATTGTGTATATCAACTCAGACACGCTTTTGAGTAACTACCAGTATTTCAAAGACGTGCGCGCCAGATTAGAAGCCAAAGGCAAAAGAATGGAAACCGATCTACGGACCAAAGCCAGCAGCTTCCAGAAGGAAGTGGAGCAATACAGACAAACCGGTGCCGGCATGACCCAGGAGCAACGCGCTTCTACAGAGCAACGCCTGGCCCAGAAAGAGCAGCAGATTGCCGCCCAGCAACAGTCCTCAGGTTCTCAACTGGCTAAAGACGAGAACGATGAGATGAAGAAAATCTACGACAAAGTAGCGGACTACCTGAAGAAAATCAGCAAGGAGAAAGGTTATAAAATGGTCTTGACTTATAGCCGTGGCAACAGCGCCATCCTTTACGGAGATGCCTCCCTGGACATCACCACTGAGGCCTTGAAAGGTTTGAACGAGGAATACAAAGCCACTAAGAAGAAATAGGCTTTCCTTTTTTATCTTATAACAGAAGAAGCCCGGCAAGTTGCCGGGCTTCTTCTGTTATAAGCCTATTTACTACAGCTTTTTCCGGATATCTGCCAGAGACACGCCCGTTTCACGGGCATAAAACGGGTGCTTGCTGCTGCCAACCACCTGCCCACCATAAATACCGGTATGCCCGGAAAACAAGTAGGCTACCACGCAGGCCAGGCCAGCATAAATTCCTACTTCGGCGCCAAATAGTTCCATAGCCATTAGGGTGCAAGCCAAGGGCGTGTTGGCCGCCCCCGCAAAGACCGCCACAAACCCCATGGCCGCCAATACTTCTAAGGGCAGCGGCACCCAGGGAAACAAAGCATTGCCCAGCGTGGCCCCAATGAAAAACAAGGGCGTTACCTCGCCCCCCTTAAACCCGCAGCCTAATGTAAGAGCGGTGAGGGCTAGCTTGAGCAGGAAATCATACCGGGGCAACGGGTTCTGGAAAGACTCTACAATGGTTGGAATGCCTAAGCCTATGTATTTGGTGGTACCTAAAAGGTAAATGATCACTGCCAGTAAGGCGCCACCCACCACCGGCCGCAAAGGCGAGTACCCAACATATTTCTTGAAAAAAGAACCTACCAGGTGAGAAGCATGGGAGAATAGGCGGGCAGCCAAGGCAAAAGCGATTCCGGCGGCCAGGGCAGCGGCAAACGTAGTAATGGATAGCGCTGGGACTTCCACCACCGGGTAAGCAGTATGGCCTACGCCCCAGGCGGTGGTCACGGCATCTGCCACCACGGCCGCCAGGAAACTGGGCAGCAAGGCATTGTACCGTAACTGCCCCAGCAAAAACACCTCCAGACCGAAAACGGCCCCAGCCAGCGGCGTGCCAAACACTGAGGCAAAGCCGGCACTCACGCCGCAGATCAGGAGAAGTTTACGGTCGCGGGGCTTTAACCGGAAGAGAGGTGTTAATTGGTCGGCTAAGGCGCCGCCCATCTGTACGGCGGTTCCCTCACGCCCCGCTGAACCGCCCACTAAATGCGTGAGGACTGTAGCAAGCAACACCAAGGGCGCCATCAGGAAGGGGATTCTTTTTCTGGCCGGGGTATGGATTGCCTCTAACAACAGGTTATTGCCTCCTTCTACTTCTCGGCCCCATTGGTGATAAGCCCAGCCAATGATCAAGCCACCCACGGGCAGTAAAGCCATCACCCACAGGTTTTCCTCCCGGTACGTAGTAGCTAGGTCCAGCAACACCAGAAACAAGGCAGACGCGCTACCGGCCAGCACTCCTACCAAAGAGGCTAGAAAGACCCATCCGGCTAAAAAAGTAAAATTTAGGAAGAGGTGCGGATAGGCTTTGGCCCGAAGAAGAGACCCGCGAAAGAAAGACTTAAAATTAGGCATACCCCTGATTTGATTCCATGATCAACCTAGGCACCGGAACCTCCGGCACCCATGTAGGAGTCATCAGCCTTTGCAAAAGAGGCGGTTGAATTGGTGGCACCCCATCACCAGATCCAAAAGTAGCGGGTCACCTGCATTTTCACAAGTGAATGGAGGATCGTTTTGGGCCTGTTTTCAGAAAAACGGCCTTAAAACAGAAAAGCACGAAAATCTATTCGTAGCGCAAAGATTCAATAGGGTCTAGCTTAGAGGCTTTGTAGGCCGGGTAATAACCAGAGAACAACCCCACGGTAACACAGATAGCCATCCCTACCGCCATCCAAAGCCAAGGCACAAAGAATTCGCCCTGCCCAATTAAGATAGCAATGCCGTTGCCCATAAGAACACCCAGCAAAATACCCACTATGCCGCCCAGCACACAGATCACAATAGCCTCAATCAAAAACTGCTGCCTGATTTGTTTGATGGTGGCGCCCAAGGCTTTTCTAATTCCAATCTCACGGGTACGCTCCGTCACGCTCACCATCATAATGTTCATGAGGCCAATAGACGCGCCCAGCAAGGTGATGAATCCTACCAGAAAGCCGCCGGTTTTCAGGTAGCCGGTAATCTTGTTTAGGGTTTGCTCCACAGAGTCGCTGCGGGTAATCTCAAAGGAAGCCTCCTGCCCCAGGCGGTCCTGGCGCACTTTGCGCATAATGCCGGTGGCCTCTTCCATGGCGTAGGCTAAACTGGTTTCGCCTAGAATAGCAGACTTGATGTTAAAGGTAAGCGGTGTGGGGGTAGGAATCTGAGTAGCGGCTTCCAGTGGGATAATGATAAGACGGTTACTTCCGCCGCCGCCCATGCCGCCGCCCTGGCTTTTTATCTTACCTACTACTTTAAACCTTCGGCCCAGCATGATAATACTTTTCCCTTCGGGGCTTTGCTTGGGGAACAGTTTTTCGGCTATCTCATCACCAATAATGGCCACCGGGGCCCCTGTCTCGTATTCCAGGCTGGAAAAGGGCCGACCCAGGTCTAAGTCATAGTTTTCATTGACCAGGAAATTCTCATCGCCGCCTACCACAGAGTTGGTGGGGTTGGTTTTGATATTGCCTGCTTTTACGGCCACACTGCCGCTCACCTGCGCAGAAATGCTTACCCGGGCCTTATCCTGCATCAGTTCTTTGTATTGCTTGGCTTGGAATTCGGTAATATCGGGGTACATTTTATTCTGGCGGCCACCGCGGCTGCCCCGGCCGTCCCATTTTTTCTCAATATCAAAGGAATTGGCCCCCAGGGTAGAGAAGGTATTGGACACCGAATACTTGATTCCTTCAATAGCCGTTAGAATACCTACCAGAGACATAATGCCTATGGAGATAATTAAGGCCGTGAGCACGGTTCTCAATAGATTGCTCTTGATGGAGCGAAAACCTTCTTTTATGTTTTCTAAGTAATTCATGGCTTATCAGAATCCTGGACCGCACCGGAACTCTTTATCTGTCGTAAATACAAGGGATTTCTTACTCTTATAAAAGTACTTGTTTTCCTGAATATTGCCCGATTTTCCTAAATTTGATTAAAACCACTTATAGATGAAGTCTTTGTGCCGGATTTTTTTAGTGCTGTTGGGCTTGTTGGTGACTACCCCCGGCTGGGCATCTTACCTGCTGCTGCCCATGGACCAAAGCCAGAAAAACCACCTCAAAGCCTACGGCATTGCCTATTGGGCCTTGCAGCGCCAGGTGGAGGTTGATTGGCTCCTCAATTACCAGGGCGGTGCCTTCGCCTTTAAACAAGCTCCCGAACTGGAGAAAGAGTTGGTGGTGCGGGGTATCAGTTTCCAGGCCATTTCTGATGCGCAGTATAACCAGATCCTGACCCAGATTGCTGCGCCTGAGTCTAACATGGATGTGATGAAACTGGAAAAGGCCCCCAAAATTGCGGTCTACTCCCCCAAGTCCAAACAACCCTGGGATGATGCTGTGACGCTAGTCTTAACCTACGCCGAGATTCCCTATGATCTCATTTATGACGATGATATTCTGGAGGACAAACTGCCTAAATTTGATTGGCTGCACCTGCACCATGAAGACTTTACCGGCCAGCAGGGCAAGTTCTACAGCGCCTTCCGGAACGCGCCCTGGTACCTAGAACAGAAACGCGAGTCAGAGGCCATTGCCAAGCGATTCGGGTTCTCAAAAGTTCCGCAGCTAAAGAGCGCCGTAGTACAGCGCATTCGGGACTTCTGCGCGGGCGGCGGGTTCATGTTTGCCATGTGCTCTGCCACTGACACCTATGACATTGCCCTGGCCGCCATTGGCCTGGACATCACCGAAAGCATGTTTGACGGCGACCCTTCAGACCCTCAAGCGCAATCTAAACTCAACTTTGACAACACCTTCGCCTTCAAAGACTTTACGCTAATTAGAGACCCCTACCACCCCGAGTTTTCTAACATTGACAACTCCCAAATGGAGCGGGGCCTGCGGGAGAACAATGACTATTTCCAGCTCTTCACCTACTCGGCTAAATGGGACCCCATCCCTACTATGCTCACCCAAAACCACGAGAAAACCATCAAGGGCTTTATGGGTCTGACCACCGGGTTCAAGAAGAGGCTAATTAAGTCTGACGTGGTGATTATGGGCGAGAACAAAGCCATTGACGAAGCCCGGTACATACACGGCACCTACGGCAAAGGCACCTGGACCTTCTATGGGGGCCATGACCCCGAGGACTACCAACACTTTGTGGAAGAGGAGCCTACGGATTTATCGCTGTACCCTAACTCCCCCGGCTACCGGTTAATCCTCAACAACATTCTCTTCCCGGCGGCTAAGAAGAAAAAGCAGAAGACCTAATTGCTTGTTAATTGTTAATTGTTAATTGCTAATTGTTTTTTTTCCGAGGAAGTTTAGGGATATCTAATACCAAAAACCGTTTTGAGCCTGTTTTCAAGAAAACAGGCTCAAAACAGACCCAAACCTATTTCTGCACTTTTATATCTGATATTTTTTACAATCAGCAATTAACAATCAACAATTCTTTTAATGCACCCTGTCCGGCCGGTGTTCCAGGTTGGCAATGATATCGGCTTCAATCTCTAAGAGTTCATTTAAGCGGGCATCAACCACTTCTTTGGGCATGTACTCCTTGGCCAACTTCACGAAGCTCACATAATGAGCAGCCTCTGAGACCATCAGTTCATAGTAGAACTTCTTGAGACCTTCGTCCTCCAGGTTTTGCCAAAGCAGTTTGAAACGCTCGCAGCTACGGGCTTCAATGAGGGCGTTCACTAGCAGGTGGTCCATGAGTTGCCGCTCCCGAAGGTTCCCCTTTCTGATGTGCTGACTAAGCTTCACCACGTACTCATCGGGCCGGTTACGCCCTAACCCGAAGCCCAGCTTCTTGAGCTCGTCCATGACGCGCTCAAAGTGGCCCCATTCCTCGGCTACCAGGGCGGTCATTTCCTCTACCAGCTTAGTTTTGTCTGGGTACTTCACAATCAGGGAGATGCCGGAGGTGGCCGCCTTCTGCTCACAATAAGCGTGGTCCACCAGAATATCCTCAATATTCATTTCCACTATGTTCACCCACCGCGGGTCTGTGGGCAGTTGCAGTTTAAGAATTGATTTAGCCACGGGTAAAGAATTTGAAGATTGGGAAATGAGGAGATATGGACATTTGGAGATTTGAAAATAGTAATGAGTTTGTAAGAACGTCGCCTTTGTTAGTGTTCTCACCAACAAACTGAAAAAGCCGGTATTTTCTAAATTCAGCGTTTTAGAGCCATTTTTATGAAATCAGGTCCAAACCAGGTTACCTGTTAACCAAATGCCTTTTGTGGCAGTTGAAAGTGCTTTCTTCTTGTTGGTGAGAACACCAACAAAGGCACAGAATTACCATTTCCACATCTTCACATTTTCAAATCTCCTAATGCCCTTCTAATCATAGAAGTTCCAGCGCAGCCCGAAGATAAAGCTGAAGGGGTTAGCCGGATAATAAGGAGTTGCAAAATATCCCGGCTCCCAACTTTTAGTAACCGTGTTCAGGTGGCTGGCTTTCAGGAAAATGTTGATGGTTTTAATATCAGTGTTCAGGAACACATCTAAGGTAGGATATTGGCTTACCGGGAAGGCGTTCTGAAGATGGAACTGTTGCGTTACCGGCATATAGCCATCGGCTAGATAAGTAGAATGCCAGTTCATTTCTACCCCCGCCTGCACGTTAATGGCCTTCTTGAACATAGGTCCCTGCAAATACGCCTTGCTGTTCACGTACCACTCTGGCATCCTGATCACGTCTGGACCGCTCACCCTGTTATAATAGACGGTGTTGTCAAGCACAAAAGCCTTGATATTGAATTTGTAGCGGGCACTGGCCTGTATTAGGTTAATGCCATCATTGGTTTGAGCAGGCGTGGCGAAGTTTTCCTTCGAGCCTACCGAGTCTTGGTAATACACGTAATTCTGCAGGTTGGTGTATTGCAGTTGGCCCACAAAATAATGGTTCCCTATCCCAGCCTCCAGGGTAGCGGCAGACTGAGTAGCTTGAGTGTTCTCAAAAGAGTTGAACCACTCAAAATGGTTACTGATGTACACGCGCTGCAGCAAGGTGGGCGAATAAGAGGTTCTGGTTTGGCGTACGGTCAGGTACTTGAGGCGGGCCTGGGCATTTAGCCGGTAATCCCCGCCGCCTAATTGGAATTCAGCATCTGTGGTAACGTAGATGTCATTCTTCAGCCTGAACTGGGCCTCACCGCCAATAAAGTTGTCGGCAATGGTGCGGTTTACATGGTTCTGGTAATTAACCCGGTTGGTGCCTCCTCCGGCCACTTCTTCTTGACGGGCCCCTCTGGCCGATAGCTCATAAATTCCATCGCGGCGCTTGGCATAGGCCCGGTACACGAAAAGCTTTCCGCTGCCCATCACCCCAAACGTGTTTTCTATCTGCCGGAAGTAGGACTCGTCCTTGGTTTGTGCCGTGTCAAGCAGAGTTCTGGGATAGAATATTAGAATTGGCTTAGAATCTTTAGAGGTAGTATAGGGCAAGGCCTCATCTGAGAATTCATTATGCTGCGTGTTCACGTCCAGGGTATGGTACAGTTGCAGGCCGGGGCCCAGCAGCTTATACCATTGGGTAGCATGGAAATTGTATCGCTTTTCCTCAGAGGCCGCCTTATTTAGCCTCACGGCCTCAGACTTGTAGCTAAAAAGGCTGTCGCGGGTATCGCCGGCCTCTGGGCTAACGCCCCCCAGTTCTATCTGCTCATGGCTGGTCTGGCTGTAATTGGCCATTAACCGGTACCGCTCATTCTTACTGAAATAATGGGTAAACGCCTGCAAGCCGTAATGGCTCACCAATCCGTCCAAACGGTTGCCAATGGAGCCAATCTGCCGTTCACTGCCTACCCGCTCATAGCCCACCCCCACGTTCCAATTTGGTTTGACGTTACGCGTGTGTTTGGTCCGGAAGATAGACTCGCCCAACGACCCTTGCAAGTAGTTCAAAAACGTGTGGGGTGATTTGGTATCATAGTATTCAATGGTCTTGGGATTAACGGCGTAGACATCAAACGCATTTCGGCCCAGGCGATTCCCCAGGATGGTGGGCATTTGCCAGAAGAGCGGCTGGGAGGCGGTACCTACGTTCCCCAGGTTCTGCTGCAGGGTAGAATCATAGTACCAATGCCGAAGACTGTGCAGATTGGTGAGGGAGGTGTCAATACGGCTGGGCGTGAGGTTGCCTTTAAAGATATCTCGCTCATACAACACCATGGTAGTGGCAGACCCATAAATGGATTTGGTGGAGTCGTTCAACACCTGGGCCTGGGTAAGCAGCGAGGTACCCAGCAAGAAAACAACAACCGCAGAAAGGAGCTTTTTGTAATTCACGTCCAAAATTAAGAATTAATATCTGATCCCCATTGGGCCAACCCCTGCCTGATGACGTCATCAAATGAAGGCTCCTGCGGGGCAAAGGCATTTCCTACCGGCATATAGAAAACAGGCGCTTGCCGCCAGAGCGGTTCCAGGCTTGGCTGTTGCCATTTCACGGCGTCTTTCTGCGTCATAAGAATACTCACTTCCCGGTCTTGCAGTTGCTGCCAAAAGGTAATAACCTCTCCTACGCGGGCCGGGGTAACTTCGGCATGGTCTGCCCACTCAAAATGGTGTAAAATAGTATGGCCACTTTCCTGCAGGTGCTTCACTAAAGGCCGTGCGTTGGCAATTCCGGTTACCAGAAGTAATGCTTTCCCTAACGTAAGTTTAGAGCTTAACGGTACGGCTGGGGCATACACTATTTTAGAGAAGAATACCGGGGTACCAGGCAAGGTGTATCCTTGGATTTGGCTTCGGATAGAAACAGCCTCTTCTGGAGGGATTACCTCCGGGCATTTAGTGACCACCACCGCATGGGCCCGGCGGGCGCCTTGGCGAGGCTCGCGCAACCGTCCCATAGGCAGCAAATGGTCCTGGGTGAAGAGTAGGTTATAATCAGTGAGCAGTAAATAGAAAGAAGCTTTCACGGCCCGGTGCTGAAAGGCGTCATCCAGCAGGATCACGTCCAGATCTGGGTACAATTGAAGCAGCCGTTGAATGCCCTCTGCCCTTTTCTCGCAGACCGCCACAGTTACACCGGGCAAGTTTTGGGTATACTGGAAAGGTTCATCGCCTATGGAGGCGGCCGTTGCCCGTGCATCTGCCAATACAAAACCTTTAGTAGCCCGCTTGTAGCCGCGTGATAAGATGGCAATGCGCCGGGGTTGCAACAGACGGGCCAGGTATTCCACCTGGGGCGTTTTACCGGTTCCGCCCACGCTAAGATTGCCTACGCAAACCACAGGAATTGGGGCCCGGTAGACCTTGAAGAATTCTCCGTCGTATAAAAGATTGCGCAGACGTACCACCGCCCCGTACAGCATGGCAAAGGGCAGCAACAGATACGAAATAAAGGACAAGACGGAGGCCATGGGCTGCAAAAGTAACCGAATTTTAACTTTCTTTGCGCGTTAAGGCTTCAAACCTACCAAATGACAAAGATAAAAGAGGTAGTACAGGCGCTGGAGCGGTATGCCCCCCCTGCCTACCAGGAATCCTATGACAATGCTCTCCTCCAGATTGGGGACCCCGAAGCCACTATCACCCGCGTGCTTGTGACCCTGGACTGCACCCTGGAAGTGGTACTGGAAGCCATAGACCGCGGCTGTAACCTGATTGTGGCCCACCACCCGGTCATCTTCAAGCCTTTGAAAAGCCTTACCGGCAAAACGCCCGTGGAGCGCATTCTGCTCAAGGCCCTGGAACACAGAATAGCCATCTTCGCCTGCCATACCAACCTTGACCACGTGCACAACGGGGTCAACGCCAAACTCTGCGAGAAACTGGGTATCACCAACACCAGCATTCTAGCGCCAAAAACCGAGACCCTCACCAAGCTGGAGACCTATGTGCCCCTGGAAGACACTGAAAAAGTGCTGGCAGCGCTGCACAAAGCCGGCGCCGGACAGATAGGCGATTATTCAGATTGCAGCTTCCGGATTACAGGTACCGGGCGGTTTACCCCTTCCCAGCAGGCTAACCCGCACATTGGCGAACCCGGCAAGACCGAGGAAACCATAGAAAACAGAATTGAGGTGGTATTTCCGGCCTTTAAACAAACCCAGATCATGCGGGCCCTGCTGCAGGCGCACCCCTATGAGGAAGTGGCCCATTACCTGGTGTCCTTGAAAAACGAAAACCAGGAGGTGGGTGCCGGCATGGTAGGCGATCTGGAGGAGCCGCTGCATACAGATGCCTTCGTGCACCATTTAAAGGAGCGCCTGAAGATCAATACTTTCAGGCATACCGCCTGGCCCCAGAAGCAAATTAAGCGGGTGGCCGTGTGCGGCGGCGCGGGGAGTTTCCTGATCAGGCAGGCCAAAGCGGCCGGCGCCGATGTCTTCCTCACCGCCGATCTGAAATACCACGAGTTTTTTGAAGCCAATGCCCAAATGGCGCTGGTAGATGTTGGACATTATGAAAGCGAAGTTTACACGAAGGAGCTTTTTTATGATATACTTACAAAAACTTTTTCTAATTTTGCAGTCGATTTGTCATACACCAATACAAATCCCGTTAGACACAGCTAAATATCCATGGAAAGTACTGTAGCAAGTAAGTTAGACGCACTTCTAAGACTTCAGAGCTTAGATTCTCAATTAGACCAAATTCTACAAGTTAGAGGCGACCTACCCGAAGAGGTTCGTGACCTGGAAGATGAGATTGCCGGCTACCAAGTACGCGTAAGCAAATTTGATGAGGAGATCGCTGAACTGCAGCAGTCTATTGCCAACCGCAAGCAAGGCATCAAAGACGCTGAGAAGCTGATCAAGAAATATGAGGAGCAGCAGGAGAACGTTCGCAACAACCGCGAGTTTGACGCCATCACCAAAGAGGTAGAGCTCCAGAAACTGGAAATCCAGATCAACGAGAAAAAAATCCGGGAGGCTAATTTCCAGATTGAGCAGAAGATTGCTGACATTCAGGACACTAAAAACCGCCTGGAAGAGCGCCAGAAAGACCTTAACACCAAAAACAGCGAATTGCAGGTAATGGTGAGCGAAAGCGAAGAGGATGAGCGCAAGCTTAATGAGCAGAAGCAGGAAGCCATATCTCATATTGAAGAGCGACTTTTGTTTGCTTACAACCGTATCCGTAAAAATGTGCGCAACGGACTGGCCGTGGTAACCGTGAAGCGTGACGCCTGCGGCGGATGTTTCAATACCGTTCCCCCACAGCGCCAATCAGACATCGCCTCTAAAAAGAAAATCACCGTTTGCGAACACTGCGGCCGTATCCTGGCTGATGTGGAGCTGAAGGTAATCGCGTAAAACAGACTGACAGTTTTTATATTTGGGAAAGGATGGCAATTGCCATCCTTTTTTTATACCCTTTTCCTTAGGCAGGGACCTTTCAATTAAAACTAGGGACCACTCAGGTGCTAGTTTGTTATTCCTCGTTCTAAGCTTGTTTTTACAAAAACAGGCTTAAAACGAAAAACAAGCCACCAACCCAATGGAGAAAATATACACCTCTTATTTTCAGAAAGGCCCTGGTAAAAAGACCACCTGCATTATAGAGTGCTTCCCTTTTTGTTTTAGGGCTGTTTTTCAAAAAACGGGCTCAAAACGGAAACCCACTTGAAAACCGCGTCCGTTCAGTTTACTGACTATCTTTGCCTCCAGAATACAACCACTCTATGCAGCAGCTTACCTTGCCTTATTCTGAGCTACCGGTTTCTTGGCAACAATGGAAACGGCAGGCGTTAGCATGGGCTGCGGCCGATCATGAGGCTGTGGCGTTTTATGAACCTAACAACATTCCCTACCGGCACGGGCCTTTCCTGAACATGCTGGGCCTCCGGAGGAAAAGCCAGGCAGAATTAGGCCAGGAGGTGGCCACCACCTGGCAGGAACTGGAAGCGCTTTTAGCAGTTAAATCGCCTGCTCCCCTCCTGGGCTTTTTTACCTATGACCTAAAGAACGGCCTGGAAAATTTGCACAGCCTGCACCCTGACCACGTAGGCTTTCCTGATCTCTATTTTTTCAGGCCAGAGACTTGGTTAGTTTGGGAAGAAGATTCCGTCACCATATTTTCCTTCCTCGCAGATCCTGCCACCATTGCTAGTGAGATTTCGGCTACACCGTTTACAGCTTGTTTTTCTGAAAACAGCGTCAAAACGGAAGCCAGGGTTCCTAAGGAAGAGTACCTCAAAACCGTGGAGAACCTACGCCAGCACATTCTGGAGGGCGACGTGTACGAGGTCAATTATTGTCAGGAATTCTTTTCTGAGCATGCTACCCTTTCCCCGGTTCCCCTGTTTTGGCAACTAAACCAGGCCTCTCCAACTCCCTTTGCAGGTTTTCTTAAATTAAATGACCGGTACCTGATGTGTGCCAGCCCTGAACGTTTTCTGAAAAAGGAGAACCAAAAGCTGATTTCCCAACCCATAAAAGGCACCATCAAGCGTGCCACCACCCCTGCCCAGGACCAACAGCAAAAGGCTACACTGGCTGCCAGCGAAAAAGAACGCGCCGAAAACATGATGATCGTAGACTTGGTGCGCAATGACCTCAACCGAGTGGCCGCTACCGGAACGGTGCAGGTGGAAGAGTTTTTCGGGCTGTACCCGTTTAAGTTTGTCTGGCAGATGATCTCTACGGTAACTGGGGAATTGCCAGAAGGAGTAAGTAGCGTGGAAGCCATCAAAGCGGCCTTCCCGATGGGTAGTATGACGGGCGCTCCTAAAATAAGCGCCCTTGAACTGATTGAGCAGTATGAAAAAACCAAAAGGGGCCTTTACTCCGGTTCATTAGGCTATTTCCTGCCCAACGGCGACTTTGACTTTAACGTGGTGATCCGAAGCCTGCAATACAATGCCCAAACCGGGTATCTCTCCTTTGAGGTAGGCAGCGCCATCACCTATGACTCAGACCCGGAACAAGAATACCAGGAATGCCTTTTAAAAGCCGCCGCCATCACGCAGGTCTTAGAAAAATCTTCATTTAAGCTTTAACTCCCTTCCGTTTGAACCTGTTTAGGGAAGCCTAATAATAAATAACCGAGCCGCTATGGCTGGTATTCTCCTCGACCATCCAGATTCAGGAACCTTAGGTGGAAATAAAATGCAGCAAAAGCACGAGAAATTGGCTTCTTGCTAATGAACTTCTTTTTTTTCAGCTAAGCAAAAGGAGAACGGTAGTAAGCAAATCTTCCAGAAATGGAAAATCACGCAAGATCTATGGTACTACTGTACATTTGCAGCACCTAAAAGCCTTAACCAAATTGTTACTACACCCCAAGCGCCTGTCCCTCAAGAGACAGGCGCTTCTTCGTTAAAAATCATCTGCCATTCTGTCATAATCTCTTAAAATGCCGTATCTTTGCCTCTTTGATGAGATGATATGCACGCACCCATTCTGGATTTAGATTTCATAGATAACCGCACGCCCGAAGAAGCCGCCGCGTGTGATACCAAAGTAACCGTAGACACAAATACCGGTCGTCAGCGCAAGCTATATATTGAAAGCTACGGCTGTCAGATGAACTTTTCAGACAGTGAAATAGTCTCCTCTATCTTATTTGAAGCCGGTTTTGATACTACCTCAGACGTCAAAAACGCTGACCTGGTATTGCTGAATACCTGCTCTATCCGGGAAAAAGCGGAAACTACCGTTCGCCATCGCTTGCTCCAGCTGCAGCACATGAAGAAAAAGCGCCCAGGCCTGATTGTGGGCGTATTGGGCTGCATGGCTGAGCGCCTCAAAAAGAACCTGCTGGAAGAAGAGAAAATGGTGGACCTGGTGGTAGGCCCAGACGCATACCGCGATCTTCCCTCCCTTATTAGCGAAGTGGAAGGAGGCCAAAAGGCGGTAAACGTACTGCTGTCCCGCGAGGAAACCTACGCTGACATTAACCCGATCAGACTGAACAGCAACGGCGTGAGCGCCTTTGTTTCTATCATGCGAGGCTGTGACAATATGTGCTCTTTCTGCGTGGTACCGTTCACCCGGGGCCGGGAGCGCAGCCGTGATGCCCATTCCATTGTGCATGAGGCGCAGGAACTGGTGAAACAAGGTTATAAAGAAGTGACCCTACTGGGCCAGAACGTAGACTCCTATAAATGGGCCTCAGAAGACGGCTCTGAGAAAGTGAACTTCGCGCAATTGCTGGAGCAGGTAGCCCTTATCTCCCCAGACCTGCGGGTGCGGTTCTCCACCTCGCACCCCAAAGACATCACAGATGAAGTACTGCTTACCATGAAAAAGTACGACAACATCTGCAAATACATTCACCTGCCCGCCCAGAGCGGTAACTCCCGTATTCTGGATTTGATGAACCGCACCTATGACCGCACCTGGTACATAGACCGCGTAGATGCCATCAGAAGAATCCTAGGTGAGGAATGTGCCATTTCTACTGATATGATTTCAGGGTTCTGCACCGAAACCGAGGAAGAGCACCAGGACACCCTCACGCTTATTGACTACGTGCAGTATGACTACGCGTATATGTTCTTCTATTCAGAGCGCCCCGGCACCCTGGCAGCCCGCAAGCTGGAAGATGATATTCCCCTGGAAGTGAAGAAGCGCCGTCTGCAGGAGGTAATTGACAAGCAACGCCATTATTCCCTTATCCGGAATGAAAAAGTGGTGGGCACCGTTCAGCGGGTATTGCTGGAAGGCTTCTCTAAGCGCTCCAAAGATATGCTCAGCGGCCGCGATGATAAAAACAGAATGGTTATCATCCCTAAAATGGACTACCAGAAAGGCGATTACGTGAACGTCCTGATCACCAACTGCTCTGTAGGCACCTTGTTTGGCGAACCGATTCTTTAATGTGCTAATTACTAATTAATTAATGTGCTATTCTTCTACAATTAGCACATGAGCACATTCCATCATTAGCACATTAAAAAATGCGTGAAATAGAGATACAGTCGGTGAAGCAGCGGTTTGGCATCATCGGGAATTCGCCTTTGCTCAATTACGCCATTCAGGTGGCGGTGCAGGTGGCTCCTACTGATATGACCGTGCTCATTTCCGGCGAAAGCGGAAGCGGGAAAGAATCTTTTTCCAAGATCATTCACCAGTTGAGCCCCCGCAAGCATGGCCAGTTCATAGCCATCAACTGCGGCGCCATTCCTGAAGGCACCATTGACTCAGAATTGTTCGGGCATGAGAAGGGCTCCTTTACCGGTGCCCAGGAGGCCCGCAAAGGATATTTTGAGGTCACCAACGGCGGTACTATTTTCCTGGATGAGATTGGGGAAATGCCTTTGGGTACCCAGGCTCGCCTGTTGCGCGTGCTGGAAAACGGTGAGTTTATCAAAGTTGGCTCTTCCAAAGTACTCAAAACCGATGTACGCGTAGTAGCCGCTACCAATGTGAACCTACTTCAGGCCGTGGAGCGCGGCCAGTTTAGAGAGGATTTGTATTACCGCCTCAACACGGTGCCTATCAGCGTGCCTCCTTTGCGGGAGCGCGGCGAGGACACGCACCTGCTGTTCCGAAAATTTGCAAGTGATTTTGCTGAGCGGTACCACGTGAAGCCGGTCACGCTGCTGCCAGATGCGGTGCAGGAACTGCTTAGATACCGGTTCCCGGGCAACATCCGGCAATTGAAGAACATTGTGGAGCAGATTTCGGTGCTGGAGTATGAGCGCGAGATTAATGGCCCTACATTACGCAAATACCTCCCGCAGGAGCAGATAAACCAATTACCGGCCATCTTCCATCCGCAGGCCGGCACAGACGGGGCCAATGGCATTTCTGAGCGCGACCTACTGTACAAGGTGTTGTTTGACATGCGCAAAGACATGAACGACCTTAAGCAGGTGGTCTTTGATTTATTGTCGCACCAGCAGGGAGACGCGGAACTTTTGAAGGCCAACAGCCACTTGTTTGAGGAGGTACGCCCCTATGAGCCACCCGTGTACCGCCCCACCCCAGAGCGCCGCGACGGCTACATGCTGTCTGTAGACGAGGACGATGAGCCTTATGAGGAGAAAGTAGAGGATATCTCGCATGAAACCGAAGAAGAAAGCCTTTCTCTGGAGCACAAGGAAAAGGAAATGATTCTGAAAGCGTTGAAGAAGCACGGGAATAAACGCAAATACGCCGCCAAAGACCTGGGCATCTCAGAACGCACGCTTTACCGCAAATTAAAACAGTACGACCTTGAAGACTTATAAATCCTTCTCCTGCCTCTTGCCGCTGGTGCTCCTCACGTTTCTGTTGAGCGGGTGTTACTCTTTTTCAGGGGTGAACCTTTCGCCAGACGTGAAAACCATTTCCATTACCAATTTCAGCAACGCCTCTGGCCAGGGACCTTCTAACTTACAGCAGTTTGTCACCGAAGACTTCAAGGATTACTTCCAACGGAACACTAACCTGCGCATCTTGCCGCAAGCCGGGGATCTGCAGATTGAAGGCCAGATTCTAAGCTATTCTTTCAGTCCGGCAGCTATTCAGCGCAGCGATTTGCCAACCGGTGGCAACGTAGGTCTGGACCAGGCGGGCGCAAACCGGTTAACCATTGTGGTGCAGATCAATTACACAGACACCAAGAACCCAGCCAACAACTTTGACCAAAGCTTCTCTGGGTTTTATGACTTTCCGCCCACGCTGGATATCAACCTCATAAGCCGGTCCCAGATTCAGCAGATCACAGAACGCATTATCTACAGCGTTTTTACCAAAACGGTAGCAAATTGGTAGCTATCTTTGCACCAGCAAAACCACCCAAATTTTAATTGCGGAAGTACTATCCGGTATTTCAACATAATCCAGTAATTTGACCTGGCCATTCTGTGGCCAGGCAAGTCCTAATTTCATGAACAAAGCGGCATTTTTAAATATTGTACGGCAAGTGGCACCTATCCAGGACCAGGAAGTAGACGACCTGGAGAAACTGGTGGTATCGTTTCCGTATTGCCAGACCGCACATGTTCTGTTGGCGAAGGCCGCCCATGACCGGGGCAGCATGCTCTCTACCCAAAAACTGCGTCGGGCCGCCGCCCACGCCTCTAACCGCCAGCTTTTAAAGCAACTGATTTACGCCGCCCCGCCGGTTCAGGAAGCCTACTATCCAGAACCAGCCGAAGAGGAAATTCAGGAACCTGCTGCCGTTTCAGAGCCGTTTTTCGAAAACGAGCCCGAAAACTACGTTTACACAGAAGAGGGTGTGATTATCGAAGAGCCGGCCCTGCACGAGCCGGAACTAGCGGTGATCCCAGACAATGACCTAGCTGAACTTGAAACGCAGGAGGAGATTTCTTCCCCGGCAGAACCAGAAACAGAGGAAGAAACCACCAACGTCCTTGAAGAACCTACTACTTTCCTGGAGGAGGAATCCGTTGATGCCTTTGAGGCCATCGTCCCAGAATCAGAAGACCTAACCCCTGCTTTACTCCCCACTGACAATGAGTTGGAGGAGGAAGAAGTGATTGCTTCTGAGTTTGAGCCGGAGGCAGAAATACTTCCTGGTGCCTTGGCGGAAACTTCGGAAGATTCCCAGGAACCGCAAGAACTGGAAGGTGCCGTTCTAGAGCCGTTTTTTGAAAAAGAGGCTGAAAACAGTAATCAGGCCTTTGAGGACGAAGACTTCCAATTTGAGCAAGACGAAGACAAAGCAGCCATTTCAGAAGACGTTCCAACTTTTGAGGAAGAAGATGACTTCAACCTGGATGAGTTGTTTGAGCTGATTCAAATCAATGGGCTTGCCAGCCTATCGGCTCCTATTCCTAGCGTGAACCTTACGCATGAGGAGATCATCTCTGAGATCACATCTACCTCTGAGATAGCCTCTTTACAGGAGTTACCTGAACTTACGCCCCAAGCCAACCAGCTCCCTGCCGCCGCCGCTGCGCCAGATGATAACCTGTCGGCGTACCTGGAGATAGCGGAGCTTTACACGGTGTATGACACTTCTGGGTATGAGTTTCCTACCCTTAAAGTGAACGCTGTAGAGCCCGCGGCACAAGAGCCCGAAACGGAGCAGGACCCCTATCTGTCTATTTTCACCCAGAACAACCTGGCCTATTGGATGGGCTCCAGCCGCTTAGGTGAAAGCATTCAGCTCAAAGATGAGCTTACGTCCCTCACGCCCTTCTATTTCCAGCCAGAGCTTATTCTGGAGCATGTGAAGAGCCACCATGTGCCGGCCCCTGAGCCAGAGGAAACCCCGGCCGCCAAGCTGGACAAGCAACTGCAGATCATCAACCAATTCCTGAAGTCGGCGCCAAAGCGCAAGAACATGGCCAATGCCCAGCTGCCCCATGAACCGCAGGAAGACCTGTCGGCCAGAAGCTCCAAACCCAAGAAGAACCTGGTGTCAGAAAATCTGGCTCTCATCTTCATAAAGCAAGGAAAAGCCAAAAAGGCCGTCAAAATTTATGAACAATTAATAGTAAAGTTTCCAGAAAAAAAGAGTTACTTTGCCGAACAGATAGAAAAATTAAGAAACGAACTTTAGTATGTACATTGCTCTGATCAGCGTTATCCTTTTCCTTTGCGTGCTGTTGATATTGGTGGTTCTTTCCCAGAACTCCAAAGGCGGCGGGTTGTCAAGCCAGTTTGGCGGCGGCGGTACCAGCCAGCTGATGGGTGTGAAACGCACCGGCGACCTTTTAGAGAAACTCACCTGGGGTTTCGCCATCGGGATCATTGTACTTTCTTTAGCCTCGCATACTTTGAACTTAGGTGCCGGTGATGACAACCGCAGCGTAAACGAGCAACGTGCCGGCCAGGGAGCGCCTATCGCCCCTGCTCCTACAGCAGCCCCAGCCGCCATTCCGCAGCAGGAAGGCGCAGCCACCACGCCAGCCCCGGCTCCGGCAGACTCCGCTAACTAATAAGAAAAGCAGTTCTAAGCATACCCTTTATAGCAGTCCGAACCTTCACCGGTTCGGACTTTTTTTTGCCTTTCCGTTTCGGGCCTCTTTTTGGAAAAACAGGCCTAAAATTAAAGAAAGCCCGCCAAAGGCTGACAAATTTTACCTTGCACTCCCCTGTCTGTCAGTTCGGCGGGCAGGAATGTCAGCGTGAAAGCGGCCAAAATGCGGCAAGATGGCAGACTTCTGCAATTGGCATAAGAATCGCTAGTTGCCTAACCGTCTTAAAGGCCGTAATGGCCAAAGACAATTATCGTTAACTTAATCTAATCTTATAACAACCCTATGGCCTTAGATCTAAAACCATTGGCAGACAGAGTAATTGTGTTACCTGCTGCGGCTGAAGAAAAAACCAAATCTGGTATCATCATCCCTGACACTGCCAAAGAAAAACCACAGCGCGGCGAAGTAGTAGCTGTAGGAGAAGGCAAAATCTCCGACCAAGGTGTTTTAGTTAAATCACAATTGAAAGTGGGCGACCAGGTATTGTACGGCAAATACGCCGGTACTGAGATCTCCCTGGAGGGCGAGGATTACCTGATCATGCGCGAGTCTGACATCCTGGCTACTCTTTAATCTTAAATCTAATCATCAACCATAATCTATCATAAGAAACTATGGCATCAAAAAACATCACTTTCGACATCGAAGCCCGCAATAAGATTAAAAAAGGCGTAGATACCCTGGCCAACGCCGTGAAAGTAACCTTGGGCCCTAAAGGCCGCAACGTAATCATTGACAAGAAATTCGGCGCGCCAAGCATCACCAAAGACGGTGTAACGGTAGCCAAAGAAATTGAACTGAAAGACGCCGTAGAAAACATGGGCGCCCAGTTGGTGAAAGAAGTAGCCTCCAAAACCGCCGATATGGCTGGTGACGGTACTACAACTGCCACTGTTCTGGCCCAGGCTATCTACACTGCCGGTTCTAAAAACGTAGCCGCCGGTGCCAACCCAATGGACCTGAAGCGCGGTATTGACAAAGCTGTTCACAAAGTAGTAGAAAACCTGAAGGCCCAATCCAAGAAGATTGAAAACTCTTCTGAAATTGCCCAGGTGGGTACTATCTCTGCCAACAATGACGTGGAAATTGGCCAAATGATCGCCGATGCCATGGACAAAGTTGGGAAAGACGGTGTGATCACGGTAGAGGAAGCCAAAGGAACTGAGACCGAGGTGAAAACCGTAGAAGGTATGCAGTTTGACCGCGGTTACCTGTCTCCTTACTTCGTGACCAACCCAGAGAAGATGGAAGCCGAGTTTGACAACCCTTACATCCTGATCTACGACAAGAAAGTGTCTACCATGAAGGAACTGCTTCCGGTATTGGAGCAAGTGGTTCAGTCTGGTAAGCCATTGGTAATTATCTCTGAAGACGTAGACGGCGAAGCCCTTGCTACCCTGGTAGTTAACAAATTGCGTGGTTCTTTGAAAATTGCTGCCGTGAAAGCCCCAGGCTTTGGAGACCGCAGAAAAGCCATGTTGGAAGACATTGCTATCCTGACCGGTGGTACCGTTATCTCTGAAGAGCGTGGCTACAAGTTAGACAACGCCACTCTGGACTACTTAGGCCAGGCAGAGCGCGTGATCATTGACAAAGACAATACCACTATTGTGAACGGACGCGGTACCAAAGAAGGTATCACTGCCCGTGTGAACGAGATCAAAGCACAGGTTGAGAAAACTACCTCTGACTATGACAAGGAGAAACTGCAAGAGCGTCTGGCTAAATTGTCTGGCGGGGTTGCCATTCTTTACATTGGTGCTTCTACTGAAGTGGAAATGAAAGAGAAGAAAGACCGCGTAGATGATGCCTTGCACGCTACTCGCGCGGCGGTTGAAGAAGGTATTGTAGCTGGTGGCGGTGTAGCCCTTATCCGTGCTATTGATGCCCTTAACGATGTAGATACCCGTAATGAAGACGAGAAAACCGGCGTGCAGATTATCCGCACCGCGTTGGAGTCTCCACTAAGAACCATTGTAGCCAACGCCGGAGGCGAAGGATCTGTGATTGTGAACGAAGTACGTGCTGGTAAAGCTGACTACGGTTACAACGCCCGCGACGACAAGTTTGAGAACATGTTTGCCGCTGGTATCATTGACCCAACCAAAGTAACGCGTCTTGCGCTTGAGAACGCCGCTTCAGTAGCAGCCTTGTTGCTGACTACAGAGTGTGTGATCGCTGATGAGCCGGAAGAAGGTGGAGCTGCAGCCGGTGGCGGAATGCCAGGCGGAATGGGCGGCATGGGTGGCATGATGTAATCTGCCTCCTATACCTAACACATAAGAAAGCCCCGGCCAATTGGCCGGGGCTTTCTGTTTTAATAGCCTTTTCTGTTTTAGGGTTGTTTTTAGAAAAACGGCCTTAAAACAGGTTTTACTTCAGGGCCTTGATGTTTATTTTGATATCATGCGGCGCGGTCTCATCTCCCCCGAAGTAGGGATACAACTGGTAGCCTTTTCCTTCGCCGGTACACCCGCGCTCATGCTCTACCGTTTTGTCTCCCACCTTGTACAGGTATTTTCCATCTGCCAGGGTAAGTTCACAGGTATAGGTTTTCTTTAGGTCAAGGACCGTGATAAAGGTAGAGGTGTTCTTCCCGCCTTTATAGGAGTAGGCGTGCAGTTCCAGTTGGTTGTTGAACCAGCGCCACCCAAAGCGGGCACTATTCTCATGGTGCAGGGTGCCGCAGTCGGCCATGCCGTACAGTTTGTTGATGTCTGCCTGGTTGCCCGGGTCTTTGGTGGCATACACCGCGGTAGAGTCAAACCTGACTTCAAATTTTAGGGTGTTCGTGTTTAGGAATTTGATAGGATTGGAGGTTTCATGGCCTCCAGCGTTGATGGAATAGGTAGTGCCTTCTTCTACGGCAGCTTCTTTTGGGGCAACAACTTCCTCTTCCTCTACCCCCGTACAGGATAGAGCCAACAAGGCCAATGAAAGCAACAGAGATTGCTTTCGCGCAAAAAAATTCATGGGTTTAGTAGAGTTTTAGTATAGAATATATTTTAAAGAATAGAATTATTTTAGATGCCTACCAAGGGACGGCAGGAGGCTTTTCACTTATCTAGCTTAGAATGAGGCACAAAGATAGGCTACAAAGAATCAGGTTCATAGCACATATTGTATAAATCTTCCATGGTGCCTTTGAACACGTTCAGGTCCAGGTTGCCCTTTACACCTTTCAGTTTGCCGTTCTCTGTGTGCTGCCAGAAGACCCAGTTATGGTTGGCCAGCACATGGTTGTTTTCTGGGGTGTAGTGGGCTATCCAGAGGGGGTAATCATCAAAATGGCCGGCCAGGTGCTTTTCATAGAAAGCGTAGTTGGTGTAGATGATGGGTTTAATGTCATACTCCTCTTCTACCATATCCAGCCACAATTGTACCCCCGCCCTCATCTCCTCATCCGGCTGGTGGTTGGTGACCTCTACGTCCAGTACCGGGGGCAGATCGCCGGCCTCCAGCTTTACCCGGTCCAGGAAGTTACGGGCCTGCTTTTCAGCGTCTCTGGCCGGAAGGAAGAAATGGTAAGCCCCTCTCAGCACCTCATGCTTTTTGGCTTGTTTCCAGTGGCGGGCAAAATACCGGTCCTGGTGGGTGATGCCTTCGGTGGCCTTAATAAAGGAGAAGGCTATTTTCTGGGCTTTTACCTGTTTCCAGTCTATTTGCCGGTTATGATGCGAGATGTCAAGACCTATTACTTCATACCCGTCTGGCCGGAACGCCGTGAGGGAATTTGAATGGGTAACTTCCTCTACCTTGTGCCGGAAGAATGCCAGCCGGCCACCCTCTTTGTAGTATTCAATGGCCAGACACAGCAGAATAAAACCCAGAATTCCCAGCGAAAGGGGTTTCCACCAGGTGCCGGCCTGCGGGGCAGGCTTCTTACGGGTACTGGGTTTGCGGGGTCGCTTTGGGGTGCTGGTTGCCACTGCTGATCAAGAGAGAAATTATAACGCAGGAAAAGGACCTGCAATTCAACTGCTCCCCCTTTCCTCTCTCCAAAAATACCAAATCTTTTTGGCAAACGGAGCACCCGCTAGCCAGCCCTAAAAAAGAAAACCCCACCGGCATTGGCCGGTGGGGTTTTAAGATTCAAAAGAACAAAGGATTATGCGCCCCGTCCGTGCATCATGTGCAACAGTTTCTTGGCAATGGCCACCAGCAACAAACCAGCAGCAATCACAAATCCGGCAATGAGTCCAAACACCTGCAGAGGCCCTAAGATTTCAACGTATGCGGCAATGTAGCCACCAGCGATCTGCGCCACGAAAGGTGCCAGGAACCATACGCCCATCAGCATGGAAGTATAGGCCAATGGAGACAAGCGTGACACCATAGACAAGCCTATGGGTGACAGGCAGAGTTCGCCAATGGTATGGAAGAAGTAGGTGGCAATTAACCAGAAAATGCTAGCCTTGATGGTTTCATCTTCAATGTTACCACCTCTTTGCAATACCGCGCCCACCATGAAAAGGAAGCCCAGACCCAACAGAATCATACCCAAGCCCATTTTCACGGGAATACTCAAATCTTTACCTCTTTTGCTAAGGGTTAACCACAAATTGGCGGTGATTGGGGCAAAGGCCACAATAAAGAGTGGGTTCACAGACTGGAACCAAGCCGTTGGAATCAGGAACCCGAAAACCTCGCGGTCAATGTACTTGTCGGTGTACAAGGAAAGCGAAGAACCTGCTTGCTCAAAGCCAGCCCAGAAGAACACCACAAACAGCGTAATAATAAAGATCACCGCCATTCTATCGGTTTCCTCTTTGGTCAAAGGTGCTTTCACCACAGGATTGTTCTTGTCAACCTTTCCGTCTGGCTCCACACCCACAGAACCCAGGTATTTAGGGGCCAGCAGGTTAAAGGCAATCTGCCCGATCACCATACCAATACCAGCCGCCAGGAAGCCATAACGGAAACCGTATTCACTTACCACGGTAATACCGTCTACCACCGTTTTGGTAGCGAAAATGTCTTCGGCCAGAATACCGCACACCAATGGGGCCGCAAAGGCACCCAGGTTAATACCCATATAGAAGATGGTGAAGGCGGCGTCACGACGGTGGTCTCCCTGCTCATACAACTTGCCTACTATGGCAGAAATATTGGGCTTGAAGAAACCATTCCCGATGATGATCAAAAGAAGGCCTACGGCGGTCATCATAGGAATACCCATGATGGCGCCCATATTAGTCATGTCTGGGGTAGAGAAAAGGGAGAACTGGCCCAAGGCCATTAACACCCCGCCTATTAAGATAGAGCGCCGTTGGCCTATATATCTTTCTGCCAACCAGCCCCCAATGATGGGGGTGAAATAAACAAAGCCGGTAAAGTAGCCGTAGATTAGGTTACCGGTAGACTCGGCAATGCCTAGTCCGCCCGCTACTGCCGCTTTGGTCAAATAAAGAATAAGAAGTCCACGCATTCCGTAGTAGCTGAACCGCTCCCACATCTCGGTGAAAAACAAAAGGTATAACCCCGGAGGATGCCCTTTCTTGATTGTTGCGTCTTGCATGTGTACTTAAAGGTTTTTCGTAAAAATTGTTTGTTTGGCTCTGTTTTACAAAGAATACATGAAAGTAAATGTATCATCTTATATGCATTTATTCAAATATGGTGCCTTTTAAATAAAGCTTGGCGTGTTTTCTGGCCCTTTGTAAAACAAACAACCGTTAGCTATAGTAATTATTTGGCCTTTTTTATAATTTTGAAAATCGGGATTATGAAACGGTAGTCCATTTTGAAATTTTAAAAATTAAAGCTTCCTTTATGAAAGAATTTGGCAAGCATTCTAGCACCATGAATTTAAGTAGCTTAGGTATTTCACAAGCCCGGGAAATTCTCTGGAACCTTACTCCGGCTGAATTGGTGGAAGAAGCCTTGAAGAATGGAGAAGGCTTTCTTACCGACACCGGGGCGCTTATGTGTGACACCGGTACTTTTACCGGCCGCTCTCCCAAAGACCGTTTTGTGGTAAAAGATGCCGAGACCGAGAACTCAGTGTGGTGGGGGGATGTAAACATTGCCTTTGATCCTGCCAAATTTGAAGCGCTATACCAGAAAATGGTCGCCCACCTGGCTGGCAGCAAGCTGTACGTACGTGACGCCTACGCTGGCGCGCACCCAGAATATCGCCTGAACCTACGTATCATCAACACCCAGGCCTGGCATAACCTGTTCTGCCATAATATGTTCCTGCGGCTTTCTGAAGAGGAACTTGAGCAGCACGTGCCTGATTTCACCATCCTCAACATCCCAGAGTTTCAGGCAGACCCCGCCGTAGACGGTACCCGTCAGGCCAACTTTGCTATCATCAACTTCTCCCGTAAACTCATCTTATTGGGTGGCACCGGGTATGCCGGCGAGATGAAGAAAGGCATTTTCTCTGTGCTGAATTACCTGTTGCCGCACAAGCGCAACGTCTTGTCTATGCACTGCTCCGCTAACGTGGGCAAGGACGGTGATACCGCTATTTTCTTCGGGCTTTCAGGTACAGGTAAAACCACCTTGTCAGCAGATCCGCACCGCGGCCTTATTGGTGACGATGAGCATGGCTGGGATAAAGACGGCATCTTCAACTTTGAAGGAGGCTGTTACGCTAAGATCATTGACCTTACCCGTGAGAAAGAACCGCAAATCTATGACGCCATCCGTTTTGGGGCCATTGTAGAGAACTCGCGTTTCATTCCGGGCTCCCGCACCGTAGACTTTACAAACAAAACCGTAACGGAGAACACCCGCACGGCCTACCCTATCAACCACATAGACAACGCCATTGAGCCGTCCAGGGCCGGAAATCCACAGAATATTTTCTTCCTGACCGCCGATGCCTTTGGGGTACTGCCTCCTATCTCCCGCCTGAACAAAAGCCAGGCCATGTACCACTTCATCTCCGGCTATACCGCCAAGGTGGCGGGCACGGAGGTAGGGATTGTAGAACCGCAGACCACCTTCTCGGCCTGTTTTGGGGCAGCCTTCCTTCCGTTGCACCCAACTACGTACGCTGAGATGCTGGGCAAGAAAATGACCGAGAACAACGTGAATGTGTGGCTAGTGAACACCGGCTGGACCGGAGGCGTGTACGGCGTGGGCTCCCGCATGAAATTGAGCTACACCCGGGCTATGATCACCGCCGCCCTTAACGGAGAGCTGCAAGACATGCCATTCCACAAGCACCCGGTATTTGGCGTTGAGATGCCAGATTCCTGCCCTAACGTACCTTCAGAAATCCTGAACCCGCGTAACACCTGGTCCAACAAAGACGCCTATGACCATAAAGCCAATGAATTGGCTGTTGCCTTCATCAGAAACTTCAGCAAGTACTCAGACTACGCCAACCAAGAGATCCTGGCCGGTGCGCCTGAGGCAGTTGTAGCAGTGTAAGACTTTAATTATTTCCTTCAACCTTATTAAAGCCTTCTATTTTATGGAAGGCTTTTTTTATGGAGTACATGGCGCTGAGCGTTTTTAGCTTATTTTTGGGAAAACAGGCTCAAAACAGAAACCGCATGCACCTTTTCTTCACCTCAGACCTTGCCCCCGCCAGCACCTCCTACACCTTGTCTGAGGAAGAATCAAAGCACTGCGCCCGGGTGCTTAGGTTAGGCGCCGGTGATGCCGTGACGCTTATTGACGGGCGGGGCGGCTGGTATGAAGCACAGATTGCAGACGCCAACCCTAAAAAGACCAGGCTCAGCATTTTAAAGCATACCCAAGACCCTTTCCAGCGGCCCTACAAAATCCACGTGGCGGTGGCCCCCACCAAGAACATGGACCGCATAGAGTGGTTTTTGGAGAAAGCCGTGGAGATGGGCATTGACGAGGTCACCTTTCTGCAATGCGCCCGCTCAGAGCGCAAAGCCGTGAATATGGACCGCATAGAAAAGATTGCCGTGAGCGCCATGAAGCAGTCCATGAAAGCCCAGTTGCCCACCTTGCGTCCTTTGACCCGCTACGCGGATTTCCTGGCCCAGCCACAAGAAGGTCAGAAGTTCATTGCCCACCTAGTGGAGGGGCAGGAACGGCATTCGTTGGCCAAGAGTATTTCCGGTAATGATACGTACACTATCCTGATTGGCCCTGAAGGCGACTTCAGTCCGGAGGAAGTGGCGCAGGCATTGCAGGCAGGGTATAAACCTGTTACCCTGGGCCAGAGCCGGCTACGCACCGAAACCGCCGCACTTGCTGCTTGCCATACCATTCATGTGGTTTTAGAAGTTTAACGTTTTAGGCCTCTTTTCTGAAAAACAATGCATAAACGGCTTTTCCTTTGGGGATTACTTTTTTTACTAGCTACGGCCACGGCCTGGATGCAACGGCCCAGCTTCAGGATTGCGCGCCTCAAATACGGTGGCGGCGGTGACTGGTACGCCAACAAGACCTCCTTGCCCAACCTCATCTCTTTCTGCAACCGAGAACTGAAGGCCAACATCGCGCCCCAAGAAGAAAGCGTGGAACCGGGTAGCCCCGAGATCTTTGACTACCCCTTTGTGCACATGACGGGCCACGGCAACGTGATCTTCACCCCCGCCGAGGCCCAGAACCTGCGCAAATACCTCTCTGGCGGCGGTTTCCTGCACATAGATGATAACTACGGGCTAGACAAGTTCGCGCGGCGCGAGATGAAAAAGGTCTTCCCCGAGCTGGACTTCATTGAGTTGCCGTTCAACCACCCGGTATACCACCAGAAATTCAACTTCCCCCGCGGCCTGCCCAAGATCCATGAGCACGACAACAAACCGGCCCAGGGCTTCGGGATCATCTATCAAGGCCGGCTGGTATGTTTCTATTCCTATGAATGTGACCTGGGCAACGGGTGGGAAGACCAATCGGTGCACAATGACCCGCCGGAGAAACACCAGGCCGCCTTGCGGATGGGCGCTAATTTGGTAGCTTACGCCTTGACAAACTTCTAAACTACTCTTCCCTGCTTCCCATGAAACTCCCCCTCTTGCTCGTGCTTCTGCTTCCCGGGACCCTTGGTTGGGCGCAAACCTTCACCCCTCCCGTTTTCCCTTCCTCCGGCAAAAGCACCCAGAGCTTCCTCCTTCCCAACTGGCGGCTGAAAACCAGTGCCCAGGGAGACCTGAACGGCGACAAGGTACCCGACCTGGCCTTGGTAGTGGAACTGCAAGACACCATTCAGGAAAGCAGGCCGGATGGCAGCGAGAACCTGGGCAGCCCGCGTGTACTCCTAATCCTGTTCAAAAACCCGCAAACGGGCCTTTATGAGAAAGCCGCCCAACACAATACCTTTATTCTGCGGTACGGCGAAGGCGGGATGGACCCCGAGCCCTTTGGCCAGATCAGCATCAAGAACCGGGTGCTAGAGGTGTCCTTTGACTACCTCAGAAGCAATGCGGCATATAAATTCAGGTACCAGCAAAACGAGTTCAAATTAATTGGCGCTACTATTAACAGTATCTCTCGGGACCAGGTGAACTGCTGGGACATCAACTTCTCCACCAAAAAAGCCTTGCATGAATGGGGCAGCATATCAGACAAAAATTTAAAACAGGAATGGAAAACCGTAGCCGGTCCACAACTTAAAAGCTTGCAGGAGTTGCTCATGCCTAATACCTTGGAAGTGTTGCCTGGCGTTTTTATCTAACTTCTGTACTTTCAAAAATCTTAACCTTTCTGAAAGGCTATTTCCCGTTTTGGGCCTGTTTTTCATAAAACAGGCCCAAAACGGGATTCTTTATGTGCCTCACGCATAAAATGTAAGGTCCTGTTTTCTAAACTCCCCGCACTTTTTTTGTATTTTTGAGGTTAGGACCCATAGGGTTTTGGCAACAGCGCATGGAATTAGCAAGATTAGAGATCAAAGGCTTTAAGAGCTTCGGCGATAAGGTCACCATTAACTTTGACAGTGGCATCACCGGCATTGTGGGGCCTAACGGCTGCGGCAAGTCCAACATCGTAGACGCCATCAGGTGGGTACTGGGCGAGCAAAAGACCAGGAACCTGCGCTCAGACAAGATGGAGAGCGTGATTTTCAACGGCACCAAGAACCGCAAGCCCCAGCAGCTGGCCGAAGTCTCGCTTACCTTCAACAACAACAAAGGCATCCTGCCCACCGAGTATTCGCAGGTGACCATCACCCGCCGCTACTACCGCAGCGGCGAGAGCGAGTACCTGCTCAATAACGTCACCTGCCGCCTCAAAGACATCAATGACCTCTTTCTGGACACCGGAATCGGGTCAGACTCTTACGCCATCATTGAGCTCAAGATGGTGGATGATATCCTCACGGACAAAGACAACTCCCGCCGGAACCTGTTTGAGGAAGCCGCCGGTATCTCCAAATTCAAAGTCCGCAAGAAGCAGACGCTCAAGAAACTGGAAGAGACCGATGCCGACCTGGAGCGCGTGGAGGACGTGCTGTTTGAGATTGGAAAGAACCTGAAAAGCCTGGAGCGCCAGGCACGCACCGCCGAGAGGTATATTTCCCTCAAGGACGATTACAAGAAGCTGAGCCTGGAATACGCCCGCCGCAACATAGGCCACCACCAGGAGGCCCTGGAGCGCCTGGAGAACGAGCTGCAGAAAGAAACCCAGCGCAAAGGCGGCTACTCAGAGGAACTCACCATTCTAGAAGACACTCTGCAGGAGCAAAAAACCCTCTTAGACCGTACCCAACTGCAGCTGCAAAACACCCAAAACGAGGTGCACGAGCACACCAGCCAACTGCGCCAGCTGGAAAACGAAATCAAGATCAAGAACGAGCGCAACCTCTACTTGCAGGAACGGGTGAAAACCCTGGGCATGCAGATCAACCAGGACACCAGCAACATCACCCAAACAGAGAACAGCCTGGGCCAGCTGCAGAACGACCTGGAACAGGTGCAGGAAGAGCTGCTTATCTCTGAGGAGCAGCTGGGCATGACCAAAAAGGAGATGGAGCACGTAAGCAGCCAGAAGGCTGATTTGCAGCGCGAGCTCCAGGAAAAATCATTGGCCCAGCGCCAGATCCAGAACGAGGCTTTCACGCTCAACAAAAGCATTGAGATCACCCAGATGCAGATCCAGGGCCACCGCCAGGAACTGGAGCGTTTGCAGCAGATGGAAGGCCACGAGAACGAGATCGCCCAGCAGTATGAATCGGCGCTAGCCGAGACCCAGAGCTTGCTGGAAGATGCTCAGGCCAACCTGACCCACCTGCAAGAGGCTGAGAACCTGCTGCGCGAGGAAATGACCAACACGGAAAATACCCTGCAGGAGTACCGCCAGCAACTCATTGACTTAAACCGGGAGCTGGACGCCAAGAAGAACCAGTACAACCTCATGAAGTCCTTGGTTGATAACCTGGAAGGATTCCCGGAGGCCATCAAGTTCCTATACAAGTCAGAGAACTGGCAGAAGCCGGCCCCGCTCCTCTCAGATATTATTTCCTGCGAGCCCGAGTACAAGAACCTCATTGAGACGTACCTGGAGCCGTACATGAACTTCTTCGTGGTAGACTCCGCCATCGAGGCCGTGGAAGCCATTGAGCTCCTGAAAGAGGAAAACAAGGGGCGCGCCAACTTCATCATCCTCTCTGAGGTGGAGGAATTGGAAATGCCGGCCACCCTGAGCACCCCTAAGTACAAAGCCGCCCTGGAAGTGGTGGCCTCTGAGGAGAAATACCACCCGCTGCTGCGCTACATGCTCAATGAGGTGTATCTAAGTGAGACCGCAGACACGGAGCTTTTCCTGAGCGATGGTCGCACCTATATCCTGACGGATGGCTCGGTGATCAAGAAGCCGTTGAGCCTTTCGGGCGGGTCCCAGGGCCTTTTTGACGGCAACCGTTTGGGACGTAAGCAGAACCTGGAGAAACTGGAAGAGGAACTGGAGACCTTGAAAGAGGACCAGGAAAAGATGAAGATCCGGATCAGTACCCTGCAGCAGGTACTGCAGAACCAGAAGGAAGGCACCCTACAGGACCAGATTAGGTTGCAGGAGCGTGATATCAATGCCTTGCAGCAGGAGCTGGTGAGCCACAAGGTGCGCTATGAGCAGTTCCTTTTAAATCAGCAGAATCAGGCAAGCAAGAAAGACGAGCTGTTTGAGAAGGTGCAGGAACTAGGCGATAAACTGGCCGAGCTCCTCCCCGATGCGGAAAGCAAGAACCTGGCGTTGAAGAGTTTCGAGCAGGACTTAGCCGGTTTAGGTCAGGTACTGGAGAAACAAAACGAGATCATCACGGAGGTAAGCGCCATCTTCAACCAGGAGAACATCAAGTTCCACCAGTTGAAGAACCGCCTGCAGAGCATTCAGCAGGAACTGGCCTACAAGCAGAAAACCGTCATGAACCACCAGGAGCGCCTGGTGCAGCTTCAAGATGAGCTGAACCGCGCCGAGGACGAGACCGTGGCCCTGACCCAGTTTGTGGAAGACCAGAACCAGCTGTTGGAAGAAGGCATGGTGGCCCGCAAAGAACTGGCCAAAGAACTGGAGGAAGTGGAGAAAGCCTACTTCCAGCTGCGCGGGGAGATTGATGAGAAAGAAAAAGCCATAAGGGAACTGCAGCGCAAAAAGGAAAATACCGACGAGGTGTTCCAGTCTATGCAGCAAGCCATAACCGATACCCGCATCAAACTGGTGTCTGTGATTGAGCGCCTTTCCGCGGAGTTCAACATGAGCCCCGAGGATCTGTCTGAGGCCCCTACCGAGCAGCTGGAGATCAGCAACGAGGAATTGAGCCAGCAGGTGCACGCCGTGAAGCAGAAACTTGATAACGTGGGTCCGGTGAACCCAATGGCCGCCGAGGCCTATTCTGAGATTGAAACCCGCCACCAGTTTATCCTTACCCAGAAAAATGACCTGGTAGACGCCAAGCTACAGCTGTTGGATACCATAGCCGAGATTGACACCGTGGCCAAGGAGAAATACCTCACGGCCTTTGACCAGATCAAGGAGAACTTCATCCGGGTGTTCCGGTCGCTCTTCACCGAGGAGGACACCTGCGATCTGTACATTGCCGACCCGAGCAACCCGCTGGAGTCTAAGATTGAGATCATGGCCCGACCTAAAGGAAAACGCCCACTCACCATCAATCAGCTGTCAGGCGGGGAGAAAACGTTAACGGCTATCTCATTGCTGTTTGCCATCTACCTTCTCAAACCCGCCCCCTTCTGTATCTTTGACGAAGTGGACGCTCCGCTGGATGATGCCAACATTGACAAGTTCAACAACATTGTGAAGAAGTTCTCCGGTGATTCGCAGTTCATTGTTGTAACCCACAACAAACGCACCATGGTCTCCACTGATGTGATTTACGGCATCACCATGCTGGAGGCCGGCGTGTCCAGGGTCATCCCCGTGGACTTACGCGAGTTGGCCCCTGAGCCGGAGACGGAAACTGCTTTATCTGCCTAGCCTAACAAAAGCGAAAGCCGAAATACGTTTTGGGCCTGTTTTCCAGAAAACAGGCCCAAAACAGAAAAGCCGCTACTCATCTAAGAGTAGCGGCTTTTCTGTTTTGGGTATACGCCCTTTAAATAAAGTTTAGGACATTTATTAAGGACAGAGACAAAACCAGTGAATCACCATTCCCTTTTTTGCTACTCTGGAAGGATATTGGTAGCAAACGTCAATAGCGGTTAGATAAATGGTGTCTTGGTCGCCCTCAAGGTCCTTACAGGATGACTGAAGATGAGTTTATATGGGAATCTACTTATCCCGCTCACCTTTGTTGGTTTTCTCACCAACAACAGTGAGTGCCGTCGCCAGGAGTATGAGCAATTACAGGAGCTAACATTTCTGAAGTCCCTTTTTAGGATCAACCAATTTTCAACCATAAACAAAAAGCGTTTCGGGCCTGTTTTCTGAAAAACAGGCCCGAAACGCTTTAGATATTCATGCTCATTTTTACCGTACGCCCTGGCTGGGGTACTTGGGGGTAACAGTTCGGTAGAAGGCCAGGATTTTTTCCATATCGGCATCAAAGTCACCGGTGGGGTAAATGGCGGGGCCTATGCCCGCTTCTTTTTTAGCGTAGTCCAGGTAGCCCAGCATGATAGGAACACCGGCGCCCACGGCGGTGTGGTAAAAGCCTTTTTTCCAGCGGGGTTGGTATTTGCGGGTGCCTTCAGGGGTGACCAGCATCACCATATGTTCGTTATTCCGGAAGATATCAATCATGGCGGCCACCAGGTTGTTGTTCTTTTTGCGGTCTACAGGCACCGCCCCCATGGCTTTTAAGAGATACCCCATCGGGAAGAAGAAAGCTTCTTTCTTGATAGTAAGCTTTACGGGGACTTCCATGAGGTAAAAGGCAGCACGGGCAAACACGAAGTCCCAGTTACTGGTGTGCGGTGCGGCCACCATAATGGCTTGCTTAATGTTAGGCGGCATGCCGCCTTTCAGTTTCCAACCAGCTACCTTAAAGATGACCTTTGCTAATGCCTTTCCAAACATACTTTTATAATAGGATTCAAATACAATTATACAAAAAAACCAGCGTAAAGCTGGTTTTCAATCCTGAGTTAGGAAAGGTTATAATTTGAACCGTCGTTCCTGGAAGAGATAAATCTGGACGCCTATGTTCAGCAGGGGACCAATTTCAGTACGCTTAGATTTGGCTTCTGATTGGTTTACCTCTTCATAGTAAGAAACCAGCAGGGCGGGCTCTACCGCTACCTTAGGGTTAATGAAGATGGCATAGCCCACGCCGGCCCTAAACTCATGGGCTTGCTTTTTGGTACTGCCTGGCTTGTTGATTTTGCCCAGGGCGGCGCTGCCTTCCCCAAAAATGCCATTGTCTAAATAGTACCTGGCAAATGGTCCGGCCAAGGCAACGGTACTATTGGTGCCGGCCTGGTCTTCCATCTGCAGCCGCTCATGGTTTACAGAGGCTCTTACACCCAAAGCCACGTCATCCCAAACAAAGTAACCTACTTTCCCGTCCAGCGAAAAATTTTGCTTGTTGCCCGTAATTTTATCATCAATGGTCGTTTCCGAGACTCTGCTATAGGAACCGGCCACGCTTCCCCCCACCATCACTGAATGTTTTATCACCTTGGCCGGTATCAAAAAACCTCTGTTTTCCTGGGCTTTCACTTGGGTAATCCCCAATAAAAATATACCCGCGTAAAGTAACTTTCTCATACAGTTTTTAATTAGGTGGAATAATACCTTTCGCCTTATACGATTCTTAATATCGTAAAAAGTTAATTTTTCAAATTAAAGAATGGTATTATTTATATATACAGAAACTATTTATTTGGCGACAGGAGCGCCTCTATTTCTTTTGAAAGGGATAACGCGTGTTCGTACCCAATAGTATACAGTTCCTGGGCTTTGTTTAGCGCATAGACGGGGTATTCCTTCAGGAGCGGAGGCTCCAGGAAGAGATCGCAGAGCGTAAGGCGCTGTTGCACATTGCTTAAGATGGCCAGATGGAAAATCCGCTCTGTGACCTGCCGTATGTTTCTGATGTTGGCTTTCCGGTGGGTGGGGTTCACGTGCACCCCAATGATTTGGTCACACTCCCCTTTCAGGCATTCTACCGGAAAATTGTTTAGGATACCGCCATCCACCAATAACTTGTGACCCAGGGCCAGCGGTTTAAAGAGAATAGGAACCGCAGAGGAAGCTTTCAAGGCTTCTACCAAAGATCCCTGCGTGAAATAAACTGTGCTGCCCTCTACCAGGTCCAGGGCAGAGATTATGAGTTTAATAGGCAGCTCCTCAAAGGAAGTGCCGCCCAGGTATTCTTCAAAAATCTTGTGAAGGGGCTGGGTTTGCAACAGCCCGGTATGCAGGGCAGGCCTAAACAGCCGTTGCATAGATAAATCAGAGATAATCCTGAGGACTTCTGAAGGCGGGAACCCAGCCGCAAAAAAAGCACCGGCAATGGCCCCGGAACTAACCCCCGAAATGGCAGTAATAGGCACCCCTATTTCTGTCAAGGCCTGCAAGACCCCTAAATGGGCAATGCCCCGGGCAGCGCCACCAGACAAGCAAAGCCCAACCGATCCCATTATAACTCAGAAAGCCGGAAGGTTTGGTCAACCCGCACGCCTTTCTCAGTCATTTTCACGGTGCAGCATTCGTGCTGGGCATCATGCTCAAAAAACAGCACCCATTGCTCCTCTGCCGCACGGTTCAGGAAAATCTCTTTTTCCTGTAAGGTAATCAGCGGACGGGTATCATACCCCATGACATAGGGCAAGGGCAAATGCCCCACCGACGGTAAAAGGTCGGCCACAAAGCAAACAGTGCGGCCCTTGTATTGGAGGCGCGGCACCATCATTTTGTCTGTATGGCCGTCTACGTAAGTAATATCAAATCCTGGGGAGAAGGTCTCCTGCCCCACCGGCACAAAGTTTAACTGCCCGCTTTCCTGAATAGGTAAGATGTTTTCCTTTATGAAACTGGCCTTTTCACGAGGGTTAGGCACGGTGGCCCATTGCCAGTGGTCCTGGTTGCTCCAGTACCGGGCATTGGGAAAGACCGTTTCCAGAGTGCCGTCCTGGCCGTTTTTCACAGACCCGCCGCAATGGTCAAAATGCAGGTGGGTCAAAAAAACGTCTGTAATATCTGAATAGTCAAACCCAGCGGACCGCAAAGATTTCTCCAGGCTATCATCGCCGTGCAGGTAATAATGGCTGAAGAATTTGGCGTCCTGCTTGTCCCCTATCCCGTTATCGATCAACACCAGGCGGTTGCCGTCTTCCACCAGCAGGCAACGCATGGCCCAGGTGCAGAGGTTATTCTCATCTGCGGGGTTAGTGCGCTGCCAAATGCTTTTGGGCACCACGCCAAACATGGCGCCGCCGTCCAGCTTAAAGTTTCCGGTATTAATAGGGTACAGAGTCAGAGCCATAGCCTGCGTGCGTTTTGAGGGTGTTTTTAGAAAAAGAGGGGTAAAACGGAATTACTCTTCTACTACGCCCATTTCCCCAAACTTCTCAATGCGCTGCATGATCCGGTCTTCGGGAGAAATGGCCTCCAGTTCTTCCAGGGTAGAAAGAATCTTTTTCTGAAGCAGCTTCATCATCTTATCTGGGTTCACGTGCGCGCCGCCCAGGGGCTCTTTGATAATGCCGTCTACCAGCTTGTTGCCCAGCATATCTTTGGCGGTAAGCTTAAGGGCCTCAGCGGCCTGCTCCTTGAAGTTCCAGCTGCGCCATAAGATAGAGGAGCAAGACTCAGGTGAGATCACAGAATACCAGGTATTTTCAAGCATGAATACGCGGTCGCCAATACCAATCCCCAGGGCGCCGCCCGAAGCACCTTCGCCTATAATAATACAGATCACGGGCACCTTGAGCATGAACATCTCTTTAAGGTTACGCGCAATGGCTTCTCCCTGCCCTCTTTCTTCGGCCTCCAGGCCCGGGAAGGCACCAGGGGTATCTATAAGGGTTACAATAGGCTTATTGAATTTCTCAGCGAGCTTCATCAGACGCAGGGCCTTGCGGTAGCCTTCAGGGTTGGCCATCCCGAAATTACGGAACTGCCGCTCTTTGGTGTTACGGCCTTTTTGCTGGCCAATGAACATCACGGTCTGGCCTTCTATCTGCCCAAAACCGCCCACCATGGCTTTATCGTCTTTCACGTTACGGTCACCGTGCAATTCAATAAACGAGGACGTAATTCCTTTTATATAGTCTAAGGTATAGGGCCGGTCTATGTGCCGTGACAGCTGCACCCGCTGCCAGCGGGTAAGGTTAGCGTAGGTCTCCTTTTTGAGGGACTTTATTTTCTCCTCCAGAGCCTGTACCGCCTCACTTACGTCTACCTGACTTTCAGAAGCCAGTTTTTTCATTTCGGCTAGTTTCCCTTCAAGGGAAGCGATGGGTTGTTCAAAATCTAACAGCATAGGTATGCCCCTTACGTTTTGCTAAAGTGTGGCTACAAAGGTAAACGAAACTTGCATAGTTTAGTAGTGGGAGTTTTAGCTTGTTTACTGGAAAATTTTCGGTTTGAGAATGAAGCGGTTACCTGCACCAGCGGCTTTCTTTCTCACTTTTTTAGGCCTGCCTGTTGTGTGGTAACATAAAGCCCCCCATATTTGCATCATCAAACAGGGCAAATGGCCTTGTAAGAAAAGTTGGTCCGGTAGTTCAGTTGGTTAGAATGCCGCCCTGTCACGGCGGAGGTCGCGGGTTCGAGTCCCGTCCGGACCGCAAGAAGCCCTCTCTTAGGAAACTGAGAGAGGGCTTTTGCTTTGAAGGGCCTGCCCTATTCTGGTGGTGGGTTTCTGTTTTAGGCCAATTTTCTTAAAAACAGGCTTTAAACAGAAAAGGCTTACTTTTTTTTAGTTTTAAAGAAGAGAGAGTTGCATCATAAAATTTAAGTCTACATATTTGCACCATCAAAACGGAACAACAGGTTCTGGAAGATAATTGGTCCGGTAGTTCAGTTGGTTAGAATGCCGCCCTGTCACGGCGGAGGTCGCGGGTTCGAGTCCCGTCCGGACCGCAAGAAGCCCTCTCTTAGGAAACTGAGAGAGGGCTTTTGCTTTTTATATGCTTTTTACATTTTAAATAAGGAGCCAAAAAGCTTGGATTCAATTCATTAGAAGGATAGTTCCTAATGCCACCTGCCAAAGGCAGCTAGATTTTTTCCGCAAAACTGCCTTCCATTTCTCTTGCAAGGCAAGACCTTATCCATTTCAATTAACTTCCCTTTCATTATAGAAAACCGTGTATTATAACCGGGTAGGAGATTTATTTTTTAAATTGCCCCATACCCATTAAACAAAAGCCGAGGGCGTCGGCCAGCGGGTTTACATCTTTTGCCCTACACCAATACCGTTGTATATGCATGGCTTTATAGTTCTGGAGTTAGAGAAATTTATCATGACCCAGTATGGCTTTACCGCCTGGAACGCTATTTCCAAAAAAGCCAATGCAACCAATATCTCTATTGATGGCAACCAGGTTTACCCCGATGCCATGGTCTTTACATTGGTAACAGAGGCTGTGGAATACATTCAGATGGAGCCTGGCACCTTTTTAGAACAGTTTGGAAAGGCCCTGGTACCCAATCTGCTCAAGGTGTACAAAGCCTATATTGACCCTTCCTGGAAAACGCTGGATATTCTTGAAAACACGGAGAACACCATGCACCATGCCGTCCGTACCAATAACCCCAATGTGACGCCTCCTATTCTGGAAATCACCAGAAAATCAAGCAAAGCCATGGAGATTATTTACCGGTCTAAACGCAACATCCCACAGTTGGGCCTGGGGATTATTAAAGGAATTGCAGCCTATTTTGGGGAATTACCTAGGCTATATATTACTCTAACTCCTTGTCAGGAAGAGGGAACTTACAGGTTTGACGTAGAACTTTCCGCCTAAACATTCCCCATATTTCTCCTTATTCTCTGCCTTCCTTTTTAATTAATGGGTTACGTGTAATTCAGTTAATAGATAGCTTCTTAGCTTCTCAGAAAGCCTTAATGAAATTTTAGTCAACACAGTATTTGGGAGTTTAACAACTGCCAAAGTAGAAGCCAAACTAAAACAGGCAAGCCAGGAAAAGTAATTCCCTGGCTTGCCTGTTTTAGTGTAACCTGATTCACCTCTACCCTCTAAATAATACCATTACCCTTGGCTGAAGTTTTCAAAGCTCCCATCTGAATAAAGCAAAATCACTTTCACTAATTGCTTCCCATCTACGGAAGAAGCCTGGTCAAGAGAAGCAGAACCCTTTTTACCTTCTTGCACTTTTTCTTTCTGCTTGGGGGCTTTCTCCTCTTCAATAGGAGATTCAGATACTCCGTCACTTCCAGATATTACGACAGGTTCCTGCTCTAATCCTTTTAGCATTTGGCCCTCACCCAGTAAAAGCCAGGCCGGAGAAAGATCAGGATACCGGGTTAAGATTTTCTGGACCACCTCCAGGCTGGCCTTATTTCTAGCGGATACCACGTGGCTGATCACCGGCCGCGCGACCCCAATCTCATCCGCAAACGCAGCCGGCCCCAAGCCGCACCAATCCAGGATCTCTTTAATTCTAGGCAATAGCTCTATCACTGAAACAATGTATTTAATCTAAACTAAAAAGAAGGAGTACATTTCCCTAGGACTGTTTGTTGTGGATTACTTAAGGAACCAAGCAGAAGACATACTTCACCTACATTCCATTAAGTATCTTATTTACAAACACTTTACTTGTTATCTCTCAAATTGAAACTTCCTAATATAATCGCAATTTAACAAAATTAAACCCAGTTTACATTTGTATTACAAATGTAAACTGGGTTTAATTTTGTTCTTTCCCCTCTCCACGGTTCCGTTAGCCGATTTTTCCACCTTAACCTTCACAAGTAATACCTATTTAATTCTTCTATTCTAGATATGACATCCTGACATCAACTTCTCTTGCTATTGGTCATTGTCCATATGAACGTTTTAAACAATGTGCATTCAATTACTTTGCCATCCAGCTAGAATTCCTCCCTCCTACGCCAGCTTACCTTCTCATCCAGCTTTCTCAAACTTTAAGTAAGGTAAAAGAAGCTTAGGGATTGATTGCCTTTTTTGCACTATTATTAGCCTTTCAATTCCATTGAGAAGTTCGCAATGAAAAGGCCCGGGTGCTGCTCAAAATTTGAGCAGCACCCGGGCCTCTGTTTCCTCTAAGGAACCCAGTATTTAAAACCAGGTTTTATCTAAAATAGGCCATCTCCAGGTCACGGTCGTGGTTGTAGATATCATCCCGGAAATGTACCGCACCATTGGCATCAACCCAGGCCGTGAAATAGACAATGTACACGGGTACCTTAGCAGTAAGGTTTACGTATTTTTCAGCCCCGCCATGCATAGCTGCATTTATGGAAGAAGCGTTCCATTGCTTCTGGTCTTTTAACAGATATTGCGCTAACTCAAACGGCTTTTCAATCCTGATACAGCCGTGGCTAAAGCCTCTTTCGGTTTGGTTAAAAAGGTGGTCAGCCGGAGTGTCATGCAGGTATATGTTTTTCTCATTTGGGAAAATGAATTTCACAAAACCCAAAGGGTTCTTTTTACCAGGTCGCTGACGCACTCTAAATTTTGATTCTTCATTTACAGAGTACCAGTCAATGGAAGAGGCAGGCAAGACTTCTACCTTATTGTTACCAATATCCTTCACCACTTCCATGTCATTTTGCGCCAGATAATTTGGGTTCTGGGCCTGGGCCGGCGCGATTTCCTCAGTTAAAATCTGGGGAGTAATGTTCCAATAAGGGTAAAAGACAATGTATTCCATTTTATCACTGAATACCGGGGTAGCATGCATTTCTTTTCCTACTACCACTTTCATGCTCATTACCTCTTTGTCTTTCTCCATCACGTGCATCATGTATTCCGGAATATTGATCAGTACATATTTATCTTCAAAGCGCTTAGGCACCCAGCGCCACCGCTCCATGTTAATGATTATCTGGTCAATTCTTTCCTCTACCGGCACGTTCATTTTCTTAAGCGTCTCCCCGCCTACCACTCCGTCTGGCTTCAGGCCGTGGCGAATCTGAAAGTTTTTCACCTCTGCGGCTAAACGGTCATCATATACCTGGCTGGTAGCGCCCGGGGCATTTTTCCCCAAAATACGGGCCCGCACCGACAGTACTACCTGAGAGGAGTCACCGGGCTTGAGCGGCTTCTGTACGTTTTCAATCTTAGGCCAGCCGCCTTGCTGCTTGGCCAGACGGTACTGCTTTAAGGCCTCGCGCAAGCGAATATAGCCCGGGTGCAGCGCCTCAAACTCATAGTAAGGGTAGCGGCTATCGCGCTCCTTCAAAATGGTTTGCAGGGCCTTGTGCAGCTTTATTTTGTTTCTTTTCACCTCCCACTCAATATTGTCCAGGCTACGGGGGTCAACAGTACCTTTATAAAAGTCTGAAGCGTAGTTAAAGTAAGAGGCCGTTAAGGTCACGTCCAGCTCTTCCTGTAACTTATGGCGAGTAGAATCATTTTTGGCCTGGTCTAGAGCCTGGAACATGGCTTTCAGGTCTTTTTTAGCGTAATCATTGGGGTTGAGTCCTTCCTGGTGGGCTTTGCTGATCACGTCCACCAGTTTTTGGGCCTGGGGCACCAGGGCGCCGTCTTTAAACCAGGCAAAGCGATATTGGCGCTCCCGGTAGAAAAGCTTCATCAGGTCCAGGTGTTCTTTAAACTCAGGGTCGCTTTTAGTGAACTGCACCACGTACACACTATCCGTTTGCTGCGGGTATTGCTTGGCGGCGGCTTTTGCTACTTTGGCTTTCTGCTTGTCGCCAGATTTGGTACAGGCAGAGACCACCAGAAAGCACATTAAAAAAAGCAAAAAGGGAATAAAGGCTTTATTTGATTTCATAGAGGTTGTTCCTATCATTGAGATGTGGTACTTATACTAATACCCTGTACAAAAAGTTTGACTTTCAGGGTTAAACCCAAAATAGGATAAAAAAAATAATGATAGATCAGAATATAAACCAAATTAGATATTAGCAAACATGCTTTTCTAAAGGGTATAGAAAGGCTTTGACTATATATTGAATCTATATTTTAACGCTAAAATAGACCTTGCCTTTTTTGTTTTACAAAAAGGAGCAGAAAGTAACTGCTCTATCTTAACTAAGCACTAAAATGGATAATTTTAACATGAGCACTAATCTAAAGCCCCTTGACGTGCATAGCTTTTCGGCACCAGAGGTAGCCAGGCTGCACCACGTGGATTGGAACCTACAGATTGACTTTGAAAGCAAGAAAATAAAAGGCTGGGGAGTTTACTTTCTTACCCATGAAAATGCCCCAGAGATCATCTTTGACACCCATCACCTGCACATTACCAGCGTAACCCTGCCTGACTCTGGCGAGGAAATTCCCTTTGCCTTTACCCAGGAAAAGCCCTTTCTGGGCAAGGGGCTGCGTATTCCGCTTGCGCAGGGCGCCGACCAAATAAAAATATCCTTTGAGACCACCCCAGCATCAGCGGCCCTGCAGTGGCTGGAACCCGCCCAAACCGCGGGCAAGCAGTATCCTTTCCTTTTCACCCAATCGCAGGCCATTCTGGCGCGCACCTGGTTGCCTTGCCAGGACAGCCCCAGCATCCGGTTTACCTACACGGCCCAGGTACAGGTTCCAGCGCACTTGTTGCCGCTCATGAGCGCCGAAAACCCGCAAGAGAAGAATGCCCAGGGCACCTATCACTTTAAAATGGAGCAACCCATCCCCTCCTATCTGCTGTCTCTGGCGGTGGGTGATTTGGTGTTTGCCCCGGTGGGTGAACGCTGCGGTGTGTACGCTGAGCCAAGCACCCTGCAAGCGGCCACCTATGAATTTGCTGACACAGAAAAAATGCTTCTGGCCGCCGAAAAGCTGTACGGACCCTACCTCTGGGGCCGATACGACCTTTTGGTACTGCCGCCTAGCTTCCCATTCGGGGGAATGGAAAACCCCAGGCTTACCTTTGCAACACCCACCATCATTGCCGGAGACCGGTCCCTTACCAGCCTGGTGGCCCATGAATTGGCCCATTCCTGGTCGGGGAATTTGGTGACTAACGCCACCTGGAATGATTTCTGGCTCAATGAAGGCTTTACGGTCTATTTTGAGCGGCGTATTATGGAGGCCCTGTACGGGCATGATTATGCTGAGATGCTCCATACCCTGGGGTACCAGGATTTGCTGAATACCTTGCAGGCCTTACGAGACAAACCCCAGGACACTTGCCTGAAGCTTAACCTGGAAAACCGCGACCCCGATGATGGCATGAATGACATAGCCTACGAGAAAGGGAATTACTTTTTGCGACACCTGGAACGGCTGGTAGGGCGCGAGCGATTTGATGCCTTTGTAAATGCCTACTTCAGCACCTTTAAGTTTACCTCCATGGATACGGCTAGTTTTGAGCAGTTTTTGGAAAAACAGCTCATAAACGGAGACGAGGCCCTACGCCAAAAAGTGAATGCACATGCCTGGATTTATGAGCCTGGCCTTCCGGCCGGCACCCCCGGCATAGAGGCCGCCCTTTTCCAGAAGGTCAAAAAAGAACTGTCGGCCTGGCAGGCCGGGACTCCGGCCAAGGATCTTCCCACTACCGGTTGGAGCACCCATGAATGGCTTTTCTTCCTGAGCCACCTCCCCGCAGACCTTACCCAGGCGCAGCTGCAGGAACTGGACCAGGCCTTCGAGTTCACCGCCTCTGGCAACGCCGAAATACAGGCCGAGTGGTTTCAGCACGCCATCCGGCACCAATACCAAGCCGCCTACCCGGCCCTGGAGACTTTCCTGCTGCACGTAGGCCGCCGGAAATTTATATTGCCCCTTTACAAAGCCCTCCTGAAAACCGAGACTGGCGCCCATTTTGCCCGGCAGGTTTACCAAAAGGCCCGGCACAATTACCATACCGTGTCTACCGCCAGCTTGGATCCCTTGCTCCAGGCCTGAGGTTAAAATAGAAGAAGCCCGTTTGGCCTTACCAAACGGGCTTCTTCTTGTAAATTGGCAATTTCTGAAAGGCCCTTCGCCCTGGTTTGCGTTTTAAGCTCGTTTTTACAAAAACAGGCTTAAAACGCAAACCAGGGCCAGGAAGCCAAACTAGTGGAAATTACATTCTCCGTTTGTGGTTTTCGGCTTGCATGTTCACTGAGGTCTCGGCAATGAAGGTCAGTTTCTCATCAGCTTTCTTTTCCTCACTCAGGATTTCCTGAAGCAGGTTAAGTACTTGAGTATGGCCCAAGAATTTGGCATAGGTGCAGGCGGTACCGTAGCCGGCTATCTCATAGTGCTCAAGCCGTTGGGCACAGGCAATGATTCCGGCGTCCATTACCTCAGCATCTGCTTCATGTTTCATAAAGTCTTTGGCTTCCTTGATGATGCCTTCCATGGCCATGCATTTTTCCCCGTGGCCGTTAATGCCTAGTATCTCAAAACACTGCTCTAACCGCTTTACCTGATTTTGGGTTTCCATCATGTGGTCCTGCATGGCCCGGGCCAGGTTGGGGTTAGTGACCCGTTCCATCATTTCGGGCATGGCTTTCATGGCTTGTTGCTCCGCGTTGTAGAGATCGCGCATTTGGTGAATGAACAGGTCATTTAAGGATGTTAGTCTCATAGCTTTTATCTTTTAGTTGACAATCAAACAGATACCTTTTCTATACGGCAGGCAAAGGGGCTAGTTCATGACATTTACCAGAACCTGGTGGCACTACTGCGCTGCCAGAAGTAGACCTACGCCCTCCTTTACTCCGTATAAGCAACATTCAATATTAAGGAAGATCCTTTATGACCATATTTGAGCAGGCTCCAAAGGGCATTCTCATCGCCGTGGGCGGAAACGAAGACAAAGGCACCTACCCCATCCGGAAGAAGAAGTACGGCCTTAATTTCTTTGAACTGGGAATTCTGCGCCGCATCATTGACGAGATGGGGGGCAAACAGGCCAGAATAGAAGTCATCACCTCGGCCTCTATGATTCCGGAGGAAATTGGGGCACTGTACTTAAATGCGTTTCAGGTGCTGGGCTGCCAGCAGGTCAATATCCTGGACATAAGGGAAGAGGAGGAAGCCCAGCTGCCCGAGAACCTGGACCGGCTCAGGAAAGCCAGTGGGGTTATGTTCACCGGCGGCGACCAGTCCCGGCTTTTCCGGATTTTCTCAGGGACGGCCTTTCACCAGATTCTGCAGGAACGCTACCAGAACGAAGATAATTTTGTGATTGCCGGTACCAGCGCCGGGGCCATGGCCATGTCTGACATTATGATCAAAGGCGGCAGCAGCCCGCGGTCCCTGCTCAAGAACTCCGTGAAACTGGACCGGGGGCTGGCCTTTCAGAAAAACGTTATTTTTGACTCCCATTTTGTGAAGCGCGGCCGTTTTGGTCGCTTAATGGAGGCGGTTGCCATGCACCCCTTTAAGATTGGCATAGGACTGGGGGAAGACACCGGCGTATTGATCAGCCAGGGAAACGTGATTGAAACCATCGGCTCCAACCTGGTCATTATCGTAGACGGTCACCACATCAAGCACAACAACACCCCGTATGCTGAGCCGGGCACGCCCCTTTCCATTGAAAACCTGAAGGTACACGTGCTGGCCTTCGGGAACCATTATGATATAAAGGAACGGAAATTCTGCCCGGGTAAAAACCAGGAACCGGCCAAGAAAAGCTAACCCGTTTTGGGGCCGTTTTCAGAAAAACAGGCTCAAAACAGGTTAATCATTGTATATCGCCACTACCGGGGCCTTCCCGCTTACCCAGGCGGCACGGTACATGCCCTCAGAATTGAACGGCATGGCTATTTCTCCGTTGGCGGCCACGGCCACCAGGCCGCCCTCCCCTCCGTGTTCCTTCAGCTTGCCATGCACTACCAAAGAAGCCGCGTCGGCCAGGGAAAGGCCTTTGTACTCCATTAGGCAGGAAATGTCATAGGCCACCACGTTCCGGATAAAATACTCACCATGCCCGGTGCAGGAAATGGCGCAGGTGCGGTTGTTGGCGTAGGTGCCGGCCCCAATAATAGGCGTGTCGCCAATGCGGTTGTAGTTTTTGTTCGTCATGCCGCCTGTGGAGGTAGCCGCCGCCAGGTTTCCGGCTTTGTCGCGGGCTACGGCGCCTACCGTGCCAAATTTTTTGTCATGGGAATGGTCCAGCATGAAAATGTCTGAGTCGCGCAGCTGTTGCCATTGCTCAAAGCGTTGCTGGGTATAGAAATAGGAATCTGGTTCAAAGGCCAGGCCTTGCTTGCGCGCAAACTCCTCGGCGCCAGGGTACCCCAGAAACACGTGATCTGAATGGAAAAGGATCTGGCTGGCCAGTAAAATAGGGTTGCGCACGTTACGCACGCCCGTCACCGCGCCGGCCTCCAGGTTTATCCCGCACATGATGGCGGCGTCCATTTCGTGTTTCCCGTCTTTGTTGAAGACCGCGCCCCGGCCAGCATTGAACAGCGGACAATCTTCCATGACTGCCACCGCCGTCTCTACGGCTGCCAGAGCGGTGCCCCCGCCGTTTAGAATTTCATAACCCGCTGATAAAGCCCGTTGCAGGGCTTCCCGGTAATCAAGGTCCTGGTCCTTGGTGAGCATGGCCCGGGTAATGGTGCCGGCCCCACCGTGCAAGGCCAGTGAAAAGTGTTCAGATGTCTCCATAATCCTTTAAGGTTCTTCTACGGAAAAGGCGGGTGGCTTGATATACGGCTGCACTTTCCCCCGGGTCTGTGTCTTGTCTGTTTTCCTGAAACGTTGATAAATTTAAGTGCCTGACAGGGAATCTTAACCTGCTATTCTTTGTATCTTTGTATGAGTTTACTTTACTAATCTATTAAATTTATCACCTATGTCTTTTGATGTACAGGGAAGATTGCACGAAATCTTTGACGAAACCCAAGTGAGCGAAAAATTCCGGAAACGTGAATTCGTACTGGAGATTCCAGATGGCTCTTATACGCAATACGCCAAGTTTCAGCTTACCCAAGACAAGTGCGGTATTCTTGACAACTATAAAACAGGCGATGAAGTAAAGGTGGCCTTTAACCTGAGCGGCAAGCCTTTCACTAAAAACGGTACCACTATGTACTTCACCAACCTGCAGGCCTGGAGAGTAGAGCACGCTTCTGCGGGCGCGGCGCAGCCGCAGGCCGGTGGCGGATCTTACGCACAAGCTCCGGTGAAGTCCAGCTCCTTCATCAGCGATGACATGGACAACGACCTTCCTTTCTAAGGAAATTCCACCCATACACTTCATTGGAATGCGGCTCTTTACGGGCCGCATTTTTTTGTTTCTTTTTGGCTGCCGGAATTTAAGGCAGCAAAAACCCCATAATTTCCGTAGTGCCTCTTATCTGCTCCTTTTAGAGCCTTGCCTACCATGAACCAACCACCTGAAACCAAAGTAATTGTCATCACCGGCGCCAGCTCTGGCATTGGCAAGGCCACGGCCGAGGCCCTTGCCCAGGAAGGCACCCAGGTGGCGTTGGTCTGCAGAAACGAAGCCAAGGGCCAGAAAGCCATGGCCGAGATAAAAAGAAAAGCCCCGGCGGCCAACCTTTCTTTACACCTAGCCGACCTTTCCTCTATGCAGGAGGTAAGGCAATTGGCCAATGAACTGCAGGAGGCCTTTCCGGTGATAGATGTGCTCATTAATAACGCAGGCCTTATACCGGGGCAACTAGAATTATCACCCGAGGGGTTTGAAATTGGCTGGGCCACCAACCACCTGGCGCCTTTCCTGCTCACCAACCTGCTTATTGACCAGCTACTGGCCTCGCCGCAGGGCCGGGTCATCAATGTCACTTCAGAGGCGCACCGCCTGGGGCAGATTGACTTTACCCGCGCCGGCCTGCCCGAGCAGTACAGCGCTTTGACCTCCTATGCAGATTCCAAGCTGGCCAACGTGTTTTTCACCTATGAGCTGGCCCGCCGCACAGAATTCACCAATCTTACCGTGAACTGCCTGCACCCAGGCGTGGTGGCTTCCAACTTCGGGCAGAACAGTAATTTCTTTATCCGGCATTTTTTCAGGCTAGGACGTTTGTTCATGAAATCGCCGGCGGCGGGGGCCCGCGGCTCTGTGCACCTGGCCACCTCCCCGTATGTGACTAAACTGAGCGGCAAGTACTTTAAAGGCAAACAGCAGGCAAACTCCTCCAAGGACTCTTATAACGCCCACATTGCCCGCCGCCTCTGGGACATCAGTGCCGAGCAAACCGGTTTCGACCTTGCCTAACGTTTTTCCCTGATCCATGCACGGCATCCATGACTTAACCTTGCTTATCCTCCAGGGGGAAGGCGACACGCTGGAGTTCAAGAAAACCATTTCACGGCCAGACCGCATCGCCCGCACCCTGGTTTCCTTTGCCAATACCCGCGGTGGCCAGATTCTGGTGGGCGTGCAGGACGATGGCTCTGTTTGCGGCGTAGACCCTGATGAGGAAATCTATTCCCTGGACCTGGCGGCCAATTTTTTCTGCGACCCGCCCGTTAGGGTCTTTTACCAGGAAGTGGACATGGACGAAGGCACCGTTCTGAAAGTGCATATTCCTGAAAGCACCACCAAACCCCATTTAGCCAAGGTTAAGGAAAATGACTGGCGCGGCTACGTGAGGGTAAAGGACGAAAGCGTGCAAACCAGCCGCCTGGTGGAGAAATCCCTTACCCTTGAACCCGAACCAGAGCCCATCCAGGAAAAGGAAGATTACCAGCAGGCTCGCCTCCTGGAACTGCTCCAGAAGCACCGGCGCCTCACCATCAAGCAGGTAATGCAGCTGGCCAACCTTTCCAGGAGGCGGGCGCACCGGTTGCTGGTAGAGTTAGTGCTGCAGGGCCGTATACGATTGCATGACAAGGAAAAAGAGCCCTTTTTCACGTTAAGCTAGCTATGGCGGGTTTAAACACCAGTTTTATCAGAACAAGCGTTCGTCATGCACCTGAATAATTACAGCTAATCTCTATCTTTGGCAAAGAAAAATCCATAAACCTATTACTATGCAAGCATTAAGAGGAACAGGTGTAGCCTTGGTGACTCCCTTCAAAGCCGACCTTTCCGTGGACATAGAGGCCTTTGGCCGTTTGATTGATTTTACCTTAGATAATGGCGTAGATTACCTGGTGGTGAACGGTACTACCGGCGAGTCGGTGACCACTACCCCAGAGGAGCGAACCCAGTTGCTAGCTTTTGCTAAGGAGCGCATAGCAGGCCGCAAACCGCTGGTGTACGGCTTGGGGAGCAATGACACCCAATATGTGCTGGACCAAATCAAAAAGCTGGACTTTACGGGCATAGATGCTATCCTTTCGGTTTGCCCTTATTACAACAAGCCATCACAGGAAGGAGTATTTCTGCATTACACCGCTATAGCTGAGGCGTGCCCTGTGCCCGTGATTCTCTATAACGTGCCCGGCAGAACCGGTATCAATATGACGGCGGCCACTACTTTGCGGCTGGCGCAGCACCCCAACATCATTGGCACCAAAGACGCCAGCGCAAACATGGAGCAATACATGGCTATTCTAGACGGTAGGCCAGAAGGTTTCCTGGTGATCAGTGGCGATGACATGCATACCGTACCTTTGATCTCTGTGGGTGGAGACGGAATTATTTCGGTACTAGCCAATGCCTTTCCAGAGCGGTTCAGCCGGATGACGCGCCTGGCCCTGGAAGGAAATTTTAAAGAAGCCGCCCCTTTGCAGCGTTCTTTTGGCAAGATTAATCCGCTTATGTATGAAGAAGCCAACCCAGTGGGCTTGAAAGTGGCCCTGGACCAAGTAGGCATCTGTGGTCCTTACGTGCGTCTGCCGTTGGCGCCAGCTTCTGCCAGCCTGGTACAGCGCGTGAAAGAGGCTGCCGCTCCCCTCCTGGCCTAAGTTGCGTTTCTAAGCCATTTTTCTAAAAACAGATGAAAAACAAATTCTTATGGCTGGCCGCCTGCTGCCTTCTGCTGACCCAGTCTTTACGGGCGCAGACTTCAAACCCAGGTGAGGCCACGGAACTGGTTACCGAAAATGGGAACCTGAAAGGTGCCTTGCTTATCCCGGCGGGTGCCAAAAAGATGCCGGTGGTCCTGCTCATTTCAGGGTCAGGCCCCACGGACCGGGACGGGAACAACCCGGCCATGAAAAACAACAGCCTAAGAATGGTAGCCGAGGCGCTGCAAGCCCAGGGCATTGCCTCTTTGCGCTATGACAAACGCGGCATTGCCGAAAGCAAAGCGGCCGGACTATCTGAGGCAGACCTTCGGTTTGATCAATATGTGCAGGATGCCACCGCCTGGACGCAGAAACTCAAACAAGACAAACGGTTTAACAAGGTAATTATCCTGGGCCACAGCGAAGGGTCTTTGATTGGCATGATTGCGGCCCGGGAAGCCAAAGCCAATGGGTTGATTTCAGTGGCAGGCGCTGGTCAATCGGCGGACAAGGTGATACGGGAGCAGTTGGCCCCGCAGCCCCAGATGGTGAAAGACATGGCCTTTCCGGTGCTGGACCAGTTAGTTCTGGGCCAAACTGTGGCTGATGTTAACCCTATGATGGCTTCCTTGTTCCGGCCCAGCGTGCAGCCTTACCTTATTTCCTGGTTTAAGCTTGACCCACAAGTGGAGCTAAAGAAACTTACCATTCCTGTACTTCTGGTCCAGGGCAACCAGGACATACAAGTGGGTATGCAGGAAGCCAAACGATTGGCAGAAGCGCAGCCAAAGGCGAAACTGCTGGAAATAAATGGTATGAACCATGTCCTTAAAGAGATAATAGGAGATAGAACGGCCAATATAGCCACCTACTCTAACCCCACCCTCCCGCTGGCCCCCGAACTGATGCCAGCCTTGGTTAATTTTATAAAAGGCCTGAACTAACCGTAAAGGAATTAAAAAGAGGAATCCCGTTTTGGGCCTGTTTTCTGAAAAACAGGCCCAAAACGGGATTCCTCTTTTTATCTGGGTATACTGGCCCTTTTACCAACCGGTGGTCAGCAGGTCTGCTATGTGCAGCATTTTAATAGGTTTGTTATTCTTCTTGCTGTAGGCCTCCAGGTGCATGAGGCAACTGGTGTCTGTAGAGACAATGTACTCGGCCCCGGTGCTCAAGGCGTTTTCTACCTTCTGCTCGGCCATAGCCACGGAGATGGCATCAAACTTAGCGGCGAAAGTGCCGCCAAAGCCGCAGCAGGTCTCCGTATCGCGCATCTCTACCAGTTCCAGGCCTTCCACCATTTCCAGCAGCCGCCGCGGGCCTTCTTTAATCCCGCATTCGCGCAGGGCGCTACAGGAATCGTGGTAGGTGACTTTGGCGTTTAGTTTGGCCCCCGGGATACGGGTTACCTGCAGGACATCCGTGAGAAACTCTGTTAATTCCAGCACCTTACGCTCCATGGTGCGGTAGCGCGTGAAGTTGGAGGAGGTTACAAAGATATTGGCATAAGCATTCCGGATCATGCCTACGCAGCTGGCTGAGGGCGCCACTATGTAATCACTGTCCTCGTTGCTGAAGTCTTCCAGGAACTTGTCTGCCACGGTACGGCACTCTTTCTGGAAGCCGGCGTTGTAGGCAGGCTGGCCGCAACAGGTTTGGTTTGAATTATAGCGCACCTTGCAGCCAAGGGACTCCAGCAGTTTGACCATGTTCCAAGCAGTCTGCGGAAACATCTGGTCAATGAAGCAGGGAATGAAAATATCTACTACCGGTTGTGGCATAGGTTTAGAGCGAATGGAAAACCTGAGACGCCAAAGCCATGGCCCTGGAAAACGCCTCGCTATCTAGGCCCAAAGGTACGCCTTTCTCCTGGAAATAGGACAGCATTTTCTCAGTGGGCATGTTGCCTACCAGCTCGTCTTTGGCCATGGGACAGCCCCCATACCCCAACAAGGCCCCGTCCATGCGGCGGCACCCGCTTTCATAGGCGGCTTCCACTTTTTCGCGCCAGGTATTGGGGTTGGTGTGCAGGTGCGCGCCAAACTCAATGTGCGGGAAAGCGGGAATGAGTTCAGAGAAAAGGCTCGTAATGGTGGCGGGCGTAGAAACCCCAATGGTATCTGACAGGGAAATGATTTTTACTCCCAGCGCGTCCAGCTTTTGGGTCATTTCGCCGGCCAGGGCTGGCTCCCAGGCTTCTCCGTAAGGGTTCCCGAAGCCCATGGACAGGTACAGCACCAACTCTTTGCCTGCCTTTATGCACAGTTCCTGCATTTGGGCCACCTCATCCAGCGCCTGGGCAATGGTTTTGTTGGTATTGCGTTGCTGGAACTCTTCAGACAGAGACAAAGGAAAACCCAGGTACCGGATCTGCCCAAAGGCAGCTGCTTGCTCGGCGCCCCGCACATTGGCCACAATGGCCAGCAATTTTGTCTGTGACAAAGAAGTATCCAACCGCTCCAGCACCTCAGAGGTATCGCGCATCTGCGGGATGGCCTTAGGAGAGACAAAAGACCCGAAATCAAGGGAGTCAAACCCCACCTGTAGCAGAGCCTGGAGGTAGGTTACTTTCAGGTCAGTAGGCACAAAGTCGGCCATTCCCTGCATGGCATCACGGGGGCATTCAATAATTTTCATGAAGAAGAGGATTTACAAACCATGAATACGTGAAGGTAGGTATCTTTAGCAAGTCTTTTTCGCTGGGGCTGTACAAAAAAACGGTCTGGCCTGTTTTACGCGACCTCCTTAAAACACCACTCTATGAACCATACGCACGCTGCCCTGTTTTCAAAAGATCCGCTCCTCTACCAGTTGGTAATGCATACGGCTCCTTTACCAGAACCATCCAGCGCCAAACCCATTTATGAGGCCTTGCTCAGTTCCATCATCTCGCAGCAATTGTCAGTGAAGGCAGCGGCCACCATCAAGAAGCGTTTTTTCGGGCTGTTTCCCGGGGAAGAACCCGACCCGGCCTTTGTGCTTGCCCTCCCCCTGGAGGAATTGCGGGCGGTAGGGTTGTCTGGCCAGAAAGCCGGGTATATCAAAAGCGTGGCGACCCATAAGTCTGAAGGGAAACTGGAAGACCAGGAATTGGCGCATCTGCCAGATGAGGAATTGCTGGCAAGGCTGGTCCAGATCAAAGGCGTGGGCCGCTGGACCGCCGAAATGATTCTGATGTTTGCCCTGCACCGCCCAGATGTGATGCCGGTAGATGACCTGGGCATTTACAATGCCATGAAACGGCTGTACCACTTTGAGGAGACCGGGAAACCGGCCAAAGCAAAGATGCTGGAACTCTCCCAGGCCTGGCGCCCCCACCGCACCCTGGCCTGCAGATACCTCTGGCATTCACTGGACAATATGCCTTTGACCAATCCTGAGCCTTGAATTAAAGGTGATAAGCTTTGTCCCATAGGCTGGATAATAAACCAAGAGAGCTTTCCCTCTAATATTCCTTACAATTAGGAGATTATATTATCTTTCAATTTAAACGATTAGCGCTTTGCCATGAAAGAAAACCAAACCCCAGAATGGCTTCATAATTTACAGGAAAGCTCTTGGGAGCTTGAGCTTTTGATTTCGGGTGGGGCTATTTTCTCTTTGATTCAGGCCTCAGATTTTTTAATTGAGAGCGTGCAATCTATTAAGATCACCACGGGTCTGGTAGGGACAGACATGCTACTGCTTTTGGCAACTTTTGGGGTAAAGATTTTAACGGTGGGCTTTATTCTGCACTTGGCTTTACGTGCTTTTTGGGTAAGCTTGGTGTGCGCCAATTATGCCTACCCCACTGGCGTAAAAACCAGTAAAATAAAATGGAAAAGGCCTTTTAAAATTAACGTTACTGAAAACTCAGATTTATATGACCTCATTCTTAGCACCAACAAGCTTTGCAGCATGGTCATGTATTTATCTATTATATCTAGCTTTATATTAGCTGGTTATATCCTGGTAGCATTTCTGTTACTTTCATTGCCTTCGGTTTTGTTTAATTTTGAACTGGGCGCGGGTTGGGAAACGTACTTTTCCATTTTCTCCTGGGTATCCTTCTTTTACTTTATAGATTTATTCTCTTTTGGGGGCTTAAGGAAAATCCCTTATTTATCTTATCTCCTGTACCCTTTTTTCAGGCTTTTTGATATCCTTTCCTTAAGGTTTGTGTACCAGAAAGCGCTTTGGGTATACAACACCAATGTAAATAAATGGAAGTTATTTGCCGCCATTAGCGTGTTTGTGACCATAGCGTTTTTTTATAGTTATGCCTCTGTCTACAAAACCTTTAAATGGCATAATATCTTTGACCAACGGGAGTTCAGGTTTCAACTAGCCGATAACCCTGTCATGAATTATGGTTATTATAAAGATGAATTAGGGTCTGAAAAAGTGCAGGGCGTGGCTATTCCCTCTAAATTAATTGACACAGATGTGCTGGAGCTTTTTGTGGTTTACCGGAAATTCTGGGACCAGGACTTTAAGCAAAAAGACACCCGCAACAGGTACCTTACCGATCTGGCCCTGGTCAAGATAGACGATAGCGTCTACCAGGCTTTAGAGTGGTTTCCTACCTGGAACCGGTCTTATGACCAACTGGGTATTACCACCATGATTCCAATTGATCAGCTTCCTTTGGGGGCACATACACTCACCCTTCAGCGCAAAAGCGATTCTACCGTTTCTGTGGTTGTTCCATTTTGGAAGGTCTCAAAATAAAGCTAGGCGCAAGGAAACGCAATACCTATAAAGGTGCAAAAAACCGTTTTAAGCCTGTTTTTGGAAAAATAGGCCTAAAACGCTAACGCATCTTCTGGCGCTTGACCAGATAAGACTGAAGAACTTTTTCTAAAGGGTCACGCAGGTCCACGGAAACCAGGTCTATGCGGTATTGGCCACAACGCAGCTTCAGATCATTCTTGAACTGGCGCATGGCCTGTACATAGGCTTCGCGAATCTCAGAGGGCTGTACCTTTATCTTTTCGCCGTTTTCCAGGCCGGTAAACAAGAAGGGTTTGTCCGGGAAGTTAAAGTCTTCTTCGGTTTCGCCGTGGGTAAAGTGGAACAGAAGCACTTCATGTTGCTGGTGCCGCAGGTGCTGCAGGGCCAGGAAAATCTCATCCAACTGCTCGTATTGACTTAGCAGGTCGCTGAAGAGAATAACCAGGGAGCGTTTGGGCAACTGCTGGGCATTGTGGTGCAACATGCCGGCCACCCTGGTCTCTTTTTGCGGGGGCGCCGGTTTCTGCAGTTGCTGCTGCAGGGCCAACAAAAGCGTATGCAAGTGCGCACCCGTAGACCTGATGGGGGTCTGTAATTCAATCTGGTCTGAGAAAGTGGTAAGGCCTACGGCGTCGCGTTGGCGTTGTAACAGGGTGGCCAGGGCCGCGGCGCTTAAGACGGCATAGGCCAGCTTGCCATAATTGTGGGAAGGATAATACATAGATCCTGAGACATCCAGCAGAAGCTGGCACCGCAGGTTGGTCTCTTCTTCGTAGCGTTTTACAAAGAGCTTGTCTGTGCGGGCGAAGACTTTCCAGTCCATGTGGCGCGTGCTTTCACCGCTGTTGTAAAGACGGTGCTCTGAGAATTCCACTGAGAAGCCGTGGTAGGGTGACTTGTGCAGGCCCGTAATGAACCCTTCCACCAATTGCTTGGCCAACAGTTCCAGGTTCTGCAGATGGCGTACACTGTCTAAATCCACGGTTAGTTTACTCATACCTCTTCGTTTGCCTTTTTTTGGAGGGCCAGGGCCGTTTCTTTGTCCACTCTGGAGATTTTCACGTTGCCCATGCCAGCGTTTACAATACCCAATTGATGGGCGGCCTTCTTAGAAACGTCAATCACAAACCGTGAATTGCGGCTCATGCGGTCATTAATCCGGACTATCACGCTTTTGCCGTTCTGGAGGTTACGCACCTGCACATAGCTGTGGAGCGGCAGGGTGGCGTGCGCGGCAGTTAAGGCCTCAGGGTCATAGCGTTCGCCGCTGGTGGTTTTCTTCCCTACAAAGGAACGGGCATAAAAGGTAGCTTTTCCTTGCTTTATGGGTGTTTCAGCAAAATTTAAAAGGGGCAGGAAACAAAGGAAAAGACAGAATAGCTTTTTAGACATGTAGGTTTGTTCTTTCAGAACATTAGTACATTCGAATTTAACTATTAAAATTAATCTTAAAAATTTTTAGATATGAATCTGTTGCTTTAAATTGGCTACTTCAAATAAATAAGGAACCTTCAAGTTATGGTGGAAGAGAACAACGACAAAGCAGAAATCTACTCGCAGAGAGTACGGGCAGGAAAGCGCACCTATTTCTTTGATGTGAAGTCAACCCGCTCCAATGATTATTATCTAACCATCACGGAGAGCAAACGCAAGTTTAAGGATGACAACTATTCTTATGAAAAGCACAAAATTTTCCTGTACAAAGAAGATTTCGCTAAGTTCATGGAAGCGTTGCAGGATACCGTTAACCACGTAAAAGGTGAATTATTGTCTGAAGAGGCATTAGCAGAACTAGACCGCCTGGAACACGCAGAAACAGAAGCGGCCGTGGATGAAGAACTGAAGTGGGAATAAGCCCCCTCGCTCCTTTTCCCTTAAGCTCATGCCTGGCGTGAGCTTTTTTTATGCCTTCTGTTTTGGGCCTTATTTCTCAAAAACGCCTTTAAAAAAGCCATTCACCTATTTTTTCTCTTCCGGCATTCTCTAGTCCATTCCTTTCTTTAGTAATGGCAAGTCTGCCATTAAGGTAGCCTTCTACTCTTCTGAACGTCTTTTCCGTTTCTGTTTCTAATCAAAATCCCTCTCCCTTAACCATTTGTTGCGCTGCTGGCCCAGTAGAAGGCGCTACAGTAAAGACAATTTGGTGGCTCTTTTAGTAGAAGGAAAGTGCACCTGGCAATCGCTTTTAAGAAAAATCTTTTATTTAAAAGTACTATTTGTCATTAACAAATACGCGACGTAGTTTTGCGACAGGATGCTAAAGGCCTTTAATACTATTCTACTTGCACTGTGTATTGTCTTTTTAAAGGCATATAACCCCTACCTTACACAGGTACGCCAGGATACGTCTGCCTTCCTACCTAAGCACAAAAAGGAGAGAGTGTCCTTCTCTCATTCAGAATCTGCCCAGCAGGCGCATGATTTCACCTACAGCCCCGTTGCCGCAGAGAAACCAGCTACCCGGGTTGCTATTTCAGAATCTCAAACCGAGGAAGACACTGTTTCCTTTAGAAAATTCATCCTGGACGGTGATTTCCTTTCCTCTCTTTTCTCCGGTTTTCTCCTAGCGTATCTTTTAGGCCATTTAAGACAAATTTTACGGGCCTGTAAGCAACTAGCTTACTTCTCTTACCGTAGATGGTACCTTCTTTTCAGGGTATTCCAGATTTGATTTAAGTTTCCTTTTCTGGCCCGCTCCCGGGCCTCCTTTCCTTTACCCTGCCCGTTCCTATACCGGCCACTATGGGGTAACTCTCTTTTTAATTTAATTATTTTTTAAGCGCGCGCTGCTTCTATTCCTCCAGAATGGAAAATGCGCCCTGTTGGCAATCCCTTTGCTGACCCTTTCCATAGTCTTATTTTTTGCCTGTCTCCCATGGCCGCTGCTTTGGGCGGGCACTAGTGTAGGCCTCTACGCTTCCATCGTCATCATCCATTTTCCATTTAAATAATTTAGAAGTTCCATGAATCGAATTTTCATGCTCCTGGCCTTGTGCGCCGTGTTTACTAATTCCGGCTGTGAATCTAAGAAGGAAAAGAAAGAAGAGGCCACCCAGTTCCTGGTGACCAGCCCTTTGGTAAAAGACACCTTGATTACCAAAGAATACGTGAGTCAAATCCACGCCATTAGTCATATTGAGGTAAGGGCCCTGGAGAAAGGCTACCTCCAGAAGATTTTTGTAGACGAAGGCCAATTGGTCAAAAAAGGACAGATGATGTTCCAGATCATGCCCGCTATGTACCAAGCCGAGCTGCAAAAAGCCCAGGCCGAGGCCAATTTCGCCAACATTGAATACCAGAACACCAAAAAGCTGGCTACCGGCAACGTGGTATCTCCTATTGAACTGGCCATGGCCAAAGCCAAACTGAACAAGGCCAAAGCCGAGGTTTCAGTAGCCCAGGTGCATTTAGGGTTTACTCAGGTAAAAGCGCCTTTTAACGGCATCATGGACCATTTAGAAGTAAGGCTCGGCAGCCTGGTTGACGAAGGCGAATTGCTCACCACGCTGTCAGACAACAGCCAGATGTGGGTGTATTTTAATGTACCTGAGTCTGAGTACCTGGACTACAAAGCCAGCCAGAAAAGCGCCAAAAACCAGAAAGTAAAACTGGAGCTGGCCAACCAGCAGATATTTGAATACCCCGGTGAGGTAAAAACCATTGAGGCCGACTTCAATAACGAGACGGGTAACATCGCTTTCAGGGCCACTTTCCCTAACCCCAATGGCCTGCTACGCCACGGGGCTACCGGTAACATTCTCATGGAAGTACCTATGCACCACGCATTGCTTATTCCACAGAAAGCCACTTTTGAGGTGCTGGACAAGAAATACGTCTATGTGCTGGACCAGAACAACGTGATAAAATCCAGAGAGATCACCGTGGCCGCTGAGTTACCTCACCTGTATGTGGTGGAGAAAGGCCTGAAGGCAACCGACAAGATCCTGTTGGAAGGTCTGCGCCTGGTGCATGAGAATGAGAAGATCCATCCCAAGTTCGTGGAGCCTGCCACCGCGCTCTCTCAGTTAGAATTATACGCGGAGTAACCCTATTTCCTAGAAAGCAGAAAACATGTTTAGTAAATTCATACATAGACCCGTATTTGCGATTGTAATATCGGTCATGATCGTTTTTGTGGGGGGCTTGGCCATCAAGCAGCTCCCTATTTCGCAGTTCCCGGATATTGCGCCAACCACGGTCAATATCTTCATCGCCTACCCTGGTGCCAGTGCCGATGTACTGGTAAACTCTACCCTCATTACCCTTGAACAGGCCATTAACGGCGTGGAGGGCATGCGCTACATTGCCTCAGATGCCACCAGTGCCGGGGAAGCCACGCTCAGGATCATTTTTGAACCCGGCACCGACCCCAATGACGCGGTAATTCGAGTCAAGACGCGGGTAGACCAGGTAATGCCCTTGCTCCCAGAACTGGTGCAACGCGAAGGGGTAGTGATCACACCCATCCAGCCAAGTATGTTGATGTATGTGAACCTCTATTCTAAGGGGGAAAGCATGGATGAGAAGTTCCTCTTCAACTACGCCACCGTGAAGATGATCCCGGAAATCCAGAGGATCAAAGGGGTGGCCCGGGCGCAGATCTTGGGTAGCCGTCGCTACGCCATGCGTGTTTGGTTGAACCCAGACCGTATGCGCGCCTATAAAATATCAGTGGAGGAAGTGATGGAGGCCTTAGCCGAGCAAAGCATCATTGGCCGCCCAGGCCGTTTGGGCCAAAGCTCTGGTATTGCCGCTCAGTCTCTGGAATACGTGCTTACCTACAAAGGCCGCTACAACAAGCCGGTAGAATATGAAGGCATCATCATCAGGGCCAACTCTGAAGGCGAAAGCATTCGGTTAAAAGACATTGCCACCGTGGAGCTGGGCAGTGAGTTCTTTGACATTTACTCCAATCTGAACGGCCAGCCATCGGCGGCGATTGTGTTAAAGCAGAACTACGGCAGTAACGCCAGTGACGTAATTGCTGAGGTGAAAGCCAAGCTGGAAGTAATGAAAGGCTCCTTCCCTCCCGGCATGGACTACAAAATTAGCTATGACGTGTCTCAGTTTCTGGACGCGTCCATTGATCAGGTAATTCACACCCTTCGGGATGCGTTTATTCTGGTGGCTATTGTGGTATTCATCTTCCTGGGCGACTGGCGCTCTACCCTTATCCCTATTCTGGCGGTGCCGGTTTCTTTGGTGGGGGCGTTTTTTGTGATCCAGTTCTTTGGGTTGTCCATTAACCTGATTACGCTGTTTGCCTTGGTCCTAGCCATTGGTATTGTGGTAGACAACGCCATTGTGGTGGTGGAAGCGGTCCATGCCAAAATGGAAGAAACCAACCTCTCCCCGTACAAGGCCACTATTGAAGTATTACGTGAAATTGGTGGGGCCATCATTGCCATTACCCTGGTTATGACCGCGGTATTCGTGCCGTTGGTGTTCATGTCTGGTCCGGTGGGTATCTTCTACCGCCAGTTCTCCATCACCATGGCCAGCTCTATTGTGATCTCGGCGGTGATTGCCCTTACCCTTACCCCGGTACTGTGTGCCATGCTGTTAAAGAACAACCACGGCAAGCCGAAGAAAAAGAACCCGCTTACCAGGGCTTTGGATGGCTTCAACACCGGTTTTGAGAAACTGACCGGTAAATACGTGGGCTTGCTCCGGAATATTGTGAGCAGAAGATGGCTTACGTGGGCTATTTTGTTGGCCTTCGGGGTGGGTATTTTCATTGAGAACAAGGTGTTGCCTTCTGGCTTTATCCCGAATGAAGACCAGGGTACTATTTACGCCATTGTGCAGACCCCGCCGGGTTCCACTCTGGAGACCACCAACAAAGTATCACAGAAACTACAGAAAGTCTGCGAAAGCATTGAAGGGGTAGAATCTGTGTCTTCTTTGGCAGGCTATGAGATCATGACCGAAGGCCGGGGCTCTAACGCCGGTACCTGTTTGATCAACTTAAAAAGCTGGTCAGACAGAAAGCATACCGTGAAAGAGATAATGGAAGAGCTCGAAGAGAAATCTAAAGGACTGGGCGCGGTGGTTGAGTTCTTTGAGCCACCCGCAATCCCGGGTTTCGGATCTTCCGGTGGTTTCTCTATGCGTTTGCTGGACAAAAACTCAGACACAGACTACCATGAGTTTGACAAGATCAACCAGGAGTTCATGGCCCAATTGGGTAAGCGAAAAGAACTGACAGGCTTATTCACGTTCTTCGCGGCCAACTACCCGCAGTATGAGCTGGAGATTGACAACAACCTGGCCATGCAGAAAGGGGTGTCAATTGGCAAAGCCATGGAAAACCTGAACATCTTGATTGGTAGTACATATGAGCAGGGTTTCATTAAGTTCAACCAGTTCTTTAAGGTATACGTGCAGTCAGACCCTAAATACAGAAGATTGCCGTCTGACATCCTTAACCTGTTTGTGAAGAACGACCAGGGCGAGATGGTACCGTACTCTGCGTTCATGAAACTTAAAAAGACCCAGGGCCCTAATGAGGTAACGCGTTTTAACCTGTACAACTCAGCGGCTATCCAAGGGCTTCCGGCCAAGGGTTATACCACGGCAGACGCCATCAAGGCTATTCAGGAAGTGGCGGCTAATACCCTGCCCAAAGGCTATGACATTGCTTGGGAAGGCCTTTCCTATGATGAATCCATACGGGGGAATGAGTCGCTTTATGTGTTCCTGGTGGTGTTGCTGTTTGTCTATTTTGTGTTGGCAGCCCAGTATGAGAGTTTCATTATCCCGTTTGCGGTAGTGCTTTCCCTCCCGGTAGGGGTATTCGGCTCTTTCTTACTGCTCAAGTTGATGGGCTTGGAAAACAACATCTACGCGCAGATTGGCTTGATCATGCTTATAGGTTTGCTAGGGAAAAACGCCGTGTTGATTGTGGAGTTTGCCGTGCAGAAGCGGCAGCAAGGGGCGACTATTCTGGAAGCAGCCATTGAAGGGGCCCGCGTGCGTTTCCGTCCAATCCTCATGACTTCCTTCGCGTTTGTGGCTGGTTTGATTCCGTTAATCGTGGCCACAGGTGCCGGGGCCATCGGAAACAGGACCATTGGAGCCTCAGCCCTAGGCGGTATGTTGTTCGGGACCATTTTCGGGGTGGTGATCATCCCGGGCCTGTACTACATTTTCGCTAAGATGGCAGACGGCCGCCACCTGATCAGAGATGAACACGAGACCCCACTCACCGAAGGCTATGTGTATGCCAACGAGGAACTCTCTTTAATTGATGAAAGCAAAGACCATGTATAAGAACAGAACAAAGAAATGGATGGGGATTGCTTTTGTGTCCTTGTCTGTTACGGCCTGTAGTTTACCCACTTTAGTCCAAAAATCAGTGAACACGGCGGTACCTGCGAGTTTTAATAACTCGCAGGACACCACCAACACGGTGCAGACGCCTTGGAAGCAGTTCTTCACAGACCCGCACCTTACGGCTCTGATTGACACCGCCCTGCAGAATAACCAGGAGTTGAACATCACCCTGCAGGAAATTGAGATAGCCCGCAATGAGGTGAGAATCAGGAAAGGCGAATACCTGCCTTCAGTGGGATTACGGGCCGGAGCCGGGGTAGACAAAGTAGCCCGGTTCACCAACATTGGGGCGTTAGAGGCCACCACTGAAATTGAACCAGGCCGCGAGATGCCCGAGCCTTTGCAGGATTACCAGATAGGGGCTTTTGCTAACTGGGAGGTAGACATCTGGCACAAGTTGCGCAATGCCCGCCAGGCAGCCACCAACCGGTATTTGTCTTCTGTGGAAGGCCGGAATTTCATGGTGACCAACCTCATCTCTGAAATTGCCACCTCTTACTATGAACTGCTGGCCCTGGACAACCAATTGGCCATCATTAAGCAGAACATTGACATCCAGAGCAACGTGCTGCGCATTGTGAAGCTGCAGAAAGAGGCCGCCCGGGCCACAGAATTACCCGTGCGCCGGTTCCAGGCCCAGGTGCTTAACACCCAGGCTTTGCAATACAAGATCCAGCAGCAAATCACGGAGACAGAGAATAGGATTAACTTTTTAGTAGGCAGGTTCCCACAACCGGTGCAGCGTACCAGCCAGGAATTGTTAAGCCTCACGCCCACGCAGGTAACCACCGGCACCCCAGCCCAACTGCTGGCCAATCGGCCCGACATAAAGCAAGCCGAGCTGGATTTGGCGGCCGCCAAACTGGATGTGCAGGTAGCCCGGGCGCAGTTTTATCCCACCCTGGGGCTTTCGGCGGGAGTAGGTTTGCAGGCCTTTAATCCCAGTTTTTTGGTAAAACCTGAGTCTATGCTGTTTTCGCTTGCCGGAGATGTTATGGCGCCACTGGTGAATAAGAACGCTATTAAAGCACTTTATACCAGCGCCAATGCCAAGCAGATACAGGCGGTATACAACTATGAGCGCACCATCCTTAATGCGTACATAGAAGTGACCAACCATTTGTCCAGCATCAGTAACCTGCAGAAGAGCTATGAGTTGAAAGCCCGGGAAGTGGAGGCACTTACCCAGTCTATAGACATTTCAAACACCCTTTTCAACTCAGCCAGGGCAGATTACATGGAGGTACTCCTTACCCAGCGCGATGCCCTTGAATCTAGATTTGACCTTATTGAAACCAAAATGCAGCAAATGAATGCCACGGTGAATGTGTACCGTGCTTTGGGAGGCGGCTGGAATCAATAATCTTTAAGTGCCCTTCCCTATTCACCTAGGGTAGAAATTAAAAGAGGCCCTTTCCTACTTCTGGAAAGGGCCTCTTTTTTATATGTCCACTGGGTTTGGCAAGGCCTTATTCTATCAGCTTTCTGTTTTAGGCCTGTTTTTAGAAAAACGCCTCTAAAACAGAAAAGGAGTTTTAGTGTTTTAGGTCCTTCGCCTTGTAAAGGTACTTTTGGTTGCTGCAGTTGCCAACATTCTTTGGCGAATAAAAAGATAAAGGTGAATGAAACTGCCGAAATATTGCCAGGCCTCTACTCCTTCTGCTTCAAGGTTTTCCTCTTTCTTTTTGACAACATTACCCTTAACTTGAGATGGTCATACATAAGGGCTACCAGTAAGATGAACCCCGCCAGACTTAATCCCTTTAACTTTAGGGAAGAATAAAGCACTCCGCCGGTTAAGCCGCCAAAAAAGAAGAAACAGATGATGGTGCCGCGCAGCTTAATAGAGGCAAATAGCTTTTGTCTTTGCGTCTTTTCCCTATAAAAAAACAGCTGTGACAACTCAATCCCCAGGTCGGTGAACAGACCGGTCAGGTGGGTAGTTCTAACGGTGGCATTGGAGATGGTGGTGACAAGGGAATTTTGCATACCCATGGCAAAAAGCAGCGCATAAGCCAATACATCAGGGTTTTGATGCAGGAACAACTCTCCCGAAAAGGCCAGGGAAAGAAGAATGAGGCTCTCCAAGAGAATTGGAATCGTAAAACTTAAGGTCTTCTTGTTGAGGGAAAGCAGCTCAATCAGGAAATTGGAAACAAAGGACCCCAGGAAAAAGAAAAAGATATACAGGAAATAAATGAATCCCTGCCACCATTTCAGCCGGAAAACCTCATCTATCAGGTAGGCAAAATGCCCTGTCACATTGGTGGTTAACCTTTGCACCGCCAAGAACCCCGACACATTCACCATTCCCGCCACAAAAGACAACAAAGAAGCAATTCTTAGATTGTGCTGCAGGGTTCTGGTTTTACCTCTATGCCGAAACATTGTTGTTTACTTAATAAGCCCGGCTTTCTTTTTAGACAAAATCAGGAGGGCGGGAAAGTGCGCTAGAAAGCGGCAACTACGCGTTTTTGCAGACTAGTTGCAAGGGAATTTTCAGGAAAGATTAAAGGGAAGAAAAGAAGGTTTGGTTTGGCTTGACATCAAACCTATAGGTTGATCAAAGCTTGTGTGCCTTGTTGGCCCAGGTAAAAAGAAATAAAGTTCTTGTGAAGGCAATGAGGCCCAAGATGCTTCTTTCTTCCTTCCTATCCCCAGCAAAAACGGGTTGCTTCTCTTATTAAAAGCCATTGGGTTGCTAAACCTGTTTTGAGCCTGTTTTCCAAAAAACGGCCTTAAAACAGAAAATCTTTTCTAGCAAAACAAAGAGGCCTATAGTAATCCAAAACCCGGACCACTACCAAAAGCAAATCCTTTCCGACTTACCTCCAATCCTGCTTACTCCACTCCCCTGCTACTATTATAGAAATAGTCCCCCAAGGATTGCGTATATTTGCACCCGCTTCTAAAAAAGTAGGTATCAGTCACCAAAACCTTGATAGAGGCGCAAACATCAACCTTGAAATTAGACCAACCTTATATTTATGGGACTTCGTTGTGGAATAGTGGGTTTGCCAAACGTAGGTAAATCTACGCTGTTCAATGCCTTGTCAAATGCCAAAGCAGAATCTGCCAATTACCCTTTCTGTACCATTGAGCCCAACGTGGGCGTGATCACGGTGCCAGATGAGCGCTTAAAGGTGCTGGAAGATCTGGTACACCCAGAGCGCGTGTTGCCCACCGTAATGGAATTTGTAGACATTGCCGGTCTGGTGAAAGGTGCTAGCAAAGGCGAAGGCCTGGGCAACAAGTTCCTGGCCAATATCAGAGAAGTTGACGCCATTATTCACGTAATCCGTTGCTTTGATGACCCTAACATAGTGCACGTGGCCGGCGGCGTAGACCCGGTTTTTGACAAAGATGTCATTGACACTGAACTGCAGCTGAAGGACCTGGAGTCTATTGACAAGAAGATCTCCAAGGTAGAGCGCACTGCCAAATCTGGTGATGCCAACGCCAAAAAAGAGTTCGCTTCTTTGCAGCGCTTCAAGCAGCACCTGGAAAGCGGCAAGAATGCCCGCTCCCTTGATGTTTCAGAAGAAGACCTGCAGTCTGTAGAAGACCTGCAACTGCTCACCATTAAGCCTGTGATCTACGTGGCCAACGTAGACGAGGAATCCATCTTAACCGGAAACAAGTTTCTGGATGCCTTGAAAGACCACGTGAAAGACGAAAAGGCAGAAGTGGTGGTGATTTCAGCGGCTATTGAAGAGCAGATCGCAGATTTCACTGAGCCCGAGGAAAAAGAAATGTTCCTGGGCGAGTACGGCCTCAAAGAATCTGGCTTGAACCAATTGATCAGAGCGTCTTATGCCCTACTAGACCTAGTGACCTACTTCACCGCCGGCGTCAAAGAAGTACGGGCCTGGACTATTAGAAAAGGCTGGAAAGCCCCACAGGCGGCCGGCGTAATTCACACAGACTTTGAGAAAGGCTTCATTAGAGCCGAGGTGATCAAGCTCAAAGATTACGTAGAATACAAGACCGAAGGCAAGATCAAAGAGGCCGGCAAGATGGCCCTGGAAGGCAAAGAATATGTGGTGCAGGATGGAGATATAATGCACTTCCGTTTTAACGTATAAGCCTTACCCACCATACAGGCATAAAAAAAGGAGAGCAATTTGCTCTCCTTTTTTTATGCCTGGAAAGGAATAGGATTATTTTATACAAAGCCTACGCATATACCCCAAATTAATGATTTTAATGCTTTTCCCGATTGAACAATTATAACTTTTAGCAAATTTAACCCCCTCACTCTGTGTCATTTACCCAATATTAGGATTTCTTTTTATTGATAAGAGGCAACATTTTATTCTAAAATCTGTAAATATGTGCAGAATACTATATTTCAACTCTTTAAAACTATGAAAAAAACCTTACTTAAAGCTTCTGTAATCAGCGCGATGATGCTGTCTATGGTAGCCCCAACAGAGTCTAATGCCCAGTCAGCCGACAGGCCTTGGGGACTTTCGATCTACGCGAACGCCATTCAAGCCAGAACCAATATGCGGAATGACATGTGGGACATGAGCAACTCTAGCTGGGGCGGAGGTTTGGGAATCAATAGATACATTTCTCCTTCCTTTGACGCTACGCTGCAACTCAACTACTTCAACATGAAGCAGGAGTCCAACACGGTTACCTATAATAAAACCGGGTATGGCTTTGGTAGATTTGATGATGAGGTAGGAACCGCCAACTTCGGTCTTAAACTGAAACTGAACAACGGGAAAATCCTGAGTGAGACGTCGTTCCTGCAGCCTTACCTGATTGCCGGTTTGGGCGCCCATTACGCTAGCGTAGAGGCCTACCTGCCAGTAGCCAGACCAGGCGGAACCAACACCTTCAAGTATGATGAAGGCCAACTGCGCCTGAACTACATGGGTGGTGCCGGTATTGGCTTCAAAATCACAGACGGTATTAGCTTATTCGCGCAGACCACTTTAAACTACCCAACCACTAACTTATTAGACGGTGTTTCTACTGCCGGTTCTGATGAGTTGATGGACCGCTACCTGCAACACCAGTTTGGTCTTTCTTTTGGCTTAGGTAAAGCCAAAGACACAGACGGAGACGGTGTTTCTGACCGCCGCGACAAATGCCCAGACACCCCAGCCGGTGTACAAGTTGACAAAGAAGGTTGCCCACTTGACGGTGACAAAGACGGCGTGGCCGATTACTTAGACAAATGCCCAACTGAAGCCGGAACTGCCGCTTTAGAAGGCTGCCCTGACAAAGACGGTGACGGTATCCGTGACTCAGAAGATGAGTGCCCAGATGTAGCCGGTACTGCTGCTACCAGAGGTTGCCCAGATGCAGATGGTGACGGTGTTGCTGATAAAAATGACACTTGCCCAGGTACTCCAGCCGGAACCCGCGTTGATGCCAATGGTTGCCCAGTGGTACTTGACAAAGACGGTGACGGTGTGAATGATGACGTAGACCGTTGCCCAGACGTAGCCGGTTCTGCTTCTAACATGGGTTGCCCAGCACTTGACATGGAAGACAGCACTTACATGGCCCGCGTTCCTAAGATTGAGTTTGAGTTCAACAGAGCTGTTCTGAAGAAAACTTCTTACCCAACCCTAGACAGAATTGCTTCCATGTTGGGTAAATATCCGCACTACAACCTGCGTATCTCTGGCCACGCTGACCACATTGGTTCTAATGAGTACAACCAGGAACTGTCTGTACGCAGAGCTGAATCTGCCAAGTCTTACTTCACCAACACCAAAGGCATTAGCTCTGACCGTGTGATCACTGAAGGATTTGGCGAAGAGCGTCCAATTGCTCCTAACACCACCAACTCCGGCCGTGCTAAAAACCGCCGCGCTGAGTTCCGTCTCTTCATCCAGTAACGGAAACTAGGATTGATATTTAAAAAATGCCCGGCCACTTGGTCGGGCATTTTTACGTTTAGCCCCATAACAACTACTTACCCCTATGGAAAAAGGAAAAAAACCAGAGGTTTGGCTGCAAGGCCCCTTGCCAGAGATACCCGCCTTGCTGCAGCCCGTGGCCCATGCCCTGCTACAGGCCCAGGCCGAAGTAAAAACATATATGGAGGGATTCCCGGAGCACCTGCTTTGGAGCAGACCCGCCAACGTAGCCTCTGTAGGCTTCCACCTGAAGCACCTGGCTGGGGTGTTGGACCGCCTCTTTACCTACGCCCGCGCCGAGGCCCTTTCTAAAGAGGCCCTGGCTTACCTACAGGCAGAAGGTACAGAGCAGCCTAACCAAACCGTAACTGATCTGGTAAAGGCTTTTGAAGGCCAGGTACAAAAATCTTTGGCCCAGCTAAAGGGCACAGATCCCTCTACGCTTACCCAGTTCAGGGGCGTGGGCCGCGCCCAGCTTCCGTCCACGATGCTGGGCCTCATCTTCCACGCCGCTGAGCATACCCAGCGCCACGTGGGCCAACTGCTGGTCACCAGCCGCATCTTACAGGCCGGCGTCTAGAAGTAAAGCGAAAAGCTCCACCATAAACAGAACGGCCCCGAAACAGAAACTGCCTGGTCAAATGCCAGGCAGTTTCTGCTTCGGGGCCGTTTTTGTAAAAACAGGCTTAAAACGCTTTTAGTTGTAATGAGGCAGTAGGTTGTACACGGTGCCGTATTCCAGCATTTGCTGCGTGAAGTTATCTGGGTACACCAGCAGCACGTCTACAATCTTGCCATCCTTAACCACCGGCGTAAGCTTAGGCTGGATGAAGCCGCTGTAAGGGGCAATCTTCAGTTTGGCGTAGCGCTGCAGCACTTCCTGGTGCAAGGCCTTGTCTACCTGCACGCCATAAGTTTCTACCAGATTCTTGGCTGCGTTGAAATCGCCTTCAGATGTAATGCGCTGGGTCTCGCGCAGCAATTGACCAAACAAAGCGCGAAGCTTCTGGTAGTCATTTACCTTGAAGTACGTTTTGCCGTCTTTGGTCACTCGCTCTATCACGTTGTCTTTCTTACCTTTCTCAAAGGCCCAGGCAGCAATCATCTGGCGGTTACGCATGTGGTCTTCCTCAATCACCTCGCCGGGCGCAATACGCGAAAGTTGGGTCATTAAACCGCCCCGTATGTAGCCATCATATTCGGCCTTGCCTACTTCCAGGTTAGGCATCACGCCCATTTCTACCAGCTTAGGGTCCATCACGTAGTATAGGGCCACCAGGTCGGCGCGGCCTTCCTCAATGGTACTGGCGTAGTTCTTAAGCGTCTGCTTGGGCGTACCCACGCCTGGATTGATTTGGCCAGAGGCGTGGCCTATTACTTCGTGCATGTCGGTGTGCAGGTCGCTGGCCAAGGAGCTGTATTTCTTGGAACGCTCAATCTCCTCGGGGCTGTAGGCAAACTCGGTGAGGGCACTTCCGCCGGTGTTGGCAGACTCATTGTAGGCATGAACAATGTTGCCCAGGTTCACAGACTTAGAGCCGTGCTCCTTGCGTATCCAGTTGGCATTGGGCAGGTTAATACCAATAGGCGTGGCCGGGGCCGCGTCTCCTGCCTCTACCACCGTGGTAATCACCTTGGCCGTAATACCTACCACGTTCTTTTTCTTGTGGTTAGGCAACAGCGGCGAGTTGTCCTCAAACCACTGGGCCTGGTCCCCTATGGCCTTGATGCGCTTGGTGGCTTCTTCGTCTTTGAAAGACACTACAGACTCATAGGAACCTTTGATCCCCAATGGGTCATCATAGACCTCAATGAAGCCGTTCACCACGTCTACCTTGGAGTCCACGTCTTTGACCCAGGCAATGTTGTATTCGTCAAACACCTTCAGGTCACCGGTGCGGTAGAACTGCACCAGTTTCTGGAGGGCTAGTTTCTGCTTGTCGTTCTCAGCCACGGCCACGGCTTTTTCCAGCCAGAACACAATGCGCTGGATAGCTGGACCATACATGCCGTCGGCCTTCCAGGTTTTTTCCGTCAGCTGGCCGTTTTCCTTCACCACTTTGGAGTTCAGGCCATGGGAAACCGGCCTGGTCTTGTCTGCATCTGTTTGCTTGGCATAATAGGCCTCCACCTCTTTCTGGGTCACCCCCTCATAGAAGTTCACCGCCGAGGTTTTGATCAAATCCTGCCCGGCGGCTTTGTTAGTCTGCTTAGGCGCGATGTTAGGGTCAAAAAGGATAGGCGTAATCCATTTAATAAAGGCATCCCGGGTCTCGCCGTCCTTCAAGGGCAGCTGTGAGGAAGGAATTTTAGTGATGGAGGCGGCCAGGAACTCCTTGCTGAACTCGGGCATAATCTTGTTAGCTGAGTAATGGTGGTGGATACCATTAGAGAACCACACCCGCTTGGTGTATTCCATGAACTTCTCCCAGTCAGGCGAGGTGGAGCGGTCGCGCTTGTTCTGCACAATGGCATCCAGGGTTCTTCTGATACGCAGGTTATGCTTGAAGTTCTGGTCGTAGATGATGTCACGGCCGGAGAGGGCGGCCTCATAAAGGTAATAGAGCAGCTCTTTCTGTTTTACCGGAAGATTCTCAAAGCCAGGAACGCGGTAGCGCAGGATCCTAAGGTCAGCGAACTGCTCGGCTACGTAGTTGAAACCTTTGTCGTCATCCAGGACCTGAGGGGCAGAAGTCTGCTCAGCGGTCACCTGGACGGGGTTAGTTCCTGTGGCCGCTTTCGCGCTAGCGGTAGTGGAAGTGGCGGAAGCTGCTGGCGTCTCTGCAGAGGAAGTAGTCGCTTTTTTAGCACAGCCTCCGGCCAGGATAGAAGCCAATAAAAACGCCGAAGCGGCGATAGGTGCTTTTCTCATAGATAAGGGTGTAATGATGACTTAAAACTAAGCAATTTGACTAAGGGTGCAAAAACCTGGCCATATCCCCTTCGGTAATACCTCTCTGACTGTTTTAGAGCCGTTTTTGGAAAAGAGGTCTAAACCAGAAGCCAACTTAGACATCCTCTGGTTGGCAGCATGCCAGTAATACCGCCGGAAACAAATATCTTTAAACCGCATACCACTCTCTGCGCTATTCATACCGCGTCACTGCCATGGCCCTCCGTCCAGATTCCTTTTTTCAAAAGCATGGGCTTCCGCTAAGCGTTATGGGAGGATTGCTCCTGGTTTATCTGATTTTCCCTACGCAGAACTCCACCTCAGACGCTTATGACTATGCCGCTTGTGTGCGGTGGCGCGTAGATCTTTGGCAACCCCACCACCTGCTTTATAATGTGACAGGGTTAGGCCTGTACACCCTCTTTGAGAAAGCAGGATTCTCCCTTCCCCCGTTGGAGTTGCTCAAGTTCATGAATGCCTTGTTTGCTGGGGGCTGTTTATGGGTTTTGTGGCGGTCTCTGATTCTATTGGAACAACCCCCTAAGGCTCAGGCTGCCCTCCTCCTGTTGGCCGGAGCCAGTCTGGGAACTATGCGCTACGCCACCGAAAACGAAACCTATATCCTCCCTGTCTTCTTTTCGCTTACAGGTACCTTTTACTGGCTGCGGAACTACTTAAAGGGAAGAACCAAAGATATTTTTTGGAGTGGTTTCTGGGCAGCTTTCGCCTGCCTTTTCCATCAGATTCATTTCTTTTGGTGGCTAGGCTTAGGACTGTCTTTCCTGTTTGTCAAAACCCATCCCTGGCGAAAAGCGGCGCTGTTCACGTTACCAGCTTTGGTAGTGCCGTTGGTGTATTTAGTAGTGCTATCTATTCAGGGCATCCCGCTTTCTCAGGCCCATCGGTTTGTTTTCCTGGATTTCTATAAAGGCGAGGTGGAAACCACAATATCCTTGCACAATTTCCTGCTCACGGCTATTTCCCTCTTCCGCACATTTCTGGAGCTACATGGGCGACAACTGTTTATGGTAAAGGTGAATTTACTTTACATATTACCTGCAATTGGGTCATTATCTTTATTATCCTGGTTCGCTTTCAGGTTGGCTACCCAATGGAAATCAATCTCTCTCATCCATTCCTTCCCGGTAAAGATCTTCTTCCTTATTCTGTTCCTGCAGCTGCTCTTTGCGTGGTTTGCCGTGGGCAATGCCGAGTTCATGGTAATGGTTCCTTTCCTGGTTGCCCTTCTGGCCGGCTGTTTTAGGTTCCCGCAACCCCAAGCCCTCTTCTTGACGGGCGTGGCGCTTTTTGTATGGAACATGAGTTACGCCGTAGTGCCCAATTTTTATTATACCTTCTCTAACCATGCTTGCGTGCAGCAATTTGCGCAGCAATACCCCCAGGCTACCTTATTGCTCCAGGATAAGAACTCCTTTGACGCCTATCTATTTTACCATACCGGAAAGTACCATCCCCGGGCATTTGAGACAGAGGCTTCCCCGCCTGTTTTACAGAACGCTATTAACTTGGCAAGGCAGGAGAAACGGCCTGTCGTGACAGACTTCTCCCTGGCGCCACCGGTCATTTCCCGGGCCTGGCTTTTAAGGAAAGGAACTGCCCCCGGGTTCTTTAAGGAATTTCAATTGGAAAGGATCACCTCCTGCCCCACTTTTTACGGGGAAAAGGGCCTCAGTCATGTGATATACCCTCGTTCAGAAAATAACCCGTAAGCTCGACTAGAATTACCTTAAAACCACCGTCTACTTGCTTTTCTATTTTCTCCAGAATACTCTGGAGGCGTAAATTTCTATTGGCTGAATAAGTAGCCTGTGGTACGTCATTACCAAGCGTTTAAATCCGTTCCCCGTAAAGGGCTTCTTCTTAGTGCTGGCCTTTCCCCAAGGCGCCAGGTGATTAATGATTTTAGTCATTTTTGCGGTGCGTCTGCTGGAAAAATATCGCGCAAAACCGCTATAGAGGAGTTCAGAGCTTTTGTAGCGGGCCCATATTGAAGTAGGCTGCCAAATTGGAGGATGATCCTTGTCAGTTTTGATTTTTCTTAGCTATAGGTACTAAAAACCTTGCCTACCTTTGCTGTAAAGAAGTACCCATTGACCAAGCTTGCCACCATATTGCTCTTGTTTGCCATGCTGACGCAGATGTTTAGCAAGGTGATCATTTTGGCAGACTATGAGGCAAATGAGGCCTTCATCACTACCTACCTCTGCATCAACCGGGACAAGCCGCAGATGCAGTGCCACGGCAAATGCTATCTCTCCAAACAACTTAAAAAAGCCGGGCAGGCCGAAAAAGACGCTTCCTCAAAGGGGCAAAACCAAAAGGCTGACCTCACGTTGTTTTGCCAGGCTCTGGTTTCCTATACTTGTACCTCTGGGCAGCCCCTGGCCGTCGCCTTGCCTTTTGACTTTTCCGGCCACCCTCGTCGGCTTTCCTTCTCCATCTTCCACCCACCCCAGGAACCTGTTTAGGTTGTAGTTCGAGTTTGGGCAGTCGCCCATTCCCTGGCGTTGTCTTGCATTTTGAAAATGCTGGACTGGGCCGCTATGTTCTCACTTTACAGTTTCTTGATTTTATGCGAACCTCATTCCCCGGCATCTTGCTCCTGGTGTTGCTTTGCACCTGTGCCCATGCCCAAGTAACCCTTAAAGGCCGTGTGGTAGACGCCTTCTCCAAGGAAGCGCTGGTTGGCGCCAGCATTACTCTACCCAATACCACCCTGGGTGTCACTACAGACGTAGATGGCCGTTTTACCTTTACTTCCAAGGCGCCCGCCGCCCAACTTCTGGTATCGTACCTGGGCTATGAACCCAGGCAGGTTCCGGTAGCGGAAAACGCCCTGATCATTGAGCTTACCCCTGCGGCCAACCAACTGGCCCACGTGGTGGTCTCAGCCAGCAGAGCGGCCCAGCTAAGGTCTGAGGCCCCGGTGGCCATCAGTACTATCTCCAGCCAGGTGCTTCAGGAAACCAAAGCTATTACCCTAGACCAGGTCCTCAACAAGGTGAGCGGGGTATATATGGTTAACCTGGGCAATGAGCAGCACACCATGGCCATCAGGCAACCCATTGGCTATAAAAGTCTTTTCCTGTACCTGGAAGACGGCATCCCTATCAGAACCTCCGGCGACTTCAACCATAATGCGTTGATAGAGGTGAACATGGCCGCCTTGAAAACCATTGAGGTGATCAAAGGTCCCGCCTCTTCTCTATATGGGAGTGAGGCCATTGGCGGGGCGGTCAATTTCATAACCAAGGCACCGGCCTCGGTGCCAGCCGCCCAGGTGCAGCTGGAAGGTAGCAATCGGGGCTACCGGCGCACCAACTACAGCACCTCCAGCACTTTTGGCAAAGTAGGGGTCTACGCCGGGGGCTATTTTGCCGCCCAGAGCCACGGGGTCATGAGCCACAGTGATTTTGAGAAGCTCGCCTTCACCCTCAGAACCGATTATAAAATCAACCATCGCAGCCAACTCACCACCTCGGCCAGCCTGGTGAAATATGAGACAGACCAGACAGGCGGCTTGGATAGCACCCACTTCTTCCGGAAAGACTACAGCAGCCTGCACACGTTTTCCTATAGAAAAGTGGACGCCCTACGCGTGAGAAGCACCCTGGAGCATGCCTGGAACCCTGCTAACCAGACGCAGGCAACGGTCTTTTTTCGCCGCAACGCCATAGGCCAGAACCCGTTCTACGCTATTGCAAACGTAAAAGGCAACCCCCTAAAGGCGAAAGGCGAGATCAACGAAGACCGCTTCTCCAGTTACGGTTTTCTGGCCCAGCACCGGAAAACCCTGGGGTTCCTGAACGCCAACCTTACCGCGGGAACCAGCCTGGATTATAGCCCTGCCACCTATACAGCCCACTTTATTGACGTGACCCGGAATGAGCAAGGCGTTTACACCGGCTTTGCCGCTTCAGACTCCCTGCTCACCCACTATGCGGTAAATCTGCTCAACACGGCCGCGTATGGCCAACTGGAGGTCTCCCCTGTAGATGCCTTAAAGCTGGTGGCCGCCCTGCGCTATGACCGTCTGGACTACGCCTTTGATAACTTCCTGCCGCCCTCTGCCTTTACGGGAGCACCGGATGAGAAAAATGGGTTCAGGCAGGTCGCCCCCAAATTGGGGCTCACATATGCCTTTCAGAAAAACCTTGGCCTGTATGTCAATTACAGCGTGGGCTTTGCCCCGCCCCAGATCACGGAACTGTACCGGGGCATGAAAGTACCCCAGCTGAAGCCCTCTGACTACCGCAACTATGAGGCAGGCGTGTGGTGGAGTTTCTGGCAGCAGAACGCATACGCAGAGCTTAGCCTCTACCAGATGGATGGCACTAATGAGATTATCTCCACCCGGTTGGAAGATGGTTCTTACCAAAACCAGAACGCCGGCCAGACCAGGCACCGCGGCTTGGAATATGCCCTGACTATTACCCCCATAAAATCGCTTTCCTTTAAGTTCAGCGGTACCAATGCCCGGCACCTGTTCCTGAACTACGTAGAGAGAGGCCAAAATTACTCGGGAAAGGAAATGGCCACCGCGCCAGATTTCATCGGGAATGCTGAAATGGCCTACAAGCCATCCTTCTTGCCTAACCTTCGGCTGGCCCTGGAATGGCAACACGTAGGTGGCTATTTCATGGACCCCGCCAACACAGAGCGCTATACCGGGTATGACCTCCTTCATGCCCGGGCCTCGTACGCTTATCACGGGTTTGAGGCCTGGGCCCACGTGCTTAACCTCACTAACACCCTTTATGCCACCACGGTTGATAAATACGCCTACGGCAAAAGCTACCGCACCGGGCTACCCATCACGCTGCAGGTGGGGCTGGGGTACCAGTTCACCGCTAAAAATAAGCAACCCTAACCAACCGCCATCAGCCAAATCAAATTTCTGCGCTCAGTATCGTTAGCGGCTCTTTCGCCTACTGCCACCGCTTCTGCCCCTAGCGCTAAAGACCTAAGGCACGCTGCTTTCCTTTAACCAAAGAACGCCATGAAAAGAAATACCTATATCGCCTTCGTTATCCAATTGATTTTCACCCTTTCCTTGGCCGGATGCCAAACGCCGCAGCCTGCTGGTGAAAAGGCAAACGGTGCCGCCAGAATATCCCCGGAAGGGGTTGCGGCCTCTTGTCCGTTTCTTACCAAAGACCAGCAAGGCCACCCGGTGCTGGCCTGGGTGCAGGCGCAGGATACCAGTAGTAATTTTGTGCTGGCCTTCGCCCGCTCCCTGGACGGCGGGAAAACGTTTCAGAAAACCATTCAAATTCCCACCTCCGCTGGCGTTTACCCGCATGATGAGAATCTGTCTAAGCTGGTCTTCAAGAAGAATGGTGATATTCTGGCCATGTTTGCCGTGCAGAACCCTAACCCAGAGAACAGTTACGCCGGCCTGGTGAACTATACCCAATCCTTTGATGGGGGTAAAACCTGGACGGCAGCCAAACAGCTGGCGCAGGACGCACAAAACAGCATAGATGAACGCTACTTTGATATTGCGTTGCTACCCAATGATGAGGTGGCCGCCATTTGGCTGGACTCCCGCAAGGACACGCCCAAGGAAGGTTCCTCGCTCTACTTCTCCTCTACCACCGGCCGCAACGGGTTCACCTATGAGAAAGTGATTGACCGACAGCTCTGCCAATGCTGCCGCACAGATCTGTTTGTGGACGGCACCGGGAAACTCCATGCCGCCTACCGGGCCATTCTCCAGGACAGCATTCGGGACATGATGCACCTGGTGTCCTCTGATAACGGCCAGACCTTTGGTCCCCGTGAACGGATCAGCCCGGACAATTGGGCCATAAACGGTTGTCCGCACACCGGGCCGGCGCTGGCCTGGAACCAAAACGGGCTGCATGTGGCGTGGTACACCATGGGAGGCGGAAGCGGAGTATTCTATAGCGCTAGAAACGAAGCGGGTGGCTTTGCGCCCCGCCAGGCGGTAAGTACGCTGGCCTCTGCCAAGCATCCCCAGATCACGGCTTTGCCCAATGGCAGCCTGGCCATTGTCTGGGATGAACGCGCGAATTCTCCGGCGGGCACTGCCAAACCCCGGATAGGCCTGCAGATACGCCCAGCCACCGGACAACCCATGCGAACCACTTTTCTAACCCAAGACTCCGTACAGGCCACCCACCCGGTACTGGTAAGCGTCTCCCCCTCTACCCTCTTAGTGTCCTATACCCAAAAGGGAGAAAAAGAATCTTCCGTCTGGTACCAAGCAGTCCCAGACCCAAGCAAGTAAAATCAGTCTTACCCTTCCCCTCAAAGAAGAAACCTGTTTCCGTTTCGGGGCTGTTTTTCTGAAAACAGCCCCGAAACGGAATTTACGCTTCTGACCGCAGCACTTCCAGCGGCGAGCGGTTCACCACGCCCCGGCTATTGAACAGCCCAATGGCCACCGTGAGCAATGAGATAATTAGGAACAAGACCAGCACTGGCCATAGGTTTGGCGTGAAGGTGGTCTCAAAGCTGTATTTGGCCAGCGCCCAGCTTCCGGCCAGGGAAAGCACAATGCCGGTCCCGGCTGCCAGAGCACCCAGGAAGAAATACTCCAGGGCGGTAATGGCAAAGATCTGCCGCCGGCTAGCGCCCAGGGTGCGCAGAAGCACGCTTTCCTGCATGCGCTGGTACTTGCTGATGAGCACCGAGGAGATGAGCACCACCAGCCCGGTCATGATGCTGAAGCCTGCCATGAACCTGATCACAAACCCAATCTTGGTCAAGAGCTCATCCATCACGCTCAGAATCAGCTCCAGGTCCACAATGGAAAGCGTGGGGAACTGCTGCACAACCGCTTGCTGGAACCGGGCCGAGGCGGCCGCGGATGGCACTTTGGTCATGAGCACATGGAACTGCGGGGCCCCCTCCAGCACGCCGGCCGGAAAGACCACCCTGAAATTGGTCTGGATGCGGTTCCAATCTACTTTTCTAAAACTGCCCACTACCGTGGGAATGAGCGCACCTTGTACGTTGAAGACAATACGGTCCCCAATCTTGAGTTTGCTCCGCTCGGCGTAGCTTTCCTCCACAGATACATATACCGTGTCCTCAGGAGAGCGTACACTTCCCCGCCAAGTGCCCTGGCTGATTTTTTCGGTTGAAGTGAGGGTATCCCGGAAGGTGGACCTTATCTCCCGCTGGAAGGCTCTGATGGAGAGGCCCGAGGTACTGTCTTTTTTGACGGCTTCGGCGTTTTGGCCGTTCACCTCTTCAATGCGCATGGTCACGATGGGTACCTGCTGGATTACGGGAAGGCCCTGCTGCCGGGTCAAAGCGGCCACGGCCTCACGCTGGGAGGTCTGGATGTCAAACAGGACCATGTTGGGCTGGTTTTCGCGGGCGGCCAGCGTAATGCGGTCCAGCAGAATGTTCTGCACAAAAAACAAGGTGCAGATAAAGGCCGTGCCCAGCCCAATGGAGACTATCAGGATAAGCGTTTGGTTATTGGGCCGGAACAGGTTGGCCAATCCTTGGCGCCACAAGTAGCTCCAGGACTCGGGAAAGAACCTTCTAACGGTCCACATGAGCCCCGCCGCAAGGCCCACCAGCACCAGAAACCCCAGCAGCACGCCGCCCGTGAAATAGAGCGCTTCTTTCCATTTCTGGGTCTGCAGGTAAGTAAACCCGAAGATGAACAGCAGGATTAGCCCGTACACAGCCCACTTCAAGGGGTCTTTAAACAGGCTGGTATGCTCCAAGGACAGGCGCAGGGTATTGAGCGGAGACACGTTTCTGATACTCACCAGAGGCAGCAAAGAGAACAGCAGCGAGATCATCAGCCCCAGTCCTATGCCCTGGACAATTGCCAGCCACGAGATGCCCGCCGTGATCTCAATAGGCAGCAGATCCTGCAGTACCTTCGGAAGCAATTGCTGCACGGCGGTTCCCAGAAAGGCGCCTATCATCGACCCAATCAGCCCGATGCCCAGAATCTGGATGACGTAGATCAGGAACGCCTGGCTCCCGCTCACGCCCAGGCACCGCAGAATTGCAATGGAGCTTAGCTTTTCGCGCATGTACACATGGATGGCGCTGGCCACCCCAATACTGCCCAACAGCAGGGCAATAAAGCCCACCAGCGCCAGGAAACCAGTGAGGTCCTTAAACGAGCGGCCCATTTCCTCGCGCTGCGTTTCAATGGTCTCGGTATTCAAAGATTCCTTCTCCAGGCGGGGCTCCAGCTTCTCTACCAGCTTTTTGACGTTTACCTGGTTATCATACTTGTAGTAGAACAGGTAATTGATGCGGCTGCCTTTCTGCTCCAGCCCGGTTTTGGCAAGGTACTGCAGGGGAATATACACCGCCGGAGCCACCGTGGCCGAGATACCAGTCTGCCCGGGGGCTTTGTTCAAAATGCCCGCAATCTGGAAGGTAAGCTCGCCCACCTTGATGGAATCCCCCACCCGGGCGTTGAACTGCAACATGAGCGTCTTGTCCACCAGGGCCTGCTGCCCGTCTCTAAAGCTTTGGGCGGCCGCCGCTGGGGTGGTCTCTAACTGGCCGTAGTATGGAAACTCCCCCTGCAGGGCCCGCACCTGCACCAGGCGGGTGCCCAGGCTTTTGGGGAATAGGACCATGGAGGCGAAGCTCCGCTCCTGGGACCGCCGCGTACCCAGCGAGTCCAAGAGAGGCAGCATTTTGGCGTCTACGGGGCGGTTGCTGCTGATCACAAGATCTGCGCCTATCAGTTCCTTGGCCTGGCTGTCAATGTCTTCGCGCAGGTTATACCCGAAGGAAAAGATAGCCACCAGCGCCGCTATACCCAGGATAATGGAAGACACGAACAAAAACAGCCGGGACCTGTTCCGGCGGCTGTCGCGCCAAGCCATCTTCACTAACCAAGGCAGGTTCAATTTATTCATTTTTAAGGTGCTAAGGTGCTGTTACTAAAGGAAGACTTACTGTCTCTGTTTTGGGCCTGTTTTTGCGAAAACGGGCTCAAAACAGAGACCATCTTCAAATTACCTAATCTCCAAATTTTCAAATTGCTTTGGTAGGCTCATCAGAGATCAGCATGCCTCCTTTCACCTTGAGAATGCGTTGGGTTTTGGCCGCCAGCTCCACGTCATGGGTAACCAAGACCAGGGTGGTGCCGGCCTCGCGGTTCAGGTCGAAGATCAGCTTGACCACTTTCTCGCTGGTCTCGGTGTCCAGGTTACCGGTGGGCTCATCGGCGAAGAGGATCTTGGGGCTGTTGGAAAACGCGCGGGCCAGGGACACACGCTGCTGCTCGCCACCCGAAAGCTGCGCCGGGTAATGGTGGCTCCGGTTGGCCAGCCCTACCTTGTCCAGCAGTTCCAGGGCCCGGGATTTAATATGCTTCTCTCCCCTTAATTCCAGCGGCACCATCACGTTCTCCAGGGCGGTGAGCGTGGGCAACAGCTGAAAATTCTGAAAAATAAAGCCTACGTACTGGTTTCTGACTTGCGCCCGGGCGTCCTCGCTGAGCGTGTCTAACCGAATGCCGTTCAATTCCACCAGCCCCGAGGTAGAGCGGTCCAGGCCCGCGCACAAGCCCAATAGCGTGGTTTTTCCGCTGCCCGAGGGCCCTACAATAGCCACGGTGGAACCTTCAGTAATAGAGAAATTGATATGGTCCAGCACCGTAAGGGTCTGGCCGGTGCTTTGGTACGTTTTGGTGAGGTCCTGGATATGAAGAATAGGTGTCACAAGCGTTGGTTAGATGGAAAGGAAGCCCGAAAGGCGCTGATGTCCGCGGAAAGTTACAGAACAAGCCGCTAATTACATTGTTTAAACCTGTAACGTGCAAACCAAGTTAAATGTATGTTCTTTGTACCCACAAGAAACCCAAATACTATGTATAAGCTACCTCTTTTGTACGTATTGCTTCTGGGCGGTCTGCTGGCAGGCTGCTCTGGCCAGGGGGAATCTACCCACAAGGAACAGGCCGGATCCTCAGAAAAAACAACCGCAAATGCTGCCACCGCTATGAAAACAATCCTCTTTTTTGGCAATAGCCTTACGGCCGGGTACGGCCTGGACCCTTCAGAGTCTTTCCCGTCCCTTATCCAGAAGAAAATTGACAGCCTGAACCTCCCTTATAAAGCCGTGAATGCCGGCCTGAGTGGCGAGACATCGGCGGCAGGCGCTAACCGTATAGATTGGCTCCTAAGGCAGAAGATTGACGTGTTTGTGCTGGAACTAGGGGCCAACGACGGCCTTAGAGGCATTTCTCCAGCTGAGACCAAGAAAAACCTGCAGGCCATTATTGACAAGGTGAAGGCTAAATACCCAGAGGCAACTTTGGTCATGGCTGGCATGGAAGTCCCGCCCAGCATGGGTGGAAAATATGCCAGCGAGTTTAGGGTAATTTTTAGGCAGCTGGCCGAGCAAAACAACATGGCCCTGGTGCCGTTCCTGCTGGAAGGCGTGGGCGGGGTACGGACTTTAAACCAACAGGACGGCGTACACCCCACCGCTGAAGGGCAGAAGATCCTGGCCAACAACGTGTGGGAGGTACTTCAGACCGTGTTATAGCGAAAGGTTGGCTTTGGTTGGATTTCCTGTTTTGGGCCTGTTTTCCGGAAAACAGGCCCAAAACGGGATTTTAAATTTTAGAAGGCCCCTTCCGAAACAAGGCTGATACTCCTTGGCAATGGCTTCTCCTAAAATATCGCTTCCGTTTACCTTTGGCAGGAATTAAAATACCTTTGCCCCGGAAAACATAATCACGCGCTCCAGGACGTTGTTAATAGAGGACCGTTTTATGGAAGCAGAACAAGAGATTGACATAAACACCCGGCCTAGCGACAATTTTCTGGAGCCTTTCAAAACGCCGCTTTACCAGATATTGCTCTTTAAAGGCGATGGTACTTTTACAGTAGACTTCACGGAATTTACCTTTTCTGGGAATACCATTTTATTCCTTTCCCCTTACCAGGTTTTTCAGTGGAAGGGCGCCCCGAGGACGCGTTTGGATTGCCTCGATTTCCATGGGGATTTTTACTGCATAGAGTACCACAAGAAAGAGGTAGCCTGCAACGGCCTTCTATTCAACAATATCTATTTGCGCCCGCATATTGCCGTTGAAGACCGCGTGTACGGGGAAATCCTAACGCTTTTCTCCAAAATAGCAAAGGAGAAAAAAGAGGGGAATGATTTTTCAGCCGCCATCTTGAAAGCGTACCTACAGCTTATCCTGGCCTTGTGTAGTAAGGAGAAAAACACCTCCCTTAAAATGGACCAGAGAGATGCCACTGGAAGGCAGGAGATAACTCAGTTTCAGAACCTGCTGGAACAGTTCTTCATCAAGGAAAGGAGCCCCGCCTTTTACGCCGAAAAGACCAGGCTGTCTGCCGGCGCCTTCGGGAAGAATATAAAAAGGCAGTTTGGCAAAACGCCCACCCAGCTTATCCAGGACCGGGTAATTCTGGAAGCGAAAAAGCTGCTGCACCTCACCCACAAATCAGTGAAGGAGATAGCCGCCGAGCTCCATTTCGAGGACGAATTCTATTTCAGCCGGTACTTCAAGAAAAGCGTGGGCTTGTCTCCCCTGCACTACCGTGAGGACGTGGGGATTTCCATTGTGGCCAAATAGTCTATGGTAAAACCACTCCTGTCCATTTCCAGCCGCCTTTACCGGCGGTAATTTTGCAGATATTAACTTAAAGGAAATGGATAAGGTAGTTCACATTTTAGCGGCTAACCAAGCCAATTACATACACTTCATCAGGATTGCCATTTTTGTGGTCATGGCCTGGATTGGGGGCCTAAAGGCTTTCCAGTATGAGGCCGACGGCATAGTGCCCTTCGTGGCCAACAGCCCTTTCATGTCTTTCTTCTATCAAAAAGAAGCCCCAGAATACCAGGCCTATAAGAACCCTGAGGGCAAGACAGTCCAGAAGCATATAGACTGGCATGAACAAAACGGAACCTACCTTTTCTCCTATGCCTTGGGTACGGGTATTATTCTGATTGGCACCTTGACCCTGCTAGGCATCTGGCATACCAAACTTGGGATACTGGGGGGACTTTTAACGGTGATCATGTCTTTTGTGACCCTGACGTTTCTCATCACCACCCCCGAAGTGTATGTCCCTAACCTAGGGGGCGATTTCCCTACCCCCGACTTCGGCTTCCCCTACCTGTCAGGCGCCGGCCGACTGGTCCTAAAGGATATCATCATGATGGCCGGAGGATTAGTAGTGGCCTCAGACGGAGCCAGAAGGCTTTTGGCAAAAACTCAAGGCTTCTTAGCTAAGCATTGACAATTAGGATAAGCAAAGCATTTCTACTTTCTGAGGCCTTACTCTCAAGTGATTTATTGCTTCACTAATTCTGTTTCGGGGCTGTTTTCTGAAAAACAACCCCGAAACAGAAAAAGCAATTACCCAGCTATTAACTGTAACTGAGCCGAGATTTCTACCACTGGTATGCCTTCCTTCTCTAACTGGGTGGCCAAGGCGTCCAGGTCAGAAAGGCTTTCCAAAACAAAGTACCGGTCTGTTTCCCCGGCTTTGTAGGGTTGGCCTAAGATCTCTTCCAGAACAGCCGGTTGCCAGGCATTCTCGCTTTTGAGGGCACCTTCTCCTTGTGGTGTGTTGGAGAGCAAGTAGGCACCAAATAAGGTCACTTTCCCCTCCTGGTCGCGCAGCAAGCCGTTGCCCAACACATGCTGGGCCAGACGCCACAGGAGTTCAGTGGCGGCGGGGTCTTTGTAGTGCAGAGACAACCGGCCTATCCGCTCCATAAAGCTGGCCACCTCGGGTTGGAGCAACCAGGGCAATTGCCCGAATATATCCTGGAACAAGTCTTTGTTACCTTGAAGGCGCAAATCAGCGTCTGGGTGCAGGCGCAAAGAGGTAACGGCCGGAAACTTCTGTTTCGCCCATTTGGCCAGTACCTGGCGGGGCCGCAACGGTTCTTCTACCGCTATTACCTCCCACTCGCTTTTCTGCTCGCGTAAATGGAAATTGAGTTTCTGGAAATCAGGAATGAAATAGGCCTTTAGCTCCAGCGCATTGACTCCGGCCCAGAAGGGCGCAGAAACCACGGCAGAAAGAGCTTCTGACCGTTTGGTGTACAAGATGTTCCAGGTCTGTTGTTGCTGGATGGTGTACAGGTGATAAGGTTGCTGATACATGGCAGTAGGCATAAAAAAAAGCCTGGCCCCGTTTCCGGAGCCAGGCTGTATTGTAGGTTCTTGATTTCTGGTTTATCTCAATCAATGTTCACCCAATATTGTCCCCGCTCCGGTACGCCCTGCGTACGGTTTCAGATTGACAATCATAAAAATTTGGGTGCATGTTTTCATAACTGATGCCAATATCAAAAATACCTTTTAGGAATGCAAATTTTTTATCGCAAATTTATTTGACTAAGCTAAATCCTTGCGGATTCTAATTGGTGAGATAGATTATAAGCCTAGTATTTTTTTGTCATCCTGAAAGGATCTTGTGAGCTAGTTAGAATAGTTATGATTCCTTTCAGCGGCGAAGTAGCGCTTCTTCCCTCCTATTTCCGGCCTTTTCTTTTCCTTTTTAAGCGTTTAATCAACCGTATTACCCTTCGCTACCAAGATCCTTTCAGGATGACAAAGAGAAAGAAGCAGTCAATGAGTAGTAAGGGAGGAAGTGAGAACAAGAGTCAGAGGCTATTCAGTAAGTAAGTAAGTAAGTAAGTAAGTAAGTAAGTAAGTAAGTAAAACAGAATAGAGAGGATATTTTATTAAAGCTAAACCAACTCTTTCCGCAGTTCAAACACTTTCCGCATTTTCTTGATCATGCGCTCAGATTCTGTGAAGCTCAAGGTTTGGGCGCCGTCTGAGGCAGCTTCTTCAGGCTTCTCATGAGTCTCATAGATGATACCATCGGCGCCGGCCATGATGGCGGCCAGGGCCATGGGCTCCACGTACTCGCGTATGCCTATGCCGTGCGAAGGGTCCACGATCACGGGCAGGTGCGTCTTCTCCTTAAGGATTGGAATAGCGTTGAGGTCTAAGGTGTTGCGGCTGGCCGTCTCATAGGTCCTGATACCGCGTTCGCAAACCATGAGTTTCTCGTTGCCCCCGGAGAAAATGTATTCCGCGGAATAAAGCAACTCATCAATGGTACCGGAAATGCCGCGCTTCAGAAGCACGGGCTTGTCTACTTTGCCTAGCTCGTCTAGCAGGTTAAAGTTCTGGGTGTTTCTGGCCCCCACCTGGAAAATATCGGTGTACGGCTCCATGGGCGCAATTTGTGATACCTGCATTACCTCGGTGACTACTTTTATCCCGGCCTGCCGGCACATGTCATAGAACATTTTCAGGCCTTCTAAGCCCATGCCTCTGAAGGAGTAGGGGGAACTGCGCGGCTTGAACACCCCGCCCCGCATAAAGCGCACGTTCTGGCTGAGCAGATGCTGGATGGTTTTCTCAATCTGTTCTTCGCTTTCAATAGAGCAAGGGCCGGCCATGAGGGCCAGTTCGCCTTCCTTGATCTGCAGGCCATCGCCGAAGTCAATCACCGTGGGGTTCACCTTCCATTTACGGGATACCAGCCGGTAGTCATCTGAGACAATGTGAATGTCTTTGATGCCGGGCAAATGCCCGATGGCGCGCACGTCAAATTCGGCTTTGCCGGTGCCCACCAGGTAATGGCCGGCCTGGGTAATCACTTCGGTGGTTTTGTATTTGAGGGCGTTGGCCTTGTTAATGATCGCCTCTTTTTCCGCGGCCCCTATGTTGGGTTGTAATTGAATAAGCATGGTTCTGGTTTATTTGATGGACTGCAAGAAGCCCCGCACATTTTCCCTCAGTTCGCCGGGCTGTTGCAGTGCTTTGATAAACGCACTGCCAATAATAGCCCCGTTCGCCGACTGGCAGGCCAGCTCAAAGGAAGGTTTGTCCCCTATCCCGAAGCCAATTAACAGCGGGTTCTTCAGGTCCATGCCCCTTACTTTTGAAAAATAAGCCTGTTGGGCATCGCCGGTTTGTACGGCACCGCCCGTGGTGCTGGCGCTGGACACCATGTAGATAAATGAATCTGTGAGGGCGTCAATCTGCCGGATGCGGTTCTCTGACGTCTGGGGCGTGATCAGGAAAATAAGGCTCAGGCCATGCTTCTCCAGGACAGGCTTGTATTCTTCTTCATACTCGGCAAACGGAAGGTCAGGTAGAATAAGGCCGTCCACCCCTACCCGGGCTGCTTCCTCACAAAACTCCTCAAAGCCGTATTGCAGCACCGGGTTCAGGTACCCCATCAAAATGACTGGCACCGTTACCTTTTCCCGCACGCCGGCCAGTTGCTGGAACAGCTTCTTCACTGACATGCCATTTTCCAGGGCTACCTGGTTGCTGGCCTGAATAGTAGGCCCATCGGCAAGAGGATCTGAGAAGGGCATGCCAATTTCCACCATATCTGCCCCGGAGGCTTCCAGTTCTTCCAGAATAGTGACCGTGTCTTCCAGCTTAGGGAAGCCGGCGGTGAAGTATACGTTCAGCAGGTTGCCCTTTTTCTCCTGGAACAGCCGGGTAAGTCTATTGTTGGCCATCTTGTTGTTCAAAATAAGTAAGAATGGTATTGAGGTCTTTGTCGCCGCGGCCTGAGAGGTTGATTACCACCACCTTGTCTGGGCCGGCGTTCAGTTCTTTCAAGGCAGCCAAGGCGTGTGAGGTTTCAATGGCCGGGATGATGCCTTCCAGCCGGCTGAGTTCACGCAGGGCTTCCATGGCTTCAGCGTCTGTAATAGCTATAAAGCGGGCCCGACCGGTTTGGGCCAAATGCGCGTGCTGCGGCCCCACGCCCGGGTAATCTAAGCCCGCCGAAATGGAATACGGCTCTGTGATCTGGCCGTCCTCGGTTTGCATAAGCAAGGTCTTGCTGCCATGGATGATGCCGGTTTTCCCCAGAATAGACGTAGCCGCCGAATGCCCGGAGTTGACGCCTAAGCCAGCGGCCTCTACGGCTACCAGTTGCACGCTGGGCTCATCCAGGAAATGATAGAAAGCACCGGCGGCGTTAGAGCCACCGCCAACGCAGGCCACCACGTAATCTGGCAATTCGCGGCCTTCTTTCTCCAATAGTTGTTTTCTAATTTCTTCTGAGATCACACTCTGGAAACGGGCCACCATGTCTGGATACGGGTGTGGTCCTACCACAGAACCTATGATGTAATGGGTATCCTCGGGGTGGTTGATCCAGTCCCGGATGGCTTCATTAGTAGCGTCTTTTAGGGTTTGGCTGCCCGAGGTAACCGGCACCACGGTAGCCCCAAGCAGGCGCATTTTCTCCACGTTGGGCCGTTGGCGCTCAGTGTCAATCTTGCCCATGTACACAATGCATTCCAGGCCGGCCAGGGCGCAAACCGTGGCCGTAGCCACGCCGTGTTGACCGGCGCCAGTCTCAGCAATGATGCGTTTCTTGCCCAACCGCTTGGCAAGCAGAATCTGCCCTACGGTGTTGTTGATTTTATGGGCCCCGGTATGGTTCAGGTCCTCACGCTTGAGGTAGATTTTGGTGTTGTAGCGCTCAGAAAGGCGCTTGGCCAGGTACAAGGGCGTAGGCCTGCCCACGTAATCGCGCAGCAGATCCTGCATCTCCTCCTGAAACCTCTCTTCCTGTATAATGGTCAAATACTTTTCCCGCAGCTCTTCAACGTTGGGGTAGAGCATTTCGGGGATAAAAGCTCCCCCAAACTGGCCGTAATAGCCGCGCTCATTAACTCCGTATTCCATGGTTTTAGCTTTAATGTAGTGTGGCCCGCTATTGCTGACCTGTTGCTAGTAGAAGTATCGCCAAATGGTTATGCCCTTAATTTCTGAATAAACTCCTGCACCCTTTGCACGTCTTTCAGACCCGGCTGGATCTCAAATTTACTGTTCAGGTCAATGCCGTACAGTTGCGGCAGACGCAAGGCCTTGATCTCGTCCAGGTGCTCCAAGTCTATGCCCCCGCTTAGGAAAAAAGGTACCTGGTAGGTGTAGCCCTGTAATAAATCCCAGTTAAAGCGATGGCCGTTTCCGCCGGGGTTAGCCCCGCTGGCGTCAAACAGGAAATAGTCACAGCATTGCACGTATTCTTCCAGTTGGCTAAAGTCAAAGTCTCCGCCAACCCTAAAGGCTTTCATGACGGTGAGGCCAGAGTCTTTGAGTTCATGACAAATTTGGGGCGTTTCATGGCCGTGGAGCTGTACCATCTCCAGGCCCAGGTCGGTTACTTTCTGTAACACCACCTCTACCTCTTCGTCTACAAACACGCCCACCTTGCTGGTGCCCTGCTTGAAAATGGAGGAGAAAACGGCCCACTGGGTGGTAATAAAACGGGGGGACTTTTCGTAGAAAATAAAGCCCACATAGTCTGGCTGAAGCAACAAGAGTTCTTCTATGTTCTCTGTGTACTTCATGCCGCATACCTTTATTTTAAGGTTTCTATTTGGCATTCTTTGTTGTATTGAAGTTTGTCTGTGTAGTCAGTCTGTGGCAGTTGCAGAAGATACTTGTCAGTTAAATCCAGCCACTGGTAGTGTAAGCGTGGTGTTTGGTTTAAGGCTGTTTTTAGAAAAACGGCTTTAAAACGGTTGGTTCTATAAGGTTACTTGGCAATTTTCCCCTTTGCCTTTATCCCCATAATAGTACAAGAATACTAAATTAAACCTCAGGTTGGTTAAACTGGCTGCGCCTGCCGCAGCTTTTTAAGTTCGTCAATAAAGGCAGCGCAGGCTTTTTCTGGCCTGGTTTGGCGCATGAAGGTTTCTCCCATTAAAAATCCTTCGTAGCCATACGCACGCAATTCAATTATGGAGGAAGCCTCGCTTAGACCGCTCTCAGAAATTTTCACAAATTCATTGGGAATGAAACTAGCCAATTCTTTGGATATGTCAATACTCACTGAGAAATCATGCAGGTTGCGGTTGTTCACCCCCACCAGGTCTACGTGCGGGGTAAGCGTGCGCTCCAACTCCTCCCGGTTATGCACTTCCAGCAATACCTCCAGTTGAAGGGAGTGAGCAAACTGGGCCAGGCGCTCCACTTCTTCTTTGGTCAAAATAGCGGCAATCAACAGAATGGCATCGGCGCCAATGGACTTGGCCTCCAGGATCTGGTACTCCTCCACCACAAAATCTTTGCGCAGAATGGGGCAGAAATTGAATTTACGGGCCGTGGTCAGATCTTCGCTTTTTCCGCCAAAGAAGGCGGTATCTGTAAGCACCGACAAGGCCGAGGCTCCTGCCTGCATGTACCCAATGGTGGTTCGCTCTACCGGCGCGTAAGCATTCAACATCCCTTTGGAAGGCGACTTGCGCTTGTATTCAGCAATGATCCCGTTCAGGTCGGGGCGTTGCACGTACTTGCGCAGAGATACCGGCTGGGAGTTAAAATACAGGCTTCGCTCCAACAGGGCCGTGGGTACCAGGTTTTTGCGGTCTGCTACTTCCAGGTGTTTATGAGCGACAATCTGATCTAGTATAGTGGATGACATAAAGTAAGGCGTAAAGAAAAGGTCAGGGAAAAAGAAGCAAGGGTTAATGTGCTAAGCGTTTTCCGGCTGTAATGTTTTTTGGATGGCCAGTAAATCTTCGAACGTTTTGAGCGCCAGGCCATTAGTCAAGGTGTGCCGGGCCTTTTGCAAGGCCTCGGGCAACGTTAACCGCTCATCGGCGCAGAAAATCCCCAGTCCAGCATTGGCCACTACGGCATCTTGCTGGGCGGCAGTGCCACGGCCTTCCAATACCTGCATAAAAATAGCGGCTGCCTCTTCCACGGTATCGCCACCGGCTAAATCGCTGGCCTGATAGGTGGGCAGGCCCAAGTCTGACGGTTGCAGAATTTTTTCGCCCTGCGGAGTTACCATTTTAAAAGCGCCTGTCAGGGAGATTTCATCATAGCCATCCAGGGCGTGCAACAGTACAAAGCGCTTTCCGGTCTGTTGGTAGAGATACGTGTACAGGCGCAGCAACTCCAGGCTGAAAACCCCTACCAATTGGAAATGTGGCTTGGCCGGATTGATCATAGGGCCCAGCATGTTGAAGAAGGTCTTCACGCCCAGTTCTTTTCTTATGGGCGCCACTTCTTTCATAGCCGGGTGAAACAGCGGGGCGTGCATAAAGCAGAGGTTCGTCTGCTCCAATTGAGCCCGCAGAACCGCGCTATCATTGGTGAATTCATAGCCCAGGTGTGCCATCACATTGGAAGACCCGCAGATAGAGGAAACCCCGTTGTTGCCGTGTTTGGCCACTTTATAGCCAGCCCCGGCCACCACAAAAGAGGACAAGGTAGAGATATTGAAGGTGTCTTTGCCATCGCCGCCGGTGCCACAGAGGTCAATCACCTGGTCAGTGCCCAAGTCTGGGAGCAGACAGAGTTCCAACATGGCTTCCCTGAATCCTTCAAGCTCCTGCACCGTGATATTGCGCATGAGGTAAACGGTCATAAAGGCCGCCATCTGGCTGGGATTGCATTGGCCCTGGGTCATGTTCAAAAGCACCTCGCGGGCTACTTCCTTAGACAGGGTCTTATGTTCTATTAGTTGTTGCAGTACCTGTTTCATAGAGTAATGGAAGCGGCGTAAGAAGTCCATTTATTTACCCGTTTGGTAGGGTTACGCAGCCAGTTTTGGAGCATTTCTTTGCCGTAGTCGGTTAAGATGGATTCTGGGTGGAACTGTACGCCGCAAACGTCATATTTTTTATGCCGGATAGCCAGCACTTCGCCGCGCTTATCTACCGCGGTTACGTGCAGGGCTGAAGGAACAGATTCCGGCTTTACGGTCCAGGAGTGGTAACGGGCTACTTTGAACGTGCCAGGCAACTTATTGAATAGAGGATCTTCACTATCAACTACCCGCAAGGTAGAGGCAATGCCGTGCAACACGTCTGTCATGTTGGAAAGCTCTGCCCCAAAGGCTTCGGCAATGGCCTGGTGGCCCAGGCAAACGCCCATGATGCGTTTGGTTGGAGCGTACCGCTTTAAAAGCTCGGGCATAATGCCTGCCTCACTAGGTACACCCGGGCCCGGCGATAACAAAATCACGTCAAACTGGTCTACCGCGTCCAGGCTGATCTGGTCGTTGCGGTGTACCTCTACCTGGTCCCCGTACCCTAGTTCCCGGAGCAGTTGCACCAGGTTATAGGTAAAAGAATCGTAATTATCTAAGACTAGGATTTTCATGGCAATAAAGGGTCTGTCTGTTTTTTGGCTGGAAAATCTGTTTTAAGCCTGTTTTTGTTAAAACACCCTCAAAACGAAAATAAATCATTTTATCACTAAATAGTGGTGGCCCGTTCTAAGGCTTTGCGCAGGGCCGCCAGTTTGTGGTGTACCTCATTTAATTCAGAGCGGGTATCTGACTTAGCCACTACCCCTGCCCCGGCTTGGTAATGCAGTTTGTTTTTCACGCTCAGGAAAGACCTGATCATGATGGCGTGGTTAAAATCGCCACCGAAGCCCAGGTACCCGATGCAGCCTCCGTAATACCCGCGGCCCGTAGGCTCCAGACTGTCTATAAGCGTCAAGGCCCGGTGCTTGGGTGCCCCCGACAGCGTACCCGCCGGAAACGTGTCCGCCACCATTTGCAAAGAACCATTGGCCTTGGGTAACCGGGCCGTCACTTTAGAGACCAGGTGAATCACGTGGGAGTAGTATTGCACTTCTTTGAACACCTCCACCTTCACGTCATCGCCGTGGCGGCTCAGGTCATTGCGGGCCAGGTCTACCAGCATCACGTGCTCGGCGTTCTCTTTGGGGTCATCATACAACTTCTGGGCCAATTCAGCGTCTGCCGCATCATTACCGGTACGCTTGAAGGTACCGGCAATAGGGAAAATACTGGCCGTGTCTTTTTTGATGAGCAACTGCGCTTCTGGAGATGACCCAAATATCTTGAAGTTACCGTAGTCAAAGTAAAACAGGTACGGCGAGGGGTTGATGGAGCGCAGGGCCCGGTACACGTTGAACTCGTCGCCCTGGAAGGCCTGAGAAAACCGGCGGGAAAGCACGATCTGGAAAACATTGCCCAGGTGGCAATGGCGCTTTCCTTCCTCAATTACCTTCAGGAACTCCTCATCCGTCTGGTTGGTGGTCTCTTCCCCGGCCAAAGAGAACTGGAACATTGGGAAATTCTTGTTCCGGATTAGGTTTTCCAGTTCATCCAGACCGTTGGTAAGGGGCTGGTGTCCCAGAAAGTGCTCAAAAATATAAAGCTGGTTCTTGAAGTGGTCAATGGCAATCACAAACCGGAAGGCCTGGTACAACACCTCGGGCATTTCTGGGTGGGCCGTCTCCTTCTCCTGCAGTTCTATTTGTTCATAGTACTGCACTGCCTCAAAAGACATGTAACCAAATAACCCGTTCTGAATAAACCCAAAAGGCTTGGCCTCAGATTTGAACCTGCCGCAGTAGTCCTGTAGCAACCCAACGGCATCGCGTTTATTGGTCAGGGTCTGCTCCTCCACGCTGCCGTCTGGGAAAGTCTGGCGCAGGACGCTATCCTTTAGTTTAAACTCGGCAATAGGCTCGCAGCAGATATAGCTGAAGCTGTTTTCATGCCCGTGGTAGTCAGAGCTTTCCAGCAGCAGGCAATTCTGGTATTTGTCGCGTAGCTGCAGGTAAATGCCCACCGGGGTCACGGTGTCTGCCAGCAGGTGGCGGTATTGCGTTTGTAAGGTGTAGGTTTTCATAAAGTGCATTAAAAAAGGCTTGCCGTTTTATATGAACAGCAAGCCTTTTTGGGTATGGGCAAGTTTAGAATAGGCAATAGCCTGCTGTTCACGAATCTTCCGATTGGTGCCACCAACACTGCATTGCGTTTTTCTGTCCTGATTTCATTTTCTCTTTTATTTTGAATTTGTACCCTCTTAAAAACACCAAAGGCCCGGGTGAATCCGAGCCTTGTTCTATATTGCATTACTGCACAGCAAGCGGTTCACCCATCAGATTTGACGTGCATGCCACCAGGCGTTGTGCAGGAATTGGGTCATATTCATGTTGCAAATATACCGGCTGGTTTCTCTTTCGCAAATAAATTCCACAAAAAATATGGCTGTTACCGGAAAAGAAACATTCTGACCAGGATTCTGTACTTTTAACCGTGCAAACCCATCGTGCCCCCTTCCCTGGCTACCTGCTTCTCTTCCTGTTTTGGGTAAGCCTTGCTTCCTCAGCGGCCAAGGCGCAGTCTACCTACACCCTTGATACCCTGGCCGGACCTCCGGCAGACACCGTGAACCGCTTCTCGCAACGGTTGCCCTGGCTGGCGGCCGGGGGTACCGCGCTTTATGGTGGCGGGTTGCTCCTGCTCAACCAAGCCTGGTACCAGGACAAGCCTCAGACGAATTTCCATTGGTTTGATGATGCCCGTGAATGGAAACAGATGGACAAGGTGGGCCACTTCTGGGGTTCCTTCCATGAAAGCCGGCTGGGCGTTGATTTGCTACGGAAAGCGGGCGTGCCCCAAAAGAAAGCCATCTGGTACGGCGGGGCCCTGGGTTTTCTGCTGCAGACTCCCATTGAGTACTTTGACGGCCGCTCTCCTGATTACGGCGCTTCGCTCTCTGACATTGCCGCCAATGCCGCCGGTTCCCTGGGCGTAATCGCGCAACAGCTGTCCTGGGGCGAACTCAGGTTGCAGCCCAAATTCTCGTTTCACCGCACCCGGTACGCGCCGCTTCGGCCCAACGTGCTGGGCAAGGGGCCTTCAGAGGAATTCCTGAAAGACTACAATGGGCAAACGTACTGGCTCAGCGTGGACTTGGCCAAATTCCTTTCCCCTGAGAGTAAATTCCCTAAATGGCTGAACCCAGCCCTAGGCCTGGGCGCCGAAGAAATGGTTTTCAATGATCCAGACGCCAATCGGGCCCTGGGACTTGACGCTTACCGGCAGTATTACCTCAGCGTAGATTTAAACTGGCAGGCCATTCCTACGCGAAACAAACTCCTAAAAAGTGCTTTCTATGTGCTGTCTATCTTCAAGTTCCCGGCCCCGGCGCTGGAATACAGCAAGAGGAAAGGCCTCCGGGCGCATGCCCTCTATCACTAAACCTCACAGTAAAAAAGGAAGTACCTGCGCCTCTGGAAACACCATTTTAAAATCTGGGATATAGAGGGTCAGGAAGGGATTTAGTTGTTGCACCGGTGGGAATAACCTTGGGTCAGCAGCCTGCAATTTACTGGTGGCGCGCTGTGCATGCCCTTCCAGGGTTGGTTTGGTTAACAGCATATCCGGGCCTTTCAATTGCATCAATTTTAACCAGGTAAAAAGCCAGGGGTATAGCGGAAACTTAGGGCCTTTGGGTTGTACCTGGGCCTCAAAAAAGGTTTGCCCCTCACGGCTCACGCCGATCTCCATTCCCCCTAGTTTATTGGTTTGCCTATCAAAGACAGCCCTTTCCTTGGCAATTCCCCAGTTTTCGCGGCCGTTCCAGACGCTGTCATAGCTAGACACGTAAATCTTGGAAATGGAGAAAGTGAGCTTCCCTTTCATTCTGAAAAGCCCCGGAATAAACAGTAACTCCTGGTAAGGACCTACCCCCGAAGAAGCGTAATTGACATACATTACCGCCCCTATCCCCGCCAGGTAAGAAGCATCCTGGTACGGGGCCATAAACCCATACTTTTGGTTGAAGGCCTTGGTTAACCGATAACACCAGATCACGCCGGATCCCTCCAGTTGCCAGGGGGCGGGGGCTATGATATCTGGCACAAGTTCCATTTACTTAAGGAGTTAGTCGCTTCTAATGGAAACGCCAATCTAGTAGGGTGGTTGTATTTAGCGGCATGTTTTGCGGCTGTTTTTATGAAAACGGGCGCAAAACAGAATGTAAGCCCCTCGCCTAGCTTTTGCGTATCTTTGTGGAAGCCCGGGCGTTTTAAGCCCGTTTTTTCATAACAAGACCCAAACCACATGAATATAGGAGATCGCGTGCGGTTAATGCACGGCAAAGAAGAAGGCATCATCACCCGCTTTTTAGATAATAACCTGGTAGAAGTAGCCATTGACAATGATTTCACCATACCGGTCATGCGCCGCGAGGTAGTAGTGATTGCTGCCGAGGAAGGCGAGATGTTCCGGAATGCCCCTGCCGCCCCTGAAGCCCCAAAGAAAAATACCCCGCCCGTGGTGCCTTCCACCGCAGTGGCCGGCATCTACATTGCCCTAGTGCACCAAACCGATGAATTGCTGGCCGTACACATTGTTAACAACTCTGAGTTTGACCTGCTGTTCACCTACGGCGAGGAAACCGAGAAAGGCTACAAAGCCCAGCACAACGACAAACTCCCGCCCAAGAAAACCAAGCCGGTGGCCCACCTACACCTCAATGACTTTGACAAATGGCCCGACCTGGTAGTCCAATACCTGCAACACAAACCTGGGGCCAACACCCTCCTGGAGCCCGTAACCCGGAAGCTTAAATTCAAGGCCTCATCGTTCTACAAAAGCAAAAAGACTGCTCCGGTCCTGCAAAAAGAAGGTTATGTCTTCCAATTGGACTCTAAGCCAACCTTAGTCAACCCAGATTTGATCCAAGAGCAATTAACGGAATCTGCCGGTGCCGGTGAGAACATCAAGATGGCAGTCCCTAACCACGAGGTGGACCTGCACATTGAGCAGATCCTACCCAATGAGGACCCCAAACTCATGAGCAACTCAGAGATTCTGCGCCAGCAACTGGCTGTTTTCCAGGATAACCTGGACCGCGCCCTGGCCGCCAACATGCACGAGATCATCTTCATCCATGGCACGGGCAACGGGGTCTTGAAAAAGGAAATCCAGAAGGTACTGAGCCGCAACCCGCACATCAAATTCTATGAAGACGCCCGCAAAGAGAAATTCGGCTACGGCGCCACCAGGGTTCAATTAAAGTAATGATTTGTGCCTGCTAAAACATCCAAAGCTGTTTTAAGGCCATTTTTCTTAAAACAGCCCTAAAACGGAAGCGCCGCTTAAGAAATTAAGCGGCGCTTCCGTTTATTAAAATATTCAAAAAACAATCTACAATTAGCAACCAACAATTATTTCAACTGCCCATCTATTTCAGATACCTGGAGCATGCGGAGCAAAGCCGTTTTCTTGTATTGGTGTTCCTGCATGCGGCGCATGATATCATCTAGCATGGCAATGGATTTCAGGATGAAGGGGCCTTTGTTGAGCATCACGCAGTCAGCGCGTTGGGCCATAGCGGCGTCTGTGATTTCGGCCCGGGAAGGCCTGCCTTTTTTGGTGAGTTTTTCCAGCACCTGGGTGGCCCAGACCACGGGTAAATGGGCTGCCTCGGCAATCCAGAGGATTTCCTCCTGCACTTCGGCCAAGCGTTTCCAGCCCAGCTCCACGGCCAGATCGCCGCGGGCAATCATGATGCCTACCGGGTGCGTGCGCATTAAGGTGAGCAATAAATGAGGTAGGTTACTGAATGCCGCCTTGGTTTCAATCTTAAGCATGATGCCTACATGGTCGGCTTTGTGTTTGGCCAGGGCATGCTGCAGTTCCTCTACCATTTGGGGGTGGCTCACGAAGGACAGGTTCACAATATCGGCATGCTTTACAACAAAGCTGAGGTCTTCCTTGTCTTTTTCGGTTAAGTGGTCCAGGCCCAGGTCGCTTTCGGGCAGGTTAATGCCTTTGTCGGGCCTCAGCTTACTGCCGGCCTCGTCGGCGGAGGTAATTTTCACCCGCAGGAAATCTGGGTTTACCTCGGCAATGACTCCTTCTATCTCCCCATCATCAAACAAGATAGGTTCTCCCGCTTTCACGCGCGAGAAAACCTCTGGCAAGGTGCAGGAAATATGCGCCGGCTCCAGTATCTGGCCTTTTTTATCATAGACGGCAGCGGCCCCGGGAATATTTTCTTTGTGCAGAATCAGTTCCTGGCCTTGGCGAAGCACCAACGGAAGCACGAGCGGCGGTACCCCCGTCAAGGTTCGCTGGTATTCAGGCAGGTCATGGCCAGCTACATGCAGGACCGTACCAGAGGCCAGATAAGCCGATTTAAACAGGTGCCCGATGAGACCAGCCCCTCTTTTCTGCACAATCGGCATCGTTCTCTTGCGGCGGCGGGTATCCAGGAATTTAATTTCATCGCCGCGCTTTACAAGGGCCAGCCATTCTTCAGAAACCGTGAGGGTGGCATCTACCGGTACGGGCGGCATGCTTCCGGCGGGGGCCAGCCATACTTTAGCGGGAGATAGCACCTGCCCTACCTCATCAATGATAGGGTGTACAGGTACCACCTCGGGCCCGGGTTTTAAGGGGCCGGTGCGCAGTTTGGGACCCATGAGGTCAAAAAGTACCATGCATTTCTGGCCCAGCTCTGCCTCTGCCTTTTTAATCTGCTTTACCATTTTACGCCACACCTTTTTATCATCATGGGCGCAGTTAATGCGGGCACAGTTCATACCGGCCTTGACCATGTCGCGCACCAAGTCGTAGTTTTTGGCCAGATCAGTGGAGAAGGTAACCATGATCCTGTTTTCCCGGCCGGGCGATTGCTGGCCTAAAAGCTCCTCAATGTGCGTTTTCAAGGGTGATTGGACCGGCAAAAAAGGTTCTTCCGGCAAGGTGGTTTTTTCCAGGTGGGCCTGCAGAAGAAGCAGTTGGTTCAGGACGGCGGTGAGGTTGCCCACCACATGGCTTTCCGCACGGCCCAGTGATGAGAGACCTAGGCTGGAGAGTTGCGTTTGCAGGCGCCGGAGGTCATGGTTGCGTAATGAAAGATAGTGGAGCAGGTTCTGGGCGCTTTTAACAAAAGCCGGGTGCACCTTTTTGATAAGTGGCGCATACACCTCCTCCAACGCCGCGGCTTCTTGCAGCAGGCTTTGCACCTGGGTGGCCAGTTTGGCCAATTCCGAAGAGGTTACTTGTCCGTCTGTGGTGATCAGGCTTTCTTCTGTCTCTGCCATTGCCCTATATTAAAATGGTTAAACGTCCTTCCGGTTTTCGCCAATATAAGCGGGAAACTCACCTAATGATACGGCATTTGCAATTTCTTAGCTTGCCTTCCGTCATACCGCCTTCTTTTTACTGGGTCCCAAAAATGACTCTGCCTTTCTAGCCACTAGTTTTTCCTGCCTTTTCTGTTTTGGGCCCGTTTTTAGTAAAACACCCTCAAAACAGAAAACGGTCGTTCCTAATAAAGGCAGAAAAGCCTATCTTTGAGGGAAATCAGTAAGCCGGCTTATCGCTGCGCCTTCGGGCGGGGAGGAAAGTCCGGGCAACGCAGAGCATCCTGCTTCCTAACGGGAAGGCACCTGGCGGGCGACGGCCGGGTGACAGCAGTGCCACAGAAAATAACCGCCGGCTTTGGTCGGTAAGGGTGAAAAGGTGCGGTAAGAGCGCACCAGCGGCTGGGCGACCAGACCGGCTGGGTAAACCTCAGGAGTTGAAAGACCAAATAGGCTGACAGCGTCTTGCTTTAGGGTAAGGCTAAGGACTGCTCGTCCGATGTCAGTGGGTAGGTTGATGGAGCCCCTCCGTGAGGGTGGGCCTAGATAAATGATAAGCCATTTGCCTTCGGGCAGAGGACAAAACCCGGCTTACAGGCTTATTGGTTTTATTTTTTTCTTTTCTTCTGGTGAAGGCACTGGCTAAAGGTAGTTTCTGTTGCTCCTGTAGCGGCTTACTTGCTGCTAGAGAACAAGACTTTCCCTTTGCCTTTTGTTTTTCTATTGAGGATTGCCTGGCATCGGTTTCTGGTTTGGGCCTGTTTTCCAAAAAACGGCTTTAAAACACATTGAAGAACCATAGCCGGGCCATCAAAAGCACTCAAAAACTCGTTTTAATAAGAAATGCCTGACAGGTTCGTTAGGAAGCATATGCCTTGCCTTTTATTCTAATGCCACGTTCAATCTTCATCGTTTTCTTTCTTTGGGTAGGGTTCCAGATTCCCTTAAAGGCGCAGGAGAAGTGGAAACTGGAGAAAAACGAAGACGGCATAGCCGTTTATACCCGCAAAACAGCAGATCTGCCAATTAAGCAAATAAAAGTAATCTGTGAGTTGCCCGGCACTCCTGGCCAGTTGGTAAAGGTACTTAAGAACGTAGAGCACCATTCAGATTGGGTGTACCTCAACAGGAAGACCATTCTCGTCAAGCAGAAAGACCCCAATACCTTCGTATACTACACAGAAGCCGACATGCCCTGGCCCCTCACTGACCGCGATATGGTGGCGGAAACTAAGGTCTTCCCTTCTTCCAAAAATAAAACAGTACGGGTAGAAGTGACCGGATTACCCATGTACCTGCCCAAAAAGGAGCACCTCATCAGAATACCCTATTCCCTGGCCATATGGGAGATTACCCCAGTTGCCGCTGACCACATAAAAGTAGAGTACACGTTTAGCGTAGACCCAGGCGGTTCAATACCGGCCTGGATGGTGAATGCCACGGTAGCTACCGGCCCCTCCATCACTTTTTCCCGGCTACGGGAGCTTTTAGCTAATAAGCAGCTTCAAAAAATAAAGTAATACCTTGGCCTGGGCTGGCATCTTGTCAGAATTACTTCTAATTTGTCCAATAATTATCCTCCCCCGGCTATTGCTTTCAGCTGTCCTTCCTTTCTTACCCAAAGGAGTTCATCTTTTTTCACGGGCCTTTAAACCAAGGGCCTTTCGCTTTGTCTAATTGGCCTTTACAGGCAAATTACTGTAGCAAACCTTCCAATTCACCCTTTATTACAAACAACCAAACAAACAGAATGAAAAACTTTTTACTTACGCTGGGGCTTTGCACTTCCCTGGCGGGGGTGGCGGCTGCCCAGACACGGCCCCAGGTGGCAGATTCTACCCGCCGGGTAGCTGGGGCTGCCGGCATGCAGGGCTCGGCCACCCAAAAGGCCCAGCCAAAACCGTATGATCAGGTAATCACCGCTAAGGCCATTTCTAAAGACGGTCTTTTCAAAACCCACAAAGTAGATGACAAATACTACTTTGAGATTGATGACGCCGTATTAGGCCGCGAGATTCTGGTAGTAAACCGTATCTCCAAAGCCGGTGCCGAGGTTCGTGCCGCTTCTGGCTACGCCGGAGACCAAGTGGGTTCCTCTATCGTGAAATTTGAGAAAGGGCCTAACAACCGCATCTTCCTGCGTAAAGTTTCTTACAGCACCTACAGCCCAGACAGCACTAAGTCTATGTATCAGGCGGTGCAGCGGTCTAACATTCAGGCTATTGTGGCGGCGTTTAATGTGGCCGCGTATGCCCCTGGCAACAAAGGCAGCGTGATTGACATCACGGACTATATCAACGGCGAAAACGAGATTTTCTCCTTCAGTTCTTCGGCGGCTAAATCCAGAATCAGGTTAGGAAACTTTGTGCCGGACAGAAGTTATATTGAGAACGTGCGCAGCTTCCCTACCAATGTGGAAGTGACCACCGTGAAGACGTATGTATTGACGCCTCCTACCACCGGGTTTGGCGCTGGTGCCCCTTCTTCAGGCGGAGCCGGTGGCGGTAACCTGAACGGTTCCTCTACTATTGAGCTTAACACCTCTATGGTAGTTCTGCCTAAAGTACCCATGCAGCCGCGTTTCTTTGACCCACGGGTTGGTTACTTTACCGTAGGCTACACCGACTTTGACGCTAACCCACAAGGCGTGAAGGAAATAGAGATGGTGAAGCGCTGGAGACTGGAGCCGAAGCCCCAAGACATGGCCAAGTACAAGCGCGGTGAACTGGTAGAGCCCCAAAAGCCTATCATCTTCTATATCGACCCCGCCACACCTAAAAAATGGGTGCCTTACCTGATTGCCGGCGTAAATGACTGGCAGAAAGCCTTTGAGAAAGCCGGTTTCAAGAATGCCGTGATTGGCAAAATGGCCCCTTCTCCAAAGGAAAACCCAGACTGGAGCCTAGACGATGCCCGCCATTCGGCAATCGTGTACAAGCCTTCTGAGATTTCTAACGCCAGCGGACCCAGCATTTCTGACCCCCGTAGCGGCGAGATCATGGAAAGCCACATTAACTGGTATCACAATGTGATGAAACTGGTGCATGACTGGTACTTTGTGCAAGCGGCAGCTATTGACCCACGGGCCCGCAAAATGGAGTTCAGTGATGAACTGATGGGTGATTTGATCCGGTTTGTGTCCTCACATGAAGTAGGCCACACCTTGGGTCTGCGCCACAACTACGGTTCCAGCTCAACGGTGCCGGTAGAAAACCTGCGCAACAAGAAATGGGTGGAAGCCAATGGCCATACCCCTTCTATCATGGACTACGCCCGCTTTAACTACGTGGCCCAGCCAGAAGACAACATCACCCCTAAAGGAATTTACCCAAGAATTGGCGACTATGACCTTTGGGCTATTGAGTGGGGTTATAAACTACTTCCTAACGCCAAAAACGCGTTTGATGAGGTAGAGACCCTCAACAAGCTTACCATGGAGAAGTTGAAGAACCGCCGCAACTGGTTCGGGACGGAAACCAACCCAGATGACCCGCATTCCCAGAATGAGGACTTAGGGGATAACTCCATGAAAGCCAGCGAGTACGGTATTAAAAACCTGCAGCGCATCATTGTGAAGCTACCAGAGTGGACCAAAGAGTCTAACGAAGGGTATGACAACCTGAGAAACATGTACAGCCAGGTGTCTGGCCAATACAACCGGTACATGGGCCACGTGGCTAAGAACATTGGCGGTGTGTATGAGAACCCTAAAACCGTGGAGCAGGATGGTCATGTGTATGAGCGCACCCCGGCCGCTACCCAAAAAGAGGCTATGGCGTTCTTAGACAAAAACCTGTTTACTACTCCAACCTGGCTCCTGAACCAAACGGTACTCAACAACACGGGTAGCAACCCTTTGATGTTGGTTTCCAGAAGCCAGGAAAACGTGGTGGATCGCCTTATCAGCAACAACACCCTGTCTAAGCTTATTGCGGCAGAAGCGCTGGACGGCACCAAAGCCTATAAGGTGACGGACTTCTTTACGGACATGAACGGCTCCATCTTTAAAGAGGTGAAGAGCAACCAGCCCATTGATGTATATCGCCGGAACCTGCAGAAGATCTACGTGGAGCAATTGATCAGCCTTGTGAAACCAGCGCCTGCCCCAACTGCTGCCTCTGCTGCCCCAACCGGGCGTAGAGAAGGCTCTGCCCCTACCATGGACCTCAGAAACAGTGATGTTATCTCTGTAGCGAAAGCTGAACTGCGAAACATCAATAACCTGATTAAAGGGTCTTTGGCGTCACAGTCAGATGCGTTGAGCAACTACCATTTAATGGATTTAATAGAGCGTATTACGGAAAGCCTGAATTACAAAAACCAGAATTCGCTTTAATTCTTAAAGCATCTCTATTGAAAAGCTGCACCTATCGGTGCAGCTTTTTTTATTTGACCTTATCTGTGGCTGTTGGTGGGCTTGCCCTTGTTGTCATATACTTCAATTTTCTCAAACTAACAAGCGTTTTATTAAAAATTAGTAAAAAATATTGACCCTTTGTTTGGAAGTAAAAAACGCAGGCCGTATGTTTGAGCATCCTTACAGCAAGACAATGATTCAGCGCAATTCTTACTTTTATGGTTTTTACTTTTTTGGACCTCAGCCGGGGCTCAACAGGTAAGACTTTGCGTTAAAAACAAATAAGCCAACCTCAGAGCCCCGCCAATAGCGGGGCTTTTTTCGTTATGAACAGAGCCTTAAAAATCGCCATCCAGGGAGGCCCCGCCTCTTTCCATGAAACTGTCGCCAAAGAGCTGTTTGCAGACTCTGCCATCAGCACGCTGCCCTGCGACTCCTTTCCGGAGCTTTGCCAAACCCTGGAATCTGGCCTGGTAGACTATGCCGTGATGGCTGTACAGAATTCGCTGGCCGGACCATTGCTACCCAACTACCGCTTGATGGCCCAACACGGCCTGTCTATCACCGCAGAGCGTTGGCTGTTGCTGGACCAGACGTTAATGGCCTTGCCTGGCCAAAACCTGGAAGACATTACCCAAATCTGGTCCCACCCCATTGCCTTGTTACAATGCTGTGATTATTTGGAGAACCTGGCTGGGGTTAGCACCAAAGAAACAGCCGATACCGCAGATACGGCCCGCCTCATCAAAGAAGGCCAGATCAAGGGCGTAGCGGCCATTGCCAGCCGTAAAGCCGCTGAGCTGTACGGGATGGAAGTGCTGCATGACAACGTGGCCAATGACGTAGAGAACTACACCCGCTTTGTGGTGCTCAGCCGCCAACAGCCTACCAAGGTGGCCAATAAAGTAACTTTGCTGCTCCCCTACCCGGTGGTTAAATTCTCCCTGGAAAACGTCCTGGAGAAAGTAGAGAATTGCCAGCTGGATTTGACCATGCTACAGTCTTTGCCGGCCCTTAACCCTGGCCAGCCGGCCGCTTGGGTGGTGGAACTGGAAGCCGAGGAAGCAGCCTGTATCACGCAAGCCTTGGCTGCCTTACAAACCGTTTCTCCTAAACTTACCGTGCTGGGGCATTATCCTAAAGCCGAGTCTCCCCTTCCGCAGGAGCGGTTGGCGGGTTGTCTGTCAGAAATTCTTCAAGCCCAACCAGAACTGGTATGATCATCTCTTCTGCAAACCGGCTACAACAGGTACAGGAGTATTATTTCTCCCGCAAGTTGGCCGAAGTCCGGGCATTGAACGCCCAGGGCAAAAACATCATCAACCTGGGCATAGGCGATCCAGACATGTCTCCTTCAGAAGACACCATCAGTGCCTTGGTAAGAACCAGTATGAGCCCCGGGGTGCACGGGTACCAGCCTTACAACTCCATTGCCCCATTGCGCCAGGCCATCGCCAAATGGTACCAACGCACTTATTCTGTTATCCTGGACCCCGAACAAGAGATTTTACCGCTCATGGGTTCTAAAGAAGGGATATTCCATGTGTCTATGGCGTTCCTGAACCCCGGTGACAAAGTATTGGTGCCCAACCCCGGCTATCCCGCCTATGGCGCCACTGCCCGCCTGGTAGGGGCCGAACCAATCTTCTACACTTTAAAAGAAGAGAACGGCTGGCTGCCAGACCTGCAAGAACTGGAGCAGCTGCTACAACCTGGAGACGTGAAACTGATGTGGATCAATTATCCGCACATGCCAACCGGCGCCGAGGCTACCGCCGAGGCCCTGCAAAGCCTGGTAGACCTGGCCTTAAAGCATAAGTTCCTTCTGGCCAATGACAACCCCTACAGCCTGGTGCTGCCTAATAAAAAGCCTTTAAGCCTGCTTTCGCTGCCCATTGCTAAAGAATGCTGCCTGGAATTCAACTCCTTGAGCAAATCCCATAACATGGCCGGTTGGCGGGTGGGCATGGTGTTGGGCCGGCAAGATTATCTGCAGTGCGTGCTGCGGGTAAAGAGCAACCTGGACTCCGGTATGTTCCAACCGGTGCAGCATGCCGCCATTCAGGCTCTTTCCAACCCAGATGCTTGGCATGAGGCGCGCAATGAGGTGTATGCCCAGCGCCGCAATAAGGTATATGAACTGCTTGACCTACTGCATTGTTCTTACCAAAAAGAAGCCGTGGGCATGTTTGTGTGGGCCCGGGTGCCGGACAGCGTGACAGACGTAGAGGCCTTTTTAGACGAGGTCCTGTATGAAGCCGGAGTTTTCCTAACCCCCGGAAAAATTTTCGGGACGCAGGGCGAGCGCTATTTGCGGGTGTCGCTTTGCCTACCAGAAAACACCATAGAAGAAGCTACTAAACGAATTAACAAACATTTATCGGCTAAGGCCACCTTACCTTTATGACCACAAAACACCTGAACCTGTCTGACAACACCATCTTTAAACGTGCTGACGGACAGCCGCTTATCATAGCAGGGCCTTGCAGCGCCGAGAGTGAAGAACAAATGCTGGAAACCGCCCGTGGCTTGCAGTCAGTACCGGAAGTCACAATCTTCCGGGCTGGAATCTGGAAACCCCGTACCCGGCCAGGTGCTTTTGAAGGCATAGGGAAAGTAGGCCTGAAATGGCTGAAAAGAGTGAAAGAAGAAACCGGCATGCTCACCGCCTGCGAGGTGGCTACCGGCGAGCACGTGAATGATGCCCTGAAACAAGGCGTGGATATTCTGTGGGTAGGAGCCCGCACCACGGTAAATCCTTTCTCTGTACAGGAGATCGCTGATGCCCTGGAAGGCGTTGACGTACCGGTATTGGTTAAAAACCCGGTTAACCCAGACCTGCAGCTTTGGCTGGGGGCCCTGGAGCGATTGAACCGCGCCGGAATCACGGACCTGGCCGCTATTCACAGGGGATTCTCTTCCTTTGACAGCCGTCCGTACAGAAACCACCCCAAGTGGAACATGGCCTATGAGTTCAAGAAGCTGTTGCCCGAGGTGCCTTTGATCTGTGACCCCAGCCACATAGCCGGTAAGCGTTCCCTGTTACAGCAGATAAGCCAAGAGGCCCTTAACCTGCAGGTAGACGGCCTCATGATTGAGACCCACTGCAACCCAGACGTGGCCCTGAGTGATGCCGCCCAACAAGTAACCCCTGAAGGCTTAAGACAATTACTGGCCTCTCTCATTGTAGAGCGCGTTTCTTCTTCGGCCACTGCCAATGAGGAAGAATTGAGTGAGCTCCGTAACCTGATTGACTACCTGGACAATGAATTGATCAACGTGCTGGCCAGACGGTCTGCAGTGGCCAAGGAAATAGGCATCTTGAAAAAGGAAAACAAGATTAATTTATTGCAGACCGGCCGTTGGGAACAGGTAATGGAGCAGCGCATGCAACTGGCCTTGCGCGAAGGCCTTACCGAAGACTTTGTGAAAGCGATCTTCCAGGAAATTCACCAGCACTCCTTGCACGTGCAGGCAGCAGCGGCTGTGGAAGCCAAACCCGTAACTAACCTAAAATAAGGATTATCCTTCCTTAATCTAAAGCCCCGGCCCTATCAGCCGGGGCTTTTTGTTATCCCAAGATCAGCTAATGCTAGAATTTCAAAATGCTGTTTTGAGCCTGTTTTTGTGAAAACAGGCTCAAAACAGCAAGACCTTATGTTCGGGCTTTATTCTTTGTTTAAGCAATTCTCTTTGCGCCTTTGCTGCTTTTTCTACTTACCACTCATTTATGATATTCCAATAGCTTATGCTAAATCCTAAGGAAAGAAGCGAGAAGAATTTACAGGCATGAACTCTCTCTCAGGCTCCATAAATCCTCCTATTCAACTATATAAGCAGCTATAGGATTACCGCTTCAGCTTGTACCTGATATCTTTTCAGATAATCAATGAGCCTCATTTCCTAAACCGCAAACAGTTTGGAAGCCATAAAAACCATCTTTTCCCGTTTTAAAGGTGTTTTCCGTAAAACAGGCTTAAAACAGTTTGCGATTCCTACTGTTTCCTTCTTACTAACTCGTTGTCAAAATGACCGCTAAATTTCTGTTTCCCATTCTTGTATTACTCTTTGGGTTTCTGGATGCCCAAGCCCAGTTAAAGCCTTTAGACGCCGAGCTTACTTCCTTCACGTATCCTTTTCCCGTGGCCTTCCACCCGGTGAACGTGCAGAGGCAGTCTTTTAAGATGGCTTATATGGAGGTGAAACCCCAGACCCCTAACGGTAAAACGGTTCTCTTGCTGCACGGCAAGAACTTCAATGGTGCCTACTGGGATCAACCCGCCAAAGACCTGGCTAAAAATGGGTACCGGGTGATCATTCCAGACCAGATTGGTTTCGGGAAGTCTTCTAAGCCGCAGAACATTCAATACACCTTCCAGATGCTGGCCCAAAACACCAAGGGTTTGTTGGATAGCCTTGGCGTAAAATCGGTGGCGGTGCTGGGGCATTCCATGGGCGGGATGCTGGCTACCCGTTTCGCTTTGATGTACCCAGACATGACGCAAAAACTCATTCTGGAAAACCCCATTGGCCTGGAAGACTGGAAACAGTGGGTGCCTTATCAATCAGTAGAAAAATGGTACGCCGGTGAGCTGAAGCAAACCCAGGCCGGCATCAAGAAATACCAGTTGGAAAATTACTACGGAGGGCAATGGAAACCGGAGTATGATAAATGGGCAGATCTACTGGCCGGTTGGACCATTGGCCCCGATAACCTAAAAATTGCCTGGAACGCCGCCCTCACCTATGACATGGTCTTTACCCAGCCGGTAGTCTACGAATTTGACCAACTCAAAATGCCCACGCTCCTGATCATTGGTCAACGGGACCGAACCGCTTTGGGCAAAGCCAACGCCCCCGCGGCCATGCGGGACAAACTAGGCAACTATCCCGCCTTAGGTAAGGCCACCGCCAAGAAAATACCGCAAGCTACGCTGGTGGAATTAGACAACGTAGGGCACCTCCCCCATATAGAAGCATATGACCGGTTTCTACAGCCCTTGCTATCCTTCTTGAAGAAGTAGGGTAAAACTACAGGAAGCGCCATATTTTTTTTCTGACTAAAATTAACTGTAGCTACACAGAAACAAGGTTTTAGATATAAAAGTCCCGTTTTGCTTTCAACTACCCAAAGATAAGTTACCCTCTGCATTAAACCTTTTAAATACCATACGGTCTAAAGCAAAACCAATTTTCTAATGAAAAAAGCTTCTTTACTAGTTTTCCTTTTTCTTTTAGTAGCGCACTTCAGCTTTAGCCAGACGGCCACTTCCATAAAAGGACAGGCCGTGGGCGCCGGTTCTCCTCTTATTGGGGCCACTGTGGCGCTCTTGAACGCGCAGGATTCCAGCGTTTACCGCGGGGCAGCCACAGACGCAGACGGCCGCTTTGAATTAGCCGGCGTTAAAAACGGACGGTTTATTTTAAAAGTAAGCTATCTGGGCTTTTCAGACTTATTCAGACCTATTACTGCCACGGGCGCCCCTATTCAGTTAGGCACGCTTACCTTAGGCCAGGGGGTTACGTTACGCGAGGTACAGGTAGTAGGCAGAGCGGCCACGGTAATTACCAAGGCAGATACCTCAGAAATGAACGCCGCCGCCTTTAAAGTAAACAAAGATGCCAATGCCGAGAACCTGATCCAGAAAATGCCTGGCGTAACCATCCAGAACGGACAGGTGCAGGCCCAGGGCGAACGGGTACAGCGCGTATTGGTAGACGGGAAAGAGTTCTTCGGGGAAGACCCCAGCGCAGTCCTTAAGAACCTGCCCGCCGAGGTGATTTCCAAGATTCAGGTGTTTGACCGCCAAAGTGATCAGTCTCAATTCACTGGTTTCAGCGACGGCAACGAGCAGAAAACCATTAACATTGTCACCAAACCTGAGTTTAGAACCGGTCGCTTCGGTCGGATCAGTGCCGGGGCTGGCACAGATAACCGCTACCGCATCAGCGGGAACATCAATCAGTTTGATGGCGACCGCCGGGTTTCCATTGTGGGCCTGAGCAACAACGTAAACGAACAGAATTTCTCTTCAGAAGACCTGGTAGGCGTAGCCAGTGCCTCTAGCCGGGGCGGTGGCGGAAACCGCGGCGGCGGAGGTGGTGGCGGCCCACGTGGGGGCGGAGGTTTTGGCGGTGGCAATAACACCGGCGACTTCCTGGTGAACACCAACAACGGTATTGCTCGCACCAACGCCATTGGGTTGAACTACCTGGACAAATGGGGTAAAAAAGTAGACGTGCAAGGCAGTTATTTCTACAACCACTCCAAAAACAACTCCAACTACTCGCTCTTCAGAAATTACCTGGAAGACGGCGAAACTACCAGCATTTACGGGGAGAACGGCCTGGCCCAAACCTTTAACCAGAACCACCGCCTGAACATGCGCATTACCTATGCCATTGACTCGGCTAACTCCATTATCTTAAGGCCCCGTTTAAGCTTGCAGCAAAATGAAGGCGACAGCAATGAGAACGGAAACACCATTAGCGGTGATCCTGTGACCAGCCTTTCCCGCTTGTTCAACTCCAACCTGACCGGCCTGAACTTCAACAACAACATCTTGTTCCGCCACAGCTTCCCTAAAAGAGGCCGTACCATCAGCTTGGATGTAACTACCGGCTATAACAGCAATGAGGCAGACAGAGACCTCTTTTCCGTGACCACAGACCCAGAGCGCATTACCCGCCAAGACCAGATTTCCATCCTGGACAACAACGGCACGGTCCTGGGCGCCAACCTGAACTACACCGAGCCTTTATCAGACAAAACCCAGTTGCAGCTCACCTACTCCACCAATTACAACAAATCTGACGGAGATTTCAGGACGTATGAGCGCGATGAGAACAGCCAGGAATACAACAATCTGCTGGCTAGCCAATCAAGTTTGGTAGAGAACAAAACCACTACCCAGGAGTTTGGCACCGGCTGGCGCTACAACACCAAAGACTTCCAGGTGATGTTGAACGCCCGCTACCAATATTTGAACATGAAGACGGACCAAGTGCTGCCCACGGTCATGAATCCTTCTTACAGCTATCACAATGTGTTGCCGTTTGGTATGTTGCGCTACAATTTCAACGCAGACCGCAACGTGCGCATATTCTACAATGGCCGCTCGCAGACCCCTTCTGTTGATCAGTTACAGAGTGCCATTGACAAATCTAATACCCTACTCTGGACCCAGGGAAATCCTTCGTTGCAGCAAAGCTTTAACCACAACTTTAACGTGCGCTACTCTGCTGCCAACCCAGGCAAATCCTCCTCTTTCTTTATTGTATTGGGTGGATCAGCAGCCCAGGACTACATAGGCCGGGAAACCATTACCGCCAAAGGCAATTCTGGCCTATTTGGGGATGATGCTCTTACCGGAAACACCCGCTTAACGCGTCCGGTGAACCTGGATGGACAGTACTCTTTGAGGTCCTTTTTGGTATATGGCCTGCCGGTACCCTTCATCAAGTCTAACATCAACCTGAACACCAACGCCTCTTATAACTTTACTCCAGGCCTGGAGGATGGCAAGGAGAACAACAATACCACGGCTAATGTGGGCGGCGGCATTACCTTGAGTTCTAACATAAGTGAGAACTTTGACTTTTTGCTTTCTACCAACGCCACGTATAATGAGGCTACTTATTCCCTGAATTCTAAGCAGAACAACAACTACTATAACCAAAGCAGCCAGTTCAGGTTGAATTGGCTTCTATGGAAAGGGTTAAACCTTACCACAGACCTGAACCACCAATACAACGGCGGCCTGGCTAAGGGAATTGACCCAACCTTCCTGCTTTGGAATGGCAGCATTGGCTATAAATTCCTGAAAGACCGCCAGGCCGAGATCAGATTGTCGGCGTTTGATATCCTGGGAGAAAACACCAGCATTCAACGTAACATCAATAATACCTATTTTGAAGATGTGCAGACCAATGTACTGCAGCGCTATTTCATGCTGAGTTTTGTCTACAACCTGCGCATGTTTGGCGGTGCGAATGCCCGTCCGGCTAGCCAACCTCAAGGTCCTGGAAACTACTATAGAGGCGGCATGAATTAATTAGCGTAACCCTCCTACCTTTCTGTTTTGGGCCTCTTTTTGAAAAAAGAGGCCCAAACTGTTTTTAGGGCTTTGCAAATAACTGGGTAATCAATCCAGAAATAGTAAATCGGGGCAAATCTGTTTTTGACTTTCCCGCCTCACTCCTTACATTGCCACCTTAAAAATTTGAGATAGACAGGCATTTGCCAGGAATTCAACCAGTAAGAGAACCTAACGCTTTGCTGCCTATCCACCCATTACCTTTTATCCAGAGAAGCTTGCCTGCCCATAGGCCGTGTGAGACTTTGGTACGCCCATGAATCCAGAGAAACTTCAGTACCTCGCCCAGAAACTGGACGGGGAATTACATTTTGATTCCACCATGCGGACGCTTTACGCTACAGACGCCTCGGCGTATCGTGAGGTACCGCTGGCAGTGGCTTTTCCGGCCCACGAGCAAGACATCAAAACCCTTATTTCGTTTGCCCGCCTGGAAGGCACATCCCTTATCCCTAGAACGGCCGGCACCTCTCTGGCCGGGCAGGTGGTGGGCCATGGCATTGTGGTAGACGTTTCCCGCACCTTCACTAAGATACTGGAAGTAAACCCAGAAGAAGGTTGGGTACGCGTACAGCCGGGTGTGATCAGAGATGAACTGAACCTGTTCCTGAAATCCTATGGCCTTTACTTCGGGCCCGAGACCTCTACAGCCAACCGCGCCATGATTGGCGGCATGGTTGGCAACAATTCCTGCGGCTCCAATTCTATTGTCTACGGCAGCGCCCGGGAGCACCTGCTGTCTGTGAAAGCCCTTTTAAGCGATGGCTCAGAGGCCGAGTTCTCTGCTTTGTCTGCCGCTGAATTTGAAGCCAAGTGCCACGGTGAGAACACGTCTGGCCCGCTGGAGACGCGCCTGTACCAGGCCACCAAAGCAATGCTTTCGCACGGGCCTACCCAGGAAAACATAAGGAGCGAATTCCCTAAACCCAGTATTCAGCGCCGCAATACCGGCTATGCCATAGACCTGCTTCTGGAAACCGAGCCCTTTACGCCCGGCAAAGAGGCTTTCAACTTCTGTAAACTCATTGCCGGTTCTGAAGGCACGCTGGCTTTCCTCACGGAGATCACCCTGCACGTAAACCCCTTGCCGCCCAAAGAGATTGGCCTGTTGTGCATCCATTGCCAGACGGTAGATGAATCCTTAAGGGCTAATTTGGTGGCGCTGCGCCACAACCCCACGGCCAGCGAGCTCATGGACCATTATGTGTTAGAGTGTACCAAAACCAATATTGAGCAAAGCCAAAACCGGTTCTTTGTACAGGGAGACCCCGGCGCTATTCTGGTGGTGGAATTGTCAGACCATACCCAAGCGGCCATTGAAGAACGCGCCCAAGCTCTGGTGCGGGACCTGGAGAAAAACCAATTAGGCTACCATTACCCCTTGGTGTTGGGCCCAGATACCAAGAAAGTCTGGACGCTCCGTAAGGCAGGATTGGGCTTATTATCTAACATACCTGGTGATGCCAAACCGGTGGCTGTGATTGAAGACACCGCCGTAGATGTGGAAGACCTTCCGGAGTTCATCAGGGAGTTTAACCTTTCCCTGGAGCAGTACGGGCTGTACTGCGTGCACTATGCCCACGCCGGAACCGGGGAACTGCACCTGCGCCCCATCATCAACCTGAAAACCCAGGAAGGAAACGAGCTTTTCAGGACTATTGCCACAGAGATTGCGCACCTGGTCAAGAAATACCGCGGCTCTCTAAGCGGCGAACACGGTGACGGGCGCCTGCGGGGCGAGTTCATCCCCTACATGATTGGGGAGGAGAATTACCGCCTGCTGGAAGAAGTGAAACGCGTATGGGACCCCGGCAATATTTTCAACCCGGGCAAAATTGTGAACACTCCAGCCATGGACACGTTCCTGCGCTATGATCCCGGCCAGGAAACCCCGGAGTTTGACACGGTCTTCAAATTCAAAGAACAAGGCGGTGTTCTCCGGGCTGCTGAACTCTGCAACGGCTCCGGCGACTGTCGCAAAACCCAGCTCACGGGCGGCACTATGTGCCCCAGTTACATGGTGACCCGCAACGAGAAAGACACCACTCGCGGTCGGGCTAACGTCCTGCGCGAGTTTCTGACCCGTTCGCCTAAAGCCAACCGCTTTGACCACCAGGAAATAAAAGAGGCCATGGACCTTTGCCTAAGCTGCAAGGGCTGTAAATCTGAGTGCCCCTCTAACGTAGACGTGGCCAAACTGAAAGCCGAGTTCCTGCAGCACTACTATGACGCCAACGGCGTACCCTTCCGTACTCGCCTGATCAGTAATTTTAACAATGCCAACAAACTGGCCTCGTTGTTGCCCGGGGCCTATAACCTGTTGTTTAAGAGCTCTTTTACCGCCAATGCCTTTAAAAAGGCCGTAGGTTTCGCGCCCAAACGGTCCCTCCCGCTCCTGCACAGCACCACCCTACGCAGCTGGTTTAAAAAGCACCAGGTGGCAAAAGGGAAAGAAAGCAGAGCGCCTAAAAAGAAAGTGTACTTGTTCTGTGACGAGTTCACCAATTACAATGACACCCCCATTGGCATAAAGGCGGTGCTGTTGCTGGAGAAACTGGGCTATGAGGTAATAATCCCCGAACACGAAGAAAGTGGCCGGACCTACCTCTCCAAGGGCTTGGTACGCGAAGCGAAGAAACTGGCCCAGAAAAATGTGGCGATGCTGCACAAGTTGGTGTCAGCGGAGACGCCGCTCATTGGCATTGAACCCAGCTGCATTCTCTCCTTTAGAGACGAGTACCTGGACCTAGTAGACGAAGACCAGGCAGAAAATGCCAAACACCTATCTGTTCACTGCCTCCAGTTTGATGAGTTCATTGCCCGCGAGATCCTGAATAAGAATATCGACCGTAACCTCTTCAAAACCGAGGCCCGCCTTATTAAACTACATGGCCACTGCCACCAGAAGGCCCTTTCCAGCGTGCTCTACACTCAGCAGATGCTGAGCCTACCGGCTAATTACAAGGTGGAAACCATTCCCTCGGGGTGCTGCGGTATGGCCGGCTCCTTTGGCTATGAAGCCGAGCATTATGAGGTCTCTATGAAAGTAGGCGAACTGGTGCTCTTCCCTGCCGTGCGGGCTGCGGCCCATGAGGTCATCATCGCTGCCCCTGGTACCAGTTGCCGCCACCAAATTCATGACGGGACCGGAAGGGATGCTAAGCATCCGATAGAGGTGTTGTTTGAGGCGTTGCGGTAGGTTTCTGTTTAGGGATTATTTTTGGAATACAGCCTCTAAACAGGTATCGAATTTGAGAAATAAGTGGAAATCTAATTATATGTATTGATTAGTAACGGCGGGGAATAGCCATGTTTTACGTTGTTTTAAGGCAGATAACAGTAGGAGGAACATATAGACTTTCGTTGTATACTATTTAAAACAATGATGCCAGACTTTACAAATATTGAATATCTTAAAAAAGGGAATAAACGTCAGAGACAAGCCTATATAGAATTGACTAAGCTATTAATCTTTGAGGATTTGCAAGCTTATAGTCCAATATTGACAGGAACTATACCTATTGGGATTGACCTACCAGAAAGTGATTTAGATATTATTTGTGAATGTTCCAACCACAATGAATTTGCAAAGACACTCACTAGTTTGTACTCAGACAAAGACAAATTTGAAATCAAGACAAATACTTGGAATAACTTATTCTCAACAATTGTATCCTTTCGAGCAGGCGAATTTGAAGTAGAAGTTTTTGGACAGGATTGCCCTACCAAAGAGCAAAGTGCCTTCAAGCATATGCTAATTGAACATAAAATCTTGAGTTTAAAAGATGATAAGTTCAGAGAGGAAGTCATACGACTTAAAAAAGAAGGACTAAAGACAGAGCCTGCTTTTGCCAAATTATTGGGTTTGGTTGGAGATCCTTATGCAGAACTGTTGAAATTTGAAATATAAAACTGGTGTACAACAAGGTATAAAACTCATGGTCCGGCCCACAGACTTGCCCGTTGTTTTTACTAATCGTAGCCTAAGTAAAAGACCTCTCCACCCATGAAAGAAGACCTCCAGACCTATCACCAATCCCAGTCTCCTGCCCACCAGGAACTATGCGATTTGCTGGCCACGGCCATTGATGCGGAATTGCCCGAGGCGGAAAGCAAGATATGGCACGCCCACCCGGTCTGGTTTCTGGAGGGCAACCCTGTGGTAGGGTACTGCAAACTAAAGGCAGGCATACGGCTCATGTTCTGGAGCGGCGCAGATTTTGGTGAGGAAGGGCTTAAACCCAGCACGGGTAAATTCAGGGATGCCTCCATCACCTATTCTGTTCCAGACCAGGTTGAACTTGCTGATCTCCAAAGATGGCTGCAGAAAGCGCGGGACATTCAATGGGACTATAAGAATCTGGTGAAAAGAAAAGGCCACCTGGAAAGACTGAAATAACATGAATACCACCCCTGCCCATGATGCCAAGATTGCCGGCATGACCTTCGCGGCTGTGTACCCTCATTATGTCACCAAAGTAGAGCGCAAAGGCCGCACCAAAGAAGAACTGCACCAGGTCATTGCCTGGCTCACCGGGTTTACTGAGCAAAATTTACAGGAATTGGTAGACCAAAAAGCCACCTTTGAAAACTTCTTCCAGAAGGCCAACCTGAACCCCAATGCTGACTTGATTACCGGCACTATCTGCGGCTATAAGATTGAAGAAATTGAAAACCCGTTGACCAGGCAAGTCAGGTACCTAGACAAATTGGTTGATGAACTGGCCAAAGGAAAAAAGCTGGAGAAGATTCTGCGCCAGGTCTAAGCGTAACGGCTATGAAGGTCAGAGAGGGAGTCATGGCAGGAGAAAAAGTTAATCACCTAATGTCCGTTTAGAGCTCATTTTTTTGAAAACAGCCTCAAAACAGAAATTACTAATACAGATATCACTGTGCCAATAATTCACCTGCAAACAACCATCCCAGCCCCTGTTGAGATTTGCTTTGACCTAGCTAGAAGCATTGACCTGCATATGGCTTCTACACAGCAAACCCAGGAACGTGCTGTGCGTGGGGTGCTATCTGGCCTGATTGGCTTAGATGAAACGGTAACCTGGCAAGCGACCCACTTTGGGGTAAGGCAGTACCTTCAGACCAGAATTACTGAATTTCAGCGGCCTGTTTTATTTGTGGATGAAATGGTGACAGGAGCTTTCCAGCGCTTCCGTCATGAACATTCCTTTAAGGCCTTAAATAGTGCCGCCACCTTGATGGAAGATCAATTTGACTATACCTCCCCCTTTTGGTGGTTAGGGAATTTGGCTGATTACCTTTTTCTGCAACGTTATATGACCCGGTTGTTGAGGAAAAGGAACCAGTTGCTCAAAGAGGTGGCGGAAGGAAATGCCTGGGATCCAATCCTTAAAATGGAGAAGCGGGTACTGGTATAAGGATTTTTCTGTTTTAAGCCTGTTTTTGGAAAAACGCCTCTAAAACGCCTCCATCCCCAAGTACATCTATAGATGGATATTCAGGAATGGGTAACCTATTTAAAGCCCGCGTTAACAACCCGCTTTTTGGTACAATTCCTTTATTGATTTCCAGCCCTCACTTTAGTTGAATACCACCTTTTGCACCGTTCTTTCATTTCCATACTCCAGTACCAGCAGATAAGTGCCTTTGGCAAATTTACCTCTGGGGATGGTTAACGTGTGTTTTCCGGGTTTGTATTTCTCTTTGATTACCCTGGTTTTCTTTTTTCTATCCAACGTGTAAAGCTCGGCTTTCACCCCAGATTTTTTGGTGAGCTCTATGGGCACCAATAGTTTGTTGGTAATAGTGGAAAGCGGGCCCACTTCAGCAACTGGTGTTTCCGTGGGTTGCTCCATGGTTAAAACTGGCTTCTGGGCATTCTCTGCCAGCATTGGCACTGGGCTGCCTAGAATGACCACGTTACTGAGTGGGCTTTCGTGGTTACCGGGGCTTACCTCGCTCACGGCCCAAAAAGAAACCGGTGAGGGCACCTCTGCCGCCGGAATTATTACCTTTTCCTGGGTGGTAAAGGCTCTGACGGCTCCTTCGGGGGTTAAGGCGCCGGTGGCCGGCATGGTGTTGGTGGTGTACAGCAGGTACCGTTTAAAAGAATGGGTGTTAGCCGGGCTTCTGGCCCAGGTGATTTCGTAATTTCCGGTTTGTTCGTTCAGGGTGACGGTTAATCCCTGGGGTGCAGCCGGTTCTTTCCCATTTTTCCAGGCCATGGAAGGTGGGGCTGCCGGAAACCGGAAGGTGGCCGACTTGAAAGAGGTACCGGTCAAAAGGGTATTATTGGTAATGTTGGAGGCCCGGAATACCACGCTGCCTAAGGCATGCCGGTCGCGGTTGGAGCGGGTGATTTCAATCTGCTGGGGCAGTTCATCCAGGGTATAGTTTTTCTGCACCATGTGCCCGGCGTACAGGTGGCGGCTTGCCTCATAGGCCCTGTCTGACCACCAGTACAACAGTTTTCGGTAATCCTGGCGCCCGCCTATGGGCCAGTACAATTGCGGGGTGAGGTAATCCACGTATTTCTGATCCAGCCAATACAGCGGATCGGCGTAGATGGCATTGTAGGAGTCCATGCCCGAAATGCCGGCCGGCTCGCCGTTTTTCCAGATCCCGAAGGGGCTTACCCCAAACCGCGCCGTGGGGTTTACCTGCTGCAGGGCTTCATGGACCAGGCGCATGGTCTCGTTCACGTTAAAGCGGCGCCAGTCACTCACCCCAGAAAAACCGTTGCCAAACTCCTGGAAGGTAGCTGCATCTTCATTGGAAATCCCCTTGAAAGGGCCCTCTGGGTAAGGATAGAAGTAATCATCAAAGTGCACCCCGTCAATGGCGTAGTTTTGGGCAACTTCCTTAATAATGGAGGTGATGTATTGGCGCACTTCGGGCAGGCCGGGGTTCAGGATCTTTTTCCCGTTGGCAAAGGTCAGCAGCCACTCTGGTTTGGCTTTGGAAACGTGCTGTGCATGGTAGGTGCCAGGAGTATTGACGGTGTTCACGCGGTAGGGGTTAAACCAGGCATGCAGTTCCAGCCCGCGGGCGTGAGCCTCCTCTATGGCGAAGGCCAAGGGGTCATAGCCGGGGTCTTTGCCTTGGGTGCCGGTCAGGAATCTGGACCAAGGCTCTTTGCTGGATCTATAAAAGGCATCGCACTCGGTTCTTACCTGAAAAAACACGGCATTCAGGTTGGCTTCCTTTATTTTATCCAGCATGTCGCGCAGGGCGGCTTTTTGCTTTTCAGGCGAGGCGCCCTGTACTGGCCAGTCTAAATTAGCTACCGTGGCCACCCACACTCCCCTGAACTCCCGGTTAGGAAGCTCCTGGGCCGTAACCGGATAAAAAGAAATCAGAAGGCAAAACGAAAGCAATACTTGGAAAAACCTGGGCATAAAAATCCTAAAGAATACTTCACCTGGACGAAAGGTGTGTGGCAAAAAACTGTTTAGACTGGCCATAAAAGAAGTCATCCGCCGAAGGTTTTCAAAAACCCTCCTTATCTGATGCAGGCACCAGGTTGCCATTTGGTTTAAACCCACCACAAGGTAAGGTTCTGGGCTAACTCCCTTTAAAGCAAGTTCAAAGATAAGGATTCGGCTTGCAAAACGGCGGCCTTGGTTTCTAAACCTTCTGAGGCCCATCGTATTTAAATCTTTATTTTCCCTATGTTTGAGATTTCCCAAAGGCTGCTTTTGGGATAAAAGGGCGTTTTAAGCACGTTTTTAACAAAACAGTCCTAAAACAGTAAAAGGAGCAGGCACCAGGTTCTATGAGAAAAAATACCCTTAGAAGGCATTTATATGAGGTGATCTATGGCACCCAAACCAAGGCCGGCCGAAGGTTTGATGTGGTGTTGCTCTGGTTGATTCTGCTTTCTACCTTAACCGTGATCCTGGAAAGCGTTCCCAAGTACCGGGAACTCTACCTGCCCTACTTCCAGGGCTTGGAATGGATTTTCACGCTGGCCTTTACCCTTGAATATTTCCTTAGGATTTACAGCCATCATCGGCCTCTCAAATACATATTGAGTTTTTACGGCATCATAGACTTTCTATCCGTCATGCCTTTCTACCTGGCCATTCTCAGCCCCGGCATCAGGTTCTTCATGACCATTAGGGTGTTGCGCCTGTTGCGGGTGTTCCGGATCTTAAAGCTCACCAGCTTCGTGAAAAATGGGGAAGTGATCAAAGCGGCGCTGATAGCCAGTTTCCATAAGATCACGGTGTTCATTCTGGCCGTTTGCACGCTGGTGCTGTTGGTGGGCACCCTTATCTATGTGGTGGAAGGGGAAGAGCACGGGTTCACCAGTATTCCGCAGAGTATCTACTGGGCCATTGTCACCATTACTACGGTGGGTTACGGCGACATAACCCCACAGACCGCCCTGGGCCAGGTAATTTCTTCTGTGGTCATGCTACTGGGCTATGCCATTATTGCGGTCCCCACGGGCATAGTAACCGTGGAGCTTTCCAAAATAAGGTCAGCGGAGGAGACGGCCCCTCCTGCCTCTTCTGTGCGCTGTCTGCAGTGTGGTCAACCGGTAGAGGCCGAAGCCAATTTCTGCAGCAACTGTGGCCGTCAGCTGGGAAGCCCGGCCCGGTAATTTCCGTTTTAAGGGTGTTTTGGCAAAAATTGCCCTAAACTAGAGTACCTTTGGGGTACAAACCACCCTACCTTATGAACCTGGAATCTTTACGCGCTCTTTGCCTTTCTTTCCCTGCCGTTACTGAAGACGTGAAATGGGAGCACGACCTCTGTTTTTCCATCGGCGGAAAGATGTTTTCAGTGGGCAGTATGGAACCTCCGTTTAGCTTTTCCATGAAAGTGACTCCCGAGGAATTTGAGGAATTAGTAGCTTTGCCTGGGGTGGTGCCTGCCCCTTACCTGGCCCGCTACCACTGGGTGCTTCTGAAGGAAGGACATCAGGTGCCAGCCCCTACACTGGAGAAGTACCTGCGGCAGTCCTATGAACTGGTGAAGGCAAAACTTTCCAAAAAGGACCTCAAAGCGGCCGGTCTCTAAAATACTTTCCCCTTATTTTCCTCCATATAAAGCCAGAAGGTAATTCCTTCTGGCTTTTCGTTTAGATGCCCCAAGGCCTACTCTATTGTTTACCTTCTTTCTTTCAGGCAGATAGGTATTAGGGCCCTGTTTGCCTGACTTTCTTTAAATATAGCATTCCAAAATATTTTCAGCCAATTATTTGTAATGCTTCTAAATAGCTACTTCATTTGCATGAGTTTAGAATTAGTCTAAATAAAAATGACCTAGTATGCGTCCACTCTACCCTACCTCCTCAATACCTCATACCCTCTTTCTCTCCATCTTTTTGCTTCTAGTTTCCTGCGGCTTTGCCGAGGCTCAAACCACTAATCTGAGAGGAAGGGTCACCACCCAGGATGGCGAACCGGCGGCCTATGTCAGCGTCATGATCAAGGAACTGGAAAAAGTAACTGTAACCACAGAAGAAGGCGCCTTTGTTTTCAGGAATGTGCCTGCCGGGGAGTACACCCTTATTGCCAGCTGCCTGGGGTTTGCCCCCCAGGAGCGTACCTGCCACCTCACTTCAGACAGCAACGCCCCTTTTGACCTGGTGCTGGTAAAAAATGCCAAGCGCCTGGGTGAAGTGGTGGTCACAGGTAAACAGTCCCTCAATGAAAAGCCGCTCAGTATTGGTAAAATGGCCATTCAGCCGTTAGACCTTCCGCAGAGCGTGACCATTATTGGCGCTGAAGTGCTGGAACGCCAGCAGACCCAGGTCTTGAGCGAGGTGCTGCAGAACGTGAATGGCGTGTACCTGGCTGGCACCACCGGCGGTACGCAGGAAGAGATAGCAGGCCGTGGTTTCTCCTTCGGGAGCAGCAACACGTTTAAAAACGGGGCCCGCTACAACAACAGCGCTATGCCAGAAATGTCTGGACTAGAGCGCGTAGAGGTGATGAAAGGCAGTAACGCCATTTTATTCGGGAATGTAGCCGCCGGGGGTGTTCTTAACCTGGTCACTAAAAAGCCAAGGTTTGAAAATGGCGGTGAAGTGACCATGCGCGTGGGCAGCTATGATTTTTACAAACCTTCTCTGGATGTGTATGGTGCCTTGAACAATAGCGAGCATGTGGCCTACCGGGTAAACACCTCCTACCAGACCTCGGGCAGTTTCAGAGACCAGGTACAGGCCCAGCGTTTCTACATCAACCCATCGTTGCTTATTAAGGCCGGCACCCGCACCTCTATTTTACTGGAAGGCGATTACCTTAAAGATACCCGCACCCCGGATTTTGGCGTTGGCGCCATTAATTATGAGATAGCCGCGGTGCCCCGCAGCCGTTTTTTGGGCGTGTCGTTCGCGGAGAACAATGTGGATCAACAGAGCCTCATGGCTACCCTCACCCATCGGCTTAGCCCTAACTGGGAAATCAAGAGCACCTCTTCCTTCCAGCAGTACGAGGCCTCCCAGCTAAGCACTACCCGCCCCACCGGGTTTATTAAAGGCTCTGACGGCACCTACAACGGTGACCTGAATCGGGGCCTGCAGAAAAGTGCCTCCCAGGAAAAGTATTACCTCACCCAGCTTGATCTTACCGGGAATCTCAAAACCGGACAAGTGGAGCACACGCTATTGGTTGGCGCCGATGTAGACCAGTATGATGTAGTGAGTCCGGCCTTCCTTTCGGTGGCAGCCTATGATAAAATCAACATTTATGATTTGGGTAAGTTTGAGCAGAAAAGCAGCATTCCGCAGTTTGCCAAACGCACCTTTGACACCAAAACCCTTACCAACCGCTACGGCATCTATGCCCAGGATCTGATTTCCTTGTCTACTAAATGGAAAGTGTTGGCCGGGTTACGCTACAGCGCCATTGATATAGAAGGGGAAGCCAACACCGTGGTCAATAACCAGGACACCCGCACCCTAACCTCCAGCTATGACTATGCCTTTAGCCCAAGGGCCGGCGTGGTGTTCCAGCCTACCCAGAACACGTCTTTGTTTGTCAGCTATGCTAACTCCTTTACCCCCAACACCGGCACCGACATCAATTTCCGTCCTTTAGACCCTTCTATTATTGACCAGTATGAAGCGGGAATTAAAAATGAGTTGTTCCAGGGGCTGCTTTCGGCTAATTTAACGGTGTACCAAATCAAGAACAGCGCCTCCCCGCAAACCGCCTTGTTTACCGCAGAGGGGACTCCCAATACCAACTCCACCATTAAGGAATTGGCCGGCGAGGTGACCAGCAAAGGCCTTGAATTGGATGTGATGAGCAAAGCGATTAATGGCTGGTCCGTGATTGGCGGCTATAGCTACAATGACACCCGCTACACCAAAAGCAATATTTACGCGAAAAACGACCGCCTGCGCTACAACCCGGCCCACACCGCCAATGCCAGCGTGTACTATGCCTTCCAGAACGAGAAATTAAGTGGCCTGAACGTAGGGCTCAGTTCCTTCTTTGCCGGGGACCGGATGGCCGGCCGTAACACCCGCCTTACCGTGGCCAATGACGCCTACCGCCTGATCGCGCTCCCTAACTATGTGCTGTTTGATGCCCATGTGGGCTATACCCTGCAACGCCTGTCTGTCCGTCTGAAACTGTCAAACCTACTGGACAAACTGAGCTATAATGCCCATGATGACAATAGCGTCAACCCTATTGCGCCGCGCCAGTTCATGGCCACCATTTCCTATAAGCTATAAACCGTTATTTTTAGAGCGGCAAATGCCAAATCCTGTCGCCACGCCTTAACCTAAGTGTAATCTTTACATGAAAATTTTCTTTCGCAACATTCACCTATACCTAAGCCTGGTTTCTGGGTTTGTCATTGCCATTGTCTGCTTCACGGGTGCCGTGCTGGTTTTTGAGAAAGAACTAAAAATGGCCTTTCACCCGGAACGCTATACTGTGGAGAAAGGCACTGAGCGCCTGCCCCTGCAGCACCTGGTAACTGCTTTGCAGCGGCAAATGCCGGAAGTTAAGGTGACCTCTGTGAAAGTGTACGCAGACCCTACCCGCTCGGTGGAACTAAGCTTTAAAGACCCCAAGGCGGAAGGTAAATCAGAAGGAGGTAAAAAAGAAGGCAAGGCCGGTCCTGGAAAAGAAGTAGACGGGAAAGCCCTGGCCCAGGCGGGTGCCGGGCACAAGGAAGGCGGCAAAGGCAAAGGAGCCGGCGGCAAGGGAGGCAAAGGCGGCGGCGGAAAAGAAGCTTCTATCCAGGCCTTCATGGACCCTTACACGGGGCAATTCCTGGGCACCTACAACCACCGCGAGTCTTTCTTCTTTACCATGTTCCAGCTGCACCGCTGGTTATTAGCCGAGGACACCGGAAAGTTGATCGTGGGCATTAGCACCGTCTTTTTCCTGTTTATCCTGGTCACTGGCATTGTGCTTTGGTGGCCTAAAAACAAGAAGATCTTAAAACAGCGCCTTAAACTGAAATGGGACGGTGGTTGGAAGCGTCTCAATCATGACCTCCACATTGTCATTGGCTTTTACACCGCCATTTTCCTGTTTGTATTCGCGTTTACCGGGCTAGCCTGGTCTTTTGAATGGTTCAACAACGCTATCTACACTGTAACCGGCACCGAAAACACCAGACCAGAACCTCCCACCACCCAGGCCCGCGAAGCAGCTACCCTTTCCCTTGACCAGGCCCTGGCCAAAGCGAAGTCTTGGGAACCGGCGGCAGAGTTCATCAGCATCAATTCACCTAAAGCCCCCGAAGATGCCATTAGCATTTCGGTGATGCCACTAAACGCAGTGCATGAACGGGCCTCCAACCAGTTGTTCTTAGACCCTTATACCGGCGAGGTACTGGGGCAGCAGCGGTTCGCAGATAAAAACCTGGGCCAACAAGTGAGAGCTACTTTTTACCCGGTGCACGTGGGGTCCATTGCCGGATTGCCGGGCAGGATCATTGCCTTCCTGGCTTGTATAGCGGGCACTACCTTCCCTATTACCGGTATTATTTTATGGGTAAACCGGCTACTTAAGAACCGCCGAAAGGAAGAAGGCAAAAAACGTAAAAGGGCGCAGGCGCTGGCGGGCTAAGGAAAAATGCAGTTTCTGGTGGTCCAGTGCCTTTAAATGGTGCTGGACCACCTTCGCATTTAGAATGGTATGCAATTGTTAGCGCCAAGAATTGTTTTGGGCCTGTTTTTTGAAAAACAAGCTTAAAACCCGAACTTAGCGAAAGCCAACCTCCGGTAACCGCCGGGGATATTTCTTCCAGAGAGATGAAAATGACTAATTGGAAAAAAGTGTTGAAAAGGTTTGGGCTGGCAGGGTTCCTGTTCTTTCTGATCAAGGGCCTGGTCTGGATCTTTATTTTTGTAGGGGGCGCCAAACTTCTGTTTGACTAAGACAACCCCTCTTATTCCCTTAGGAATTTTGCAGAAGCCGGTCTGCGCTGCTGCGGGGCTTTTATTTTTTATGGTTTTTCTGCCCCAGCTCCTTTCCCAAAGGCTACCAATGCAAAAGTGCCAAACAAGCGTTTATGCGTCCATAATCTCCGTTTTCCTTTCGGGTTCTCTTTTATTTTTAGATTTTGTTCTGCACCTTTCCGCTCCGGATGGCAGAAAGGCCTACCTGAAAAATACCTGGCCTGAAAGGTTGGCCTGATGAAAAGCCCTTAAGTGGTCCAAACAGAAACCCAACCTTTCCTGCTCCTTTTACCCCATACCTAGTACACCCTTTATGGCACCCCTTACCCATTCCACTGTTATTACCGGCTCCGGGAGATGCATTCCCAGCCAGGTAGTTCCAAATGAGGCTTTCCTGAACCACGTTTTCTTTGACGCCGCCGGTAAACAGATGGATAGCCCCAATGAAATCATCATCAGGAAATTCCAGCAGATAACCGGCATCCAGGAAAGAAGATACGCCTCAGAAGAATTGGTAGCCTCAGACCTTGGTTTTATGGCTGCACAGGAAGCTATCCAAAATGCCGGAATAGATCCCGAAACCCTGGATTACATTATTGTGGCCCACAACTTCGGTGACGTAAAAGCCAATTCACGCCGCGTGGACATGATGCCGCCCCTGGCCTCCCGGATCAAGCATAAACTTAAGATTGCCAATCCTTATACCGTGGCCTATGACTTGCCATTTGGCTGCCCCGGCTGGTTGCAAGGCCTCATTCAAGCGCACTATTTTCTGCTGTCTGGTGATGCCAAAAAGATTCTGGTCATCGGCTCCGAAACCCTCTCCCGCGTGTCTGACGCCCACGACCGCGACAGCATGATCTACTCAGACGGTGCCGGTGCCGTAATCTTGGAGGCCCGCCTAGCAGAGTCAAAAAGCGGCGTGCTTCAGCATCTGACCGTATCAGATACCCTTACCCAGTCATTTTGGCTTAACTCCTCGCCTTCCTATAACCCAGAGGCACCGCAGGAAGACCTTTATATTAAAATGGATGGGCGTAAAATTTATGAGTACGCCCTTAAAACCGTTCCGCAGTTAATCAAAGACTGTCTGGACAAAGCCCATATTCCACTGTCTTCGGTGAAAAAGGTATTGATCCACCAGGCTAACGAGAAAATGGATGAGGCCATGCTGGAGCGCTTATTCAAACTCTACCAGGAAGAAAACATCCCTGAGGACATCATGCCCATGACCATCAATACCTTGGGCAACAATTCTGTGGCTACCCTGCCCATCCTCTATGACCTGATCTCCAGGGGCGAAAAGCCCGGGCACCAATTTAAGCGCGGCGATATTGTGGTGTTTGCTTCTGTGGGGGCCGGTATGAACGCCAATGCAGTGGTTTATAGAATTCCTTAACCAATTATAAAGCAACCTTTCTCTTGGCCAGCGCTTCCACCGCACCAAAAATGAACCTTGGCATTATTGGGGGCGGCATTGCCGGCCTTTGTACCGCTTTGGCCCTGCAGAAAATAGGCATTCATGCGGAGATCTTTGAGGCCGCTCCCCGGTTTGAACCCGTAGGTGCCGGATTGGCCCTGGCGGCCAACGCTATAAAAGGATTCCAGCGGCTGGGTATGGCTCAGGAAGTGATAGCCGAAGGCAATTGCCTGGATGGCTTCCATATCTTTGATGCGCAGGGCCGCCTGATCAACCGCACCGATAGCCGGGCTATGAGTGAGAAATACGGCCTGGACAACTTTGTGATTCATCGGGCCAACCTGCACCAAGTGCTTTTGCGCCACCTTCCGACCACGGCCCTGCATCCCAACAAAAAAGCTACCCACGTAGATCTTTCTGTTTCCGGGGCCACCGTTCATTTCCTGGACGGCGACCACCGGACGTTTGACCATGTGCTGGTGGCAGATGGCATCAACTCAAGTATCCGGCAACAACTAATTCCTACTGCTACCCCCCGGTACGCGGGCTATACCTGCTGGCGGGCCATTATAGACAACCCTGGCTTTGAAAGCATCTATGCCTCAGAAACCTGGGGAAAAGCTGGCCGCGTAGGCTGGACTCCCCTTAAAAACAACAAGATTTACTGGTTTGCCTGCATTAATGCGCCCCAGAACAGCCCCGCCATGAAAGCCATGCGGGTTGAAGACCTGGAGCACCACTTTAAGGATTACCACTTCCCTATCCCAGACTTGTTTAGCCATACCAAACCCGAGCAGTTGCTCTGGCATGACCTGTACGACGTGGCCCCCATAGACCAGTTTGCCTTCCAAAACCTGCTCTTGCTGGGCGATGCCGGCCATGCCACCACCCCCAATATGGGCCAAGGGGCTTGCCAGGCCGTAGAAGATGCCGTGGTTTTTGCTGATGAACTGGCGAAGGATTTCGACTTTAACCTGGCGGCCAAGCGCTTTGAAACACGCCGCCGGCCCCGTACCCATTGGATCACCCGTCAGTCCAGATTCCTGGGAGAGGTAGCGCAGGCCCAGAATCCTCTCTTCATTGGAGCCCGTAATTTTGCGCTGCGGCATTTACCCGCCTGGGTCAATGAAAAGCAGTTAGAGAAAGTGTACCGCGTAGATTTTTAACAAAGGTCAATTCAATTCGCCATTTGCGTTTTGAGGCCATTTTCTGAAAAACAGGCCCAAAGCGGCAAATCAGTAGAAGTAAAGTACTTTGTGTCCTTAAGGTGATTATGCGAAATCAGGAAAATCCCTAACCGATAGGCTGGCTTCATTAAGCCTCAAAAAGTGAGGAAACAAATGGCCTAACGGAAAGTCTACATTTGAATCTGTCAATTTTCCATCTATGGCAATTTTTTCTAACCTTAAGGTTATCTGAGCCTAAGGAATTTTCCAGGAAGCAGTTTTCCTTTCTATCTGGCACCGCTGCATGGGGAGTAGGCATAAATTCAGTAATATTGCAGTGAACCTCTCATTAGACTCCCTACCCTTGACAACGTCCGTGCCGGCTTTCAGACAGACGCAACGCGTTTTAGACGATGCTTTTGAACCCAGCCACAGTGCCAGCGCCCATTTGTACATCAGTTTTGGTGCCCATCGTATTCGGGTAGGAGTATTAGATGCGCAACGTAATAAATTTGTGGCCCTGGAAGACTATGAGTCTGAAAAACTGGCCACAGTAGAAGGAGCCGTTGCCGCCTTGCAGCGCCTGGGCCAAAGCAATCCCTTATTTCAGGAGCGTAAATGGCAGCAAATTCGCGTGGGTATCAAAAACCAGCAGTTTACCCTTATTCCCGAAGCGCTTTTTGTGGTCAATGCCCGAGAAGAATACCTACGGTTGAATGCGGTGGTGGAGCCTGAGCAGGAAATGATATTTCACCATGAACATCCTCGCCTGGAGCTGGTGAACGTTTTCACGGTACCTACCCAACTGCATTCCTGGCTTAGTTCCCATTTTCAGGATAGCCCCATTGAATTCATGCACCAAACCTCGGGGTTGATGGAAGGTTTCCTGCATATGTCTGAACGCAAGACCAGCCCGCAGCTTTCCATATATGTAGACAATAACTACGTAACCCTGGTGGTGCTGCAGAACCTTCGGCTGGAATTCTGTAATTCCTTCTTCTTCTCCAGCTCAGAGGACTTCATCTACTATGTGCTGTTTGTGCTACAGGAGAAAAAAATGAACCCAGACCTGGATCAGGTGGTAGTTTGGGGCGAACTCCTGTTAAACTCAGAATTGCATGAGGTGCTCCGAAAATACATCAGAAACGTGCAGTTCGGTAAAAAACCCACCGGTGTAGGCTACAGTTACCGGTTCGACACCCTCTTCAACCACCGTAACTTTGACCTCTACAGCCTTCACTTTTGTGATTAATATTAATGAGTGAAGGAGTGATTGAGTGAATGAGTGAGTGAGTGAATGAGTGAGTGATTGGATAATTACTTCACCAGCACACTTCAAATAAACCACCCTCCTCTTTTGGAGCTGTTTTCCAAAAAAGAGCCTTAAAACGCATTCCCTTTTTATTCCCCCCTCTATTCACTCATTCACTCAATCATTCCTTCACTCATTAAACTCAGAGTGCAAAGAGGAAGATAAAATAAAGGAGCACCCAGATACCGTCCAGGAAATGCCAATAACTGCGTAGCATCTGCAGTTGCATGAGGCGGTAAGGGTCACGGTTGAAGATTAGCGATCTAATGGGGTCAGACGCGGCCCTGTTTACCTTTATGAATAGGTAGGAAGAGAACGCCAAGCCACCGGCAATGTGCAGCAGATGCAGGGCAGGCAAGAGGTAAAGGAAACTACCCGCCGCCTTGTCTGAAAAGAATATCCCTGAATTGGCCATTTCATACCAGCCCGTTACCTGGGCCAGGGTAAAGGCAAACCCCAGCACCAAAGACCAAAGCAAATCCCGTTTTAAGGCAGGTAGGTTATCCTGGGCGTAATGCCCGGGCGTGTGCTGCATAAAAAAACCGCTCAGCAAAAGCACCACCGTGCTCACAGAGAAAAGCTTAGGCAACGAAAACGTAGCCCCGGTTTCTTCTGCCCCTACTTTGGCCAAAAACATAAGCGTTAAGATGAAGAAGAGAATGCCCATGCCTGCCATGCTCACATACAGGAGCATTTTAAGCGGAGGTAGCTTCTCCATTCTCTTAAACCCAGAGGATTGGCCCGTCCCTATTTTGTTTTGATTCTCAGATTTCATGACGTTCTTCTACTCCTGATTTTTGCGCCGGGCCTGCTCTTACAGGTATTCCCAGGGGTTTCCTGCTTTCTGAAGACTAGCCGGGTACTCTATTTTCTATAATAGATGCCTTTCCTGTATAAAACGTTGTATGGGGCAATCCTTATATCAGATTTGGTCTGTGTATTTTTGCAGCCTTGTCCAGAATCTGGCAGCCCTAGCCTTTTTTAAACCAGGAGCCCACTTTCCCCAGAACGGCATTGGCCGTGATTTTAGGCATGGCCGACGTGCCAAACTGGAGATAGGTTTTGTTGTTTACCCGAATGTCTATGACAAGGCCTGCCCGCAAGATCATTTGGTTCAATTCCTTAGATTTCTCCAGGCTTTGTACCAAGCCCCCGCTGCTTTTACCCGAAGAGGCCGGAAGCATATTTTCCAGCACCCGCTCTAGGGCCAGGTGATCCTGAAAGTTTAGAATAACGTAATTCTCCTCTGCTACCACCAAAACGTGGTCTTCCTGAATAGTCAATACCAACTGGGCCGAAAGGTCAAATGGAAAAGTGCCCATGGCTTAATTGCTTTCCGATCCTTTAGACTTCGTTTTCAAGGTGAGTTTCCCGTTTAACCGCCAACTGCCGGGCTGGCCCTTGGGGCCGGGCCCTTCCACAGACAGGTCCTGAAAATCAAGGGTGACGTCTTTCTCCTGGGTTTTCAGGGTTTCAATAACAACCTGCGCCAGCTCAGAAAGTTTATTAATTATTTGAGTAGAGTTTTCCATAAAGCCCTAAGGTAGATTTTGTTGTTGTGTATCTATTAGGTACGGCCCCTGCCCCGGACCGTTATCTTTCCCTTTTAAAATCTGAAAAGTACAATATATCTATGAAGGGTGCTTTTACGTATACCTTTCAACTTTCTCGCCATCTAGGGCAAGCGAACCTTATATGAAAAACCCATACTTTTCAAGCATCGGCTTCACCTTCCTCTTCTTATTTAGCTTTTCCCCCTTTGCTTCCTGGGCCCAGGATTGCCTGCAACCCCTGGGGCTGACCAAAGGAACCCAATTTGTGTACCAGGTAACGGAAAAGGGCCGCAACAAAGGAACGCTCAGTAACCAGGTGACCCAACAAGCTAAAGCGGAAGATGGGGCGTATGTCACCACGTTCAAGAGTACCCGGCAAGGCAAGACCAACCGGTCCCAGTCAGCGGAGGAATTTAGAATACGGTGCACCAATGATACTCTATATCTGGATGCCATGCTTCTGCTGCGCGAACAGGCCCTGAAAGCGTTTGAAGGGAAAGATTTTGATTACCTCCCCACTGATATTGCCTACCCCCAACAACTGAAGGTAGGCCAGAGATTGCCAAATGGCGGATTGGGCGTGCGCGTGCGTTCCGCGAATACCACCATCACCAAAATGTCTATGGTCGCCCAGAACCGGCAAGTGGTGGGCCGTGAGACCATTAAAACGCCGGCTGGCACCTTTGACTGCTTTAAGATTACCTATGAATATGCAGTGGTCATGGACGCTATGGGCATGGCCCTGAAAGACACTTACAAGGTAGAAGAGTATTTCTCCCTTGAGCACGGGCTCATCAAATGCCAATTTACCACCAAAACCGGTAAAAAAGCCAAAGGCCTGGAGTTAATCTCCTTCAGAAATAGTCCGCAGTCGGTTAAGAAATAAGGTTGTTTCCGTTTCGGGCCTGTTTTTACAAAAACGTGCCCAAAACGGAAACAGCCCCTACTACCTCTCAAAAAGCCATGCGAAAGGTTCACACCAGGTGCAGAAGCAACCATTCCTCTGCCTGGGCCTGCTCTTCAAATGCCCTTACATGCAGGACTCTATCCTGTACCTGCTGGCTGAATTTCTCATAAGACCGTTGCCCAAAAATGCCCGGAGACAAGACATGGGCAAAATTACGGAGACCTAACTCTCTGGCCGCGGGCGCCCATTTATGGGCCAGGTAAGGAACGGCCACTTCCCAGGGGCCGATAAGTTCACGGTTACTGTTTAAAAGGCCGGGGCAGGATTTCTCCCGCAGCAAGGAAAGAACCAGGTTGCTACCCATCACCATGGTTTCCAGTGATTGAATGCCTACCCAGTTTACAAAGACAAAAGAGTTGTGCGGCATTCTATATGCCTCAAAAAATACATCGCCATTCGCCTTTTTTAATTCCTTTTTATCCATGTATCCTCTTTCAGGACTTAAAAGTCCAGGCTGTCTTTTAGTTAGCCACTGGCTGGGCTAGAGTACCTGATAAAAACGCCTTCATGGCAGCTATGGTCTCTGCCGGTGCGCTCAGGTTGGGGCAGTGGCCGGTTGCGTTCAGCACCACTAGAGTGCTGTTGGGTAATTGTTGGTGCATATATTCGCCCACTTCTTGCGGGGCTATTATGTCTTCAGAACACTGTAGAATAAGGGCCTCGGTTTTCAGATCCTGTAGCTCCTGGCGGTTATCAGAAAGGAAGGTGACGCGGGCAAAATCCTTGGCGATGGCTTGGTTGCTTCGGCAGAAACTTTGGGCCAGTTCCTGCCCCAGTTCAGGCTTGTTGGGGTTTCCCATGATGGCAGGCGCGGTGGCATTGGCCCAGGAAAGGTAATCACTGTCTAAAGAAGCCAGCAGCCCCTTAATGCCTTCCTGGGTAAAGCCCCCCACGTAATCATCGTCATTGATATACCTGGGCGACGGGCCTATCAACACTAACTTAGAAAAGAGGGAAGGTTCCTTAATGGCAGCCAGTACCCCAATCATGGCGCTCACCGAATGACCCACGAAGATTACGTCCTTCAGATCCAGTTCGGCGCAAATCTCCAGTACGTCATCTGCGTACGCTTGCAGCGAAGAATACCGCTGGGAAGAATAACCCGTGGTGTCTGCCCTGCCAAATCCCACATAGTCAAATAGCACTATCTTAAAGTCTGGTTCAAAGGCCGGGGTGATGTACCGCCACATGTTCTGGTCGCATCCGTACCCATGGGCAAACAGCATGGTTTTATCACCTTTGCCCTTAATGGTGACATTGTTTCTTTTAACCGCCTTCATAGAACTTTCGCTTTTACCTAATCAACGCCCCATTGCTTCCCCTCTCCTAGCAATATACGAACCTGTTTTCCCAATCATCGTGCCTGGCGCCATTTTTTGGGTTAAATGGAACCCAACCGACAAAAATCAAGGGAATTGCCCCAAATTATACCGAGTCAGGTGTGCCAAGTAAGTCTTATTCCCTATAGGCGCAAGCTAAAATGGTGCTAAAGAAACCAAGTAGTATGAACCTAAGAGCAAGGCTGGGGTTTTCTCATTCTTAACCTTATTAGAAACAGAACCGTTTCCCATAGGGTACCGCCCCCACATAGGGAAGCTGCGGCACAACTTTTAACTTTGCTCAGAATTTACTTACAATTATGGAATCTTTAAAAGGAAAAACTGCCTTGGTGACAGGGGCCGGTAAAGGGATAGGCAAGGCGGTAGCCCTGGCGCTTGCCCATGAAGGGGTAAACGTGGGCCTGCTGGCCCGAACCAAAAGTGATTTGGAAAAAGTGGCCAAAGAAATTGAAGCCTTGGGCGTGGAAACCTCCATTGTAACCGCCGATGTGACGAATATCCAAAGCGTGAACGAGGCCGTGGAGCATGTACAGCAAGAACTGGGATTCATTGACATTCTCATCAACAACGCCGGCACTGCCACCTTTGGCAAGTTCTTAGAGCTGGAACCCGAACAGTGGGAAAATATTATTAAGGTAAATCTTATGGGGCCCTACTACGTGACACGGGCCGTGTTGCCAGCCATGATCGCTAAAAACACCGGCGATATTGTGAATATTTCCTCCACGGCCGGTCAGCGCGGGGCGGCCGTTACCAGTGCCTACAGTGCCTCTAAGTTCGGGCTTATTGGCTTAACCGAGTCTCTGATGCAGGAGGTTAGGAAAAACAATATCAGGGTTACTTCTTTGACGCCCAGCACTGTGGCCACCGAACTGGCCGTTGAATTGAAACTCACCGATGGAAACCCTCAAAAAGTGATGCAACCCGAAGACTTCGCTGAGTTTCTGGTTTGCCAGCTTAAACTGAACCGCCGGGTTTTCATCAAGGATGCCGGCATCTGGTCTACTAACCCATAGGATTAAGCCAGATAGTAACGCAAAAAGCGTTTTGGGCCTGTTTTTCTAAAAACAGGCCCAAAACGCTTTTTGCGTTATAAGCAACTACTTGGGGTCTGATTAAAAACCCTTTAGATCAATGTCTTTGGTCTCTTGCGTTGGAATAACCCGCTTGGTCTGTTTCTGGATGATCTTGAAATGGTGCGCATCTTCGGGGGTAACCAGCGTGAGGGCTTCCCCAGTGGCGGCCGCCCTGCCCGTGCGGCCAATGCGGTGCACGTAGTCCTTTGAGGAGCGGGGCAAATCATAATTGATTACGTACGGAAGCTCCGGCACGTCAATACCCCGGGCCGCCAGATCAGTAGCCACCAACACCGCTACTTTTCCTTTCTTGAACAACGCTAATGCCTCGGTTCGGGCGCCTTGGCTTTTGCCGCTGTGCAGGGCCACGGCCTTTATGCCATTGGTGGCCAGCTTGGTCACCAGGTGGTCGGCGCGCTGGGTAGCGGAAACAAAGACCAGTACCTGTTTCATTTGGTGGTGCTTGATCAAATACCGCAAGAATGGCCCTTTACGCTCTGTGTCTACCAGGTAGGCTAGTTCGGTGATTTGGTCAGAAACGGTGCTTTCCTCTTCCTTTATTTCAATGGTCACCGGCTCCCGCAGCAAGGTTTCCTGGATGGCATTTACCTTGTTATCCAGGGTAGCCGAGAAAAGCAGATTTTGGCGCTTTTTGGGCAGCAGAGCTAATATTTGGCGCAATTCTTCCTCAAAACCAAGGTTTAGCATTTTATCGGCCTCATCCAATACCAGGGTCTCCACGTCAGATAGGTGAACAGCTTTGTTTTCCACCAGATCCAATAGACGCCCTGGGGTGGCCACCAAGATATCGGTGCCCTGCAGTTTCATCATCTGGGGATTAATAGACACCCCTCCAAACACCGATAACGTTTTGATCTGTATGACCATATGGGCGCTGATCCCCAGAAAAACTTCACCTACCTGCAAAGCCAGTTCACGGGTGGGCACCAGCACCAGCGTCTTCACATACCGGTTCCTGAAAGCCCGGCTGGTCTGCATCTTGTCCAGGATGGGCAAGGCATAGGCCGCCGTTTTCCCCGAGCCTGTCTGCGCAATGCCCAACACGTCTCTGCCCTTCAACACCTCCGGGATCACGCCCTGCTGCACAGGGGTTGGTTGGGTAAACTGCTGGGCAGCGGCCGCTTTCAAGAGGGCCGCAGATAAACCTAGTTGGGCAAAAGACATAGACTAAAGGAAAGGAATTATAAAAGACAAAGATAAAGCAGGATTTTCAGGATTAAGGTAATTTTCAGGATTAGGTATGTTATAAGAATTAAACTTAGTTACGTATAAGGGGCTTGATTTGAAAAGATGGCCTTTGTCTTTAGATCAATTGACTTATCAGATCATTGGATGTGCCATGCGTGTCCACAATGAATTGGGCGCGGGATTTCAGGAAATTATGTATCAGCGTAGTTTAGCTATTGAGTTGGATAAAGAAGGTATAGCTTTTGAGCGGGAGAAAGAGCAGACCATTTTCTATAAAGGCTTGCCTGTTGGCACCAGACGTGCCGATTTTCTGGTAGATGAAAAAGTGATAGTAGAGTTGAAGGCCCTGAGCACCCTAGAAGATTTGCATCTGGTCCAAGCCAAAAATTATTTATCGGCATACTCTGTCCCAGTGGGTCTACTAATCAACTTTGGCGGCACCAGCCTCCAATACAAGAAAATCTACCCAAACAAAAAATAGGCGGCTATACCTGTTTTTAAAATAAACCATGTTTTTGAGCCCAGTGCCACCACCTGATCCAGTATTAAAATCTCAATTCATAATTACCCTCAAACTCAGTTCTTAAATCCTGAATCATAACTACCATCAGAATCAGTAATCCAATCCTGAAAATTACCTTAATCCAGAAAATCCTGCTTTATCTTTGTTCCCCATAATCAACCACAACACCGCATGCCTGAGCAGAACCCAGAAGCCCGTATTGTAGAGCTGACCAATAGACTGAACTACCTCAATTACCAATATTACCAAAACAGCGTTTCTGAGGTAACCGATTATGAGTTTGACCAGATGCTGGTGGAACTGCAGAAACTGGAAGAGGAAAACCCGCAGCTCCGCTCAGACAACTCCCCTACCCAGCGCGTGGGCGGCACCATCACCAAGAACTTTCCTACGGTCAAGCACAAATATCCCATGCTCTCTTTGAGCAATACCTACTCAGAAGACGAGGTACGGGAATTTGACACCCGCGTGCGCAAAGTGACCGGCGACTACGTGGAATATATCTGCGAACTGAAATTTGACGGCGTGGCCATGAGCCTCACCTACACCAACGGGGCCCTTACCGCCGGCGTCACCCGCGGCGACGGGACCCGCGGCGATGACATTACCCCCAACGTGCGCACCATCCGGACCGTGCCCCTGCATCTGCAAGGCCCAGACATACCAGCCGAGGTAGAAGTGCGGGGTGAGGTGTTCATGCCGTTCCATGTATTTGAGGAATTGAACAAGGAGCGCGAGGAAATAGGCGAAGCACTCATGGCCAACCCCAGAAATGCAACCTCGGGAACCCTTAAACTGCAGGATTCCAAAGAAGTAGCCCGACGCCGCTTGAGCATGTACGCCTATGGCCTTCTGAGCACGCCCACTCTGTTTGAAAGCCACTCTGAGAGTCTGGAAGCTCTGCAACGCTGGGGCCTAAACGTGTCCAGCAGCTGGCGCAAGTGCCGCACCATTGAAGAGGTGATGGCCTTTATTCATGAATGGGAAACCAAACGCTTTGAATTGCCCATCGCCACCGATGGCATTGTGGTAAAGGTGAATTCCTACGCCCAGCAGGAAGAACTGGGCTATACCGCCAAAAGCCCGCGCTGGGCCATGGCCTATAAATACAAGGCCATGGAGGCTGTTACGGAGCTTCTGGGCATTGAGTACAATGTAGGCCGCACAGGCGCCGTCACGCCAGTGGCTCTTATGAAACCGGTGCTGTTAGCTGGAACAACTGTTAAGCGGGCCTCACTTCACAACGCCAATGAGATAGAGCGTCTGGGCCTTATGCTGCATGATTTTGTGACTGTAGAAAAGGGCGGCGAAATCATACCTAAGGTGACAGCGGTGAAAACAGAGCAACGTCCGGCTAATGCCGAGCCTATTGTCTACCCTACGGTCTGCCCTTCGTGCGGTACGGCCCTGGTGCGCCAGGAAGGCGAGGCCAACCATTACTGCACCAACGAAAAAGGCTGTCCGCCGCAGGTGAAAGGCAAGCTGGAACATTTCATCAGCCGGAAGGCCATGAACATCTTGAGCCTGGGCGAAGGCAAAATTGAGCTTTTGGTGGAGCAAGGCCTGGTTACCAGCCCAGACCACCTCTATGACCTTACCTATGACACGCTTTTCGGGTTGAAAAAGACCTTTGTGAACGAGGAGACGGGCAAAAGCCGGGTAGTCACCTTCCAGAAAACCACGGTTGAAAATATTCTAAAGGCGTTGCAGCAATCCAAAGAAGCTCCTTTTGACCGGGTGCTGTTTGCGCTAGGAATTCGGTTCGTAGGCAATACGGTAGCCCAGAAGCTGGCCCAACACTTCCGCAATATTGATGCTCTCAAGGCAGCTACCGAAGAAGAACTGATTGCCGTCCCCGAGATTGGGGGGCGTATAGCCGCTTCGGTGCGCGAATACTTCCAGGACCTGGCCAATGTGCACCTGGTAGAACGCCTGCGCCACCACGGACTGCAACTGGACTTAGGCGAGGTAACCGTAGTAGAACCAGCCTCTGATAAACTAGCTGGCCTCACCTTCGTAGTATCCGGTGTCTTCTCTGGCTACTCCCGCGAAGAACTCCAGTACACGATCATCGCTAACGGCGGAAAGATTGTCTCCTCCATCTCCAAAAAACTTTCGTACCTGGTAGCCGGTGAAAAAATGGGCCCCAGCAAGCTGGAAAAAGCTACCACGTTAGGTGTGAAAATCGTGACCGAGGAAGAATTCAATTTGATGCTGGCCTAGAGCATTGATGATTTAGCTTGTTACTTTTAAAACGTCCCGCCCGTGCTTCTCTTTTTTGACAGCACGGGCGGAGGCGTTTTGGACCTGTTTTTGAAAAAACGGGCTGGAAACAAAATAGCTGCGCTGAGTTCTGAGCTTTTAGTCTTGAGTTCAGAGTTGTAAGGGAATGCGTGCATCATCCCCCTACCCCCTTCAAAGGGGGACGATATGCGTGGGGTGAGTCTTGCGCCTCAGGAAAGTTGGAAACTTCCCGAATTATGGGTCCAAGTTGGAAACTTGAACCAGGAAAATGTCTTCTCCTATGTAAACACCCCTCTTAATCTCCCCTCAAGGGGAGAGTCTGCGTTTGGTATATGGTATTGGGTATAGTGAAGAGAAAGTGCGTTTTGAGCCTGTTTTCCAAAAACGCTCCCAAAACGCCACCGGCCCAATGCGATTATTAAAGAACATCATCCCCCCACGCATTCCCCCGATTCCAGTCTTTACTTCGAGAGCCTCGCTTGTGGCCCTGCAGTGGCCTTACTAAGAGTAGAAGGCAATACGGCCGCAAGGGCAGTGCGAGGGGGAAAGACGGGGCCTCGCGGCCGCGAGCGCTCGGAGGGAAACCATGAAACAACAAAGCATAAGGACTAAGGCTAAGGCAAGTACCACGCCAGCAGCAGGCGGGAAGGCGTGCACAAAACCAAATAGTAATGGAGAGGCAGTTCAAGTCGTTGGTCCCTAGGAACACCAACTTTGGCCACCTTAAAAGACTTTGAAAGCGGAAAAATATTGCACAAAAACCTCTAGCCCTAGGCCTATATCCTTCCAAATCAACTTACTCCATCCCTCCTCACTTCGGCAACACTTAAACCTCTTTCCCGTTGGAAAAACAAACAAGCAGAGAAACAGGAAATGGAAGCCTTTAAACCACTGCCCATTGCAAAAAACCAGGACGGGAAGCTGCGGAAAGTGGGCTTTGAGTTGGAGTTCGCCAATGTGGGAATTGAGGAGTGCCTGCAGATAGTGCAAGACCTGTACGGGGGCCGGATACAGCGGGAGAACAGGTTCTCTGCCAAGGTGCTGTTTACCCGCCTGGGGGACTTCAGTGTAGAGATTGACCTCAAGTTACTGACCCATAAGCAATACAAAGCTGTTTTTGACAAACTGCACATAGACATTGAGCACATCCATTTGGGCCATGAAACGCTGGAAGAGAGAATTGACGATACCCTGGAAAGTGTGATTAAACGGGTAATCCCTTATGAGATTGGGGTACCACCGCTGCCTTTCACCCAATTAGAACAAGTAGAAGAGCTTCGGGAGGCACTTTATCAGCACCACGCTAAAGGAACGGAGGCCTTCCTCACCAATGCCTTCGGGACGCACATCAACACGGAGTTGCCAGATGCCGAGCCGGAAACCATTTTGCGGTACCTGCGGGCGTTTCTGGTGCTGTACCCGTGGCTGTTGGAAGTAGGCGAGACAGATTTCGCCCGACTTCACCTTACCTCCTTCATCAACCCCTTCCCACCCGAGTTCACGGCTCTGGTGCTTCCGCCCACCTACCAGCCATCCCTGGACCAACTGATAGAAGACTACCATGCCTATAACCCTGACCGCAACCGCCCGCTGGATCTTTACCCGGTGTTTGCCTACTTGATAAAGGACAAAATAGCCCATTATCAGCATCTGGGAAGTGTCAAAGCACGAAACACCTTCCATTACCGTCTACCCAACTCCTGTGTATCTGACCCCAACTGGACCCTCGCCCAGGAATGGAACAACTGGGTAGTAATAGAGGAACTGGCCAACCAGCCGGAAAAATTACGCAGAATGAGTGAGGCCTATCTGCAGGTAAAGGAGACCGCACACTCAGATTTTGAGAAAAAATGGGTAAAGGAGACGGAGCAATGGCTAGCATGAAACACCAACCGGCTACCATAAACCGCAATAGGCCCACCATTGGCGTTACCGGCCCAGACAAGGGCGGCGAAGTAGCCTGGCTCTTTACGGCGATGGGCATTTGGCTAGCCGGCGGCAAACCCGTTCACATCACGCCTTCCTTCCCCAGAACCGCTGATGGTCTTCAAGGCTTGGTCGTGGGCGGCGGGGCCGATGTAGACCCCGAGACCTACCAGAAAGACGCAGTGCTTTCGGAATACCTAAAACGAACCCTCCAGAATCATAAGAAAACGTACTTCCAGCGGATGTGGCGCTTTATCAGGTGGTTTTACTTTCCGGCCCTTTTTTACGTTCGTAAATGGCTAAGCGGCGCTCCCAAATGGTCCCTTGACAAAGCCCGCGACCACCTGGAGTTTCAGCTTATTGACCAGGCCGTTAAAATGAACCTACCGGTGCTAGGTATCTGCCGGGGCTCGCAACTCCTGAACGTGTATTTCAGGGGCACCCTGCACAATGACATCAATGAATTCTACCTGGAGGAGCCCAATCCCTCCAGCATCTTCCCGGTCAAGAAAATAAGAATAAAGCCGGGCAGTAAACTGGCCCAGATGCTTGGCTGCCAGAAAATGAAAGTGAATGCCCTGCACCACCAGGCGGTGCACACCCCGGGCAAGGGCCTGCAAATAGTAGCACAGGAAAAAAACGGGATTGTGCAGGCCATTGAGCACGTAGAAATGGAATTCATGCTGGGGGTACAATGGCACCCGGAGTACCTTCCCCAGCGCCGCAAGCAACGGCTTATTTTTCAGACCTTGGTGCAGAAAGCCCGCGAGGTGACCCGGCAAATTGAAGCCCAAGACATGCAAACGGCCCTGGCGCAGCCCAAAGACTCTGCTCTGGTGGAAATTGAAAAGCAAGAAGAAATTTTCCTCTCCCGGCAGAATCCTTAGCCTACGTCGTTAAAACGAGGCCATTTAAGCACCCTTGCTAATTACCAAAACCATGGTTTTGGGCGTTTTATAAAAAACGGGCTTAAAACAGAAAGGCGGTCGGGTTGTCCCGGCCGCCTTTCTGGCTCACATTAAACAAACTAGTAAACTAATACTCTAAACCTACTTTATTAAACCCCAATAGAAAGAGAAGGTTTAGATAAAGTGAAAATTCTTTAAAGAATCCTAAGTTCTATCCGGCGGTTCAATTGCCTGTTGGTTTCTGTGGTATTCGGGGCAGCTGGTTGGGTCTGGCCGTAGCCTTTGGCCTGGAACAGCGTAGCCGGGGCTCCTTTGGAAACCAGGTAGGCCACCACTGCCTTTGCGCGGGCCTCAGAGAGTTTTTGGTTAGCGGCTGCCTGGCCCACGTTATCTGTGTGGCCCGCAATCTCCACCTTTATCTTGGGGTTGGCCTTCAGGAACTGAAATAGCTTGTCCAGCTCAGTGCGGGACTCAGACCGAAGTTCAGATTTTCCGGTGTCAAAGAAGATATTACTCAGCACGGCTTTGGCTCCTTTGTTCACGGGTTGCAGGTAAAAATCTAGGGCTAGGGGCGCGGTGGTGGAGGTAGCGGCAATATGGCGGCTTTCCAGCACGTGCCCGGGCGCCGTCACAAAAAGCGCATACCGTTGCTTTTGGTTCAGGACTATGGTGTACTCACCGGTACTGGCATCTGAGCTGACCTGCTGGGAAATCACGCCCGTAGAATCTAGGTCATACACCTGCACGGTGGCTTTGAGGGGCTTTTTAGAGACGGCATCAAATACCTTTCCCTGGGCAAAGGTGCTGATGGTTTTGCCTTTCCAGATGTCTGGCACTTCAAACTGCAGTAAGGCCACTTCTGCCTTACCAGACCCCGCCGATTGGCCGCCTGAATAGTAACCTGTTTTATTGTCCGGGGAAATGAAGATGGAGCTTTCGTCGCGGTGCGTGTTCAAGGGATAACCCAGGTTCAGAGGAGTGCCCCAACCGCCTTTTTCGCGGCTTACCTTAAACAGATCCAGGCCGCCCATGCCTTGTAGCCCATCAGTGGCATAATACAGCGTGTTGCCGCTGGCGTGCAGGAAAGGGGAATTCTCGCGGCCAGTGGTATTGATTTTGTTTCCCAGGTTAACGGGGCTGCCCCAGGAACCATCTTCTTTCAGTTGCGTCATCCAGAGGTCATCACCGCCCAGCCCGCCCGGCCGGTTAGAGGCAAAATATATGGTGCGTCCATCTGCTGAGAGGCTCGGCTGGGAATCCCAGGCGCTGGAGTTGACGGTGCGGCCCATGTTCTTAGGCGTACTCCATTCATCCCCTTCACGGTAACTGATATACAGATCGCAGGAGCCATAGGAATCCTGGCGGTTGCAGGTGGTGAACACCAGGGTGCGGCCATCGCCGGAAAGGGAGGCGGCGCCTTCATTAAGATCCGTGTTGATGGCCTTGGAGATGGAGACCGGTTCCTGCCACTCCCCATTTTTGCGGTAGGCCAGGTAGAGGTCTTCGTCATCCAGTTCGCCGCTCCCCTGCCTGGCCGTGAAGAGAAGTGCCTGCTGGTCTGTGGTAAGTACCGGGGAATATTGCAAACCCAGTTTATTGATGACCTCCCCCAAAGAGCGGGGCTTAAAATCTACGGGTTCTTTGATGGCTTTCTGTGCGAAGGCCACATTCTGGACCTGTCGCTGCGCATGGGTGGCTTGCTTTGTGTTCTTTCGGCCCAACTTCAGGAATTTCTCATAATAGGTGCCGGCTTCCTGGTATTGCCCACGGGCGAAAGCCAGATCTGCATAATTGAAATAGTCATTTGCCAGCCGGCCCTGCTCAGGAAGCAACGGAAGACCCCTTCGGTAACTCTGGTAGGCCTCCTCTGGCTTTTGCATGATGCGGTACAGCCCAGCCGCCTGTAGGTAGGCCTCTCCATAGGTAGAGTCCCGCTTAATTGCCTCCTCAAAGGACAACAATGCCTTAGGGAAATTGCGGGCCTGCACCAGTTTACTACCCTCCTCAAACGCTTTCTGGGCCTTGCCATTGGTTGTGCTGCCCGTTGCTTTTTGGGCAAACGTGTGGGCAGAAAAGCTAGCCAGAAACAGAACAAGCAGCAATAAACGAAAGAAAGAAAGCATGGGGCGTAATTAGGGGATATTCAGGAACTTATGGGTCTGTAACGAAACCTGCCATTTAGGGTTTTCCTTTACATACTCCACAATCAGGGGCATCATCTGGTCGGCTTTGCTCCACTCCGGTTGCAGGTACAAACGGGTATTTGGCCCTACCTGGGCGGCATGCTCCTCGGCCCACGCAAAGTCAGACTTGTTGAACACGATCACCTTCAGCTCACCGGCGTGCGGCTGCACACTGAGGTGCGGGCCCTTGAATTTTTTGGGAGAAAGGCAGATCCAGTCCCAGGAGCCGCTCAAGGGGTAGGCGCCGGAAGTTTCAATAAAGGTCTGGATGCCGCGCATTTGCAGCTGGGCCGTGAGGTAGTCCAGGTTGTAAAGCAGGGGCTCACCGCCGGTCACCACCACGGCCTTGCCAGGGTATTGGGCGGCTTGCTCTACAATCCAGTCGGTGTCGGTGAGCGGGTGCAGGTTGGCATCCCAGGATTCTTTCACGTCACACCAGTGGCAGCCAATGTCACAGCCACCCAACCGGATAAAATACGCGGCTTTTCCGGAGTGGTACCCTTCGCCCTGAATGGTGTAGAAATGCTCCATGAGGGGCAGTTTGGTCCCGTCTTTAGGCACCGTGTGTACAGAGGCAATCTTTCTTTCTATGGTCTCTTCCAAAATCAACGTCTCCTCTTTCCGTTTCGGGCCCGTTTTCTGGAAAACAGGGCTAAAACAGGGTTAATGGTAAGTACCGTAACAGCCCAGCCGCCTAATAAGTTTACCGGCCCGCACAGGTGCTGCGCCAGGGGCCCTCAGGATAGCCGCTGCAGAGGCTGAAACGGAAGCTACAAAGATAACAGATAAGAAACAGACTTGCCTTATGACTTCCATATTAGCAACAACAAGCGTTCGTTTATAGAAATTTTTCATATTTACTTCTTTTTCTATAAAATATTTTCAGATATTACCGGCACCAATGAGACAAACACGCCCCATATCCCTTTCTCTCCCCTCCGTTTGCACGGCCCGGGCTGGCGTTTCCTTTGGGTTTGGTATTTCCTTTACGGGTACCATTTTCACGATTACCCCTACGGGGGTATAGCTACACATATCGTCCTGTCCTGTATAGCCTTGGTGGCTATCTAAGCCCGTTTGGGCACCCTTCCTTATAATTATTCTTCCAAAAGCACCATCTGGTATGCTGGTATTAAAATTTGGAGGCACTTCCGTTGCGAACGCGGAGGCCATCCGTCAGTTAATCTCCATTGTGGGGACCAAAGATTCCTCTGAGAGAAAAGTAGTGGTAGTATCGGCTATGTCTAAGGTGACCGACCTGCTCATTTCGCTGTACCAAAAGGCCTCGGCCCATGACCTGGGGTACCAGGAGGTGATCCAGACGCTGGAAGCCAAGCACATGCAGGCCATTGAGGAGTTGGTGCCCATGAGCCAGCAGATAGAAATTAAAGGCAAGATCAAATTGATCCTGCGTGAGCTGGAAGACGTGACCAAAGGCATTTACCTGCTGGATGAGCTCAGTGACAGTACCAAGGCCCGGGTGATGGCCTACGGCGAGTTACTTTCCTCTGCCCTGGTCTCGGTGGCCCTGCAGCACCACGGCCTGCCCAACATATTGTTAGATAGCCGCGACTACATCCAGACCGATGCCAATTTTCTCAATGCCAAGGTTAACCTAAAGGAAACCTATCACCTTCTGCAGACCCAATTGCCCGAGGCTTCCTTGATGGTGGCCCCCGGGTTCATTTCCCGCTCCGCGGAAGGCAAAACCACCGTGCTGGGCCGGGGCGGTTCTGACTACTCGGCCTCGCTCTACGCAGCAGCGTTGCAGGCAGAGGTACTGGAAATCTGGTCAGACGTGGACGGCATGTACACCACAGACCCTCGCAAGGCCGCAGCCGCCTATTCCATTGAGGAACTGAGCTACGAGGAGGCCATGGAACTGGCGTATTTCGGGGCGAAGGTCTTGTACCCGCCCACCATTGCCCCGCTGGTGGCCGCCAAGATTCCGCTGGTGCTCAAGAACACCTTTAACCCCGGCCATAAAGGCACCTTGATCTCCGCAACCCCGGCGCCCAGCGCGCAGCAGGTAAAAGGCATTTCCTGCATTGACCACATGGCGGTGCTTACCTTGAGCGGCAGTGGCATGGTGGGGGTACCGGGCGTGGCCATGCGCCTGTTTAAGGCCGTAGCCACCCAGAACATCAACATCTACTTTATCACGCAGTCTTCCTCTGAGCAAAGCATTACCCTAGGCCTGGCCGAGGCCGACGGCCAGAAAGCGGTGCAGGCTATTTCCTTGGAATTTACCGATGACCTGGCCCAGGGATTGCTGAACCCGGTGTGCCTGGAGACCCCCATGAGCATCGTGGCCCTGGTAGGCAACGGCATGATCCGGCAACCCGGAATCGCGGGCCAGGCCTTCTCCCTCCTGGGAGACCATAACCTCAATATTAGGGCCATTGCCCAGGGCGCCACCGAGCGGATTATCTCTGTCGTGTTAAGTACCCAAGATGCCCACCGCGCCGTGAACCTGCTTCATGACCGCTTCTTTTTGCCGGTAAGAGAATCAGAAGAAGCTTTCGCGTAACGCATTAATCAGCAATACATCACATAATGTTATATAAAGCTTGCATTTAAACCACAGCACAAGACCTGGAGCGAATTAGGGCTCTGCTTTTTGTGCCTATACCAGCACCTACTATCATGCAGAACAATGAATTTGTCAAAGCCTACGCGCCTGCCACCGTAGCCAATGTCAGTTGCGGCTTTGACGTTTTGGGCTTCGCCCTGGACCAGCCCGGCGATGAGGTATGGGCAAGGAAAAAAGAAGCGCCAGGCATTACCATCTCCCACATCCAGGGCATTGAGGGCCTTTCCAGTGACCCCTCCGAAAACGTGATTGGGGTGGTGGCCCAGAAAATGCTCACAGACCTGCACCTCTCCCACGGGCTGGAGTTACAGCTGCACAAAGGCATGCCCGTGGGCAGCGGCCTGGGCAGCAGCGCGGCCAGCTCGGCGGCGGCGGCTTTCGCGATAAATGAGCTGCTGGGTAAACCTTTCACCACCCAGGAACTGGTGCTGTACGCCATGGAAGGCGAGAAAAAAGCCTCGGGCTCAGCCCACGCCGACAACGTGGCCCCCTCACTGCTGGGCGGCTTTGTGCTGGTGCGTGACTACGCCCCTCTGGATGTAGTGCCGCTGGGCGTGCCCCTGGAGCTGTACTGCACCATTCTGTACCCCCAGATTGAGCTCAAAACTTCCCTTTCGCGTAGCATCCTCAAGCAAGAAATACCTTTGAAGCAGGGCATCAAACAGTGGGGAAACCTGGCCGGATTCATGGCGGGGCTTCTCCTGCAAGACTATGCGCTGCTGGGCCGAAGCCTGCATGACGAGATCTTTGAGCCGGAGCGCTCCATCCTCATCCCGCTCTTCCACCAGGTGAAGGCCGCCGCGCTGGCCGCCGGGGCGCTAGGAGCCGGCATCTCGGGGTCAGGGCCGTCCATTTTCGCGTTATCGGCGTCGCTGGGCCAGGCCCAGGCCGTACAGCAGGCTATGGAAAAGGTGTACGCCCACAGCGGCATTGACACCAAAACCTACGTATCTCAGGTACCGGAACAAGGGGTCCGGTTAGTGGAATCCTCTACCTTACAACCCGCCCAGGCATGAACTTCTATAGCACCAACAGACAAGCAAAGGAATTGAGTTTTCAGGAGGCCGTGATCAAAGGCCTGCCTGCAGACAAGGGCCTGTTCTTCCCAAAAGAGATTCCCGCGCTGCCAGCCTCTTTTTTTGAGCAACTCCCTTCCCTGGCCCTACCCGAGATTGCGGTGGAGGTTCTGAAGCAATTTATTTCCCCTGATATTGCGGAGGAGGAACTGCGGAAAATCTGCGCCGATGTCTTCTCCTTCCCTATCCCGCTGGTGGCCGTGGAGGAAGGCGTGTATGCGCTGGAGTTGTTCCATGGGCCAACCTGCGCCTTTAAGGATGTGGGCGCCCGGTTCATGTCCCGGTGTCTGCAGGCGGTGGCCGCCCCTGACCAACCGGTCACGGTGCTGGTGGCCACCTCCGGCGATACCGGAAGCGCCGTAGCCAACGGTTTTCTGGGATTGGAGAATATTGACGTGGTGGTGCTGTACCCCGAGGACGGCGTAAGCCCTATCCAGGAGATGCAGTTTGCCACCCTTGGCCAGAACATTAGCGCTGTGGCCGTAGATGGCACCTTTGACGATTGCCAGGCCCTGGTGAAGCAAGCCTTCTCTGATGAAGAGCTAAACCGGGAAATGAACCTGTCTTCGGCGAACTCCATCAACGTGGCCCGTTGGCTCCCGCAGATGGTATACTATTTCCACGCCTGGGGCCAATGGAAAAAGCTGAACCCGGCCTCCCAGGAACTGACCATTGCCGTGCCCAGCGGGAATTTCGGGAATCTAGCGGCGGGGTTGCTGGCCTACCGCATGGGCCTGCCCGTCACCTATTTCCTGGCCACCACCAACCTGAACAAGATAGTGCCCGAGTACTTGGCTAGCGGGGTGTACCGTCCTGCGCCGTCAGTGGCCACCATCGCCAACGCCATGGACGTGGGCAACCCAAACAACTTCCCGCGTATTCTGGAGCTGTTTGGCCATGAATTGGAGGCCCTGCAACAAGTGGTGAAAGGCTTCTGGGCCGATGACGAAGCCATTAAACATGCCATCAGGAACCTCTACCACTCCAAAGGCTACCTTTTGGACCCCCACGGCGCCATTGGCTACTTAGGCTTAAAGCAAGAACTTCCTGTGCTAGGGACCCAAGGCATTTTCCTGGAAACCGCCCACCCCGCCAAATTCAAGGAAAGCATGGAAGCCGTGCTGGGCCAGGATCTGGAATTACCCGCCCAACTCCAAGCCTTCCAGGGAAAAACCAAACAAGTCACCGACCTCCCCAATGACTACGCCGCCCTGGCCCTTCTGCTCCGGCAGAAAAATAAAGTAGGGACTTTATAGTTGTTAATTGCTAGTAATTAGTTGTTAGCTCAGGCGCACTTTCCGTTTTGGGCCTGTTTTCTGGAAAACAAGCCCAAAACGGAAAGTGCGGGATTCCCTCTCCCTTGAGGGAGAGGGTTAGGGTGAGGGGGCAGCGGCAATTCTTGGGTTAAGGCTTCTCACCCGGAGGGATTCCTTCAAAGGAAGTTGTTGTATACCAAAGCTGTTCAAACTGGAAACATTCCCCTCATCCTACCCTTCTCCCAGAGGGAGAAGGAACTGCGGTATTGCGTTTTGGGCCCGTTTTTCAGAAAACAGGCTTAAAACGCAAAACCACGTTATATAGAGCTACTCACAGATGTAACACCCAATACCACTTTCCCCCTTAAAAACTAAAAACGGAAAACTAACAACTACCCATAAAGAGAAGAGCCGCCCTGCAAACAGGGCGGCTCTTCTTTTTTAGCATTAGCTACGCGTGTACTTCTTTCTTGGCAGCTCGCAGGGTGTTCTTGAGTAGCATAGAGATGGTGAGGGGACCTACGCCGCCGGGGACCGGGGTAATGTAGCTGCACTTGGAGGCCACGTTGTCAAAGTCCACATCGCCGCGCAGGCGCCAGCCTCTTTCCCGGGTGGCGTCCGGTACGCGGGTGGTGCCCACGTCAATGACCACGGCGCCTTCCTTGACCATGTCTGCCTTGATCATCAACGGCTGGCCCACGGCCACAATCAGGATATCGGCTTGGCGGGTGTGCGAGGCCAGGTCCACGGTATGGCGGTGGCAGATGGTGACGGTGGCATCACCTGGGAAGGTGCATTTGCTCATCAAGATGCTCACCGGAAGGCCCACAATATTGCTTCGGCCTACCACCACGCAGTGCTTGCCTTTGGTTTCAATCTTGTAGCGGTCCAGCAGTTCCATGATGCCGTAGGGCGTGGCCGGCAGGTAAGAAGGCATGCCCACCACCATGTGGCCCACGTTCACCGGGTGGAACCCATCTACGTCTTTTTTATAGTCCATCACTTCCAGCACCCGGTCAGAATTGATGTGCTTGGGCAGGGGCAGCTGCACGATCAGGCCGTCAATATCATCGTTTTGGTTGATCTCCTTAATCTTCTCCAACAGCTCTTCCTCGGTGATCTGGGCTTCATAATGAATGAGGGTAGATTCAAAGCCCACGCGCTCACAGGCCAATACTTTGTTGTTCACGTAGGTCATGGACCCGCCGTCGTTGCCTACCAGGATGGCAGCCAGGTGAGGGGCTCTGCCGCCTTGCTTTTTGATTTCCGCCACTTCAGCGGCAATTTCACTTTGAATGGCTTCGGAGGTTTTCTTTCCGTCTAAAAGAATCATGGAGATAAGAAAAGGAAGAGGTGAAACGAAGGCCAAAAGTACAAGCCTCAGTTGAAAGCTCCTTGAAAATTCTAAGTTATTTAAACGCCCCATTTCTCCTTCCCAGCCCAATGGCCAAGACAAGAAAAAGCAAATCCCGTTTCGGGCCTGTTTTTGGGAAAACAGGCCCGAAACGGGATTTGCCTAAGAAAACCGCCTTTTTAGTGGGCGTCTACGGGAAGCTTCACGTTCTTTTTGAACTTCTGCAGGTAGAGCAAGGGAATGGAGCAGAGCATCACCATACCCGAAACCCAGAAGGCGTCTGTGTAGGAAAGCAGCGCGGTCTGTTTCATGACCATGCCCTCAATGGCTTTGTAGGCGGCTTTCTGGGCATCCAGGAGCGAGTAGCCCTTACTCATGAAGTTCTGCACCAGGCCATTGAAACGCTGCGTAAAGGCCGGATTGTATTCATTGATGTTCACCAGCAGGTTGTTGCGGTGCAAGCCCTGACGCACATGGATGAGGGTGGTGAGAGCGGCAATCCCGAAGGAGCCTCCCAGTTGCCGCATCATGTTGTTGAGGCCCGTCCCCTGCCCTACCTCAGCCCCTTTCAGGTCCTGGATGGCCAGGGTGGTCAAGGGCACGAACAAGAGCGCCATACCGATGCCCCGGATCACCAGCGGCCAGAAGAACTCCTCGGTACCCGAGGCCAGCGTGGACTCGTTCATCATCATGGCAAACACAAAGAACAGGAACATGCCCACCGTGGCCATAAACTGCGCCGGCACGCCTTTCTGCAGCATCTTGCCCACAAAAGGCATCATAGCAATAGTAAACAAACCGCCCGGCAACAAGAGTTTCCCGGATTGCTGCGCCGTAAAGCCCAACAGCCCCTGCGTGAACACCGGAAACACGAACATGGAGCTGTAGAGGCCAAAACCCAGCACAAACGAGGTGAACATGCCCACCGAGAAACTGCGGTGCCGCATGATCTTGAAATTTACCACTGGGTGGTCAATGCTGGTCTCGCGCCAGACAAAGAGCAGGGCCCCCACAAAGGCCACGGCACTCAGCACCACAATATAGGTAGCCGAAAACCAGTCTTCACTCTCCCCTTTCTCCAATACCGTCTGCAAACTGCCCACCGAGACGGCCAGCAGCACGATGCCCCACCAGTCAATGGGCTTGCCGCTTTCCTCTTTGGGCGTTTTGTTAATAAAGAAATAGGTGGCCACGGCTGCCAAAATACCCACCGGAATGTTCACGTAGAAGATCCAGGGCCAGGAGAAGTTGTCTGTGATGTAGCCGCCAATGGTAGGCCCCAGCGTTGGCCCCACCACAGCGCCCAGACCGAACAAGGCGGTGGCGGTACCCACCTGCTCCTTGGGCCACGTCTCCAGCAAAATGGACTGGGCCGTGGAAAGAAGCCCGCCGCCGGCCAGGCCCTGCAGAATCCGGAAGACCACCAGTTCATCCAGGTTGTCTGCGTTCCCGCAGAGAAAGGAAACCACCGTGAAGATGATGATAGAGGCCAGAAAATAGTTCTTCCGGCCAAACCGGCCGCCCAGCCACCCGGACATGGGCAGGATGATCACGTTGGCCACCGCATACCCGGTCACTACCCAGGCAATGTCTTCCAGCGTGGCTCCCAGGTTGCCCTGGATCTGGGGCATGGCCACGTTCACAATGGTGGTGTCAATGAGCTCCAGCAGCGCCGCCGTGATCACCGTCACCGTTATGATCCATTTTTTAAACCCTTGCTCTGCCATTGGTTATGGTTTAGTCAACACCGAGACCTTCACGCTCATGCCCGGCCTCAGCTTTGACAGTAAATCTTTCTTAGCGTTGATCTTGATCTTCACGGGCACGCGCTGCACCACCTTCACGAAGTTGCCCGTGGCGTTGTCTGGCGGCAGCAGCGCAAACTTGGCGCCGGTGGCCGGGGAAAAATTGTAAATGGTGCCCTCCACGTGCTCGTCTGGGAACGCGTCTACCTTAATATCCACCTTCTGGCCCTCCCGGATGTTCTCCAGCTGGGTTTCCTTGAAGTTGGCGGTCACGAAAATGCTGTTGTCATTCACGATGGCGAACAGACTCTGGCCCGGTTGGATTAGCTGGCCCTTCTGCACGTTGCGCTTGGAGACAATGCCGCTGGCGGGGGCCGTGATGGTGGTGTAGGAAAGCTGCAGCTTGGCGAAATCCACATCGGCCTGGCGCACGTCTACGCCGGTGTTGGTGACGGCCAGCTGTGTGCGGGTGGTGCTCACCTGCTCCTGCGCGGCGTGGTATTGCTCTTTGGCGGCGTTGTAGGTGGCCTGGGCCGCGTCACGGTCGGCTTTGGCCTGGTCAAACTGCTGCTGAGTAATGGAGCCGTCCTGGATGAGGTTGGCGAAGCGCTTGAAATCCTGCTGGGCCTTCCAGAGCCGAACCCGGGCGGTCTCAATGTTGGCTTTGGCGGTGGAGGCGTTGGCGGCCGTGGCCGTGATCTGGGCCTGCCCCACGTTTGTGCTGGCGCTGGCGCCGCGCTGGTTGGCCTGGGCCTGCTCTACCTTGATGGCGTAGTCGCGGTCATCCAGCTTTACCAGTACCTGGCCTTGGTTCACGTGCGTGTTCTCCTCAAAAAGGATAGAGTCTACGTACCCGCCCACACGCGCCACCACCGGGCTGATGTCGGCGTCTATCTGGGCATCATCAGTGTCTTCGTGCTTGCTCAGGTAGAGGTATTCCCGGATGCCCAGGAAGCCGCCCACCAGCAGGATAAGGCCCAGCACAAAAGGCAGTATTTTCTTTGATTTCTTTTTCTCGGTTTTCATATAAGGGTGTACAGTGCGGGTTAGGGAAGTAAGTCTCCGGTTGATTTAAGTAAGGCGAAGTAGGCCAGCCCAGCGTCTGCCTTGGCCATCTCCAGGTTGATGAGGGATTGGAACAGTTGGGTTTGGGCTTCCAGGCGCTCGGTGGCGGTGGCCACCTTGTTGGTGTACCGGGACGCCTCGCTGCGGTCATTTTCCTGGGCCTGCACAATGGAGGTCTGAAGCATCTGGATGCGGTTCAGAGCCAGTAGGTAGTTCTGGTAATTCCGGTTCACCTCGGTTTTCAGTTGGTCAATGGTCACGTCGCGGGTCAGGTCCAGCTGGCTACGCTGCAGGCGGGCCTCGCTCAGTTTGTTTTTATTGGTCCAGAGGCGGTCAAAGTTCCAGGCGGCGGTAAGGCCCACCGTGCCCACCAACAGGGCGCCGTTTTTGGGCGGCAACACGCTGCCGCTGGGATTGATGTGGTAGGCATCCGCTGAGGCCACCAGGGCGGGTAGGGCATCGGCCTGGATGGACTTGATGTTGGTCTCGGAGGCTTTGGCATTAAGGGCCAGGGCCTGCAGCTCCTTCCGGTGGGCCAGGGCGCTGTCTACCAGCGCGGCCAGGGAGAAAGCACTGCCGTCTGGTGTGGCAGGTTCCGCCGCCGCCACCTCTGCGTTCTCAGGCAGGCCCAGCAACACGGCCAGGTTGTAGGCCACCACCTTGCGATTGGTCTCCACTTCGGCGCCAGCCAGCTCCACATTGCTCCGCTGCAGTTGGAAGCGCAACACGTCATTCTTGGTGACAATACCCTGCTCAAAGAAGCGCTGCGCCTGCTTTATTTGCTTGTTGATGGCCTCCAGGTTCTGGGCCACCACTTTCTGGCTCTGCTGTAGCTTGTAGAGGCTGAAGTAGGCATTGGTGATCTGGAAGGCGATCTCCTCCTTGTCTTTCTCGGCATCCAGTCGGGCCACCTGGGTCATGAGGTCAGTGGACTCCTGGGCGTACTTGAGCTTGTTGCCGGCAAAGACCACCTCCTGCAGGGAAAGAGTGCCCAGGAGCGCATTGGCTCGCTTGGGCAGATACAGGGGGTTGGCCTCTTTGGAGAGCTGGAGCACGTTGCTCGGGATCTCGGCGTGGTTATAGGTATAGCTGGCGCTGCCTGTGGGCAGGGCCTGGTCCCGAACCTGGTTGTAGCGCACCACCGCCAGGTCTACCCTGCTCTGCGAGAGTTTCAGGGCTTTGCTGTTCTGCAGCCCCATCTGAACCGCCTGGGTTAAATTCAAAGGGGTGGTATTCTGCGACAGGGCCGGAAACGATAGCCCGCCCCCCAGCAAAATGACCGCCACGGTTACGCCCACCGCCTTTTTCCAGGCGGGCGGGGCGGGCACGTAATTATTTCTCACTCTCATCCTTAAGTAAATAGGCTTTTAAATTATCCTGTAAATAGGCCTGCAGGCGGGGTTTCACGTCTTTTTCCAGCACATCATTATCCAGCATGTCCAGGTGGAGCATCTTAGAAGCAAGCCGCCGCGAGTTGATGAGGTAATAGATAGTCCCAAAGATGCTGGCCACGGTCATTTCCACGTCAACCGGCTTGAACTCCCCGGCGGCCACGCCCGCCTTCACCACCTGCTGCACCAGGTCAATGTTGTAATGCACGTTCTCCACCACAAAGTCTGACACCTCATTGGAGGTGCGCACCATGGAAATCTCCCGGAAAAGGATTTTGTGGAAGTACTTGTTGCGAGCCACCCTACTGATGTAGAACTGCAGAAGCTGGTTGAGCTTCTCCCAATTCGTCAGGTCTTGCCGCGCAATTTCCTCAAAGCCTTCCTTCATACCATTGATGCGGCGACTTACCACCGCCTTGAGCAAGCCGTCCTTAGACCCGAAGTAGTAGTTGAGCATGGCCATGTTCACGCCGGCCTCCTGGGCCAGAAGCCGGGTAGAGGCCGCCTCATAGCCCATCTCCCCGAACACCCGCTCGGCCACATTGAGCAGATGCTCCCTTTTTTCTGATTTATCTTTCTCTTCCTTCATTTGCGGGCGCAAAATTAATCAATCGATTGATTAATAAACAAGCTACCGCTTTCCTTTGTTTCAGGAATTTGAGCATTGTCCTTGTTTGGTGGGGCTAATTTTGATGAAAACAGTGTACCTGTAGCTTCTACCCTTAATTCTTGAACCTGTAATTGGCTTTGTTGAAACAATCTCATTTAGGGCCTGTTTTTCTAAAAACATGCCCTAAACGGAACCTTGACTCTTTCCTTGGTAGGTCGCTACGCCAAAGGTGAAGTGACGAAAAATTAAAAAATGTGGGGCCTGTTCTTTAGCCCTAGCAATTCATTCTTTAGTTTTAGGTGCATTTACTGGAAGTAGACCTAACTATATACTATGCCGTCGTACGAAGAAATATTTGAGAATAACCGCAAATGGATTGCGGAGAAGACTAGTACCAACAAAGATTTTTTCAGCCAACTAGCCAAGGATCAAAACCCCGAGTATCTCTATATCGGGTGCTCAGACAGCCGGGTGACCGCTGAGGAAGTGATGGGCTTAGGACCCGGCGAGGCCTTCGTGCACCGCAACGTGGCCAACCTGGTCAACAACGTGGACCTGAACGTGATGTCGGTGCTCAACTACGCCATTCGGCACCTGAAGGTGAAGCACATCATTGTCTGCGGCCACTACAACTGCGGGGGCGTGAAGGCTGCCATGCAGCCCAAAGACCTGGGCATCCTTAACCCCTGGCTGCGCAACATCCGGGACGTGTACCGCCACCACAAAGCAGAGCTGAACGCCATCACCGACGAGCACAAGCGCTATGACCGGCTGGTGGAGCTTAACGTACTGGAACAGTGCACCAATATCATCAAAACCGCCGCCCTCCAGCTCAGCTACCAGGAAAACGGCTACCCCGAAGTGCACGGCTGGGTTTTTGACCTGCATACCGGCAAAATCATCGACCTGGAAATTAACTTCCGTCAGATCCTGGAGGAGATCAAGGACATTTACAACTTGACAAATAGTTGATGGCTTGTTGCTGATTGTTAATTGTTGGTGGTTCAAAGCCCCGCTCCTATCCTCTTAGAATGGCCTTACGGGTGTGCGGGGCAGAACGTGGCACTTTTCATTTTCCGTTTTGAGCCTGGTTTTTGGAAAACAGGCCCAAAACGGAAAAACCTTTTAAAGCAGAAATAATGCCTTTTCCTGGAGCAGATAAGCAGTTACGCCAGCAGATTGACAGGAATTCTTAGTCAGCCAAAGACATAAATAAAAAGCCCCGGCATTGCTGCCGGGGCTTTTTATTTATCCTAAATAGATATCAATCTAACTTCAATACGGCTAGGAAGGCTTCCTGCGGAATCTCCACGTTACCTACCTGGCGCATACGTTTCTTACCTTTCTTCTGCTTTTCCAAGAGCTTCCGTTTACGGGAGATATCCCCGCCGTAGCATTTGGCCAACACGTTTTTACGCAGGGCTTTCACGGTCTCGCGGGCAATGATCTTCTGCCCGATGGCCGCCTGGATGGCGATCTCAAACATCTGGCGCGGCAACAGTTCCTGCAATTTCTCGCAGAGGCGCTTGCCCCAGTCATAGGCTTTGTCACGGTGCACAATGGCAGACAAGGCGTCTACCTTCTCACCGTTGAGCATGATGTCCAGCTTAACCATATGCGATTCCCGGAATCCGATCAATTCATAATCCAGGGAGGCGTAGCCGCGGCTGATGGTTTTGAGCTTGTCAAAGAAGTCAAACACGATCTCAGCCAGTGGCATCTCAAAAATCAGTTCCACGCGGTCTGAGGTCAGGAAGTTCTGGGCCTTAAGGATGGCGCGCTTGTCCATACACAGGGAGATGATGGGGCCAATGTACTCGGCCTTGGAGATAATCTGCGCCTTGATGAACGGTTCCTCAATGTGGTCAATAAAGTTAGGCTCCGGCATCTCAGACGGGGCGTTCACCTTGATCTCTCCGTCTTTGGTGGTAAAGGCCTTGAACTGCACAGAAGGTACCGTGGTAATCACGGTCATGTCAAACTCGCGTTCCAGGCGCTCCTGCACAATCTCCATGTGGAGCATGCCCAGAAACCCGCAACGGAACCCGAAACCAAGGGCCGCCGAGGTCTCAGGCTCCCACACCAGAGAAGCGTCATTGAGCTGCAGCTTCTCCATGGAAGAGCGCAGTTCCTCGTACTCGGTGGTCTCTACCGGGTAGATACCGGCAAATACCATGGGCTTCACCTCTTCAAAGCCCTGGATCTGGATAGTGTCTGGGTTGGCGGCGTGGGTGATGGTATCCCCTACCTTTACCTCTTTGGCGTTCTTGATACCTGAGATCAGATAGCCCACGTTACCGGCGGCCATTACTTGCCGGGGTTCCTGGTTGAGCTTTAATACCCCAATCTCATCGGCCTCGTATTGCTTGCCGGTGGCAATGAACTTTACCTTGTCGCCTTTGCGCAGGGTGCCGTTCATGATCCTGAAGTACACCTCAATACCGCGGTATGAGTTGAATACCGAGTCAAAGATCAAGGCCTGCAAGGGCGCGTCTGGATCGCCTTTAGGCGCCGGGATGCGGTCACAGATAGCGGCCAGGATCTCGGCTATGCCGATGCCGGCCTTACCGGAGGCGTGCACGATGTCTTCGCGGTCACAGCCAATGAGGTCAATGATCTGGTCGCTTACCTCCTCGGGCATGGCGTGGGGAAGGTCAATCTTGTTCAACACCGGAATGATCTCCAGGTCGTTGCCAATGGCCAGGTACAGGTTGGAGATGGTCTGGGCCTCAATGCCCTGGCTGGCGTCCACAATAAGCAGAGCGCCCTCGCAGGCGGCAATAGACCGGGAAACCTCATAGCTAAAGTCTACGTGGCCGGGGGTGTCAATGAGGTTAAGGACGTAATCCTCTCCTTTATAGTGATAGTTCATCTGGATGGCGTGGCTCTTGATGGTGATGCCGCGCTCGCGCTCCAGGTCCATATTATCTAAAAGTTGGTTCTGCATCTGCCGCTCGGTCACTGAAGAGGTGAACTCCAGTAAACGGTCGGCGAGGGTACTCTTGCCGTGGTCAATATGCGCAATAATGCAAAAATTGCGAATGTTCTTCATCATAGAAATCAATTACAAAGAGCAAATATACTAAATAATGCGGGCCGGGGGAATGGATTAGGCGCCGGCAAGGCTACTTTTTCATTCCTTATGGTTGCGTTTTGAAGGCGTTTTTCAGAAAATAGCCTCTAAACGCCATTTCTTTTCTAATCAAACGAACTTGGACCAGAACGGAAAAACGCCCTATTTACCAGCTATGGACCTAGCAACTGTCCCTTTATCTATTGCCTTTTGTCTGGGATTGCCAAAAGCCTTTAAGCACCATTTCCCTTTTACCATCATATTCAAAATGAGCGCTTTCTCTCAAATAGCCACCTGTGATAAACTAGCGTTTCATACTAAATAAAACCTATATTTACCTTTTTACCACCTAACTACAACCAACTATGAAAATCACGAAAATGATTCTGCCCGCCTTGGTAGCGGTGGCGCCGTTCTTCTATGGCTGCGGAGACAAGACTGATATTGTAGAGTCTGGCACTTACCAGGGGACTTTAAAAGAAGTAGAAGCAGACAAATCTGAGATCTACGTGAAAACAGACGATGACAAAGTGTTGGAGCTGTATTTCACTGAGACTACTATGCTTACCCGCAACGGTGATGCTGTGCCGTTTGACCAGCTGAAAGAAGGCGGAAAGGTGGAAGTGCAGGTTGAAAAAGTTGGCAATCGCCTGGATCCTATTTCAGTGAAGATTCTGGAATAGTTATTTGTACCTCTATTCGGCTGGACCCGCTCTCTAAAGTGAGGTCCAGCCGGTAGAATGGATTCTGAGAGCTTAAATACTCCACGCCCTTCAATGGTTAAAAGAACAGGCCCTGCCCCCGCTGTGTGTTGTCACCAGCAAGGGCGGGCCTTCTTTTTACATAATGGTCCAGAATAAGAACTGGCAGGCGCTTCCCCTCTTTTGTATACCATTAATAACAATTCCTGTTTCGGGACCGTTTTTCTTAAAACAGGCGGAAACCAGGATTCCGGGCAGTGGTTTCCCTACCCTTTTAGACCAGCGTGCCCTTCTGCGGTTCTTCCGGAAAATTCGTACTTTCGCAAAACGTTCACCAGCTACCTAACAAATGTCCGTTACTTCTGTACAACCTTACAAACCGGTAAACCATATCCGCATTGTCACGGCGGCGTCCTTGTTTGACGGCCATGACGCGGCCATTAATATCATGCGCCGGATCATCCAGGCCTCCGGGGCCGAGGTGATTCACCTGGGCCACAACCGCTCCGTGCAGGAGATTGTGGACTGCGCCATTCAGGAAGATGCCCAGGCCATAGCCCTCACCTCCTACCAGGGCGGTCACCTGGAGTATTTCAAATACATGCATGACCTGCTGGAAGAGCGCGGTTGTGGTCATATCCGCATTTTTGGCGGCGGCGGCGGCGTGATTCTGCCTTCAGAGATTGAGGAGTTGCACGGCTACGGCATCGCCCGCATCTATTCCCCAGACGACGGACGCGCCATGGGCTTGCAGGGCATGATCAATGACATGCTGCAGAAATGCGACTTCCCTACCGGCCAGAACCTGAACGGCGAGGTGAAGCACCTGAAAGAAAAAGACATTAAATCCATTGCCCGTCTTATCTCAGCCGCCGAGAACTTCCCGGAGGAATATGCCAAGGTGAAAGAGCAATTGCTGGCCGGCGTAGATTCCCTGGAGTCTAACAACCAGCAAATAGCCACTCCCGTGCTGGGTATAACTGGTACTGGCGGGGCCGGAAAATCATCACTGGTAGATGAACTGGTGCGCCGGTTCCTGGCAGATTTCCCGGAGAAAACCATTGCCATCATCTCAGTAGACCCGTCTAAGCGCAAAACCGGCGGGGCTTTGTTAGGCGATAGAATCCGGATGAACGCCATCAGCAACAGCCGTGTGTACATGCGTTCCCTGGCCACCCGCCAGAGCAATTTAGCTTTGAGCCGCTACGTGCAAGATGCCGTGGACATTGTAAAGGCCGCCCAGTTTGATTTGATCATTCTGGAGACCTCGGGCATTGGTCAGTCAGACACCGAAATCATTGAGCATTCAGATGCCAGCCTGTACGTGATGACCCCAGAGTACGGAGCCGCCACCCAGCTGGAGAAGATTGACATGCTGGACTTCGCGGATATCATTGCCCTGAACAAATTTGACAAACGCGGTGCCCTGGATGCCCTCCGCGATGTGAAAAAGCAATACAAGCGCAACCACCAGCTCTGGGACGTGAACGATGACGATATTCCAGTGTTCGGGACCATTGCCTCACAGTTCAACGACCCGGGCATGAACCGCCTGTACAAGGCCGTGATTGCCAAGATCTCTGAGAAAACCGGCGTAGCCTTTGCCTCCAACCTGAGCACCACCGGTGAGATGTCTGAGAAAGTCTACATCATCCCTCCTAGCCGCACGCGTTACCTTTCTGAGATCTCTGAAAACAACCGCGCTTATGACAAGTGGGTGCTGGACCAGGCCAGCGTGGCGCAGAAACTGTACGGCATCCGGCAGTCCATTGAAGCCATTCAGGCCATTGAGGTGGAAGACAAAGACCGCCTGATCAAAGGCCTGGAATATGCCTACGAAGAAACCGCCCTGCGTCTGGATGGACAGAACAAGAAACTGCTGGAAGGTTGGCCCGAGAAGCGCCAGAGCTACAAGAATGAGTTCTACGAGTTCAAGGTGCGCGACAAGGTATTGAAGATCAAAACCCATACCACCAGCCTTTCGCAATTACAGATACCAAAGGTGGTTACCCCACGCTATGAGGCCTGGGGCGACCTATTGAAATGGAACCTGCAGGAGAACGTACCGGGCGAGTTCCCGTACACGGCCGGGGTGTTCCCGTTCAAGCGCGAAGGCGAAGACCCTACCCGTATGTTTGCCGGCGAAGGCGGGCCAGAGCGTACTAACCGCCGGTTCCATTACGTAAGTAAAGGCTTACCCGCCAAGCGTTTATCTACCGCCTTTGACTCCGTTACTTTATATGGCGAGGACCCAGATCTACGCCCCGATATCTACGGCAAGATTGGTAATTCCGGGGTAAGCATTGCTTGCCTGGATGATGCCAAGAAGCTGTACTCGGGCTTTAACCTGGCAGACCCCATGACTTCCGTTTCCATGACCATTAACGGTCCGGCGGCTATGCTCACGGGCTTCTTCATGAATGCCGCCATTGACCAGCAGTGCGAACTCTACATCAAAGAGAACGGCCTGGAGGAAGAGGTAAACCAACGGATTGAGGCTATTTTCCAAAAAGTAGGCCAGAAACGCCCTACGTACCAAGGCCCGCTTCCAGACGGCAACGACGGTCTTGGCTTGATGTTATTAGGCGTAACCGGTGATCAAGTGCTGCCGGCCGCCGTGTATGGCCAAATCAAGGAACGTACGCTGGCTTCGGTACGCGGTACGGTGCAGGCCGATATCCTGAAGGAAGACCAGGCCCAGAACACTTGTATCTTCAGCACAGAGTTCGCTTTGCGTTTGATGGGTGATGTGCAGCAGTACTTCATTGACCACAACGTCCGCAACTTCTACTCGGTGTCCATCTCGGGCTACCACATTGCAGAGGCTGGCGCCAACCCTATTTCGCAGCTGGCCTTCACGCTGGCCAACGGTTTCACGTTTGTGGAGTACTACGTGAGCCGCGGCATGGACATTAACGCCTTTGCGCCTAACCTGAGCTTCTTCTTCTCCAACGGCATTGACCCTGAGTATGCGGTAATTGGCCGGGTGGCCAGAAGAATCTGGGCGAAGGCCATGAAACTGAAGTACGGCGCCAATGCCCGTTCGCAAATGTTGAAGTACCATATCCAGACCTCAGGCCGCTCTTTACATGCCCAGGAGATCGACTTCAATGATATCAGAACCACCCTACAGGCACTGTATGCGATTTATGATAACTGTAACTCGCTGCACACCAACGCCTATGATGAGGCCATCACGACGCCAACAGAGGCTTCAGTACGCCGTGCCATGGCCATTCAGCTCATCATCAACCGCGAACTGGGTCTGGCCAAAAACGAGAACCCGTTGCAAGGCTCATTCATCATTGAGGAGTTGACGGATCTGGTAGAGGAAGCCGTATTGCTGGAATTTGACCGCATCACTGAGCGCGGTGGCGTCCTGGGCGCCATGGAAACCATGTATCAGCGTGGCAAGATCCAAGAGGAAAGCCTGTACTATGAGACGCTCAAGCATACCGGTGAATACCCTATTATTGGCGTTAACACCTTCCTGAGCAGTACTGGATCTCCTACGGTGTTACCTTCTGAGGTGATTAGGGCTACTGAGGAAGAGAAGCAGTATCAGATCAGTAAGCTGCAAGAACTGCATGCCCGCTTTGCGGAAACCGCTCCTGCGCACCTTAAACGCTTGCAGGAAGTGGCGGTGCAGAACGGCAACATCTTTGAGGCTTTGATGGAAGCCTCTAAATACTGTTCTCTGGGTCAAATCACCAATGCCTTATTCTCAGTAGGCGGCCAGTACAGACGCAATATGTAAATGGTAGTCCTGAGTCTTGAGTCTTGATTTTAAAGGGAAGGGAGCTGATGTAAATCGGCTCCCTTTTTCTGTGGGGCTTTGGTTGAATGGCAGGAGCTGCTTTAAGCCTGTTTTCCGGAAAATAGGCTTAAAACACTTTCCATTTTTAAATTGGTTCAAGCTTTCAGCTTGGACCTACTATGGCGCAAGTTTCTAACTTCCCTTAAGTGTTAGGCTCACCCCATGCCTTCCATTCTCTTTAGAAGGTTTGAGATTATCGTTTTACAAATAATCCGTTTTGAGGCCGTTTTTCCAAAAACAGGCTTAAAAAGCCTTACTTCTTCCCAAAGGTAACGTCCAAGTCGATACTGGTGACCATGTAATTTTATGAACGGTGCTACCTTGCTCCTTATCTTGCAGCAAGCCCATTCCCGCTTAAATCATTTCTTTTCAAATACCACACATCACCTTATTTATCAATGCTTTAAACAATATACTTTACTGCAATTCAACTTACCTTAGAGATTTTAGGCCATTAACCCGAGGCAGTAATCATCGTTTAAAGGATAAACCTCACAAAGCAGAAAGCCATGAAAACCATCACTACGATATCGTCCCTTTTTGCAATTGGCATGGTTTATTTTTTGTTTACCAAATGGCTTCATTCCGGGAAGGTCACTCTAGACTTTTCCGGCGAAGATCCTATCATTTACCTGTAAACGGTTGGGTGACCGTAGCTCAGGAGGCTCTTTTAAAGGGGCCTCCTGCTTTACATTTATACCTTTCAAGATAGAAACCGTACCTTTAGCAAAATCTTAAACTATGGAATTAAAAGACCTCACCCAGAAAATCAGCTACATTATTGGCCGGGACATGGCCGCCAACTTTGCCAAACAAGGAATTGAAATTGAGCCAGAGGCCCTCCTATTTGGATTAAAAGAGGCCTTGAAAGGTTCTCCTTCCAAACTTGACCAGAACGAGGTGCAGTCTGTGATGATGCAGTTACAGATGCAAATGCAGGAAAAACAGCAGGCTTCGGCGGGGGCCAGTGGTGAGCAGAACAAAAAAGAGGGCGAGGCCTTTCTAGAAAGCAACAAGACCAAGGAAGGCGTAAAAACCCTGCCAAGCGGCTTGCAATATGAAGTGTTGGAAAGCGGTTCTGGTAAAACCCCTTCCCAGACCTCACATGTTACTACCCACTACCATGGCACCCTTATTGACGGTACCGTTTTTGACTCATCCTATGAGCGCGGCGAGCCCGCCACGTTCCCGGTAAACGGCGTGATTGCCGGTTGGACCGAAGCCTTGCAACTCATGAAGGAAGGTGACAAATGGCGCCTATTCCTCCCCAGCAACCTGGCCTATGGAGCCCGTGGCGCTGGTTCTGATATTGGACCCAATGCGGCCCTCATCTTTGACGTGGAACTTATCTCAGTGAACAACTAAGGTCTACCTACCTCTTACATAAAAAGAGCGCGTGTCTGGCAAAGGCACGCGCTCTTTTTGTATAGGAACTTCTAAGATTCAGCCATGCCTCAAACCGCCTCGGGGTAAAAGAAAGCAGATTGATGGATCACGCCTAAGGAAAACTACCCTCATTTTTTCCCTCAATGGCCTCTTAATTCCACTTTGTCATCCTAAAAGGGCCTTGTGGGAAAACGGCAGTAACCCACTTTTCAAGCCATTACCAGTCGCTGCTTAGAACCTTTCAAGAGGACAGAAACGGATTGTATGCACAAAAAGGAAAAGGTGATAATGGTGAAAGAGGACGACGATGGCGTAAAAGGAGAAAGGACAAATAAGAAGCTAAACACTAGGACGGGAATCAGCGCACACATTCCCCATGCTATGGAAATTAAGGTTCTAAACCAAAATGGGCCTACAATCTATAGAAAAGGAAAGCCCTACAAAGAACGCGGGATAAAAGATTTGCTAGGCAGTTGCCTGGGACGGCTGTTCCTGAAAAAGCCAATCCTTGGCGTCTTCTATACACGTAAAATAATTAAACTGTATAGGGAGACTTAACTGCTGCGTGTGTCTTAAAGAATAATTATAGATTAGGTTCTGGTAGCGCTCCTCAGACATCACCAAGGCCACCTGTAGTTGGTTTGTTCGCAGGGTTACACTGGAATACAACGTGTTCAGCCATTCTTCGGCCTCTGCAGACAAGTTACCACGGTACGTAGATTCAATCAGACACCTACTTATGTTATGGTCCAGAAAAAGCGAGGCCAACTGCCGGCATCCCTCCTGATATTCATGAAGTTTCACGTCTCTTTTCCAAACCAAAGTGGCCACCTGCCTTGAATTATCTAAGGACACGGTACAGAAATCATTCTCAGAAGAATTCATATCATTTCTATATAGCTTTTCAAATATAATAATTTTTATAAATAAGGCTAATAAAGTTTACATCATGTAATGAGCAGTAAATTACTGTGTTTGTGCACCATAACAAATACTTACAATTAGTGAAAAATCATCTGTAAAAGAGAATTTTCATAAAACTGTCTGCGTTTTTTTCTGGCTAAATACCTGAAACCGGGTATTGGATTTGAAAAGTAGGCGGTTCTTAAAAAATGCCCCAAGTCTATATTTAAATTGGTAAGTACCTTGTATTTTTGACGCTTCAACCATGGGTGCCGCTTTCGGGCTGGTGTACCTCCTATCAAGGAGTATGGCCAAGCAAGGAAAGCGCTGACCGGGGGACTGTTTTTATCTTTCAAAATGAACCAGACTAGCCATGCCCACCGTATCTCGGGGGCCGGTTTACTTATTGCCCTTGGCATCATCTACGGTGACATAGGCACATCTCCCCTGTACGTAATGAAGGCGATTATTGGGTCCACGCCCATTAATGGTACCTTGGTGTACGGCGGAATCTCCTGCGTTGTCTGGACCCTTACGCTCCAAACCACCATCAAGTATGTGATTTTGACCCTTCGGGCCGATAACAAGGGCGAGGGAGGCATATTCTCACTTTTCGCGCTGGTGCGCCGGCATGCCAAGTGGCTGACTATTCCGGCCATGCTAGGCGGTAGCGCCCTTCTGGCAGATGGAATTATCACGCCCCCTATCTCGGTGTCTTCGGCCATTGAGGGTCTTAAGATCATTTACCCTGAAATCCCCACGGTACCTATCGTGATCGGTATTCTGGCGCTTATCTTCCTGTTGCAGAGTTTCGGGACGCAGATTGTAGGCAAGGCTTTTGGCCCGGTGATGCTCATCTGGTTCAGTATGCTGGCGTTTTTGGGGGTCCTTTCCGTATTGGAGCACCCAGAGATTCTCAAGTCGCTTAACCCCTATTACGCCTATGATCTGCTCGTGAACTATCCGGGCGGTTTCTGGCTTTTGGGGGCCGTATTCCTTTGTACCACGGGGGCTGAGGCCCTTTATTCAGATTTGGGGCATTGCGGAAAAGGCAACATTAGAATCAGTTGGGCCTTTGTGAAAACCTGTCTGCTGTTGAATTACTTCGGACAAGGCGCCTGGTTGATGCAGTTTGAGGGCAAGAACCTCACGTCGCTTTCCACCAACAACCCGTTTTATGGCCTCATGCCAGACTGGTTCCTAATCTTCGGGATTGCCATTGCCACCATTGCCGCCGTTATTGCCAGCCAGGCCTTGATTACGGGTTCCTTTACCCTCATCGGCGAGGCTATCCGGTTGAATATGTGGCCCAAGGTGCGCCTTATCTATCCTACCAATGTCAAGGGCCAGATCTACGTGCCCAGCATTAATCGGCTCTTGTTACTGGGTTGTGTAGGCGTGGTACTCTACTTCAAAGAGTCTGCTAACATGGAAGCCGCCTACGGCCTTGCCATTACCGTGACCATGTTAATGACCACCACCCTGCTAAGCTATTACCTGCTCATGAAGCGAGTGGCCAGAGTTTGGATTGGGCTGTTCTTGGCGGTGTACTTAACCATTGAAGGTTCTTTTCTGGCGGCCAACCTCATTAAATTCCCGCATGGCGGCTGGGTAACCCTGGTCATTGGGCTTCTGCTGATCTCCGTGATGTATATCTGGCTCAGGGCCTACTACATCAAGAAACGCCTGACTGAATACGTGCCCATTAAAGAATACGTGCCAGCCCTGCGCGAACTGAGCGAAGATGAGTCTATCCCTAAATACACCACCCACCTGGTGTTCATGACCAGCGCTGAGCGTACTTCTGAGATAGAGTCTAAAATCATCTATTCCATCTTCCAGAAAAGGCCTAAACGCGCTGATATCTACTGGTTTATCCACGTGAACACCATGGATGAGCCCTACACCATGGAGTACAAGGTGAACGTGCTGGCCGAGCGGGATGTGGTCCGGATTGACTTTAGGTTAGGCTTTAGGGTAGAGCAGCGCATTAACCTATTCTTCAGGAAAGTGGTGGAAGACCTGGTGCAGAACGGCGAGGTAGACATTACCAGCCGATATAGTTCTTTGAGCAAGCAGAACGTGATTGGAGACTTCCGGTTTGTGGTGTTGGAAAAATTCCTGAGCTACGAGAACGACCTTCCCTTCTGGGAAAACACCATCATGCAATCATACTTCTACATCAAGGAATTCACTACCTCAGAAGGCAAATGGTTTGGCCTAGATACCAGCTCAGTGAAAATTGAAAAGGTACCGCTCATCATTAAACCAGCCCGCCAACTAGAGATGAAACGCATTGTCTAGTCTCTCCTTTATCACCCTTAAAGACAGTGGCTCCCAGGACTTTCCTGGGAGCCACTGTTGCATTTAGGAAAGGTGGGAAGCCAAATGCCGTTTCGATGCTGTTTTTGGAAAAACAGCCTCGAAATAAAAGGCTCTTCCGCAAGTTTAGCGCTAGCGTAACTTGTGGTTTTTCATTGTAGGGAGTTTATCAACTCCCTTATTTTTGCCCAAAGAAAGGCCCTTAAAAGGATGAAAGGTTGAATCCAAGTTAAGTTTATAAACTTACTCAGTGGTTAACCCCAAGTTACACTAGCGCTAAACTTGGGGTAGGTCCCAGTAGGTAACCATTCCTTAAAAACAAAAGGCCTCCTGAAGTAGGAGGCCTTTTTGATAAAAGCTGTTTTGAGGGTGGTTTTAGAAAAACGAGCTCAAAACGTTATTTGCTGGAAGTCCACTTTTCGTAGGCTTTTTCCTGAGCCTCTGTTGGCGTGGCCACTTTATCGGCGCGGTATTTCACAGTCTGGTCTTTCAGGAGTTTCACGGGGATGATCATCACCTGGCCTCCTCTGCTGATCACCAGCTCCAGCACATCCCCTACTTCATAGGCCGGAATGGATTTGTTGATGTCATCTGTTACCCGGTAGCCATTCATGGCAATGATCTCATCGTTCACGTTCAGGCCGGCCTGCCAGGCACTACCGTTACGGGTGACAATGGTGACCATAGGCTTGCCGCTGGTAGTGGAGATGGCTGCGCCCAACAAGGGCACGTTTTGGTTTTTGTTCACATCCGTGAGCGTCACACCTACAGTGGCCAGGAAGGAGTTGTAGTCGGGGGTTTCATAGCCATACACGTACTTAGCAAAGAAATCATCCATGGAGCGGCCAGTAAACTTCTCTATGCCTTTCTGGAATTCCTGATCGGTGTAGCCGCGGTCCAGCTTTTTGTAATATTGGTCATACAGGCCTTTCATGGCGTCATCCAGGGTTTTGGTACCGTTGGTGGCTTTCAGTATTTCCAAGTCCAGGAGCATGCCCAGAATGGCACCTTTGCTGTAGTAAGAGAGGTGCGTGTTGTAGGAGTTCTCATCTGGGCGGTATTGCTTGATCCAGGTATTGAAGCTGGACTCTGCCGCCGAAACCACCTTGTTGCCCGGAGTGTTCTCTACACTGGTAATGTCACTGGCAATATTGTCCAGAAATTCACGCTCTGTGGTAACTCCCGCGCGGCGGGTGATCAGGTCTGCGTAGTAAGACGTAAAGCCTTCAGACACCCACAGCAAATTGGAATAGTTCTCCTGGTTATAGTCAAACGGCCCCAGGTTCTTAGGCCGAAGGCGCTTCACATTCCAGAGGTGAAAATACTCATGAGCTACCAGGTTCAGGAATCCTTTGTACCCGCGCTCGGTGCCATAGGCGGTGCGGGTGGCTCCCAGGGTAGTGGAGTTCAGGTGCTCCAGCCCGCCCCCGCCGGCGGCCAGGTTATGGACAATGAAGAGGTAATACTTAACCGGTAACTCGCCAAACACCTTGGCGGCTTCCTCGGTCACGCGCTTCATATCAGCGGTGAGGCGTTTGGGCTCATAGTTGGCATCGCCGTACATGGCCACGTCATGCCGTACCCCGTTGCTCTCAAAGGTCAAAATCTCATGGTTGCCAATCTCAATAGGCGAGTCCGCCAGCACATCATAGTTCTCGGCCCGGTAGGTAAAAGGCTGTCCAGCAACTAAAGGCAAGCCAGTAGACACCTTGCTCCAGCCTTTGAACGGGACAACGGTTAAGGTAGAAGGCAGGTCTTTATGGCCTTCGGGGTACATGAACACGCTGGTGCCGTTCAGGTAGCCATGGCTGGCATCAATAAAACTAGTGCGCACGCTCAATTCATAGGCGTACACCTTGTAGGTAACCGTCACGTCTTTTCCGCCCGAGGCCACCCGCCAAGTGTTTTTATCTATTTTAGGGGAAGACACTTTTTTACCCCCAACTACTGCCTCAAACGCCTCGACATTCTTAGGAAATTCCCTGATCAGGTAAGAGCCTGGCGCCCACACGGGCATGGTAAGGTCCAGGTTTTTCCCCTTAAATCCTGCCAGGCGCATCTCTACCTCAAAGTAATGGGTATAGGGCTCTGGCATGGAAAGACGGTACGTGATGGTGGGCGAGGCCATAGCGGAGGAGGAAACCGCCAAGGCCAGGAGCATTAAAAAGCCTAACGCCCAAGAATGGATTATTTTTTGCATAGAGAAGGATAAATGATGGTATTTAAAACCGAATAATACGGTTAAAAAGCGTTGAATCCAAGGATTTAGCCCTTTTAGCAACCACAGCCCGTAGGTTGAACGTATGCCAAAGAAAGGAGAACTATGAAGAAAATTTGGATCATTTTTGGGGCCCTGCTCCTTTTGATACTATTCTATAAGGCGATGTTTGGGCCCGATGACCCGCTTGGGCCCGCCGTGAAAAGAACCAGCCTGGATGGCCGCGATAAAGCCTTCCACAATGACACCGCCGCCCATAGCGCCAACGAGGCTGGCAGAGACGCCCCGGGTTTAGGCGTACTGGAAGGCAACTACGCCTCTACCGCCGACAGCCTGGTGGCCTTTGCCCTGCAGCGCTACGGCACTGAATATACCTATGGCGGCGTAACCGAGGAAGGATTTGACTGCTCTGGGTTTATCACCTATGTCTACAGCCAGTTCAGGATGGATTTGCCCCACGGGTCTACCCTGCAGTCTAAGATTGGGGAAAGCGTACCCCTGCAGCAAGCCAGAAAAGGTGACCTGCTCATTTTCACAGGCACCAACCTGGAGGACCGTACCCCGGGCCACGTGGGCATTGTGATCACCAACCCGCCCAAGGCCGTGCAATTTGTGCACTCTTCTTCTAACGGCGGTGTGAAGGTAAGCGAAGTGGAAGGCACCCTTTACCAGAAACGGTTCCTGGATGTACGCCGCGTGCTTAAGTAGCCTCAGGCATAAGGTTTCCCATCCGTTACTATAGCCTCACTAAAGCCGCCCTTCCGTTTTGGGCCTGTTTTTCGAAAAACAGGCCCAAAACGGAAGGGCGGTTTATTTCTTTTAGCCAGGGATAATAGCTTACTCCATAAATTTAGGATGAATGGAGTAGTCTTTTAAAAAAATGGGGCAAAAAAATACCCGGCCACTGCAGTAGCCGGGTACGGAATCCTTTGAAATGGTATCAAGCGACACGAAAGAGAACTGCCCCTCAGTCGCATTGGGCTACCTCATGCCGGATTCGCCAGTAGACAAAGTCTAGTTAGCAAGCTTCAACACGGTTAACGGTTGACACATGAGCTAGGCTTAATACATTTTTACTGGGATTAGACACTTTTACCTCCTTTCTTTTAGTCCGACATAAACCCGACTACCCGCTTGCCAAATAACTTATGGCGGAGGAGAAGGGCCCGGAGCACTCGCTTCCGTTTGATAAAGATAAAAGACGGAAGGATAGTTCAAAAGGTTTTATGGTTTTTTTTGGTTGAAGGAATGTATTTTGGTTGGGCCAAAAGAAAACTAAAACCCAGGCCAAAGCCATCAGATAATCAGCGGCGACCTCAATATGGTAACGTGCAGGATTAGGTTATAAGCGCGATGCTGACTGTCGATACCTTGTCTCCCAACAGCCCTATAAATGCACAAAACCTCTCACTTCTCCTCCCGCTTTATTTAAGAGGGTAAAGAACAGTTCCGCCCAAGGTCAGTACCAGCAAATAAACTACTATTACCATCCAGACTTCTTTTTTGATTCCGCCTAAGGTTAGAATCCAAGCAGGTAAATAAACTTCCCGATTACAGGAAAGTCCTTTTTAATCTCCTTGGTGCCGCAATAGTACTTTTCTCAAAGATTTTCTATCAGAGAAAGGGCCAGAAACAGCCACTTGTTTCTGTTTAGCTCAAGAAACTTAGGGGTTTGGCTTTTTTTGGATTACTATTTGCTTATATTTAGATTACAAACAAACTAACTACTTTCAAAAAACCACCAGTATGAGAAAAGTCTTCTTATTTGCGCTCTTCCTTTGCCTGTCCACGTTGGGGATGGCTCAGAAAAAATCTCCGCTTGGCATCTGGACCAACGAGGAGAAAGAGGCCCGGTTTGAAATCTACCAGTGCGGCGATAAACTTTGCGGAAAAATCATCTGGCTGAAAGAGCCCGACAGAGACGGCAAGCCCAAGGTAGACCAGTTTAACCCAGACCCTAAATTGCAGAAACGCCCCGTGATTGGGCTGGTTTTCTTGAAAAACTTTGCGCCCGATGAGGCCTACAAATGGGATGACGGTACCATCTATGACCCTAAAACCGGTAAAACCTACTCTTCTTACATGAAGTTGGTAGGCAATGACAAACTGGAAGTGAAAGGCTACATTGGTATTTCCTTGATAGGCCGTTCACAGGTCTGGACCAGGGTGAAATAAACCAACCCTCCTATAAAAGAAAAGGGGCTACCGCGGTAGCCCCTTTTCTTTTATATACCTGCGAAGTTCCCTTTTCCCTTTCTGGGGTAAGGCAGCAGAAAGTACTAGAACAAGTCCAGGACCTGAATTTTCTTGTCTCTGAAGGTAAAGGAATCGCCTTTGGTCTTACCGGCCATAGCCTGGAAGACCGGCGAGGCCGGGGATATAGCAAAGTATTTATTCCCATCTACCTCAATCTCACCAAGGCTAACCGAGATGAAGTAATTTTGGGCATCTGTCTTCACTATAGAGCCCAGAGAGATGTCTTCGTTCACCTTGTTTCTTACAATCCGTTTCAGGATTCCCAGTTTGCCAATGGCCTCATCTAGTTGCTTGGCAAACATATCACGCTGGATATGGCAGGCCTCCCTAAACGATTCAAATTTATCTTCAATGGCTCCCTGGCTTTCGTTGGCGCTGGCCTGGGCATCTTCCATAGCCAACCTAGCGTTTTCCACAAAGTCTGTTTGCTGGCGCAGGCATTCATCTAACAATCTGTGTTTTATATCAAGATCAACAGAAACTTCAGTAATAGTAGACATAGTTTTGAGGATAAAGGATTTGTCAGTAAATGTTAAAGCAAAATTCTTACATGTTTTAGAATCAGGGCACCTTTAAAAAACTGTTTTAAGGGTGTTTTGAAGAAAAGAGGCTCAAAACGGCTGCAAGATCCTAAGTGACTTGCAAGCTTTAAACTCAAAAAATAAGATTTTGTTTAGGATAAATCAATTAAAATTCAAGATTTTATTCTATTACAGCTTTATGAATCTGTAAGTAATCTCTTCTGCCCCATACTGCGCCTTTATTACATAAGCCCCGGCCCGTAAATCTGCCACTGAGATAGTGCGGCTTTCTGGTTTTAGCACCTTCATCGTTTTCCCCAGCACATCATAGATAGTCACCTGTGAGGGCGTGCGCCACCCATTTAAAGTGAGCAGGCCAGAAGTTGGGTTAGGGAAAATCCCCGACGGTTCCCGCCCTGGCGGCACAATGGAGAAATCTTCCTTCGCATTGGAAAATCCTGCGTATAGCAACCAGGTATTGGGGTCTATTTCTACATAGGTTACCTTACCGGGCACCTTGAAAACATAATCTTGCTGGCCCTTGTTCTGCTGCACCAGCACCAGGGTATCTTTCACGGTGGTAGTGATTTTAAACTCTACCTCCGTTTGGAAGAACGGGGTTACCGGACTGGTTCCGGTTTGGTTAGTTCTGATATACAAGCTGTCGCCGCGTTGGGCATAGGCCACATTTAAAACAGGTAGGCCTTCCCCATATACCCACTGGTCAAAAAAGTATTTGTAGGGTTTGCCGGTTTCCCGTTCCACTATTTTCTGAAAATCGCGGGTGGTAGCTACTTTGTATTGGTACTCTTTTCTATAGGCCTGCAGGATTTTAAAGAATAGCGCATCACTCCCTACCGCATGCCGTAACATATGCAGCACCATGGCTCCTTTCCTATAAGTCAAGGCTGAACTGAAAATCCGCGAAACCGAGGTGCTGTCTTTTACAAAGACCATCCCGTTTTCAACGGAAGCAGCACTGGATCGCACTCCTACCAGCCACCCTTTTTTTTCTAAAGGCCGCAATTTCTCCAAGGCCAGGTACTCACTGTAAGTGGCAAACCCTTCATTCAGCCAGATATGGCTCCAGTCGGCGCAGGTAACTTCATCTCCCCACCATTGGTGGGCCAATTCATGAGCCGTAAGCGTAAACCCAAAGCTAGATAGGGTGGTCATGGTCTGGTGCTCCATGCCGCCGCCTATGGGTGCCATACTATGCCCGTATTTCTCTTTGTAGAACGGGTACAGGCCAAAATGCTCAGAAAAAACCTGGAGAAAGGAGGCAGTGTTGTCAATACCAGCCTTTACCGAAGAAAGCGACTGAGGGTAAATGTAGTTCTGGAACAACATAGGTTGCGGCACCCCGGGCAATGGCACGGGGTAGGAATACTCCTCATAGGGCCCTAACGCCACCGAAATAAGGTAATAAGCAATGGGATAGGTAGACTTCCACTCATACCGGTGCAATTGATTGCCCATGGGAGTTACCCGTTGGATAAGCCCATTAGACCCCACCTTGTTGGAGGTAGCGGTAGTAACCCAAACGTCTAAAGAGTCGGCTTTGTCTTCCAGCAATTGCTTTACCGGAAACCACTCTGAGGCGGCAAAGGGCTCACTCAAACTCCAGGAAAAAGACCCTTCCGGGATTTTAGTTGTATTGTAGCCATTGCCTATAGCGGCACTCGCCCCTGAGGGAGCCTTACCCGCATAGAATACCTGCACCTTGAACTTTTGTTTTAGCCCAATTGCCACCGGAAGGTCTGCCACCACCTCACTACCTGAGCGCCTAACACTACACAGCAACCCATCTACCAATACCTGCTCAATGGTGAAGTTGGGATGCAGCTCAAAACCAAACTGTGAAAGTGCATTAATCTGCGAAGAAGCCACTAATACCACGTTTCCGGCCACGTTTAAAGAGGTATTCTCCAGCTGGAGGTCTAGTTTATACCAATGCAGGTCATACTGCCGCATCAGGTCCCGGTGCCCCAATGAGGTAATGCCATCTGCCAGCAACAGTGAAGGAGAAGTGGTTCTGGTCACGGCACATGGGTGCTCTTCTTTTTGAGGAGCCTGCGCCCAACCCTGAGCCATACTGCCTAAAAGCAGAAGCAGCCCAGGTAATAAGAGCCTAAAAATCCGGGCCAAGAAAGACAAAGGAGCTAGCATAGGAGTATGTACGAAATGAGCGTAATGGGAAGATACTAACAAAACGCGCAAGGGCCTGAAAATTTCTTTTCAGGCCCTTGCATACTCCACTAAGTGGATACCTACTGCACTACTATTTTCCCTGATTGGGCTACTTTGCCCACCACTACTTGTACTACATAAACACCTGGCCCGTACGCACTCAGATTCAGCTGTTTGGAGAAAGCACCCTGCACCATGCCTAAGTCTTCCTCATACCTGGTTAAGCCCTGACCGTCTACTACCCGCAGCTGCGCTTTGGCTTTTTTCTGCGCATTAAAACTTAGTTGCACCGCTCCGCTGGTAGGGTTGGGCGAAAACTGAAGGTTCAGGCTGGAAATGGTTTCGGCACTTTTCTTATCGCTTTTGCTTTCGGCTTTAAGTGTTTTGCTTTTCTTGCCTGTAAGGCTGGCGTTGCCCTTTCTCAGGATAAAGATCTGGTCAGCCCCATCTATGCTGGGTTTGATTAATTCAAAGTTCCCATCCTGGAAATGGGCTCCATTCGCCCCCTCCTTTATCCTGATCACCCTTATCTCCCGGTTGTTCCCGTTTTTATCTATTCTAATGCCGTTTTTCAGAAGCAGGGAGTCTACCCTGAGGTTCATGGTGCTGTCTATCCGGAATACCCGGGCGTTATGTGAAAGAGAGTCTCCTGCCAGGGTTCTGTAAATAGTAATGGCCCGTTTTTCCCCGGTTCCTTCTTTTCCTTTCAGCTCTTTGATGGCCTCGCCGGAAAAGGTAATCGCTTTAAATTGCTGTGCCCCTGCCCTTCTAATGAAAAGGGAATCAGAGGTGATGGTCCTGAATATCCTACCCTTCAAAGAATCTGACGCGGCCGCACTGGGAAGGACAACTATTTTCATTCCTTGGGTACCACTTAGCCTCTGGCTTTCCAGCAGCTTGAACCCTAGGTCTTTAAACTCTGGATTGCTTTCCTGCATTTTCTTAATCACCTGCTCTACTGCTTGCCCCTCCGCCAGCGTAAAGGTGGTGTCTAACACATATTGTTGACCATCTACGGCCCGCACTATCTTTACCTTGGCTTGCCGGGTAGTTTTACTTCCTTGACCAGTTCTCTGCGCCTTTACCTGAAAAGTGCAAGCCCACAAACTTAAAATACCTAAGAAAGGAACTTTTAGGGTTTTGTATAGGTTTTTTCTCATAAATAATTTAACTTAGCTAATACTTAAAAGGTAGAACACAATATTACCGGGTATTGAGCCAAAGTAAGGTTAAGGCTTGGTTAAAGTTTGTTAATAAAAAGTTAAAGTAAAGATTCCGCTTACCGGAGCCTTTATCTTTGTTAAGATGAGAAAGAAAACGCTTATTCTGGTCATAGCCCTCATGAGTATTTCCCTGGTGGGGTTGATAGGCTTTCAGGTCTACTGGATCCACCATGCCGTAAAAATGGAGGAGCAGGTTTTTGACCGGAATGTACAGGAGGCCCTCCACAAGGTGGTAAGCAAACTAGAAAGGCAGGAGGCCGTACAGTTCCTGAAAGAAGAGGCTCCCCAGCTTAGGGCCGCCGCCTTGTCTCCCACTATTGCTACACCACCTGCCACCTTTGCCAAAACAGCAAAACCACACAACAACTTAACAAGTGACCGGGCTACTGTAATAACAGTAAGCCGTCCGGAGCCAAAAAACTTTCCTAGGGAGGTGCCTGCTGAAAATAGGAGCCTGGCGTCGATCGACAGAAGGCCCAGCGTGGGGACCATCACCCTTGAAAAAGGCCAAGGCAGTAGAAGGGATTCTTATTGGGTTTCTACCGCGCAGGCTTCTGGCTCCCCCGCAAAAACGGTGGAGGTATTTGGAAAAGGAACAACAGACTCCCTGGTGGTCTGGAACATATTGGCCTCGCAGGCAAAGCAGGCAGATTCTCTGGCAAAAAAAGGGCGCGCGCGCCTCTTTCATAGGGCTTCTCTAGATTCGGCCTGGGCCCAGAACTTACCAACAGACTCCCTGGCCGCCGGTCAAAGGTTTGAGGTGGTGCGCATAACAGGTTCACCGTCTGTTAAAGCCATTAGCCTAAAAGGGAAGTCCCTGCGGGTGGTAACAGATTCAATGGTACGCCGGGCCCAGCAGCAGGCCATCTCCTTCTCTAATGACTCCATCACGGAGGTGGTGCGCTATTATACAAATGTGGGTGGCCGTAATATCTTGGTGAGTCCTCCCCCATCCCCGGAAAGGATTTTTGTGACCACCGTGCCCGCCCCCCTTCCGGCCCCTCCTGCGCCTTTGATGCCCCCTGCCAAACGGGCAAGGGTAGAGAAAGAACTGCATCTCAAAGCAGAGACCAAAGCCCAGCACCTGAACCAGGTCATGCAGCAGATGGCCGTGGAATATGTACGCAAAGAAAAGCCGCTGCAGGAGCGGTTGCACCAGTTGCAGTTACAGGAAATGCTCTCTGCCGAACTTCGGGACCGGGGCATCACCTTGCCCTACCGCTTCATGTTGCAGACGGCTGCCGGAAAAGCCAGGGAACACATTATGCTTACCGCTTCCTTTGTGCCTACCCCGCCTTCCGGGCACTTGCCCGGCAATGAATACACGGTTCGCCTTTTCCCCAATGACATCCTGACGGCGCCCAGTTACCTGCAGGTCAACTTCCCGGGGCGCCAGCTGTATGTCTGGCAAAGCCTGTGGTTACCCTCTGCTATGTCATTGGTCTTTACACTTATCATTCTGCTCACCTTCTCGGTTACATTGTACACCATTATCAGGCAGAAAAAAACCTCTGAAATCAAGAATGATTTCATCAATAATATGACCCATGAGTTCAAGACGCCCATTGCCACAATTTCCCTAGCCCTGGATGCGCTCGTAAACCCCAAAGTGCGGGCAGATGACGCGCGGGTCAATTATTACGCCCGCATCATCAAAGATGAAAACAAGCGCATGCACCAGCAGGTGGAGAAAGTACTGCAGACCGCCCAACTGGAACGCCAGAACCTGGAACTGGCTTTAGAGCAGGTAGATGTACACCAATTGATCCAGAAGGCCGTAGAGCCCTTTCAGTTGCACATTGAAAAACGGCAGGGCCAGCTGGACCTAAAATTAAACGCCAGCAATCCTATCATAGTAGCAGACCCGTCGCACCTGGTTAACATGATTGGCAACCTGCTGGACAATGCTAACAAATACTCCCCCAACGCCCCCAAAATCACCATTCAAACCGCCGCTACCCCAAAAGGGCTGCACATTTCTGTGGAAGACCAGGGAACTGGTATGTCCAGAGAGGCGCAGAAAAAGGTGTTTGAGAAATTCTATCGGGTACCTACCGGTAACATTCACAATGTAAAGGGCTTCGGGTTAGGGTTAAGCTATGTCAAAACCATGGTAGAAGCCCACTCAGGCACCATTCACCTCCGCAGTGAGCTTGGCAAAGGCAGCAGGTTCACCTTGTGGCTTCCATGACAGAGACACCGCATAAACCTCACCCTGTAATCCTAAAAACTATGAGTGCACAACATAACACGCGCCTTCTGTTGGTAGAAGATGACCCCAACTTCGGGATGGTCTTGAAAGACTACCTGGAGCTCCATGACTATGACGTAACGCTGTGCACAGATGGGATGCAGGGGTTGCGCATGTTTCAGAAAGCTCCGTTTGATGTCTGTATTCTAGATGTAATGATGCCGCTCAAAGACGGGTTTTCCCTGGCAGAGGATATCAAGAAGGCAGAACCAGACATGCCCGTCATTTTCCTGACCGCCAAAGCCATGAAGGCCGACATGCTGGAGGGCTTTAAGATTGGGGCCGACGACTATATCACCAAGCCGTTTGACTCAGAGATTCTGCTGTACAAACTCAAAGCCATCTTGCACCGCAAGGCCACCCAGCATTCTCCTGAAAAGCCTGAAGTGCCCGAATACCACCTGGGCCATTACGTGTTCAACCCCAGAACCCGGCATATCACCCTGGGCGATCAGGACCAGAAACTATCGCCTAAGGAATCTGAGCTTTTGCTCATGCTCTGCCAACACCTTAATGACGTGCTGCCCAGAGAGGCCGCCCTGAGCAAAATCTGGAAAGAAGACAACTATTTCACCGCCCGCAGCATGGATGTGTTTGTCACCAAGCTGCGCAAATACCTGAAAGGAGACCCACGGGTGGAGATTGTGAACGTGCACGGCAATGGGTTCAGGCTAGTGGCCCCCGTGAGTGAACCAGAGGAATTGGCGCCTACCCATTAAAGGTCTTTCATTTAATGGCCTAGGTATTAGAAACCAGATCTTTTGAAAAAGACGTTTCCAGCATGATTTGGCCAAAACAGCCCCAAAACACAATCTCTCTTTCCTAGACAACGCATCTCTCACCAACTTGCCCTCCAGAGGTAGCCCAGAAAAAGTAAAAGGCTCAATCTCTGGCAGTACAAAAAAAGGAAATCCTGTTTCAGGGCTGTTTTCTGAAAAACGGCCCTGAAACAGGATTTATGGCTTTTAAATAAAGTAGAAACCAATCAGGAAAAGAAATTTTTCAGCAACTTAGGGTCCTGTTCCTTTTCAGAAATAAATTGGCACCCTACCCCATGAAGCGCATTGCCCTTTTCCCAGGTTCATTTGACCCATTCACCAACGGCCATTATGACGTAGTGCAGCGGGGCTGCGAACTCTTTGACAACATTATCATTTCCATAGGAAACAACAGCAGCAAGAACCGCTATTTTCCAGTGCCAGACATGGTAGAGATTATTGAGGATGTGTTCAAAGATAATCCCAAAGTATGGGTGCAGGCCTACAAAGGCCTCACCGCCGACTTCGCCAAAGAAGTAGGCGCCCGGTTCTTATTGAGGGGTCTTAGAAACACCACCGACTTTGAGTATGAGAACACCATTGCCCAGGCAAACCGGCACGTGAACCCAGACCTGGAAACGGTTTTCCTAATCACCTCGCCCAGCCTGGCGGCCATCAACTCCTCTATTATAAGAGAGATTCACCGCTTTGGGGGCAACGTGCAGGATTTTATCCCTTTCCACCTTTCTTCACTGCCTTCAAATAATCCCGGATGATGAATTGGATGGAGGCATAAGATTCAGGAAGCACTTCCAGCACCTCATCTGGGGTCATGAAGCGCACTTCCTCAATGTATTCTTCGGCCTGCGGTTTCATTAGGGAGTCGTCCAGGCATTGCATGGTGTACCAATTGGTCTTCTTCAGGATTTTGTTGCCTTTGTAGGCATAGGAATGCCAGGTGTTGGGCAACTCACCGGTAATGGCCACTTTGATATTGCACTCCTCTTCCACCTCCCTGAGGGCGCCCAGGCGGGTTTCCTCGGTTTTCTTGATTTTCCCTTTGGGTAAATCCCACATGCCCAAGCGGTAGATCATCAGGATTTTCCCGTCTTTAATGACCAGGCCGCCAGCGGCTTTAATGATCTTGAACTGGTCTTTGAGGTGCTCAATGAGCTTCTTCTTCTTATCGGTGACCAGGGTAAGCGATTCCAGCTTCTTCAGCTTTTTCACTTCCATAAGGCGCGCCAACCGGTCTACAAGCCCAGAATCTACGTCTTTGAAGAGCACATCGCCCACCAAGTCCTTTGACGTAAACTGGTCATCTTTACCGAGCACCAAATCATATTTGTGCTTAAAGATCTTTTCACTGCTTTTTTTAATAATCAGTGGGATGTCGTTGATAAAGACATTCATGAAGTAGGCGCTAATGTAGGAAGCGTAAACAGATACAAAATAAGAAAGAAATTTCAGATGGCACAAGGTGCTCCCACTGCGAAAAGATACGGACTATTTGCGTATTTTCGCCCATGCCACATACAGAAACCGCCGCCCAGATTGCGGCTTACCTCCTGGAAACCCAGGCCGTTCAGCTTCGTCCGGAGCAACCTTTCCTCTGGAGCTCCGGCTGGAACTCCCCTATTTACTGCGATAACCGCGTCACGCTCTCTTATCCGCATATTCGTTCCTTTATTAAAAAAGCCCTGGCCCAGGCCGTAAAAGCGCATTTTGAAGGTGTGCAAGCCATTGCCGGCGTGGCCACTGCCGGCATTGCCCAGGGTGCCTTGGTGGCAGACCTTTTGGACTTGCCGTATTTATACGTCCGTCCTGAGCCAAAAAGCCATGGAATGGGAAATCAAATTGAAGGAAAACTGGAAAAAGGCCAGCGCATAGTGCTTATTGAAGACCTGGTATCTACCGGAGGCTCCTCTTTAAAGGCCGCCAAAGCCGTGCAGTCTGCCGGCGGGGAAGTTATTGGCATGGCCGCCATTTTCACCTATGGCTTTAGCCAGGCTGACGCCAATTTTGCCGCCGCCAACATTCCCACCGTATGCCTTAGCAACTATAACGCCCTCTTAGAAACCGCTGCCCAACAAGGCTACATTTCGAAGGATGCTATCGCTACCCTGGAACAATGGCGCCAGTCACCTGAGACCTGGGGGAAGTAATTTAATGAGTGATGGAGTGAATGAGTGAATGAGTGAATGAGTGAATGGTTAAATGGTATGTTGAAGGAATGAAGGACAAAGCGTTTTGAGGCTATTTTCCCGAAAACAGACTCAAAACGCTTTCCTTTTCGTACTACTTCTTACTTTAAAATTTTTCATTCTCTCACTCATTCAATCACTCCATCTCTCATTATGAAAATAGGCCTGCTCTCAGACACCCATAGTTACCTGGATGACCGAATTCTGGCGCATTTGAAAGGATGTGACGAGATCTGGCATGCCGGTGATTTTGGCGTGGCGGCTGTTTCAGAGCGGCTGGCCGCGGTGGCTCCATTGCGCGGCGTGTATGGGAACATTGACGGGCCAGACGTGCGGGCGCTCCATCCTAAGAACCTTCGGTTTACCGTAGAGGGACTGGACGTGCTCATGACCCACATTGGGGGTTACCCCGGCAAGTACGCGCCAGAGGTAAGAGAGATGGTTAAGGCCAACCCGCCTGGCCTGTTTATCTGTGGCCACTCCCACATTCTAAAAGTCATGCAAGACCCCAAGCACGGCAACCTGCTGCACCTGAACCCCGGCGCGGCCGGAAAGCATGGGTTCCATATTATGCGCACAATGCTCCGGTTTGAGGTAAACGAGGGCAAGGTGCAGCACCTGCAGGCCATTGAGCTAGGCAAAAGGGCATAAAAAAAGTGTAACCAGTTCTGGCTACACTTTCAACTATGGGGTAATTGGAGTAATCGCGTACAGTTTGCCGAAAGGCAGTAGGCGAACGAAAAACGCAGAATTACTCAGCGGCTGTCGCAGCGCTGGTAGCGGCTGGAGCAGAAGTAGTGAAGCGAGCCTTCAGCTCTTCAATATCTACGTTCTTAATAACCGGAGTAGACAACAATTGCTTAATAACGCGTTGCTTGTTGTTTTGTCTTGCTTTATTCTTGCGGTCTTTTCTTTTTAATCTAGTAACTGCCATCGGTCAATATTTAAAATTGAATCGCAAAAGTAAGTTATTACTTTTACATTCTCAATATCTCAGCTTAAAAAAACACATGAAACCTTATATAGACCTAAGAAGCGATACTGTTACCAAACCTACGCCCGCCATGTTGGAGGCCATGTTCAAGGCCCCGGTAGGTGATGACGTGTACGGGGAAGACCCCACGGTCAATGAGTTACAGGTGTATGGGGCGTCTCTCTTTGGGATGGATGCCGGGCTCTTCTGCCCTTCCGGCACCATGACCAACCAAATTGCCATTAAACTACACACCCAGCCCCTCACGGAGGTGATCTGTGACCGCACTAGCCATATCTATGTATATGAAGGGGGTGGCATCGCGTTTAACTCGGCGGCCTCTGTGCACTTAATTGATGGGGTACGGGGTAAGATCACGCCCCAGCTGGTGGAAGCCGGCATTAACCCAGACAATATCCACTTCCCTATTACCCGGCTGGTTTCCCTGGAAAACACCTGTAATAAAGGCGGTGGGGCTTATTATACTATAGAGGAGATTGCGGCCATTTCTGCGGTTTGCAAGCAAAACAACCTGGCCCTGCACCTGGACGGGGCCCGGGTCTTCAACGCCCTGGTGGCTTCAGGCGATGACGCCAAAGCCTACGGCCGCTATTTTGACACCATCTCGGTGTGCCTTTCCAAAGGCCTGGGTGCGCCGGTGGGTTCATTGCTGCTAGGCCCTAAAAACCTGATAGAGCAAGCCAAGCGGGTGCGCAAAGTATTAGGCGGCGGTTGGCGCCAGGCGGGCTATCTGGCCGCAGCCGGACTTTATGCGCTCCAGAATAATGTGACGCGCCTGCAGCAGGACCATGACCGCGCCGCTCAGATAGGGGCAGCTTTACAACAAGCAAGTTACGTGGAAGCCGTGATGCCCGTAGAAACCAACATTGTTATTTTCAGGCTGGCCCCGCAGGTAAAGGATACTGAATTCCTGCAGTACCTGGCCGGGTTTGGCATTTTGGCCAGTGCCTTTGGGCCGCAGCAGATCAGGTTGGTCACGCACCTGGACCTGACGGAGGAGATGGTTCAAACCATCCTTCAGGCCATTACAGAATATAAAGGATAGGTAATTTCTGTTTCGGGGCCGTTTTTCAAAAAACAGCCCCGAAACAGAAAATCCAGGCCACTGGCTTTTTTTAGGCCGCGTGCGCCAGTTCCAGCAATACCTCATAATACTTACGCCCCAGCATCTTTGATTTTAACCAGGCATAGAAACTCATGGCTTGCAGGTCTTCATGTTCCGGGGGCACAAAGTCCAAGGATTCTTCTACCTGCTGAAAGAAATCTTTGCGGGTAGCCATGTTAGGTTGCAGAATAAGGAAACTGATCAACTGCAGAAAAGAGCGGGCGTTTTTGTAGACCTCCTGGCACAGCAAATCTTCAAAGGATCGCTCCAGCGCCTTTACCCAATCCAAGGCCAGGTCCAGGTTCCCAATCTCATACTGGATAATCAACTCCCCCATCTTCTTCTTCAAGACCCATTCGCGGCCCATGATCCGTTCACACCATTTGTCTGAGTGGTTGATCTGCAATAGGCAGTTGTTGGCCTTGGAATAGGCGTCCTGCGCGAAATACAGGAAACTGAGCCCCAGGCGCGCCGTCAGGAATTCCTTGGGCGGCAAGGTGATCTTGTTCGGTCTCAGCAAATTTTCCAGCAATTGCACACTCTGGGCCAGGTTATTCAGAAAGGCGTCATTGGCGGTCTTCAAGAACAGGTACTTGGGGTAGAAAACGGTAAAATAGTTTTTGGCCGGCCCCTGCAGGGTTTGGTGAAGTTCTTCCAGGTAGGTGTTGGACTGGCTGAACTTGCGGTTGCGATAGAGCACGTGCGCTATCATATAGAGCAGTTGTATCTTATAGAACTGATGCGCCAGCGAAAACCCCGGACTGGCGGCCATGGCCTGGTATTGCTCTATGATAAAGGGCTCAAAAGAGAAAAAATCGCGGCGGGCCAGCACGGCGGTCCTGGTGATGGCCATAAGTTTAAAGAAAAGCGCGGGGCGCTGACTAACCGCTTGGGTAAGGCCGTATTCCTGTAAGACCGCCTGTACCACGGCATCAAACTGCAGGTTACGGCCCTGCCCCCGGGACTGGTTCAGGCGGCGGTAAATCAGGCTGCTGGCAATGTTGGCCCGTTCCTCTTCCTCGGCGGCCTCCTTATTTAGATTCCGTCTCCTAATAATTTCATCCAGGTCGCTGGCAAATTCGCTGTCGGCGCGTTCTACCTGTAGGTTGTAGATAGTATTCAACAGCCCGAACTGCTCATTTTCCGAGGCCAGACGTTCGGCTTTCCTGAGGGTGTTCCAGGCCAGCCGCTCCGCCCCCACCTCTAACAGGTATCGCGCCATGGACAACTGACCCATAATGGTAGAGCCGGCGGTGGGGTCCTCGTCCATCTGCTTGAGCACAATGAAATCGGTGAGGTGCTGCATGAGCCGCTTGCGCAGCGCATAATACGCAGAGGGGTTGGGCTCGCCTGGGTAAAGCCGCTCCATGATCTGCTGCCCGGAAAGTACCTGTTTCTGCTGCAACAACTTAAACAACTCAAAATCCTTCCGGTCCTTCTTTTTCTTGTTTCGCTGGATAAACAGCGTGAACTCCTTAGTGTCTTCCGGGGAGAAAGTATGAATGGTGACTTTTAAATCATCCATAAGGCTAGGTTTTAGGGCTTTCTGGCATGTGGAGACTCCATTTAAAAAGTAAGTTTTACAACCTGTATTTAATTATCTATCAGTAACTTAAATACTTGCAAATCCCTTTTTAAAAGTAAGTATTTACCAAAGTTAATATGTTTCGCCAAAAGGCCAATCCTATCTTTATATAAGTAAAGTCAAACACACTAAAACAAACCCAATATGAAAAACTTATTACTCCTCTTTTTTTGCTTAATGGTATGGCAGATTAGCCAGGCACAGGACATCATTATTAAAAGGAACGGCGACGAGATTAGCGCTAAAATCCTGGAGCTAACCCCAAATGAAATCAAGTATAAGCGCTTTGATTACCAGGAAGGCCCTACCATCTCACTCTTAAAAAGAGACGTGTTCATGATCAAATACGCCAACGGCACCAAGGAAACCTTTAATGCCCCTATCACCAACACCCCCGCCTACCAGGCCACCGGAAGACCGGGCGCTGCCACAGATGAGGAAAGCATTGCCCTGCAGACTGCGGTAAAACTGGGCGGCCCCAGACTTGGGTTCACCATATTGTCTGGCGGCGTAGCCGATAAAGCCAAAGAGGAAATAGGCATAAGCCCATTTATCACGCAGTTTGGCTGGCAGTTTGAGACCAGGATCTTTACCACCGGCAATGGCCTGTCTGGCTTGGTAGAATTTGTGCCCCTTATTGGCGGCCTGGAGCAGGGCGAATTTTTACCCAGCCTAAATGCCTTGATTGGCCTGCGGGGCTCCAAAGGCTTTGAGTTTGGGGTAGGCCCTAACGTATCGCCGGCCGGAGCCGGGCTGGTCTTTGCGGTGGGCACCAACTTCCAGTCTGAGGGCGTCAACTTCCCGGTGAACTTTGCGGTGGTGCCCGGCAATGGCGGCATGCGGTTTAGCTTGCTCTTTGGCTTCAACTCCAGAAAACTATAATCTAGCCATTACTAACGCCATGAAATTAAGCTACGCCCTTTTAATTGCCCTGCTATTCGCCGGCAGCCTGTCTGCCCTGGCGCAGGATATCATCTACAAAACCTCAGGAGAGGAAATTAAGGCCAAAGTAATAGAGATCAACCCCACCCGCGTTTTATATAAGCAGCCCGACTTGTTTGCCGATAGCCTCTTTTCCCTGGCCCGCCAGGATGTGTTTATGGTAAAATACGCCAATGGTGCAAAGGAATTGCTGCAGGACCAAGTAGAGGAAATAAGTCCGGCTGCCGTAGAACGGTCTCCCGCTGAGTTGGTTCAACTGGGCCGCCTTGATGCCAGAAGGTCCTATACCGGCAATAAAGCCATTACGGGGGCTGCCCTAACCGGCTTCTTGTTTTTCCCTGCCGTTGTTGTAATTGCCGCGGTCCCGCCTAAGATCACCTTGAATGACGTACCTGACCATCAGTTGCTTTCCAACCCCTACTACTACAAAGGCTTCCGAAGCCAGGCACACAAAAAGAAATTGGGGAAAGTAGCCATTGGAGGCGCGGTTGGGCTATTAGGCCTGATCATGCTGACCTCCATTTCACCCGGCAAATAAAAGTACCAACTTCTGTTTCAGGGCTATTTTTGCAAAAACGGCCCTGAAACGCATTTTGCCCTCTGCAGGATGCCAATGTGGGAATGGCTTCCAAACATTTTCCCGGCCGTTCTCATTATTTACAGTAACTTTGCAGTCCATAAGACAAACACTACTTATGGCTTCTGCTAAATACATCTTCGTTACAGGGGGCGTGACTTCCTCATTAGGGAAAGGCATAATCTCTGCTTCTTTGGCTAAACTTCTGCAGGCGAGGGGCTTCTCGGTCACTATCCAGAAATTTGATCCTTACATTAACATTGACCCCGGCACGCTCAACCCCTATGAGCACGGCGAATGCTATGTGACCGAAGACGGCGCTGAGACGGACCTGGACCTGGGCCATTATGAGCGCTTCCTGAACACCCCAACCTCCCAGGCAAACAACGTCACCACCGGCCGTATTTACCACAACGTGATCACCCAGGAACGCCAGGGTGCTTACTTGGGCAAGACCGTGCAGGTGGTTCCCCACATTACTGATGAGATTAAGCGCCGCATGCTCCTATTGGGCGAGTCTGGCGAGTTTGACGTGGTGATCACTGAGATTGGTGGTTGCGTGGGTGATATTGAATCTTTGCCGTTTATTGAGGCCGTGCGCCAGCTACGCTGGGACCTGAACCCCAATGACACCGTGGTGATTCACCTGACCCTGCTTCCCTATTTGAAGGCGGCCGGCGAGTTGAAAACCAAACCTACCCAACACTCTGTAAAGGCCCTTTCTGAGGCGGGTGTGCAGCCAGACATTCTGGTATGCCGCTCTGAGTACGCCATTCCGGCGGAAATGCGCAAGAAAATTGCCCTTTTCTGTAACGTGTCCACCAACTCGGTGATTGAGTCCCTGGACGCCGAGACCATCTATGACGTGCCGCTGCTCATGAAAAAAGAGAAGCTGGATGAGCGCGTGATCAAAAAACTGAAACTGACCAGCCGCCAGGAAATCAACCTGGATACCTGGAAGGAATTCCTGGGCCGTCTTAAAAACCCTACCGAGGAAGTACACATTGCCCTGGTAGGAAAATACGTGGAACTGCCAGACGCCTATAAATCCATTATTGAATCCTTCATCCACGCAGGGGCCTTTAATGAGTGCAAAGTCCATCTTAAGTTCATTCAGTCTGAATTCATTTCCGCGGAAAACGTGCACATGCACCTGCAAGGCTTGGATGGCGTGTTGGTAGCCCCTGGCTTTGGTGAACGCGGCTTTGAAGGAAAGCTGGAGGCCATTCGCTACGTGCGGGAAAGCCAGATTCCGTTCTTCGGGATTTGCCTGGGCATGCAGACGGCGGCCGTAGAGTTTGCCCGCAACGTGCTGGGCCTCAAAGACGCCGCCTCTACTGAGATGAACCCTGCCACCCCCCACCCTGTTATTGACATGATGGAGGAACAGAAGAGCGTGACCCAGAAAGGCGGCACCATGCGTCTGGGCGCCTACCAGTGCGACTTGAAGAAAGGCTCCAAAGCGTTTCAGGCGTATGGCCGGGCCCACATCTCTGAGCGCCACCGTCACCGCTATGAATTCAACAACCAATACCTGGAGGCTTTTGCCGAGGCCGGCATGATCGCCTCTGGTACTAACCCAGACACCGGACTGGTGGAGATTATTGAGTTGCAGAACCACCCTTGGTTTGTGGCCGCCCAATATCACCCAGAACTCAAAAGCACCGTGTTGAACCCGCACCCGCTGTTTGTGCGCTTCATCAAGGCCGCTATCACGCAGTCAAAACTCAAAAACAAATAACCACTTACTAGCACTTATGGATAGGAATTCCGCAATAGGCATGGGCCTGATTGCCGTTATCATACTGGTTTACAGTATTTTCTTCATGAAAGGCCCTGAGCAAAAAGGGCCAGAAACTAAAAAAGCGACCTCGGCTGCCTCTATGGCGCCAGATTCTTCGTCTGTTGCTTCTACCCCGGCAGATGACTCCTTGGCCAATGCCCAACGTACGGCCCAGCTAGGAGAGTTTGGGGCTTTGGCTACCGGCCAGAACCAGAACGTGGTGCTGGAGAACAAGGAGCTTAAAGTAACGCTGGGTAGCAAGGGCGGAAAGGTGGAGGAAGTAGAATTGAAGAACTACAAAACCTGGGACCAGAAGCCGTTGGTGTTGTTTGACACCAAAAGCAGCCGCCAGGAATTCACGTTCCAGACCAAATCCGGTCGTACCATCAAGCTTTCAGACCTGTATTTCCAGCCGTCTGCCGTGGCCAACCTTACTGTAAAGGACAAGCCTGCCAGATCGGTAACATTCGTAGCGCAGGTTGCCCCTGGTCAGTCAATTGAACAGGTGTACACGCTGCAGGATGATTCTTACCAGGTAGGGTACCAGCTTAACTTCAGGGGCATGGACGCCCTGGTAGCCCAACAGCCGGTGCTTCTTACCTGGATCGATGAACTGAAGCGCCTGGAAAAAGACATCAAGCAGAACCGCAACCACTCCACCCTCAACTACTACACGGTAGAAGGTAGCTTTGACAAGCTATCGGCAAGCTCGGCAGACCCTGAAACAGAGAAACTGGAAGAGCCGGTGAAATGGGTGGCGAACAAGCAGAACTTCTTTACGGCCGCTATCATCGCAGATAATGGCTTCGCCAACGCCGAGGTTTCCAGCAAGTTCAACGCCGAGGACACGACTCAGGTAAAAACCCTGCAATCAAAATTGAGCATCCCGGTACAGGATGTTTTGAGCGGCAAAGGTCATTTCTCCTACTTCTTCGGGCCTAACGACTATGATATCCTGAAAAGGGTAACCGATGAATTTGACCGCAACCTGGAACTGGGCTGGGGTATTTTCGCCTACGTTAACAAATACCTGATCATCCCGGCATTTGACTTCCTGGAGGACTTTATTGGCTCCTACGGCATCATCATCATCTTGCTGGTGCTTTACATCAAGTTGCTCCTAAGCCCGCTTACGTACAAGTCTTACATCTCTATGGCCAAGATGAAGGTGTTGAAGCCTGAGATTGATGCTATCAAGGAGAAGCACGACGGAGACATGCAGAAGACGCAGGCCGAGACCATGGCCCTGTATTCCAAGATGGGCGTGAACCCCATGAGCGGCTGTATTCCTATGCTGCTGCAGATGCCTATCCTGTTCGCCATGTTCAACTTCTTCCCTAACTCCATTGAGTTGCGGCAGGAACCCTTCCTGTGGGCGCATGACCTAAGCACCTATGATGTGTTTGCCATGCTACCGTTCACCATTCCGTTCTATGGCAACCACGTGAGTATGTTCACGCTGCTTATGACGGCCTCCACCATTCTGTACACGTGGTCCAACAACCAGGTGAGCACGGTGCAGGGCCCTATGAAGTTCTACTCCTACCTGATGCCTATCATCTTCATGTTCGTGTTGAACAGCTTCCCGGCCGGTCTAAGCTTCTACTACTTCGTGTCTAACATTGTCACCTTTGGGCAGCAAGCCTTGATCCGGTACTTTGTAGACGAAGGAAAGATCCGGAAGAACCTGGAAGACTATCAGGAGAAAAACAAAGGCAAAGAGCCGAAAGGCGGCTTCCAGAAACGCATTCAGGACGCCATGAAAGCAGCCGCCGAACAAGAGGCCCAGCGCAAGAAAGGCGCTAAATAGTTTAGATTAACCCATAAAAAAGCCCGGTCTTCACCGGGCTTTTTTATGCACCAAACCTTTCAAACGAAATTTATATCGTAACTGATTTACAGCGATTTAAAACCTTCTACATCTTTCCTTACTTCATAATAAAAACACCCATATCTCCTTTTCCAGGCACCTTCTCAAAGGACGTTCCCGGTTCTCTCCTTCCACCTCCCATGCTTTTGCTCTAAACCAGTAGAAGGCTTCTACTGCCCCATTTTTCTTTTTGCAACCAACTTTGCGTTTTAAGCCTGTTTTTAGGAAAACAGGCTTAAAACGCATATTACGGCTTAGTTTCATAGTAACTCATACCAGAACCTAGAGGCTTTTCTGGTAGTGAATTTGAGGACGATTGTACTAGGCTGGCCGGCCCGTCGTTTAGAGAAGGGAAAGCCAAAACCTGCCATTTCTTCCGATTGACCATGGTTGCCTGCAGCGCTTATAACGTTTTGGCTAAAAAGATCGCTATCAAGTAGATAAACCATATTTGCTCAACCAATGGGCAAGCCTGAACCAAGGGCCAAATTGGGGATAAATAACCGCTAAGTGTTAATAAGTCAGGCTTACAAGTCTCTCTAAATTACCGTATCTTTGCAGTAGCTTCTGCTATATTTCATGGTTAAACGCTTTCTTTTGCTTATAACAGATGGAAATTACTTATTACGGACAGTCTTGTTTTCTCATGGACCTGGGGGGTACCAAAGTTCTCTTTGACCCTTTCATCACTCCTAATCCCCTGGCCTCTGAGATAGACATTGATTCTATAGAATGCGATTACATACTGCTCTCGCACGGGCACGCAGACCACGTGGCAGATGCAGAATACCTTCTTAAGAAAACTGATGCTACCCTGGTAGCTACCTTTGAGATTGTGAGTTGGTACCAGAAAAAAGGCATAAAGAAAGTACACCCTATGAACGTGGGCGGCAAGGTGCACCTTCCCTTCGGGACGTTGAAAATGGTGAACGCCATCCACTCCAGTTCTTTGCCAGACGGTACCTACGCCGGCACCGCCGCAGGTTTTGTGGTGGAGAGTGCTGAGAAGTCTTTCTATTACGCCGGAGACACCGCCCTGCACATGGACATGAAACTACTGGCCGAGCGTTTCCACCTGGATTTTGCGCTGCTGCCCATTGGTGACAACTTCACCATGGATGTGGAAGATGCCCTGGTAGCCGCCAATTACGTGAATGTGAAGAAAATTATCGGGATGCACTATGACACCTTCCCGTACATAGAAATTGATCATGTGGAGGCGCTGGAACTAGCCCGGCGCCAGCAGAAGGAGTTGATTTTGATGGAGATTGGTCAAACTTTAGAACTGTAACCTGTAGAATGGGAAAAATAATTGCCGTTGCCAACCAGAAAGGCGGGGTAGGGAAAACCACCTCGGCCATTAACCTGGCAGCCAGCTTAGCCGCTTTAGAATTTAAGACCCTGCTGGTAGATGCTGACCCGCAGGCCAACGCCACCTCTGGCATAGGGTTTGACCCCAAAGACATTGAAAACAGCATCTATGAGTGCATGGTAGACGGAATCAAGGTGGAGGACATCATCCTTTCCTCGCCTATTGATTTTCTGGACCTCATCCCTTCGCACATTGATCTGGTGGGGGCCGAGGTTGAGATGATCAACCTGCCCAACCGCGAAGACAAGATGAAACAGGTGCTGGTGCCCCTGAAGGAGAAATATGATTTCATTATCATTGACTGCTCTCCTTCCCTGGGCCTTATCACAGTTAACTCGCTTACCGCCGCAGACTCAGTGATTATTCCGGTGCAGTGTGAGTACTTCGCCCTGGAGGGTTTAGGAAAGCTGTTGAACACCATCAAGATCATCCAGAGCCGCCTAAACCCAGATTTGGAGATTGAGGGCCTGTTACTGACCATGTATGACGTGCGTTTGCGCCTGTCTAACCAGGTGGTAGAGGAAGTGAAGATGCACTTCCAGCAGATGGTGTTTGATACCATTATCCCGCGTAACGTGAAATTGAGCGAGTCGCCCAGCTTTGGGATTCCCGCCATTTTGCATGACGCCGAAAGTAAAGGGGCGATCAGCTACCTCAACCTTGCCCGCGAGATTGTAGAAAAGAACGGCGTGGCGGTTGCCCAGTAATATTTTTTAGAAGAGGAGAAGTACATGTCTGATAATTCAGCCAAGAAAAAACAAGGGGGCCTTGGAAGAGGCCTGAATGCGCTTATCTCGGGCAGTTATGACCGAAAACCAGAATCAACACCCACTCATCTTAACGTTGCTAACACCATCGCAGATATAGCTTTATCTCAGATTGAGACCAACCCCTTCCAGCCGCGTACCCACTTTGACCAAGTGGCCCTGGAAGAACTGGCTGAATCTATCCGCATCCAGGGAATTATCCAGCCCATTACCGTTAGGCAGCTGAACGCCGAGACGTACCAGCTGATCTCTGGGGAGCGGCGTTTACAGGCCGCCAAACTGGCCGGGCTTGACACCATTCCAGCCTATATCAGGAAAGCCGATGACCAGCAGATGCTGGAAATGGCCCTGATTGAGAACATTCAGCGGGAAAACCTCAACGCCATTGAGATTGCCCTCAGCTACCAGCGCCTGCTGTCTGAGTGTAGCCTAAAGCAAGAGGAACTAGGCGACCGCGTAGGCAAGAAGCGTACTACGGTGACCAATTACCTGCGCCTGCTCAAATTGCCGCCAGACATCCAGATCGGTATCCGGGACAACCTTATCTCCATGGGCCATGCCCGCGCCATCATTAACATTGATGACGTGGAGAAGCAGTTGGAGGTGTACCGCAAGATTGTAAACGAGGAATTGTCTGTGCGTAAGGTAGAGGAGTTGGTACGTAACCTGAACCTGGCCAACAAAAAACCAGATCCACAGACCAAACTAGACTTGCATCCGTTTGAGAATGAAGTGAAGCGGGTTGAATCAAGGCTATCCTCTTACTTTGGCACCCGTATCCATGTCAAGGCATCAGCAGAAGGAAAAGGCGAGATCAAGATTCCCTTTGTCTCTGTAGATGAACTGAACCGGATCCTGGAAATCTTAAACTACGCGTAACATGCGGCTGCTGGCGGCTCTTTCTTTCTGTCTTTTCCTTTATCTGGCTTCTGCTCCACAAAGCCAGGCGCAAGTAGTGACTGCTGGCCCAGACTCCGTCAAGGTCGCCACTCCGGCGGCCCTGGCCAAGGCAGATACTGCCCAAAAAGGATTCAGTCACTGGAGCCGCCCTGCCAAAGCTGCCTTCTATTCAGCGGTGGTGCCCGGCCTGGGCCAGGCCTACAACAAAAGCTACTGGAAAATCCCTCTGGTGTATGCCACCGGTGGGTTGATTGGGTATTTCATCTATGACAACAACCGCAAGTACCAGGATTATTCCCAGGCGCTGCGCATTAGATTTGATGGTGACCCTTTAACCATAGACAAATACGCTGAGGACAACGTCTACGGGGAAGGCCGCGCCAATGACCAGGGAAGCCGCAACCTGCGCTCCTCCAAGGACTTCTTCCGGAAGTACCGTGATCTGGACATTATTCTGGCCGTGCTGGCCTGGGGCCTCAACGTGCTGGAAGCCCACGTAGACGCCCACCTCAAGGCCTTTGACGTAAGCGAAGACCTTTCTTTACATTTCTCCCCCGCCCTCAACCCGCTTACCGGAACGTCTTCCTATGCAGGAGGTGTCCGCATCCATCTTACTTTGAAATAAAACTATGCGCATTCTTCTCATCGGGTACGGCAAAATGGGTCAAACCATTGAGCGGTTGGCTGTAGCCAAAGGCCATGAAATAGTGGGGGCCCTTACCGTGCAGGATGCAGATAAGCTAGCCACCTATACCGCAGACCAGGTAGACGTAGCCATTGAGTTCACCAGCCCAGATGCGGCCGTGGGCAACATTCTTACCTGCTTTGAGAAAAAGATACCTGTGGTGGTGGGCACCACGGGCTGGCTGGAGCACCTGGGCCAGGTAAAGGAGAAATGCCAGCAGTTGCAAGGTACCCTTTTCTATGCGTCTAACTTTAGCGTGGGGGTCAACTTGTTTTTTCACTTTAATGAGTACATTGCCCAGAAAATGCGGCAGTACCCTGCCTATGGGGTAGAGGTAAAGGAAATTCACCATGTGCACAAACTGGACAAACCCAGCGGCACAGCCCTTACCATCGCCGACGGCATTTTAAAGCAATACCCAGAGAAGCAGGGTTGGATCAACGATGCCAGCTCTGAACCAGGTTTATTGGGCATTGTTTCTGAGCGCGAAGGCGAAGTGGTGGGTACGCATATAGTGAAATACACCTCAGAAAATGATACCTTTGAATTGCACCATGTTGCCCACACCCGCGAAGGTTTTGCCGCAGGCGCCCTTTTGGCCGCCGAGTGGTTGCCCGGCCGCCAGGGAATTTTTGGGATGACCGATCTGCTACAACTCTAATCACCCTTGCATGAGTATCCGTTTTTGGACCAAGAAAGAATCCAAGCCTAAAAAGAAGAAAGGCTTTTTCAGAGAATGGGGAGACGCCATTCTCTTTGCCGTTGTAGCCGCCACCCTTATCAGGTGGGCCACTTTTGAAGCCTATACCATCCCTACCCCCTCCATGGAGAAGTCTCTGTTGGTAGGCGATTATCTGTTTGTAAGCAAACTGCACTACGGCCCGCGCACGCCCATCACCCCATTGCAGGTGCCGCTTACCCACCAGACCATCTGGGGCACTAACATTCCCTCCTATTCAGACGCCATTCAACTGAAGTCTTACCGTTTGCCTGGTTTTACCACGGTAAAGAACAATGACGTGGTGGTCTTCAACTGGCCAGCAGACACCGGTCACCCCACCGACCTTAGAATGAACTACATCAAACGCTGTATTGGCATTGCGGGCGATAAAATTCAGATGAAAGACATGCGGGTGTACATCAATGACAAATTGGTGCCCGAACCAGACAAAGTACAGTACGCTTACGGGATATTGGCCAACACGCCTATCAACCCTAAGTTCTTTAAGGAAAACGACATCACAGATGTGCAACCCGCCTACGGGGGCGAAGCCTACATCATCAACACCACCCCAGCCACAGCTGCTAAGCTCAAAACCTTTGACTTTATTAAGGAAGTGGTGCTGTACAAAGATAGCATTGGGTCAATCAGAGCAGATATCTTCCCGTTCAAGCCCTCTATGTACCCGTACAATAAGGATAACTTCGGGCCCTTCGTGATCCCTAAGGAAGGCATGACCGTTGACATAAATGCCAAAACCATTCCTTTCTATGAAATGGTGATCCGGAAGTACGAAGGACATGACAAAGTGGAGGTAAGCGATGACAAAATCCTCATTGACGGAAAGGAAATCAAGCAATACACCTTCAAACAGAACTACTACTGGATGATGGGTGACAACCGCCACAACTCAGAAGACTCCAGATACTGGGGATTTGTACCGGCAGACCATATTGTAGGCAAGGCGGTAATGATCTGGATGTCGGCAGACCCTACGGAAACCCTTTTCAACAAAATCAGGTGGAACCGTATTTTCAAGACCATTGATTAATGGACCTGTTTTGAGGCTATTTTTCTAAAAACAGGCCCAAAACAGCTTCCCGCTTTTACCCAAAACAAAATAGCCGGCCCTTGCCGGCTATTTTGTTTTGGTACTTTCCTGGCTTCAGGATTAAAGTTAACTTGGCGGCAACTAATGGGTTTATGCTATGCGCGTTTTACATTCAATTCTGCTGGTCCTGGCTATTGGCTTCGGGTTCCCCTCCTTCAGCCAGTCTTCTGCTGTAGCAGATTCCTGGATAAGGGTTAACCAATTGGGGTATCTGCCCTCCGCCACCAAGGTAGCCGTGCTGGCCGCCAAAAAAGATATGGGTGCCCCTTCTTTCAGTGTGCATGATGCCCGCACCAACAAGGTGGTGCATAAAAGCAATAAGGTGAAACCCTACGGAGCATACACAGCATTTACCCACACCTACAGGTTAAACTTCTCTGGGTTTACCAAACCAGGCACCTACTACCTCAAAGTCAATGGCACACGGTCCCCAGACTTCCTAATTGACCAAAAGGTGTATGACCAGTCCGCTGATTTTGTCTTGCGGTACATGCGCCAGCAGCGTTGCGGCTTCAACCCTTTCCTGCGGGATTCCTGCCATACCAAAGACGGTTTTGCGGTATTCCACCCTAACCCCGCCCGTGACTCCTCTTACGTAGACGCCACCGGTGGCTGGCATGATGCCAGTGATTACCTGCAGTATGTGACCACCTCGGCCAATGCCACATTCCAAATGCTCTTTGCCTACCAACAAAACCCAGAGGCCTTTGGTGATGCGTTCCAGGCCAACGGGCTACCTGGAAAAAACGGCATCCCAGACATACTGGATGAAGCGAAATGGGGCCTGGACTGGCTCCTGAAAATGTATCCCTCGGCAGACGTCATGTACAACCAAATAGCCGATGACCGGGACCACGCCGGGTACCGCCTTCCCAATAAAGATCTGGTAGACTATGGCAAAGGGCCCGGCAACGGTCGCCCCGTGTATGCCGTGACCGGCAAGCCGCAAGGCTCCTTTAAAAACAAGAACCGTTCTACGGGGGTAGCCTCTACCGCTGGCAAGTTCTCCTCAGCCTTTGGGTTAGGGGCGCAGGTATTGGCTAGCCATATGCCTGCCTATGCCCGCCAATTGCAGGAAAAAGCGCAGCAAGCCTATTCCTTCGGCCTGGCCCGCCCCGGCGTAAACCAAACGGCCCCCGGCAAGGCTCCTTATTTCTATGAGGAAGACAACTGGGTAGATGACATGGAACTGGCCGCCGTGCAACTGCACCAACTCACGGGTAAACCCGAATTGCTGCAGAAGGCCGCCGAATTTGGACGCCAGGAACCCCTTACCCCTTGGCTAGGCAAGGATACTGCCCGCCATTACCAGTGGTACCCCTTCATCAACGTGGGCCATTATTACCTGGGCGCCTCCCAGGATGCCAAGGTAAGGCAGGAGTTCATCGCTAATCTGCGGAAAGGACTGGAAGCGGTGCAGGAGCGCGGCCAGGGCAACGCCTTCCTTATGGGCGTGCCTTTTATCTGGTGCTCCAATAACCTGGTTACCGGCCTGGCTACCCAAGCCAAGCTTTACCGCCAGCTTACCAATGACAACCGGTTTGTAGAATTGGAGGCTTCTTTGCTCGATTGGCTCTTTGGGGCCAACCCTTGGGGAACCAGCATGATCATTGGGTTACCTGAAAACGGCATCTATCCCAAAGACCCACATTCCGCGCTCACCACTTTACACCAGTACCGGTTAGACGGCGGCTTGGTGGACGGCCCCGTGTACGGCAGCATCTATAAAAACCTGCAGTACTTGCGGCTGCATCAGGCAGATGAGTTCGCGCCTTTCCAATCTGACTTGGTGGTGTACCACGATGACAATGGTGATTACTCCACCAACGAACCTACCATGGACGGGACCGCCAGTTTGAGTTACCTTTTGTCGGCGCTTCAGATGGAAGGCAAAGGAAAGGCCGGAGGTGCCAGAAAAAAGTAAGTACCTACTTGGGGGCCATAACCAGGGGCGACAGCACAAAAAAGCAGCTGACCCTGGTCTTTACCGGCCATGAGTTTGCTGATGGCTACGTGTCCATTAGAAAAGCTCTAAAGAAGCACCGGGTAAAGGCGGCCTTCTTTCTTACCGGTGACTTTTACCGCAACCCTGCTTTCGCAACGGTGATCAAAGGCTTGAAAAAGGACGGGCACTACCTGGGGGCGCACTCAGACAAACACCTACTGTACGCCGATTGGCAGAAGCGAGACTCCTTACTGGTCACCAAAGGGCAATTTACCGTAGACCTGCTCTCCAACTACATTGAGATGGAACGCTTCGGGATAAAGGAGGCCCAAGCCCCATATTACCTGCCGCCCTATGAGTGGTACAATCAGAAAATAGCCGACTGGACGCAGGAAATGGGCCTAACCCTGGTTAACTATACCCCAGGCACGCTGTCGCACGCAGACTACACTTTTCCCAGCCTGGGTAAACAATACCGGTCTAGCCAAGTAATTCTGGATTCTATTCTGGACCGGGAGCAGAAGAGCCCCAAAGGGCTGAACGGTTATCTGCTTTTCCTCCACCTGGGCACAGATCCACAGCGCACCGATAAATTTTACCTGCAGCTGGATTCCCTGCTTACTGAGCTGAAGAAACGAGGCTATTCCTTTGTCTCCCTGCAGAAGGTTCTACAATAACTTCTGTTTTGGGCCTGTTTTCAGAAAAACATGCCCAAAACAGAATTCCTGCTACCAGTCAATCTCGGGTTGCCCATGCGCTTTCAGGTAGGCATTGGCCTTGCTGAAGTGCCGGGTCCCGAAGAAGCCTTTGTCAGCGGCGAAGGGTGATGGATGCGCAGCTTTTAGAACCAGGTGCTTTTTCTCGTCAATGATGAGGCCTTTCTTCTGGGCATAGGCGCCCCAGAGCATGAACACCACGTGGTCTTTCTTATCAGACACTTTCTTGATGACGGCGTCTGTGAACTCCTCCCACCCTTTCTTTTGGTGCGAACCGGCCTGGTGGGCCCGGACGGTAAGGGTGGCATTCAAAAGTAGTACCCCCTGCTCGGCCCAGCGCTCCAGATTGCCGGTCTTGGGAATGGGCTTACCCAGATCTGCCTCTATCTCTTTGAATATGTTAACCAGGGACGGGGGTGAGCGCATGCCTTCTGCCACCGAGAACGCCAGGCCGTTAGCCTGGCCCTGCCCGTGATAAGGATCCTGCCCTAGAATCACCACCCTCACTTTGTCAAAAGGGCATTCTTCAAAGGCGTGGAAGATCTGCTTGCCCGGTGGGTACACCTCGGTGTTGGCATATTCAGACTTTACAAATTGGATGAGATCCTGGAAGTAAGGCTTCTGGAATTCGTCTTCCAGCACCTTCTGCCAGCTACTTTCAATTTTTACCTGCATAGAGGAGATACTTTTTTAAGGTTTTTAGCGTATTTTTAGGGAAGAATCCGGCTGGCAAAACTAATCTGCCAGAAAGCCTGTTCCTAGTATACAAAATAAAGGCACGCATGGATACGAAAACCACCCAAGGAGTCACTGTCAACGTCACGACAAATTACCTCCCTGACTATTCCAGTCCGGCCCAGCAGCACTTTGTCTTCGCGTACAAGATCACCATACAGAACAACAGCGAATTTACGGTAAAGTTATTACGCCGCCACTGGCATATCTTTGACTCCAACAATGAAATAAGGGAAGTAGAGGGCGAAGGCGTAGTAGGCCAGCAGCCCGTGCTGGAGCCCGGTGAAAGCCACCAGTACGTTTCTGGCTGTAACCTCAAAACCAGCATTGGCAAGATGGCCGGCACGTACCTAATGGAACGGCTAGTAGATGGCAAGCAGTTTCAGGTTACCATTCCGGAGTTCACCCTTATCATCCCGTATAAACTCAACTAATCCCACTTCTGGTTTGCAGCACGCCGCCATGATTTACAGGTACGCCTCCTTCTGGTGGCGTTCAGGGAATGCGCATGGTTTGCACTCCCCTTTTGTCTTCAATCTCTATTGCCACATCATCCATCACAAGGGCCATTTTCCGGCCTATGACACGGTAGAAGCCCTGCGCCAACGGTTGTTAGAGGACCAAACCGTACTGGAGGTCACTGACTTCGGGGCTGGCTCCCACGTGGGCGCTACCCGCCAAAGAAAGGTGGCTGACATTGCCCGCACGGCCGCCAAACCCGCCCGCCTGGGGCAACTGCTTTTCCGGTTGGCCAACCATTTTCAGCCGGCCACTATATTGGAGTTAGGTACCTCTTTGGGCCTCACCAGCGCCTACCTGGGCCTTGCCCACCAAAACTCTGACTTGTATACCTTTGAGGGCTGCCCTGCCATTGCCGCCCAAGCCAGAAAAAACCTGGACGCCTTGGGCTTGAACCAGGTAAAGATTGTGGAGGGAAATCTGGACCAGACCCTTTCCAAGACGCTGCAAAGGTTAGAGAAAGTAGACTTTGTATTTTTTGACGGTAACCACCGTCTTGAGCCTACGCTCCGGTACTTTGAGGAATGCCTCACCAAAGCCCACGAAGGCAGCGTGTTCATCTTTGATGATATCTATTGGTCTGGGGAAATGGAGCAAGCCTGGCAAAAAATAAAGCAGCACCCGCGGGTGCTGCTCACAGTTGACCTTTTCTATATGGGATTGGTCTTCTTTAGAAAGAACCAACCCAAGCAGCATTTCACGCTGCGCTTCTAGTCTTACTTTCTTTAAGAATGCGTTTCGGGCCTGTTTTACCAAAAACAGGCCCGAAACGCATTATGGCTATTCAAACTTAATGGCTTCTCTAATCCTGATCAGGCGGCGCATAAGCCCCTCTAGCTGCGCCAAGGGCAGCATATTGGCGCCGTCTGACCGCGCCGACATTGGGTCTGGGTGCGTTTCAATGAAAAGGCCATCAGCACCTACTGCAATGGCAGCCTTGGCAATGGTCTCAATCAAGGCGGGCCGGCCACCGGTTACGCCAGAAGACTGGTTGGGCTGCTGCAGTGAATGGGTTACATCCATGACCACGGGCACTTGGTTCTCGCGCATAACGGTGATGTTACGGAAATCCACGACCAGATCTGAGTACCCGAAGGAGTTCCCCCGGTCTGTGAGGATTACATTCCCGTTGCCAGATTCCTTCACCTTTTCCACGGCAAAGCGCATAGACTCCCCAGACAGGAATTGGCCTTTCTTAATGTTCACTACCTTGCCGGTCTCGGCGGCGGCAATCAACAAATCTGTCTGGCGGCAAAGAAACGCAGGAATCTGAAGCACATCTACAAACTCTGCGGCCATGGCTGCCTCATGGGCCTCATGGATATCGGTAACCGTAGGAATGCCGAAGGTCTTGCCCACTTTCTCTAGAATGCGAAGCGCTTTCTCATCGCCTATGCCCGTGAAAGAGTCTTTTCTGGATCGGTTGGCCTTGCGGTAAGACCCCTTGAAAATCAACGGAATCTGTAGGCGGTCAGAGATCTGTACCAGTTGCTCGGCTATCTCCAGGGCCATTTCTTCGCCTTCAATGGCGCAGGGGCCGGCCATGAGAAAGAAGTTACCGGAGGTGGTATGCTGTAAATTAGGAATGCTGATGATCATATCGTTTTACTCGTTATTTCCTGTGTAAACTTAGTACTGTACGCGTGAAAAAAAGAAGTGAAGGGCCAATGTGGCTTCCCTTAATTGCTACAAGTGTTTTGAGGCTGTTTTTCTGAAAACAGGCCCAAAACAGCCGCAGGCCAAAAGTACGCAATCTTACGCGATAAACTGAGGCCGTTCCCTTCTTTCCAGTTCCAGGAAGAGCTCACTCCCTTGGCGGGGCTTCACGGAATTGTAGCAGGGCTCAAAATGCAGAAACCTGAAGTAAGGCTCAAAATAGGCCTGGTATTCGGGGGCGCTGCCCCCAAACGGGGGGCCGGGGGCATTAAACTCCAGGGTAAACAGCACACCAGCCAATTTGCCTTCCGGCTTAAGCACCTCAAAAACCTGGCGGGCATAGGCGGGACGCATAGACCGGGGCAAGGCGCAAAAGAACGTCTGCTCCAAAAGCAGGTCAAAGGAACGGTGCTGCAAGGCAAAGAAATCTTTCTGCAGCAGGTGCTCTTCCGGAAAGGACGGCACCCGCTCCCTGAAATGGCGCAGCGGGTCGGCGGCAATGTCCAGTAGGTACACCTGGGTAAACCCCTGGAGGTGGAGGTATTCGGCCTCATACCCGTTTCCACCGCCCGGAATCAGGATTTTGAGGCTTTTGTCTGGCAGTTGGTCTACGTAGGCTTTAAGGGGCGGCGTGATGGCGCCAACGTCCCACCCGGTCTGTTGCTGGCGGTACCGTTGCTCCCAATAGTCTTGGTCTAGATTGGCTTCCTGGCTCATGGGCTGAAGTAAGTATTTTACCTCATAATTTGCAAAGGAATAGGAGAACCGTATTTTTGTAAGAATAGCTAGTGCCTAAATTCCATTAACCCATCCCAAAACCCGCCATGGCGAACGACACACTTGAGAAGGAAAACAACCGTACCCCTGAGAAGGATAGCAACCGAAAACTATTAGTTGTAGGCCTGATCATTGTTTTGCTCAGCATCAACGGCATCCTGATCTATATGCAGCAGCAGAAAACCCAGGAGAACGAGGAGCAGAAGGAGATCATCAAAGTAAAGAGCACCGAACTGGAAAACCAGATCAAAGTGTACGAGACCCTGAAATCTGACTACGAACGCCAGAGCGCCGAACTGAAGTCTATGGGCCTCACCAATGATTCTCTGGAATCCAGAATTGCCGCCATCAACAGTGACCTTGCCCAGTTGAGATCCTTCAGGAACAGTTCCTTCACCGTGGCAGATCAGAAACGGTTCCAGCAAAGGGCGCAGAGCTTGGAAATGGCCCTAAAAAAGAAAGACGAAGAAGTAGCCAAACTCCAAACCGATAACGAAGAACTGTTTACGGAGGTGAAAGGCCTGAAAACCACCCAGAACAAACTCGCAGATTCTATTACCACGCTTTCCACCAATAACACTGCCCTCTCTGAGAAGGTAGCTTTGGCGTCTAAGCTGGAAGCCCAGAACCTATCTGTGAGTATATTGAACGACCGCGGCAAGGAGAAAACCGATGACGAAGAAGAATACAAAGCCAAACGCGTAGATAAAATCAAACTGACGTTCAGGTTGGGCAAAAATGAGGTAGCCGCCAAAGAGAACAAAGAGATTCTTATGCGTCTGATTGAGCCAGACGGGTCTGCGCTTTACAACCTGGCTACCGGCTCCGGCACGTTTGAGTATGAAGGCAAGGAGCAGTTCTATACCGCTAAACGTGATATCGTCTTTGACAACACGCAACAGCAGGTTACCTTCATCTACTCTAAAGGCGCCCCTTTCAAAACCGGCAAGCATACCGTAGAATTGTATACTGAAGGCTACCTGATCGGGACCACGTCCTTCACGTTGAAATAAGCGTTTTAAGCCCGTTTTTATAAAAAGAGCCCCGAAACAGAAATGCTTCGGGGCTCTTTTTATAATGAGTTATGGAGTGAATGAGTGATTGAGAGAATAAATAGAATTTTATTTCATTCACTCATTCACTCAATCAATCATTCAATAAACTAGTCCAGCATAACTCTTCTGTCCTGGATTACTTTGAAATTCTCAATTAGCTTGATGGCTTCCGGAATGTCCTCTGAGAAGATGGTGATAAAGGAGTTTTTCTCGGCGTGCTCCAGTGCGTAGGCAATGGCAATCATTTCCTGCTGGATCACCTTCACTGGTTTAGCCGGGTCTACCTGCTTAATGCCTTCCAACACTATTTTGTTGATGTCTTCTGCAGAACGGCCCCGCAGGTCTTTGTCTGACCGGATGATGACCTCATCAAACATAGAGGCTGACAGTTTCCCTAGTTCCAGGATATCCTCATCACGGCGGTCTCCTACCCCAGCCACCACGCCCACGTGTTTGCGTGCGTCTACATTCTGCAGGAACTCAGCGATGCCTTTCATGCCCGCGGGGTTGTGCGCATAATCCACCAGCACCTCAAAGGTTGGGAACTTAAAGAGGTTCATACGTCCCGGGGTCTTGGCCGCCGAGGGCACAAAGGTGCGCAAAGCGGTCTTGATCTCAGAGATCTCAAATTGGGAGATATAGCCTGCCAGGGTGGCCGCCAGCACGTTCTCAATGTTGAATTTGGCCCTGCCCCCAAAGGTAAGCGGTATGTCTGCCACGCGGTCTACGCGTATTTTATAGGTGTTCTTAAAGATAGAGATAAAGCCGTTCTCAAATACCGCGGCCAGACCGCCCTGCGCCACATGCTTGAGAATACGCGGGTTGTTTTCATCCATGCTGAAGAAAGCCACCTTTGACTCAACGTCAGTGGCCATGGCGTACACGTTGTCATCATCTGCATTGAGGATGGCGTACCCGTTCTTGCTCACGCTTTTGGGCACCACCGCCTTCACGCGGGCCATGTCTTCCAGGGTGTAGATGTCGCGCAGACCCATGTGGTCTTCGGCCACGTTGGTTACAATGCCTATATCGCACTGCCGGAAGCCCAGGCCGGAGCGAAGCATGCCGCCCCGTGCGCACTCCAGCACAGCAAAGTTCACGGTGGGGTCTCGCAGCACAAATTCCGCGCTTTTAGACCCGGTGGTATCTCCTTTTTCCAGCATCTTGTCCTGGATGTAAATGCCGTCTGTGGTGGTGTAGCCTACCTTGAAGCCTTTGGACTTGACCATGTGTGCGATAAGGCGCGTGGTAGTGGTTTTTCCGTTGGTACCGGTAATGGCGATAATAGGAATACGGGACGGGCACTGCCCCGGGAAAAGCATGTCTATGACAGGTTCGGCCACGTTTCTGGGAAGCCCCTCTGTGGGCGATGTATGCATCCGGAAACCGGGCGCCGCGTTCACCTCTATGACTGCCCCCCGCGCCTCTGGCAAGGGAATAGCGATGTCTGAGGTAACCACGTCTATGCCGCAGATATCCAACCCGATGATACCAGCAATCCGCTCGGCCATGAGCACATTGTAGGGGTCAATGAGGTCGGTGACGTCAGTGGCGGTGCCCCCGGTGGAGAGGTTGGCGGTGCTTTTGAGGAAGAGCTCCTCACCCGCCGCCGGCACGCTTTCCAGGGTGTAGCCCATCTTCTCCAGCATGCCATAGGTGTCTTTGTCCAGGGTGATTTTGGTAAGCACCTTCTCGTGGCCTACCCCCCTGCGCGGGTCACTGTTGACCTGGTCAATGAGTTGCTGCACCGTAGAGGTGCCGTCTCCCAGCACCATGGCCGGCGTGCGTTTGGCCGCTGCTACAAACTTTTTGTTCACCACCAGCAAGCGGAAGTCATACCCTTCTATGAATTGCTCCACAATCACGGCCTTCTCGTCTTTGCAGTACTGCAGGGCCACTTCAAAGCCGCTCACGACCTCTTCCCAGGTCTTGAGGTTGATCCCCGCTCCTTTGCCGTGATTGCCGTCCAGGGGCTTGGTCACCAGCGGAAAACCCAGGTCCTTCACGGCCTGTTTGAGTTCCGCTAGGTCATACACGATATCTCCTTTGGGCACAGGCACGCCCGCTTCATAGAGCATTTCTTTGGTGGCGTTTTTATCACCGGCAATCTCAACCGCAAAAGAGGCGGTACGGCAGGTCATGGTAGCCTGAATGCGCTTCTGATTTACGCCGTACCCTAATTGGATAAGCGAGCTCTTGTTTAACCGGATGTAAGGAATGCCCCGGGCTACGGCCTCTGAGACAATGGAGTAAGTACTAGGGCCCAGGTGTTCATCTTCGCGTATCTCATGCAGCCTGTCTACATCCGGTGAAATATCATAGGGTTCATTTTTGGCTAGCGCCAGCACTATGCGCAATGCGGCATGGGCGGCGTATTCGCCGGCCTTTTCTTCCTGGTAGGAAAAGACCACGTATTCAAACCCTGGTTGCGGGGCATGGTAATTGCGCCCAAAGCCTGAGTTCATCCCGCCCAGGGTTTGGAGTTCCAGGGCCACGTGTTCTAACACGTTACTCAGCGGCACCCCAATTTCCTGTACGCGTTTCATGTAGCCACCCTCATGGCCTTCGGTGCTGCGGTGTTCAATTATGCCCGGGAACATCTGCTGTAGCCGTTCGGCAAAGCCAGGCAACTGCGTGGTAAGAACACCGGCGTATTCTTCCATGTCCAGTTTGAGCACTACAATTTTTGGGTGTTTAACTGACCAGTAATTTGGCCCACGCATGATGCGTAATTCCGCGATTTTCATAAAAAGGCTTCACCCCAAGGAGGGTGAATAGTTAAGAGTTGCTTTAAAAAACCTCAATTGTATAAGTATCTCCCTTTCCCAGCAGATGCACGGTCATGTCTCTGATGGTGACGGGCACTCCTTCTTTTACATCATAAATGTTGGTGTTAGTACTGTATCTTCCGTCTACCACCATTACCAGCCCGCTCCCTACTACTTCCATCTCACGGCCTTTCTTCACCACCACGCCCGTATCTTCTTCTAATCCAATGCCAATAAAAGAGGGGTTGGTGGCAATCATTTGTGACATACGCACAATACGCCCCCGGGAGATAAAATGCGTGTCAATGGCTACATCATTCAACAGCTCCAGCCCCGTGGTAATGCTTACGGTTCCTTTGATGAAACCGGCATCATCTCTGCCTTGGTAGATCATTTGGGTAGACATGGCGGCGGCCCCGGCACTGGTTCCCGCCACCACCAGCTTTTCCTTGTAATACCGTTCCTTTATCAGGCGCATAATTTCAGTGCCGCCAAAAATGGAGGTGAGGCGCAGCTGGTCACCGCCGGTGAACATGATTCCGGCTGCTTTTTCAATTACTTTAAGATACTCCGGTTTGCAGGAATCTTCTCTGGACCTAATATCCAGCACCTCTACGTTTTTTGCCTTCAGCTTTTTGAAAACCTCCACATAGGTTTTGCTTACCTCGTCGGGGGCGGCGGAGGCGGTGGGGATCACAACTATTAAAGGGTTTTTCCCGTGGAGTTCCTGGAGAAAACGCTCCAGAATTTCAGTCTTTTCAAAATTGATGTTACGTCCTTGATTGTCCTCTTCCTCGGGGCTTTCTCCCTTGTTCTCCTTCCCTCCTATGGCTATGACCGTTCCATTGGGGGTCTTGTATTCTATAGATTGCCTAGGCTTCTTCTCTTGTTCAGAAACTTTCACGCGCTTGCCGTATTAAATTCTTTTTTGGGCTCTCCTGTAGGTTAACAACTCTTGGTAAGGCTTACGCTTTTTCAAAAAATGTTAATCCAAACGCAAAGGCCAATCCTTCTCACATGAATTTGATAATTGATGGTTTGATTACGAAAAATAACCTCAAAAGATTAGCCAGCGGCTATATATGTGTTTTACCACAAAACCACGCTGTGGAAACTACGAAGGCCGTTTTAAAACGAACAACCCAAGTGTAAGAGAGACAGGGAGAAAGCAGAAATGGAGACGAAAAAGTAAACGGAAAAATGTTTACCAATTCTTTACCAATAAAAGGCCTTGAAAACGAAAAACCCGCTTTGGAGTGGTTCCAAGCGGGTTTTTGTTCCTTTGTTGAGGTAACGAGCGGATTCGAACCGCTGTACGAGCTTTTGCAGAGCTCTGCCTAGCCACTCGGCCACGTTACCGTGATTGGGAATGCAAATATACACATCTTTTAATGCTGGCACAACCTGAGGGCCCTTTTTTTGGGTAAGGACCAAAAAAAGAGCCCCTGTAAAACAGGGGCTCCCTTATAGACAGGTAGTTACCTACCCAAAAATTATTCAGCAGTTTCAGTAGATTCTGCTTCAGTAGATTCAGCATCGGCTGGTTTAGCAGTGCGGGCCTGAGCCGCGGCAGCTAACTTCTTCTCACCGGCTTCTTTTTCGTTTTCCATCATCTGGTCTTTCAAGGCAGACAGGGCATCCAGGTCACCTAAAGTAGAACGAACTTCGTCTTTCTTAGGGGCGGCAGGAGCAGCTGCTTTGGCAGTACCAGCGGCAGGAGCATCTTTCTTCTCAAATTTCTTACGCTTGGCATCCTCTGGCTGGGCAGTGTGAATGGCAGTGTGAGACAAGATGATTTTGCGGTCATCTTTAGAGAACTCAGTTACTTTGAAATCAAGTTGCTCACCAGCTTCAACGGCAGAACCGTCTTCTTTGGTCAAGCCTTTAGGGAAAGTGAATCCTTCAATACCGTAAGGCAGTTCCAGGGTGGCACCACGGTCAGATTTCTCCAATACGGTGGCTTTGTGGGTAGAACCTACAGTGAAGACAGACGCGAAAGTATCCCATGGATTTTCTTCCAGTTGCTTATGGCCTAAGGCCAGACGGCGGGCAGAAGCGTCCAGTTCCAGAACTACTACGTCTAAGTTGTCACCAACTTTCACAAACTCAGATGGGTGCTTAATTTTCTTGGTCCAAGACAGGTCAGATACGTGTACCAAACCGTCTACACCTTCTTCCAGCTCAATGAACAGACCAAAGTTAGTCAGGTTTCTAACCACACCTGTGTGCTTAGTTCCAACGGCATACTTAGTCAATACATCTTGCTTGGTCCAAGGATCTTCAGACAATTGCTTAATGCCCAGAGACATTTTGCGGTCGTTACGGTCCATAGTCAACACAACAGCCTCAATCTCATCACCTTGTTTGATGAAGTCTTGTGGGTTGCGCAGGTGCTGAGACCATGACATTTCTGACACGTGGATCAAACCTTCTACGCCTGGCATCAACTCTAAGAACGCACCGTAATCGGCTACGTTTACAATCTTGCCTTTCACGCGTGAGCCAACTTCTACTTCGGCTGGAAGGGCATCCCAAGGGTGAGCAGTCAATTGCTTCATACCCAAAGAAATACGTTTCTTGTCGTCGTCGAAGTCCAGAACTACCACGTTTACCTTCTGGTCTAGCTCCAACACCTCTTGCGGGTGGTTGATGCGGCCCCATGAAATATCCGTGATGTGCAACAGACCGTCTACACCACCAAGGTCGATGAACACACCGAAGTTGGTCATGTTTTTGATCACACCTTCCAGAACCTGACCTTTTTCCAGGTTGTTCAGGATGGCGGCGCGCTGCTGCTCCAGATCTTTCTCGATCAGGACTTTGTGCGATACTACTACGTTATCAAAAGCGGCGTTGATTTTCACCACTTTCACTTCCATCTTACGACCAACATAAATGTCGAAGTCGCGGATTGGTTTCACGTCAATTTGTGAACCTGGTAAGAAGGCCTCAACACCATAAAGGTCAGTAATCAAACCACCTTTGGTACGGCGCTTCACAACACCTTCAAGAACAGTGTCGTTCTCAAGCGCGCTATAAATTCTTTCCCAAGCCTTAACGATTTTGGCTTTCTTTCTAGACAGGATCAACTGACCGTTAGGGTCTTCCTGGTCTTCAATGAAAACCTCAACCTCGTCACCGATTTTCAGATCCGGCATGTCACGGAATTCTGATACCGGCACCAGACCATCAGATTTAAACCCGATGTTCAGGATAACGTCGCGATCAGTGATACCAACAACGGTACCTTTAATCACTTCCTCTTCCTGAACGGTGTTCAGGGTGTCGGCATACATTTGTTCCATTTCGGCTCTCTGCGCAGCAGAGTAGCTTCCACCGAAACCCTGAGACTCAAATTGGTCCCAGTTAAAATCATCTACATTTGCCATATTACTATGCTGGCTCACCTTTTATAACCTCTAGCCACAGAGCCACTTAGCTAAAGGTGCTTTATTTTAACGTATCTGCGGTTTGCACCCCAGATGCCTTCACCTTGAAGGCGGCGCAAAAGTACTAAACATTCCCGTAAAAACCTTCATTACCAGCAGATTTAACCTTGGAAGAGTTCTGAGTCTTGAGTTGTGAATCTTGAGTCCTGAGTTGTGTAATTTAAGAACTGGTTGAAATGGTTTGGGGCGGTTTTCAGAAAAACGGCTCTAAAACGCCCTCGGGCCTAAGCGGACGGTTTGGGCGTGAACAAGCCAAATGGAAACGGTATAAGGCTTCATTTAAGGCCAAAAACCAGAAATGCGTTTCGGGCCTGTTTTTGGAAAAACAGGCCCGAAACGCATTTCCCTTCGGCAGAGCCGCTTTTGCCAGATGAGTTATTTCCCCAGCGATTCATTGGTGAGCAGTGGCCCTCTTAACTTTATTTGCTTGCCAACACTGTTCTTTACCCGCTCCAGGAAGGCTTTTTCGGCTTCGGCCTTTAACTTGATCTGTACCACCCCATTCTTGGCTTTCTCCCCGTAGAGGCTCGTGGCACTTTCATCTTTTAAGACATTGATACTTTTAATGGTTTCAGGGTCTATACTGTTCACGGAATCTGCGGGAACCGGATAATTCTTCTCCCCTATGACGATGATGACATAAGGTTTGTATTTGACAGGCTCCTGGGTGCTTTTAATCTGGACAGCTCCCTTTTGCACGGGCATCATTCTTTCCTGCGCCTGCGCAGAGGTGGCAAAGCCCAAAGTCACCAAAAAGGCAACGGCCATTAATTTAGTCATGGTGGTAAGTTTAAATTTATGCCCGGGCCCGTTCGGCTAGAAATGGCATCCAGGCGTGGTTAAGGTCTTCAATGCTATCACGCAGGAAAGAAACCAAAGAGGGTTTATAGGGCTTCCGGAAAAGTTTCATGGAGACTTCCTCTGGGGTACGGTCTCCTTTATGGGAGTTGCAGCGGGCACAGGCGGTGGTAAGATTGAACCAGGAGCTTTCGCCACCGCGGGACCGTGGCACCAAATGGTCTAAGGTAAGGTTTCTGGTAGAGCCGCAATACTGGCACTGGTTGCGGTCACGGCGCATGATGTTCTGCCGGGTAAGCGAGATGCCTTTGTAGGGCACGCGCACGTAATGCTGCAATTTGATGACCACAGGCCAGGGATATACCGCGTTTACCGTGTGCAGGTGGTGCACCTGGTCCTGGGCAATGAGTTCGGCTTTCTGCAGGTACAACAAGACAAAGGCCTTGTTCAGGCTGCACGTGGCAATGGCCGTATAATCCTGATTAAGTAAAAGCACTTTCCCGTTCATACAATTCCTGCTCAAGAGTTGCTCCTGTAAGGTAAATAAAAATTCCTTACAATGGTACTTCTAACTGATTAACAGGCAGTAGTGTTACAGGAATCAGGCGGAAAGAATACGTTTAATGATGCGCAATTTGTGGGAATAGCGCTTCAGGTCCCGGTTATAGATGCCGTAGTGGTCCAGTTGGTCAATGCGCACCTCACCAGAGGCATGTATGATTTTCTGGTCTTCCAGCACAATGCCCACGTGCACAATACGGCCTTCGTCATTGTCAAAGAAAGCCACATCGCCGGGGCGGGCCTGCGCTACAAAATGTACTTCCTGGCCATGCACCACCTGCTGGTAGGCATCGCGCAGGAGTTGGTGCCCGCACAGGCCGTACACCTGCTGCACAAAGCCCGAGCAGTCAATCCCGAAGATGGACTTGCCGCCCCACACGTAGGGCGCCCGCAGAAACTGTTGGGCAATCTTCTGCAGGAAATTGTCACGGTATGGCAAAGCAGGGTTAGTGGCGCGGCCATTGTAGAGCATTTTCTCCTCCCCTACCCGTATGGTAATTCCGTCAAAGAAAGGCAGAACACTACCAATACCAATGGGAGTGACAGCCGTGGTGCCGCTCACGGTCTGCAGAATATCCATAGACCGGGGGTGCGTGGCCGCCTTCCACTCCTGGAAATAGGCTTCCGTTACCGGGAAATGCTGTTTAAAGTCAATCCAGCCTTCATACCCGTCGGCGGCGTTCCTTACCTGATACCATTTCTCCTGGGTCTGCAGCACCTCATAACACTCGCCAAAGATAAGCTGCGTGGTTTGCTCGCTTCTATCAGAGGCCTCGCGGCGCACCGGCACCAGACTTAATTTACAGATCCCGAAGTTCAAAGTAATGCGTGAATGAGTGGTTGAGACAATGAATGAATGGTAAAGGGTAGGTATGAATGGCTTTAGCTTTAGTTTAGGGCCATTTTAGTAAAAACAGGCTTAAAACGCTTTAGTACCGCTCGCGGGCCATTTCGCGTTTTACGTCGCGCTCTTTGATGTCTTCGCGCTTGTCAAAGAGTTTCTTGCCTTTGGCCAGGGTGATGTCTACCTTAGCAAAGCCCCGCTCAGAGATGAAGAGCCGGGTAGGAATAATAGTCACGCCTTGTTCCTGGGCCCCTTCTTTCAATTGCTTGAGCTCGCGCTTGTTCAGCAGCAACTTGCGGTCACGGGTGGGTTCATGGTTGTAATGGGTGCCTTCAGTGTACTTAGAGATGGTAACCTGGTGCAGGATGAGTTCGAGGCCATGAAAGGTGCAATATCCATCTGAGAGGTTCACGTTGCCTTCCCTGATTGATTTTATCTCGGTGCCGCGCAGCATGATGCCGGCAGTGTATTTTGCTAGAAACTGATATTCATACGAGGCACGCCGGTTAGAAATGTTCACCGTTTTCTGCAACCTGTCCTTGTCCTTATTCTTCGCCATTTAGTTTCTACTGTTCGTCAAAAGTCGGTGGATCTTCTCTTTTTTCAAAATCTTCTGCCCGGTTTGTCCGGTAGCCACCAGCCGGTCCCCTACCTTCACGGTGATATCACAGACCAGGCTATTGCCGGTAAGCTCCTTGAAAAGGGCCTCTACCTGCAGGGTTTCCCCAGGGAAAGCCGGGCCCACGTGGTCTATGTGCAGCATGGTGCCAATGCCTTCCTCGTCTTCGTCTTTCATCTCCAGCACAAATAACCGGCTGGCCCATTCCATGGCCTGGCCCAGGGAGAACGTAGAGCAAACAGGGTGCACCAGTCCGTCCTCAAAACGCGCCAGGTCCTGGTCTGTTACGTTTTTCAGGTAGACTTTGGTATCCTGGGCCTGGAAAGGGTTGTGCATGCCGTTGAAAAGAGAGGAAGTATAAATGTGGTAAAGGGCGTGGTGAAGTTTAGAAATTTATACGCAATTTCAAGCCGGTTCGCCCAAACAATTTGCCTTGCCATGAAAACCGCCCTGCCGTTTCTGTTCCTTCTACTTGTTAACCAGATGGTAACCTCCGCCCAGACCAAAACAGATAAACTCCTGGAACAACTGCTCCAGAAGCACCCGGAAAAATTCGGGAAGCTGCTGGAACACCCTGAGAAGTACGAAATTCAGATCCTCTACACCCAGATAGACCGCGACAAGCACAACAAACCCTCTTTTACCACCTACAGGTACCAGGTGAATCCCCAGCAGTACTTTAACCCGGCCAGCACGGTAAAACTACCCGGCGTGCTCATGGCCCTGGAGAAACTGAACAAGTTGAAAATACCTGGCCTCACCCGGGAAACCACCATGCTCACCGACAGTGCCTGGCAGGGCCAGACCAGCGTACACCAGGACCCCACCGCGGCCAGCGGCTTCCCGTCCATTGCGCATTACATCAAGAAGATTCTGGTCACCTCAGATAATGACGCCTACAACAGGCTCTATGAATTTGTGGGGCAGGAACCGTTAAACGAGGGCTTGAAAGCCAAGGGCTATTCCAGCCTGCGGCTTCCTATCCGGTTGGCTACGTTTCTGCCCTTTGAGTTGGACCAGTACACCAACCCCATGCGTTTTCTGCAGGACGGAAAAGTGATTTACCAGCAAGGATTGGTCAAGAGCACCAAAAACTACAAGAACCCTACTCCCATCTTAAAAGGCATAGGCAATTATACCAATGACGATAAACTGGTCATGGAGCCCCGGGATTTTGCCTATTCCAACACCTTTGCCCTGGAAGACCAGCAACTGATGCTGCGGGCGGTGCTGTTCCCGGAGTCTGTGCCGGCCAAAAACCGGTTTCAGCTAACCCCCGAAGATTACCGGTTCCTTTACCAATACCTCTCGCAACTACCCCTGGAAACTGCCTACCCGGCGTATGACGAAAAAGAGTACCCAGATTCATTTGTAAAATACTTGCTTTATGGAGGCCCAACCCGAAAGGAGCGTGTACCGGCCAACATCAGAATCTTCAACAAGATTGGCCAGTCGTTTGGGTACCTCACAGACAATGCCTACGTGGTGGATTTTGATAACAAGGTAGAGTTCTTGTTAAGCGCCACCGTGCACGTAAATGAAGATCAGATTTACAATGACGGTAAGTATGAGTATGACTCCATTGGCTTCCCGTTTCTTCGGGACCTGGGCCAAGTGGTCTATGACCTGGAACTCAAGCGCAAACGGAAACATGTGCCCGACCTAACCACCTTCAGATGCACCTATGACAAAGCACTCTAGAAACGGGAAGCCCCGCCTGTCACTCAGGCGGGGCTTCCCGTTTCTTATAGAAAAATTAAATTAGTGACTGCCGGCAGAGCTTCCGCTATCCTGGCCTCCATCTTCTATACTGTTGGCGCCACGGCTGCCACTGTTTTGCTTTTGGATGCCTGGGGTATCACCGGTATGAACATCAGCCCCAGAGACATCACCAGTCAAGGGGGCTTTGCCGCTCATATTATCTTTTGAGGTGCCAGAGCCTGGGTTCCCTACTTTGTCTTTTCTATCGTCGCGGTTCTTATTTGTTTCGTTTGCCATAGCAGTAGTGTTTAAGTTTTTAATTCCCTTAAATACGGGAGCTTGGCCAGTACGGATACTTTGGCCTATAACTAATAAGCCTAAAAGCCACCAACATGGCGGTTTACCAAATTCCTGTTTTGAGGCCGTTTTTGGGAAAACAGGACCAAAACAGTAATTATAAGCTTTGGTTATTAAACGTCTTCTCCTTAAAAATAATACGGCTGTCCAATGCCTGTCATGGCCAGTTTGCCCGGTATCTTGCCTTGGGCTTCCAATTCGTTTAACCTTCTAAAAGGCTCGCCGGCCGGCTCATCAGACAGATCAAAAGTACCATAGTGCATGGGAATGAACGTTTTGCCCTTCAGGTCTTGGAAGGCCTGCACGGCCTCGTCTGGGCTGGTATGGCTGGGCTGCATAATAAAAGACGGCTTGTAGGCTCCTACCCCTAACAGGCAAATATCAATGGCTGGGAAGAGCGTTTGAATCTCGCTGAAATGCGGCTGGTAGCCAGAATCGGCGCCAAAATACAGGGTCTTTTCAGGGGTTTGCAGCAGGAAACTGCCCCACAAGATGCGGTCATTGTCGATGAGGCCCCTTTTGTGCCAGTGGTAGGCCGGCAGAAAATAAACCTGGGGCGTACCGGCAGGCAATTGGTATGGCTGGTACCAGCCCGCCTCCTGCACGGTTGTTTGCGGCAGCCAGGGCTGAATAAGCCCGCTCATGTTCAAAGACGTTAGAACTTCAAAAGAATGGTGTTCCCGCAAGCCCTTCAGGCTAGGCTTGTCACAGTGGTCAAAATGCCCATGTGACAGCAATACATAATCAATGGGCGGTAGTTCTTCTGGGCGAACCGGGAAAGGGACTCTTCTTTTCAACCAGGAAACGCCATAGAAGAGCGGGTCGGTGAGAAAAGTAACGCCGCCCATCCTGATAAAGAACGTAGCATGGCCTAGCCAGACTAATCCGTCCTGGGTGCCGTTCAAAAATTCCCGGGGGTTATGTACCGCCGGTACCCAATGGTCTTGTTTCTTTTCCTGGCGCTGGGGATTCTTGGTGAACTGCCATTTCAAAGCCAGCCACATAGAATGGTCTGCCTGTTGGAACTGGTTCTGGAACCGTCCCTTTCTAACCTGGTTCCCGGGCCAACCTGGCTTAATGATGGGTAACTGTGGATTATATTGAAATGTGTCTGACATAACGAAAAGAGGCTGTGGCAGCCCCGTCCAATATATGATTTGGTTACTAAACTACTCCCTTTTAAATCTTCCTATGTAGGCTAGGTGTACTTCCGGCCTCCCATCTTTCATTAAAGTGCCCGTCTTGCGCAGGTACCTGCCTGTTTATCTGATTATTAAGGAGGTAAAACCGAGAACAAAATCCTCCAATTCCTTTCCTTAATTCTTCATTCCTCGTATCAAGGTAGTATATCACTTTAAATATAATAATCAGGCTATATTTTAAGTCCTTTTCCCCCAAACTCTTTTTGACTATCCGTTTAAAATAAAGCCTAGTGCCCTACCAGGGCATGGCTGCCAATTGCCTGTTTCTTCCTTTACCGCTAACCTAACAACCTTTGTATGAAAAAACTTTACACAATGCTAACGCTTTTCCTGGCCATTTGCTCTATGGGAGACCTGGCAGCCCAGGACCGGCAGATTTCAGGGAGGGTCTTGTCTGCGAGTGACGGCACTCCCGTTATTGGGGCCAGTGTGGTGGTGAAGGGCACAACCGTAGGTACCAACACAGATGCCAGCGGCGCCTACACCATTTCAGTGCCCCCCACCGCTTCCACTCTGGTAGTTTCCTTTATTGGTTTCGCCGCGCAGGAAGTAGCCATTGGCGGCCGAACCTCCATTGACATTAAGATGCAACCAGACGTGCAGCAGTTGAAAGAAGTGGTAGTCACCGCTTTTGGCCGGGAGCAGGAGAAAAGAACCTTGGGGTACTCCGTGCAAGAGGTAGGAGCCGGTGAAATAGCCCAGACCCAGAACCCTAACGTGGTCAACTCCATTCAGGGGCGGGTAGCCGGGGTGCAGGTGCTGGGTACCGGGGGAAGTCCCGGGGCGGGTTCCCGCATCCAGATCAGGGGCATCAATTCCCTTTCGCCCACGGCCAACAACCAACCCCTCTTCGTGATTGACGGCATTCCCATCAGCAATGAAACCATTAGTGGCAACCAACTCCCCAGCGCGGGCTCCAATGCCGTGAATAGTGCAGAGCAATTCGCCTTTACCAACCGCGCCGCCGACATTAACCCAGATGACGTGGAAAGCATGACGGTGCTGAAAGGGGCCGCGGCCACCGCTTTGTACGGGTTACGGGCGGCCAACGGGGCCATCATCATCACTACCAAAAAAGGCAGGGCGGGCGCTACAGCCGTTACGTTCAGTTCCAGTTTCGGGATAGACAACATCAACAAGACCCCTACCTACCAAACCAAGTACCGTGAAGGGCTGGGCGGCCGGCTACGCTATACCTCCTCCGGGGCTCCCAACCGGTTCCAGACCTTTGGCCCGCCCGTGACAGATGACCCGGTTTACGACAACTTCAAAGACTTTTTCCAGACCGGCAAACGGTTTGACAACAACCTCAGTGTTTCAGGCGGAAATGAGAAAGCCACCTTCCATGCCTCACTTTCGCAATACAACCAGGAAGGGATAGTGCCTAACTCAGATTGGTCGCGCACTACCGTGAAACTGGGCGGAAACGTGAACTTCTCAGAGAAGTTTGCCGTGACGGGCACCATCAGCTACAGCCAATCTGGCGGTGACAAGGCCGCCTCCGGTGATAAAGGAATCATGTCGGCGTTGAATTACCACACCACCTCTTTTGATGTGAATGATTACCTTAACCCAGACGGCACCATGAAGGTATATTCCCCGGGCGTGATTGACAACCCGCGCTACCTGGCAGAGAACAGCACCCTGAAGGATGACGTGAACCGGGTGATAGGCAATGTGGGTTTCAACTACAACTTTACAGACTGGCTACGGTTCAACTATAAGATAGGCGCCGATGTGTACAGTGACAACCGCAACCGCTTAGTGCCGGGACCCATTTTCCAGGGAGCGCCTACGCTGGATATTGCCGCGGGCACCGGCGGGTTTATCATTGAGGAGCGGGTTAATTACCGCGAGGTCACTTCCAATGCGTTTCTGACCGCTGAACACAATTTCTCTGAGGTTTTCCATGGCTCATTCATGCTGGGCAACAGCGTGGAAAGCCAGGCTACTGACATTCTCAATACCCGCGGCGAGCGCTTTACTATTCCGCAGTTTTATCATATCTCCAACACCTCTAACATCTTCACCACCAATGACATTGGGCAACGCCGGCTTATTGGCGCTTTCTTTGACGTGAAGCTTGATTACAGGGATATGCTGTTCCTGAACGTGACAGGCCGCAACGACTGGACCTCTACCCTACCCGTAAAGAATCGGTCCTTCTTCTACCCCTCAGTGAGCACCAGTTTTGTGTTCTCAGAGGTTTTGGGCCTGTCAGAAAATAAAGTGTTCAACTTCGGGAAGGTACGGGCCTCCTGGGCGCAAGTAGGAAAAGACACCCGCCCTTATCAGGTGGGCACTTATTACGGCTCCGCCAGTGGCTTCCCGTTTGGGAACCGGAACGGGTTTGTGGCCAGCACCTCTGTAGGAGACCCCAACCTAAGGCCTGAGAAAACCACTTCTATTGAGTTCGGGACGGAGCTTCACTTCTTCCAGAGCCGCCTCACGCTGGACGCTACCTATTACAAAGCCAACAGTAAGGACCAGATCATTCCGGTGCCTACCAGCGTTACCTCCGGAATTGTGAATTATGTGACTAACGCCGGCGAAATCCAGAATACCGGTCTGGAATTGCTGGTTTCCGGCACCCCGCTTAGATTAGCGGATTTCTCCTGGGATGTGGTGGTGAACTGGTCTACCAATGAAAGCGAAGTAATCTCCATCACCCAGGCCGTACCTGAGATCATTTTCCAGGATGACCGCATCATGAACAAGCTGGTGGTGGGAGGCTCTGCCGGTGACCTGTACGGCCGCCCGTTCCAGCGTGACGGCCAGGGGCGCCTGATCATTGGGGCCAACGGCTTGCCTACCCTTTCCCCGCTTGGGGCCAACGGTTTACCCACCACCTCTACCATTCCCTACGTGAAAGTGGGTAACGCGCTTCCAGACTGGCAAGGGGGTATTACCAACACTATCACCTATAAAGGACTGAGCCTTTCGGCGCTGATTGATATCCGGCAGGGCGGAGACGTGTATGATGTGAGCATGCGCAACCGGATCAGGAACGGGATAGACATCAGGACTGAAAACCGGTACCAGCAGATCATATTCAAGGGGGTGAATGCCAGCGGCGAGCCCAATACCGTACCCGTGGTACTGGATGAGAACTTTTACCGGAACGGCAATAGCTTCAATGACGCCTCAGATGTTTTGCTGCAGGATGCCTCCTGGGTGCGGCTCAGAAACGCGCAGTTGGCCTACACCCTGCCCAATAGCCTTACCGGCAAAACCCCCTTCAAATTGGTGCGGGTGAGCTTAACTGGCAACAACCTTTTCCTGATTACGCCCTTTGAAGGCTTTGACCCCGAAACCCCTACCTATGGCTCTGGCAGCAACGCCCTGGGCTATACTGGCTATGGTATACCGGCGGTCAGAAGTTTCACCTTTGGCTTAAACGTAACTCTTTAATTGAACCTGATGATGCTACATATAACCAGAAAATACACCGCCCTGGGGTTAATGGGTTTCCTGTCTCTGGCAGGCTGTGACTCTTTCCTGGACGTGAACGATGACCCTAACCGCGCCACCGCCGTTAGCTCAGACGCGCTCCTTTCCCCTATCATTGTCTCTACCGCAGATGCCCACTACTTTTTGGGGTTGTATACCAGCCTGTTCTCTCAGCAGTTGGCCGCCTATACCTCTGGCCCCCAGATAGCAGACCGGCACATTGACGTACGGGTCAACACTGCGTGGAACACCATTTACCTGAACAACCTCAATAACGCCAACTTCCTGGTGAACCAGGCCACTGCGGAAGGATCTCTGCACTACGCCGGCATAACCAAGGTATTGCAGGCGCTTAACCTGGGCATGCTCACCGATACCTGGGGCGACGTTCCCTTCTCTCAGGCCTCACAGGGCCCGGCAGACCTCACTCCCGCCTTTGACTCCCAGGAACAGATTTATACCACCATTAACCGGCTCCTGGATGAGGCGCTGGTGCAACTGCAGCAACCAGACTCCAAAGTAAGGCCCGGCGCCGATGACCTCATTTACGGAGGCAACATCCCTAAATGGATTAAGGCCGCTAATGCGTTGAACGCCCGGTACGCCATTCATCTGGTAGAGAAACAAGGCGTGCCGGCGGCCACCGCGGCGCTTGGGTATGTGGCCAAGGCCTTCACCTCAAACGCAGATGACATGCAGGTGACCTTTAATGACAAAAACCTGAACCCCTGGAACCGCAACATCGCCATTGGTACCACTACCGGTAACTTTATTGTGGCCCCGTCCTCTACCCTCATTAACCTTATGAACGGTAATACCTACGCCGGGCTGGTAGACCCACGGCTGCCCTTCATGGCAGACAGAGGCACCAGCACTGCCCAGTATACAGGATATAGAAACGGGGAAGGATTAGGCGGCAACACCAACATCACGGCCAAAACATTCTATGCGCAACCCGCCTCTCCCATGCTTATGGTTACCTACAGTGAGGTGAAATTCATAGAGGCCGAGGCCCGCTTTATTGCCAACGGGGGCACCCGCACCTCCCGCGGAAGTACCCCTGAAGCCTACCAGGCCTACCTGGCTGGCATCCGGGCACACATGGAAAAACTGGGCGTGGCCGCCGGTGACATTACCACTTATCTGGCCAACCCGCAGGTAGCCGTGGGCGCCACCAACCTTACCCTAAGCCTGATCATGAAGGAGAAACTCATTGCCCTTTATCTCAACCCCGAGGCCTGGGTAGACGTCCGGCGTTATGACTACTCTCCACAGATCTATCCGGGCATGGCTCTACCGGTCAACCACAACCCGGCGCTGGGCGGTCAGTTTATCCGGCGGGTGCTGTACCCAGAGACCGAGGTGGCCCGCAACTCAGATGAGGTGGCAAAGGTGGCTAAAGGCTTAGCCGATAAAATGTGGTGGGATTTATAATCGCTTAACAAGAAACCAAGATGAAAAACATAACCTTTTATATCTGCCTGCTGGCCCTGGGAAGTTTCTCTCTCACGGCCTGCTATGATGAACCAGATTTCATCCAAGACAATACCACGCCCACCGGCGTAGGCACTGCCCCGGTAAGCGCCAATGACCTTCGTGACCTGGGCACAAACACCCTTATCTCTACGGTAAATAATGCCAGTACCAGCCAGTACACCGTGGGTTCCCAGATCAGATTTGAGTTGCAGTTCTTCTCAGAATCACCGGTGAAGGAAATTAACGTGTACCAGACAGTTGGCGCCGGTGCCCGCACCAAAGTACAGACCTACCCCTACGTGGCGGCTTACTCCAAACAGGACCGCACCGATACCTTGATTGTGTCTTACACGGTGCCCCAGGCCCCGGTGGGTACCAACGTGAGAATAGAAACCGAGGTCCTAAACCAAAACAACCTCAACGTGCTGCGCACCCTCTGGATTAGGATTAAGCAGTAAACAGTAAGGTTGTAAAAACAGAAAAGGCTCCCATTTAGTGGGAGCCTTTTCTGTTTTTACGTTTTAAGGCCGTTTTTCCAAAAACAGGCCTAAAACGGTTTTTAATGGAAGAAGAGGTAGGCCAGGCAAATGGCGGCAATTACCCCAAACAAGTCGGCTATCAGACCACAAACCAGGGCGTAACGAGTCTTGCGCACGCCCACAGACCCAAAGTACACTGCCAAAATATAGAAAGTGGTTTCGGTAGAGCCTTGAATGGTAGCGGCTACCCGGGCTACAAAGGAATCTGCGCCGTAGGTTTGCATGGCTTCCACCATCAGGCCACGGGCCCCGCTGCCACTTAAAGGCTTCATGAAGGCCACCGGCAAGGCCGGCACAAAGTCTGTGTTCATGCCCATCCAGGCGAACAGTTGACCAATTCCCCCGACAATCAAATCCAAGGCCCCAGACACCCTGAACACGCCAACGGCCACCAGTATAGCCACCAGGTACGGAATAATGGTAATAGCCACGGAGAAACCTTCCTTGGCTCCTTCAATAAAGGCCTCATACACATTCACCTTTCTAATGAGGGCCAAGCCAATGAAAGAGACAATGATGGTGAACAAAATCACGTTACTGGCCACCGTTGAAATAGTACCGATCTGCTCTTGGGAGATAGTGGAGAAATAATAGATCAAGAGCCCAATCAACAGGATAAGGGTGCCCAGATAGGCCAGAATTACCTTGTCAAACAGGTTGATGCGCTGATACAGGGCAACCGAAACAAGCCCGGCCAGGGTGGAGAAAAACGTGGCCAATAAAATTGGGATGAAAATATCTGAGGGATCGGCGGCGCCCATCTGCGCCCGGAACACCATGATGCTGATAGGGATGATAGTGAGCCCAGAGGCGTTGAGCACCAGGAACATGATTTGCGCGTTAGAGGCCGTTTCCTTTTCGGGGTTCAGTTCCTGCATCTCTTTCATGGCCTTTAAGCCCAGAGGGGTCGCGGCATTGTCCAGACCCAGCATGTTGGCCGAGAAGTTCATCAGGATAGAGCCGAACACCGGGTGGTTCTTGGGGATCTCGGGGAACAGGCGGTTAAAGAACGGACCTACTGCCTTGGCAAAAAGGGCAATGATACCGCCCCGCTCCCCTACTTTCATCAAACCCAGCCACAAGGTCATGACCCCGGTTAAACCAAGGGAGATCTCAAACCCGGTTTTGGCGTTGTCAAAGGTACTGGCCACCAGCTTCTGGAAAATCTCAACATCCTGAAAAACAATGAGCTTGAAGAGCGCGATGCAGAAGGCAATGATGAAAAACGCCGCCCACAGATAATTTAAAACCATGCTATGATAATGAGTGATTGAATGATTGAGAGATTGAGAGGATGCTCAGAAAGGGTTTCGCCAGCTCTTTTCATCGCCCTAATTTATGGCAAAACTGACGGAAATATACACAGCCCAAAAATAAAAACCGCAGGTCTGCATAGCCATACCTGCGGTTTTATACAAAGAAGAACTTCTGCTTTTTATTTTTCAGCTCATGAGTACCCATTCTAGTAAGGTCATTTATAAGCTACTTTTCAGAAAACGGCTAAAAATTGATAGTTTGATAGAGTATAATTTAAAATCCACTCACTCACTCACTCACTCACTCACTCACTCACTCACTCACTCACTATAGCCGTGTTACGCCCAGACCTGGTTTCCCATTGGGCCGCATGATGCCGTTTTCCAGGGTAAAGCCCCCGGAGACCACATCGCGGGCCAGGTCCAGGCTGCCGTCCAGGTCTATATAGCGGGTGTTGGGACAAGAGAACGCCGCGTGCAGGGCCGCCGAAATACTCACGATGCTTTCATCATTGCAGCCCCACATCAGGTCAATGCCGGCCTGTTGGGCAATGGTGGCAATCTGACGGCCAGCATACACGCCCCCGCATTTCATGAGTTTGATGTTATAGATTCCGCAGGCGCGAGGCGCTGCGGCTAATCTGAAAGCGTCTGCCGGAGTTAATAATGATTCATCGGCGGCCACCAGGTCTTTCACGGCATCTGGGAGTTCACGCAGATCATCTACCATTGGAGCCGGAAGCGGCTGCTCAATCAACTCTATCTCCAGGGCCTGGGCCCGGGTGCAGAAATCGGCTAGATCATAGGTGGTCCAGCCCTGGTTGGCATCAATTCTTAGGGTGACCCGTTGGCCGTGGGCTTCCCGCAACTTCACCAATCGCTCCAGGTCCTGCTCTACGCTCTCCCCTACTTTCACCTTGAGGTGCGTAAAGCCCCGGCCCACGTATTCCTCGGCCTCGGCCAGGGTCTCCTCCACTGATTTTATACCAATGGTGATAGAGGTAGGCATCTCCTGGATGTGCTGGCCCAGGAAAGAAACCAGCGGAACGTCCAGGTACTTGCTGAAAAGGTCATGCAGGGCAATATCCAGGGCCGCGCGGGCGGCTGGGTTGTGCGGGAGACGCTGGGGCAATTCATCGCAGAGCAGTTGGAACTCCCGCAGGTCTCGGCCTTTAAGCCAGTCCAGGTGCTGGGGTTGCAGGGCATCCCAGGTGGAGGAAAACGCCTCGCCGGTTACTTCCTTGCTGGGGTTGCCGGCCCCAATTCCGGTCAGGCCGTTTTCAGCTACCAGTTCCACCAGCACATTCTCTACCGCCGAAACTGTTTTAAAAGCGATGGTGTACGGGCGGGTTAACTCCAGATTGGCTTTCCAGACATTTATTTCTTTGATTCTCATACCGCAGAGGTCTCTTTTTCCAGCACTTCCTTCACCAGGTCAATGATTCGGTCAACCCCGTCTTCCAACGGAAGCACCACCGGCAAGCCCAACTCGGCCTCATACTGGCGCTGGTAATCCCGGGCCTGCTCCAGGCTAAGCCCGGCGGTATTCAAAGTCACGGCCAGCACCTTGGCGCCATACAACTCAATCAACTGAATCTCGGTAGACACCGGCGGAATCTTGATGCCCAATTCTTCATTGTCATCAAAATACACCCGGGCGGGAGCATGCTGCAACACCACATACTTCACCTGGCCAGATACTAGGTACTCAGAGCCGCAGGGACCACTGGGGTTACGTAAGGCAGCCTGGCCTTCAATAAAGAAAACGTCTGGCTGGCTCTCTTCATAGCTGGACAAGATGGCATATTCCAATTCCCCAGACACGAAATCATTGTAGGTAGAATCCAGGATGAAGCCTTTGCCGCGGCCCTGCATCCAGCCGGTTTGGCCCGTGAAAATCATCTGCGCCTTGAAGCCAGCCTTTTCTGCGGCCTGGGTGAGCAGGCGAGTGGTGGTACGCTTGCCCATCCGCACGTCGGTGCCCAGGATGGCTATGCGTGGGGCGGGTATGTCTTTGATTTTGCCGGTCCAGAAATGCAGCTCGCTTTTAGGCTTGGGCTTGCGCACATCCGTTATCTGCACCTTGTGCTTTTGGGCCAGATCAGCCAGGTCTGGCATGTCACTGATGTACTCGTGCAGGCCGCTTACAATGTTGATCCCGTTGGTAATGCCCTCGGCAATAGTGGCTTTCATGGCTTCCGGAAGCTTACCGCCCTTCGGGGCGATGCCTACCAGACAGTACTGCGCCGTTTCGGGGCTATTTTTCAGAAAATCGGCTAAATCTGCATACACCGGAATGTTGCGGTTTTTGCCGTCCACTACCTCGCCGGCATCTTTTCCCGCTGACACTGAGTCAATGACTCCAATTATTTTGTAGCGTTCTGTGCCTCTAATAAGGCCGTGTGCGGTTTTGGCGGGGTACTGGTGTAGCAACCCCCCGGTGAGGATGATGGCATTTCCGTCCATTGCTGTAGTTTGTTAGTTATGGGTTTGTTGTAAGTCAGGAATTACGTTTTGGGCCTGTTTTTTCAAAAACAGGCCCAAAACAGGTTTTTTAAGGTTAAAGCACCAGCCCATGGAACAGCGCAGGTTTGGGCCCTTGCAGGTCATAGACAAAACCGTTCACAATGGCGTAGCGGGTTTGGCCGTCAGCGGTCTGCAGCACAAAATTGGCGCCTTTGCCCATGCCCAGCTCATGTGTCACCTTAGCGGAGGCACTGGCAATGTTCAGGGGCAGGTCTACGGGGTTCACGTTGGTTGGGGCCGTTTCCAGCCGTACGGTAGTGTAGCCCTCCAGCAGCAGTTGGCGCGTCCGGTCTGGGGTGAGGTCACCCAGGTTCTTGAAGGGTGTGCCATACACTTTACCGGGTACCAGTTTCAGACCGTCGGCGTTCAATTCTTCATAGCCGTAAAACACGCTCATGTCCCCTATTTCCTGCACGTTGCTGCGGTGGAAGAAGCCTTGGGGGGTACGGGCGCTGGTCTCATCTCTGATGATGCCTATATCCAACAGGGTATCTACGCCGTTTTGCCGGTATTTCACCTTTCGTACCACCAGGTCATAGAGGTAGCGCTCATTCTGCGGAATCTTGAAATAGTCTTCCAGTTTGTAGTTGGTGTACCCTTGGGCGCCAATCAAATGCAGCGCTGAAATAATAGACGCGAAATTCAACTGGCGGATGACCTGCTTTTCCGGGTCGCCGGGATATCCACCAGACTCAATCAAGATCACGCTGGTGCCCCACTTCTGAATGTTGTCACCAAACGCCCGCGGTTCGTGCTCATCTGAGTATTTGGCTACCTGCCCAGGGATAAGTTCCTGCAGGCCTTCGTTCATGCCCACAATGGTGCGCATGGCACGGTCGCGCACGGTGTTCACCGTTTGGGCGTGGTCAAAGGCTGGGGCCAAAAACGATATGGTGGCCGGTTTAGAGGTAGTGCCCACCGTGTACAGGCGGCTCTGGTCATGCAGGTTAAACCCAAATTCGGGGTCAAGGCTATCGCGCAGGCTCTTGAGCAAACGTGCCTCCGGGCTCTGTAACCTGATGGCGTCGCGGTTCAGGTCAATCTGCAGCGCATTGCGGCGGGTGAACACCTCGGCCCCGTCTGGGTTGAGCATGGGCACTATGTATAAGGTGGTGTTCTCAAGAAGGTGCTTTCTGAGCGGGTCAAGCTGGTCTGATTGCTGCAGGAAGTTGAAGAAGTCAAAGAGCGCCATGGTGGCCGTAGATTCATCGCCGTGCATCTGGGACCACAGCATCACCTTGGTCTTGCCGGTACCCACTTTCACCAGGTAAATGTCCCGCTTCTCCACCGACTGGCCCACCACTTTCACCTCAAACAGCGGATTGCCTTTCAGTTTCTCCAGCAGAGGCACAATGTCCTGGTGCTTGAAGCGCCGGTTCTTCAGGCTGGCTTGCTTGTAGTCTGCATGTTTCTTGTAGGTGGACTTGGCTATCTCTTGGATGGTACTATCTCTATTGATTTTGCTTGATTGGCACTGGGCTTCCAGAAGGCTCATGAGGATGATAATAAAAAGGATGGATTTCCGCATTTTACCACAGGTTAAGGGTCTTGGGCTTGTCCCGGAAAGAGGGCTCCTGCCTCAGGGTGGGCCCTTCTACCTTTGCAGCGGTTAATGTAAGTAGGTTTTATGGGTTACGAAAAAGAAAAGGAGTTTATTACCAGAGGATGTTTCTTTTTTCTTCTTTTAGAAGGGTTGATAGCGGGTGCTATAGCTAGTTTGGATTGAATTAATTGATTGTGCTGCATTTGCCATTGTTGGTGTTCCTAAGGGCAATCGACCAAGACTGCGGCTTAACCTGCAACTGCCTGGTGCACGCCCTTCCGCCTGTGGCTGGCGTGGTGAGCGCTGTCGCCTTAAGCCCTTATGCTTTCTTGTTTCATCTTTTCCCTCCGAGCGCTCACGGCCGCGGGGCCCCGTCTTACCCCCTCGCACTGCCCTTGTGGCCGAATTGCAGTCTGCTCTTAGCCAAGCCCCTGCAGGGCCACAAGCGAGGCGCTCGAAGTAAAGACTGGAATCGGGGGAATGCGTGGTGGATATTTGGCGAAAAGCGTTTTAGGCACGTTTTTGGAAAAACAGGCTCAAAACGCAATTCTGCTTAAAAACCAAAGACTCCCCCCTTGAGGGGGGCGAAGGGGGGTGTTTACAAAGGAGAGCAAAAAGGGAAAAAGTAATCTCCAGACAGTTGAATGGCCTACTCCCGATCCATTTCCAAAGCAAATCATCCTAACGCCGCATTTGCGTTTTGGGCCCGTTTTTCGAAAAACGGACTCAAAACGCAAATGCTCCCTAACCAATAAAACCGTTCTTTAATTTAAACCTTCAATCTAGGATCTGGGCTGGCATACTGGTCCGTAAAATCACCGGCCAGGTATTGGAAGTGGGCGGCCATGGCGATCATGGCGGCATTGTCGGTGCAGTATTCGAAGCCGGGAATGTAGACGTTCCAGCCTAGCCGTTTGGCGTAGTCTTGCAGGGTGGCGCGCAGGCCAGTGTTGGCAGATACGCCGCCGGCGATGGCAATTTCCTTTATGCCCAGGTCTTTGGCGGCTAAGACCAGCTTTTTCATGAGCGTTTGAATGAGCGCGCTCTGGATACTGGCGCAGATATCGGCCAGGTTCTGGTGCACGAAATCTGGATTGGCGGCGCTGTTCTTCTTCACGAAGTTAAGGATAGAGGTCTTTATTCCGCTGAAGGAGTAATCGTAGCCGTCCAGGTTCACGATGGGGAATTGGAAACGGTCTGGGTTTCCGCCGGCGGCCAGTTTGTCCAGCATGGGCCCGCCGGGGTACGGCAGGCCCAGAAGCTTAGCCGATTTGTCAAAGGCTTCGCCTACGGCATCATCGGTGGTCTGGCCCAGCACTTCCATGTCCAGATGGCTGCGCACCAGTACTATCTGGGTGTGGCCGCCGCTTACGGTCAGGCACAGAAACGGGAACTGGGGCTTGGGGTCTTCAATGAAGTGGGCCAGAATATGGGCCTGCATGTGGTTTACCTCAATAAGAGGCAGGTTCAAGCCCAGCGCGAAGGATTTGGCAAAGGAGCAGCCAACCAGCAAGGCGCCCAGCAGTCCGGGCCCCCTGGTGAAGGCCACTGCATCCAACTCAGATTTTGCTATATTTGCTTTTTGCAGCGCCTGGGCCACTACCGGAATAATATTTTGCTGGTGGGCCCTGGAGGCTAACTCTGGCACCACGCCGCCGTATTGCTCATGGATCGCCTGCGTAGCCACAATGTTTGACAGCACCTGCCCGTTTTGTATAACAGAGGCTGACGTTTCATCACATGAAGATTCAATCGCTAATATCGTAGGGTTCATATTCCGTTGGAGACGCAAGACCAAGAGACGCAAGAAGAAAAGAAAAACTACCCCAAAGTTATAGCAAAAGCTCTGTTAAAAATAATCCTGGGCTTGGTTATCTTGGTAGTGATGCTAGCGGGGGGACTCGCTATCGCTTTGCGTTTTCCGGGGGTACAGACCAGAATAGCCCAAAAAGCAGCCGGCATTATCTCAGAAACCATTGACCACCAGGTCACCATTAAATCTGTAGACGTCAAGTTCTTCAAAAGCGTGGTGCTAGACACCGTACGCGTGCTGGACCGCCAAAAGAAAACGCTTTTCTACGTTGGCCAGGCCGAGGCCGACATCGGGTTTTTCAGGTTGTTTGAAGCCGGATGGCAGCAGGTGCCTATCCTGGGAATCCAAGTGCCCTTGCCCTATATAAAGGTGCAACCCAACCGGTTGGATATCACCTCCCTTACCCTCACAGACCCAGAGGCTAACCTCATCCAGTACAAAGGCACAGACTCGCTCAACATGAGCACGTTTATTTCTTCCCTAGCCAAGCTTATCAAAAGCGATTCCACGCAGGCCAAGAAACCCTTCCATTTTAAGATAGACCAAGTAGTCATTAAAAACGGGCTTTTCACCTACCATGACTACAATGAGCCTTTCACTGACTATGGCCTGGATTACCAGCACATGGACCTGGAGAAGATCAACGGCAAATTCTCTGACATCAACCTGAAAGGTGATACCATTCAGGTGTTGGTCACGAGTCTTACCACCAAAGACCGTACGTCTGGCACCTACCTCAAGGACCTGGATACGCGCATGACGTTTGCCCCCACGTTTTGGGAATGGGACAAGCTTAACCTGCGGGTGAACAACAGCCACCTGGCCAACTATGTGCGGTTTGACTATCAACGGTTCGGCAATTTTGCGCAGTTCAATGACAGCATGAACGTGACGGCCACCTTTGACAGCACCTACGTGACCTCAGATGACATTGCTCTATTTGCCCCGGTACTTAAAGACTGGAACGAGGAAGTGCTGCTTTCCGGTAAGGCGAAGGGAAAGGTAAAAGACTTCAGGGCGCAGGACGTAGACATCCGCTACGGGCAATACACCCACATTACCGGTGACATTGCCGCCGAGGGGCTGCCCAACTTCAGGAACACCTTCACGGATCTGCATCTAGGGCCCAGCACCCTCAACGCCCGCGACCTGCGCAAGTTTATTCCCGCAAAAGCCTATCCCATGGCGGCCCGGGCCGGAACCGTGCGGCTGGAGGGCGATTTCACCGGCTTCTACAATGACTTTGTGGCCAACGGCTCTTTTAAAACCCCGCTCGGGAATCTGGTGTCTGACATTAACCTCAAATTTGATAAGAATAACGCTGACCAATCCTCTTACAGAGGCTACCTGAAAACGAGCGGCTTTGACGTGGGCGGGCTGCTGGGGGACCGGAGCGTGATCAAGTCGGTGGCTATGGATGGGCGGGTGCAGGGCAGCGGCTTTAGTCTTAAGACGGCCCATCTCAAAGCAGATGCCACCATCAACTCCTTAAACCTGAACAACTACAACTTCCGCAACATTGTGGTCAACGCTGACCTGAGCCGCCAGACTTTTGACGGCGACATCAAGATCAATGACCCAAACCTAAGCCTTTCCGCCTCTGGGATCATCAACCTGCAGAACAACCAGCACGTCTTTGACCTGAAGACCAACATCAAACGCGCCGATTTGCGGGCTTTGGGCCTCACCAAACAAGGCGTGGTGCTCTCTACCACCGCCGATGTGGATTTCAATGGCATTGACCTGGACAAAATCTACGGCATAGCCGATTTCAAAAATACCCGCCTCCTTTACGGCGGCAAGGAAGTGGCCATTGACTCACTTTCCGTGGAGTCCCATTTCCATGACGGGATAAGGGAACTGCACGTAGGCTCAGAGGTGCTGGCCCTGCAGGCCGGAGGAAATTTCCTTTACTCCCGGTTTTTCCAGGACCTGGAAACCCTGTACGAAGAATACCTGCTGAACCTGGAAAACAACCCGGCGCGCATAGCCAGCTATTACCGCCGAAAACCCGCTACCCCACCCTCTTCTTATGAAGTAGACTTGTCAGTGCATTTGCGCCATATCAACCCCGTGCTGCATGCTTTTGCCCCAGATGTCTCTATTTCAGACTTCTCCACCATGCACGGCACCTTCCGGAATGGGCCCACCTCGGTGCTTACCCTTATCAGTCAAATAGACACCGTTCTCTACAAAGACAATGAGTTCTACCACAACAACATAGAAATAACCTCCTCTAAGCTTTGGAACAGCCCAGACGTGCTGGCCAACGCCATTGTTACTTCAGAGCGCCAGAAATTGGGCAGCGCCGGCAATACAGAGAAACTGTATGTGGAAGGGGTTTGGAATGAGCGGCTCATCAGTTTCTCCAGCAACATAGCCCAAACAGGCACTACCAACCGGGCCAACATTAGTGGGAACGTGGCCTTCGCCCTGAACAAGGTGAACCTGGTCTTTAACCAGTCTAACATCAACATTTTGGACAAGGTCTGGACCATCTCCCCCAACAACACCATTGTATTTGGGGGCAAAACCATCAATTTCAACAACATCACCTTGTCTAACGGGCCGCAAAGCGTTAACATCTCGGGTACGCTCTCCCCCAATCCGCAAGACCTGGTCACCGTTAACCTCACCAACTTCCGGCTGGAAAACCTCAACCCACTGCTGCCAGAAAAGATCAACGGCAACCTTAACGGTGAGCTTTACCTGAAAGACCTCTACAAAGACATTCAGCTTTCGTCACGGCTGGCGGTAGACTCCTTTACGGTGGGCAACCAGTACATAGGCAACGTGGCCGGCACCACCACCTGGGACAATGGGCAGAAACGGATGAACGTGGACCTGGGCATAAGCCGTGAGCAGCAGAAAGTCTTAACCCTTACCGGCACCTATAATCCTTCTGGCGGCAAACAGGAACTAGACATGCTGGCCGTGATGGATGACGCCCAGCTTAAACTGGTGGAGCCTTTCCTCAAAACCATTATGTCTGACATGGGCGGCACCATGGACGGGCGCGTGCGCATTACCGGCCGGTTAAGTGGCCCAATTCTAAAAGGCTCGGTGATGGTTTCTGAGGGGTCTTTTGTCTTCAATTACCTCAACACTAAATATACGTTTGCAGACCGTGTGTATTTCAGTGAAAATGAGATTTCCTTCCAGAACGTGCGCCTGCGAGATATCTACAATAACACAGCAGTGCTGAATGGCGGCATTTTCCATGATGGATTTGACAACATGGTGCTGGATTTACGGGCCCGGTTCAACCGCTTCATGGTCCTGAACACCACCCGCGCCGATAACCCGCTGTATTATGGAACCGCTTTCGCCACAGGTGAGGTCACCGCCCTGGGCGCTACAGATAACCTGCAGGTCAATATCACGGCCCGCAGTGATGAAAGAACCAGTATCTCCATTCCCCTGGACAATACCACCGCCCTGGAACGGCAGAATTTTGTCACGTTCGTGAACCGCAACCCAGCCAAGCAGGACAGTACGGGCACCGCCACCCCGCTGGTGAAAACCGGGCCAGACCTGAGCGGCATCCGGTTGAACTTTAACCTGGACGTGAATGAGAACGCCTATATTGAACTGATCTTTGACGAGCGTACGGGTGATATCATTAGGGGCCGCGGCCGGGGGAACATTCGCATGGAAATTGACACCCGCGGCGAATTTGCCATGTACGGCAACTATGAGATCTTGCAGGGCCGCTACAACTTTACCATGCTAGGGCTGGTGAACAAGGAATTTAACGTACGGCCCGGCGGTACGGTCACCTGGAACGGAGACCCGCTGGAGGGCCTGCTCAACATCACCGCTACCTATACCCAACGGGTATCTCTAGAGCCTATTCTAGCTTTAAGCCAGCAGCAGTCCCAGAGCGCCGCGGCCCGGTCACGGTACCCAGTTATGGCCGTAATGGACCTGGACGGCCCCCTGACTACTCCCCAGATCCGTCTGAACCTGGAGTTCCCGGATACCCCTAACCTGCTGGAGGACCAGATTACCCGTTACCTGAACAACATTAGGAATGATGAGCAGGAGCTGAACCGCCAGGTCTTTTCGCTACTGGCGTTCAAGCGCCTTTCGGCACAGGATGAGTTCCAGGTGGGTCTGGTAGGCGACTTGGGCAGTAGCGTAGGCGAGCTTTTCTCTAACCAGCTCAGTTACTGGCTTTCGCAGATAGACACCAACCTGGAGGTAGACATTGGGGTGAGCGGCTACGGCGACCAGGTACTGGATGATGTGCAGCTGCGCCTGAGCTACACCTTTTTGGAAGGCCGCCTGAAAGTGACCCGCGAGGGAAGCGTGAACAACAACCGTTTCGGAAACAACCGCTCCACCGCCGCCGGCGACTGGTCTGTGGAATACTACCTGAGCAAAAGCGGACAACTGCGGCTACGGGCCACCTATGAAACCACCCCACGTGACTTTGAGGCCAACACCACGGCTAGCCGCCAAACCATAAGCATTTTGCATCAGGCCAACTTTGATCAATTTGGGGAATTGTTCCGCCGCCGGAATTTGAGTAAACGCGCCCGCCGGGCCCTGGAACGCCAGCAACCTGACTATAACATAGACCCGGATAACCGTACACCGGTGCCGCCCAAGGTGCTGCAATAGGTGAAAAGCCCTGTCCAGCACCAAGGTTTATACCGGGCGTTTTAAGCCCGTTTTTGAGAAAACAGGTTAAAAACAGCCGGCGCCCGGTGCTTCTTCTAAATAATTACTATTTTTGCGAGCATACTTCTTTATGGCAGCAAAACCGCTTAAACATACCCGCAAGAAAAAACTGGGCAATTACCCCCACACCATGGTGATGTTCAGCATCACGCTGGCGTTGTTTGTGATAGGCTCCTTTGGGTTACTGCTCATCCATGCCAACAAGCTTTCCAACATGGTAAAACGCAACATTGAGGTGCAGGTGTACCTTGACCGCGATATTACCCCCCTGGAAATTGAGAAACTCAAAAAGACCCTGGCCCGCAAAGAATACATTGCCTACGAAGGCACTACGCCCCAGGTAAGTTTCCTTTCTAAGGAGGAAGGCGCACGGGAGTTCATTGAGGAGAGCGGCGAGGATTTTCTTTCCTTCCTGGGCGAAAACCCTCTGCGGGACGCCTTTATCCTGCGCATTAACCCAGATTTTTCTACCTCTGGCCAACTAAAGAAAATCAAACAGGACCTGCAGAATACGCTGGGGGTGTATGAGGTGGACTACGTAGAAAGCCTTATAGATTCCATCAACCAAAACCTGAAGCGTTTGAGCATTGTACTCATTGGGTTTGCGGCTATTCTGGTACTGGTGGTAATTATTTTGATCAACAACACCATAAAACTGGCTCTCTTCTCACAGCGTTTCCTGATCAGGAGCATGCAATTGGTGGGTGCCACCTCTTTCTTTATCCAGCGTCCGTTTTTGAACCGGGCCACGTTCCAGGGAGTAGTAAGCGGCATTCTGGCCTCCCTCCTGCTATTTGGCCTTCTGCAGTATGCCTATCATGAGATTAGTGAGTTATATGTACTGCGTGATGAGCAGCAAATGCTCATTCTCATGGCCTCGCTTATGATTCTGGGCGGTGTTCTGGGTTTTTTCAGCTCTTACCGTGCGGTCAAGAAATACCTGCGGTCCTCTTTAGACGATCTTTATTAACCGATATCCTTTATGGAAAACAAGAACCCCACCTCCTTTGCCTTCGGCAAGCGTAATTACCGCATCATGCTGGTTGGCATACTGGTTATGGCCATTGGTTTTATCATCATGACCCTGGACACCGAACCCTACGGCTATGGTTTTCTGGGCTTAACCTTAGGACCTATTGTGCTGGTGATAGGATTTGTGATCCAGTTCTTTGCCATTTTGGTTAAACCCCATAAGACGATTAAATGAGTATTTGGCAAGCCATAATCCTGGCCATTATTGAAGGGTTAACCGAATTTCTTCCGGTTTCCTCTACCGGGCACATGGTCATCGCGAGCAGCCTTATGGGGATCAGTGCCTTTGAATTCACCAAGATGTTCACGGTCACTATCCAATTTGGGGCTATCTTGTCAGTAGTGGTGCTGTACTGGAAACGGTTCATTAACTCCGTTGATTTCTACAAGAAACTGCTGGTGGCGGTAATACCGGCCCTGGCCATAGGCTTTGTGCTGAAAGATTACGTTGACGCCATGCTAGAGCGCGTGGAAGTGGTGGCTATTAGCTTACTTCTTGGTGGTGTGATTCTGATCTTCGTGGACAAGTGGTTCAAGGAGAAGGAGAACCCGGTGACTACGCCCAGTTACAAGAACGCCCTTATTATTGGCTTGTTCCAGTGTATTGCCATGATCCCCGGCGTTTCCCGCTCAGCGTCTTCCATCATTGGGGGCCTTACCCAGAACATGACCCGCAAGGCCGCCGCCGAATTCTCTTTCTTTATGGCCGTGCCCACCATGCTGGCCGCCGCCACTTACAGTGTTTTGAAAGACCTGCTGCACCTGGAAATCTCTGACGTGGTAAAGCTGGATTTTCCCAAAATAGGGAAAGCCCTGGATGCTATCACGGCTCAGGAATGGCAGGCCTTGGCCATTGGCAACGTGGTGGCTTTTCTGGTAGCCATGGCAGCCATCCGGTTTTTTGTGGGTTTCCTGACCAAATACGGCTTCAAATTATTTGGCTACTACCGCATAGTGGTGGGGCTGGTAATTCTGCTGTTATTGGGTCTGGGTATTGAAATTAAAATTTGATGCAAGAAGCTCCTTATGACTTTGAAGCAGGCGCTATCCTGCTCCTGGACAAACCCCTTACCTGGACCTCTTTTGACCTGGTAAAAAAAACCAAGTTTGCCCTTAAGATTAAAAAGATTGGCCACGCCGGTACTTTGGATCCATTGGCCAGCGGCTTGCTGATTATGTGCACCGGTAAGTTCACCAAACGCATTGAAGAGATTCAGGCGCAGGAAAAGGAATATACCGGCACGTTTACCATTGGCGCCACTACCCCGTCCTTTGACCTGGAGACCGAAGTAGACACCACCTTCCATACCGAGCACATTACCCCAGCCATGCTGGAGGAAGCCGCGCAATCTTTTGTGGGCGAAATAGACCAGGTGCCCCCTATTTACTCGGCCGTAAAAATAAACGGGGAACGTGCCTATGCGCTGGCCCGCCGGGGCGAAGACGCTGAGATCAAGTCTAAACGCATCACCATCAAATCTTTTGACTTGACGGGCATAGAGGGCAACCAGATCCATTTTAAAGTAGTTTGCTCCAAGGGCACCTACATCAGGAGCCTGGCCCGCGATTTTGGCTTGAAGTTAGGCTGTGGCGCTTACTTGTCTAAGTTGGTGCGTACCCGTATTGGGGAATACCGCCTGGAAGATGCCATGGATTTAACCCAACTTCAGGAACTCCGCGAAAAACAACTGGGATCAGCATGATCGTTATCCGGGAGCTTAGTCAATTTCCTTCGCTTGCGCATGCGGTGGTCACCTCGGGCACGTTTGACGGCGTGCATGTGGGCCACCAAAAAATCTTATCCCGGCTCATAGAAACCGCCCGCCAAAGCCACGGGCAAAGCGTGGTTATTACCTATTGGCCTCACCCCCGCATGGTCCTGCACCCCGAAGATAATTCCCTGCGGTTACTTTCCACCATTGAGGAACGCATTGAGGCCCTCCGCCTTTTTGGCGTGGATTACCTGCTTATTCTTCCCTTCACCCGTGAATTTGCCCAACTTTCTTCTGAAGAATACATCCAGCAGATTCTCATCAACACCATTCATACTAAAAAACTGGTGATTGGCTATGACCACCGGTTCGGGAAAAACCGCGAGGGTGGTTTTGAGTACCTGCAGCAGAACGCCGGCCGTTACGGATTTGAGGTAGAGGAGATTCCCCGTCAGGATGTAGATGCCGTGGGAGTGAGTTCCAGCAAAATCAGGACAGCCCTTGAAATGGGAGACGTAGAAACGGCCACCCGCTACCTGGGCCGCCCCTATTCTATTACCGGCACTGTGGTGCAGGGCAAACAGCTGGGCCGCACCATTGGTTTTCCCACGGCCAATATAGAGGTGTCAGAAAAGACCAAACTGGTTCCTGCCCATGGGGTATACGCCGTAAAGGTGAAAACCAGCCAAGGCGACTACAAGGGTATGCTTAACATTGGCACCCGGCCCACAGTAGACGGCACCCATCAAACCATTGAAGTACACCTGTTTAACTTTCAGGCAGATCTGTACGGCCAGGAAATCACCGTTTCCTTTATGGCCTATCTTCGCCCCGAACAGAAGTTTTCAGGGGTAGAGGCACTTACCCTGCAACTGCGGCAAGACCGAACCCTGGCCTTACAAGTGTTAGGATAAATCTTCTAAATCCGTAACTTCACCACGGGCTTTCACGAAAGAGACAGAGGGGATGCAGCCCTGTATTCAGTTTCTAACCAAACCTTGGTCTTGTTATGTTCAAAAGCATTCTAGCTGTGCTAGGAGGAACCGCTATTGGGGTATTCTCCATTAGCCTTATCCAGTACCTGAGCCAACAGATATACCCTCCCGACCTGAATCTGGAGGAAACGGAAGCCGTGACGGCCAGCCTTACCAATGCCCCTACCCCGGCATTGCTGCTGGCTTTGTTTTCCTATGCGCTGGGTTCCTTTTTTGGCGGTATGGTGGCGGCCCGTTACGCATCCTCAAGGCCGGTGCTGCACGCCCTTTTGGTAGGCCTGCTTCTAATGGCTATGGGCATTGCCAATCTGGTGGCCCTCCCCCATCCTACCTGGTTTTTGGTGGCCTCCTTATTGGTTTTCCTGCCCATGTCCTTTTTCGGTGGCAATATGTCGGCCCGCAGAATGCCGTGAAACCTGTTTTGGGCCCGTTTTTTAAGAAACAGGCCCAAAACAGGTTTCAGTTTAAACTGGCCTTGGCCATGGGCCTTTGATTGATTAATCCTTTCATCAAACACTTTACAGATTTTTATGATAAACAAAGTGGTACAAGATGCCGCCGCTGCCTGCCAGGATATTCCGGACGGCGCTACGCTTATGCTGGGTGGTTTTGGGTTGTGCGGTATTCCAGAGAACAGCATTCAGGAATTATTGCGCAAAGGCGTGAAAGAGCTTACCTGCATCTCCAACAATGCCGGGGTAGATGATTTTGGCATCGGTCTGCTGTTGCAGAAACGGCAGGTGAAGAAAATGATTTCCAGTTATGTGGGCGAAAATGCCGAGTTTGAACGGCAGCTTCTCTCCGGGGAACTGGAAGTGGAACTGAACCCCCAAGGCACCCTGGCCGAGCGCATACGGGCCGGAGGAGCCGGCATTCCCGCCTTCTTCACTCCCGCCGGCTATGGCACCGAGGTAGGTGAAGGCAAGGAAAGCCGTGAGTTCAACGGTAAAATGTACCTAATGGAAACCTGGCTCAAAGCCGATTTTGCCATTGTCAAAGCCTGGAAAGGAGACACGGCCGGCAACCTGATCTACAAAGGCACTGCCCGCAACTTCAACCCCATGATGGCCGCCGCCGGCAAGATCACCATTGCTGAAGTAGAGGAACTAGTACCCGTAGGCGAACTGGACCCGAACCAAATCCATACCCCCGGCATCTATGTCCAGCGCATCTTCCAGGGCAAAGACTATGAGAAACGGATAGAGCAGAGAACCACGCGTTAATGTGCTAATGTTTTAATGTGCTCATGTGCTATTCAATTAGACATGATTTAATTAATTACTAATGGAACGTGAATCTGTTGGAAAAGGAAATGCCATAGTGGCCAAGTCATTTGACTTTGCTTTGTCCATTGTAGCTTATTCAGAAGCATTAGAACAATTACGCAAGTACGTAGTGGCAAATCAACTATTGAAAAGCGGCACTTCCATTGGTGCGAATATTTGGGAAGCCCAACATGCTGAAAGCAGAGCAGATTTTATCCATAAACTCAAAATTGCCGCTAAAGAAGCCAATGAAACGGAGTATTGGCTATTGCTGTGTAAACACAGCGAGCAGTACCCTGACATTGAGGATAGGTTAGACAAGTTGTTAGAACTCCAGAAGCTGTTATCCAAAATCATCTCTACTGCAAAAGGAAAATAGCACTTTACACCTTAAAAAGTTTTTAAAATAGCACATCAGCACATTCTTAATTAGCACATTATGCTTGATAAACACGGCATTGCCAAGAGAATAGCCCAGGAATTGAAGGAAGGCTATTATGTGAACCTGGGGATTGGGATTCCTACCCTGGTGGCCAATTACATCCCTGAGGGGATGAACGTGGTTTTGCAGAGTGAAAACGGTTTGCTGGGCATGGGCCCCTTCCCTACCGAGGACCAGGTGGACCCTGACCTCATTAACGCCGGAAAGCAAACGGTTACCTACCTACCCGGCTCGGCTTTGTTCAGTTCCGCGGAGAGCTTTGCCATGATCAGGGGCGAGCATGTGGATTTGACCATCTTAGGTGCCATGGAGGTATCTGAACAAGGGGATATTGCCAACTGGAAGATTCCGGGTAAAATGGTGAAGGGCATGGGCGGCGCCATGGACCTTGTGGCTTCGGCCAAGAATATCATTGTGGCCATGCAGCATACCTCCCGCGACGGGCAATCCAAGCTTCTGAAAAAATGCAGCCTGCCTATTACCGGGCTCCAATGCGTAAAGAAAATAGTCACTGATCTAGCCGTGCTGGAGGTAACTGAAGAAGGCTTCAGGTTGTTGGAGCGCGCACCGGGCGTAACGGTAGAGCAGATTCAGGCAGCCACCGAAGGCACGCTACTGGTGGAAGGGGAAATACCTGAGATCAACGCCTAGCTCCTCCACATCATCCTCAGAAAAGGCCCTCTCTTGCAGGGGCCTTTTCTGTTTTAAGCCCGTTTTTCGGAAATAAGGCCAAAACCACCGTATACGGGTACAACGTAAAGCGGAATCCTAGGACGGGTTTCGTAACTTTGAAATAAATGCAGCCGGCTTAAAAACCAGAAGAGACCAAGTTTTGGTGTCTTTCCGGTTCTATTTTAGCCCTGGCCCGCCTTAATTGAAACAACACACCCAACACCATGAGTGAGACTACAGAGCATAAATTAATACTTCGCCCCCTTACCCCTACCGATTACAAAGAGGTGAAACAGATCATGGAATTGGTCTACACCACCATTGGCGGCTCCTGGACCCAGAAAGAATATAACTCCCTGCTAAAGCGCTTCCCGGACGGACAGCTGTGTATTGAAGACAAAGGCCGTGTAGTGGCTGCCGCCCTGAGCTTGATTGTAGCCTATTCTGAATACGGCGACAAGCACACCTACGAACAGATTGTAGGCGGCGGAAAGTTTGACACCCACGACAATGACGGCGACACCCTTTACGGCGTAGACGTGTTTGTGCACCCGGAGTACCGCAACCTTCGTTTAGGACGCCGCCTGTATGACGCCCGCAAGGAACTCTGCGAAAACCTGAACCTGCGCGGCATTATCCTGGGGGGTCGCATCCCGGGCTACCGCCAGTACGCTGACCGCATGACACCCGGCAAGTACATTGAGCAGGTGCGCAACAAGGAGATCTATGATCCCATCCTCACCTTCCAGCTCAGCAATGGCTTCCACGTGAGAAAGATCATTAGAGGCTATATGCCCCAAGACAAAGAATCTAAGGCCTATGCCTCGCTGCTGGAGTGGATCAACGTGTACTATGAGGAAAAAGAGACCTTAGTAGGTGGTACCAAGAAGGTGGTGCGTATTGGCGTAATTCAATGGCAGATGCGCCAGATGACCTCCCTGGAGGACTTTGAGCAGCAGCTGGAGTTCTTCGTGGATACCGTTAGTTCCTACAAGGCAGACATGGTCATGTTCCCCGAGTTCTTCAACGCCCCTTTGATGGCTTTGACCGATGAGAAATCACCATCGGCGGCCATTAGAAAGCTAGCCGATTATACCGACGGAATAAGGGAGCGGTTGATTCACCTGGCCCTTTCTTACAACATCAATATTATTGCGGGCAGCATGCCCGAGTACATTGACAACAAGCTGCACAACGTTAGTTACCTCTGCCGCCGCGACGGGACCTATGACAAGCAGTACAAACTACACGTAACCCCAGATGAGGCGCATTACTGGGGTATGCGCGGAGGCAACAAGCTTAACGTGTTTGACACAGATTTCGGGAAGATTGGCGTGTTGATCTGCTATGACGTGGAGTTCCCTGAGCTGGCCCGTATGTTGTCTGATCAGGAGATGAAAATCCTTTTTGTGCCCTACCAGACCGATACCAAGAACGCTTACCTGCGCGTAAGGCACTGCGCCCAGGCCCGCGCCATTGAAAACGAGTGCTACGTGGCCATTACCGGCAGCGTGGGTAACCTTCCGCGGGTAGAGAACATGGACATCCAGTATTCCCAAAGTGCGGTGTTCTCTCCGTCAGATGTAGCGTTCCCGCATGATGCCATCATTGCTGAGGCCACGCCTAACACAGAGATGACCCTCATTGCCGACCTAGACCTGGACCTGCTCAAGGACCTGAACACCACGGGCAGCGTGCGTAACCTCAGAGACCGCCGGAAGGACTTGTACAACCTAAGCTGGCTGCACCAAAAAGAGGATGATTTAACTGAGATCTAAGCCAGGCATTCCAGGCATATACCAAAACAGGAAAGGCCGCTCAATGAGCGGCCTTTCCTGTTTTGGGCCTGTTTTTCAAAAAACGGGCTAGAAACGGGTTGGGGAATTAGACGCGGGTCTTATAGTTCGTCTCTCCTGGTACAAGGCAAAGAGTAAACCCAGCAGAAAAGAGGTGAGGGCTCCTACCAAAAGGTATTTTTTCAGATTGGGTCCTGTTGGCGCAAGCTTCGGGGCAAAGCCTGCCACCAGATCAAAAACTTCCATCCTTTTCAAGGTGGCTTCTAAATGGGTCTGGCGTTCATACATCACCACACTTTCCTTGTAGAGTTCGGCGGGGTCCAGAGCCTCCCCGTACACAAACCCATTTACTGGTCCTTTGGGGGTAACAGAGGCTTCTTTGATACTGTCTATGGAGGCAATATCTTTCTTCAGCTTGGCTACCAGGCTCTCCAGATGCTCTTTTTTAACTTGTCTCTGTTTAGAAAAATAGGGGTTGGTCTCCAGATAATGGATAATGCCGGTCTCTATGGTGTCCTGAATGGAGTTGCTGTATAACTCAACGTCTATGGCAAACGGGGCGGCTACCAAAATACTGTCTTCCTTTATCTTACCCTGATCAAGACTTCGGTATTGAACAGATTTCATCTTCTCGGCATCCTCTACCCTTATCCTGAGTTTCTTTGCCAGCTCCTGGTGGTTTTTTTCGCTGGCCATCTGGGAAAGATTCCCCACCAGGTCTCTTACTAAATCATTCCTGAACTCAGAGACCAGCACGGTCATGGAATATGCGTAATAGGGCCGGATATTTAGGTAAATCCCGTAGGCAAGGGCTGCACCCAAGGCGGTTACGGTTAGAAAATAAGCCCATTTTCTCAAAATCAGCCTGAAAACGCCAGCAATGAACGCCCAAAGGCCAGAAAAAAGCGCTTTCAACTTTCTCCAGACTTCTCTCAAATCAATCTCATCGGTGGACTTCGTTTCAGGCATTACGGTGGCGGTATAGAGTCTAAGAAACCAATTCTCTCTGCACAAAGCTATAAAATCCTACTGAAAAAAGGTGGCTTCTAAATAGGTAGATAAATTAGGTAAAAAGCCGTTCCTGTTCAGGCTAGGCCACTGGGCAAGGCCTAAAAAGGAGGAAAGTAATTTTTATGTAACTTTGGAGCCCTTCTACCCTACGCCAAGGCTTTGATCCGGAACCTGAAGAATTTTATACAGCGCCAATTAGTGAATTCTGACCTCCTGAACAACAGGATCATGAAGAATTTTGTATCGCTGGGTTCTATTCAGGTCCTCAATTTCCTTTTTCCTCTGTTACTCACCCCCTACCTAATACAGGTGGTGGGCATTAATCACTTCGGGTTAATTTCTTTCTCCCAAGCTTTGATCACCTATTTTGTAACCCTCAATGATTACGGCTTTAACCTAAGCACTACCCGGGAAATTACCCTAAACAAAAACAACAGAAGTAAAATAGAGCAGATTTACTGTGACACTCTTTCCACCAAAGCCTTTCTGCTGGTAGCGGGTTTTCTGGTGTTTCTGGCGTTGGTCCTTTTTCTGTCCAAGGAGCCTGAGACAGTGTACTTTTACCTGTTAAGCTATACCATGGTGGTGGGCCAGTCCCTATTCTCGGTATGGCTGTTCCAGGGAATGGAGGAGATGAAATACATTAGTTTTATCAATGCTTTGTCTAAAGTAGTGACCTTGGTGTTGATTCTGCTTTTGGTGAAGGGGCAAACCGATTATGTGTATGTCAATCTGCTGTACGGGTGTGGGTTTATTGTAGCGGGAATTGCCAGCCTGGGGTTGGCGCAGCGCAGGTACCATCTTAGGTTCAGGTTCAGTCAATGGGCAGCCATTGCTTTTCAGTTAAAAGAAGGTTGGCACATTTTCATCTCCAACTTTTCTGTTACTCTCTACATCAAATCTAATATTGTGATATTGGGCCTTTTTGCCTCAAAAGAGGTGGTAGGGTTTTATAGCATTGCAGAAGGGGTCATTAACATTGTAAGGCAGGTGCTGGTGGTCTATTTCCAGGCTATTTACCCGCACATTTGCCGGCTAGTCTTATTATCAAAAGTAGAAATCAGGGCCTTCGTCAGGAAAATTCATGTACCCTTTTCGCTTATGGTGTTGGTTGGGTGTGCGGGGGTATTTGCCCTTTCCAGATACATTACCATCTACTTTGCAGACTATCCTCAGGAAGAGGTCATAACTCTTATACAGTTGTTAAGCTTTGTGCCATTTATTGTAGTGCTCAACATACCGGCCAATCAATTATTACTGGCGCTTAACCTTAAAAAGGCCTACAGCCGTATTCTTATGGCGGGTTCTGTACTGAATTTACTTTTAAACCTGGCCTTAAGCTATTATTTCCTGGCCATAGGCACGGCGGTTTCGGTCCTGCTCACAGAAGTGTTTATAACCGTCGGTCTTTACGTTATGCTTGAGAAAAACAGTCCTACCTTTACAAATCTGTTCGCCTCCAAAACGGCAGGAAAAGGGACTTTCCTTTCTAATGAAAAAGGCCTACTGTAAATGAGCAACACCGGAACCAACACCTCTCCTTGGGTAAGCATTGTATTATTAAACTACAATGGCTTCCAGGATACTATTGAGTGCCTGGAGAGCCTGCTAAAGCTCGAGCACCGGTCGTTCAATATCATTGTAGTAGACAACCAGTCTTCAGATAACTCCCTGGCGCATATACAGGACTGGCTTTCTGAGAAAATCTCTTTGGCGGCTCTCCCTACCCCTGTAGCTTTTGGAAAAGGTCAGGAATATGCCCACCTATCTTATACAACAGAAAAGGATTGGATGAGCGGCCTGGGTACTCCTGCGTTTATCACCACTATTCAGGCGGGCCAGAATTTGGGGTTTGCCTCTGGCAATAACGTAGGCATCACCTATGCACTTGGGCACTTTTCCCCAGAGTTTGTCTGGCTCCTGAACAATGATACGGTGGTGGCTACTGATAGCTTATCACAGTTGGTGGCGCGGGCGCAAGCGAGCGCAGACTTGGGCCAGAAAATAGGTATCTGGGGGGCCAAGCTTTTCTATTATGACCAGCCCGATACGTTACAGGCCATTGGTGGAAAATTAAACCTTAAGACCCTTTCTACCAGCCACATTGGCGAAGGCTTACCCGATGGGCCTGCCTTCAATACGGAAACCGTGGACCAGGATTATGTGGTAGGCGCTTCTTTGTTTGTGAGCAAAGCCTTTCTGGCAGATGTGGGCTTACTCAATCAGGCGTATTTTCTGTATTTTGAAGAGCTAGATTGGGCCACGCGTGGAAAAGAAAAAGGCTACGGCTTGGGCTACGTCTGGCAATGTCGTGTGTACCACAAAGAAGGTAGAGCCGCTGGCTCCAGCTCTAACGGCAGCAAAAAAAGCGCTCTAGCAGATTACCACGGCATTAGAAGTAAAATCATCTACTTTACCAGCTACTACCCCCAGCGGCGATTACAACTTTATTCCTTGTTGCTGGCTTCCTCGGTGTTGAGATTGGTGCGTAGAGACTTTGGGAAAGCATTTCAGGTATTAAAGCTCATGGTTAGCCCCCAGAAAGGATGAAACTACGGGCAAGGCTTTCAGTTTCCTTAACGGCGGTTTCTTTACTGCTTGTCTTTCTGCTGTTCAGCGGGTTTATCACCAACTTTTTGTCTTTTAAAGCAATAAGTCTAAGCACCCTGGCAGTAGACAGTTTGGTCTTTTTTATGCTAGGCCACTTTGTATTAGTGGTACTATGGGGGTATTATAACCGGGCAACCATTAAGAAAGATTATTTTCTGTTCGCCTGTCTTTGGTTTTTCCTGCTGGTGGCCTCGCTTCTAAAGGTTGCCTTGGTAGATACTAACCCTCTGGGTGAACGGCTTCTGGGGTTAAGGAACAACCTGTTTTATTGCTCCTTTCTGCTGTATATTCCGTTGCTTTTCAACAAAGAGCAGGCTAACCGATCCATTATTAACGTGATGTTGGGTTTGGGCCTTCTACTCTGCCTGTTTGCTATCTTTCAGTTTACCTTCTCCGCAAAATTGCCTTTGTCTATGCTGGCGTTACGCGGCGAAGGGGTTTTCACGTTTTTTAATAAATCATTGGTAAGGCCCACTGCGCTGCTGGGGAACACCATTATTTTCTCCAGTTTCACCATTATCCTTTTCTCTTTCTTCCTGATTCGGTATCTGCACACCAAGGGAACGTTGTATTTAGTCTTTATGGCTATTGCCTGTACCGCTAATTTTCTCACGTATACCAGGGCGGCTTTGGTAGGGTTAGCACTGGCCGGAGGCACTGTCCTCTTTTTGCATTATGGTAAACTCTCGCTCCAGTTTATCATTAAGATTTTCCTGGTGGTAGCAGTTGCCTTAAGTGCTGTTTTGCTGGTGGGATATTTATACAAAGATTCTTTTTTGGTAAGGAGGGTAACCGGCACAGAGGCCAGTACGGTTTCTTCTACTAATCAGCATTTTGAAGAGATTAATAGCTCCATTGACTATTTACGGAAGCACCCATGGGCGGGCGCGGGCATAGGCACTCAGGGCCCAGGGGGAAATATTGAGCATAAGATCATCACAGACGGTTATTGGTTTCAATTATTCCTGGAGAACGGCTTTGTGCTGGGCCTCTTTTTCCTGGCGTTTTATTTTATAAGCTTTCTGTACGCCCTTTTCACCCTTTTCTCAGCTAAAGACCCTTTTCTGAAAGAGTTATGCATTGCCTTCGTGGCGTTCAGTGTTTATTTCTACCTGGCCAATTTCATCAATTCAGCTTTTGTTGGGCGGGTTAACTTTATTTTATACTGGGTAATCTTCAGTATTATTCTAGCCCAGAACTTCATAGTTAAAGACAGGAACCATGCCCTTGCTAGTCATTGATGCCAGAATGATAGATGCCTCCGGTATTGGCGTTTACCTCAGGCATATGATTCCTTTTCTGGCAGAGGAATTTAAGGTAACCTTGTTAGGTGATCCTGCTAAGCTACAGGCTTTGGAGGGGTTATCACAAGTGCAAATCATACCTGCTTTTGCCCCTATTTACTCCATAAAAGAGCAGTGGTCCTTAGTAAAGGCTATTCCAGAGGCAGATCTATTTTGGAGCCCACATTACAATATCCCGTTGTTGCCTATCAAAGCCAGTCGCAGGGTTGTCACCATCCATGACACTTACCACCTGGCCTATAAACACACGCTAACGCTGGCTCAAAAAGCCTTTGCCACTACTTTTCTGAATGCGGCAGTGCGGCTTTCCCACCAGATCATCACCGTTTCTACCTTTTCCAAAGCTGAAATTCAGAAGTATACCCAAGTCTCTGCAGCAAAAATAAAGGTGATCCCTAATGGGCTGGATCATGACACCTTCCAAGTTCTGGGAGAAGGGCCCAGTAAGGAAAAACTAAAACAACATTTACCGGCCCTGCCTGCTTCCTTTATTTTATTTGTGGGCAACGTGAAGCCACATAAAAATCTGAAGACCTTACTACAGGCGTATGCTGCCTTACCTCCTGAGTTACAAGACCAATATAAATTGGTGATTGTAGGTAAGAAAGATGGTTTTATTACCCCAGACGGGGAGCTTACCCAGCGTTTTCAAGAAGACCCAACCCTGGAGGCGAATTGTTTTTTCACCGGGTACGTACCAGGTGAAACCTTGCCCTTATTATATAATTCCGCATCTTTGTTCGTTTTTCCCTCGGTGTATGAGGGGTTCGGACTTCCTCCTTTGGAGGCCATGGCCTGCGGTTGCCCGGTGGTAACCTCCAATGTGGCCAGCATCCAGGAAGTTTGCGGAGATGCCGCCCTATATTTTGATCCTCTGGATTGGAAATGTTTATCGCAGCAGATGGAGAAAGTGCTTACCCATGAAGAAACCAGAGACACTTTGGTGCAAGCTGGCGTAAAACAAAGCCAGACCTATTCCTGGCAACAGGCAGGCCAAGCACATCTGCAGGTTTTCAAAGAAATGGTGGCCCCAGGCACTTAAATAGACTAAAACAGGAAAGCCGGTTTAACGGGCTTTCATCTACCTCATTAACTTCTCTTTGTGAAAGTAGCAATTGTACATGAGTGGTTTGTAAATTATTCTGGATCAGAGAGAGTCATTGAGCAACTGCTGCATATTTACCCAGATGCCAGCCTATTTGCTGTAATAGATTTCATGCCTGAGCCACTCAGGAAGCATATCTTCGGCAAGCCGGTCACTACTACTTTCATCCAAAACCTTCCCTTCGCCAAGAACCATTACAGAAATTATTTATTCTTAATGCCCCTGGCCATAGAGCAGTTAGATGTGTCTAGCTTTGACGTGGTTATTTCCAGCAGCCATGCGGTGGCCAAAGGCGTACTTACCCATGCAAACCAACTGCATATCTGCTATTGCCACTCCCCTGCCCGTTACGCCTGGGATCTGTACCACCAGTACCTGGCAGAAGCTGGCCTAACCACCGGGCTAAAAGGCTTTTTGGCCAAAATGATCTTACACCGTTTCCGGATATGGGATGTGAGCACGGCCAACCGGGTAGATTACTTCATTGCCAACTCCAACTACATTGCCCGCCGAATTAAGAAAGCCTACGCCCGGGAGGCTACCGTGATCTACCCGCCGGTAGAAGTAGAGAAATTTGGCCTCATTGCCCAGAAGGAAGACTTTTACCTGACTGCCTCCCGCTTGGTGCCTTACAAGCGGATAGACTTGATAGTGGAAGCTTTTAACGGCATGCCTGAAAAAAAACTGGTAGTCATTGGAGAAGGGCCCGATTACGATAAAATCAAGGCCAAGGCGCAGGCAAACGTTCTCATGTTAGGGTACCAACCTTTTGCCGTGTTAAAGGATTACATGCAGCGGGCCAAAGCCTTTGTTTTTGCCGCCGAGGAAGACTTTGGCATTACCCCCGTAGAGGCCCAGGCCTGCGGCACGCCGGTCATTGCCTACGGGAAAGGCGGTGCCCTGGAAACCGTTACCTCAGAAACAGGAATATTCTTTCCTCACCAAACCAAAGAAGCCATTCAGGAGGCGGTTGCCCAATTCGAGCAAAATCATCTTACCTTTGACAAATCAATTATTTGTAAAAAGTCGGTCAGGTTTAACAGTGAGCGGTTTACGGAGCAGATAAAACAGTTTGTTTTAGAAAAATACCATGAATTTCAGCAAACCGCTCAAAGATAGGCTGGTATCCGGAGCAGGTCTCATCCCCTTCCTTATTTATGCCCATGCCATCTTTTTGCCCCTGCGGTTCAATGCAAAGGCCCCGGTTTTCATAGCCCTGCTTTTGGTTTTCGGGTACCAGCAATTTCAAGGGAAAAAACGCCTTATTAAGACCCTTTTCAAAAGTCCCTTCTCTTGGTTTATAGGTGCTTATTTCCTGCTTTGCCTGTTATCCGTTTTGTGGAGTGAGGACCTTTCCGCGGGTTTTAGGTTCTCCCTTTTACAGGTATCCTTGCCACTTTTGCCCCTGGTGTATTACCAACAGTTAAATCAACGCCAGGTTAAAATAACCCTGCACCTTTTCATGGGCAGTTGCTTTCTACTTTGCCTGTATTCTCTGGGGGTAGTGTTGGGGAGTTATTTAAGGGAGTTTCCGGGGCACGTATACATTTTCTCTGATCCTGGCCTCTGGAAGGTGGTGGACTGGACGTACATCTCCTATTTCCTGCCCCAAAAAATTGACTTTCACGCGCCTTTCTTCAGTTTGTATATTGGCGTTTGCCTGATCATCTCTTCTTACTACCTGTACACTGCTTTTCCGGGAGAGAGTAATAAAAGATGGCTCTTCTACTTTTTTTTATGCATTTTCTTTCTGGCTTTCCAGGGGTTGCTAGCCTCCCGAACAGCCTTAGTGGCCACGGTTTTGGTAATTTCTCTGGCGGGAGTTTATACCGCCGTGGAAGCCAAAAAATATGCGTTGGTGGGCGCGGTGTTGCTATTTACCTTCGGGTTGGGTTATGTATTGTATGAGAATGTCAGCTACCTTCAAATCAAGTTAAGCAGCAAGGCCGGCTTTTCAGAAAGAGCCTTCATTTGGAATGTGGCCCGCGACCTTCTGCAGGAAAACCCCGTCACGGGTGTGGGGATTGGCGACCGGCAGAACCGTTTAATGGAAGCCTATGAGGCAATGCACTTCCAAGAGGGCCTTGCCTTGGAATTGAATGCCCACAACCAGTTTCTGGATACGGGTGTGGCCCTTGGTTTTCCGGGCATGGCTCTGTTCTTTGCCATGCTGCTCAGCTCCTTGGTATTTGCTTTCCGGAAGGGCAATTACATTCTCTTCTGTTCTGTGCTTACCATAGGGTTATGTTGTATCACAGAATCCATTTTTCAGCGGCAGGACGGCGTCTTACTATTCTCCTTTGTAGTCGCTTTGCTACAGTTCGCCCCAAAAAGAGAAGAAGAGGTGCCCTCTAATTCCTAAGCAACTTATCAGGCAACCTCTGCCTAGCCTGAAGAAGAAAAGGTTATTCTAAGATCCAGTTTCCTTAGCGGGGCGTTTTGAGGGTGTTTTTGGAAAAACGGGGGTAAAACAGAAATCGCTTGACGGGTGAAGGGCGTCCTTTCGCATGGCTGAATTTGCTATCTTCGCGGTTCAGAATAAAACCTATGAGCAAAGAAAAACCTTCCATCCCCAAGGGCACCCGTGATTTCGGGCCGGCCACGGTGGTGAAACGCAATCATATCTTCTCCGTTATCAAGCGCACCTTTGAGAAATTCGGCTTCCTGCCCCTGGAAACCCCGGCCATGGAAAACCTCTCGGTGCTCACCGGTAAGTACGGCGACGAGGGGGACCAACTTATCTTCAAAATCCTCAACTCCGGTGATTTCCTGAGCAAGGTTTCTACTCAGGACCTGGAAGCCGGCTACAAGCCACTGACCCGCAAAATCTCTGAGAAAGCCCTGCGCTATGACCTTACCGTGCCCTTTGCGCGCTACGTGGTCATGAACCGCAATGAGATTGCCTTCCCTTTCAAACGCTACCAAATTCAGCCCGTATGGCGCGCCGACCGTCCGCAACGGGGCCGTTACCGGGAGTTCTACCAATGTGATGCCGATGTAGTGGGCACTAATTCCCTGCTCTGCGAAGCTGAGATCATTCTTATGATGGACGAGGTACTGAGCACCCTAGGGCTAGATGATTTCACCATAAAGTTTAACCATCGAGGTTTACTATCCGGCATGGCCGAGGTGATTGGCGCCAAAGGAAGAGAAGCGGACCTATGCGTGGCCATTGACAAATTAGACAAAGTAGGCCAGGAAGCGGTAAACGAGGAACTGAGACAGAAGGGTATCTCGGAAGACGCCATCACCCAACTGCAGCCCATCCTGGGCCTTTCCGGGAACGTGCTTGATTTACTTCCCCAATTAGACCAATTGATGGAAGGCTCGTCTGAAGGCCAGCGTGGGGTGCAGGACATTCGACAAATGCTCTCGTTCCTGGAAAGTTTTCAATTGAAAAACGCCAAGGTAGAATTAGATGTGACTTTAGCCCGGGGCCTCTCCTATTACACTGGCTGTATCTTTGAGGTGAAGGTGAACAACGTGCAGATGGGCAGTATCAGCGGCGGTGGCCGCTATGATAACCTCACGGGGATGTTCGGGTTGCCTGGTGTTTCTGGGGTAGGTTTCTCCTTCGGGGTAGACCGTATCTTTGACGTCTTGGAAGAACTCAGCCTGTTCCCACAGGAAAGCCAGACCATTACGCAGGTACTCATTGCCAACTTTGATGAAGCCTCTATGCGGTACGCCCTGCCAGTGTTACAGCAGTTGCGCGCCGCGGGCATCTCTACGGAGCTTTACCCGGAGTCTGCCAAACTGAAAAAGCAGATGACGTACGCAGACCAGAAACAGATCCCCTATGTACTGTTGATTGGTTCAGAGGAAATGGCCAGTGGCTTGCTGAATCTGCGGAACATGCGCTCTGGTGAGCAGCAAAGCCTTACCTTAGAGCAGATCCTTCAAACATTATCCCCAACCACTTAAAATGGCCCAGCAGCACCTTATTTCTCCCCAACCCCTATCCCTGGCGCAGATAAAACAGGTGCTGCAGGGCTCCACGCAACTGGCCCTTTCTGGGGAAGCCCAGCAACGGGTAGAGCGGGCGCATACCTTTCTCCACCAGCACCTCAAAAACGCCCAGAAGCCAGTGTACGGGATAAACACCGGGTTCGGGGCGCTCTGCAATACCACTATCTCCAATGAGAACCTGGAGACCCTACAACGCAACCTCATGATGTCACATGCCTGTGGCACCGGCGAGGAGGTACCGCAGGAGGTGGTAAAACTGATGCTGTTTTTAAAGGCCCAGTCCTTGGCCTACGGGCACAGCGGAGTACAGTTAACCACGCTGCAACGGCTGCTCACCTTCTTTAACCGCGATATTTTCCCGGTGGTCTACCAGCAGGGCTCTTTGGGCGCCAGCGGCGATCTGGCTCCTTTGGCCCACCTTTGCCTTCCGCTCATTGGCTTAGGCGAAGTACGGTTCCAGGACTTTAAACTCCAGGGCCATGAAGTGCTGGATATTTTCAGTTGGGAGCCCATTAAACTACAGGCCAAGGAAGGGCTAGCGTTGTTGAATGGTACCCAGTTAATGTCGGCATACGGGGCTATTATCTGCCTTAGGGCCCGGCAGGTTTCCCTGGCCGCCGATTTTCTGGCGGCTCTCTCACTGGAAGCGTTTGATGGCTTGCAGGCACCGTTCTCCCCTGAGATCCATCGCATCCGGCCCCACGCCGGGCAGGTGAAGACAGCGGAAAGGATTCTGCAGATTTTGGCTGGCAGCCAGCTCCAGCAGCAACCCAAAGCCCAGGTGCAAGACCCCTATTCGTTTAGATGCGTGCCCCAGGTTCACGGCGCCAGCCTGGATGTCCTGACATACGCCGAGCAGGTCTTTACCACCGAGGTGAACGCCGTGACCGACAACCCCAACGTTTTCCCTGACGAGGACTTGATTCTTTCAGGAGGCAATTTCCACGGGCAGCCCCTGGCTTTGGCGCTGGATTTCTTAAGCATCGCCCTGGCGGAATGGGGAAGTATTTCAGAGCGCCGCACCTACCAGTTGATCTCCGGGCAACGGGGCCTGCCTCAGTTCCTGATCCAGGAGCCTGGCCTCAATTCCGGGTTCATGATTCCGCAATACACGGCCGCCTCTATCGTTAGCCAGAATAAACAGCTTTGCACGCCCGCAAGCGTGGACTCCATTGTGTCTTCTAACGGCCAGGAAGACCACGTAAGCATGGGCGCCAACGGGGCCACTAAGGCCTATCAGGTGGTGCAGAACGTGGAGCGTATTTTGGCCATTGAATTGATGACCGCCGTGCAGGCCCTGGAGTTTAGAAGGCCCTTGCAGACCTCTCCGGCATTGGAGAAACTAGTGGCCGCTTACCGGGCCCAGGTACCCGCCCTGGAACACGACCGGGTACTGCAGCCCGATATAGAAAAGAGCATCAGGTTTATCAGGGAGTTTCCGTTTGAGAATTTATTGGCGTGAGAAAATTTGGAGGATTTCTGCTTTTCTGGCTAGCCGGGGCACTCTTTTCTGGAGCGCACGGTCAATGCTTTTTAGCGTATAATCCCCAGAACCAACCCGTGGAGACCTTCTGCGTGGGAGAACAAATTACCTTCAAAGACAACAGTGGCCAGACCAACGTGGCTGAGTTCTATGACTTTGACAACCGCAATGGGCTTGATTTCTCTGCTAAACAAACCTCCCATACCTTTAACGCGCCGGGTACTTATGTGGTCACCCAATTGGCCAATGGGTTTAACCAATGTCCGCGCACCTTCACGGTAAAGGCGGCCGCCCCTCCCTCTGCCCCCGTTCTGGAAAAAATAACGCTCCAGGCCTCCGCTCTTCAAATTCAGACCAGCGGAGTCAATGACCTGGTAGTAGAACGCGCTTCCTCTTCTGCCGGACCATTTACGGTACTGCAAACCTTGTCCAACGTACCTACCGGGAGAAGCCAGCATACAATAAACATTCCCAATCCTACTGGCTGCTTCCGGGTACGGGTCACCAACATCTGCTCGGGCCGCGAGGATATTTTCTCTAATACCGTTTGCGCCCAAAGCCTAATCGTTACTGCCGGAGACCGCCGTAATCAGCTTTCCTGGTCAATGAATGAAAGCCCCGGGAGCGTAGTGAACTATCAGGTTTTGCGGGGCGGCCAACCCTACCAAAACCTGCCCGGTACCCAAACTTCCTTCACAGATGCCCAGGTATCCTGCGGCCGGGTGTATTCCTACCAGGTAGTGGCGCTGCTCCAGAACAGCTCACAAAGCGCCTCTCTGCCGGTGCAGGTAGAAACTAAAGGAACCACGCCCCCCGCAGCGCCTTTCTTGCTGACCAGCTTTGACCTGCAAAATCGGGTAACGCTCCAAACCATGGTTCCCGCCCAGGAAACCTTCAAAGAACAGACCATCTACCGAAGCCAGAGCAACGGCGTTTTAAGCCTGTTTTCAGAAAAACAGCCTCAAAACGCACTTGATGCCACTGCCGGTAATCTGTCAGGTCCTTTATGTTACCAGGTTTCTTATACAGATTCCTGCCAATTGGTGTCACCGCACAGCAATGTGGGATGTCCCGTCGTTTTAACTGCTGCCTTACAGGCCAACGGGGCGGTGCAGCTGAACTGGAATGCGTATGAAGGCTTTCCCTCTGGCGTGGGCCGCCAGACGCTGGAATTGGTCAATGAGCAGGGAGAAGTGTACTGGAGCCAGACGGTAACCGGAAATAGTTTCCTGGATGCGCAGCCGCAGAAAACCTTCCAAAGGCTTAGGTATCGCCTGCTTTCCGTTTCTCAGGATGGGTTCTATCAAAGCTATTCCAGCACCGCCACCCTTGACCAGGGCTTCCAGTTCCACTTCCCTACGGCCTTTACCCCCAACCAGGACGGCCTGAATGACATCTTCCGGGCCGTGGGTGCCCCCTTTGCCTCCAGCTTTCACTTGCAGGTACTCAACCGCTGGGGTCAGGTGGTTTTTGAAAGCAAAGACCTCAAACAAGGCTGGGACGGTACGTATGCCGGTAAGCCCGCGCCGCCAGAGACGTACCTTTATCGGTTTGAGGCCACAGACGTGAATGGGAAAAAGGTGACCAGCAAAGGCACCGTGACCTTACTTCGGTAGCCATTTCTATCCAAAAGGCACTTTCCTGTTTTGGGCCCGTTTTTCCAAAAACAGGCTTAAAACGGAATTCAATTATCTCTTCCCTGAACTTCCTGACTTATTCTGCCTGTCAACTTTCCTTGAAATAGGTTACTTTTGGCCCAGGCAAAGGAATTGGCCCCTGAAAATATCTCTGGGGCTGTTTTTGCCGTTATGCCAGTAAACCTATAAAGAGAAGCGCTTATGTTTGACATGATGGGAATGATGAATAAGGTGAAGGAAATGCAGGCCAAAATGAAAGAGGCCCAGGACAACCTTCGTCACATCACTGTTTCTGCCGAAGCCGGCGGAGGCATGGTGAAAGCCACCGCCAGCGGTGACCGCCGCCTGTTGAAAGTAGAGTTTGATGAAACCCTCATGAACCCCGCCGATAAAGAAATGCTGGCCGATTTAGTGGTGGCTGCCGTGAACAAAGCCATGGACGAGGCCGGCGAACGCGGCAAAGAGGAAATCAAGAAACAAACCGCCGGCATGATGCCTAATATCCCAGGACTAGACCTGAGCAACTTTGGCTTATAATTTGGAAAAAGTGGCGGTGGTCATCCTTAACTGGAACGGCCGCCGTTGGTTAGAGCATTTTTTACCCAGCGTGCTGGAACACAGCGCCGGGGCCCAACTAGTGGTGGCAGACAATGCCTCCTCAGATGACTCTGTGGGTTTCCTCCGGGAACATTACCCCCAGATCAGACTCATTCAGTTACCAGAGAATTACGGGTTCTGTGAAGGGTATAACCAGGCGCTTCGGCAGGTAGAAGCAACGTATTACGTGCTCCTAAACTCAGACGTGCAGGTAACTCCTAACTGGCTTACCCCAATGGTGGATTTGCTGGAGAAAGAGCCTTCCATTGCCGCCTGTCAGCCTAAAATCAAATCATTTCTGCAGCCTACCCACTTTGAGTACGCCGGCGCCGCTGGAGGTTTCCTGGATGCGTATGGCTACCCGTTTTGCCGCGGACGCTTGTTTGATACGGTGGAGGAAGACAAGGGGCAGTATGATGACGTGGTTCCGGTTTTCTGGGCCACGGGAGCCTGCCTTTTCATCAGGGCCAGTGCCTATTGGCAAGCCGGGGGCCTGGAGAAGGAATTCTTTGCGCACATGGAGGAGATTGACCTTTGCTGGCGCCTGCAGAACCTGGGTTACCAGATCTATTACCACGGCGGTAGCACGGTGTACCACGTGGGCGGCGGAACCCTGCCCAAGGCAAATCCCAGAAAAACGTTTCTAAATTTCAGGAACGGCGTAGCCCTGCTTTACAGAAACCTGGCGCCTAAAGAATTGAATAGAATCCTGTATACCAGAATGATTCTGGATGGTGTGGCTGCGGGGCAATACATGTTAAAGGGAGATTTCAAGCAGGTAAACGCCATCTGGCGGGCGCACCGGGCCTTTTTCAAACAGAAAAGTGAATGGGCAAATCAGCAGCAAGAAACCATTGAGAAAAAGCCCACAGCCCAGCTCACCGGCTGGTACCCAGAAAGCGTGGTTTGGCAGTACTTTATAAAAGGAAAAAAGACGTTTAAGAGCTTAAACGTCCCAGACAGTGCTGCGCTCTCTTCTTAAGTGTTTTCTGATATTGAGCCAAAAAGCCAGTACCAGGTACACCAATACCGGTGACCCAAACGTTAAGAAAGATAAATAAATAAACGAAAGGCGAATGCTACTGGTAGCCAACCCTAATTTCTCCCCTAATTTGGTACATACCCCAAAGGCTTGGCTTTCCAGGAAAAGTTGAACTTGTTTCATATTCTGAAAAGTTAAACGTCTAAGATAAATAAAATCACAATTTCTACCGTAACTTTCCCATTCCAATGGTAGTCTCTTACTTGGACTAGGTAACGTTGGTATACGGCTCATTATTATATTTAGATATGCCTTCAGTTTTCTCTACTGCGCGTACCTGTCATTATATTGCTATTTTCTGCCTTTTTCTGCTCTCCACCGGCTGTACTTTGCCCCGCATGGCCAGAAAAGCAGAGCGCGGCCAAAAGATCACCGTGCAGCCCGAGGTCCTCATAGTAAGAGGTGACCAGGTACCGGTAGAAGTGGCCGCCCAATTGCCCCGTGACCTGCTGCGCAAAGGCTACCGGTACGGCATCAGAATCTACTACAAGGCAGACAAAGGCGTAGAGGAACACGTTGGCTCTCTGGGCTTTGACTTCGGGAATTACTTGTATGAAGACGGTAAACCCACCATGCAAAGTTCCTTCTCGTTTCCCTATACTCCCTCTAAAATCACCGGCAACCTCATGGCGCAAGGAGTAGTGTCAGATGCCAAAGGTCGGAAAAAATACACCAAGGCCAAGGTATTGGCCCCGGGCATCTTGACCACGCCCCATCTTATCCAGACGATTCATGCCCCGGCTTATGTGCCGGAAGTGTTCAAGAACGAGGCGCCAGGCCCCATCAGCTTCCCCATCTTTTTTGACCAGGGGCTGGCCACGCTTCGGCACGGGTATGGCACCAACCTGCAATTGCTGGAGGAATTCATCAAGTCCAACCAGAAAACCAAAAAAATAAGCATTCTGGCCACCCACTCCCCTGACGCCACGGAGACCACCACCCGCAACCTGGCCGCCCGCCGGGCTCAGGCCGTGGAGCGCTTCATCAAGCAGAAAATAGAGACCGAGGTCTATACCAACAAGGTATCAGACATAAAGTTTGAGCTGAAAACGATCCAACAGAACTGGGACGCGTTCCTGGGACGCGTGCAGAACTCGGCGCTGCCTGAGGACCAGGTCCAGCAGATTCTGGACATTGTCAACGGCACCGGCTCCTTCTCAGAGAAAGAGAAGCAATTGCAGGAACTCCCCGCCTATGAGTACTTGGAGATGTACGTCTACCCCGTGCTACGCTACACCAACGTGACCGTAGACTACGTACCCAACCTGCGCCGCGACTATGAAATTTACCTGCTTTCCAAGAAGATTGTAGAGAACCGGGCCAACGCCGATGCCCTCAATGCCGAGGAAATGCAATACGCCGCCTCGCTCACTCCACTGTTAGCCGAGAAACGGAAAATCTATGAGTCGGCGGTGGAGACATACATGAACTGGCAATCTTTGAACAACCTGGGCATGGTGTTCTATGAGCAGGCCCAGAAAGAATTGAAGCCGAAGGTGAAGAGTGCCCTGCTGGCCAGCGCCGCCCTTAACCTCAAGTATGCCGCCCACCGCAAGCCTACGGCCCAGCAATTCTATAACCTGGCCGTGGCTCACCACCAACGCGGCGATGCCCTGGAGGCCTTGCAGGCGTATGATTACGCTGTCCGCATTGGCGGCCCGCTGCCCATTCTGCAACAGGTGTTCACTGATAAGGCCGCCTTGGAACTTAGCGTGGGCCAATATGACGACGCTGCCGGCAGCCTGGCCTACGCCGGTTCCAGCTACGCCGCCCAGTTCAACCGCATGCTTTTGTATTTCCTGAAAGAGAACTATGAAGGCGCCGCCGGTTTCGGGGAGAAACTCTTGCAGGAATACCCAGACGATGCCAACACCCATTACCTCATGGCCGTGATAGGGGCCCGAACTCAAAAAGAACCCCTGCTTACCCAACACCTCAAGCAAGCCATCAAGGCCAAACCAACCCTGGCCGCCAAGGCCATTGACGACCTGGAATTTAAGAAGTACCACAAATCTGAGGCGTTTGCCAACGCGCTTAAGCCCTAAAAAGCAGCTGTTTTAGGCTTATTTTCTGGAAAACAGGCTTAAAACAGCCTGCCTTTGCACTTACTTGCCCTCAAAGCCAGATGCGTTTTTTTATTTGTGCCTGATGTCTTAATTTTACCCCTTAGATAGACGAAGATAAATCTTACTATGCGAACCATACAATTCAGAGAGGCATTGCGTGAGGCAATGAGCGAAGAAATGCGCCGCGACCCAAAGGTGTTCCTGATGGGCGAGGAAGTTGCCGAGTACAACGGTGCCTACAAAGTAAGCCAGGGCATGCTGGATGAGTTTGGCCCCGAGCGCGTGATTGATACGCCTATTGCTGAACTTGGCTTTGCCGGGATTGGCGTAGGTGCCGCTATCAATGGCCTTCGCCCCATCATTGAGTTCATGACCTTCAACTTCTCTCTGGTTGCCATTGACCAGGTGATCAATTCGGCCGCCAAGATTATGTCTATGTCCGGCGGACAGTACTCTGCCCCTATGGTGTTCAGAGGCCCTACCGGTAATGCCGGTATGCTGTCTTCCCAGCACTCCCAGAACTTTGAGAACTGGTACGCCAACACCCCAGGCCTTAAGGTAGTGGTTCCCTCTAACCCTTATGACGCCAAAGGCCTCTTGAAATCAGCCATCCGTGACAATGACCCGGTGATCTTCATGGAGTCTGAACTGATGTACGGTGACAAAGGAGAAGTTCCGGAAGAAGAATACCTGATTCCCATCGGCGTAGCCGATACCAAGCGCGCCGGTAAAGACGTGACTATTGTTTCCTTCGGGAAGATGATGAAAGTGGCCCTGCAGGCCGCTGAAGAACTAGCTAAAGACGGTGTAGAGGCCGAGGTGATTGACCTGCGTTCTGTGCGCCCTATTGACTATAACGCCATTCTGGAATCTGTGAAGAAAACCAACCGTTTGGTGGTAGTGGAAGAAGCGTGGCCACTGGCCTCTATCTCTTCTGAGATTGCCTTCAACGTGCAGCACAACGCCTTTGACTACCTGGATGCCCCGGTAAAACGCGTTACCTGCCGCGACGTTCCATTGCCTTACGCCCCTACATTGATTGAGGCTTCCTTGCCCAACGTGAAGCGCGTAATTGAGGCCGTTAAATCTGTAACCTACGCCAAAGCGTAAGCAAATACACACAACTGAATACAAGAGCCGACCGTTTTCTATGGGCGGCTCTTGTGCTTTCAGGCGTTTTAAGCCTGTTTTTCTAAAAACTGCCGTAAACCAGTATAACCCAACACCATTAAAGTGAAAGCAAAACTCCTTCCTGCCGCACTATTGGCCCTCTTGCTTGTGGGCTGCGAAGAAACCTCTGAGTTACAGGAGGTGGAATTGCCGGTGGCAGCTGTGCAAACGGCCGGGTTCCCCAAGGCAGCGGTGAGAGTAGATACTACGCTTAGCTTAAAGGTGCTGTTCCAGCCTGCTAACGGCTGTGGCCGTTTCTCCCGCGCTGATTCGGTTAAAACCGACAAAGTCACCGAAATTAAGCTTTTTGCCGCTTACCCCACCCAAGAAATGAATGCGGTGTGCACAGACGTGGCTAAACTGAATACCGTCACCTTTAATTATAGGACCACCACGCCGGGTAAGCACTATTTCAGGTTCTGGCAAGCCGAAGGCAAATACCTGGAAGAAGTGGTGGAAGTGAAATAAAGGGCTGGGTTCGGAAATAAAAGTCTGCTATTGCCACCACCGCCAGTTTTCCCAAAGAAGCATAACAAGAAAAGATTACCGCTTCAAAACTCCTATTCTCTACCCCCTTTATAATGTGAATTCAATTGGGCAATGAGTGTGAGTAAATCCTGTTTTAAGCCCGTTTTTCAGAAAACATGCCTAAAACGGTCGCGCTTAGTTTAGGGTAAGTCGGGCAATATAATGTGCGTCTTCTTCCTGCAAAAGAAGTTCGGCGGTGAAGCCAGCCTCCTGAGCATATTGCTGCAGCAGGTTGAAATCTATGAATAGCCACGGAAAGGCGGCTCCCCGCTGGCCTTCAAATTCCATCATGTAGGTCATTTCACCGTAGTAGGCCCCATTTAAGTCTAACAGGACAGACCCATCCTCTTCCTCATATAAGTACAGTATATCAGAAGACTCCAAGATGATTTGCCCGCCCGGGGCCAGCCAGGCTTTACAGACCTCCAGAAAATGCGGCAACCCTTCTATGGTACCGGCTATGCCAATCCCATTCATGAGCAGCAGTAACGTATCATAAGGGCTAGCGGGCAAAGTGAAGAAATCTCCGGCCACTACCTGCTTAACACCGCGCGCTTTCTGCACGGCGCAGGCCCGGTCAGAAATATCAAGGGCTGTTACTTCTACTCCCGTCGCCTGCAGCGCCAGGGCATGAGAACCAGCCCCGGCCCCTACGTCCAGAACCCTTCCATGGGCTTGGGTCAGGGCAAATTGTTCCCGTTCCGGCATCTCCTGGGGTTCCCGGAAAAGATAGGCGGCCGGCAACTCATCCGGCTCCATCTGGTCTGAATACACCACTACCGCCGCCTCTTTATTGCCGTTCCAATACGCCTCAATGGCCAAGCCCATGGGATCTTCCTGTTGTACTACCATGTTATCTGATTTTTAAAGCTCCAAAGGTACACAATATGCCTGTACGGAGTGGGTTTCCTGTTGTACTCCCATGCCTGACCAATTGGATATCCCGACTAAAAAGTATTTTAAACGGGCAAAAGAAGGGTTTCATCGAAATTAAGGACAAGGCAAACTTATTCTATGCCAACTTGGGGTAGACTTTGGCTTCTTTTCAGCTAAGGCCAGAGTGGGCTGCCGTTTTGGGTTGCGGGCAAGAGATGAAAGGCTGCACCACGTACGTCTGATGTGATAAGGCATCCTGTCTGGACCCCTGAAAATAACGCGGCCAGAGGAAGATGCTTTGCCGGCAAAGGTTATCTTTGGGAAGAACCAAGTCATGGCCGGTTTCGCACGGGCTTACTAGCAATGAAATTAATTACCACCATTTATATAGCCATAGGTTTTATACTGGCCATGTTCTGCATTGTAACCATTGGTTATGTGCAGCAAACCCAGAACGTGCGGCATAATATTGAAAGTGTGCTTTCCACTACCAATGTCATCAAAGAAGCAGAGGCGGCTCAGCGGTTTATGCTGGACATGGAGACGGGTTTGCGGGGGTATTTGCTCACCGGGAAACAGCCCTTCCTGGAGCCTTTCTATGAAGGGCAACACCGTCTGGTGCAAAGCATAGACCGGTTAGATTCCATGACGGCTCAAAATGCTACTCAAAATCAATTATTGGCCCAGATTAAAACTGAGGTTTTCAAGTGGGAGAATGAGTTTGCGGCCCCTTTAATTGAAGGGAAAAGAAACGAGAACCTCCACCCTGAGAATGAAGCCTACTATGATTCCTTGTTTAATGCCACTGCGCAGCAAGGAACCGGCAAAAACATTATGGACCAGGCTAGAAACACCATCAGGAAAATACGGCGGGAGGAAGAGCGCATCAAGAATGAACGGGTAGCCAATACAGACCAATCCCTGATCAGGACCAATGAAGTAGCCATTGGCCTTACCCTTATGGCAATTATCACCGGGGTGCTTACGGCGGTTATTCTAGGCAAAACCATTAAAAGAAGGTTCAGGAAGATGAATAACCTGGCTTTGAGCATTGCCAACGGGGAATATGATGTTACCCTGGAGGATGACCGGAAAGATGAAATCAGCACGCTTACCAAGTCTTTGAACATTATGGCGATAAAGCTGCAGAACAGTTTTACCCATTTAACCAAGATGAACAGCGAGCTGGATCAGTTTGCCTACGTGGTATCCCATGACTTGAAAGCCCCCCTGCGGGCCATCAACAATTTGGCAGAATGGATCAGTGAAGACATGACCAATGAAGCCCCGGAGATCCATAAGAACCTGGCAATTCTACGGGGCCGGGTACAACGCATGGAAAACCTGATCAACGGTATTCTGGATTACTCGCGTATAGGCCGCAAGGAACTACCCCTCACCACGTTCTCTGTACAAGAGGTCTTACGGGAAACCCTGGAGAATCTGGCCCCGCCCGCTTCTTTTAAGATAGTCACCCCCACCGTACTGCCTGCCATTACCGGAGAGCGCACCCTCTTTTACCAGGTGCTGTCTAATTTGCTCAGCAACGCCTTTAAATACCACCACTCCTCACAAGGGCGAGTGGAGGTGAGTTACCAGGACCTTCCGGACTTTTTCCAGTTTCAGGTTCATGACGATGGCCCCGGCATCCCGAAGGAATACCACTCCAAAATCTTTAAGATTTTCCAGACCATGGAATCCCGTGATGTCAAAGAAAGCACGGGGGTAGGCCTTTCCATTGTTAAAAAGATCATAGAGGAAAAAGGCGGTCGCATCTGGGTGGAATCTGATAGAGCCCAAGGCACCACGTTTCTATTTACCTGGCCTAAAGTGACTGCCACTGTACCTAACCCCAACCTCATGCGCCCATGAAGGAACAAAAGATACCCTGTCAGCAACAACTGGAGAACCTTCAGCACGAATTTGACGAGTTTGCCTATATAGTATCACATGACCTGAAAGGGCCGCTACGTGCCATCAACAACCTTTCCGGCTGGATCAGCGAAGACCTGGGCGATGACCTGGAGGAGGATATAAAGCATAACATCCAGTTGCTGCAAAACCGGACCGAGCGTCTGGAGCGGATGATCAATGCCTTGCTGGTCTATTCCAGAATTGCCCGTTTTGAGATGGACCTAAAAGAAGTGAACGTGGGAGAATTGGTGCAGCAGGTAGCTGACGGCCTTCATAAAACCCAGCCTTTTACCCTGCACCTGGGCTCCCTCCCTACTCTGCACACGTATGCCAAAAAACTGGAAACGGTTTTCAGCCACCTCCTGCAGAATGCCGTAAGGTTCAATGACCACCCCCAGCCCCAAGTGTGGATAGAATCACAGACCACAGAAGAATTTGTCACCTTTACCGTTAAAGACAATGGTATAGGCATTTCTGAGGATGCCCTGGAGAAAATCTTTAAGATATTCTACACCGTGCAGCCCAAAGACCAGCAGGAAACCCTGGGTATGGGCCTGACCATGACCAGAAAGATCCTGCAGGTAGTAGGCGGTTCTGTGACAGTGCAGTCTGAGAAAGACATGGGTACGGTGGTTACCGTTTTTTGGCCTTTGCTCCCCTCCTTGGCCAACCCTACAAAAGAAGAATAACTAGCGCACACAATATTAGCAGCAAGGAGAGAATTCAGCCTTTCATAAGGCCCCTCCTTTTCAGCACAAACTAGTAAAATGGAAGAGAAAGTAGTAAATATCCTGTTGGTAGAAGATGACGAAGTTGACATTATGAATGTGCAGCGGGCCTTCAGGAAAAACAACATTAACAATCCTTTGCATATCGCCAATAATGGGCTGGAGGCCTTGGAGATGCTGCGGTCTGGCACCATTTCTATGCCCCCCATCATCATTCTGGACATTAACATGCCCAAGATGAACGGCATTGAGTTCTTGCAGGAAATACGCAAAGACCCGGTGCTCAACCGCATTAGTGTCTTTGTGATGACCACCTCCAATGAAGACAGCGACAAGATAAAAGCCTATAACCTCAACGTGGCCGGGTACATCCTAAAACCCCTTTCCTTTGAGAAATTTGTGTCGGCGGTGGCTACCCTTGATCGGTACTGGAAATTATGTGAGCGTCCTTAATTACCAAATTTTTATTAGTTTAGAGCAAGAACTAGCGCCCCTTGAAAAACAGAGAAGCCCATATCTTACTAGTGGAAAATGACCCACAAGTGGTCTCCAACCTGCTGCACGCCTTCAAGGCGCTGGGAATAGATAACCCCGTGCACGTGGTCACCAACTGCAGGGAGGCCCTGGAAAGGGTACAGGGAAAAGGGGATGCCGCGCTCTCCCCTATTCCTAAAATCATTCTGCTGGATCTGGACCTTCCTGAAATGAACGGCCTTCATGTCTTAGAGGCCCTCAGAAAAGAGGCTAAATGGCGGGCCAGTTGCGTCTTTGTGATTACTGGCTCCAGCACCAACCAGCAGATACTGCAAGCCTATGATTTCAATGTGGCGGGCTTTATCAAAAAGCCCGTGCAGTACGCCTCTATCCAGGAAATGGTGGCTACCTTACAGTCCTACTGGAACCTGATAGAACTACCTAATTAAATTCCCTCTCCCGGTCCAAACTTGGTGCGCACTTTGGGAAAAAGCCTTACAGAATTACCTCATTATCCCCTCCCCCTATGGAGCCTTCCGTAAAACTTCTGATTGTAGATGACGATGAGGTAGACCGCATGATAATTCAGCGGTCTCTGCGGACGGCGCAAGTGGCTGCAGACATCCAAACGGCCACGCTGGGGGCTGAAGCCCTATCTGCCCTGGAGCAAACCACCTTTGATTTCATTTTTATTGACTTCATGCTCCCAGACATGAACGGGCTGGAACTGCTTCAACAGATAAGGGAGAGAGGCATCACCACCCCCGTACAGGTAGTAACCTCCCAAGGAGACGAACGCATTGCCGTGGAGGCTATGAAAACCGGCGCCTCAGATTACCTGCCCAAAACCTTACTCACCCCCGAGGGAATTTCCCAGAGCATTAGAAACGCCGTTCGCCTGCATAAGATTGAGCAGGAACGCCTTCATACCCAGGAGCAATTAATCAAGACCCAGAAACAACTTGACACGGTGATTAACGGGGCACCCATAATTTTATGGGCCGTAGACCAGGAAGGCATTTTTACCATGGCCCGCGGGAAAGGCCTGTCTTTGATTGGCCGCCAGGAACAGGAATCCGTAGGTACTTCCTTGTTTGAGGCCTATAGTGAATTCCAGCCTGTACTGACCTGCGCCCGCCGGACCCTCCAGGGCCACCCCTCCACGTGCACCGTTAACATAAGAGGCACCTGGTTTGACTGCCTGTTCCTGCCCCAGCTAAATGCCAACCAAGAAGTAACCGGCATGATTGGGGTGAGTTATGACATTACCCCGCGCATAGAAATTGAGGAGGAACTAAAGAAGGCGAAAGATCAAGCATTGACCATGGCCCAGATTAAGGAGCAGTTCCTTGCCAACATGAGCCATGAGATCAGGACTCCCATGAACGGGATTGTAGGGCTCACCGAAGTCTTGGCCAAAACCCAACTTACAAAAAACCAGAAAGAATACCTGCAGGGCATCCAGACCTCGGCCAACAACCTCATGGTTATCATCAATGACCTGCTGGATTTCTCTAAAATTGAAGCGGGCAAGGTAACCTTTGAGGTGATTCCCTTTGAATTGAAACCCCTCCTGAAACAGCTACTTACCATTCTGGAGATACAGGCCAAAGACCACAAAAACTCCTTAAAGCTGTTATTTGACGAAGAAATCCCCCCCTTCCTTGCCGGTGACCCTTTTAGGCTAAGCCAAATCCTGAATAACCTTTTAGGCAATGCCCTTAAGTTCACAGAAAACGGCGTAGTGCGGTTACAGGTGGAGGTGGTGGCCCAAGAGGAGGAAACGCTGCAGATAGAGTTTACCGTGCAAGACACCGGCATCGGGATTCAGAAAGATAAACTGGACACTATTTTTGAGAAATTCACCCAGGGCAGCACAGATACCACCAGGCGTTTTGGCGGCACCGGTCTGGGCCTTTCCATTGCCAAAGAACTAATTGAAGTGCAGGGCGGCCAAATTGCCGTTGCCAGCGAGCCGGGTAAAGGCAGTACATTCCGGTTTGTGCTTCCTTTCAGAAAAACGGCCCCAAAACCCGAATCATTCCTCCCGGGGCAGGCCCTGGAAAAATACACCCACCTGCAGCAGGCTCATGTTCTACTGGCAGAAGACAACAAGGTAAACCAAATGCTGGTGCACCAGGTCTTACAAGAGCACAACATGCACGTGACAACCGTCACAAACGGGCAGCAGGTGCTTGAATTGCTTCAACGGGAGGCATTTGACCTTATCTTAATGGACATGCAGATGCCTTTGATGGATGGCTATGAAACCATGCAATACATCAGAGAGCAGATGCCGGCCCAGAAAGACATACCTATCATAGCGCTTACGGCCCACACTTCCCCGGGGCAGGTCCAGAAGTGCCTTTCGGCCGGGGCCGATGCCTATGTCTCCAAACCGTTTAAAGCCGAAGAATTACTCAAGGAAATTTCTGCCTTGTTGAAGGCAAAGGATCTCAATAGCCAACCTGTACCCGTAATAGAAGCTGAGGAAGAACCTCTACAGGTCAACCTTTCCTACCTACAGGATTTCGCGAATGGCAACATTGAGTTCATGCTGGATATCCTTACGCTATTCATGAACCAGACGCCCGGGCTTATCCAGGAACTGGCCCGCGCCGTGGCCCTTTCCAACTGGGCTGAGACCCGCACCATTGCCCATAAAATAAAGCCTTCTTTGTCATTGGTGGGCATCTGGCAATTAGAAGAAGTCAACGCTACCATTGAGCAGTCGGCCTTGAACCAAACCAACCTGGAGCAACTCCCTGCGCTGGTCCAAAAGATGAAGTCCCTCTTTCAGGAGGCAGTTTTTGCTTTGAAAGAGGAAGTACAGGCGCTCAAGAAACAGAAAAAAGGGCTTAAAAGATAAATGGGCCCGCAGGTAAAAGGCTCTTTGCACCCAAGCTCCACCATCCCTAACGATAGAAAAGGCCATGCACCCTTCCCTAATACCATATTTTAACCAATTAGAGCAACAACGGCAGGAATTCAGCGCCTGGGTAGCCAATGCTCCTGCTTCTCAGCAGATGCAGTCACCGGGCCCGGGCCAATGGTCTGCGGCGAAGGTCTTGTATCATCTGGCGGAGATTGACCGTTTGGTGGTGACGGCGCTGCAGAAAAGAATGGCCAGCCCCAAACCCCTGCGGCCTTACCGTTGGGGAACACAGATTAGGGGTTTCCTTTTAAACCTATTCCTAAAGCTTCCTATTAAATTTAAGGCTCCGGCCGTGGTACAGGAAATGCCGGCTCAAGTGGTGGTTGCAAATGTCATTCAGGAATGGAAAGAGACCCGCAACCAACTGCAAACCTTCCTCGCTCAATATAAACCGGAAAACCTTGACAAGGAGGTCTTTTTCCACCCCAGATCTGGGATGCTCACTCTTTCTCAGACGCTGAGGTTTATGGTAGAGCACACCGAACACCACCGCCGGCAGATGAAGAGGCTTCTTTCTTAACGGTAGTTGCTTATCTTTGCGGCCCTTTTGCCGTATTACCCCAAAACTACCTTCACCATAAAACACTGCCCGCTATGCCTGATGCTACCTCCTCCAAAGAAACCTTTATGCGCGAAGCCATCCGGCTTTCCATTGACAAAATGAAAGAGGGCAAAGGCGGTCCCTTTGGCGCGGTCATCGTGAAGGACGGCCAGATTGTTGCCCGTGGCTTCAACAACGTCACTTCCAGCAATGACCCCACGGCGCACGCCGAGGTGGATGCCATAAGAAAAGCCTGCCAGGCCCTAGGAACTTTCCAACTCACCGGCTGCGAGCTCTACACCAGTTGCGAGCCCTGCCCCATGTGCCTGGGCGCCATCTACTGGGCCCGCCCCGACCGCGTCTTCTATGGTAACACCAAGGCAGACGCCGCCGCCATTGGGTTTGATGACGCCTTTATTTACGAGGAACTGGAACTACCCCTGCACGCCCGGTCCCTGCCCATGGAGCAACTCCTGCCGGAAGAAGCCTTAGAAGGTTTCAAGGAATGGGAAAAGCTGGAAGGCAAGACGGAATACTAATTTGTGTTTCCCGTTTCAAGCCTGTTTTTAGCAAAACTGCCCTAAACTAAAAATGCCTTAAAAGGCAAGGCACGGCAACAGCAGATCACAAATTCCTATCAGGCAACGAAAAACCAGCTCTAGAAAAATTAGCCTGCGCCTTAAGTCACAGTGGTTTGACAGAAGAGGCCATAGGCATTAGTAACTGTTTTGGGCCTGTTTTCCTAAAAACAGGCCCAAAACGAAAGAAGCCCGAACTTGAAGGTTCGGGCTTCTTCTATATCAAGCAATTGACAATAGACAATCAGCAATTAAAAATTACCGACGGCCCATCATGCTGCCAAGTTTGGCCAGGCCGCCTTTGGTTCCTGCCATTTTGTTCATGCTCTTCATCATCTTGCGCATGTCATTGAACTGCTTCATGAGGTTGTTTACCTGCTGAATAGTCGTTCCAGAGCCTTTAGCGATACGGTTCCGGCGGCTGCCGCTGATCATATCTGGGTTCTGGCGCTCTTCCTTGGTCATGGACTTGATGATGGCCTCAATAGGGGCAAATGCGCTTTCGTCAATGTCCACGTCTTTCAGCATCTTGCTTACGCCAGGAATCATGCCCACCAGGTCTTTGATATCCCCCATGCGTTTGATCTGCTCCAACTGTGACAGGAAGTCATCAAAGTTGAACTGGTTTTTGCGGATGTTCTTGTTGATCCGTTTGGCCTCGTCCTCGTCAAAGGTCTGCTGCGCGCGCTCCACCAGGGAGATCACGTCCCCCATACCCAAGATACGCTGGGCCATACGGTCTGGGTAGAATAGATCCAGCGCCTCCATTTTCTCACCGGTAGAGATAAACTTGATAGGCTTCTCTACTACGGCTCTAATGGAAAGGGCGGCGCCACCTCTTGAGTCACCGTCTAGCTTGGTCAAGACCACGCCATCAAAATTGATGCGCTCATTAAAGGTTTTGGCGGTATTCACCGCATCCTGGCCGGTCATGGAGTCTACCACAAACAAGGTCTCGGTTGGCTTGATGGCCTCCTTGATGTTGTAAATCTCTTTCATCATGGCCTCGTCAACGGCCAAACGACCGGCGGTGTCAATGATAACTACTTTCTTGCCGGTCTTCTTGGCGTGCTCTACGGCGTTGCGGGCAATAGACACCGGGTCTTTAGACTCGCGCTCCGCGAAGAACTCCACCCCTACCTGCTCGGCTAATACGCTCAACTGGTCAATAGCTGCCGGACGGTATACGTCACAGGCTGCTACCAGAACACCTTTGCCTTGTTTCTTTAGGTAGTTGGCCAGTTTACCGGTAAAGGTGGTTTTACCCGAACCTTGCAGGCCGGCAATCAGGATAATGGCCGGAGAACCGGTGATGTTGATGTCTTTTTTCTCACCACCCATCAACTCGGTGAGCTCTTCGTGCACAATTTTCACCATCAGTTGGCCCGGTGATACGGCAATCAGAACGTCGCGGCCCATGGCCTCGTCCTTGATTTTGTCGGTCACGGTCTTGGCCACCTTGTAGTTCACGTCGGCGTCAACTAAGGCGCGGCGAACTTCTTTGATGGTTTGGGCAACGTTGATTTCGGTGATGCTGCCCTGGCCCTTCAGGGTTTTGAAGGCGCGGTCCAGCTTGGTACTTAAATTCTCAAACATGCGTGGTATATGACTGAGTGAATGTTTTTTCTAAGACTAACAAAGACAAAAATACGCAGAAATTGCGGAAGTTCAGCATCTTTTAGCCAGACCTGCGTATATTCGGCGGTAACTATACTGTTGTTTCTGCCGGTGTGTTTCAGGCCCGTTTTCCTGAAAACACATCAAAACCAGTTTCTGTTCGTTTCAACTTTACAAGAAAGACTGCACGCCTTTGAAAGCTCCAGAAGTACCCACGCCCCAACATGCCTTGCTCATCACGTATTACTGGCCGCCTTCGGGCGGGGCCGGCGTACAGCGCTGCCTCAAATTTGTGAAGCACCTGCCGGAGTTTGGGGTGCAGCCCACCGTACTTACCGTAGATGACAAGCAGGCCTCCTACCCCATCTTGGACAACTCGCTGCTAGCCGAGGTGCCGCCCCAGGTAAATGTGATCAGGACTTCTACTCGTGAGCCGTTTGAGTTCTACAAGAAGCTCACCGGCAAGCAGGATATCCCCTTCGGGGGCTTTGCCAACACCGGCCAGGAAACCTGGAAACAGAAGCTCTTCAAGTTTCTGCGCGGCAACCTCTTCATCCCAGATCCCCGCGTGGGCTGGAACCGCTATGCGCTGGCCGCGGCCAAGAAAGCCATTCAGCAGCAGCCCGTCAAAGCCATCATCACCTCCAGCCCGCCCCACTCCACCCAGCTCATTGGCCTAAAGCTTAAAAAGCAGCTAGGCGTTAAATGGATTGCCGACATGCGTGACCCCTGGACTGACATCTACTACTACCAGGACCTGAACCACACCGCCCTGGCCCAGAAACTGGACGCCAAATACGAGCGCGAGGTGCTGGAGTCTGCTGATGCGGTGTTGGTGGTGAGCGAGGACATGAAACGCCTGTTCCTGAACAAATCCCCGGAGCTTAACCCAGACAAGATACACGTGATCCCGAACGGATATGACGAAGCCGATTTCGTGCACCCATCCCAGCCTTCCTCTGAGGAGTTTGTGATCACCTACACCGGCACCCTCACGGAGGCCTACAACGTGGAAGGCTTTTTCCAGGCCCTCTGCGAGACCATGACCCGTAACCCGCTTATGCGCTACCGGCTGCGGTTCGTGGGCAAGGTGTCGGCCCAGATCAGAAAGCAGATTGAGGCCGCCGGACTGCCCTTAATTACCGAGTACATTGACTACGTGCCCCATGATGTCTCCATCCAGTACCTCATGTCCAGCACGGTTCTGTTCATGGCGATACCGGACGTGGCCAACAACTTCGGGATTTTGACCGGCAAGCTGTTTGAGTACTTGGCGGCCAACAAACCCATTATCTGCATTGGGCCCATTCACGGCGACGCCGATAAAATCCTGGATGAGTGCGGCGCCGGGCGCGTGTTCCACTACTCGGGCTATGAGTTGATCCTGGATTATTTGATGCAGCTGAGCAAAACCTGGAAGATAAACCCCAACCTTGATTTGCCCATCATCAACTACACCCAATACTCGCGCAGATCGCTCACCGAGCAGCTTTCCAAGCTAATTCTCTCCTAAAGGACATGGCGTTTCGGGGCTGTTTTTTCAAAAACAGCCCCGAAACGTATATAATAATCCGGAGGACTTTCGTTTTCACCCCGTGAACAGCATTTTTGAATACGTCCTTTTCCATTTCCGCAAGCTCTACCAGTTGCCCGCCTCCCTGGAGGTAACTTATGGCATTGATGGCCGAAGCCGAGTGCAGATAACCCCCACCCAAAGCACCTTCTTTGAACGCCAACAACCCGTGCCGGTGCAGGTGGTCTGGAAGGAGTGGCAAGGCCAAAAACTGCCCCTTTTCTTTGACGAGGACCCTGAGCAGCCCTGGTTTACCCAAGACGCCCAGGGCAATGTCATTCTCCACTATGACCTGGTGGCCTCGGCTTTCTACCTGCTGAGCGGATGGCAGGAATACTATGGCAAGGACCGCGATTCCTTCGGGCGGTACCCCTTCCGGGCCTCGCAGCAGTCCAGGCACCGGATGATCACCAAGCCGCTGGTGAACTACTACTTTGAGGTGCTGCGCGAGGCGGTAGAGAAAGCCTACGGGCAACCCGTGGCGCCGCGCCTCTGGGACGGGAAACCCTTTGCCACCTGCCTCACCCATGACATTGACTTCTGCCAGAGCGCCTGGAAAGTGGCCGGCAAACCCGCCCTTAAAAAAGGCAGCCTCGAGCTTTTTCTGAAACTGGTCCTGCAAAAGGCCCAGGGAAAAGACGCCTGGTTTAACTTACCCGAAGTAGAAAAGGAATTAAAGCAATTAGACGCCAAAGGCACCTTTTTCTTCCTTACTGAATCTGCCCCGTTTGAAGGGCACCCCAACGCCGACTACGATATCGCCTCTCCTGCCCTCCAGAAAGAAATCAACCGGCTGGCCGGGGCCGGGCATGAGATTGGGTTGCATGGCAGCCACGGGAGCGGCGCCCAGGCCCGGCAACTGAAAGCGGAAAAAGCCAAACTACCGGCCTCGGTGGCGGGCAACCGTTTCCATTACCTGCGCTTTGACCCCGTGAAATCGCTGGCCCTGCTGCAGGAGCTGGGTTTTGCCTATGACAGCAGCCTGGGCTTTCCCGAGCGCTTCGGGTTCAGGAATAGTTTCTGTCATCCCTTCAGGCTATTCAACTTCAAGGAGCGGCAGATGACACCGGTCTGGGAACTGCCGCTTAACCTGATGGACGTGACCCTGAACCACCCCAATTACCTGCAACTCTCGCCCACTGAGGTCCTGCCCGCGCTCACGCCCATGCTGGAGGAGATTGAAAAATTCCAGGGGGTCTTCACGCTGCTTTGGCACAATGAGAACTTCAGCCCGTACGGCCTGGAAGGGGGCCTGCAAATCTTTAGGGAAATCACCGAGTACCTCCAGAAAAAGGGTACCGCTTTTCTTACGGCCGGCCAGGCCGTGGCTCAGGCCGAAAAGAATTAGCGTTACTCTTTAAATAACATAGCGCTAAACACCGCAGAAGCGCTTATTTTTGCCCTTCGGGCGAAAGCCGTTTTAGACCTGATTTCTGAAAAACGGCCCCAAAACGCCCCGCGCACACCATGGATGTCATCCGCAAGCAGGGTTTACTCAATACCATCATCTCCTACGTGGGCATGGTGGTGGGCTATGTGAACCTAGTGCTCCTTTTCCCGGTGCTCATACCGGATGCCGACGAGCTGGGCCTTACCCGCTTTCTGGTCTCGGTGGCGGCGATCTATTCCCAAGTGGCGGCGTTGGGGTTCACCAACATCAGTGCCCGCTATTTCCCGTATTTCCGTAACCGCGACAAGGCCCATAACGGCTTCCTGTTTCTCATGCTCCTCATCCCGCTGGCCGGGTTTGCGGTGGTAACGCTTCTGTTTCTGCTCCTGCAGCCGGCCGTGGTGGACTATTTTGGGAAGAACTCGCCGCTGGCCGTGGAGTACTACTATTACATTATCCCGCTCAGTTTCTTCACCCTGCTTTTCATGCTCCTGGACGCCTACCTGCGGTCTTTGTACAAGACGGTGGTGCAGTCTTTCCTGAAGGATTTTATGGAGCGCATTCTCATGCTGGTGTCCGTGCTGTGTTACGCCTGGGGATGGGTGGATTTCCAGTGGTTTCTGGTGCTCTTTATAGGCGCCAACTCGGCTATTTCTTTCATCAGTATTGTATACCTGCTGTGGCTGCGCCAGTTCTTTGTGACGCCCAACCGCAACATGTTCCAGGTAGTGCCCATGCGGGAAGTGGTGCAGTACGGGCTTTATTCTTTTCTGGGGAACGTGTCCTCCTCTGTGATCAGCTTTATTGACCAAGCCATGATCGCGCATTATCTGGGCCTGGACGGCGTGGCCTATTACACCACCGGTTATTTCATTACCTCGGCCATTATGGTGCCTTCCCGGGGCCTGAACAAGATTGCCTCGCCGCAGGTAGCCGACTATTTCAAGGCCGGCAATTTTGAGGCCCTGGCCCGGCTTTACAAGAACATGACCCGCGTGAACATGGTGGTGGGTTTTCTGCTGTTTCTGGGGATCTGGTGCAACGTGGACAATATCTTCGCGCTCATGCCCAAGGACTTCAGCCAGGGCCGCTACGTGATTCTGTTCATGGGCCTGTCTCGCCTCTTTGACCTGGCTACGGGTATTAACGGCATGATTCTGCTTACCTCTCACAAGTACCGCTACGACCTGTATTTCAACCTGCTCATGATGGCCTTAGTAGCCTATACCAACTACCTGCTCATCCCGGAGTACGGCATCAGCGGCGCGGCCTTCGCCTCTATGGTGGTCTTCATCATTTACAATTTCTTCAGGGTGGTAGTGGTGGCCAAGGTCTTCAAAATGCAGCCCTTCGGGTGGGACTCGCTGCAGATTGTGGTAATTTCATTAGTGGCCTTTGGCGCCTCCTGGCTGTTGCCCCAGATGCCGCACCTGCTCCTGGACATTGCGGTGCGGTCTCTCTTAATTACGGCCGTTTACGGGGGACTGCTGGTGGCGTTTAGAGTATCACCTGAAGTGAATAACGGAATCAGGAAAACGCTAGTTCGCTTTGGCCTACCGGCGGTAAAATGGTTATAGCCAGGTAACGCCGGCCGGCGGTGTTTACAGTTTCTTTAAAAGCTGCATCAGTTCTTTTTCCCGCCTTTCCTCGGGGTACCGCCCTGCCATCAACTCCCGGGCCTGGACGCCTAGTGCAGCCACGTCTGCGGCCATTGCTTGCTGCAGCACTTGCTCCAGTAAAGATACCTCCCGCCTCTCCAGCACAAAGCCGCTCCCATTGATTAAGTCGGGCATGGCCCCTACCTGGCTAACCACCGGAACGCAGCGGCATAGCATGCTCTCACTCAAGGCATTGGGAAACCCCTCAGACATGGACAGTTGCAGGTAAAAAGTATGCGCGCTGTAGACGGCTTTCAAATCTGCCAGAGGCATTTTGGGCAGCAGTTTCATATTGGATGGCTGCCCGGGGAAAGTAAACCCGGAGGGAGCGCCAACAATGGTAAATGTGGCTTGCGGTAATTTTTTGGCTACTTCCAGAATCAGGTCCACTCCTTTCAGGCGCTGCGTGAAGCGCATGTTCAGGCCAGCGCAGACGGTGAGGAAAGAATGGGGTTGCCGAAGGATAGCAGGCTCTGGTTGCCAAAACTGCGCGTCATAGCCGTTGTACACCACCGTATGCGGCGTCTTGAGGCCCGGGCAATGGTACCGGAAGCCCTGGTGCGGGAAATCATTGGGTTGATAGGTATAGTCTTGCCACACCAGTTTCTCATGCACGGGGGCAATGTGCGCCGCCAGCTCATAAGACCAGCGGGTGAACTTGCCTAGAATAGGTTTCGCGAAGCAGCCGTAGCCAATACTCGGAAAGGCCACGCAATCGGTGCCGCCGGCCACAATCAGGCAGGGTTTTGAAGCCATTTTCCCAAAAAGGGCGGGAAAGAAGGAATGGTAGCCCGAAAACATGCAGACCAGCTTTTCGGCTTTCCAGATATTGACCAGCAGAAACCAGAACTGCCCCAGCCAAACCAGCGGTGTCTGCCATTTCTGGGCGGGCAAAAAGCCCCGGTGCCGCACCTCATATTCCCGCTCCATCAAATGCAGGTCCTTTACCACAAAGGACGACTGCGCCGGATAAAAATAAAGGAGAACGGGCTTATGGGCAGGCATAGGAAAAGGAGTGCAAGCGGCTTAGAGCCACTTAGAGGAAAGGTCCTGGAGCTTGAGGTCTACCTTAGATTTGGGTTGCACGTTTTTAGGCACTAGGCGCTGCTTGAGCAAAATCCACTGGTAATCCTCCACCTGCGAGAAGAGTGAGTAGCTTTCCAGCTTGTGCAGGTATAGGCCGGCGGCGTAGGTGTTGCGCAGCAATTCATCCGTGTGGATGGGCTGGTCTATCACCTGCAGCAACTCCGGCTGGTGCTCGCGTACCCACGTTAGGTACAGCGGGTGCGGGATGTTGATGGCAATGACTGAATGCTCATGCAGGTGCTGCGCCAAGACCTGGAACAGATGCGGGTGCTGCTCCAGCGGAATATGCTCAATCACATCGGGCAATACCACAAAGTCAAACTTCTCGGGCCGCCGGAAATCGGTCATGTCAGAGACCAGGAACTCCAGGTGGTTGAACTGCAGGTTAAACTTGCGGGCCATCTCAATGCTTTTGGGGCTGATGTCCACAGCCAGCACCTTCCCCTGCGGAGTGGCCTTGGCAATCAGGTGCGTGACGGTGCCAATGCCGCAGCCAATCTCCAACACTTTGGAATTTGCTTTCAAGCCGGCATCCTTCAGGTTCTTGAGTATGGTCCGGTGCCGGATATGGATGCCTTTCTGGAACTGCTGCTCGGTATATTCGTCGTAAAAGTCTGAGACGGCCATTTTTTTTAAGTTATGAGTTAAAAGTTATGAGTTGAGAGTTGGGTTGATAAGCAAGATTGAGTTAAAAGAAGATGAAGCCTTATTTTAACTCTGAATTCTTAACTTTTAACTGGCGCTCTCAGCGCATAAATTCTTTCAATGATCTCCACTACTTTCAGGCCCTCCAGGGCGTTGGTGGTGGCGAAGGTTTTGCCTTTGAGGGTGTCAATCACGTTCTCAAAGATGAAGTGGTGGTTGGCAGCACTGCCTTTGTAGTGACCATAGTCATTGGCCGGGCTGCTAGGCGGCAACTGGGGCATCACGTAGTCCTGCACGTGGCAATATTCCACCTCGTTCATGTACTGCCCACCCACTTTAATGCTGCCTTTCTCGCCTATGATGGTAATGCTACTTTCCAGGTTGGTGTCCCAGACGGCAGTGGAATAATTGAGCGTACCCGCCCCACCGTTCATGAACTCAAACTGGACCAGACCGCTGTCTTCAAAGTCGGTGAGGTTATGGTGGTTGAAGTCCATAAACCGCCCGGTGATGTTTTTGATATCCCCAAACAACCAGTACATAATGTCTATGAAGTGACTGAACTGCGTGAACAACGTGCCCCCGTCCAGTTGTTGGTTCCCTTTCCAGGTGCCGGCCTTGTAGTAGCGCTCATCGCGGTTCCAGTAGCAGTTGATCTGCACCAGGTGGATGGCGCCTAGGCGGTTTTCCATTACCATTTCCTTCAGCCACAAAGAAGGCGGGCTGTAACGGTTCTGCATCACGCAGAACACCAGTTTGGAGGTCTGCAGGGATTTGTAAATGATGCGCTCACAGTCGGCTTTGGAAAGGGCCATGGGCTTTTCGCACACCACGTGGCAGCCCGCCTCCAGCGCCAGCATGGCCTGCTCCGCGTGGAAGCCGTTAGGGGTGCATACGCAGATCACATCGGCCTTGGGGCCGGTGGCCAGGTACTCCTCCATGCTGGAGAAAAAAGGCACGCCGTAGGCGTCTACCTCATCTCTGCGGGCCGAGTCAGTGTCTACCATGGCCACTAATTCCCCCTCAGGGTGGCGTTGGGCCATGGTGGCGTGGCGCTTGCCAATGTGGCCGGCCCCTATCACTGCAAATTTTATCTTTTCTGACATGTAATGTCTTTTGTGCGTTTTAAGCCCGTTTTTCAGAAAACAGGCTTAAAACATAAATTAATGAGTCTAAACTTATGCGTTGAAAAAACTGACCACCGCCTGTGCAATGTAGGTCTGCTGTTCTTCCGTCAACTCCGTGTGCATGGGTAAAGAAATCACGCGCTCGCAGAGGCTTTCAGATACCGGGAAATCACCCGCCTGGTAGCCAAGATAGGCATAGGCCTCATGCAAATGCAGTGGCACCGGGTAATACACCATGCTCGGGATCCCTTTCTCCTGCAGGGAGGCTTTTAAGGCATCTCGCTTGTCTGCCGGCACCTGCAGGGTGTACTGGTGGAATACGTGGCTGCTGTAGGGGGCCAGGGCCGGGATCTTGATCTGTTCTAGCTGCGCGAAGTGGGCATCATAGAAGGCTGCCGCCTTTTGCCGGCGCAGGATGAAATCGTCCAGGTGCTGCAGTTTCACGTTGAGCAGGGCCGCCTGCAGGGTGTCCAGCCGGGAGTTCACGCCAATACGCGAGTAATGGTATTTCTTCTGTTGCCCGTGGTTGGCGATCTGCCGGATGATGGTGGCCAGCTCTTCCTCCTGGGTGAAGATGGCGCCGCCGTCGCCCATGCAGCCCAGGTTCTTGGAGGGGAAAAAGGAAGTGGTGCCCACGTGCCCTATGGTTCCGGCAAAGGAAGTATTGCCCTCGGCGTCTACGTACTGGGCGCCAATAGCCTGGGCGTTGTCTTCAATCACGAACAGTTCCTGCGCCAGGGCTAGGTCCATAATCTCCTCCATGGGCGCGCATTGCCCAAACAGGTGCACGGGCATGATGGCCACCGTTTTCTCCGTAAGGGCCAGGCGGGCTTTGGCCGGATCCAGGCACATGGTGTCGGGCAGCACGTCCACAAAGACCGGCTTCAGGCCAAGCAGGGCAATGACCTCGGCGGTAGCCACATAATTAAACGCCGGCACTATTACCTCGCCGCCTGCCGGCAGGTCCAGAGCCATAAGCGCGATCTGCAGGGCATCTGTGCCGTTGGCACACGGAATCACCTGCTCCACCTGTAGGTACTGGCCTAAATTTTGGCTAAAGGCCTTCACTTCTGGTCCATTGATAAAAGCGGTGCTGTCCACCACGGCTTGCATGGCGGCGTCAATGGCAGGTTTCAGGCGCTGGTACTGACCTTTCAGGTCTACCATCTGGAGCTGGTTCATGGGCAAAAAGGAAAAGACAAATATAGGAAGTTGAATCCGGATCCTGATGCAGCAAGGGATAGTAATAGGACATGGACCAACTAACTGGATTTCCGCCGCTTTCCCGGAAAAGGTCAATATAACTCCATCAAAAAGCGCGAATACATTTGATTTGCAACAATATGACTCCTCACCCGTTCAAGTAACCTGTAACAAGCATATTTGTGCTTTTATAAGAATTTACCTAACCCAATCCACTACACTATGAAAATGTCTGATTTATTTCAAAAAAAAACCTTTGTGTTTGCTGCTTCCCTTGGCTTGGCGTTTACGCAGGTAGCCTGCAGCAAAACTGAGAAAACAGAGACTTCCACCACCACTAGGTCTACCACCACCACTAGGGATCAGGCGTATGATGACTATAAAAACTATGTAACCACCCTTGAGTCTGACGTGGAGCGGGGCTGGGATACCACGGTTACGGATGCGGACCAGAAAATGGCCCAATGGAAGACCGATTATGAAACCAGACGTTCTGCCGTAGCACAGTATGAAGGTGACTTTGATGACACCCGCCGCCAGGAATATGATTCTTTGCAAAGCCGGTATAACACCGCCTGGGCTACCCGGGAACAGCAATATAACACCTGGCGCCAGACGCACCAGGGAGCAGGTTCAGTTTCAAAGGTAGACATGTCCGCTTATAACGAGAGCAAAATTCCTTCTTATACCGCCACTAATATCAGAACGGCCTATGAGGATTTTGTAAAGCATGTTGAGGCCAACAAATCAAACTTCAGCAATGATGACTGGAAAATCGTTGACAAGTACTGGAGCCAACTGGATGACCGTAAAAACGCCATCCAGAGCCAGTTGAGCGACAAAGACAAATGGGAAATTGCCAAGGCCAAAACCAAGTACCAGACCATGAAAGCCGGCAGCAAAACCGGTAACACCGCCAGTAACGTTGGATCTGATGTAAAAGAAGTGGGAAAAGACGTTTCTAATAGCAAGGTAGGCGAAGCCACCAAAGATGCTGGTAAAGCCGTGGGTAACACCGCTAAAAAAGCCGGCCAAAAGGTGGGCGAGGTCTTCAAAGACGATAAAAAGGATAATTAGTAGCAATCCCACAAAGTGCATGATTAAGAAGAGCCCTGTCATTAGACAGGGCTCTTTTGTTTTGGGGCTGTTTTTGTAAAAACAGCCCCAAAACAGTTTTACTTTCTAAGGTACCGGTCCAGCAGTAGAAGCCGGTACAAATCAAAAAGATAAAGGCTGGGCGACCGGGAAACCAGGTTGCGTTTGATCATGGGTAACAGCCAGCTACTATTCTCTTTTAAATAGGCATCGGCTTTCCATTTTTTTAAACGCCGGTAAAGTTTGAATAACCGACTATCCTCCCCTAGCTGCCCTTGCCGGCTCAGCCTGACCAGGTTAAGAATGGCTTCATTGGTTTTAAGGAGAAACAATGAAGCCGGTTCCAGGCCCAGGTGCCAAACAGGATTATCAATGTGTTGCACCGGTATAAGGTTTTGCTGTAACCGGTGAGCGAACAAGGTGTCTTCATGTCCATAGCCACGCACTTCCTGGCGCGGGAATAGATTGAGAAACAGGTGCCGTTCTACCATTAAATTACTGGAAAAAACGCGCTGATAAGGGGTTTTCTGCCGCCGCATTGCCTTGGCTTCTTCGCGGGCCTTGCCGTATTTCCAACGGAGCTCTGTGCCCACAGGCGCTTTGCCTTGATAGGCGATACCGCCTACCGTCACCTGACCGTTAAACTGCTGCAGGTACCGGCTTAGAAAATCAGGGTACTGGGGCAGCACATCGTTATCCAGGAAAAGAAGCGTGTCGTAAAGGCCCTCCTGCGCCAGAAGATACCTGATCTGCGACCGGCCCACGTTCTCTGGTAGTTGCCGGTATAAGACGTGCGGCAAGTTCTCCAAGGCTTGGTTATGAGTTAGAGTTTCTGGGGCAGAACCATCATCATACACCCGTATCTCAAAGGAAATAGAAAGCGTGGTCGCCTGCGCGAGCACGGATTCAACTAACGCGGTTACGTTGCGGTTATAAACGGGGATGAGAATGGAAATCTCAGAAACCATCTACCAGCGTGAATTCTTCACGGGTGGAGTCTAACACACGGCCTCGCTCACACTTGAGAATGCGGCGGGGATAGCGTTTTAAGATATGGTGGTTGTGCGTGGCCATGAGCACGGCCGTACCGCTGTTGTTGATCTCCTGGAACAGGTCCATGATGCCGTGGGTCACGTCAGGGTCCAGGTTTCCGGTAGGTTCATCAGCGAATAGGATCACTGGCTCATTCAGTAGGGCCCGGGCAATCACTACGCGCTGCTGCTCGCCGCCTGACAACTGGTGCGGCATTTTATTGGCCACCGCATCCAGCCCCACGCGCATAAGCACCTCAGAGATACGGTTTTTGATTTTGGATTTATCGCCCCAGCCGGTGGCCTTTAAAACAAACTTAAGGTTGTCTGCCACGGTGCGGTCATTGAGCAACTGGAAATCCTGGAAAACAATGCCAATCTTGCGGCGCAGGAAAGGCACCTGTTTCCAGGTAAGGGAATGAATGTTGAACCCTGCCACCTGGGCGGTGCCTACTTTCAAAGGAAGATCAGCGTACAGGGTTTTAAGGAGTGAGCTTTTCCCGCTGCCGGTACGGCCCACCAGGTACACAAACTCGCCTTTCTCAATGGTAAAACTCACTTCACTCAAAATGGTGTTCACTTCCTGGAAGATGGAAACATTATGAAGCATGACCACTGGGTTAGAAGAGAATTCCATAGCAATTTGTAAGAGACACAGGTATCAAGATACTAGTATCAAGACTATCCTAAAAAGTAAATCAAAAGGCGATGCTTCCGGTAAAGCTTTAAATATCGAGCTTCTGTAGTTTTCCAAACTCCAGGCCTTCAATCACGGTGGCCAAGGCCTCCTCTTTACCCTCCAACCCGTAGCGGTCTATGTTTTTGAGGGGACGGTCTGCCCGGAAATACGCAATCAGCACGAAATGATCATCGCGCAGCTGAATGTAATCCGGAATCTTGGCCTTGCCTTTGACTTTAATGATGTACACGGGCTGGTAATTAGGAATTAGGAATTAAAAAGCAAGACTGGTTTTACCACCCTTGATTCTTAATTTCTACTTCTAAATTATTAATTATAAAGAGTTGGCTTTCTTGTGGTCTGCCAGGAATTTAGCCAGGCCGCTGTCTGTTAGCGGGTGGTTCAACAGGGCAGTGATCACGTTCAAAGGACAAGTCACCACATCGGCGCCAATCTCAGCGCATTGCAACAGGTGCATGACGTGGCGTACAGAGGCCGCCAAGATTTCTGTTGGGTAGCCGTAGTTGTCATAGATCTGTCTGATCTGCTCAATCAGGGCAATACCGTCAGTAGCGATGTCATCTAAACGACCCACAAACGGAGACACGTAGGTAGCACCAGCTTTGGCAGCCAACAAGGCCTGCCCGGCGGTGAACACCAGCGTACAGTTGGTTTTAATGCCTTTGTCTGTGAAATATTTAATGGCCTTAACGCCGTCTTTGGTCATTGGTACCTTTACCACAATGTTAGGGTGCAACTGGGCCAGTTCTTCCCCTTCTTTCACCATGGTCTCAAAATCGGTGGCAATTACTTCAGCAGAGATGTCGCCATCAACAATCTCGCAGATGTCTTTGTAATGCTTCATGACATTGTCATACCCTACAATGCCTTCCTTGGCCATAAGCGAAGGGTTGGTGGTTACCCCGTCCAACACGCCTAAGTCATATGCCTCGCGGATTTCGTTCAGATTTGCGGTATCAATGAAAAATTTCATAGCAGAATAGCTGATAGTTAGGAAACACAAATCTAGCTCAATCTCCCTTAAAACCCACCCGGCAACCCAAGTATTTTAAGCTGGAACCAGAAAAGTTGCACCCTGTTACGCCATGCCCCCCCTATTATCCATAAACCAACCACTGCTGCTATAGGAAATAAAGGTGACCACCTCAAGAAGGGGGTTTTACCTTAAAAAGCAGGAAAGCAATTTGAGGTTAATAGCGTTTTAAGCCTGTTTTCTGAAAAACGGCTCTAAAACAGAAGTTTGGGTTGGGAAGGGTTTTCGGAGGAGGGGATTCCGTTGAGGTAGGGGCAAAAAAAAGCGGCAAATCGAGTATCGCGCCGCTCAACCACCTACCCTTGCTCCCTTCCGGGCCTGGGGGAGTTCAGCAGGAGCTGGCCGTACCGATTTGCCGTTGCAAAGATACAAAGCCTTTTCTTTGGGGCAAGCTGTTTTAAGCTTATTTTTCTAAAAACAGGCTTAAAACAGCTATACACCCTAAGGATAAGATAGTTAACTGCTTTTGGCGCTCCCTTCCTTTTATAAAGAAGGAATGCCTCCCACTTTTTACTTTAATGGGCCTCCGCGTAGTATTACTTGCGTTTTACGTTTTCAAACTTAATGTTGAGGTTGCGGGAAGAGCCGCTGGCCTTAAATATATTTCCATTCCAATTTGGGAAAGCATAATCTGGCACATAAAAGTCAATACCGAACTTCAGGTTCGTCACAGCCCCATTGATAACCTTAGTGGCTGGGTCATATTGCAAGGAAATCACTCCGTCTAGAATGGTCATGCAACCCGGTGAAAGCACCGCCGATCCATCTTTAAAACCTTGCCCCTGCTGTACGCAAACCATAGACGCTTCCTTTAAGGACAAAGTGAGGGGCAGGTTTTCCAGGGTACGGTTCTGAAACGTTATGGCTATCCAAGGCTGCTCCTTTTCCTGTGAATTCTCCTTAAAATACAGGTACACGTAATTGTTTTCCGCCACAAAATAGGTTTCCACTTTGTTTTGGGATTTCACCTGATACGTTTTGTCCTGGTACTTCTGGAAGATTTCTGGATTAGAGCTCTGGAAGAAGGCGTCTACTTTTATAGAGTCCACCAGGGCAAATTCTGTGGTGGTGGGCCCCGCCACTGGGGTTGGCTCAGAAGGATCGCTCTCGCAGGAGACCAGCAGCAAAGGCAGCGCCAAGGCCATGAAAAAGTGACGGGTGCGGAGGAGTAAAGTTTTTTTCATCAGTTTTAGGTTTGCGCGGTGTTATAAAAGATAGAAACCTCTTTACAAAGAATGTGCCCTTTTTTGCGGAATCTGAATATTAATTTAAAATAATATTTATATCCAGGTCATTCCCTAGACCACCAGAAAGGTCTTCTCCCCTACGCGGGCCTGCACTACTTAATATTTCACTTTCAACTTTTAACTCCCCCGTGTACCTTTGCACATGCCAGAAAAGATTCTCATCCTTGACTTTGGGTCTCAGTACACCCAACTGATTGCCCGCCGCGTGCGCGAGCTCAACGTTTACTGTGAAATTCATCCGTACAACAAGATTCCTGAATTCACCCAGGACCTGAAAGGGGTAATCCTCTCCGGAAGTCCCTGCTCGGTACGCGAAGAAAACTACCCCAACCCAGACATCAGCGCTTTTTTAGGCCAGTTACCAGTCCTGGGCGTATGCTACGGCGCGCAGCTTATGGCCCAGGAAGGCGGTGGCGAGGTCATTGCCTCTACTATTAGGGAATACGGGCGGGCCAAGCTTAGCCACGTAGACCAGCATAACCGCCTGCTCAAGGAAATCTCCCTAGACTCCCAGGTTTGGATGAGCCACGGCGATACCATCAAACAGATTCCCGCTAATTATGAGGTGATTGCCAGCACTGACTCGGTGCATGTGGCCGCCTATAAAATCAAAGACCAGGAAACCTACGGCATCCAGTTCCACCCAGAGGTGACCCACTCCACTGAGGGCAAAACTTTACTCCGCAACTTTGTAGTGCACATCTGTGGTTGCTCCCAGGACTGGACCCCAGACCAATTTATTGAAAGCACCGTAGCCGACCTGAAAGCGCAGATTGGCACTGATAAGGTGATTCTGGGCCTCTCGGGTGGCGTAGACTCTTCGGTGGCGGCCATGCTCATTCACCAGGCCATCGGCAAGAACCTGTACTGCATCTTTGTAGACAACGGCCTGCTGCGTAAGAACGAGTTTGAGGACGTGCTGCACTCCTATAAGGACATGGGCTTGAACGTGAAAGGCGTTGATGCCAAAGATCTTTTCTATACTGCCCTTTCCGGTTTATCAGACCCAGAAGCCAAGCGGAAAGCCATTGGCAAGGTCTTTATTGATGTCTTTGATCAGGAATCACATAAAGTGGAAGACGCCAAATGGCTGGGCCAGGGCACCATTTACCCAGACGTGATTGAGTCCGTGTCAGTGAAGGGGCCAAGCGCGACCATCAAATCGCATCACAACGTGGGCGGGTTGCCAGATTTCATGAAACTGAAAGTGGTAGAGCCGCTTAAGACCTTGTTTAAGGACGAAGTTCGGTTAGTGGGTAAAACGCTGGGCATCTCTGACAACATCATCGGGCGTCACCCGTTCCCAGGGCCCGGATTGGCCATCAGAATCCTGGGAGATATTACCCCGGAAAAAGTAGCCATCTTACAGGAAGTAGACCACATCTTTATCTCTTCGCTGAAAAAAACAGGCCTATATGACCAGGTTTGGCAGGCCGGGGCCATGTTGCTGCCTATCCAGAGCGTGGGCGTGATGGGTGATGAACGTACCTATGAGCGCGTAGTAGCGTTAAGGGCCGTGACCAGCATTGACGGCATGACCGCCGACTGGTGCCATTTGCCGTATGAGTTCCTGGCGGATGTCTCCAATGAGATCATCAATAAGGTGCGCGGGGTAAACCGCGTGGTCTATGACATTAGCTCCAAACCACCCGCTACCATAGAATGGGAATAAGCGTTAGGGGCTAGATATAAAGAAGCATGAAAAAAAGAATAGTACTTGCCTTTGCGGGCCTGGCCCTGTGCTGGAATGTGCAGGCCCAGACCAATGCAGAACTCAATACGCGGCTGCAGAATGGGCGCCTTCTGGTAGACCAGCAGAAGTATGAGCTGGCCATGGCCGAGCTCCTCCCTATCACGGGTTCCGCCGCGGGGAAAGCCTATGCCGCAGATGCTGCCTTTCTGTACAGTGTTGCGGCCGCCAGGCAGAAGAAATGGACCGAGGCCGACCGCATGCTTACCCAACTCACCGCTGACCAGGGCAAATGGGCAGGCCTTCCTGACGCGCAGTTCCTGCACGGGCAGGTACTGTTTGAGAAAAAGGAATACCTCAGGGCCTTGAACGCCCTCGCCCCTATCCAGAGCGGTAGTCTGCAGACGGAAGTAGGGGCCATGAAGCGGCATTATATGATGCAGCTCTCAGACAAAGCCACCTTCCAGTACCTGCTGCGCCAGTTTCCAGAGGATGCTACCTTGGGTAAGGCCTATGCAGACAAATTAATGGCCGGTTGGTTCACTGAACAAGACCGGCCCCAGCTGGAAAGCCTGGTGAAGCAGTTTAACCTGGACAAAAGCTACCTGCAACGTTCTGCCTCTTTAAAGAAGCCGGAGTACAACGTAGCCGTTTTGCTGCCTTTTAATGTGGCAGACCAGGGGGTGCGCATTGACAAGAAGAACCTCTTCCTCACAGATTTTTACGCTGGGCTTCTTTCCGCGCAGGACTCCCTCCAGAAGCAAGGGGTTAAGGTGAACCTGTACCCCTATGACACCAAAAACGATACCGTTGTGCTTAAGCAGATCATGCAGGAACCTGAATTAGGCAGCATGGATCTCCTTATTGGACCGGTGTATAAGAACAACAGCGCCATGGCCGCCAAAATTGCCCAGCAACGCAACCTGAACATGGTTAACCCCTTCTCAGATGATGCTGACGTGGTGAAAGGCAACCCGTACCTCTATTTGATGGAGACCAGTGTGGCCACCCAGGGGCAAAAAGCGGCGGCCTTTGCCTACCAGGCCTTCCCCAAGAAAACGGCCGTGGTGATCTATGACAGCCAAAAAGATGATACCACGTTTGCCGGCAATTTCAGGAGGACGTATCTGGCTTTAGGCGGAAAGGTAACCGTCTTCCAGAAGATCAACTCCAAAACCAGCGGCAACGTAGGGGGTATTCTGGGGCCTGTCAACCTGAAAGAGACCGGCGTAGTGGTTATCAGGTCGGCTGCCCAAAACGTGGCCACCAGTACGGTAAGTTTCCTGGAGCAACGGGCCTCCAAGGTGCCTGTTCTAGTGCCGCAGGCTTGGCTGGAAAACCCGCAGATTGGCTTTGCCCAACTAGATTTCCTGGAGATGTACTTTATGGCTCCCAAGTTTATTGACAACGAGAGTCCCCAGGTGCAGGCGTTCAAGGAGGCCTATAGCTCCAGATACAGATTACCGCCTTCTTCCTTCACCTATGCCGGTTTTGAACTGCTACAATATTTTGGGCGTCAACTTCAGGAAAAAGGCTATTCTGCCCCGCCTAAGCTCAGCGGCGTACAACCTGGCTCTTTCTACCAGGGTATTGGCTATCAATCCAACACTAGCGCCAAACAGCAGCAGGATAATCAGTATCTGCCAATTCTTAAATTAGACAACGGTCGCCTGTTGGTCGTTAACCCAGTATTCTAATTTTAATGAGTGAATGAGTGGGTGAGAGAATGAGTGAATGAGATAATTTTCTTTATGGGAAAACTCATTTAAACATTCGCCTTTTTCTTTCACTCATTCACTCCTTCATTCAATCACTCATTAAATCCAAATGTCACTAACCCATACAACCAGCCAGGAACTTTTCAAACGCGCACAGCACCTAATTCCAGGTGGAGTTAACTCGCCGGTAAGGGCCTTTAGGGCGGTAGGCGGACAGCCTTTGTTTCTGAAAGCCGCCAAAGGTGCTTTTCTTTTTGACGAAGATGATAACCAATACTTAGACCTAATCAACTCCTGGGGACCTATGATTCTGGGTCATGCCCATGAGGTGGTGGAAAAGGCCGTGCGTGAAGCCTTGCCTGGTTCCCTGTCATTTGGGGCTCCTACCCGCCGGGAGGTGGAAATGGCCGAGCTGATCATTTCCATGGTGCCCGGCATTGAGAAGGTAAGAATGGTGAACTCCGGTACTGAGGCCACCATGTCGGCTATACGGGTGGCCCGTGGTTTTACCGGCCGTGACAAAATGATCAAGTTTGAAGGCTGCTACCATGGCCACGGCGACTCGTTTTTAATTGCCGCGGGCAGCGGAGCCATTACCCTGGGGGTACCGGACAGCCCTGGGGTTACTAAAGGAGTCGCCAATGACACCCTTACCGCGCCTTACAATGACCTGGCCGCCGTACAGGCCCTCATAGACGCCAACCCCTCCCAAATTGCGGCCATCATTCTGGAACCGGTGGTAGGCAACATGGGCCTGGTGCCCCCGGCGCCGGGCTTCCTGGAAGGCTTGCGGGAACTATGCACCAAGGAAGGCATTGTGCTTATTTTTGACGAGGTCATGACCGGGTTCCGGTTAGCCAGGGGCGGTGCCCAGGAACTGTTCGGGGTTACCCCAGACATGACTACCCTGGGTAAAATCATTGGCGGAGGTATGCCCGTAGGCGCCTACGGCGGAAGGAAAGACATTATGGACGCCGTAGCTCCAGCAGGCCCGGTTTACCAGGCGGGCACCCTTTCCGGGAACCCCATTGCCATGTCGGCGGGCATAGCGGCGCTGTCTTACCTGAATGATAATCCTCAGGTGTACACCCACCTCCAGCATGTTTCAGACAAAATGGTGCACGGCATCAAGGAAAATATGCTGCAACTGGGGCTCAACTACACCATTAACCAGGTTGGCTCTATGTATAGCCTGTTCTTCACGGAGCAACCCGTTACTGACTTTGACTCGGCCAAGACTTCTGACCTGCAATTATTTGGCAAGTATTTCCATGAGATGCTGCAGCGCGGTATTTACCTGGCCCCTTCCCAATTTGAGACCCTCTTCGTTTCTAATGCCATTACAGAAGAACTGGTGGACACCTACCTGGCCGCTAACCTGGAAGCCCTGCGGGCCATTCACAGCTAATCTTCACAACTATACGCTCAAGCAGGAAGCGGCCCCAGAGAAAGTTCTGGGGCCGCTTCCTGCTTGAAGGCCTTTTGGTAAGGAGAGACACTCACCTGCTTCCCTCCCTTTCTTAAAACAAGTGCTTCTTTGGCGTGTTATCTGTTTTTACAGATTTACGTTCAAGCGCATGAAAAATATCCTGGTCATTGGCGGCTCATCGGGCATAGGGAAAGAATTGGTGCATTTACTGGCCCAGCAGGGGCATCAGGTGTATGCCACTTACTTTCAGCATCCGCCGGAGGAGGAAATACCCGGCGTGCATTATTTCCCCCTGGATGTACAGGCCGAAGCGATAGACCTTTCTTTCTTGCCCAACATTTTGGATGGCTTGGTTTATTGCCCCGGAAGCATCCAGTTATTGCCCTTCGCTCGCATCAAGCCTCTTGATTTCACCAGAGATTTTGAGCTGCAGGTGGTGGGCGCGGTAAAAGTCCTGCAAGCCACCTTGCCGCAATTGAAGGCCTCCCAAAAGGCCTCGGTGGTATTCTTTTCTACCGTGGCCGTTGAGACCGGCTTTACTTTCCATGCGCAGGTGGGGGCCTCTAAAGGTGCCCTGGAAGGCCTCACCCGCTCCCTGGCCGCTGAACTTGCGCCCTTAATTAGGGTCAATGCCGTAGCGCCTTCCATTACAGATACGCCGTTGGCAGCCAAATTCCTGAATACGCAGGAGAAACTAACGGCCAACGCCAAGAAACACCCCTTGAAAAGGATTGGTACCCCTACAGACATTGCTGAAGCGGCCGCCTTCTTACTTTCTGATAAATCCTCCTGGATGACGGGCCAGATCCTGCACGTGGACGGAGGCATTTCCAGCATCAGGAACTAGCAGTTCGCCTCCAGCATAAATAGATATATGAAGGAAAAACGTGGTGAGCTCACTTGATTTACTTTGCAAGTAGCTTGCTGTTTTGGGGCTGTTTTCCGTAAAACGGGCTTAAAACAGGTTTTAAATTCCTTACTTCAGTTCTCCAGCCACCATGTCTACCCCTCCCATAGAGAAATTCAGCATTGAAATAAAAGTAACCGAAGCCGATATTGATGCGCTGGGCCACGTGAACAATGTGGTGTACCTGCGGTGGGTACAGGAAGTATCTGCCGCCCACTGGGCAACGGTGGCCCCACAGGAGTTGCAGGACAAATACCTGTGGGTAGTGCTCAGGCATGAGATAGATTTCCATAAACCTGCCTTCCAAAGCGATGTTATTAAAGGCTCTACCTGGGTAGGAGGTCATCATGGCGCCAAGTTTGAGCGCTTCGTGACTTTGCAAAGAAGTGACAGTGAGGAACTGTTGGCCTCGGCCAAAACCACTTGGTGCCTCTTAGATGCCGCCACCATGCGCCCCAGGCGTATTGAGGAAGATGTGTTAAAAGTGCTGTAATCGAAAACTTAATGCTCCAGCGCTGGTACAGTAAAGTATGATATTTGGCTTTCTACAGGTTTTACTAATTCTTCTGGCGTCTGACCCTCCGGCCGGTACGCTTAAGGTGAACGACTTTTACGTTGACAAAACAGAGATATTGAATGTGCACTGGGATGAATATGTGCGGCTGAAGGGCAAAGACCTAAGCCCTGAGGAAGTAACCCAGCTATTGCCCCATACTCCCCACCAGGTTTTCTCCCTGCCTGAGAACAAATTCAAGCCCGTGGTGCTCATTACCTATGAACAAGCCGTGGAGTATTGCCAATGGCGCTCTGAGGTAGTGAGCAAGCGCTACAACCGCAAAATCACCTACCGCCTTCCTACTCCGCAGGAATGGGAGGAAATCGCCCAGGCAACCGTGGCTTCAGACGCCAGCCAAACCGAAAAGGACCTCAAAGACGCCCAGAAACGAATGGCCAAAGTAGATGGTGCCTATACCTTGCTTGCTTCAGAAAACCCCAAAGACAAACTCTACCACCTCCTGGACAACGTCTCTGAGATGACGCTTAAAAAAGGAACGGCCATGGGCGGAAACAACTATGACCTGTATAAGCTTAATGGCAGCGCCGCCCCAGAAGTCCTCATGAAAACCAGCACCTACAGTGAACCTAACCCTTACCTGGGCTTTAGGTGTGTAGCGGTAGTGGGCAAAGCCCAATAAAAAACCTCCCTTAAAATAACCCCCTGGCTGGCCCAACCCCATAATCCATTGCTAGTAAGAAAGCTGCCTTTCAGGTAAGATTCTTTTCATTAAAGCCGTTTCGGGCCTGTTTTCATAAAAACAGGCCCGAAACGGCTTATGCTTTCTTCCCATGGCAAGAACCGGATTTTACCCGTACCTTGCAGCCGTAAAAAATAGCTTCGTACCCACATGATCCTCACCGACCGTCAGATTCTGGAAGAGATAGAGAAAGGCACCATCCTTATTGAGCCTTATGAGCGCTCCTGCCTGGGCACTAATTCCTATGATGTCCATTTAGGCAAGTACCTGGCCACCTACAATGATGAGGTACTGGATGCCCGCCAGCACAATAAAATCACTGTTTTTGAGATTCCTGAGGAAGGTTATGTATTGGAACCCGGCAAGCTATACCTGGGGGTAACCGAAGAATACACGGAGACGCACGCCCACGTGCCGTTCCTGGAGGGTAAATCCAGCGTAGGCCGCCTGGGTATTGATATCCATGCCACCGCTGGCAAGGGAGACGTAGGCTTCTGCAACCATTGGACCCTGGAAATCTCTGTGAGCCAAAAGGTGCGCGTTTACCATAACATGCCCATAGGCCAATTAATCTATTTTGTGGTGAATGGCGGCATTGAGAACTACTACAACCAAAAGAGCAACGCCAAATACAATGACCGCACGGTGTTCCCGGTAGAATCCATGATGTGGAAAAACAAATTCTAAAGCCTTTCTCTGGATATTTCTCCTAAATAGGAGGATTCCGTAAGGGAGGTTGGAGTGTGCTAAGAGAATTGAAAACCAAGGAGTTATTTACAGGTTTAAGGAAACAATCTGCCATAGGGCACGTTATTTTTTTACTGTGAAGTCAACTATTTTGCCTGAGGCTTTGTTTAGGAATAGATGGCACGGGAATTGTGTAGTTACAACTTACAAAACTGGAAGACTATGAAAACGTTAATGAGCACCTTGGCAATATTCTTTTTTGGGACTTTCTACTGCTTTGCGCAAACAGCGGAAGATCGTTCTAAGAACCTATCTGACAAAATGATCCGTGAGCTACAGCTGAATAATTATCAGTCCCGTAAGGTCAGAGAGATCAACCTGAAAAATGCTCAGAAAATGATGGCCTTTGAGGCGCAGCATGCCAACAATCCTACTGAGCTGGAAAGATGTATCAACGGGGTTTGTAAGGAGCGTGACCAACAGTTGGAGAACCTTCTCAGCACTGCCCAGTATTCACAATACTACAGCTTCCGGAAAACCCTTAACTCCTATGACCGGGAGTATGCCCTGAAGCAAAGACGCCAGGACTCCAAAGTGGCCAGCACCTTGGTAGCCCAGGACAAAACAGATGCCAGACGTAGCTTCCCGGCTCCTAAGGCGGCTGTTATCAAAGAGACCTCCCTTAAGAACTAATATAGGGTAAACGCCCATAAAAAAAGCCGCTTCTATGTGAAGCGGCTTTTTTTATGGGCGTTAGGGTAATTTACTGCGGGTTTTGAGCATTACGCTTTTGCTGCTCTTCTACGTGCTGCATGAGTTCCTGGCACAGGTTGCGCATTTTCTCAGCCATCAATTTATCATTGGTAGCGGTTTCAATGCTCTGCGCCATGGCGCCCATGGTGTCAATGTAAAAGTATTTCATCTCATCAACGGGCATGTCTTTGGTCCAGAGGTCAATTTTCATGGTTCCGGAGTCATTGCGGTCCCAAAGGGCAATGTTGATGGCCTTGGCGAAGTGAATATCCGTGCCGGCGTCAGTGGCGGTCCAGCTAATAGCTTCTGGCACGCGTTGGTCATCTAAGGCAATACTGAAGTGTATCTCTGATTTTTTCATCTGTTTCATTGTTCTACAGCGCTTGGTGGCGCCAGTTTACCAAAGCACAAAGGTAAAACGTTTTTGGGAGTTCTACTGCTAAAAGCCAGAGGTTCCTGGCGGCATCTGTTTTAAGGCTGTTTTTACAAAAACGCGCCCAAAACGGGCTTTGACCATTTGCATTCCCCTTCCCACAGGCTTTAAGGAAGCATGACCTATAAAAAAAGGCCCCTCCATTTACCGGAGAGGCCTTTTAACTTTTAAGGAGGATCCTTATACGTAATTGTTCAGCATCACTGGCATAACCAGCATCAAGATGCTTTCTTCTTCGTCATTGGTAGACGGAATAAGCAGACCGGCGCGGTTAGGGGTGGAAAGCTCCAGGGTGATCTCATCTGAGTCCATGTTGATGAGCATCTCCGTCAGGAATTTGGCATTGAAGCCAATCTCCATGTCCTCACCGTCATACTGGCAAGTCAAACGCTCGCTGGCCTCATTTGAGAAATCCAGGTCCTCGGCAGAGATCTGCAGTTCACTGCCGGTAATGCGCAGGCGCACCTGGTGGGTGGTTTTATTGGAGTAGATAGAGATCCGTTTCACGGAGCTCAGGAAATCATACCGGTCAATGGTCAGTTTATTAGGGTTCTGCACCGGAATCACGTTCTCATAATCTGGGTAACGCTCATCAATCAGGCGACAGATCATTCTGATGTTGTCAAAGCTGAAGAAAGCGTTAGAGGTATTGAACTCTACCCTTACCGCCGTAGCTTCGCTAGGCAAGGTAGACTTAAGCAGGTTGAACGCTTTTTTAGGGATGATAATTGAAGCGGCATTGTCGCTGGTCACATCCTGCCGGCGGTAGCGCAGCAAGCGGTGACCATCTGTGGCTACAAACGTGATGTTATCACTGTTCAACTGCACAAAAATACCGGTCATGGCTGGGCGCAGCTCATCATTGCTCACCGCGAAGATGGTTTTGTTGATGGCCCGGCTCAATACGTTTGACGGGATCTCAATGGCGTTGCCTCCGCGTACTACCGGTACCTTAGGGAAATCAGTAGCATTCTCGCCAGACAGCTTGTAACGACCATTGGAAGAGCTGATCTCAATGGTGTAGGTCTCCTCGTCAATGGTGAAGGTCACCGGCTGATCGGGCAGGTTTTTAAGGGTATCAATCAGGATACGGGCCGGAGCGGCAATACGGCCGTTTTCGCGGGCTTCCACATGTATCTCCGTGATCATGGATGTCTCCAGGTCACTGGCAGTGATGGTTAGAACGCCATCATTTATCTCGAACAGGAAGTTCTCCAGAATCGGCACCACCGGGTTGTTGGCCACTACCCCGTTGATGCTGGTAAGCTGCTTCAGCAGCGCCGTAGAAGATACAATAAATTTCATCCTTTATTTTGGTTTGGATAAGGTCATTTTACCAGGCAAAGTTAACCAAAAATGGATTTTTTCCTACGGCCAACCGCTGTTTTGTTTTCTGGAATCCTAAATTCTACAGTAGCCATCTATAATTCTGCCTTATTCCATAAAATTGACAGCCGCACCTCTGCAAAAAGTGCCTGACAAGCTTGAAACCCATAAAAAAGCTGCTGTCCGCGGAGTTCTTGCCTGAACTCCGCGGACAGCAGCTTGGTAGGGATATCTTCTTTTATAAAGGCAGAACCAGTATAGTTATTTACAGGGGTTTCAATGCCTGAACTACCAGGCTAGGATCCGCCCCAACTACGTAGGCTTGTTGGTTTAGCAAAGAGCTAAGCTCAAAGATAGTACCCGTTGAGGCCTTGTCTACGCTTAGCAGGTGAAACTCGTCTGAATAGGAGAAAACTATCTGGCTGTTGGTGGACGCGACAAAGGTCTGTAGTTGAGCTAAAGCTTCTGGGGTTGGCTCAATGCCTACCAGAATTTCATCTGTCATAGCCAGGAGCCTTCTGTTCTTTTGCTCATCTGCCCCGTTATCAAATGCCGGCACGGCAAGCACTACCTCTGGCTGTGTTTCCAGGCTGTTGATAATCTGCTCAGCGGTATAGCAAGAGGTATTGGGGGTTAGGCGCAGCACCGTGAACACTTTCGTTTCGGTGGCGAATTCGCTTTCTACTTTGATAAACTCAGGATATTTTGATAAGATCTTCTTTATCTCTCTGGCTGGCGTACCTGCAACAAAAGAAACCAGGACTACATCCCCTAAGGCGTTGCCGTAAGTGACCGTGCTCCCGTCTTTAGTGGTATAAGCGAAAGTGGTACAAGTGCCAGTTTCCCGGCCTAGTTGAAGTTGGTTTACAGAGGGATCATTGGGCGCAATGTCTTCTTTTTCACAGGACATCAAAAACGGAAGGCAAAGGGCAAGGCAGGCGATAGATAAAGATTTTCTCATATTACTTAAATAGGATCATTAATTTATTTCTGCCTTTTTCTGCAAAGGCCTTATTTATATGTTTTTGCAATTTTTCAACAGAAAACCATACATACTGCTTTCCATTGGTTAATGTTTTATATATTTCAAGGTTGGCACTAAATTAAAATCTTTCCTTAGCGGGTTCCTAAAAACACCCAAAAAATAACCAGCCAGTGGCTTGATACGTCACTGGCTAGAGCTGCACAAACGCCTTACATTTTCTGCCAACTTTGGCTTTAAGAGGGATTGTCAGCGGGCTTAGTTTGGGTAATGGTAGGGTCATTTGGCTTTACGTCTTCTTTTTCACAGGAAAAGAGAAAAGGGAAAACCAAGCTTAAGCAAGTAATCATTAGGTACCGTTTCATAGTCGTAAAAATTAGGAATGCTCTTACTATTAGTTTACGGCAATTTGGTTTTAAGGAAGGTTAAAATTTGCAATTTTTCAACACACCTTTTCTAGCTTTCCATTCTTTTGCTCGCGCATGGCCATGCTCATAACAGTTGAAATCTCTACTTCATACATCATATTACTTTAAATAACAGCTTTTTACCTTTTTACAAATTAAAACACGAAAAAGTCCCTCAGATAAGCCGCGCCCTCACCCCTTGACATGTAATTATGATTATTTCCTTCTTTGACTGCCACTTTACCAGGTTTAGGTAGCATAGAATACTTACCAGTAAGTATTTTAATTGTTAGGCACTTGCCTCAATTTTGCCTATTAGTCTCAATCGCTTTCCTTGTTAAGTACTTATTAGTCATTCCTCTTTCTGCATGACTTCCTTTTACATTGGGTTGTCTCCTTTTTATAGCACCCACCTTCTACATTTTAACCCTGTCAAAAGATTTTGAACCCTACCGCACGTGTATGAAGAAACGACTACCCTTCCTCCTATTTTTATTCTTTCTACTTTCCTCGGCGCAGGCGCAACTGGTATTGCCCAAACAAGACTATTCCCTGCAATTCAACCAACAGTTTCTTCTGGCTCCAGTTAATGATCAATTAAAACTGGGCACTGCCTTCACCATGAGTTGCTGGGTGAATCCATCGGCTAGGGAACCGTATGCCATAGTCATGGGCAAACCGGCCCCTAACCGGGGGCAGGACCCATTCATGAGTTACACCATTGGCTGGAGCCAAAGCGGAGCCCGGTTAGAGTTTGTCCTTACTACAGGTGCGGCAGGCAGTTACCGGGCCGTCACGGCTCCTACAGATGCTCCTTTGAATGCCTGGACCCACGTGGCCGCCACCCTACAAAATGGAACCATGCGGCTTTTTATAAACGGACTGGAAGTGGGCTCTACTGCGAGCGCAGGCACTCCGCCCGTAAACCAGGTTCCGTTCACTATTGGCGGCGTTATAGACGGGGCTAATTATTGCTGCGGTATGAAAGGAAACCTCATGCAGGCCTCCGTGTGGAGCAAAGCACTTACGGCTGCTGAAATCAGTGCCCTGGCCCAAACCGGACCAGTTGCCAATGCCGCCGGTCTAGTCGCCTACTGGAAAATGGACGAAGGCAAAGGCCAAACGGTGGCAGACGCATCAGGGAACAACATTACTTTGCAATTGGGCACCACTGCCGCCCAAGATGCGCAAGACCCCATCTGGACCAGCAATTTCATCTTTAACCAAGGTCCCTTCTTCACCCTACATCAAAACTCACTAGCCATTCCTTATGGGTTAGTGGAAATTTTCCCCTTCACAAAGAACGCCTCCCAAAGCCCTTCCTTCTTAGGGGCTTCTATCCAATGGCCCCCCTCTCCCCCTCCCGGGGCTTTCAGGCCAATTGAATATTTGGCCATTGAGAACCACCAGGTAAAGGTAAAGACCGCCGAGATGCTTCCCGGAGCGCCCCAGATGGTACATGTGCGCCATTCCGCGCAGGGTGACTTTAACCGGGATGGCCGGAATGACGTAATCCTGATTGGGCATGGCACTGATGTGAACCCCTTTCCGGGGGAGCAAAGCCGCATCTTCATACAGCAGGCAGACGGCACCCTACGGGATGAAACCGCCACCCGCCTTCCGCTGGCCAATGATTTCACGCACCATGTTACCGTGGGTGACATTGACAAAGACGGAGACCTGGACCTATACTTCGCCAATATTGGCGGTGGCACCAATGGCCCCCGGTTTTTAATCAACAACGGGTCTGGGGTTTTCACGGCGCAGTCAAGCAGCTTACCCGCAGACATAGCCAACAAAAGCAAGGTGTACACCTCCAGTATTTTGGTAGATTTTGACCAGGACCAAGACTTGGACCTATACCTGGGTGCCGATGAACGTGCCGGGGAAAACCTGATTCTGTTTAACAACGGACAAGGCAAATTTGAGGTAACCGCCAAAAGTAAACTCAACAAGCTACCGGACAATACCTGGATTGGCGTTGGCGTGGCCGCCGCTGATTTTGATAACGACGGCGACATTGATCTGGTGAGCAACAATACCCGTGGCAACCCTTTCTACCAGGGAGCATCCCTGCAGCTGCTTTTAAATGATGGTACTGGCGGCTTTACGGATCAGTCTACCCTTCTGCCCGCCGTTTATTCCCAGAACACATCTACTCAGGATTGGGTGGTGTGGGTAGATACCGTAGACATCAATAAAGATGGTTGGGTGGACCTGATCACCAAGGGAAATAATAACAACAGTAAGCTTTTCATCAACCATGGTGGCTCTTTCCAGGACATGACTCATATTCTACCAGCCGGTTTCTCCGCCGGGGGTGGGTTCAGGGCCGGTGACTTTGACTTGGACGGTGACCAGGATATAATGGCCGTTGACTGGATGACTGGCTACGTACTGGAAAACATTAAACCCTACAGAAACTCTATTGCCCATATCACGGCTGCTGGCCAGACCAACTATTGCGCGGGAGCCACGGTGAGCACCGCCCTTTCTACTTTCTCTGCGGCTGGGTATACCTTCCAATGGCTCAAAAATGACCAACTTATTGCCGGGGCTACTTCAGCCTCCTATACCGCCACAGAGGCCGGTAGCTATAAGGTAATCAGCAAAAACGGGGAATATCCAGCCGTTACCTCTGCCCCTGTCACCATTCAGGTGTCAGCGGGAATAGCGGCTACCATTACCCAGGCCGGCAATAAACTGACCGCTTCTGAGGGAACAACCTATAAATGGTTTTTGAACGGGCAGGAGCTTTCTTTCACTACCCGCGAAATAGTGGCCACTACCGCCGGTAACTACCAGGTGCAAGTAACCCATGCCAGCGGGTGTTCTGTTTCACCGGTATTCGCCTATAGCAACCCCAATGGAATACAAGAGTTTTCAGAAGGACAGCTTCAACTTTTCCCTAACCCCAGCCACACTGAACGGGTTATCTTGTCTTCGGGCAACCGGTCCGCCTTCCTTGGGGCCCTGGTGCAGGTTGTAAATGTCCATGGTCAGGTGCTTTTCCAGACAATAGTAAAACAAGAAGAAACTACTTTAATTCTTCCTAAACCGCCTGGGCTCTACGTGGTAAAACTAACCAAAGGCTCCACTACCTATGTAGCTAAAGTGGTAAAGAACTAGCCACCAGGGAGAGTAAGTTTTTCTTTCCTGAACATTGTTCACCCAACCTATTCACCTTACCCCGTTTATGGCCTGTTTTTTAAAAAACAGGCCATAAACGGGGTTTCTTTTTGAAAGCCGGTTTGCACTAGCCAACCCATTTGCGGCATGGTGGCTGATAGAAGAAAATAAAGTGCGCAAGCCAAAAATGATTCCTCTTATAATAACTCCTTCCTGTTCTTTTGTACCTTTCCTCTACCGTTCCAACCTAAACCCTTTTATTTCCCTCCATGAAACCCTCTTCCCTTATGCTGGCCTTAGGTATTGCCGTTATCTGGTTAGCCACTCCTGCTTCGGCACAACCCAACATGGGCGCTGTAAACGCCGCCATAGGCCAGGCCCACATGCAGCAGATGATGCAAATGAACTTTAACGCCATGATGCAGATGAGCATGCGGCATAGAAGCGCTTCGCTGTCTAACCCCAGGAACCTTTACCAGATAATGTTCAAAGACAGTACCGTAAAGGAAACCCGAACCCAGATAAAATTTGACAAGGACAATAGAAGCTATATAGAAATTGAGGACGAAGCCGCAGAAAAAAACTCTCCTAACCGCCTCAAACGCATTTACCCCAGTGAAACCTACTCCATCAGGAGAAAAGGGCCCGGAGGCGCTTTGTCTACCGCTGGTCTCCCCGCCGACAGCTGCTGGTTGTTTAAATTAGTGGCCGGTGAAATAAACGGGTATTCCTTTCTACCGGCCCCTTATGAGGTGCACTCAGGGTACTTTAAATTTATCCAGAAAGGTAACGGTCCGCTTTTAAAAGCTGAAACCAAAGAACTGCTTCCGCTTCTGGAAGGCAACGAGAAAGCCTTGAAATTAGCCAGAAAAGAAAAACTGTATGATGCCCTCTTAACCTTTAACCGAGCCGTGGCTGGTTATTAAGGTCGGGATCAATTGTTCTTTCGTTTTGAGCCTGTTTTTCAAAAACAGGCTCAAAACGCAAAATAGAGATATATTTAATTTGGGGGTCTAAATTCTCGACCAGGACTTAGGTACAATACTAATTAGCTAAACTGCCTGAGCGTCTTTACCTCAAAACGTTTTTACTAGCTATTCAAGAATACACTTGGAAGGTGATTTGTTGTATGATTTCATCTCCTAAAAGGAAAGAAATTACGACAAGGAAAAGCATTCAGAAATTGAAGGTGATTTCAAAGGTTCACGTCCTGTGGAATACGAAAGTAAATCCCTTTTACCCTCATTAATGTCAAATGAAAAAACATTTACTTATTACCGCTTGCATTGCGACTTTCTTTAGCCTTCCATTTTATGCTTCGGCGCAGGTGGAAACTGTATTAGAAAAGGTACAAGCCCCTAATCTAGAAAAGTTTAAAATCCCAGATTTCAGGAATGATCATCTGAGTCAACTGGCCCTTCTTGCGTTCACGCCCGAACTATTTAAAACGCATTTCGCCAATACCCTCTCCTCAGCTAGACATGCGAAGAATTCCTACCTCATAGAGTTGCAGGACAAAACAGTGATTGGCACTACTTCCAAGATCTTCTTAGGAGAAAATAACAAATCCTTCATCACCTTTGAGGATGAGTCTGAGAGCAGGCATTCTCCGGCCAGGTTTAAGAGAATTTACCCTTCTGACACCAAATCAATAGCCCGAGTAGCCTCAGATGGGGCCATCTTAGTAGTAGGATTGCCGGTAGACGACAATTGGCTGTTCCCCGTGACCAAAGGAAGAATTAGTGGCTACGGATTTTTACCGGTGTTTGGATATCCTTCCAACAGCCATTACCATTACCTTCAGTTGGAAGGTGGACCCGTGAAAGTGTTTAGCCCCGAAACTGTGATTGAAATGGTAAAAACAGACCCTAAAGCCAGCAAACTAGCGGAAGCCCAGAAATACCATGAGGCTATTGTGCTTTTCAACAAACGGGCGGGCAAATAATACTGGTGCCTACTTGTCCAGTACAAGCCTAACGATCTTAAAGAAGCGCTATGCCGCCTCTTCTGTCAACTTTTCCGGTGGCGGTTTCTGGGAGACGCAGCAGATACCCAAATTGTTTAGGCTGTTCATATTTACCTAATAACTCGCTTAGTTTGCCTTTGATATTGGCCTCTTCCTCCTCCGTAAGCGGGCTACCTTCCAAAACCACTATCAGGCGTTCCCCCAGGGCTTCATCTGGCAAGGCGGCGGCAAAACACCGGCGGTGCATGCCAAAGCTATTAAGGGCGGTTTCCAGAGCGGCTTCTACCTTTTCCAGCTGCACTTTCACTCCCCCTGTATTGATGGTATTATCGGCGCGGCCCAGCCACCGGAAGGAATTGTTACCTAAAAGCTCCACCAGATCATTGGTGACCAGGGTTTCGCCGCCGGTTACTTCTGCGGCAATGGTGAGGCAGCCGCGTTCATCCAAACCTAAAGTAACCTCCGGCGGAGCCACGTAAAAGCTGGTTTTCTCAGGCCCGTTTAACCGCCTGACCGCCACATGGGAAATGGTTTCGGTCATGCCGTAGCTTTGGTAAACGGGCACCTTTAACTCCTGCACCATTTCCTCCAGCCGGCCCCCAATAGCGGCCCCGCCCAGTAAAACCGCCTTCATGGTGTTGAGCTTTTCTATTTGCTCAGGGGTTTGCTCCAAAATGGTCTGCAACTGCAGCGGTACCAATGACACGAAATCAAACTCCGCCTCTGGGTCTACCCCAGCCAGGGGGTTGCCAACCGGCTCTATAATGGTCATGTTCAGCTGGCCTACAAAGCCCCGCACCAACATCATCATGCCGGCAATGTATTCGGTATTCAGGCAAACCAGGACCTGGTCTTCACGCTTTAGGCCAAAAATGCGCAGGGTACGTTGGGCACTTGCCTCCATGCGGTCGCGTTTTAGCTCCATCATTTTGGCCGCTCCCGTACTGCCCGAGGTCTGCACCGGAAACTCCTGTACCCCCTGCAGCCAGTTTTTACAGAATTCCAGGGTTTTGGCCTCATAGCCGTTCAAAGGAATGCTTTCCCGGAACGAATAGTGCTGAATCTCATCTAAATAGAATTTCTTGCCGTTGAGGAGCAGGTGGTCCATAAGCGTATCAAATTGGGCGTATCAAGTACCAGGACAGCAATTTTGTGCTGGAGTTTCTATGACTATACGCAAAGAAACAGAAAGCTTTAAAAAGAAACGGAGCAGCCCTTGAGTTTTCACCCAGAACTGCTCCGCTTTTAAGCTATATTATATTACTGTCTCAAAAAATGTGAGACCTGAAACGTATAAATTGGTACAGATCACGGGAATTTAGGAAACTTAGAGAAGTCTGGTTTCCGCTTCTCCATAAAGGCGTTTTTGCCTTCTTTCGATTCATCTGACAGGTAGTATAGCAAGGTAGCGTCTCCGGCCAATTGCTGGATGCCAGACTGGCCGTCCAGTTCGGCGTTGAAAGAGGCTTTGAGCATGCGCAAAGCCAGCGGACTTTTCTCCAGAATTTTCTCGCACCATTCTACCGTGGTTTGCTCTAACTGCACCAACGGCACTACTTTGTTCACTAACCCCATCTGCAAGGCGTCCTGGGCGTCATACTGGTCACAGAGGTACCAGATCTCGCGGGCTTTCTTCTGCCCTACAACCCTGGCCAGGTAAGAAGCCCCGAAGCCTCCGTCAAAGGAACCTACTTTGGGGCCAGTTTGCCCAAAACGGGCGTTTTCAGCGGCAATGCTCAGGTCACACACCACATGCAGCACATGGCCACCGCCAATGGCCCAGCCGGCCACCATGGCAATCACCGGTTTAGGTATGCGACGGATCTGCATTTGCAGGTCCAGCACGTTCAAACGCGGAACGGTATCTTCGCCAACGTAGCCCCCGTGGCCGCGTACGCTTTGGTCACCGCCAGAACAGAAAGCCTTGCCGCCTTCGCCGGTAAGGATAATGGCACCAATCTCTGCGTTATCACGGCAGATATTCATGGCGTCAATCATTTCAGCTACTGTGCGGGGGGTAAAGGCGTTGTGCACATGCGGCCGGTTAATGCTGATCTTGGCTATACCATTATAAAATTGGAAAAGGATTTCCTGGTATTCTTTGAGAGTAGTCCAGTTATATCTGCTTTGCATGAACCTTTTGTTAGGGTAGAACAATGTGGGCATAAAGGTAAGGAGCCCTTACAAGATTCTGCAAAGGTAAGCGGTGAATTGGATCTACGGTTAAAAATCTTAGGGCATGGCGTGCCGGTTATTCTCGTTCAAGCGGCGCTCATTGGCTTCAAACCGGTGGTCAACGGAATAGTAGCCTGAGCCGCCAATAAAATAAAAAATCAAGGCGCATAAGGTGACCAAAGAGAGGATCAACTGGGTTTCATTGGAGAAAAAGCCCTGTCCCGGCGTAGAAAAGAAGACAGCGCCTACCAGAATAGGAATCTGGAACGCGATGGCGACCCGGGTGATAAGCCCAATGGCAATTAAGATACCGCCTACCAGGTGGGCAAAGGCCACATAGTGCGCCAACCCGAAAGCCACAAACCTGAACTGGCTGTTTTGCAGAATCTGGGCTAGACCAGAGGTATCAGAAATAAACATCAGGCCTTTGTACAGGATAAAAAGCCCTAGCAGGATTCGGCCGTAGTCATACAGCACTGGGTGATGCTTGTTCTGCCATGCATCAATTTTTTGTACCCATGTCATTTTCTAAACGCCGTTAGAGTAGCGTCTCCAAGATATTATACGTTGGCAGCCAATATCTTATACCTGAAATATCAGTTAATTTAACCCAGACAGCCCCTTTTCAGAAAGGCGATATCAGTTCTAATTTAACAAAAAAGGACTCTGGACTTAATGTGTAGGAAAAAACGGCCCTACAGCGGAAAGTAGGAATTGGTCCGCTGTCTTGGGTTCGTTTTGATTAGGGTAGATAAAGAAAGGTTTTTGCTTCGGAGGAAAGAAGGAAGAAGTTATCCTTTGCGCTTAGGGATCTTCAGGCGGCTAGACCTTAATGGTCTAATGGATGAGGATACTTTTGGTAGGTATTTTGGTCATTGGGTACCTTCCAGAAATCTGGAAGGGGTTGCTTACTATAAATTGCAAAAAAGGCCTTCTCTTAGGAATGGTGAAGGTTTCTGTCCAACACATGAGATTTTTTCATTTTATGTTCTTTTCTCTCATGAATGAAAAACCGGTGGTCAAAGGAATAAAAGCCAGAACCACCCACCGCATAGAATACCAGAAGTAACAGGGTGTAAACGGTTACCGCAAATGGCGAATAGATGGAATAAAGGTCGTGGGCCGGGGTAAAGAAGATCAGGGCAGAAAGCACAATAGGAATCTGAGCGATACTAGCCCACCGGGTATGCCACCCTACCATCATCATGGCTCCCCCAATCACGTGTACCAAGGCAATAAAATACGCCAGGTAAGTAGCCACAGAATATAGCCTGCTATCCAATAAAATTTGCACCAGCGGTGTAATATTAAATAGAAAGGAAGCGCCCTTGAACAAGAGAAAGCCCCCTAAGGCTATTCTGCCATAGTCATACAGCACCGGGTGGTGTTTGTGCTGCCATTTTTCTACTTTATTTGTAAATTTCATAATAGTAACGCCCTTTCACTGGCGTCTCCTACCTTATTTACGTCATATTTTATGTTAAGTAATCAAAGGATACGTTAATATTTTTAAAATACTTCAACCTCAAGTTCTACAGGCGGACTTGGGTTCGCACCTGCTGCCTGTAGTCTTCAAAAGCGGTAAAATTGGCACTACTGTCCGTTTCTATTTCCAGAAGTTGCGGGCCTGCCTGGGCATCAAAGAAGGTGGCCAGCGCCACTTCCAAGGAGGCCTGGTCTGTAGCCTTACCGTAATTAAATCCCATTTCCTGGGCAGTGGCCTGGGCGGTCTGCATTTGTTCCGTTTCAAAGAAAGGTCTCAGTTCTGGCTGTGACCGGGGGCCCTCTATCATCCTGAAAATGCCGCCGCCATGGTTATTGAGCACTAATATGCGCAGGTTCTGGGGCAGGTAATTATGCCAAAGGGCGTTGCGGTCATAGAGAAAGGCCATGTCGCCGGTTACCAACGTCACCAGTTTGTCTGTGCTGAGCGCCGCCCCTACAGCAGTACTAGTGCTGCCGTCAATGCCGCTGGTTCCCCGGTTGGCAAACACCTCCACATCCACCAGGTCAGCTACCCCTATCAGGTTGGCGTACCGCACACTCATACTATTGGCCAAGTGCAGCACACTGTTCGCTGGGAGTTTTCTAAGGGTCTGGTAACAGGCGGCAAATTCTGAAAACGAGCCGTTTTCCTGAAAACCGGTTAAAACGGCCCTACCCTGGTAGTCCAGCTCATGCCATGCTTGCGTAAAGGCTGGCGTTACGGCTAACAGCTCCTCTCCCTGGCGTAGTTGGAAGAAAAACGCCTCAGGAGTGGTTCTGATGATGCGGGTGAGGGCCTGAAACGTATCTGCAACCTGCCCGGCTGGTTGCACGTGCCAGTGCTGCAGGCCCGGTTGCTTACGCAAGAACAGCTTCAGGTTTTTGGAGATCAGCGATTTATGGAAGGTAATTAGCAGGTCTGGCCGCAGGGCTGCTTCTGAATGCAGGTGCTTGGCGCCCAGGAAAACATCATGGTATGAAATGCTATCTCCTGCTACTTGTTGGTTGCTGATAATATCAGTGACCATCACAGCGCCGGTAGCACGGCAAAAGGCGACCAATCTCTCCTGCAGCGCCTGGTCTTTTTTCCCCTGGCCAGGTACCACCAGCACCCGTTTGTATTTAGAGATTTCCTGGAGCAACGCATCCCAGAAATGGTCTGAGAACCCGTACCCCGAGGAAATCTCCTCAATAATCTTGACGTCTGGGTTATAGACGAACTCCTCCCCTGGCTCTGGGTAAAAAGGCTCCCGTAAGGGCACATTTACGTGCACGGGTCCTTCCGGGAAGGCCGTGGCCTCATTCAAGGCTTCATTGATCATTCTGGAGGCGTACCACTTCGCGTCTGCGTGGCTGGTATCTACCGGGAAATCAAGGCTACGCTTTACGTGGGCGGCGTAGATATGGGACTGCCGGATGGTCTGGCCGTCCAGTTGGTCAATCCATTCGGGGGGACGGTCTGCGGTAAGCACCAACAGCGGAATATTCTGGTAAAAGGCCTCAGCTACGGCGGGCGCATAGTTATAGGCGGCTGTGCCTGAGGTACAGACCAGCACCACCGGCCGGCCGGTCTGCTGCGCAATGCCCAACCCAATAAAGGCGGCGCTGCGCTCGTCTGGCACGGTTCGTACCCGCAGTTTTGGATGGCGGGCGAAGGCCAGGGTCAAAGGCGCGCACCGTGATCCTGGGGAGAGAACCACATCCTGTACCCCCTTGCGGGCGCAAATTTCGGCAATATCTATAACAGACTGTAAAATCATGATTCTGTGGCTTGGAAGAGACGGAGCACGGTTTGCATTTTGAGTTCGGTTTCCTGCCATTCTTTGGCCGGGTTGGAGTCTGGGGTCATGCCGGCCCCCGCATAAGCCGTCACCGTTTCTGGCCCTAGTTCCACGCACCGCAAGTTCACGTAAAGATTGGTTTCCTGGCCCAACTGCACTGGTCCCAGGTAGCCACTATAATAGCGGCGGTCATGGAGCTCTAGTTCCCCTATCATGTGCAACGCAGAGGCCTTGGGCATACCCCCCACCGCCGAGGTGGGGTGCAACAGCTCCAGCATCTGGGTGCCCAATTTAGGGAACCCCACTTCATCCATGGCGGCGCTGAAATCAGTGCGCAGGTGTAATAGGTTACCCGCCGCCATGGTCCGGGGACCCATCTCCACGTATTCGCGCAGGCGTAAATGCCGGAAACAACTCACTATATACCGTTGTACCAGGGCCTGTTCCTCTATTTCCTTCTGCCGCCAGATGGCATCGGCGGGCGTAAGGCCATCGGTGAGGGGTTGGGTGCCGGCCAGGGCCACGGTTTTAAAGACATGATGCCGGTCAATCTGCACCAACACCTCCGGCGAGGCGCCCAGCCAGGTACCTACCCCCGGAACAGCCACCAAAGAAACAAAGGCGTTGGGGTATAAGTGGGTAAGCTGGGTAAAGGCCGTCACCAGGTCAAAGCCCTCAAAGAGCGGCAGCGTTTTGGTTCTAGATAGCACCACTTTCTCCAGGCAACCAGCCTGCATGGCCTTTACCGCAGTGGCCACCGTTTGCTCAAAGGCATCGCGGGTAATGGCTTTGGGTAAGCCTTGCGGATGGCTGGGCCACGTTAATTCTTGTTTTAAGCCTGTTTTCTGAAAATCAGGCTTAAAACGCTCCGGCAACTTATTCTCCCCTAGTTCTACTTCACTGTCGGCTTTGCCGGAAAAATAAAGGTCGGCGGGAAGGAAGGTCACCCCAGCAGCCTCGGAGGCGGTGAAGGGACAGAACGCAAATCCCTTCTTTGGACCTTCCAGCGGCGGCAGCTTTGTTTCTGTTTTACTGGCTACCAGCACCTGCACCTCTTGGGTGAAGGGTAACCGCCAGAGGGCTACGGGCAGTTGGGCGGTAAGGGCCGCTGTAAACAAGGCATGGGCTGTTTCTACCGGTGAGGCAGCTAAAGTAACCGGCGGTGTAAATGATGAACTCTCCTGAGACATGTAGGTATAGAACGCAGACAGCAGACACGATATTTGGTGAGATGGGGTAAAACCGGGCCGGATTCATGACCGGCAAGGCCTATGCCCTGTCTAGAACGGCCATGGTAATCCGGCTAATGCAGACCAGGCCTCCAGATTCTGTGGTGATACGTATTTCCCAGACCTGGGTCTTGCGGCCCACGTGCACGGCCGTGGCTTTGCCGTACACATACCCGCTGCGCACTGCTTTTACATGGTTGGCATTGATCTCCAGGCCCACGCAGTATTGTTTGTCCAGGTCCAGGAACATGGTGGCCCCCACGCTGCCCAGGGTTTCGGCCAGGGCTACGGAGGCCCCCCCGTGCAAAAGGCCCAGAGGCTGGTGCGTGCGGTGGTCTACGGGCATACGGCCAATGAGGTAATCTTCGCCAATTTCTGTATACTCCATGCCCAGGTGCTCGCCTAACGTGTTCTTGTTCCAGGCGTTCAATTGTTCCAGGGTCACATCTGCGCGTCTTTTCATCCGTAGTTCTCGTAATTATGGCCTAACTTAGGGCCTGCAAATTAGCGTAAAATTGAGCCTCAAAAAAATATACCTTATCCGCCACGGCCAGACCGACCTTAACCTGCAGGGTATAGTGCAGGGAAGCGGGATTGACAGTTCCCTCAATGAAACCGGCCGCTGGCAAGCCCAAAAATTCTTCCAGGCTTACAAAGACATCGCGTTTGACAAGGTTTACACCTCCGTGCTGCAGCGGAGCATCCAGTCGGTGCAGGGCTTCCTTGACCTGGGGCTCCCGCATGAGCAGCACGCGGGTCTCAATGAGATCAGCTGGGGGAACCGGGAAGGCACGCGCATCACCCCTGAAGAAGACGCCTATTATTTTGAGGTGCTGCGGCGGTGGCAGGAAGGTGAGATAGACCTGCCCGTTGAGGGCGGCGAAAGCCCCGTGCAGGTAGCGGCCCGGCAGCGCCCCGTCATTGACCTCATTTTGTCAAGGCCAGAGGAGAAGACCATTCTTATCTGCATGCACGGCCGCGCCATGCGCATGCTCCTGGCCCAGCTGCTGCATTACCCACTCTCGCAGATGGATCAGTTTGTGCATGCCAATCTGTGCCTGTACCAGCTGCAATTCACAGGTTCTATGTTTTGGGTGGAGCGCTTTGCAGATGTTTCACACCTGGCGGAGGTAAACCGATGAAATTTACGTTTATAAGCCGTTTTTTTGAAAAAAGGGTAAAAACGTATTTCCCCCATATTTGTATTACACCAATTTTGCCTCTATTTTTGAGGTCTTAAAACCGAGCTAAAAAACTATGGCTGAAATCATCCGAATGCCCAAGATGAGCGACACTATGACCGAGGGGGTCATTGCCTCATGGTTAAAGAAAGTTGGTGATTCTGTAAAATCTGGGGACGTTCTTGCCGAAGTAGAGACCGACAAGGCCACTATGGAGTTGGAGTCTTATGAAGATGGCACCTTATTATATATTGGACCAAAGAACGGTGAATCTGTACCGGTAGATGGTGTGCTGGCCATTATTGGCAAAGAAGGCGAAGATATTTCTGGCCTGCTGGCCGAGGCTGGCGGAAGCGCCCCTGCCCCTGCAGAGGCGCCTAAAAAAGAAGAAGCCCCCGCCGCGCAACCTAAAACGGAAGAACCAGCCAAAGAAGCTGCCCCTGCCGCCCAACCTGCCGCCGCCGCTAACGTGAACGCCACTGTGGTGACCATGCCAAAGATGAGCGATACCATGCAGGAAGGCACCATAGTAGCCTGGCACAAAAAAGTAGGCGATAAAGTTAAAGCTGGTGACCTGCTGGCCGAGGTGGAAACCGACAAAGCCACCATGGAGCTGGAGTCTTATGAAGACGGTACCCTCCTTTACATTGGCGTGGAAGCCGGCGCCTCTGTGCAGGTTGATGGCGTTCTGGCCATTATTGGCGAAGCCGGCGCCGATTACAAAGCATTATTGAACGGTGGTAGCCAGGGCGGCGGAAATACTAACCCAGCCCAAGCCGGTTCCCAGGAACAAGCCACCCGTGTAGAAGAACATAAAACCGAAGCCCAGTCCCAGTCTGGCGACGGGGTAAACCAGGCCGCCGGTGCTCCGGTACCAGGCCAGGGTACCGCTCCTGCCGCCGGGTCAGAAAACCAGGGCCGCGTGTTGGCTTCACCCTTGGCCAAAAAAGTAGCCCAGGAGAAAGGCGTAAGCCTTTCCCAGGTCAAAGGATCTGGTGAGAATGGCCGCATTGTCCTGCGTGACGTGGAGAATTTCACTCCCTCTGCCGCCGCTCCAGCAGCGCAAGCCCCTAAAGCCGCTGCTCCCGCTGCCCAAGTTGCTGCTCCAGCCCAAACAGGCGAAGCCTTCACAGAGGTTCCGGTTACCCAGATGCGCAAGGTGATTGCCCGCCGCCTGTCAGAAAGCCTGTTCACCGCTCCGCACTTCTACCTCACCATGGAAATTGACATGGACAAAGCCATGGAAGCCCGCGTGGCCATGAACGAGATAGCCCCTGTGAAAGTGTCTTTCAATGACATGGTGATTAAAGCCAGCGCCGCTGCCCTTCGTAAGCACCCAGCCGTGAACTCTTCCTGGTTAGGTGACAAGATCCGTTATAACAACGTGGTGAACATTGGCGTGGCCGTAGCCGTGGAAGAAGGTCTGCTGGTACCGGTAGTCCGCAACGCTGACCAGAAATCCCTGTCTACCATCTCTGCCGAGGTGAAAGACTTAGGAGGTAAAGCCAAATCCAAGAAGCTCCAGCCTTCAGACTGGGAAGGAAGCACCTTCACCATCTCTAACCTGGGCATGTTCGGGATTGAGGAATTCACCGCCATCATTAACCCACCCGATGCCTGTATCCTGGCTGTGGGCGGTATCAAACAGACCCCAGTGGTGAAAAACGGACAGATTCAGATTGGCAACGTCATGAAAGTAACCCTTTCCTGCGATCACCGCGTGGTAGACGGCGCCGTAGGTTCTGCCTTCCTGCAGACCTTGAAAGCCTTCCTGGAGAACCCGGTAACCATGCTGGTGTGATCTAGTTAGCTTTTAGTAATTATTTGTTCGTTGTTTGAAACGAAGTTTACATAAGAAAGAGCCGGTGGAGAAATCCATCGGCTCTTTTGCGTTTTAAGCCCGTTTTTTCAAAAACAGCCCTAAACTATCTCTCCCCCTTTCTCTGGTTCAAGTTTCAAACTTGTACCTTCCATAGCGGGAAGTTTCCAACTTCCCTGAGGCGCCAACCTCATCCCGTGCTTTCCATTCCCATTGCAGGTGGTAAGGGGAAGATGTCTGAATCCAGATCAACTCAAAACTCAGAGCAGCTGTTTACAGCCCGTTTTCACGAAAACAGCCTCAAAACAGGACCCATTTAAAACAGCAAAGCCGCTCCTGAAAACAGGAGCGGCTTTGCATATAGCACCTTACAGAATTAGTAATGGTAACGCACGAAGGCCTCCATGGCCTCGTAATCGGCCAGGCCGAGGCGGTCATAGTGGCGGGCGGTCTCGCGGTTGCGTTCCTGGGCGCGCACCCAGAACTCGCGCTCGTCGTCGCCGGGGAACACGGGGCGGTCTTTCTGACTCTGGTGCTTGAAGATGGCGTTCCTCTTGCGTTCCACCTCCAGGGGCGAGAGCGGCACGGCCATCTCAATCTCGTGGGCGGCGAACTCGTGCCAGGCGCCGCGGTACATCCACAGCCAGCAATCCTCTACCCAGCCCTCGCCGGCGTCCCGCAGCCTCCGCAGGGCCTCCAGGATGATGTTGAAGCAGACAATGTGCGTGCCGTGCGGGTCCTCGAAGTCTCCGGCGGCGAACACTTGGTGGGGCTTCACCTGACGCAGCAGGTCCATGGTCAATTGGATATCCAGGTCAGAGACGGCGTTCTTGCGGGTCTTGCCTGTCTCATAGAACGGCAACGCTTGGAAGTGGATATGGTCATCAGAAAGACCGGCGTAGCGCGCGCCTGCAATGGCCTCGCTCTTACGGATGAAGGCCTTCACGTTCTGGATCTCGGGGGTGTCCACCTGGTTGGGCTGCTTCTGCTCAATGAACCGGCGCATGTCCTCATAGATGGCCTTCAAGCGGCTGTTCTCGTCGCCTATGCTGCCGTTGAAGTCAATGGCGAACTCCATGTAGCGCAGCACGTCGTCGTCCCACACGGCGGTGTTGCCAGAAGTCTGGTAGGCCACGTGCACGTCATGTCCTTGGTCCACCAGCCTGATGAAGGTACCACCCATGGAGATCACGTCGTCGTCGGGGTGCGGCGAGAAGATGATGGCGCGCTTCTGGGCCGGGTTGGCGCGCTCCGGGCGGTCGGTGTCGTCGGCGTGGGGCTTTCCGCCGGGCCAGCCGGTGATGGTGTGCTGCAGCTTGTTGAAGACGTCAATGTTGATGTTGTAGGCCGGGCCGCGGTCCACGGCCAGCTGGGCCATACCGTGGGTGTTGTAGTCCTCGTCGGTGAGCTTGAGGATAGGTTTCTTCACCTTGTTGGACAGCCAGATGACCGCCTTCTTGGTAAGGGACTCGTCCCAGGCGCAGTCGCGGGTAAGCCAAGGGGTATCAAAGCGGGTGAGCGCCGAGGCCGCGTCCTGGTCCAGCACGAACTCCACGTTGTCTGAGAGCTGCAGGTAGGTGGCCGGCACCTCAGAGGAGATCTCCCCTTCCACGGCCTTCTTGATGATGGAGGCCTTCTTGCCGTTCCAGGCCATCAAAATGATCTCGCGGGCCTTGAAGATGGTCCCGATACCCATGGTGATGGCCTTGGTGGGCACGTTCTCCTTGCCCCCGAAATCACGGGAGGCGTCGCGGCGGGTCAGGTCATCCAGGGTCACCAGCCGGGTACCAGAGTTGGGCGCCGAGCCGGGCTCGTTGAAGCCGATGTGGCCTGTCCGGCCAATGCCCAGCACCTGCAGGTCCAGCCCGCCCAGCTCCTCTATCTTGCGCTCGTAAGCCAGGCAGAAGGCCGGGATCTCCTCCAGCGGCAGTGTGCCGTCCGGGATGTTGACGTTCTTCTTGTCTATGTCAATGTGGTCGAACAGGTTCTCGTTCATGAACGTGACGTAGCTCTGCGGGGCCGTGGGCTGCATGGGGTAGTACTCGTCCAGGTTGAAGGTGACCACGTCCTTGAAGCTCAGCCCTTCCTCCCGGTACATGCGCACCAGCTCGGCGTACACGCCCACCGGCGTGGCCCCAGTGGCCAGCCCCAGCACCGTCTTCTCGCCGTTCTGCTGCTTTCTTTTGATTAGGTCTGAGATGCGGCGGGCCACCGTGCGGGAGGCCTCGTGCTGGTCTGGGTAAACGGTAACAGGAAGTTTTTCGAAACGCGTTTCTTCAAGGAGATTTAAACGACTCATAGTAGGGTTAGCTAGTTATACCTTGTATGGAAACAGCAAAGGTATAAAGACCCGGCAAAGCGCAAATTTTAAAATAAAAAACTTTTTTATTTTTTTTATAAAGTCCTGAAGAAGCTCAGAATTTTATCGGTTTTAGCCTGTTTTATAGAATTTCAGCCCAGTTACCCGTATTTCCACAGTAGGTTATTGCCATAAATTATCCGCCTTTTCTTTGGCTTCAATACATCGAACAAAGGCACCAGTAAGGAATCATTTCTAGTAAATTTTGAGTTGGCGCCCTGATCACATCTGCTTCTTTAACCTAAACCTCAGAGTGTGCGTTTTAGGCACGTTTTCTCGAAAACAGGCCTAAAACAGAATAGTCTTAGAATTCCACTAGGCAGAAATAACCTGTTACCATATGGGCTTTCAAAGGCTGAACCGGATGGGAAATGCCGGAAACGGCAGGCTTGGGCCAAGTCTTCGGCATTTACGTAAGTTTGTTGTACTTTCGCGGCCCAAAGGGTAGAAAGAACGTCTAACCTATTTAGAGAGGAAGATTATGACCAAAATACGCTCTACCACCGTGTTAGGTGTGTACCATAATGGAGAAGTTGCCCTTGGGGCCGATGGACAGGCAACCATGGATAAATACATTGCCAAAAGCAACGTAAAGAAAATCCGGAAGCTGCAGGACGGGAAGATCATTACCGGTTTTGCCGGCTCCACCGCCGATGCCTTCACGCTACTGGAACGCTTTGAGGAGAAATTGAACGCCTACGGCAACAACATGAAGCGGGCGGCCATTGAATTAGCCAAAGACTGGCGCAAAGACCAATACCTGCGTAAGCTGGAAGCCATGATGGTGGTGGCTAATAAAGAGGAGCTGCTCATCATCTCTGGTACCGGCGATGTGCTTGAACCCGACCATCAAATTGCCGCCATTGGCTCTGGTAGCACTTATGCCCAATCTGCGGCCCTGGCTCTCAAGAAACACGCCCCTCACCTTACTGCCGAGGAAATGGTGCGCGAGGCCTTGACCATTGCGGCAGATATCTGCATTTATACCAACCATAATTTCATCATAGAAAAGCCGAACTAACCCCGTTTTTTAGGGGTTAAAGCCCAGGAATATCTTTTACCAAAGGATTCCGTTTTAACAACCGTAATCACATCCATTTAAATAACCATTGCAAAGCATGAAGGTAACGCAGTTCCTGAAAGACCATTACAAGCATTTTAACGCTGCCGCTCTGGTAGATGCCGCTGAAGCCTATAAAGTACACTTGAATGATGGCGGAAAGATGATGATCACCCTGGCCGGTGCCATGAGTACCGCTGAGCTGGGCATTATCCTCGCCGAGATGATCAGAGAAGACAAGGTGCAGGCCATTACCTGTACCGGCGCCAACCTGGAGGAAGATATCTTCAACCTGGTGGCCCATGACTTCTATGAGCGCATTCCTAACTACCGTGACCTTACCCCGCAAGATGAGCAGGACCTCCTGGGCCGCCACCTGAACCGGGTAACCGACACCTGTATTCCCGAAGAGGAGGCCATGCGCCGCCTGGAGCACGTGGTGTTGAAATACTGGCAGAAAGCAGACCAAGCCGGAGAGGCCTATTTCCCGCACCAGTTCTTCTATCAGATCCTGAACTCTGGCGAGTTGGAGCAGTTTTACCAGATTGACCCCAAGCATAGCTGGATGCTGGAAGCGGCTAAGAAAAACCTGCCTATCTTCGTTCCGGGCTGGGAAGATTCTACCCTGGGCAACATTTTCACGGGGCACGTGATCAGCGGCGACGTGAAGAACGTGCACACCGTGCGCACCGGTATTGAATACATGATGGAATTGGCTGAATGGTACACTGCCACTGCCAAAGATGAGTCCACTATTGGGTTCTTCCAGATTGGCGGCGGTATTGCCGGTGATTTTCCTATCTGCGTGGTACCTATGTTGCACCAGGATTTGCAACGCACCGGGGTTCCGCTGTGGGGCTATTTCTGCCAGATCTCAGATTCTACCACTAGCTACGGTTCCTATTCAGGGGCAGTGCCGAATGAGAAAATCACGTGGGGTAAGTTGGGCATTAACACGCCAAAGTACGTGATTGAGTCAGACGCTACCATTGTGGCCCCGTTGATCTTCGCCATAGTGCTGGATAAATAGGGAATTTTAAAAAAATAGGAAAAGCGGGGCAAATTGTCCCGCTTTTTTTTGCTTCTACACAATATAACTATATTTATTATCGTTTTAATTTTATTTCATAATCTAACAAGCAATTGCTTTCCTCTCCTAACACCAAATAGCGTTACCCACTACCCTTCCAATGCCCTTCTGAGGCAATTCACAGTTCCTGTTGCATAAAACACCTTCCTTTTATTGGTTAAAGGGCTCTTTTAGCCCACAGTGCCCCTAATAAAATACTTACCTTATAGTAGAAATACTTTTTTTCATTTTTTTATAAATTTTTAAAATCTTCTTAGAATGTTACCCCGTAAATACCGGAGGGACAGGACATTAAAACTGAAGACAAAATGAAAAATCGCTACTTTCTAACACATCTGTTTTTATTGCTCCTGGCAGGTACCATGAGCAGTTGCCTGGGATTCGGGAACCGTAAATTTGGTTCAGACTATAGTTACTCAGGGGCTTTCCACAAGTACAAAACCTTTAATTTCATTACCCATGCCTCAGAAAATGATTCTGCTACCCTGCAGAACTATGAAGTGATTAAAAAGTACATAAGGGAGCGGCTGGAGATACAGGGGTATGAGTATTCAGAAACCAAACCCGATCTTCTGGTTAGCTACTACATCTATTACAATGACCTCAACATGAAGGGGTATGAGCAGGAAGAGTTTGACATTTGGCTCGTGAACAATGAAGAACCCACTGCTGAGCATGAGGCTTACCGCCCCATTAAAGTCTATATGACCCAGGGCACCTTGCTGGTGACGCTTCTGGACCATAAAAAGCAGAATGCCGTCTGGCAAGGCTATACCTCTGGCGTGATGGCAGACCCTACTTCTGAAAGCACTGCTTACCTTAACCGGGCCGTTCGCACTATCTTTGACCAATACCGCGTATTCCGGAAAGGCTACCTAAGAGAGCATTCTACTGCCAATTAAAGTAAAGAGGCTAAGGCTACCTTTTTTTAAGCATAGCGTTTCGGGGCCGTTTTTATGAAAACGGCCCCGAAACGCTATGCTTTTTTCGGACAACTTTATCTTCTTTCAGAAAGGCTAGGTTTGTTAGTTATTTGTACCTTCGGGTCCGCATTTACCTATTTATAACCATTGCCCCTCATGGATGCTTTTCGCTCCTTATTAGAGCCAGATGAAACAGAACGGCTACGCCTCCAGAAAGCTGTTGAACAATACGCCCAAACCTATCTTCAGGAGTTACCTTCCCTCCCAGCCTTTGTAGCGCAACCAGACATGGGGGCGGGTCTGCTGGAAACTCCTATTCAGGAAGAACCTATTGCCATAGAAGAGGCCTTGCAGATTCTCCAAAAGCAGGTAGATACCCCTGGTATCACCTCGGCCTCTGGCCACCACTTGGGCTACATTCCCGGGGGTAGTCTCTATACCTCTGCCCTGGGTGATTACCTGGCCGCGGTGACCAACAAATACGCTGGTATTTTCTTTTCCGCCCCAGGGGCGGTGCGCATGGAGAACATGCTCCTGCGCTGGATGGCGGGCCTGATCGGGTTCCCCGAAGATACGGCCGGTAACCTTACCTCCGGCGGCAGCATTGCCAGCCTCATTGCTTTGGCCACTGCCCGTGATGCCCAGAAAATCACGTCCCGCATGATTCCGGATGCCGTGGTGTACATGACCGCCCACGCCCACCATTGCCTGGACAAAGCCTTACGTATTGCGGGTTTAGGCGAATGCCCGGTCCGTCATATAGAAATGGATGCCGCCTACCAGATGTCGGCGGCGGCGCTGGAGAAAGCCATTCTCTCTGATAAGCAAGCCGGCCTAACGCCCTGGCTGGTGATCGCTTCGGCGGGCACCACAGACGTGGGCGCGGTAGACCCCTTGCCTGCCCTGGGCCAATTGGCGAAGGAGCATGGCCTGTGGTACCACGTAGACGCCGCCTACGGCGGATTCTTCGCCCTGGCTCCCTCAGGAAAGGCAAAATTGAAAGGCATTGAACTAGCAGATTCGGTGGTGATGGACCCCCACAAGGGTTTGTTTATCCCCTATGGAACCGGGGCAGTACTGATCAAGAACTCTAAGCAACTGGCAGAGACGCACCATTACCAGGCCAATTACATGCAGGACACCCTTTCTTCCATGGGTGAAGTCTCTCCCGCCGATGTCTCCCCGGAGCTCAGCAAACATTTCAGGGGATTACGCATCTGGCTCCCGCTACAGGTACATGGGGTGAAAGCCTTTAGAAGTGCTTTAGAGGAAAAACTTTCTTTGGCGCAATACGCCTATAGCAGATTCCAGGCTTTACCCGGCTTTGAGACCCCAGTGGCTCCGGCATTATCTGTGGTCATTTTCCGGTACCTACCCAAACCTGGAATAGACGCCAATGCCTTTAACCAACAGTTAACCCAGGAGGTACAGCTAGACGGCAGGGTTTTCCTTTCGTCCACCAAATTAGGCGATGCCTTTATGCTGCGCCTGGCCATTCTCTCCTTCAGGACCCACCAAGACACTATTGATCTGGCCCTTCAGGTGTTACAGGAAAAAGCCTTGGCCCTGGAAGCGGAATTCACGCAGCCCTAACTGCTTCTTTCAAGCAAAGCGCAAGGCTTCAATCTACTGCGCTTTGCTTGAAGGCATCCTTGGTCTCTACCCCTACCAATGGGAACACCCCATCTTTCAGGAAAAGGTCGCCGTGCTTGGTAAGCAGGGTAAGGTTGTCTAGTTCTATGTTCCAGTTGAAATCTCGGTTGTTTAAATACAGGAACGCCTCTGCCACTAGTTCGGGGGTGGTATCACCCAGCGCCAGGGAAAGGTGAGGCATCCAGATGGAGGGGCTATAATGCTGTCCAATTTCATTACAGATAAGGCTGACTCCATCATGTAACTGCCGGTGAAACCTAGTAATGAAGCCAGAGCGTACCACCGGAATGTAAAGCACCGGTTTACTCCCCGTGAAAATTCCCAGTCCGCTGGTAACCAATTGCAGCCTACAGCAGATTCCGGCGGCATTGCCCAGGGTTTCCTGTAGGTTGTGGAGGCTGCCGTCATTTACCGTTAGCCAGGTAAGGTGGGGAAAAGGCGTCATCTGCACTTCCTTTAACCCAAATTCCCGATCCAACTGGAAAGTGATCTCATTTAATTTATCTGAGTGTTCTGCGTCAAGCAAAGAGACAATGGCTACCATAATGAGATAAGGTTTACCGTTTTAGACGTGTTTTTCAAAAAATAGGCTATAAACACACTGCTTCAATTCAAAGAAACCTTTCTTAAAAAACTAGGCAGGGCGTGTTTTGTTTGCTTTCCTTCCAGGAATCAGTCCTCCTGCTGTGCAAAATGGCTGGTCAATTCCTTTACTTTTCCCAACCCAGCTCGCGCAATTGAAGCAGATCTGCGTACCTTGCCAAGATTATCTTTTTCAACATGGGCAAAGAACTTTATTATTTATTGGCGCTATTAGCGGGCGTAGCCGTGGCCATTCAGGCGGGCGTGAACTCAGAATTGAAACTGGCGGTAGGCAACCCCATTATAACAGCCCTCTTCTCCTTTTGCATTGGCACCCTCATTTTAGGGACGGTCGTTTTAGTCTCTTACCGCCAGGAATTCCCTTCTCTCCAACAGATGCAGGGCATCAGTGCCTGGAAGTGGACAGGCGGCCTTCTGGGCGTGCTGTACGTAACAGCCGTAATCCTGGCCGCCCCGCGCATCGGCGCAGCCAATACCTTGGGTATTATTGTAGCCGGTCAATTATTGATGGCCATCGTGCTGGACCATTTCGGGTGGCTTGGGTTTCCGGTGCAGCCAATTAATTGGAGTAAAGTGTTGGGAGTAGTGCTTCTGCTGGCAGGTGTGTTTTTGCTCCGGAAGGTGTAAGAAAATCAAGACTTTCTTTACTGTTTAAACACCTTGTCTCTAGATAAGATAATGGCCAAAGTATCTGCCATTTTCTGGTGGAAAGCGGCAGTATAATGTACTTTATCTACGTAGTTATTGGCGGGATGTCCTTGCTGGATATCTGCCAGCCAGATTGAATTTTCCCCTGCTTTCATTTGCTGCCATTCCTGGCGCATTTGAACGTACCCACAGGCTGGGTAGCAAGAGCCAGTTTCTTTGGGGGATAAGAAATAAGCATCCTTAGCTGCGTAGGCAAAACAGGAAATAGGCTGCCACACAAAATAACAGGGAATCCCTGCTTGTTCGGCTACAGCTTCAATCATTTGGCGGTTTTGCCAGTACCGGTTGTGTATAATCTGGAGAGAATCAAGAGCACAGGACTTCTCCATCTCAGGAGCTTCTGGGGAGATTCCTAATAGCCTGTAACGTAGAGAAGTGGCTAATCTGCTTATAGGCAGGCTCTTTGTCCAAAACTGAAGCAAAGTGCCTGGTTTCTGGGAAAACAAAGCTTGGGTTTGGGCCACGAACTCCGGTTCAGGTTGGGCGTACTCATTCAGGCCATCTACAAAAAGGACCAAATTGGGGTATACTCCCTCTAGCAGTAGCTTTTCAAAAAGAGCGCGTTCCTGCACAGAATAATAGAACCCCCTGCCAAAGTTGTAGCACTTCACTCTTTTGCTCTGTGTCTTTAGGGCCTGTTGCAGGTAAGACGGCAACGTCTCCGTATCTGCCACCCCATACCCAAACGTAGTGGAGCCTCCAAAAATAAAGACATTGACATTGGCCGTGTCCAAGGGCCAGGAACCCTGTTCCCACCCTAGCCTGAAACCTGCCGGGTGAACGTTTAAGTATTTTCCTTGGTAGGCGGCTTCCTTGAACCCGGTAAAAGGCTCATATTCCTGCTTCCGGGTCCAGGTTTCAGTTAGTAGGGCATCTTGCTCCTGGTCTGAGTATCCGGGGTAAATGGCTCGCAGAGCTTCTCTACCGTATTTCTGCGCTATGGGATTGGTGGCTTTCAGTTGTTGGTCTTTGTAGTTGTAAAAAACAGCCATAACCCCGTTTAGCAACAGAAGTAGCAAGAGCAAGGTAAACACCTGCACCGCCACGAACTGATAACCAGACACCCATTTCTTAAACATAAGCCTTATCTTTCCGCCTGCAATTTGTAAAATTTAAGACGGTAATTATAATGAAGGACTTTGTTCTGGGCATTTCAGCGTATTACCATGATTCTGCTGCTTGTCTGGTGGGTGGGGGAAAAATATGGGCGGCTGCGCAGGAGGAACGCTTTTCCAGAATAAAGTTTGATGCCGCATTCCCGGAGAAAGCCATCCGGTACTGCCTGGCTGAGGTAGGAATCACCCTGGCCGACGTAAGGGCCGTGGTTTTTTATGACAAGCCATTGTTAAAGTTTGAGCGGCTCCTGGAGACCTATTACCACCACGCCCCACAAGGGTTTTCCTCTTTCCAGGCCTCCATGCCCATCTGGCTCAAAGACAAGCTTTTCCTCAAAACTACTATACAAAAGGCGCTCCAGGAAATCTCTCCAGATACGGATTGCCCCCTCTACTTTTCAGAACACCACCTCTCCCATGCCGCCAGCGCCTTTTATCCTTCTGCCTTTGAGGAAGCCGCCGTTCTCACTATTGATGGGGTGGGTGAATGGGCCACTGCTGGAATCCACCACGGCCAGGGAACCCAACTCAAAACCCTGGTAGAGATGAAATACCCAGATTCTGTAGGACTACTCTATACCTCCTTCACCTATTTCTTGGGTTTTAAAGTAAACAGCGGCGAATATAAGCTAATGGGCCTGGCCCCTTACGGCAGGCCTGCACAGGCTGATAAATTTAGAGTGCGCATTGAAAAGGAACTGGTAACCCTTTTCCCCGACGGCTCTATTACCTTACGGCAAGAGTATTTCCAATATTCTACCGGGTTGAAAATGATTGAGGAAAAGAAATGGGAACATCTCTGGGGATTTCCGGTCCGATCTGCTTCTACCCCCCCGGAACAACACCACGCAGACCTGGCTTTGGCCATTCAGCAACTCATTGAAGAAATTGTTTTCAGGATGGCCAAGACGGCCAAAAATTTGACCGGTAGCAAAAATCTTTGTCTGGCAGGTGGGGTGGCGCTTAATTGCGTAGCTACCGGCAAGTTGGAGAGTGCTTGCTTGTTTGATCATATATACAGCCAGCCGGCCAGCGGAGATGCGGGAGGGGCGCTGGGAGCCGCCCTGGCATTTTATCATCTTTACCTTCAAGCGCCCCGGTTAGCCCACAATGGCTATGATTCTCTGTCAGGATCCTACTTGGGTCCGTCGTTTTCTGAGGAGGATATTAGAAGAGCCCTTGTCCTTCAGGACCTCCCTTTCCAGTTTTATGATGACACAGAGGTACTTTTTGATTCCACTGCTATCGCACTAGCCGCTGGAGAAATAATTGGCTGGTGCCAGGGCAGGATGGAATGGGGGCCCAGGGCACTGGGGAACCGAAGTATTCTGGCTGATCCCCGTAATCCCCAAATGCAATCTATCCTTAACCTGAAAACCAAACACCGGGAAGACTTCAGGCCATTTGCCCCGGCCATTCCGTTGGAATTTAAAGCGGATTACTTTGAGAATGGTTTTCCTTCGCCGTATATGACCACTACTACCCTCCTTCGCCCGGAACACCGCGAGGGCGTGGTCCCGCATTTTTCGGAGGCAGACATTACAACAAAGCTCACTACTCCTAAAAGCTCCCTTCCCGCCGTTACCCACGCAGATTTCTCTGCAAGGGTTCAAACCGTAACCAAAGATACTAATGAGCGATTCTGGAAGCTTTTACATGCCTTTGGAAGACAGACTGGAACCCCGGTTTTAGTCAATACAAGTTTTAACATTAATGAGGAGCCCATTGTAGCTACGCCAGAAGATGCGATCAGGTGTTTCAAAGGAACTGAAATAGATAAGCTGGTAATCGGTAACTTTGTAGTCACAAAACCATAATTCCTTTCATGGACTCTCTTAAAGAACTTTGGCGCTATCTGCGAGCCCGCAAAAAATGGTGGCTCACCCCTATCTTATTTCTGCTGCTTCTTTTAGGATTGTTGGTAGTGGTAGGAGGACCAGCCGCGTCTTTCATTTACGCCCTTTTTTAAGAAAATGCCCCAAAAACGGCTTCAAACCCTGGAGGCCGCCATTTCTATGGCGCTGCTTTTACTCATTGTCTATATACTTTGGGTTCCCGCCTCATCTTTGGTATGGTTGGCTGCCGCCATTCTTGTTCTTGCCTTATTTGCGGTGCCTCCTATTCCCTGGCTTTTAAAGCAATGGATGAGGTTTTTGCATGGTGTAGGCGTAGTAAACACTAAGATTCTTTTGGGCCTGATCTTTTTTGGGGTGCTTACCCCTATAGCCTTTGTTTACCGCCTATTCACAAAAAAAGACGCGAAAAAGGAGTCAAACTTTGTAGAGCGAAACCATTCCTTTGGGGCCAAGGACTTTGAGCATACTTTTTAAATTGAAGAATCGCCTTCTCTTTAAAGACTGCTTTTCTTCGTCTTTAGTGGCTCTATTAATAGTCTTAATCCAAAGCATTTCCTCATCAGCGAGTTCAGTCCCACTTCCTTCATCCTAAAGTTTCTATCCAAAATCAGTACCTTTGCGTTTTGATACGCCTTGATCCATGATTTCCATAAATAGCCTCCAATTCCATTTCGGGAGCCGCACGCTGTACGAAGACGCCAACCTGCACATTAAGCCCAAAGACAAAATAGGCTTGGTAGGCCTGAACGGGACTGGCAAGTCTACCCTGCTGCGCCTGCTGGTGGGCGAGTACAAGCCAGACGGCGGCAGCATCCAGATGAGCCGTGAGACTACCCTGGGCTTCCTGAACCAGGATCTGCTGTCTTATGACACCCATGAGAGCATCCTGAAGGTGGCCATGCAGGCGTTTGAAGAGGCGATCCAGATCCAGCACAAGATTGACGAGGTGCTGCATGAGATGGAAACCAATTACCAGGACGAGCACATTGACAAACTGGCCAAGCTACAAGAGCACTTTGAAGCCCTGGACGGCTACAACATTCAGGTAAAGGCCGAGGAGATCCTGGAAGGACTGGGCTTTAGCACAGAGGAGCTGCAGCAACCGCTCAAAACCTTCTCAGGGGGCTGGCGCATGCGCGTGATGCTGGCCAAAATTCTGTTGCAGAAGCCTTCCCTCCTGCTCCTGGATGAACCTACCAACCACTTGGACTTACCTTCCATTAAGTGGATTGAGAATTACCTGGCCGCGTATGAAGGGGCCCTGGTGATTGTTTCCCACGACCGCGAATTCCTGGATAGAACCACCAATGTCACTGTAGAGGTTTCTGGCGGTAAATTGAACGTCTACGCCGGTAATTACAGCTTCTATCTGGAAGAGAAAGAACTTAGGAACGAGATTCAGAAAGGCGCTTTTGAGAACCAGCAACAGCAGATAAAACAGGCCGAACAGTTTATTGCCCGTTTCAAGGCCAAGGCTACCAAGGCTAAGCAGGCCCAGAGCCGCATGAAGGCCCTGGACAAGATGGAGCGCATTGAAGACGTGGCCGCCGATGCCCCCGTGGTGAACTTCAAGTTCCAGTTCACGGTGCAGCCGGGCCGCAACATTCTGCGCCTGGAGAACGTGGGCAAAAGCTACGGCGAGAAGCTGATCTTCAAAAACACCCACGTGAATATTGAGCGCGGCGATAAAATCGCCCTTATTGGCGCCAACGGAAAGGGTAAATCTACGCTCATGCGTATCATCGCCGGTGATGAGCCTATCAAAGGCGAGCGCCAGCTGGGCCACAACGTGATCATGGCCTTCTACGCGCAGCACCAGCTGGAAAGCCTGAACGTGGAGAATGAAATCCTGCAGGAAATGGTACAGGCCGGCAGCCGCCGTACCGAAATGGAACTGCGCGGCGTATTGGGCTCCTTCCTGTTCACCGGTGACACGGTCTTTAAAAAGATCAAAGTGCTTTCTGGGGGTGAGAAAAGCCGCGTGGCCCTGGCCAAAACCCTGATCTCAGAGGCCAACTTTCTGCTCCTGGATGAGCCTACCAACCACCTTGACATGCAGTCGGTGAACATCCTCATCCAGGCCCTGGAGCAGTATGAGGGTACGTTTGTAGTCATTTCCCACGATAGGTACTTCGTGGAGAACGTGGCTAACAAGATCTGGTACATTGAGGACCATGAACTGAAGGAGTACCCCGGCACCTACCATGAATATGAGTACTGGCTGGAGCAGAAAGAGAAGACTGGCAAACGCTACGCCCCGTCGGCGGCCAACGCCCCAAAGGCGCAGCCCAAGCCTAAGCCCACCGCCAGCCAACAGCAGGAACTGGAGCAGGAACTCAAAAAGGTAAACCAGAAACTGAAGCAGGTGGAAGGCCTGGTAAATGAGCTGGAAAGCAAGCTGAAGAACTGCGAAAACAAACTCGCCCTCCCCAGCACCTACGCTGATCCCAACGCCCTGCACGAGGCCACCCAGCAGTTCAATAAGATAAAGGCCCAGCTGGACAAAGAGCAAACCTCTTGGGAAACCCTCATGGAGCAAGCCGATGCCCTGGAAAACCAACTGAAATAAAATCAAGTTAAACCTCACGGATCTTTAGATCTGTGAGGTTTTGCGTTTTGGGCCTGTTTTTCAGAAAATAGGCCCAAAACGCAAATGAAGGTATTAAACTGCCTTTGGCCCTTACCAACGCGTTTCTTAAATAGTCCCTCTTTGCTACCAGATTCACGCCCTATGATTCACCCTACCTCCTGGAAACAGGCACTATTCTCCTTGGCCCTGGCGGCCATTTCCCTCACGGGCTGCGTACCTATTGAGGGCACTAGTACTGGCGGCACTGGCAGTACTAGCACTACGGCTGACCTTCGGTATGAAGATGCCGTCTATGCGGCAGATGTAAAATCGGTGCAGTTGTATTCCAGAAACTATAGTGTAGGAGATGTGTTGGCACCGCCTGTGATCTCCATAGAACAATCCAGTCCGCTGGTTCTGGAGTTTGACCGGCTTTCGGCGCCGCGAGCGAGAGCGGTGGTCAAGTTGCAGCACTGTGACATCAATTGGCGTCCTTCGCAGCTGCAGCCCTTGCAGTTTTTGCAGGACTTTAATGAGTTTTTTATCATGGAAGTAGAGCCCTCAGCGGGCACCAAAGTGCCTTATTGGCATTACCGGTTCCAGGTGCCGCGCGTGAAGCTGAGCGGAAACTACCTCCTGGAAGTGACCGAGGAAGGTGGCAACCGCCTGTTGAGCCGGCGCTTTGTGGTGTTTGAGGAGCAAGTGAACGTGGCCCTTAAACCCGTGGCCACGCCCGGCGCCGGTGATCGCTACGTCCGGCAGCAACTGGACTTCAACGTTTTTTACGCCAACTATCCTCTGGTGAACCCCTCCCAAGAAATCAAGGTAGTTCTGCGCCAGAACCACCGCTGGGACAACGCTAAGTACTTCAACCGGCCCACCTACGTGCAGGAAGCGCAGCGGCGCCTGGAGTACCAGTTGTTTGAACCAGAGCAGGCCTTCCTGGGGCTCAATGAGTTCAGGGCTCTGGACACCCGCAGCGAGCGCTTCAGCGGAATTGGCGTGGAGCGCCGGGACAATTCCACCTCGCCAGACCGGGTCCTGGCCCTTACCGGCAAAAGCCGGGCGCAGCAGGTGTACAGTACCCAGCCAGACGCTAATGGCAAGTTCCTTTTCGGGAGCCGCGAGTACGGCAACGCCCCCCTCAACGCCGACTACCAGCAGGTCAGCTTCCAGCTTTTCTCCCCAGAACCCGCCCCTGGTCCGGTTTACGTTTTTGGCGGCCTCTCTGACTGGCAACTGCAGGAACCCTTCAAGCTCACCTATGACCCAGAGAAACAACTCTACTCCGGTACCTCGCTCCTAAAGCAAGGCTACTATAACTACTACTTCGCCGTTAAAGGCACCAACGGCCAGGCCGATGCCCGCTATTTTGAGGGCAGCCACTTCAGTACCGAAAACGTGTATGACGTGCTGGTGTATTACCGTCCGCCGGGCACCCGGGCAGACCTAATCATCGGCTACTCCACTATCACCTTTAACCCGCAGCGGTAATTTTATAAGTTGTAAAAAGTGGTCTGGCGAAATGCTATCATTTCGCCAGACCACTTTTGTTTTGCGCCTGCTTTTGGGAAAACGAGCCTAAAACGGCTGCGCCGAATTCTGAGTCTAGAATTGGAAGGAAATGCGTGCGTCATTCCCCTACCCCCTTCAAAGGGGGACGGAATACGTGGGATGAGGCTAGAGCGTTTGGGAAGTTGGAACTTCCCAAAATGATAGGTCCAAGCTGGAAGCTTGAACCAGGAGACTGGAACTTGAACTAGGGAAAGGAAACTTGAACCAAGTAAAGGATAGAAGCGTTCTAAGCCCGTTTTCCGCAAAACAGGCCTAAAACAGGTCGCTTACTTTCCGGCCAAATAGGCCTGCAGTTTCTGAGTCAGCACTTCGTTGATGCGCACGTAAGATTCGTGGGTCCAGCCGGCTATATGGGGGGTCAATATCACGCGGGGGTGTTGCAGGAGATAGTCCAACCGCTCTTTCTGCGGGGGCGTAAGCGAGGGCAGTTTCTCGTTTTCCAGCACATCCAGGGCTGCCCCAAGAACGCGTCCGGTCTGCATGGCCTGCACCAATGCCGAGTGGTCCAAAACTTCGCCGCGGGCGGTGTTCAAAAGCCAGAGCGGGTGCTTAAAACCGGCCAGCAAAGGCGCGTTTACAAAATGGTGGTTTCCTTTAGTGTAGGGAATGTGCAGACTGAGCACCTGGGCTTTCTCCTGAATTTCAGCTAGCGAAGCAAGCCGCACATGCGGGTACGGGTTCTCCACGGCTTGGTGGTCAAAGGCCAGTACCTGGCAGTCAAACCCCATCAGGCGCTTAGCGAACGCCTTGCCCATGTGGCCATAGCCAATCAATCCAATAGTCTTCCCGCCTATCTCCTCACCCCGGTTGTCCTCTCGTAGCCACAGGCCCTGCCTGATCTGGCGGTCGCCCTGGTTGATCTTGCGGAACAAGGTTAAAAGTAGGCCCAGGGTATGCTCGCCCAGGGCGTCGCGGTTGCCTTCGGGGGCGTTTATAAGAGTGATGTGGCGCGCCTCCAGCACGCCCTCGTCAATATTGTCTACCCCGGCCCCGGCGCGGGCCAGTACCTGCAGGTTCGGGGCATGGGTGAGTAACTCAGCGGTGATGCGCAGTTTGCTGCGCACCACCAGCATGTGGTACGGGAGCAATAGGGCGGGCACCTCTTCCTTTTTGATGTCCGGCACATAGGTTACCTCTACCCTCAGGGCCTCCAGCATGGGCATAAGGCTCTCGTGCATGAGGTCAACCACCAGGCAGCGGAAGGGGGAAACAGCAGATGGGGTCATACGCTTTCGGGTCCGGGGCTCAACGCCGCCGGGAATTAAATTAAAGACTTAGCAGCAGGTGCGCCACCAGGAAATAGATCCCCAGCCCCAACAGGTCATTGGCAGTGGTGATAAACGGCCCAGCGGCCACGGCGGGGTTAACCCCATATTTATCCAGGATCATGGGCGTGACCGTTCCCATAAACGAGGACAGCAGCACCACGCTGAACAGGGCCACCGCTACCACAATAGAAAGGGTGAGCTGCACGCCAAACAGCACGTTGAAGCCCAGCACCAGCCCAGACATAACCAGGCCATTGATGAGCGCCACCAGCAGCACCTTGATGATACGCGAGGTGAAGTTGTCAAACATGATGGTCTTGTTGGCCAGCGTCTGGATGATGATGGAAGAGGACTGGATGCCTACGTTCCCACCGGTGGCGGTGATGAGCGGTGTGAACATGGCCAGGGCCGGGATAACGGCAATGTCGCCCTCAAAGAGCCCAATGAACCGGGCCCCCAGCAAACCGCCCACCATGCCCACCATAAGCCAGGGCAGGCGCGCGCGCGACAGCCGGAACACGCTGTCATCTTCCTCAATGTTCTCAGTGATACCGGTCATCAGCTGGCGGCTCAGCTCGGCCTGCTCCTGAATCACGTCAATAACGTCATCAATGGTGATGCGGCCCAGCAGTCGGCCCTGGATGTTCACTACCGGAATGGCATCCAGGTCATATTTCTGCATAACGGCAGCCACCTCCTGGTCGCCTTTATAGGATTCAATGGAGATTACCTCCGGTTCATATACCTCTGAGATAGGCGTGTTATCATTGGTGAGGATGAGGGTTTTCATGCCCAGCCGACCCACCAGCTTGTCACGGTCATCCACCACATAGACGGCGTAGACTTTCTCCACTTCCTCGGCCTGGCGCCTGATCTCCTCAATGCACTGCCCTACCCGCCAGTTGATGTTCACTTTGATCAACTCCTTGGCCATGAGCCCGCCGGCACAGTCCTCGTCATAGTGCAGCAGGTCAATGATGTCGGCTACGTGTTCCTGGTCTTCCAGCAGAGCTATGATCTCTTCCTTTCGCTGCACGGGCTGCTCGTTGAGCAAATCCACGGCGTCATCAGAGTCCATCTCGCCTATATAGCGGGCAATCTCCTCGGTGGTGAAGTTCTTCAGGAAATTTATGCGTACGTCTGCGTCCAGGTCGCTCAGGATTTGCGCGCCCACCTCAGAGGGCAGCACGTCCATCACATATTTGCTTTGCTCGGTGTTGAGTTCATACAAGACAGTGGTGATGTCCACGGCGTACATTTCCTCCATGTTGGAGAGAAGGAACTCCGTATCACGGCGCTCAATGGCGTCTTCTATCTGGTCAATGAACTCACGGGTGATTTCAGACTGCATGCTGCTGGATCAGTAGGGTCAGGTTAATAAAATCATTCACAGACAACTGCTCGGCCCGTTTGTCAAACAGGGTGTCCTGGGTTACCTCTATGGGCAGGTTAAAGGGCTTCAAACAGTTGCGAAGGGTTTTACGGCGGGTAGCAAAACTAGCTTTTACCACTTTAAAAAACAGCTTCTCATCACAAGGTAATTGAGCCACCCCGTTGCGTGTGAGCCTTACCACCGCAGATTTCACCTTTGGCGGTGGGTTGAACACGTGCTCATGTACGGTAAACAGGTATTCAATGGTGTAGAACGCCTGCAGCAACACGCTCATGATGCCGTAGGTCTTGGAGCCATGGGGGGCAGCAATGCGCTCGGCCACTTCTTTCTGAATCATGCCCACCACCTCAGGCACCTGGTCGCGGTGGTCCAGCACCTTGAAGAAGATCTGGCTAGAGATATTGTACGGGAAATTGCCAATCACGGCAAACGGCCCCTGGAACAGCGTTTTGAGGTCGGTTTTCAGAAAATCGGCTAAAAGCACGCGGCCTTCCAGTTGCGGAAAATGCTCATTAAGCCAGGCCACGGACTCGCGGTCAATGTCTACGATAGTGGTCTGGTATTCTGGATGCTGCACCAGGTACTGGGTGAGCACGCCCATGCCGGGCCCCACTTCCAGCACGTCCTTTACGCCATTGGGCAGGCGCAGGGCGCCCACAATCTGCTGGGCAATATTGAGGTCAGTCAGGAAATGCTGACCCAGGTGTTTCTTGGGCTGGACGGGCTTCACTGGTTTTCGGTTTTCCGTTTGTTAAGGCTATATTGCAGCTCAAAGATACACATCTTATGCGCACAGAACTGACCTACGCCGCAACATTACCCGCAAATACCAGCACTGCTGTGTTGGCGGCGGGCCGCGAGCAAATTCCCGGGGATCTTTTCTCCCCCCAGGAACAGGAATATATCACGCGCCAGCTGGAGCTAAAGAGCACCCTGGTCACTATCAATAGACTTACCCATCAGCTTTACCTGGTCCTCACAGAGCCGCAGCGCAAGGAAACCCAAACGCAGGAAGCCCTCCGCAAAGCCGGAAACGCCCTGCACCTGCGCCTTGCTGCTGACAAAGTAGAGCACGTGGCATTGTTGGACAGTGCCGGCGGCGAGGCCGCCCTGTACGTAGCTGAAGGTCTGGTCTTGACCAACTATTCGTTCCAGCGTTACAAAACAGAGAAAGCCACCCCTCCCACCCTAAAAACTGTGAGCATTACCGGGGAAGGCATCTCGCAGACCCAGGTAACAGAGCTTTCTAACCTGCTGGAGGCCGTTTGCCATACCCGCGACCTCATCAATACGCCCCATAACATGCAGACGGCCGTGATGCTGAGCGAGCAGATTGGTGAGCTATTGGAAGGAACCGGCGTGAAGCTGGAGGTGCTGGACCTGGTGCAGATCCAGTCGCTGAAAATGGGTGGCCTTTTGGCCGTGAACCAGGCCTCTGACGAAGCCCCCACCTTCAACATCCTGGAATGGAAGCCTGAAAAGGCCACCAACACCCAACCGGTTGTCTTGGCAGGGAAAGGCGTGGTCTACGACACTGGCGGACTGAGCATCAAGCCTACGCCCAACTCCATGGATTTCATGAAGTCAGACATGTCTGGCGCTGCCGCTGTGGCCGGCACCATGTACGCCCTGGCCAAAAACAACATTCCCCTGCACGTGATCGGCCTTATTCCGGCCACGGATAACCTCATCAGTGGCAAAGGGTTCGCCCCCGGCGATGTGATCACCATGCACAGCGGCCACACCGTGGAAGTACTGAACACAGACGCTGAGGGCCGATTGATTTTAGCCGATGCCCTGCACTTTGCCAAGCGCTACAACCCTTCGCTGGTAATTGACATCGCCACTTTAACCGGCGCCGCTGCCCGCGCCATTGGCCGCGAGGGCATTGCCATGATGGGCACTGCCGATGATCTATTGAAAACAGATTTGAAACTGGCCGGGGAGTTGGCCCATGAGCGCCTGGTGGAGTTCCCGCTGTGGGACGAGTACCAGGAACACCTGAAATCTGAAATTGCGGATTTGAAGAACATCGGCGGGGCCGAAGCAGGCGCAATCTCGGCGGGCAAGTTCCTGGAGTTCTTCACCAACTACCCCTGGATGCACCTGGACATCGCCGGCACAGCCTACCTGTTAAGCCCAGATTCTTACCGCGGCAAGCACGCCACCGGCAGCAGCGTACGCCTGTTGTACCATTTCCTTTCTTCCCAAGCCACTGCCTAACCCATGGAGCATAAGACTAAGCCCCGCATAGCCATCACCATTGGAGACATTGCCGGCATTGGCCCTGAAGTAGTTTTAAAGACCCTGGCCGACAGCCGGGTGCTGCATTACTGCACGCCCGTGATCTATGGCATGGCCTCAGTGGTAAACAAGTACCGCAAACTCCTGAACCTGGAGAATTTCAGTTTTCAGCAGATCACGGCCTTTGACCAGCTGCACCCCAAAAAGGTGAACGTGCTCAATTGCCTGGAGGAAGAGATTGACTTTACACCCGGCACCCCTACCCCAGCCACCGGGGGCCTGGCCCGCGCCGCGCTGCTACGGGCTGCCCAGGACCTGAAAGACGGGCACATACAGGCCGTAGTGACGGCCCCCATTGACAAAGACAACACCCAGGGCGAAGGCTTCCAGTTCCCGGGCCACACCGAGTTCTTTACCACCTTCTTTAACACACCGGAGAGTCTCATGTTCCTGGTGGCCGATGGGTTAAGAGTGGCGACGGTGACCGGTCATCTGCCGTTGAAAGAAGTAGCCAACGTCTTGACCGCCGAGCTTTTGATCAGGAAACTATCCATTCTGGATGCCTCTCTGCGCAAGGACTTCGGGATTCAGAAACCCAAGATTGCGGTTCTAGGTCTGAATCCGCACGCCGGGGAAAACGGATTGCTGGGCACCGAAGAAGCCGAGATCGTACTTCCGGTCATAGAGCAACTCAAGAACAAGGGCAACCTGGTATTTGGGCCCTTTCCCGCCGACGGTTTCTTTGGCACCCGCAGTTACCTGAAGTTTGATGCCACCCTGGCGCTGTACCATGACCAAGGCCTGATCCCGTTCAAGACCCTGGCCTTTGAGCGCGGCGTGAACTTCACGGCCGGGCTGCCAATTGTGCGCACCTCGCCAGACCACGGTACCGCTTATGACATTGCCGGCCAGAACAAGGCAGATGAGACCTCTTTCAGGGAGGCGCTTTTTGCGGCCGTAGACATTTTAAGGGCTCGCGCTGAGGCCTAATCTTTGGCAGGCAATTAGGAAGAAAATGCGTTTTGAGCCAGTTTTCAGAAAAATAGGCTTAAAACGCATTTCGCTTTTAATCCCATTTTTACAATCTGGTTAAAGGTATATTCCTGTAAATGAACCACAACCGTTTTGAGGCTGTTTTCCCCAAAACATGCCCAAAACGGGTATTCACCACAGGTAGCAAAAAAGGGCATTTGTATTTTATTTACCGAATATTTCTGCTAATTTTGCGACTTGCAAAAAAAGAGGCAACGTGAAGGAGATTAAGAAATACGATATCAACCTCGTGAAGCTGGGCAACAAAAGCCACAGCTATGAGTTTGAATTGGATGACCGCTTCTTTGAGTTGTTTGACCAGGAACTGATCCTGGGCGGCAACTTGAAAGCAGAGGTAGAGCTGCACAAGTCTGAGCTTCTTTTGCAGTTTGACTTCCATATCACGGGAACGGTGCGCCTGACCTGTGACCGGAGCTTAGAGGAATTTGAGCACCCCCTGGAAGTGAAACAGACCCTGTTGGTGCGCTACGGCCAGGAAGACCTGGAATTAGACGTAAACGTGCTGCAGATAGTACCGGAAACCCAGTATATCAATATTGCCCAACACCTGTATGATTACATAGGCCTGGCAATACCCATGAAAAAGCTGCACCCCCGGTTTGTAGAAGAAGACAAGCAATTAGAGGACAACCCAGAGGCAGAAGGCCTTTTGATTTACTCTACCGGCCCTGCCGAAGAAAATGAGGATGACGAAGACGATGATGGTCCGGTGGACCCTCGCTTTGCCGCCCTTAAAAAGTTAAAATAAGTTTCTAAACCAATTTTGTAATAATTACCTGAGATGGCACATCCTAAGCGAAAAATCTCCAAAACCAGAAGAGATAAGAGAAGAACGCACGACAAAATTACTCCTAAGGCGATTTCTATCTGCCCTAACACCGGTGAGGTGCACCAGTACCACAGAGCATACGTGGTAGACGGCGATTTATACCGCAACGGTAAAGTGGCCATTAAAAATTATACCTCTGTTGCCTAATAAAGCTTGCCAAGTCAGGCTTTATTTTAGTTACTTGTAGGATAATTTACGTAATACGCTTTACATGAAAATAGCTCTGGACGCAATGGGCGGCGACTTCGCCCCCGAAGCAGTTGTAGAAGGCGCACTTTTGGCGGCTGAGACATTAACGGATGAAGTTGAGATTTTCCTGATAGGAGATGAAGACAAAATCCATACCCTCCTTCAAAAGCACAACTACAAAGGTTCCAGAGTAAAGGTTGTTCACGCATCTCAAGTGATTGGGATGGGTGAACACCCTACTAAAGCCCTTACCCAGAAGCCAGACTCCAGCATTGCGGTGGGGTATGGCATGCTGGCCACTAAAAAAGTAGATGCTTTCTGCAGCGCCGGTAATACGGGTGCCATGCTGGTGGGCGCGGTTTTCAGCGTAAAACAGGTAGAAGGTATCCTTCGGCCGGCGCTGGCCAGCTTTGTCCCTAAGCTTTCAGGCGGCCTGGCCGTTATGCTGGACGTGGGCGCCATTGCTGACTGCAAGCCAGAGATTCTGGAGCAGTTTGGAGAAATTGGCTCTATCTGCGCCGAGTTCTTATTAGACATCAAAAACCCCAAGGTTGGTCTCATGAACCTGGGCGAGGAAGAAGGCAAGGGCACCATGGTGACCCAACCCGCCTATAAACTCCTCAAAGAAAACAAAGACATCAACTTTATCGGGAACATAGAAGGACGCGACCTGTTTAATGACAAGGCTGACGTGATTGTATGTGATGGTTTTACCGGTAACGTGGTCTTAAAATTGGCGGAGTCTATCTATGACATCCTCTCAGAGAAAAAAATCACTGATCCTTTCTTTGACCGTTTCAACTATGAGGCGGTAGGCGGCAGCCCAATTCTGGGCGTCAATGGCAACGCGGTCATTGGACACGGCGTATCCAGCCCCACCGCTATCTGCAACATGCTGCATCTGGCTAACAAGATGGCAGAGTCGCACATGGCAGAGAAATTGAGAAAATATTTCAGCGCCTAATGGCGCGGCCCTTCACCAGACAATCCTTCTTAACAATATGAGCAAACTTACCGCCGCCATCACCGGAGTAAGCGGATATGCCCCCGAGTACGTGTTGACCAACCAGGAGTTGGAGACCATGGTAGAAACCAACGACGAATGGATTGTTAGCCGAACGGGTATCAAGGAAAGACGCATCCTGAAGGGCGAAGACCAGGGCACCTCGGCCATTGCCATACCGGCGGTGCTAGACCTGCTCAAAAAGACCAACACCCGGCCAGAGGAAGTAGACCTGCTTATCTGTGCCACCACCACCCCAGACTTTGTGTTCCCGGCTACGGCCAATATTATCTGTGCCGAGGTAGGTGCGGTCAACGCTTTTGGCTATGACCTGCAGGCTGCCTGCTCCGGCTTTTTGTTCGCGTTGTCTACCGGCGCACAGTTTATTGAGACCGGCAAGTACAAGAAAGTGATTGTGGTGGGCGCAGATAAAATGTCAGCCATAGTGGATTATACAGACCGTGCCACCTGCATCATCTTCGGGGATGGCGGCGGGGCCGTTATGCTGGAGCCCAACACAGAAGGGCTTGGCGTGCAAGACAGCATCCTTAAATCTGACGGTACCGGTGCCCAGTTCCTGCACATGAAAGCCGGCGGAAGCCGCAGACCAGCCACCGCTGAGACCCTGGCCCGCCGCGAACACTACGCGTTCCAGGAAGGCCAGCAGGTATTCAAATTCGCGGTGAAAGGCATGGCAGACGTGGCCGCCGAGGTGATGGAGCGCAACAACCTCACCGCTGAGGACATTGCCTGGCTAGTGCCCCACCAGGCCAACAAGCGCATTATAGACGCCACCGCCAACCGCGTGGGCGTAGGTGCAGAGAAGGTAATGCTTAACATCCAGAAATACGGCAATACCACCAGCGGAACCATTCCGTTGTGCCTCTGGGAGTATGAGAACCAATTGAAAAAAGGAGACAACGTGATCTTAGCCGCCTTTGGTGGAGGCTTTACCTGGGGGGCCATGTACCTTAAATGGGCCTATGACCCTAAGTAATCGCTTTGTTTTTAAGGCATATTTCTGAAATCAATAAAAAAATTCGGCTATCTTTGGCCGAATTTTTTTATGTCAAATTGGGAGAAACCCGACAGACATTTTCAAACCGAAACACACACAACTGCTATGGCAACCACCGCTGATTTCCGCAACGGGCTTTGCATTGAATTTAACGGCGACCTTTGGATCATTTCTGAGTTTCAGCACGTGAAACCCGGTAAAGGTCCCGCTTTCGTCCGCACTAAACTAAAGAACATCAAAACCGGCAAAGTAGTAGACAACACCTTTACCGCCGGTATAAAAGTGACCACGGCCCGTGTAGAGCAGCGTCCGCACCAGTTTATCTTCAAAGATGACTACGGCTACAACTTCATGGACAGCAATACCTTTGAGCAGGTAACCCTGGAGGAAAGAATGGTACCCTTTGCAGACCTGATGAAGGAAGGCCAGGAGGTAACTATCCTGTTCCACGCTGAGACGGAAACCCCCTTAACGGCTGAACTTCCTACGTATGTAGAGCTTACTATTACGTATACAGAACCCGGCATCAAAGGCGACACCGCCACCAACGCCTCCAAACCAGCCACGGTAGAGACAGGGGCCACCATTTCGGTGCCGTTGTTTATTGGCCAAGACGAAAAAATAAAGGTAGACACGCGTACCTACACCTACGCCGAACGAGTAAAATAGAACTATGAAAGCTAAGGAAATCCAAGATCTGATTGATTTCATTGCGAAATCAGGCCTGAACAAAGTTGACATTGAGACAGAAGAATTCAAGATCTCTGTGCAACGCGAAGCCACCCAAAAAACAAAGTATGTGTCTGAGGGAGCTCCGCAGCAGTCAGCCCCTGCCGCCCCGGCTCCTGCCCCCGCCCAGCTACCAGCAGCCCATGCTCCTGCAGCTCCGGCCGCGGCTCCTGCCCAGGATGACAGCAGCAAGTACCTCACCATTAAGGCCCCAATGATTGGTACCCTGTACCGTTCTGCCAACCCAGAGTCGCCGGCGTTTGTAAACGTGGGCGATGAGGTGAAAAAAGGCCAGGTGATCTGCATCATTGAAGCCATGAAACTGTTCAATGAGATTGAGTCTGAGGTGTCTGGTAAAATTGTGAAGGTATTGGTAGACAATTCCAGCCCGGTAGAATATGATCAGCCGCTGTTCCTGGTAGATCCTAGCTAATTTGCTAATTCTTTAATGTGCTGATGTGCTATTTTGGCTACGGCGGGATTCTTTTAAGTTTATTCTTATGCTTCCCACCACCCCATAATTGGCTTATCAGCACATTATTTTTGTGAATCATTAGCACATCAGCACATTTACACATTAGCACATTAACTACATGTTCAAAAAAATACTAATTGCCAACCGTGGCGAAATAGCGCTAAGGGTAATCCGGACGTGCAAAGAAATGGGAATTAAGACGGTAGCTGTGTACTCTACCGCAGACAAGGAAAGCCTGCACGTGCGCTTCGCGGATGAAGCGGTGTGTATTGGGCCTGCGCCCAGCGCCCAGTCCTATCTGAACATCCCTAACCTGATTGCGGCCGCGGAGATCACCAACGCTGATGCCATTCACCCAGGCTACGGGTTCCTTTCTGAAAACGCTGACTTTTCCAGGATCTGTGCTGAAAACGGCATTAAGTTCATTGGTGCCTCCCCAGAGATGATCAACTCCATGGGCGACAAGTCATCGGCCAAGGAGTACATGAAGAAAGCCGGCGTGCCTACCATTCCGGGTTCTGAGGGTCTGCTGGAATCTGCTGAGCAAGGCAAGAAACTGGCTGCCAAGATCAAATACCCCGTGATTATCAAAGCTACCGCCGGTGGTGGTGGCCGCGGCATGCGGATCATCAAATCAGCGGATGAGTTTGACAAGGCCTGGGCCGATGCCCGCCAGGAAGCGAAAGCCGCTTTCGGGAATGATGGCATGTACCTGGAGAAGTTCGTGGAGGAGCCCCGCCACATTGAGATCCAGATAGTAGGTGACCAATACGGCAAGGTATGCCACCTTTCTGAGCGTGATTGCAGCATTCAGCGCCGTCACCAGAAACTGATTGAAGAAACCCCCTCCCCTTTCATTGATGACGACCTGCGCGAGCGCATGGGCCAAGCCGCTATTGCCGGTGCCGCCGCCATTAAGTATGAAGGCGTGGGCACCATTGAGTTCCTGGTAGACAAGCACAAGGATTTCTACTTCATGGAGATGAACACCCGTATTCAGGTGGAGCACCCTATCACCGAGGAAGTAGTGAACTATGACCTGATCAAGGAGCAGATCAAGGTAGCCGCCGGTATTCCTATTTCTGGCAAGAACTACTATCCGCAGATGCACGCCATTGAGTGCCGCATCAACGCTGAGGACCCAAAGGCAGGTTTCCGCCCAAGCCCCGGCAAAATCACGGTGTTGCACATCCCTGGCGGCCACGGGGTACGCGTAGACACGCACGTATATGCGGGCTACACTATTCCGGCCAACTATGACTCCATGATCGCTAAGCTGATTGTGAGTGCCCAGACCCGTGAGGAGGCCATTGTTAAGATGAAGCGCGCACTGAGTGAGTTCGTGATTGAAGGCGTAAAAACCACCATTCCGTTCCACTTGGCCATGATGGAAGACAAAAACTTCAACGAGGGCGACTTCACCACCAGCTACCTGGACAATTACGATTTCACTAAGTTTTAATCAGGAACAAGCCATAAACAGAAAAAGCAGCCAGATGGCTGCTTTTTCTGTTTATGGCTTGTTCCTGATTTTACTTCAGGGGCTTAAAATACAAATCCCGTTTTGAGCCTGTTTTCAAAAATCAGGCTCAAAACGGGATTAAGATAAAATTCTAGAAGCTTAGGCTAACGTCTTGGGAGCATCCTCAGTGGCCACAATCTCCTCCAGTTCCTGGAACCACTCCTCGCCGTACTTTCTGACCAAAGGCTCACGCAGGAATTTATAAACCGGCACGCCCAATTCCACGCCAAAGGCACAGGCGGCGTTGCAGATTTCCCAGCGATCATAATTGAGGGCCTCAAAGCCGTCATATTTGGTGATTCTGATGGGATACAGGTGGCAGGAAATGGGTTTCTTCCAGGAGATTTTCCCTTCCAGGTAGGCTTGTTCAATGGCACACTTGAGCGTAAGGTTCTCATCATAGATGGCATAGGCGCACTCGCGGTTACCAATGGTGGGCGTGCTGAAGTCGCCGTTGAATTCCTCTACGTACAGGCCTTGGGCCTCAATAGCCTTTACGCCTTCTACAGACATGTAGGGCTTTACATGTTCATAAACCTCCGCCAGAACAGGCAGTTCGTCCTGGTCAAGGGGTGCACCCAGGTCGCCTTCTACGCAGCAGGCCCCCTTGCATTTCTCCAGGTTGCAGACAAAGAATTTGTCTTTGAGGTCATCAGATAAAACGGTGTTTTGCAGTACAATCATGAGCTATTTCTTACAGCAGAAAGACAAAAGTACCGCTATTTAAGTTCGGCCGCAAAAAGAGCGAAGGCAGGTTACCCTACATTTTCCGTTTTAGGGCTACTTTTCAAAAAACAGGCGTAAAACGCTCAGGCTTCCACTTCTTTTTCCATGGCCCAGGCATAGGCCTGTTCCTCATTGCTAAAATACTGGGTATCAAACCCAATCACGCCTTCAGCTTTCATGATCATGTTCTCCACGGCCATTTTATTGAAGATGTCTTTGGAGACAATCACGGCCAGTTTCTTCACGTTGCCTTCCTGAGAGAACTTGGGGGCCCATTCTTTGGTGGTCCATTCCTGGTCAACGGGCCTGATGGCTTTGGCCTTGGTGTTGTCGCCAATCCAGCGGGTCACCGGCTTTTCCCGCACCAGCTGCAGGTACATGGTCAGGATCTCGCGGTATTCTTCACTGCCGGCGTAGCCGTGCCATTGGGTTCTCACCAGTTGAAGTTCCTCATCATACTTAATGGTGATGGTGTCATTACGAAAGTATACCATTCTTTTAAATGCTGTCTGTTTAAATGTACCCCACTCCTTCTGCCAAAGGCACCTTGGGCGGAAACAAGCTTTCAGTGATACTCCATAAGCTAATAAAATGCCAAATTTTATTAGTGCGGGTAATCATCTGGAAGTCAACACCTAGGGATTGGAAAAAAGTGCCCGCACCTAGCATAAATACGGAGTAGGCTTAGCAAAACTACTTACTTTCCATGATTTAAGTACTATCACCAACCCAAGGCAGGAAATATACGGGAGAACAGAGGAATAGCTCAGATTATTATCTAAATTTAAGCTTAAATATAATTGAAAGCACAACTCCTTGAGAATGCATCCCCACTTACTACAGCAAGAGCCGCCCCCAACTACGGCCTCAGCGGCGTTTTCCTTCCCCCTTTGCCTGGTTTCTGACATGCAAAATGACCAATCTCCTAAGGTGATTTCCTTTGCCTTTTCAAGGCGGTTAGGCTTTCCGGCCAAATTAGTATTGCTTTCGGCACTAGCCTTCTTCTGGGCTTTCCCGGGTTTCTCGCAAAGCCCTTCTGCCACCCTTCCGGCTCAGGATCAGACCCAATTCCCAATTACCCTTTACCAGAAAGCCATTGGCATTGATGCCCCGCTGTATAACGGCCCAGAATACGTGGACTACCGCAAAGCCATCCGGGACTGGCACCAGTACTATGAGAAAGATGTAGCCACTCCGGCCACGGTCTGGTATGACGGGGGGGTATATGAAAACGTGCCTATGCTGTATGATGCGTACTTGGATGAAGCCATTATCATGCGGGAGGGCACCCTTAAGCAGAAACTCATCAGTGAAAAGGTAAAAGGCTTTTCCTTAGGCGGTCACACGTTTGTAAGAATAGTAGTGCCGGACTCTTTAAGCGGAGCCCCCCTGCGCACGGGGTACTATGACGTGCTGCTGGACCAGAACGTAAAAATGCTGGTGAAGCGCCGCAAAACAATTAAGATGGAGAAAGAGCCCAACCTCATCCTGGAGAAATTTGTATTGGATGAGCAGTTTTTCCTGAAAAATAAAGGGCAGTATGTGAAGGTGAAAAGCCGGAATTCAGTGCTGGACGTTTTTGAAGACAGGAAAAAAGAACTTAAGCAATTTGCCCGGGAAAAGAAGCTAAACTTTAGAAAACAGCGCGAACAAGCCATTCTGGCGCTGGCGACCCATTATGAGACCTTAGGCCACTAAGGCCTGCCTGCCCTTTTCTGCCCTTTCCTAATAAAGAATATCTCTTTTTATAATGAAGTCTTTACCCCACTTTGTCTTCCTATTGGCAGTTTTGCTTTTAGGTTTCTCCCCCCGAGGGCATGCCCAGTCCAGTTCATCTGCACTTATCACCCTACGATTGAATGATGCGTCCTTTGAGGAATTTGCCCGCGGCATTGAAGCCCAGGCCAAGATCAGGTTTTACTTTGAAAAGGCTGATGTAGACAGTTTCAGGGTTTCTGTTCAGGTGGCCCAGAAACCATTGGCCACTGTGTTGCAACAGGTGCTCCAGGGCACCGCACTTTCCTTTGCCCTCTCCCCTGATGGCAGCGTGTTTATTACCAAAGGAAAACAGCTGATGGCCGATTTGCCCACTGGATTCTTTAACCGGGAAGCTACCGCCCCGGCAGTTACCGGAGCCCCAGCCAACCAGCCCTACATTGCGGCCCAACCCGAAAAAAAGCCAACCAATGCTGCCTCAAGGCTCTACGTGATTGGCCAGAAAGGCGAAAATGCCAAAGGCACCGCCAGCTTGGCCGGGTACCTGCGTGACGTCAAATCCGGAGAGCCGGTAATTGGGGCATCGGTGTATATTCTGTCCCCGGCGGTGGGAACCATGACCGACCAATACGGCTATTTTTCTTTTACCCTGCCCACTGGCCAGCATGAACTATTGGTGAAAGGTATTGGCATTAAGACTGTGAAACGCCTGATTTTGCTAAACTCGGACGGAAAGCTGAATATTGAGGTAGAGGAAGACGTGCGGTCTTTGAAGGAAGTGCTGGTGGAAGCCGAAAAAGACCGGAACGTAGCCGGCATGCAAATGGGCATGGAGCGCCTGGATATCCGGACCATCAAGCAGGTCCCCACCGCCTTTGGCGAAACCGATATTCTTAGGGTAGTCCTCACCTTACCGGGGGTGAAATCTGTAGGGGAAGGCAGTACAGGCATGAACGTACGGGGCGGCTCCACAGACCAGAACCTTATCCTGTACAATGATGCCACGGTGTACAACCCTTCGCATTTGTTCGGGTTTTTCTCGGCGTTCAACCCAGACATTGTCAAATCTGTTGAGCTGCATAAAAGCAATATTCCGGCCCGTTATGGCGGTAGGCTTTCCTCTGTGCTGGAGGTCACCACCAAAGACGGAAATAAGAAACAGCTGGCCGGGGCCGGGGGCATAGGCCTTCTTACCAGCCGTCTTTCCCTGGAAGGGCCTATCCTTAAAGACCAAACTTCCTTTCTGGTGGCCGGCCGAAGCACTTACTCAGATTGGCTTTTAAAGGAGCTTCCGGGCAAATCTTTCCAGAAAAGCGCGGCTTCCTTCTATGACCTCAACGCCCAGATCAACCATGAGATAAACGTCAATAATACGTTGTACCTGTCTGGGTACCTAAGCAAAGATCAGTTTAGGCTGGGCAGTGACACCCTTTATAAATTCTCCAACCAAAACGCCAGCCTCAAGTGGAAGCACAGTTTCAACAACAAGCTTTATAGTGTGTTAACGGGTGCGTTTAGCAAATATGGCTACGGCATGCACTCAGACGGGAACCCGGTCAATGCCTCTGAACTTACGTTTAAGATGCAACAAGCCAACTTGCAGGCCGACTTCAATTATTACCTCAACTCAAAGCATACCGTGGACTTTGGGGCCAGCTCTATTCTCTACCATGTTTCACCGGGTTCTGTAGTACCCCTGGGCCAGGAATCATTAGTCCTTCAGGATATCTTACAGGATGAAAAGGCTCTGGAGAGTGCCATCTATGCTTCTGACTTGATTGACATCTCTCCCAGGTTCTCTGTGTATGTAGGGTTGCGGTATTCTTTATTTAACGCTTTGGGCCCTCGTCAGGTAAACTTTTACGCGCCTAATGTGCCCAAGGCAGAAAGCACTCTGTTAGAAACCCGAACTTATGGGTCAGGATCATCTTTTGCCACTTACCATGGCCCGGAGTACCGGCTGTCGGCCAGACTGGGGATAACAGATAACTCCTCTATTAAGATGAGTTACAACCGCATGCGGCAATACATCCATATGCTGTCCAATACTGCCTCCATCTCCCCTACTGATACCTGGAAATTAAGTGACAACAACATCCGGCCGCAGGTGGGCGACCAGATTTCCTTGGGGTACTACCGGAATTTCAGGGCCAATACCATAGAGCTTTCCATTGAAACCTACTACAAGAAGATGGAAGACTTTCTGGATTACCGCAATGGTGCCAATATTATCCTGAACCATACCATTGAGACAGATGTGGCCAACGCCGAAGGCAAGGCCTACGGCACAGAGATCATGCTTAAAAAGTTAACGGGCAAGTTGAATGGCTGGGTGAGTTATACCTATTCCCGAACGCTGGTTCGCCTGAACAACCCTGCCGTGTCTGAGGTGATCAACCAGGGAAAATTCTACCCCAGTAACTTTGACAAACCGCATGACTTTACCCTTATCAGCAATTACCGGTTCAGCCAGCGGTTCAGTACCTCCCTTAACTTCACCTACAGTACCGGCCGCCCCATTACTTTGCCCATAGCCAAATACACAGACGGAAACGCCATGCGTATCTTCTACTCAGGCCGCAATGAGTACCGTGTGCCAGATTATTACCGGGTAGATTTCGCTATGAACATAGAGGGCAACCATAAGGTTAAGAAACTGGCGCACAGTTCCTGGACCCTGGCCGTCTATAATTTAACGGGTCGTAAAAACCCCTACTCTGTGTATTTCAGGACCGAAAACGGAAAAATCAACGGGTACAAGTTGTCCATCTTCGGACAACCTATCCCTACCATTACCTATAACTTCAAATTCTGATGAATCTCTTTTTAAAATATGGGAAGAGTACGCTTTTCCTGCTGGCCACTTTGTTTCTTACCGCCTGTGAAGAGCCTTATTCCCCGGAGGTGATTGACCAGCCCAACAAATTTCTGGTGGTGAACGGCTTTATTAATACCAACGGGCCCACGGTCATAAAACTTTCCCGTTCCCAGAATATTTCTGAAACCAAAAACCCAGCTTTAGAAAAAGGCGCCGTGGTACGGGTAGAGGAAGAAAATGGGACCAAATTCACCCTACAGGAAACCCAGACGGGCACCTACACACTGGCTAAGTTCCAAGCCAACCCCAGTAAAAGATACCGGCTGTATATAAAAACAGGCAATAAGGAATATGCCTCAGAATATGTGGCCGTGAAAACTACGCCTCCCATAGAGAACATTACCTGGCAGGCAGATAAGGATGGTCTCCAGTTCTTTGTAGATACCCGAGATCCGCTGAACAATTCCAGATATTACCGTTGGGAGTTTGAAGAAACCTGGGAATACACCCCCTATTATTACTCTCAGTTTGAGTACAAAAACGGCAAAATGGAGGCTCGTACCATAGAAAATGATATCTATTTGTGCTGGCGGGAAGATAAAAGCAATAAGATTTATATTGCCAACTCCACTAAACTAAGCCAGGATGTGATAAGCAAATTCCCGCTGCATAAACTCCATTCCGGCTCAGATAAAATTAAAAACAAGTACAGCATTCTGCTAAAGCAATTTGCGCTTTCTAAGGAGGCCTATGAATACTATGAAGCCCTACAGAAAAACACAGAGAATATAGGAACCCTGTTTGATCCGCTTCCAACTCAGCTAACGGGCAATATCACCTCGTTAAGTGACCCGGCAGAACCTGTAATTGGCTTTATCACTGCTGGGGCAGGGTCTGAAAAGAGAATCTTTGTAGCTAGAAAAGAACTGCCAGGCGATTGGCGACCTTACACCGCCTACTGTGAGTTAGACACTATTCCTTTAAACAAACTAGGCGAGTACTTCTCTTCCCCACTCTATACTCCTGTTTCAGTAGTAGTATCTGAGCAAGGCGGCATCATTGGGTATTCAGGAGCTGCTTCTATGTGCGTTGACTGCCGTGTGTACGGTACTAAAACAAGGCCCTCCTACTGGCAATAAGCATCTAATCATGAGCCTGCCTCAAGAACCCTCAGATTATCCATCCCAGTTTAATTGCTCTCGTTTCCCCATGACCCTCAACACCCGAACCTCCCTTTATAGCCTCCTGCTGGGATTTCTGCTGGTAACCGGAACCTCCCTCTCTGCCTGGGCGCAACTCACCTCATTTGCCTCTTTAGAACCCCAGTTCAAAGCGTTCCAGCAAAAAAACCTCCAGGAAAAACTCTTTGTCCATTTAGATAGAACCGCTTATGTCTGCGGCGAGGTCATGTGGATGAAGCTGTACAACGTGGAAGGAACGCACCACCGGCCTTCAGATCTGAGCAAGGTAGCGTATGTAGAAGTGCTGGATGGCACTAATAAACCCGTTTTACAAGGCAAGATTGACCTTAAGAACGGAGCGGGCAGCGGGTCTTTTGCGCTGCCGGTTACCTTACCGTCTGGCTATTACACCCTCCGGGCCTATACCAACTGGATGAAAAATTTCAGTCCGGAGTTTTATTTCCACCAACAGGTGACCATTATCAATACCTTTCAGCCTCTGGGCCTTAGGCAGCAGAAAGATTCCAGTGCCTTCTCGCTCCGGTTCTTCCCGGAAGGCGGAAATTTGGTGAATGGTTTGAGGGGCAAGGTAGCCTTCCAGGCGCTAAACCAGAAAACCGGTAAAGGCGCAGACTGTCAGGGTGAAATCCTCAATAACCAGGGAAAAGTAATCGCCTCCTTCGCCTCCGCCAGAAACGGAATTTGGCATTTCACCTTCACCCCGGTGCTTGGGGAAGAATATACCGCCATAGCCCGTTTTGCCAATGGAAAGGTATTGCAGGAGAAGTTGCCTGCTATTCTGGTGTACGGCTACACCTTAGAAGTTACTTCAGACGCGCCTGAAATGCTCACTATTTCTGCCCAATCTAACACCCAGCAGGCAGAACAGGTGTATCTGTTGGGCCACTCCAGGCAACAGGTGGTACTGGCGGCCACGGGTTTGATAGAGAACGGCAAAACCCGCTTTTTCGTCAAGAAAGATTCCCTGTTGGCAGGTATCACCCACTTCACCCTTTTTAACAGTCAGAAAAAACCGGTAGCGGAACGTCTATACTTTAAAAGGCCAACAGAACAGTTAGAGATTGACGCCGCCCTCTCGCATAACCAAGTGGGAGTACGGGAAAAAGTGACGCTTACGCTTCTTTCCAGCGCCCGGCCCGGCATGGCCACTCCCGCCAATCTTTCGGTGTCTGTTTTCAAAACAGATAGCCTCCCCGCCAGCAGCAATGACATAAAGGCCTTTTTATGGTTAAGTTCTGATCTGAAAGGAAGTATTGAGAATGCCGCTGCTTACCTGGAAAACAAAGGCCCACAGGCAGACCAAGACCTGGACAACCTGATGCTAACCCACGGTTGGACCCGGTTTACCTGGCAAAGCGTGCTGGGACAAACCACCCCCACCTATTCCTTTCTCCCAGAATTTAACGGCCACCTGGTGCAGGCTACCGTCAAGGATAGAGCCACCGGAGCCCCTGCCAAAGGAATAAGAACTTTTCTGGCCTCGCCGGGCAAACAGGTAAAATTCAATACGAACGTAAGCGGAGTAGACGGAAACGTCCTTTTTGATGTGAAGGATTTCTACGGGCCAAGGGAGGTAATCCTGCAGACCAATTTCCGGAAAGACAGCACCTATAGCTTTGAGTTAAGCAATCCTTTCTCAGAAACCTATGCGGCCCGGCCCCTTCCCTTCTTTGATGTGGCAGAAAACCTAGGCCAAGCGCTTTCCTTACGCCACATAGACATCCAGGCCCAGAACATTTACTTTGAAAAGTATCTAAACCAATTTAAAGCCCCAGCCATAGACACCTTACCTATCTATGGAGCACCCAATCAACTATACTTCCTGGATAATTTCACCCGGTTTAAGGTATTGGAAGAGGTGCTGCGCGAATACGTGCCAGGCGTCATGGTGAGAAAGCGGGAAGACGGGTTCCATTTCAGGGTGATGGACCATCAGCGGAAGTTGTTTTTTCAGGAAGATCCTCTGGTCTTGATAGATGCCATACCGGTGTTTAATATTAATGAAGTCATGGCCTTTGATCCTTTGAAAATAAAGAGATTGGACGTGGTAACCAGTAACTTCTTTACGGGGTCCCTGGCTTCTCCGGGGGTAGTCAGTTTTACTACCTACAAAGGAGACCTGGCTAATTTCCCTTTAGACCCTAAAGCCCTGTTACAGGAGTATGACGGCCTTCAACTGCAACGCGAGTTCTACGCCCCTACTTATGAAACCGAGGAACAAAAAAATAGCCGCCTCCCAGACTGGCGAAACTTACTGTATTGGAACCCCACGGCAGACACTGACAGCCAGGGCAAAGCCAGTATGCACTTTTACACGGCAGATCAACCAGGCACCTATACCATACTGGTGCAGGGAATCACCGCCGGTGGTTTACCCGGAAGCAAAACCGTTTCCTTCCAGGTTAAGAAACCACTTTAACGGTTGGTATGTTCTTCCTGAGTGAAGAACTTGAAAGGGGCGGGCCCGGGAAGTTTCAACGAACTTCCCGGGCCCGCCCCTTTCAAGCCCAAAAATCATTTTAGCTCAAATCTGGGGGCGGCTTCCTTTACCTGGTGAGACCGTCTGTGAATACGGGCATAATTGCTTAATTTTGTAGTCTTCCTTAGAAAGAACGATTAGTAGCGCATGGATTACCTGAAACTTCTGAATGAGTCACAGCGAGCCGCTGTTTTAAATACTGAGGGCCCTTGTATGATTATTGCCGGCGCTGGTTCCGGTAAAACAAGAGTGCTCACCTACCGCATTGCCCATTTGCTTAGCAAAGGGGTAGATCCGTTCAATATCCTGGCCCTTACTTTTACCAACAAGGCCGCCAAGGAGATGCGGGCCCGTATTGAGAAAGTGGTAGGCCCCGAGGCCAAGAACCTCTGGATGGGTACCTTCCACTCTATCTTCTCCCGTATCCTTCGCTCAGAAGCCCAGAAGATAGGCTACCCCAGCCATTTCACCATCTATGACTCTGATGACTCTAAAACGCTCATCCGGAACATTGTGAAGGAGATGAACCTGGACGATAAGCTCTACAAGCCCAACATGGTATTGGGACGGATCTCCTCGGCCAAAAACAAACTCATCTCCGTAGCCCAGTACCTACGGGACCCAGCTATCCAGGCCGATGACGAGGCCGCATTAAGACCTAAAATAGGGCAGATTTACAAGACCTACGCTGAGCGCTGCTTTAAGGCCGGCGCCATGGATTTTGACGACTTGCTCTTCAATACCAACGTACTCTTCAGAGACCACCTGGACGTGCTCAACAAATACCAGCACATCTTCAAGTACGCCATGGTGGATGAGTACCAGGATACTAACTACTCCCAGTACCTGATCACCAGAAAACTATCAGCTAAGGACCGCAATATCTGCGTGGTGGGGGATGATGCCCAGAGTATCTACGCCTTTAGGGGCGCCGATATCAGTAACATCCTCAACTTTGAGAAGGATTATCCAGAGCTGGAGGTGTTTAAGTTAGAGCAGAACTATCGCTCTACCCAACACATTGTGAAGGCGGCCAACTCTGTGATCAAGAACAACAAGGCGCAGCTGCGCAAGAGCGTATTCTCAGAAAACGAGGAGGGCCAGCTCATTGACGTGATCAAGGCCAGTTCAGACAATGAGGAAGGCAAGCTGGTGGCGCACGCTATCTTTGAGGAAAAGATGAACCACCACCTCTCCTATGAGGACTTTGCCATCCTGTACCGTACCAACGCCCAGTCACGGGCGATGGAAGAGGCCCTGCGCAAGATGAACATCAAGTACCGCATTGTGGGCGGCTTGTCTTTCTACCAACGCAAGGAGATCAAAGACTTAATTTCTTACCTGCGCCTGGCCATCAACCACAATGACGAACAGGCCCTACGCCGCGTGATCAATTACCCCAAGCGCGGCATTGGGGACACCACCATTGAGAAACTCATTGTTACGGCCAATGAGATGAACCACTCCATTTGGGAGGTGGTGAGCAACGCCAACCAATTGGTGGGCGGCCGCGCCGGGGTAGCTATTCAGGACTTCGCTACCAAGATCAAGAGCTTTGCCGTGATGGCCGAGCAGAAGGACGCTTTTGAGGCCGCTACCTACATTGCCAAGCACTCAGGTCTGGTAGATGACCTTTACTCAGATAAGTCTGTGGAAGGCTTGGCGCGCTATGAGAACATCCAGGAATTGCTGAACGCCATCAAGGAGTTTGTGGATGACCCGGAGAAGGAAGACAACTCACTGGCCCTGTTCCTGCAGGACATTGCCTTGCTCACCGACTCTGATACCAAGAAGGAAGAGGAAGGCGAGTACGTGACCATGATGACCATTCACTCGGCTAAGGGTCTGGAGTTTAGGAACGTGTACATTGTGGGTATGGAAGAGAACCTGTTCCCCAGCCAGATGATGCTGCAAAGCCGCGCTGATCTGGAGGAGGAGCGCCGTCTGTTCTATGTAGCCATAACCCGCGCCGAAAAGAAGCTGACCCTCTCCTACGCCACCAGCCGCTACCAGTGGGGCAACCTGCGGGCCGCCGAGAAAAGCCGGTTCATAGATGAAATTGACCCCACGTACCTGAACTTCAAGTTCGGGGACGAGCGCGGTCCGTTTGAGAAAGTGCTGCAGCGCAAAACACCGGCGGCGCAATTGATCACCCCGGCCCGCAAACCCGCCGCGGCCCCGTCCTACACCCCATCTGCTGACTTTACGCCTAGTGACACGTCTAACCTACAGGCGGGTATGCGCGTAGAGCACCCTAAATTCGGGTTTGGCGTGGTGGCCAAGATGGACACCCAGGGCAACTCTACCAAGGCCATCATTGATTTTGAAGGTGTGGGCGAGAAAACCCTGCTCCTGAGCTTCGCCAAACTGAAAATACACGCTTCTTAGTTGTCGGCGATTAGTTGTTAGTTATTAGATTCTGATAAATATGATATTCCGTTTTGGGCCTGTTTTCTCAAAAACAGGCCCAAAACAATCAGAAGCCTCTCACCTTTTGGTTTAAAGACACTCTCTTTAATTTCCTCCTAAAAACGAACAACTAACAACAAACAACTAATTTTCCCTATTTTTGACCTTGCAAAACACCTAACTAAATGGTAGCCAGTTCCACTTTTAAACAAGAGCTATTGCTGCGGGAGTACGGCCGCAACGTGCAAAACATTGTGCAGTACATTCTTACAGTGGAGGATCGTACCAAACGCACCCAATTGGCCCAGCTGCTGGTGAACCTGATGGGAAGGCTAAACCCCAACGTGAAAGACATCCAGGATGCTCAGCAAACCCTTTGGAACCACTTATATGTTATGTCTGACGGTAAGCTGGACGTGGATGCGCCTTATACCCTTAGCGCCATGGAGTACCTCAATGAGAAGCCCCAGCGCGTAGACTACCCTAGCCAGACCCCCAAATACAAACACTACGGCTCTAACCTGGAGCGCCTGATTGAGAAGGCCAAGCAGATCAATGATCCGCAGGAGCGCGAAGCCGCCATTATCTCGGTGGGCAAGCTTATGAAAGTGCTTTACCGCACCTACAACAAAGACAGCGTCTCTGACCAGGTGATCATGGAAAACCTGCGTGACTTATCTAAAGGGGAGCTGGATCTTGACCTGGCCCTGGTGGAAAAAGGCGGTTTGTTTGAAAGCAACATCAAAACCCAGCAAGGCCCCAACAACACCTTTCAGCGGGAACAACGGGACCCTAGGGAGCAGAAGTACAAGAGCAACAAGAATCAGAATCAAAACCGAAGTAAGAATAAATAAGAACGCATGGCGTCTTTTGAAGTAATAGGCGGCCGTACTTTACACGGCGAAATTACCCCCCAGGGGGCGAAGAACGAGGCATTACAGATTCTTTGCGCGGTTCTGCTCACGGCAGAGCCAGTAGTTATTTCCAATATCCCCAACATCAGGGACGTCAACAAGCTGATAGAGCTGTTACGGGACATGGGCGTAGACGTGGAGCAGACTGCTCCGGACACCTATGTTTTCAAGGCAGAGAACGTCAACCTAGACTACCTCACCACAGACAAGTTCATTGAGCAGGCTCGTGCCATTAGAGGCTCTGTGATGATTCTGGGTCCTATGCTGGCTCGTTTTGGGGTGGCAAAATTGCCTAAACCCGGCGGAGACAAAATTGGTCGCAGAAGACTGGATACGCATTTTCTGGCCTTTGAGAAACTGGGTGCCAAGTTCACCTATGACGCCAATGACAGCTTCTACCACCTGGAAGGCAAAAACCTGAAAGGCACGTATATGCTGCTGGATGAGGCCTCTGTAACGGGTACGGCCAATATTGTAATGGCTGCCGTGCTGGCCGAAGGCATTACTACCATCTACAACGCCGCCTGTGAGCCTTACCTGCAACAACTTTGCAAGATGCTGAACCGCATGGGTGCCAAGATCAGCGGCATTGGCTCTAACCTACTTATCATTGAAGGCGTGGAAAGCCTGGGTGGTACCGAGCACCGCATGCTGCCAGATATGATTGAGATTGGGTCTTTTATCGGCCTGGCCGGAATGACGGGTTCTGAGATCACCATCAAAAACGCGCAGATCAGAGAGTTGGGCTTAATCCCAGATACCTTCCGCAGGTTAGGCATCAACATGGAATTCCACGGGGACGATATTTTCATCCCAGCCCAGGATTCCTATGAAATTGACACGTACATTGACGGTAGTATCTTAACTGTTTCTGACCACACCTGGCCTGGTTTCACCCCAGATTTGCTGAGCATTGCCCTGGTGGTGGCTACCCAAGCCAAAGGTACCGTGCTCATTCACCAGAAGATGTTTGAGAGCCGTTTGTTCTTCGTGGACAAGCTCATTGACATGGGTGCTCAGATCATCCTTTGTGACCCGCACCGCGCTACCGTAATTGGCCAGAACAAGCAGGTGCCGTTACGCGGTATCTCCATGACCTCTCCTGACATCAGGGCTGGGGTGGCGTTGCTGATTGCCGCGCTTTCTGCCGAAGGCCGCAGCGTGATCCACAACATTGAGCAGATTGACCGCGGGTACCAGAACATTGACGGCCGCCTGAACGCTTTGGGTGCGCAAATCACGCGTCTGTAAAACATAGGCTGGCGCAAGCCTGACCATAAATTTCTAAAGAGGGAGCCCTGTCAGGCTCCCTCTTTTTATGTCTAAACAGTCAATTCTGGTTCGGGCCTGATTTGGAAAAAACAGGCTCGAAACGAGTTTACACCTGTGTTTATTGTTGGCAGCTGGGCGGGTTACTTTCTGTACCTGAGGGGATTAAGGGCAAACCTACCTGCCTATGAAAACTTCATTCAATCACTATTTTGTTTTGCTGGCCTGCTGCACAACTTTAGTGCTCAACGGCTGTGAATCCTCCCAAAATCCTTCTCTTTCAAAAGACATGGAGATGGCCACCGCTGAGGCTTCTGCCTCGCCTGAAACCAATGAAAAGCAGGATCCAGCAAAAGCGCCCGCTTCCTTGCTCATCAAGAATGCCGAAGTGAGGTTTAAAGTAAAGGACCTGCAGGGCAGCACCCAACGCATTGAGCAGGCCGTTCGCCAGACAGATGCGTTGTTAACCAATACCAGCCAAACCAGTAGCGGCGACGAACAGCAAACCGATTTTGTGATACGGGTAAGGCCGGCCCAATTCTCCCGCTTGCTGGACCAGTTGCAAAAGGAAAGTGTAAAACTAGATTACAGTAACCTTACCTCAGATGACGTGGGACTTGAGTACGTTGATGTACAGGCTAGAATTCAGGCTAAACGGAAAGTAGAGGAACGATATCTGGCCTTATTGGCTCAGGCCAAGAACCTCAAAGAAATCTTTGAAGTAGAGCAACAGATTCAGGCGGTAAGAGAGGAGATTGAAAGTGCAGAGGCCAGAATGCGCTATCTCCAAGACCAGACCTCGTACAGTACCATCAGGCTGAGTATTTACCAATTGGTGCCCATGAGCTTCACGGAGCGCATTGGCCTGAGTACCCGCCTTTACAATGCCTTCGGGACGGGCTGGGAGTTGTTTCTCACCCTGGTGGTGGGCTTGTGTTACCTATGGCCGGCTTGGGTGCTTATGGGTGGCTTCTGGGCCTTGCGCAAAAAAGGCTTAGTGTAGCTTTTCTGTTTTAAGCCTGTTTTTGGTAAAACAGGCTTAAAACAGAAAAGGAAATTTCAAAGGAAAAGCCGTCTTCCTTTACCATCTCAACTCCCAGGCTTACCCTCTCTCCTTTTGCTGACAACCCTCCTAACGGTGAGCCTCTAACAACCATTTTCCTTTCGTTCAGAATCAAGTATTGAGGTCTAGATAACTGGAATTGGTCCAATTTCAAATTTACAGTGGCGAATGCGGTCTATTTGAAAAACTTGCGGACCTAGATTCAAATCAAATCGTTTAGTATCAATTAGATATACTCCTCTATACTTTTTCTCTCTTTGGGTTTTGGCACGGTATTGTCATTAGCAGTTAGGCAGCCCTGGAACTAGAGAATTGGTAGAATTGTCTGTAAAGTAGCAGCGGCCTGACAAACCTTGCCATCAGTCCAAATCTTTTTATACCTTATCTTAAATTTAAAACTATGAACCTACTTGTTTTAATTTTCAGTGGTTTGTTTACTTTTGGGCCTCCGGCTTGGGTGAAAGATTTGGAGCAGGCCAAAAAGCTTTCTAAGGAAAACCATAAATACATTCTGGTGAACTTCTCTGGTTCAGATTGGTGCGGGCCCTGCATCAAAATGGAAAAGGAGATTTTTGAGAATCCTACTTTTCAGGAATATGCGGCCCAGAACCTGGTGCTAGTGAACGCTGATTTCCCGAGACAGAAAAAGCACCAGCTGGACCCCAAGCAAAAAAGCCTGAATGAGAAACTAGCCGAACAGTACAACAAAACCGGTGTTTTCCCGCTAACCATTCTTTTGGATGAAAATGGTAAGGTTGTGAAGCGCTGGGAAGGCATTCCGGCCAAGGAAGCCCAAGGCTTTATTGCCCAGCTACAAACCATAAAATAAATACGTGACACCAGCCATTGCCCATCAGGAGCTGACCAACCGCTTATATCGGCGGGTGCAGAAGCTGATGGGCAATCGTTTTGAATTGACCGTGCAAGGCGCCTCTGAAGGAGAAGCTAACACGGCCCTGGACGCAGCCATAGCTGAAATCCAGCGCATTGAGGCGCTACTCACTACTTTCGCAGATACCAGCGAGACCAATCACATTAACGCCATGGCCGGCCTTGCCCCGGTCATCCCCTCCCCCGAAGTCTACGACCTCATTTACCGGTCGCTCCGCATCTCAGAATTGACCCAGGGCGCCTTTGACATCACCTACGGTGGCGTAGACAAGAGCCTTTGGAACTTTGACCAACATATGACAGCTTTGCCTTCTGTTGAAGTAGCGAAAGCTTCGGTACGCCTGGTCAATTACAAGAACATATTGCTTAATCCCAAAGAGAAAAGCGTTTTCCTGAAATACCCTGGCATGCGCATAGGCTTTGGCGGTATTGGCAAAGGTTATGCCGCTGAGCGGGCCAAAGCCGTGTTAAAGCATATGGGGGTGAAAAGCGGTATTGTCAACGCCGCCGGTGACCTGAGCGCCTGGGGCTCCCAACCCAACGGTCAGCCCTGGACCATTGGCATTGCCGACCCCAACGCCAAGCAAACACCCTTCTCCCAGATCAATATCTCAGACATGGCCGTGGCCACCTCAGGCAACTATGAAAAGTACGTGGTCATTGACGGTAAAAAATATAGCCACACCATTAATCCAAAAACCGGGTTACCCGTTACAGGAATAAAGAGCGTGACCATCATCTGCCCCAATGCTGAATTGGCAGACGCCATGGCCACCCCCGTCATGGTGATGGGGGTGAAAGTAGGCCTGGAACTCATCAATCAAATGAGAGACATTGCCTGCATTCTGGTGGATGACTATAACCACGTTCATTGTTCTCATAACATACGGTTAAACAGATGATCTTCAAAAAAAAGGCCATGGTAGGGCTTCTGCTTTTAGCAGCAGGGAGCATTTATTCATGCCAGAGCGTAAAGGAATACAACAAGATGTACCTGAATGACGCTGAAATGGGCCTGGCAGCCCGAAAGGTGCAGAAAACCGAGATGAACTTCCTGCTGTACCGTGAGGGGGCCTCTGGGGCGAACGGTGGCAAAACCGGCGGTGGCTGCGGCTGTAACTAACCCTGACCCATGCAAAAGATCTATCTGTCCGCCTCGTTCTTCTTCCTTTCCATTCTCAGTTCCTTTGCGCAAACCGCCCCATCAGCGCCTGACAGCACCATTTTTAGGAGCCGGAAACTCAAAACGGAGGAAATCAACTTTGTCACCAGCTATTATTCCCAAGACGGTAACCATTCTGCGGTAACCGGCGGTATTGGCACTGAAGAACTCACTGACATTGCTACCACCTTTGACATCACCATGACCAAAGGGGATTTCCGGAACCGGTTGCACTCCTTTCGGTTTGAGCTGGGCTTTGACCATTACTCTTCTGCCTCCTCAGATCTCATTGACCCTACCACCATCTCTTCCGCCTCAGCGGCAGACAACCGCATTTATCCCTCTCTGAACTGGACCATGCAAGATGACGACAGGAATTACGCTGTGGGGGCAGGTATTTCGGTGTCTACTGAATATGATTACTTTTCAAAGGGAGTGAATGTCAACTATACCCGGTACTCTAAAGACCGTAACCGGGAATTTGGGATAGGGTTAAGTGCCTTTCTGGATAGTTGGAGCATGATTTATCCTATAGAGTTGCGCACCCTGGAAACCCCTTCCGGCCGTATTGACAACCCAGATGCGCATGGCACCAATCCGCGGAACTCTTACAACGGCTCCTTTACCTTAGCCCAGGTTATTAACCAGCGCATGCAGGTAGCCTTTATCCTGGACCTGGCCCACCAAACGGGTCAGTTAGCCACTCCGTACCAGCGCGTTTACTTTCAAGACAACTCTGTACATGTAGAGAAGCTGCCAGACAGCCGGTCAAAGCTTCCTATTGGGGCCCGGTTCAATTTCTTTGCCACAGACCGTATTCTGCTAAGGTCTTTTTACCGGTTTTACCAAGATGACTGGGGCATTTCGGCCCATACCGCAGAACTGGAAGTCCCTTATAAAGTCACCCCTTTTCTGTCTGTCAGTCCCTTTTACCGGTTTTACACCCAAACTGCCGCTGACTATTTTGCCCCGTACCGGGAGCATACCGCCCAGGAGGAATTCTATACCAGTGACTATGACCTCTCTGAATTCAGCAGCCATTTGTTTGGCGTTAACGTGAGGTTTAATTCTGCCTCCGGTATATTCCATATCAGCAAATTGAATACCCTTGAATTACGCTACGGCCACTATAACCGAAGCACCGGGTTGGTTTCAGACGCACTCACCCTGGCAGCTACCATTAAATAGACTCAAAGGCTTTAAAAAAATGAGGCTGGCTCTCCTAGAAGAAAAGCCAGCCTCATTTTTTTAAGAAAGGGATAGGACTAAGAATTCTATCATTTTAGATTAACATTGTTTTAATCCTAAAACATCATCAAATTTAAGATACTTCGTTGTTTATTTTTTAAATCCTTCATAACCTGCGATCTTTGCACATTACCAAAGATTTACCCTAATCCAGAAGTAAGAAATTGGTTTGATTTTTACTTATTTGCCTTAACCAGGCTCTTTATTTTTTTATGTTTCAGCTCACTACGCTCCTAGAGAATGACCTGGTCATTATTGAGGTTTCACGGGCGAATCAATACCTCAGTCTTGTCTGGCTTAAACATCCAGATAACAGTGAGTTTAAATCTACGGTAGAACAACTGCCTAAATTGTTGGAGGACTATCAGGTTCGGTTTCTGATTTCAGACAGCCGTAAAATCCTGTACCTGGACATCTCTTCCCAGAACTTTCTGGCCCAGCAAGTGTACCCTCTTCTGGCCCGGGATGACAAATTCACCATTGCGTACGTGGTTAGTCCCGCCAGTTATGACATGATGGATATTTACCGCATTAGTGATCTGGTGCAAAAAATGCCAGAACTGCAGGAAAAACTGGAAACCCACATCTTTTTAAGCCAGGAAGATGCCCAGGAATGGATTATGGAGCAGAGCCGCCAATCTCAACTACTGGCTCAGGCTTCAGGTACTTCAATAGCCTTAAGATAAGGCTCATAAATAGCCAGGGGAAGGGCGGTAGCTTTAAAGGAACTGATGATCTTAAGCTCTTGTCTGGACCACACCTCTACCAAACGGTTATCTAAAGAGAACAGGGTAATGGCCAATCCAGGTGTTGCCGTTGCGCTAATTCTCTCCCCTTTTGCGCCAGAATCTCGGCCTGGTTCCAGGGGGGAAGCTTTTCAAAAAGAGAGTGTTCCAGTACTGACATTTATTTTGGGTAGAGACCAGAAGTACGGTGTTCTCTCATAAGGCAAAATGCTGCTTTTTAGTTTCCAGGATGGTATTCATTCCTCCCCGCACTTTTGGCTTTTCCCTTCAACAAAAAAGCCTTGAGCTGCCTGCCAGATTCCCTTAAGTCTCTCTGTTGCATGTATTAATCTTTTGCGTTTTGAGCCTGTTTTGTCCAAAACAGGCTCAAAACGCAAAAACGGCCTTACCTGTTAATGAACACCGGGTGGATCATATTCTCAAAGGAATAAATTTCATCCCACTTCTGCTGGTCCAACAGGCGGCGCTCTTGCACTACTATCTGGTGGATGGATTTACCGGTGGCCAATGCTTCCTTGGCAATGCTAGCACAGGTTTCATATCCTAGAATGGGGTTTAAGGCCGTCACAATGCCAACGCTGTGCATAACCATTTCTTTGCAGGTTTCTACATTGGCGGTAATTCCGTCTACGCATTTTACCCTAAGGGTATTTACCGCCCGGGTCATGTAGTTGAGAGAGGTGAATAGGCTAAAGGCAATAACCGGTTCCATCACATTCAGCTGCAACTGCCCGGCCTCGGCGGCCATGGAGATTGTCACGTCGGCGCCTATCACGTAAAAAGCCGTCTGGTTCACTACCTCCGGAATAACCGGGTTCACCTTGCCGGGCATTATGGAGGAACCCGGTTGCATGGGCGGCAATTTTATCTCGTTCAAGCCTGCCCTGGGCCCTGAGGCCAGCAACCGCAGGTCATTACAGATCTTGGAGATTTTAACCGCGCTCCGTTTCAACATGGCAGACACATGCAGGTAAGTACCCATGTCTGAGGTGGCCTCCACCAGATCGGGGGCCAACACCATCGGGAAGCCGGTGATCTCTGCCAGGTAACGGGTACAAAGCGCTGGGTAACCGGCCGGGGCGTTGATGCTGGTACCAATGGCCGTGGCACCCATATTACACTCGGTTAATTTCCGCTGGGCCTCGCGCAGCCGCAGCACATCATCATTTACGGTGGTGGCAAAGGCATGGAACTCCTGGCCCAGGGTCATCGGAACGGCATCCTGCAGTTGGGTGCGCCCCATTTTTAAAACCCGGTCAAACTCCTTTGATTTTCTCAGGAAGGCCTTGCGTAGATCTGCGAGGGCTTTGAGGTAGGCATCCAGCTTTAAATGGATGGCCAGCATCAAGGCCGTAGGGTACGTATCATTGGTAGACTGGGAGAAGTTGACGTGGTTATTGGGGTGCAGAATATCATATTCCCCTTTTTGGTGACCCAGGTATTCCAGGCCAATATTGGCAATCACCTCATTGGCATTCATGTTCACAGAAGTACCGGCCCCACCCTGGATCAAATCAGTTACAAACTGGTCATGGTACTTGCCAGCTATGAGCTCATCACAGGCGAACATGATGGCGTCAGCTAACTTAGGGTCCAGGACTCCCAGGTCACAGTTGGCCATGGCCGCCGCTTTCTTCACGTAGGCAAACGCCTGGATAAAGAGGGGCTCAGAGGCGTTGGTGATGCCTGTGATATTGAAGTTCTCTAAGGCCCTTAGCGTCTGCACGCCATAATACACAGTGTTGGGGATCTCTTTTTCACCCAGAAAATCATGTTCAATTCTAAACGGTGCGTCCATGCCACATTGCCATTGGTGAATACAGCCATAGATACCGGTTTTTAGCACACTTTGTTTTGTAGCCTGTTTTAGGGTGCAGGCAAAGGCCTGCCGTAATACCGGCAGGCCGTTTTAAGCCCGTTTTTCTGAAAACAGCCCTAAACCAGAAACTTGTGGGCTACCGGGGCGTAAGACGCACAGCTTCCCTTGTACAAATACTTTTCTTTAAAGAGGGAAGGTTAAGGTATTTAAGGAATAGCAATCACTTACCTTGCCAGATAAGTGATCGCTAATCAGGCGTTTGCCGGCAAGGCATGAGTAGATTTTGGAAGTGGGCATGTGTGGATGGCAGGCAGCTGCTCCTCCCTGCCAACTTGCTTAATTTAACATATCATTGTACATTGTTTATTATTTTGCCCGTTACCTTCTATAAGATAGCCAGTAAGATGAAGAGCTTAAAGCGGGGAAACCAACTAAGGGCTCTGCCAACAAAATTATAAATGGGCTGTTTAGGTTTAGGTAGCCCCTGTTGAATGCGTGCCCTGTTGCCCTACCCCACTATGGAAAGTAAAAAAGCCTCCCTTGGCGTAAATATTGAGAAGAACTATGACTCTGCGCTTTGCGGAAGCATTCCTTTGCACCTGGTCAATTTGATTCAGCCGCACGGGCTGTTGCTGGTCTTGGAAAAGCAAAGCCTGCGCCTGGTGCAGGTAAGTGAGAATCTGGAGCAGTTTCTTGGTATTCCCGTTAATGAGATTCTTGGCAACCCCATTGCAGACTACCTGGTCCCTGGCCAGTTTGAGGTGCTGCAAGCCAAATTTGAAACCCAAAACAGCCGCAATAAAATACCTTTTCACCTGACCTTAAAAGGAGCCTCCAAAGAGATTCACTTTATTGGCCAGGTGTACCAAAAGCCGGAATATATCCTGCTGGAGCTGGAGGAAAACGTGCAACCCGTAGGCCATGATTCGTTTATGGCCCTTTACCAGGAAATCAAGCACATCACCTCGCTCTTTAAGCAATCAAGGAGCACCCAGGAAATTGCCCAGATCGTCACCGAGGAGATTAAAAGGCTTACCGGTTTTGACAGGGTTTTGGCCTACCAATTTGACCCTAATTGGAACGGCATTGTGATTGGCCAAAGCAAGGAAGAGGACATGGATGATTACATGGACCTCCGGTTCCCGGCCTCTGACGTGCCCAAGCAGGCCCGTGACCTGTATTTCAATACGCCTTACCGGTTAATTCCGGCCCGTGATTACCAGCCGGTACGCCTGCTGCCGGTCATCAACCCTGCCACGCACCAATTCACTGATTTGTCTGATTCCAGGCTGCGAAGTGTAGCCCCCGTGCACTTAGAGTATCTTACCAACCTAAAAGTACAGGCCTCTATGTCTGTAGCGCTAATCATTGATGACCACTTGTGGGGCCTGATCAGTTGCCATAATAAAACACCCAAGAACCCCAGCTTTGAAGTACGGGCAGCTATGGAGTTACTGTGCAACGTAGTGTCGGTGCAACTGGCTGCCAAGGAGCGGGAGGTGGCCATAGAGCTTCGGTCGCATTTGAGGGGCATTCACGCCAAGCTACTGGAACAGATCTACACCACCTCTAACTTTGCAGAGGTGCTGGCGTCTGACAACGGGCTTTTGCAGGAACTCTTTAACCTATCAGGGGCCGCTGTTATTTTTGAAGGAGGCGTCTGGACCACTGGGCAGGTTCCCACTCCGCAGGAGATCAAAGAATTGCTTTACTGGCTAAAGAGAAATAATTCAGACCGCATCTTCGCATCAGACACGCTGCCGGCCCAATATGTACGGGCCAAAGATTACAAAGACGTGGCCAGTGGCCTGTTGGTGATTCCCATCAACTTTGAACAGGGCGAGTATATCCTGGGCTTTAGGCCCGAGGTGCTGCAGACCATAAGCTGGGGAGGTAATCCTGACAATGCCATCCAGATGGAGCCAGACGGAAAAACCTACCACCCGCGCAATTCCTTCGCCACCTACCAGCAGACTGTGCAAAACACCTCCCTTCCCTGGAAACAAGAGGAACTGGAGGCGGCTGACCTTTTGAAGGCGGCTGTACTGGAAAAGATAATAAAAGAAAGATACTAGATGTCTGGCCGTTTTCAGCCAAAATCTAAAGAATGTCCGTATTTACCGCATGCAATCTAAGAATAAGCCGTTTACTCCTCCTAAAACTGATCATTACCTCATTGGCATTGGCGCGTCTGCCGGTGGCTTAGAGGCAATTCACAGATTGTTTGATCATTTCCCCAGCAATTCCAGCTTTTCTTTTGTCATCATTCAGCACCTTTCGCCAGACCATAAAAGCTTGATGGCGGAACTGCTGACCAAGCACACCCAAATGCAGGTGCAGGAGGCAGAAGACAACATGCGCACCAAGCCTAACTGCATTTATGTACTGCCCAGCGGCAAGGCCCTCACCCTTAAAAACGGGCGCCTTCATCTCACAGACCAAGTACGCACCAGGGAGCCTAACTTTGCCATTGACGTCTTTTTTGATTCCCTGGCCAAAGACCGTGGTCCCTACGCCATTGGCATAGTATTGTCTGGCACCGGCACAGATGGAACCAAAGGCGTTAAAAAGATCAAGGAGGCCGGCGGAATGGTTATGGTGCAGGACCCAGCCTCGGCTAAGTTTGATGGCATGCCCAAAAGTGCCATTGAGACCGGGTATGTAGATTATGTGTTCACACCAGAGCGCATGCCCAATGAAATCATTGAATACACCCGCCAGATTCCGCTGGTAAAAGAATTGGTGGAGCGAAGTGAGGGAGAAATAAAAGACGAGAAGGTACTAGAAGAGATTCTGGAATTGATCTGTACCCATACCCAGACCAATTTCAAGAACTACAAACAGGCCACCATCTACCGGAGGCTGCAAAAGCGCATGGACCTCCTTAAGGTCTACAGCCTCACAGATTACCTTAATTACCTCCATGAGACCCCGGCTGAGATCAAGATTCTCTGCCAGGAATTCTTGATTGGAGTAACCAAGTTTTTCAGGGATGAAGAGGCATTTGAGGTGCTGGAGAAAGAGACTATTCCCGAGATCATTAACAATACCCCTGAAGACGAAACCATAAAAGTATGGGCTACGGCCTGCAGCACCGGGGAGGAAGTCTATTCCCTGGCCATGCTCTTTTGGGAGAACTTTGAGAAACTGGGCCGTGAGCCATTGGTGAAACTCTTTGCCACGGATGTAGACCAGCGGGCCATTACCCAAGCGTCAAAGGGCATTTACCCCAGCTCTATCTCCAAGGATATCTCCCCAGAAAGACTGTCTCAGTTTTTCACCTTCAGCCATAATAAATACACCATCAAAGACCATATAAGGCGGCTGGTGGTGTTTGCGCAGCATGATTTGCAGAAAGATCCGCCCTTTAGCCGGATTGATCTGATCACCTGCCGCAATATGCTCATATACTTTAACCCAGACTTACAGGCCAAAGTACTGTCTGTGTTCCCCTATGCCCTTAAAATGAACGGCTTTTTGCTGTTGGGCCCAAGTGAGCACATAGGTGACCTTAAAGTGTTCTTTACGGAGCGTAACCGTAAGTGGAAGCTCTTCCAGAAGATAAAGGAAAGCAAAGGCATTCAGCAGAACTTTGGTGTTACCCAGCAAGGGGGCTCCTATTCCCAGGCCAATAGCGCCTCCTTTAAAAACAACCAGCTGTCGCGCTACAACAATCTGTTTGTAGACGCCCTGGCCGAAGACTTTAAGGTTACTGGTCTTTTCATTGATGAAAATTACCAGTTGCTGCACGGCCTGGGTGACTATAACCGCTTTCTTAAGTTACCGGAAAAACGGCTCCAGCTCAATATCCTGCACATGGTGCCCAAAGAGTTGGCCGTCACCCTGAGTGTTGATATTAGAAAGGTCTTAAAGCACCTAAGGACCGTAAGTCGCCAGGTATTGGTAAACCTGAACAAGAAAAACGTACGGGTCCAGATATCGGTGAAGCCTATTGCTATTGAAAAGGATCTGCCTAAGGTGCTGTTGGTACTGTTGCAGGAGGTTGGCCAGGCCAGTCCGTCGCTTAAAAACCTGGAGGCCAGCGCTGCCGCCCCAGATGACACCGAGTATTACCAACAGCTCTCTGCCCTGGAGCAGGAATTAAAGGAGGCCAAGGAAAACCTGCACCTTACGGTACAGGACCTGAGTACCTCAAATGAAGAACTGCAGTCTACCAATGAGGAGCTTATGTCTTCCAATGAGGAACTGCAAAGTTCCAATGAGGAGATGCAGTCTCTGAATGAAGAACTGCACACGGTTAACTCTGAGCATCAACTTAAGATCAAGGAGCTACAGGAACTCAATGAAGACCTGGATAACTATATCCGGAGCTCCAACATTGCGCAATTGTTCCTGGACCACCACCTGGTCATCCGTAAGTTTACGCCAACGGTGCGGAATCTTATCAATATCATTGATATTGACCTGGGCCGGCCCATTCACCACTTATCCCATAATTTCAGGTACTCGCGGTTACTGGAAGATATACAGCACGTGAACAATTCGCTGGCTGAGGTAGAGGTGGAACTGGAGACCAATGACGGCAAGTATTTTCTCATGCGCATTATCCCCTACCTCAAGCATAACGGCAACAAAGACGGGGTGGTGCTTAGCTTTGTAGAGATCACTACCCTTAAGACCCTAAGCAACGTGGTGCAAGGCGTCTTGAACAGTTCTCTGAACAACATCATGGCTTTCCAGGCCGTGCGGAATGAGGAACAGGTCATTGTGGACTTTAAGTGGACCCTGCTCAACAAGCAGGCCGAGCAGCTTATTGGCAAATCACAGGCCCAACTGCTATACTCCAGCATTCAACCTGAGATGGCGTTCCTGAAAAAAACGGGGTTATTCAAGAAATTCATTCAGGTGGTAGAAACCGGGCAACCACTCCACCTTGAACAATACCTTGACATAAACGGCCAAAAGGCCTGGTATGAGATTGCTTGTGCTAAAATGGGCAATGGTCTCACCATTACCATGGCTGATATTACGGAGAAAAAGATCAGTGAGGAAAAGATCCACTTGGCCTATGATGACCTCAAGAGGGCCGAAGAAGACCTGATTAAACTCAACAGCCAACTGGAAGGCCGCGTGGCCGACCGCACCAAAGAACTCACCGACAGCCAGGAGCGCTTCAGGTTGGTTTCTATGGCCACCAATGACGTGGTCTGGGACTGGAACCTGATTTCCAATGAACTTTGGTGGAGTGAGACGCTGCAGACCATTCTGGGCTACAGCACCGGCCAGATGGGCAACGGTATTAATGCCTGGTTTGAGAAGGTGCACCCCATGGACCGGGAGCGCATCAAGCAGGGTATTTACGAGGCCATCAACCAGGGGCAGGAACAATGGGTTGACGAGTTCAGGATGGCCCGCGCCGATGGCTCTTACGCCTCTCTTTACAACCGCGCCTACATTCTGCACAATGAGTATCAGATCCCTCACCGGGTGCTGGGCTCCTTCATTGATTTGTCTGACCTGAAAGATACCCAGGAGAAACTGCAGGATACCAACAGCCACCTGCTTAGGGTAATTGAGGACCTGGACAACTTTGTCTATACCGCTTCGCATGACCTGAAGGCCCCCATCCACAACATTGAGGCGCTTCTACGGGAACTGCAGATTGAGCTGCCCAAAGAAAACGTGGAAACCGAAAGTGTGAAGCTTATAATGGGCATGATGGACGGGGCCGTAGAACGCTTTAAACGGACCATTGGCAACCTGACAGAGATCACCAAGCTCCAGAATGAAAACAGCCCTGAGGCGACCACCGTTGATTTAGCGGAGGTAACCAGAGAAGTAACCTTGGACCTGGACCGCAGCATCAGAAAAGCCGATGCCCACCTGGAGGTCCAAATTCCGCCGCAGACCTTTATTTCCTTTTCCAAGAAGAACTTGCGCAGTATTGTCTACAATCTGTTGTCTAACGCCATCAAGTACCGCTCCCCCAGCCGGCGGCCGGTAATCACCCTTACCTGCCACCTGGAGGGAGATTATGTGGTAATGGAGGTGAAAGACAATGGTTTAGGGATGAGCAAAGAACACCAGGAACAGCTTTTCACCATGTTCAAGCGTTTCCATGACCACGTTGACGGATCTGGCATTGGCCTTTACATGGTGAAAAAAATCATAGACAATGCCGGGGCCAAAATAAAGGTTACTAGTGAGCTGGATCACGGCTCCTCTTTCTGCGTTTACTTTAAACGTGATTAGGAAGATCAGTCCCTCCCGCTTTTTGCCAACTCCTGTTTTGAGCCTGTTTTCTGAAAAACAGGCTCAAAACAGGAGTTTTACTTTCTACTAAGGAATTCATTGTTCTTAAAAAGGCATGCGTCCATCCCACCTGACTTTTTATGCTTTCCCTTCTCCACCTCAATTCCCTAACTGAATTGGATGATAGGCTTCTTCACGCTTACCTCCTTTCCTTGGACACTACCCTCCTTTGCTCATGACTTATATGGTATCTATCGCAATAACCTAAGTAACTCTAATCTTTCCCGAGTAGGGTTACTGTAAACGAGCATTAGGTCTTAATGAGTTACTGGGTTTAAAGATTCAAGCTTTTTGACGATAGACTCATAAACTCTTCACCCCTACTTAACATATATTATCACCTAAGGCCATTTTATTCAACATACACTTACCACGCAGACAGCAAACCCAGAAAAACTGACTTTCGTCATTTTTCATGCTGACTTTGCTCACCTTTTGGTCCGTTTGTTTTCCAGAGATTTACTTTATTTTTCAAGACACAATGGAAAACAGACAGAACAGGGCAATAATAATCTGGCTTTTGGTGGGGGCTTTCCTGATTTTGGCCATGGTGGTGATAGGTGGCATCACCAGGCTCACCGGCTCAGGCCTGTCAATGGTAGAATGGAAAGTCTTATCGGGGGCAATCCCGCCCTTAAATGAGGCCGAGTGGCAAGTGGTTTTCCATAAATACCAGCAGTTCCCGGAGTTTCAAAAGGTCAACTTTCACATGACCCTTTCAGGTTTCAAGCAGATTTTCTGGTGGGAATACCTACACCGACTACTAGGCCGCGTGATTGGGTTGGTCTTTATCTTACCCTTTCTGTATTTCCTGACTAAAAAACAGGTGAAAGGCTGGCTGCTTCGTCGCTTGCTGTTTTTGCTACTGCTGGGTATGGGCCAAGGCCTGATGGGATGGATTATGGTGAAAAGCGGCTTGGTAGACAACCCACACGTGAGTCATTACCGCCTGGCGGCCCACCTTTTTCTGGCATTAGCGCTAATAGGAGTCATTCTCTGGACAGTAACTGATTTACGGCCCCTTCCCCAACCCCACCAACCTGATACCAGGCAGTTGCGCTTTCTCTCAAAGCTGGTTCTGGGTTCTATTCTTCTACAAATAACCTTAGGGGCCTTTGTGGCCGGGCTCAAAGCCGGATTCTCCTACAACACCTATCCGCTCATGAACGGAGAGGTATTCCCTAATACCGAACTGGAAGCGCTTACTTTACAGAATTTTATGGAGAACGGCCCCTTCATGCAATTCATTCACCGCTGGATAGCCGTAGTGGTACTGGTTTTGGTGGGCTGGCTTTGGAGCAAATCAAGGCAAATAAGCCTTTCCGTCAGAATTATGAACCTGTGCAATCTTCTATTGGCGACGGTTCTATTGCAGGTGGCGTTAGGGGTAATCACGTTGCTGTGGCAGGTTCCGGTGGTGTTAGGTGTCTTGCACCAAGTGGTAGCTGTGGGGTTATTTGCCGTGGCACTTTTGCTAGTGCACCGGTTAACCCAAAACTCACCCAAGCAAGATCTTTCAATATCCTCCTTCAAGAAAAGTTACCGCTAACTAATTTGTTAAAGTGGCAAAGAGGCTCAGGCCTAAGGCACCTTCAAAAGTAAAAGTATTTACCCTCTTGAAAAGCCTTCCTCCTTTTTACTGAATGCCTAGTAATACAATAACTATACTTCAAAAGAAGACAGCGTAGAGTTCCTAAATGTCTTTTCGCTAGGTACCCTTGCGGTAGATACGCACCGGGAAGAGACGCATGTCATTTAGGTTTACGGCGTACAGAAAACTTTCCCAGTGCAGAACAGGCACCAAGCCGGTAGGCGTAATGCCGTTGCTGTTAGGAATGGTAACTAAAGTATTTCCTACATAAGACACATTTTCCAGCCCCAAGGTAGTTGCCATGTAGTGCTGAAAGGCTTCTTTCTCTCCCTTTGAAGAGGTAAATCCCACCTGGTTTGGTACAAGGTTACCGGTCTTGTCTTCTGTATAATAGGTGACCTTCTCAAAGGTATTAATGGAAATATCAGGTATCAATAGTCGGGGCACCTGCACCCTGGCTTCACCAGCGTCATATTTCTGCACCGAGGTTTGGATGGGCTTTACCAAATCTGGCAAATCGGCCCGTTTCTCAGATAACCTTACTCGTGACGGTTTACCGGGTTTCCCTTGCAGAGGAGATTCCGCCGCACTTTTCCCCGGGTCTGCCGGACGGTGGTGCACGTCTATGATAGCCGTGTAGGTGCTAATGAAATGGTCTGTATTCTGCAGGTGGAAAATCTCCAGGTCGTGTACCCGTTTTCTGGAAACCAGATAGGTATGGATATGCCTGGTTTTTTCATACACCGCCTTCAGTTTAGCCTCGTGGGGGGTGGCATGGTACCGGGCAGCCAGGTCCTGCAGTTGGGTTAAGCGTTGGTTGGAATCTTTAATGTAGGCTACATCCCTCAGCCCGAAATCAACGGGTGCCCCCACTACCATCCGTTCGCCAGCCTCGTCTTGCACCCCAAAAAGAGAACGCAGAAAATCTATCATGCAGACAAAATTCTTTTAAGGTGGAGCGTCTCTATTTCCACCTGAATTTTCTCAGAGGTTTTAAGATTCTCAAAATACATGTCAAGGTGACTTAGGTATAAATCAAGCAGGGCATCCTGCTCATGCGTCAGGATGCCCGCTTTGGTACTTTCATTGGGTTGTTCGGGGGTCATTATTCGGTTTCAATCTGTTTGGACTTGGTGCCGCTGCTCAGGCTGCCTATTATTTTACTGTTAAGCTCTTCCTGCACCAGGGCCAGCTCCTTCACGGCTTCGGCACGTTTGCGGCTGCCTTCCTCAGAGATTTTGAGCACGGCGTCTAAGGTTTCCACCATGTCTTTGTTTACTTTCTTGAGCGTGTCTACATCCACAATGCCTCGCTCGTTCTCCTGGGCCGCTGTTACCACGTTGGTTTTAAGCATCTGGGAGTTCTTGATCAGCATTTCATTGGTAGTATCGGTCACCTTTTTCTGGATTTCCAGGGCCTTGCGCTGTTTCTCAAGCCCCAGGGCGATGGCCACCTGCTGGCGCCAAACCGGAATCACGGTCACAATGGAGTTCTGGATCTTCTGGGCCAGCACGTCATTGGTGGTCTGGATCATCCTGATCTGGGGCATAGACTGCGTGGCAATGGTATGCGACAGCAGGAAATCATGCACTTTCTTTTCCAGACGCTCCTTAAAGGCCACCATGTCGGCTAGTTTCTGCACCACAAGTTCGTCCTGTCCGCTGCTTTCCACTTCTGCCTGCAACTGCGGAATAATGGTGCTGTCAATCTCCTCAATCTTCATTTTGCCAGCCGCAATGAGCGCGCGCACCTCATGGATGTACTCCACCACTTGCTTGAACATCACTTCCAGGCCGGTGGTATCTTTTAAGACGCTCTGACGAGTTTTCTCCAGTTTCACCACCACGTCATCTACGTTCTCAGAAACGGAGTTGTATTGGCTGGCCAGCTTTTTAGACTTGTCGGTGATCTTCTTCATGAAGGGCAGGCGCGAGAAGAAACCGGGTTTTTCGGTCTCATCTATTTTGATCATGTTGATCTGCGCCAACAGCTCATTGATGGCCGCCCCGGCGTCTCCCGAATCTTTGGCCTTCACTTTGGTGAGCAACTCATTGGAGTAGTAACCTAGTTTGCGCTGGGTTTCCACGCCGAAGGCGCTCAGGCTTTCGGGTTTGGTGGGGTCTATGGTCTTGGAGATTTCCAGCGCCTTCTGCTGTACCAGCTCCTTATTTTCAGACAGGGTGATTTCTTGGTTCTCCATAGGTTTATTTGGTTGCCAGGTGGGTGGTTTGCACCTGGTCTAAGGTTTGGATCAATTCTTTTATGTTTTCCTGGCGGGCCGAGGTATCATACCATTCAATCTCATTCTGGGGCAGGTAATCGCCAAGGAGGCCCTGCACTTCCTGGAGAAGGGCCTCGCCTTTCCTGGTCCTGAATGCCGGGTTCTTGTAGAAAGCACTCAAGTACTCTACTTTCACCTGCCCAGCTTGGGTAAGGGCCAATTCTTTCACTTCCACCACTAATTCAGAGGAAGCGTTTTGGTCTGTGACAATGGTTTTATAGACGCCTTTACGGGCATCTTCCAATAATAGGGTACCTTTCTCCCTAATCTCCTGCAGCGCGTGGCGCAACTGTTGGTCAGGTCTGATTTTAAACCCGTAGAGGTATCCGGCAAAGGCCCCAATAAAAAATATAAGAAGGAATATCATAAGTCTTTCTGTTTTACAAGTAACGAATAACTCTGCGTTTTCTTTCTATGTATACGCGAAACCATTTCTGTTTGCTGTGCCGTCTGACACCTCAAAAAAGCAGCCTCCTCTGCTTACTACCCCATCCTCCTACTTTTCAATAGGAAGCCCAATTTGAGCGTAAGGAAAATTTGTCCTCAACTTGGCTGTACAGGAGTATGTTTCTCTCCCATTCCTATTAGTCGCTTAGGCAAAGGAAAAATTAGGGTTTGAAAGGTAATTTATCTGCATATCCTGCACTGGAGAAATTAAGGTCGTGCTTAAAACACCCTTTAACGGCCCTAAACCCTTATTTGAAAAATTTTAAGATTTTTATGGTACTCTATTGAACGTTTGCCCGTATAGGAGTGTCTTCAAGCTATAATAACAACAATATGAATCAAGGAACAGTAAAATTCTTCAATGATGACAAAGGCTTCGGCTTCATCAAAGACAGCAACACCAATCAAGAGTACTTCGTGCACGTATCTGGCTTGGTAGACGAAATCAGAGAGAACGACGAGGTGGTCTATGAACTTCAGGAAGGAAGAAAGGGACTAAACGCCATCAACGTAAAGCTGGCCTAGTCTTTCGCCATAAACACCATCAACAAAAAGCCCCTCCCCGCAAAGGAGGGGCTTTTTTTATGCTCTAACGCCACTCCTGTTTTGGGCCCATTTTTATAAAAACAGGCCCAAAACAAATTTATTTTCTCGCTAACTCCCTGGCGTGCAACCTTTCAGGCAGCAGGAGGCTCTTCCTTATAAATGCGCAGATTTCGCCTGCTCCTTTAAATCCATCTCCAAACTAACTCCTATGCACCCAAAACTTTTACTCCTTAAAAGGCGGGCACTTTTGTCTTTGCTCGCGTTTCTTCCCTTTTTCCTGGCCTCCTGTGAAGATGAGTGTGAATCTACCATTACCTATGTGGTACAGGAACCGGTGTACATGACTAAGGCAGAGCTTCGCTCTTCGGTGAAGGTGCAGGCGGCCCGCGAGCTGCGCAAACCCGGAAAAATCTATGCCTTCGGAGATTACCTTTTCATCAATGAGGTACAGGAGGGCATCCATATCATAGACAACCGCAACCCAGCCGCCCCGCAAATCCTGAGTTTTATTGCCATTGCAGGGAACGTAGACATGGCCGTAAAAGACAATATCCTGTACGCCGACAACTACATTGACCTGGTGGCCATTGACATTACCAACCCAAAAGAGGTGCAATTGGTGAAACGGGTAGAAAATGTCTTTGACCTGTACGGCTACTTCAATAACATGACCAGTAATACGTTTCTGGCCCGGTTTGAAGAAAAGACGGTAACCCAACCCTATAGCTCAGATTGCAATGGGAACCCAAGCCCATGGTTATGGTCCTTTGATGCACGCAGCAGCGGTATCAATACATTTTCATCGGCGGGTATGCCGGCGGGGGGAGCAAGCGGAAAAGGTGGGTCCATGGCCCGGTTCACGGTTACGGGAAACCACCTATACACCGTAGGCACCAACTCGCTGCAGCTCTTTGATATTGCCCAACCTACCAACCCCACCAAAGGGCAGAAAATTACCCTTCCCTGGGGCGTGGAAACTATCTTCCCTTATCTGGATAAACTTTTTATAGGGTCTAATAACGGTATGCACATCTATGACAACAGCAACCCTGCCAGCCCGGTGCACCTGTCTACCTACGCCCACGTAAGAGCCTGCGACCCAGTGGTAGTGGAAGGCGACCTGGCTTGGGTAACCTTACGGTCTGGCAACGCCTGCGCCGGGTTCACCAACCAACTGGAACTCATCAACATCAGTAATCCGCGCAGCCCTCAACTGGTGAAGACGTTCCCTATGCAAAATCCCCACGGGCTGGGCATTGACCAATCCTTGCTTTTCCTGTGTGAAGGTGCTTACGGCCTCAAAGTATTTGACATCAAAGACCCGCTCAAACTGGCAGATAACCAACTGAAGCATTACAAAGATCAGGATGCCTATGACGTGATTCCGTTGGGCCTCACACTGTTAATGGTGGGCAAGGACGGTCTTTACCAATATGACTACCGCAACCCCGCCCAAATTTCTTTGCTCAGTAAAATACCGGTGGCCCGCCTAAGCAACTAAATGAAAAAATACGCGCTACTCCTCTCCTTTCTGGTATTGTTGTGTTTTCGAACCCAAGCCCAGGAAATTCCCGCTGCCGCTCCTGCCAAAAAATATATGGGCATGATTGAAATTGGGTACCTGCTGCAACAGAACCATAACAACCAGCCTAACACCTCAGATGCCTCCCCTTCGCTAGTTATCTTTAATGGGTACCGGTTCCACCGGATGTTGAGTGTGGGACCCACCATAGGGCTGGATTTTTACAACGCAGTGCTGATAGCCCCTGTGGCTTTAGGGCTTCGCGGCAGTCTGTTTGCCACGCGCGTAAGCCCCACTTATAGCCTGGATGCCGGTTATGGCACTACCTTCCTCCATGATAATCCTGACCAGAGCAAAGCTTCAGGGGGCTGGATGGTGAACCCTGCGTTAGGCGTCCGGGTCAATACCGGCAATGAGACCGCCTTCACTTTTCACCTGGGATATAAACTTCAGCATGCCAGTACCCAGACCACCTTATGGAACGGCTCCTTGATTAACAATGAGTACTCTTTTAAGAGGCTTTCCGTCAGAATGGGGTTCCTGTTTTAAGCCCGGTTTTCAAAAAACAGGCTTAAAACCCATTGCCCAAACAAGCCCACTTTTGTTAAACAAAAGCAATTTCTGTTTTGAGGGCGTTTTTCTAAAAACTGTCTCAAAACGTCTTCTCTCTTACGCCCTTACCTCTCCTTCTTAACTATTCTGGCCAGAAAAAAGGCCGTGGAAAATAGATGAAAAACAGTGGTTGGAAAGCACTTAGGTCCAGTGAACTCACTTTTGCCCTATTCCTTGGGCTGAGTAAAAAACCCTTTTTCCTGCCTTGAAAGCACTAACCCTTTAAAGACCGCCCCGTATAGACTTGGAGATTACTAACCAACAGAACCTATACCGCTATGGCTAAATTAAAAACCTTAGATGATTTATTTGAGCATCAACTGAAAGACCTCTACAGCGCCGAAAAGCAGCTGATTGAGGCGCTTCCTAAAATGGCCAAAGCCACCGAAGACGCTAAACTTCGCAAGGCCTTTGAGACCCACCTGGAGGAAACCAAAGAACAGAAAGCGCGCCTTGAAAAAGTGTGCGAACTGGTAGGCATCAGCCCGGGCCGCATAAAGTGCAAAGCCATGGAAGGCCTGGTAGAGGAAGGCGAGGAAACCATTGAGGAAGATGCTACCCCAGAGGTAAAAGACGCCGGCCTCATTGCCTCCGCCCAGCGCATAGAGCACTATGAAATTGCCGGCTACGGTACTGCCGCCCATTATGCAGAGCGCCTGGGCCACGTAGAGGCCGCCCAATTATTGAGAGTAACTTTAGCCGAAGAGCAAAAAACAGATACGCTCCTCAACAAACTCGCCAAAGGGTATATCAACCAGAAAGCCGAGTAGAGAATTTACCAACACCACCAGAAGCCTGCCCTGTACGGGGCAGGCTTTTTTGTTTTCCAGAATTTCTGCGGTGTGGCTTCTTCCCTGTGCCGATTGCCAGCGTTAGAGAAAACTTCCTGCTGCCCGTCGCAAGAAATACAAAGAAGAATCCTGAACTTTGGCTGTCTATGCCTTCCTCACCTATCCTTTCCACCTTACCAGATCTGCCGGTCAAAGAAGCCCTGCCCCGGTTAGTCCAAGCCCTAAACACCTATACCCGTGCGGTTTTGGAGGCGCCGCCCGGAGCCGGTAAAACCACTTTGGTTCCTTTAGCGCTCTTGGAGACCGATTGGCGCGCCGGGGGCAAGATTCTCATGCTGGAGCCCCGGCGCTTAGCAGCCCGCGCCGCCGCCCAACGCATGTCTGACCTATTGGGTGAGCCCGTGGGCCAGACCGTGGGTTATTGGGTACGCATGGAGCACATGGTGTCTGAGAAAACCCAGATTGAGGTAGTCACCGAAGGCATCTTGACTCGCCTGCTGCAGAATGACCCCGCCCTGGAAGGCATTGCCGCCATTATTTTTGACGAATTCCATGAGCGTAGCCTGCAGGCCGATGTAGGGTTGGCCCTGGCCCTGGATGCCCAGGCGGTCCTTCGCCCTGATCTGCGGTTGCTGGTCATGAGTGCGACCCTAGACGCTACCTCCGTGGCCAATTGGTTGGAGGCCCCCGTGATTACCAGTGCGGGAAGGCAATTCCCGGTGGAAACCCATTACTTGTCGCCGGCTGAGGTGGCCGCCGCCGGCCAGAGGCCCGCTGAACGCCTGAATTCGTTAGTTCCCAAAGCCATCAGGCAGGGCCTGGCCCAGGAGCCCACAGGAGACCTTTTGGTATTTCTGCCGGGCATGGGTGAAATGCGCCGCGTAGCCCAGGCCCTGGAAGATAAGCTCCCCGCCACGGTAGACCTGCACCTGCTACACGGAGATTTGAACCTTACCCAGCAGCTGGCCGCTATCAGGCCCGCTCCGGCTGGCCGCCGGAAAGTGGTGCTGGCCACCAGTATCGCGGAGACCAGCTTAACCATTGAAGGCGTGAAAGTGGTCATTGATGGCGGCTACGCCCGAGTCCCTAAATTTGTGCCCCGCATTGGCCTCACCACCCTGGCCACCATTCCCGTTTCTAAAGCCGCCGCAGACCAGCGCCGGGGCCGCGCGGGACGTTTGGGGCCTGGAGTGTGCTATCGCCTCTGGACCGCCGCCGACCAATTGCAGCTGGCAGACCGCCAAACCCCGGAAATCTGCGAGGCTGACCTGACCGGGCTGGCCCTGGAACTGGCCATCTGGGGCATTCAGGATGCTTCCGCCCTTAAATGGCTGGACCTGCCCCCGGCTGCGGCCCTCACCCTGGCCCGTGAACTTTTACAGCGGCTAGAAGCCCTGGACACGACAGGTAAAGCTACGGCCCACGGAAAAGCCTTAGCTGCCTTGGGTCTCTCCCCCCGCCTGGGGCACCTGGTACTTAAAGGGCAGGGCCTGGGCTTTGGCACCACCGCCTGTGACCTGGCAGCCCTGCTATCGGACCGCGACCTCTTAAAACCCGTGCAGCTATCCTGGGCCGAGCCCCTCCCCGATTTAACCCTTCGGTTGGAGATATTGGACGGGCAGTCACCGCCCACACCGGGGTATTTGGTAGACGCTAATACGGTGCGAAAAGTACGGGAGCAGGCCCAGAATCTCCGGCAACGCATTCGGGAGAAGCGGGCGCCACTGCAGGCAGATGCCATAGGCGTATTAACGGCCCTGGCCTACCCAGACCGGCTGGCCCAACGGGAATCCTCAGGGCGGATACGGCTCATCTCGGGGCAGCGGGCATCGCTACAGACAGAGCTCCTGGGCGAAGCCGAATTCTACGCCGTGGCGCACCTGGAACTGGGCAACAAACCCAGGGTTTTAACGGCCGCCGTTATCTCAAAGGAAGAAATTTTGCACCATTTCAAAACCCAGGTAGAGCAACTGGAAGAGGTGCGCTGGGATGCCGCCACTGAGCGCATGGTTTGCCGGCAGATAACCCGATTGGGAGCGCTTACCCTTGCAGAAGCCCAACACCCCAATCCAGACCCTACTTTGGTGGCTCAGGCTCTGCTGGAGGCTTTGCGGGAAAAAGGCGTCTTCCGGCTGCCCTGGTCTGAGGAAGCCAAACGTACTCTGCAACGGCTGGCCTTTCTGCATTCGCTAAGTCCCGCCCAATGGCCCGATGTCTCTGAATCTGTGCTAGACTCTACCCTGGAGGATTGGCTATTGCCACATCTGTTAGGACTTAGGTCCTTGGACCAGGTGGCCAGGCTGAACTTCCAGGAGATATTACTCACAGATTTTTCCTGGGAACAGCGGCAGGAAATGGACCGTCTGGCGCCTACCCACCTGGAAGTACCCAGCGGCTCACGTATTGCCGTTGACTATGCAGACCCAGCGGTACCAATATTGGCGGTTAGGTTGCAGGAAGTATTTGGTCTACTGGATACGCCCCGAATTGGCGGCGGCAAAGTGCCGGTGCTTATGCACTTGCTATCCCCGGCCTCGCGGCCCGTGCAGGTGACCAAAGACCTGCGAAGTTTCTGGGCTTCCGGTTATTTTGATGTGCGCAAAGACCTGCGTGGTCGCTATCCAAAACATTACTGGCCAGATGATCCTCTTTCGGCCCCACCCACCCGGGGCACTAAAAAACGCCCGCAATAAGGTTGTGACCTGGTTTAAAGGCTTGTAATTTTATTAAAAAAAGGGATTGGCGTTTTGGGCCCGTTTTTGAAAAAACGGGCCCAAAACGCCAATCCCTTTTTTTGTCTAGACAATAAAAGTGCACAGAAAGCTTTCCCTGCCCTTTGGGTTATTTCCATTCTGGCATTTCTGCGTTAGAGAACAGCTTAACCCGGGTAGATTTGTTGGCGACGTCCAGGGTCCAGATGCTGCGTTCGCCCAGGCCGTCATTGTTGGTGTTCACAAAAATAACCTTTGAGCCGTCTGGGGAGAATCTGGGGAACAGGTCATTGGTGCCGTTGGGTTTAGAGGTGGAAAGATCTACCAATCCGGTTCCGTCAGTCTTTACCATAAAGATGTGCGAATTCAACTGCCTTCCGGTGCTGTTCTCAAAGCCATCTACATCACGGGTAAACAAGACGTATTTGCCGTCAATGGAAAAAGTAGGGCTTTCTACCCGACCCGGCAAGTTCTCCACCAATAACCGCATATTGGTCCCGTCGGCGTCCAGGAGGTAAATTTCAGAGTCATTGATGTTGGTGCCAATGGTTTGTACCACCAGTTTATTGCCCTGGCCGGTCCAGTCTACCATTCTGAAGTGACGCCCCGCTGGGGCGGTGGCCACCAGGGTTAAGTTAAAACCGTCATGGTCAATGGTATAGAGATGGTCATAATTGGCGTACACCAGCCTTCCGCCGTCTGGTGACCAGGCAAACCCAATGCCCAGGTTATGGTTCCCGATCACCGGCAAAGAGGTAATCTGCTTTTTGCCGGAGCCGTCCCGGTTCATGGTAAAAATCTGGGGCTCTATGGTTGCATTAGAGGAATAGGCAATCTTATCCCGGGCCGGGCTCATAACCGGCCACCACTCGCGGGTAAAGGCATTGGTTAAACGGGCACTGGAAGCCTCTGTGCCAGAGGAGCTGTAAATATCATAGTTGCCATTCTCTGACCGCGCAAAGAAGAACCTGAAATCTGGGATGTCTATGGTTTTGAAACTCCAGACGGGGCCCATGGTGCTGTCTCCCTGGGCGTCTTTGCTGATTACCTGCCAGAAATAGGTGGTATTATACATGAGGCCATTGGCCAATATGGTAGTGTCTTTGGTAGCCTCAGCTAACTTTTTTTTTTGGGTAGACCCCGCCTCGTATAAGAGCACATCATAGGTAAGGGAGGAGTCTCTTTTGTCTGGGTCTGCGCCCTGCCACCTGAGCGTGACGGAAATGGGCTGGTTTTGGGTATCGGTGCCCGGGCTTGGGTTAAAGGCGGGACTTGGGGCGTGGTTAGAGCCATTGCCGGTGCCGGGCTCCAACTGGATGTATACGGTGGTCTGCTTCTGGTCCCTTACCGCAATGGTCACCGTTTCTGAGTTGTAGCCGGTTTTCTTGGCCGTGATGGAATAATCCCCGTCCGGTATGTCGGTCATGAGAAATTTACCTTCCGTATCAGTAATGATGGATGAGGTGGCCGGGCTGGTTTTAATAGTGGCGGCAGCAATAGGCTTTTCAGTTTCGGCGTCTAGCACCACCCCCACAATAGCGCCCTCACCAATGGGATTGATGGTATCTTCATTACAGGAAACAACTAGAAATAAGAAGCAAGCAAGCCGGAGGAAGGAAGCTATTTTAGGCATGGGTAAAAGGATATGATGTAGAATATATGCTATCTCTTAAGTAAAATCACCCGCGAAAGGAAGGCCGGCTCACTTGAACACCCCCAGGTAAATATTCACCCCCAGTTTACCCGTCCAGAAGTAGTCATTGAACCGGCCCTGGCTCACCCCATCTATGCGGTCATTGAGGATATAGGAACTGTGCGCGCTCAGGTCCAAACCAATATGTGGGGTAAGGAGATATTCATAGCCAATGCCTGCCTTAATGTAACTTTGGAGCCCTTCCTGGTCAAAGACACTGAAAACACTTTTCCCCGACGAACTGGCCCCAATCACACCACCCCCTACCTGCACGTAGGGTGAGTATTTAAGCTTGGGTGAAAGCAGGTAATTAAGGTTAAGCTCTGCGTAGTTCACGGTTCTATGGTAGACATCCCCCGTGGTGGAAAGGGCTCCCCGGCCAAACTTGAAATCGGCGGCGAGGTTTTTTCTGGAGCTAATCTTCACACCTATTTCTGCCATGGGTTCCACTTGAGACCCGGTATAATCCCCGTTGTAGTACATGCCCCCACCGGCGGCGCTAACGCCAACCAGGCCCCGCCTGGCAGCCATTAACTCCCCGTGTATATTGGTGCTTTTCACGTCTAGTTTTTCCTGCTGGTATTCTTTGATAAGGGGAGATTCCAGATCGGCTTTGTTTTTGAGGTTCCAGTAACCGGCCTGAATGCCTTCAATGATAAGGCCCTGCACCGCTTTGTCAATGGCTTCTTTCACTGCCATTTCTGAAGGCTCATTATAGGTAAAACCGGTTTCGGCCTCCAGCAGCCGCTTAAACTTCACGTACCGGAAAAGCCCGAAGTCTACGGTTTGCGACAGAATGGTTTTGGAGGTGTAGACCGTTTTCAGGATTTCGCCGGTACTGGTAGAGATGGCGCGCAGGTACACCGTGACTTTGTCTTCCCGGTACTGGCCAGAGGCTCCGGCGCCAAAATACCGCAACCCCGCCCCGCCGGTGACCACGTTGGCGTCATAGGAAATAATGCCACCTTCCAGGATAATACCGGCAAAAAGTAAGGAGGGTAGCACCGGCTCTTTTCTTCCGGTAATGGCCTCAGCCTCGGCGCGGGTAGACCGCACAATTTTCCGTTCATTTATCAGGTTCCCCAGGTTCTCGCGCTCTATGGGCGTAAACCAGCCAGACTCCTCCAATGATTTTAAAAGAATGGTAGTGGTGCCCTGCGTGATGGCCGTTGACCAGTTGTTGCCGTTCACAGAGGGTTTGTACTGCCCGGTCTGGTCCCGGAATTTATACACCGCTGCCACCACTTTTTGCTGCGGCGCCGGCAGGTTCACCAAGGCCTCATTACCAGGAGCCGGTACTCCTAGTTTAGCCCTGGAAGTGTGAAAGGCGTTGTTAAAAAAAGGCGTGCAGGAACCTACCGCAAGAAGAAGGCCCGCAAGAAAGGCCTTGGAAAAGAACTTAAGGGAGCGATTCAGCATAAAAAGGGGGATATGCTCAATGAAGGGAGAAGAAATAATGACGCGCCTTTTCCTGCGGCCCGCTAAAAATAAGGAATGGTAACAGTGGTCTGGTTGCCTGTGCCCTGGTCTACAATCACCACTGAAATGCCGCCTGTGCCCTCTGACACATCTATCTGGTAGTTGCCAATCACATACTTACCGGGAGCCAGCCCATCATCGCCAAACTGGGAAGTGACCAACTGCCGGGATAATTGGCTAAGGATTTGCCGGTTAAGACTTTCCTGAAACTGTTTTAAAGGGTCTTGGTTGGCCGCCGAGCCTGGGGTGGTAGCGGTGGGGTCCTTGAGTTTGTCTTGTGACTGAGCCGAGGATTGCAGCCATTGATAATTAAACGAGTTTCCGCCGAAGGCAGGGTTCTTGGGCTCATACACAAAATCCTGCGCCAATACACGGGTGTGAGACAGGAAAAGAAGCAAAGTGAGCGCCGCGAAAGAGTAAAGTTTTTTCATAGCCAAGCTTTATAAATTAGGGGAAGGAATTCAATACACTTCGCGCAACTTCTTGCCTTCTGCTTCCAACAGCTTTGTTAACTGGTCATTGACCAGATAATCATACACCAACGAAACCACGTAATTAGCCGCTTCTTCAATCATCTCATACCGGGGCTGTAATTGGTATTCAAAAATGCTTTCCTCATTTACCTCTACAGATAATAGAGAGAAGTTGCCCCTGGCCGGTTTTTCTTTAATGGTAATGGAAAAGTTTTTTACCCCTACCGGGGCCTCCCACTGCATGTGGAAGATATCATAAAAAGTCCGTCCGGTTTTGGTGACAGTTTCATCAACTATAAGCCCGTCTATTTCCAGATCTGCTGATGACTTTAGTTTTTGCTCGGTCAAACGGTTCTGCTGTTCATTGACCAGGCTTTTGGAAGTGGAGTCTTGCTTGGTCTCCACCTGGGCTATCGCCACCCCGGTAAAGGCTAGCAGAAGCATTGCCGTAAAGAAACAGTTGAAGCAAACCCTACCAAAAGCGCCTATTACCATCATGTGCAGTACGTAAGTGGCCTTAGCTATATTTACTAGACTTTAACAAGTTAGTATTACATATTTAAAATAAAAATTTCAAATAACCTATATAAAGGACTAATTTTTATTTAATTCCTTATAGATACTTACTTTTAAGTACTCATCTCTGGGTACTGATAATCTGGACAAAAGGAGCAACTCACTCCTTGATTAAAAGAGAATCACCTATGGTAAAACCTTGCTTTATACATTACAGAATAGCCTTGAAAACAGAAGAGGGAGCCTGGGCTCCCTCTTCTGTTTCAACTTATGTAAGTGAAAGGCTTATCTGTTTCCGGCACCGGCTGGACGTCTGCCAGCGGTTTTCTCGCCTTCATGGCCTTCTACTTTTACAATTTTGTTATACAGCCCCAGCAACAGGAAAGGCGCTGGCCACTGACCTACAAATAAGGCTTCATCATCTTTTTTCATGATTTTGAGGGTGGCAGAAACTGCCATGGATCCCAGGGCTGCCCATAGGAATAAGTCTGAAGGTAACTTAGCGGTATACTCTTCAATAGTCCTAGCAACAGGACCTTCTTTATGTTCTGGATTGAAATTATCAGCTGCGTTCTTTAATTCTCTAGCTTCGTTTTTTAGGTCTCTTGTTTCCATAGTGTTATTTTTATTATTAGATGAGATACTTGGATATGAAAACGTAGGAAGTAATTCTAGGGTTGGCAAAAAATGCAGGTAAATCTTTGGAACAGTGTAAAAATCAGGGTTTTTACGCCTACTTCTTATTTAAAGTAAAGGTAACTCCTTCCTTGGTAGACAGGAAAGAAGCAACTTCTAACTGTTCCTCAAGGTTAAAAAGCCAAGGGAATTTTTGCCCAGCCAAAGAGGCTGCTTATTAAACTGTCTCGCTGGATTGGGCGCTAAAAGAAATCAAGTGAAAGCTGCTGAATCCTGGGTTTTGAAACAGGAACCGACGTGACTTTTTTCACCACCAAAGGAGCCGTTACCGGTAAGGGCAAGGCCTCGCCTTCCACATGGTACACCTTGGTTTCCTGGTACCGCGAAGCGACCACTACTTCTGTGCCATTGGCGTGGGTGGAGAAAAGCTCCTGTACTAGGTTGGGGCAGTTATTGTCTTTAGAAAGGTGGCCCAGCAGCACATGGCTCATACAGCTAGGTCTATAGCCTGTGAACAGATTAATGGCCTGCCGGTTAGATAAGTGGCCGTGGTTTCCCCTGATACGGGCTTTTAAATGATACGGATAATGCCCCCGTTCCAGGAGATCCTCATCATAGTTGGTTTCCAGGAAGGCGGCGTGGCACTGCCTGAAATTCTGGATTACATGGTCACAAGGGGCCCCAATATCTGTAAACACCCCCACATTGATACCATTGCCAGAAACCATGAAACTGTGCGGGTCTGCGGCATCATGCAACTTTGGGAAAGCCAGTACAGAAAGCTCCCCTACTTGCACCGGAACATACGCCTCAAAGGACCGCACCAGCTCTAGATCCAGTCCGAAGCGCAGGTTCTGCCGGGTACCCGGCGTAATGTACACGGGCAGCCGGTATTTCTTAGCCAGCACCGATAAGCCTTTAATGTGGTCTGAATGCTCATGGGAGATGAAGATGGCTTTCACCTTAGACATATGAAGGCCCAGCCGTTGCATACGGGTTTCGGTTTCACGGCAAGAGATACCGGCATCTACCAGTACCGCTTCCTGCTCATTACCAATGTAATAACAATTCCCATTACTCCCCGATGCCAACGATGTGATGAACAGTCCCATAGATCTACAAAATTAACACATGTTTTTCTCACTCTTGTTCCTATATGAGAGAAGATGTCTTATTTAATTTAGAGCAAAATTTATTTAACATATTATTTAAGATATGGCCATTAATTTTTCTAAAAAGGTTCTACACTTCTTATGATGCAATCTGGGAAAGGGCCGAATTATAGTCTTTAATTGGGCAAGGGACTTGATAGGTTTAAAGAAGACTGCTATAGATAAACAATTCTGTTTTAAGGCAACTTTCATAAAAACGGGCTTAAAACGGGAATGGCTTGCAGAAGTGGTAATCCCCCCCTATACCCTTCAAAGGGGGATGCAATGCGTGGAGTAAGGCCAAGGCCTCAGGGAAGTTGGAAACTTCCCGAATGGTGGGTCCAAGTTGAAAACTTGAACCAGGGAGATGTCTGCTGTTGTAAACACCCCTCTTTGCCCCCCTCAAGGGGGGAGTCTGCGCTTAATAAGCGATACTGAGAATTGTAGGGCATTACTGCGTTTTGAGGGTGTTTTCTGAAAAACGTGCCTAAAACGCTTTTCACTCCTTCCCACGCATTTCCCAGTTCCAGTCTTTACTTAGAGCGCCTCGCTTGTGGCCCTGCAGTGGCTTTACTAAGGGCAGACTGCAACCCGGCCGCAAGGGCAGTGCGAGGGGGAAAGACGGGGCCCCGCGGCCGTGAGCGCTCGGAGGGAGAATATGAAACTTCAAAGCATAAGGGCTTAAGGCGACAGCGGACACCACGCCAGCAGCAGGCGGAAAGGCGTGCACAAGGCAGTTGCAGATTAAAAGGCAGGCTAAATCGTTAACCCTTAGGAACACCAACAAAGGCGGTTAAGCAAGAAACTACTGAAAAAAAGCAGAAACTATCTATCCCTAAAGTCCTCCCTTCATTACCCATTAAAGAAAGAAACTTCCAACAGACTAAGTCCATACTCTAAAACTGAATCTGAGTAAAGTCATCCCTATTCTAAAATCAAAAGCTAATTTTATAAAGGCTGCGACGACCTACGCGCTATCAAAATAGGATCCAGGACAATGTGCTCCGGCGCGTGGCCGTAATAATCCTTAGTAGCAGTGAGCTTTAGAAAAAGACGCGCGGTTTCTTCTCCCATTTTGATCGTTTGCTGGTCTACCGTAGAAAGCGACGGGGTCACAAATGCCCCAAACGCCTCATTCGCGAACCCGATTACACCTACTTGCTGCGGTACCTGAACTCCGCTTTCCAGTAGTTGCTGCAAGGCTCCCATGGCAGTGTAATCCTCGGCGGCAAAGATGGCATCAAAGGGAATGTCCTCCGCCTGCAAGCGCTTCACAGATTCCTGCCCTAACTCCAGCCCGACGGTGCCCTTGAAAACCATGCTTTCGTGAAAGGGCAAGCCGTATTTATCCAGGGCCTCACGGTAGCCCCTGAAACGCTCCTTGAAAATAGTCAGGTTCTTTTCTGACGTAATGTGTGCAATGCGGGTAAACCCCTGGTTGATTAAATGCTCAGTAGCCGCAAAGCCCGCCTGGTAATCATTGATAGTAACCGAAGGCACCTCCAGTTCTTTAATGGCGCGGTCAAAAAACAGAAGCGGTACCTGGCGTTTTCTTATTTCAGAGTAAATCTCCACCCCATCGCTTTCTGAAGACACCGAAGAGATGATGCCGTCCACCCTGGATTGCAGGAAAGTACCTATCCCCTTTTGTTCCTGCTTAATGGACTCGCCGGTCTGGTACAAAAGGACGCTGTATCCATTCTCATTCAGAACCTTTTCCATGCCATGCACCACGGAACTGAAAAAGCTGGTGTCTAAGCTCGGCACAATAATCCCGATCACATGGCTTTTACCGGAACGCAGCGACGAAGCCAGCTTGTTTTGCTGGTAGTTCAGGCGTTTGGCGGTTTCCAGCACGGCGGCTTTGGTGGCCGCACTGATGGCGGGGTGGTCGTTCAGGGCCCGGGCGACGGTAGAGAACGTCACGTCTAATTCCCGAGCAATATCATGGATGGTGGTCTTCTTCAACTTTACTTCTTTAGCGCCCTAAATATAGGCAATTGCTTTCTTGTAAAGTGGAATTGACGCTTGCCTCTTTCGCACTCCTGTTTTGGGCCCGTTTTCAGAAAATCAGGCTTATAACAGCAATCACCAATCTGTCAATCATCCTACCCTGTTTTCGGGCTTGGTAAGGGGCTACTTTTGCGTTTCCTGTTTGGGGTACGTTTTAAGGAAAAAAGGCTTAAAACAAACTAATCAAATTGTTCACCTACTCCTTTGGATCACTTCTATATTGGAGGCTGAAGGACAATCTTTCATCCCTACATTTTTCCTTTTTTCTAAGGCCCGAGAATTTTTCTTGGCTTAAAAATAAATAGATTAAGGGCCATAAATTTTCAATTCTCAGAATAAAACCCTAAACTTATGCCAACGTTGGCATGATTAATATTTTGGAAGCCCTTAACTTCCATCGTACCTTATGAAAGCCTCCTGTACCAACCATACCAAACAACGCTTTTTATGCTCTTACTAGGAATAGACATAGGCACTTCTTCTGTAAAAGTATCGGTGGTGGATGCCGCCACGCAGAAGAGCCTGGCCTCTGCGCAATTTCCCGAAACGGAATCAAAAATCACTTCACTTCAGCCCGGTTGGGCTGAACAATCGCCGGAGATGTGGTGGGAGCATACGAAGCAAGCGATTAAAAAAGTGAACGCTTCCGGGACTTTTAACCCTCAGGAAATTGGGGCCATTGGCATTGCCTACCAAATGCACGGTCTGGTTGTGGTAGACAAAGACCAGCAGGTGCTGCGTGATTCTATTATCTGGTGCGATAGCCGGGCGGTGCCCTACGGCCAGAAAGCCCTGGAGCATATAGGTCAGGAAAAAGCCCTTGAAGGGTTGCTCAACTCGCCCGGTAATTTCACCGCCGCCAAACTGGCCTGGGTGAAAGAAAACGAGCCCGCCACCTTTGACAAAATCCATAAAATCATGCTGCCCGGCGACTTCATCTCCATGAAATTGACCGGTGATATTACTACCAGCGCCTCTGCCCTGTCTGAAGGTATTTTCTGGGATTTCCAGAAAGACCAGGTGTCTGAAGATGTGATGGACTTCTTTGGGTTTAGCCCGGATATTATCCCAGAGGTGAAGCCCTTGTTCTCAGAGCATGGCCGGGTTACTTCGGCGGTAGCCGAAGCCCTGGGCTTGAAAGCGGGTATTCCGGTGAGCTATAAATCAGGGGATCAGCCTAATAATGCGCTGTCTTTGAACGTGCTTAACCCTGGTGAGGTAGCGGCCACGGCCGGAACATCTGGCGTGATTTACGGTGTGAGCGACCAACTCACCTATGACCCACAGTCCCGGGTGAATACCTTCGCGCACGTGAACTACCAGCCCAATGCCAAGCGGGTGGGTGTGCTCATGAATATCAACGGCACGGGCATCCTGAACAGCTGGGTAAAGGAAAATCTGGGCCACGGGCTGGACTACCCGCAGATGAACGCTGAGGCCCAGAAAGTGGCGGTAGGCAGCGACGGCCTGCGCATTTTCCCCTTCGGAAACGGCGCCGAGCGGGTATTCAACAACCGAATCATTGGCGCTCAGTTCCATCACCTCAATTTCAATTTACATTCCAAGGCGCACGTGTTCCGGGCGGTGCAGGAAGGCATTGCTTTCACCTTTAGGTACGGCCTGGACATTATGCGCGAAAATGGCATGAACCCAAAGGTGATCAGGGCCGGCAACGCCAATATGTTCCTGAGTCCCTTGTTTACGGAGGCCTTCGTAAATGCGACGGGCGTACCGGTGGAGCTGTACCAGAACGATGGCAGCGTGGGGGCTGCGTTAGGCGCGGGCATAGGCGCGAAAGCGTTCTCTTCGCCGCAGGAAGCCTTCAGCCGGTTTGAACGCCTCCGGCTCATTGAACCCAATCAGGCAGAAGCCTATGAAGCCGTTTACCAGGACTGGAAAGCGCTGCTGCAGAAACAATTACAAGACTAAATCATTACATTCCATACAATCAAAACCATGGCAAATCTTACAATTGGTGACAAAGAATTTTTCAAAGGCATAGGACAAATCAAGTTTGAGGGTCTGGAGTCTGACAACCCGCTGGCGTACCGCTGGTATGATGAAAACCGGGTGGTGGCCGGCAAAACCTTGAAGGAACATTTCAAGTTTTCCGTGGCATACTGGCACTCCTTCAATGCCAATGGCTCAGATCCATTTGGGGGCCCTACCCTCAACTTCGCCTGGGACGAGAGCTCAGATGTGATTACCCGCGCCAAAGCCAAAATGGACGCCGCCTTTGAGTTCATCACCAAATTGGGCCTGCCCTACTATTGCTTCCATGACGTGGACGTGGTAGACTATGGCAATGACATTGTGGAGAACGAGCGCCGCCTGCAGACCATGGTGGAATACGCCAAGCAGAAACAAGCCCAAAGCGGCGTGAAACTGCTATGGGGCACGGCCAACGTATTCTCGCATGAGCGTTACATGAACGGCGCTTCAACCAACCCAGATTTCCATGTGTTATCGCATGCCGGGGCTCAGGTGAAAGCCGCCCTGGACGCCACCATTGCGCTTGGCGGGGAGAATTACGTGTTCTGGGGAGGCCGCGAAGGCTACATGACCCTGCTCAACACCAACATGAAGCGCGAGCAGGAGCACTTTGCGAGATTCCTGCACACGGCCAAAGACTATGCCCGCCAGCAAGGGTTCAAAGGTACGTTCTTTATTGAGCCCAAGCCTATGGAGCCTACCAAGCACCAGTATGACTACGACTGCGCTACCGTAATCGGGTTCCTGCGCCAGCATGACCTGCTGGGCGATTTCAAAATCAATATTGAGGTAAACCATGCTACCCTGGCGGGCCATACCTTCCAGCATGAGCTGCAGGTGGCCGCTGATGCCGGCGTACTAGGTTCTGTAGATGCCAACCGCGGTGACTACCAGAACGGCTGGGACACCGACCAGTTCCCGAACAACTTGAATGAACTCACCGAGGCCATGCTGATTTTCCTGGAGGCCGGTGGCCTACAAGGCGGCGGTGTGAACTTTGACGCCAAGATCAGAAGAAACTCTACTGACCCCGCAGACCTGTTCTATGCCCACATCGGCGGCGCCGATACTTTCGCCCGCGCCCTGATCACGGCAGACAATATCCTGCAGAAATCAGACTTCCTGAAAGTACGCGAGGAGCGTTACGCTTCTTTTGACGGCGGCAAAGGGAAAGAATACGAGCAAGGTAAACTAACCCTGGAAGACCTTCGTGCCTACGCCATTGAGCAAGGTGAGCCAGCCGTGAAAAGCGGTCGTCAGGAATACCTGGAGAACCTCATTAACCGGTTCATTTAACCCCTTGAAATAATGCTCAGTTAAAGCTGGGCCCTGGAAAATATTTTTCATTTTAGTTCACGGAAAGGCTGCCTCAACAAGGGGCAGCCTTTTTTTTATGGAGGCCGGGTTAGGCGGTTTTGAAGTTTGCGTTTTAAGCCTGTTTTTAGAAAAACAGGCTTAAAACAGAATTGACAGGCACAAAAAAAGCGGACTCTGGTAGAGCCCGCTTTTCCATTTTGTTGTCCTTATTTTGCTTTAGTCAAGGAAGGCTTTTCAAAAATTTCATCATTACCCTCATAGTCAAACCAGTCAAAGGATGCTCTGTTGGTAGAAGGTTGTCCATTGGAAGTAGCGTATACGCCAAGCGTTACGCCTACAAAGCCGCCGGCCACTCGGGTACTCAGGTATTTGCCGTCTACGTTGTCTTGTAGCAGTTGCCATTTCCCTTTTTTGGTAGCGTAGTAAAAGGCATAGGTGTCACCGTTAAAGCCCACTTTTAGGTAGATTGGTTTTTTGCCTTCTTTCTCCGTGAGCACTTTTTCAGCGAGCACTGTTTTGTCTGCCTTAAGCAGTTGCACCACCGGCTGGTTTCCTTTCATGGTCTTGCCAAGGGCGTAGTAATGCTCACTGTTCTGGAAAGCCACCAACCCTGCAAATTCGTTTTCTTTGGCCGGGGTAAACTCCAACTCGGTACTGGCGCTCCCCTTCACATGCTGCTGCCGACGGGCCAGGAAGGAGACGTTCACTTTTTCAGAGAAATTCTCGGGCCGCACCTCCAGGGTTAATTTCCCCAGGGGCTTGCCCAGGCTATACCACTGGTGGCGTGGCGTACGCAGTTGCAGCCAATAAATGGGCAGGGTAGTGCCTTTGAATTCTTCATGGTACGTGAAATTGCCGGTAAGCGGGAAAGCGGGTTTTCTTTGGGCCGGAAGGTTGGGTACGGGATAGCTGTATTGCACCAGGTCATGGTCTGGGTTGATGATGGGCCAGCCTTCCTTCCAGGTCACGGGCGCCAGAAACGTCTCGCGGCCGGTGTTGTAGTGGTCCTGGGCGCCGCTGTACGGGCGGGTAGCCAGGAATACGGCCCACCAATCGCCGTTCTGGGTCTGCACCAGGTCTGCGTGGCCTGTGGCGGATACGGGGTTAGGGCGGTCACCGGGCAAATGACGCTGGGTTAAGATAGGGTTCTTTTCATACGGCACATACGGACCGGTCACGGTCTTGCTGCGCAAGACCACTTCTGAGTGGTTTACGCTAGTGCCTCCTTCGGCGGCCATTAAGTAGTAATAGCCCTTCACTTTGTAGATGTGCGGTCCTTCAATCCAGACCGGTTTCTTGGAGATATCCACGCCTCCATTAACCAGCAGGTGCTGCGGACCCACCGTTTTCATGGTTTTCAAGTCAATCTCAAACATGCGTATAGTGCGGTGCCCATCATACAAGGGTTTATTGTCTGGGGCGTCTGAGTTATACATGATATAACTCTTACCGTCCTCGTCATGGAAAATGGAAGGGTCAATGCCGTTCACATTTGGCAGCCACTGGGGATTAGACCAGGGGCCGGCCGGGTTGTTGGCGGTCACTACAAAATTACCTCCCCTGTCAATGAGGGTGGTGACCATGTAAAAGGTGCCGTCTTTGTAGAAAATGGTGGGTGCGAAGATCCCCCGGGAAACGTCATGGCCGTCTAAGTTCAGCTGTTCGGGCCGGTCCAGAATGTTGCCAATCTGGGTCCAGTTCACCAAGTCTTTGCTGTGAAAAATGGGCACCCCTGGAAAATAGGCGAAGGACGAATGTATGAGGTAATAGTCCTCCCCCACCCGCAGCACGCTGGGGTCTGGGTAGAATCCCGGGAAGATAGGGTTCTGGAACGTCTGCTTTTGCTGGGCCGCCGTGGGCAGGACGCTGGCAAAGCCTAAAACCGCCACTGCGGCAAGGGTGAGGGCTTTGGTCAGTAATTTTCTATTCATATCTGTATTTTGGTTTCCAGGTTCTCAGCCTACCATAAGGGTAGGTGAATTTCTGTTTTAGGCCTGTTTTCTCAAAAACAGACCTAAAACAGAAGGTGTTATTTGGCTTCCTTCACAGGCACAAAAGTACTTTCTGGCGGCCCCAGGTAAGAAGGTTTCAGGCCGCCAGCGTCTACCACAATTTTCTGCATTACCACCCCCGAATCTACCATCCAGAACTTGAGCGTGTGCGCCCCGGGCCGGGCGAGTTGGTGTTTGGAGATGGTAAGGTTAATGTTGTTGGCTACGTTCCTGTTCCACTCGCCTTCGCCCTTGCCAGCATGAATGTTGATGATCTGCGGTGCCTGGTCATCAAAGGAGATGGCGTAGCGCAGGCCCTGGGTGTTATGGAAGTTCAGGGTGGGCGACAACATCACCTGTACACTCACCTCACCAGCCTTCTGCAGGTTTAGCTTGTACTCTAAATGCGGGCTGTTGCCGCCGGGCGTTTGGTTGGACGCAGTCACTGGCAGGGTGGTCATAGCCGAAGCTGTGCGGCCCAAATCTGGAATTACCTGCCATTTGATATTATTGGCTTCCACTGCTTTGGTAAAGTGCTCCGCCTCTATTGACACGTAGCCATTGCTTTCTATAAAACCATCTACCTTGCTGGGCTGAAGCATAGACGGGTTCTGTACCACGGCTTGAACTACCACTTTGGCTCCTTTAGGCCCGGAAATGGTCACCGGAACCCGCTGCATGCCTGTTGGTGCTTTGGCCCAGTCTACGCTCACCCATACCCGCTGTTCTTTGTCTAGGGTGCCGGTAGACTGTGAAACCTTCAACCACAGAGCCCCGGCAGTTACCGTGTAATCAAACGGCTGTTGGCCACGGTTAAAGATCTCCAGATAATGGCTTTGCACCCCGTACGGGGAAAACTCTGGTAAAATCGCCGCCTCTTTTTCCTGGGGCCACCACTTGCTAGAACCTTCCACGGCCACGCCCATACTGGCGGCCATGGGCAAGGTCAACTCCTTCACCTCAGGCATCACGTCCTTCTCGGGTTGTTGCCAGTAGGTGTAGCTGATGTGGGTCTGTGACATCATGTGGTTCCATTTACCGCCGGCCATTTCTTTGTGGAAAAAGCGGGTCAGCTCAGCATCCTTCGCGAAGAGGTCTCTGGCCTTGGCGGCCTGGTCATTGGTGGCGGCTCTGCCCTGCTGAGCATAAAGGCGGTTGCGGCCTACCGTCACGTGCAGGTCATTGAGGTTGGCACTGGCCGCTACCGGGAACAATACTAACTGGTAATAGGCGTCTTTGTATTGAGTTGGCAAGGCCTTATAGAAACGGGTAGCCTCAGCAGTAAGGGCGTTGTATTCGTTCACTACCCGCTCCGCTTCCTGGTAATGGGTGAGGCTATAAGTATCTGGGGAAAGAAGCTCGTGCTTGCGGCGGCTGTTGAACTTGGTGTATTTGGCCATGATATCGGCAATGGCCACCCCATGCTCAGTCCCGAATTTCTGCTCAGACCAAAGCCGGGTATATTCACCCAGGCGCTCAGCGGGCCACTTCTCAGGGTTCCAGGCGTAATCCAGGAAAAACTCTATGGGGAATTCCATGGGTTTGATGTCGCCCACGTTCACAATCCAGATGCGGTCTGCCTTGTGCAGATAGGCCAGGTGCATTTGTTCCCAGACGCGGGAGATCTGATTGGTGTTCAGCCATTTGTAGTTACGGGGACCGCCTACGTAGTCAAAGTGGTAATAGATGCCGTAGCCTCCGGAATGTTGCTTCTCACCTACTTTGGGCAGTTTTCTGATGTTACCCCAGTTGTCATCGGCTAATAGTAGGGTCACGTCATCTGGCACCCGCATGCCTTTGTCATAATAATCCTGCACCTCTTTGTAAAGGGCCCACAGCTGTGGGGTTTTAGAGGCATCCTTTCCCGTAACCTCAGAGATGATCTGGCGCTGGTCTTTCACAATGCGTTCCAGCAGGCCTATGTTGCTTTGCTCACTCATGGGCTCGTCCCCGTCGCCGCGCATCCCTACCGTGACAATGCTTTCCTTGGAGCCCATGCGCTGGATGCCGCCGCGCCAGAACTCACGCAGTTTCTCTGGGTTGGTGTTGTAGTTCCAGGGGCCGGAGCCGTAGCGGCGCCATTCATCATGCGCGCGCATGAGCGGCTCATGGTGCGAGGTACCCATCACCACACCGTACATATCGGCTACCTCGGGGTTGATCTTGTCATCGTCGTTAAAGGCGCTTCCCCACATGGCGGGCCACAGGTAGTTGCCTTTCATGCGAAGAATCAATTCAAACACCTTCTCATAGAAGATATGGTTGAAACCGCCAAACTGCTCTTTAGACCAATTGGAAAGCGCCGGGGCCTCGTCATTGATGAAGATGCCGCGGTACTTCACGGCCGGACTACCTTTGGTGTGGCGACCTTCCTGCACATACAGGTTGGGTGTCTGGGCTACCGGCACATCGGCCCACCAGTACCAAGGGGACACGCCTATCTGCGTCGACACGTCGTAGATGCCATAGATGGTGCCGCGCTTGTCGCTGCCCACAATCACCAGGGCTTCATCTACGCCTTTCATGGGCTTTTTGACCACCTGCACCACAAAGGTTTCCCACTTGCCGGCCAGGTCTTTCACATCCAGCTTTTTGCTTTTCACCAGTTGGTCAATCAGCGGACTTTGGCCTATGGTACCTACCAATACCAGCCGTTCCGCTTTGGGGACCTTCCTTCCGGTAGTGAACGCAGGCTCGGCGCTGGTGACGCGCTTTACATCGGCTTGCAGGTCTTTTAAGGCCCTGATCACCCCAGGAAAATCTTGCTCATGAATAAAGAAAGAGGTCGCTTTTCCAGCCTCCGCCAGAGTAAAGGAGTTGTCCTTTTTCTGGCTTGAAATGTATTTGACATCTTCTACCGCAAAGGCCGATGTTACCGGCAACAGCAGGGCTAGACAAAGTACCATGGCCTTCAGGTAGGTGGTAGTCCAGACCTTATTTCTATGAGTATGAAATGTAGTGGATGACATGTTCATGAAGTGGGGATTTCCTTCTAGTAATAAACCGGGTGGCTTTTTCTAATGTAAGCGGGCTATATTAGCCTTTCCCAAAACAGCCTGTTTTTTGGAAAACAGGTCCAAACCAGCGGGCGGTTTTGTGAAAGGCTTTACCATGGATTTTCTTATTTAATTTCCTGAAAAGACCGGGCAATGCCCATTTCCAGCCCCCGCAGCTCTGCCAGCCCACGCAAGCGCCCAATGGCCGAATAGCCCGGGTTGGTGACTTTGTGCAGGTCGTCCAGCATCTGGTGGCCGTGGTCTGGCCGGAACGGAAAAGGCTCCTGGCGTGTGGCGTTGATCTGCACCAATTCCTTCATAACGCCATACATATCCACGTCGCCGGCCAGGTGGTCAGACTCATAGAAGTTGCCTTCCGGGTCTTTGAGCACATTTCGCAAATGCGCGAAGTACACACGGTGGCCCACTTCCTTTAGGATCTCCACGGGGTTGTTGTGACGCCCCGCGCCTAGGGAACCGGTGCAGAAACAGATACCGTTAGGCGCCCGGTCCACGCGGTTGATAATGTAAAGTAGGTCTTCTTTGTTAGAGGCAATGCGCGGCAGACCCAGGATGGGGTACGGCGGGTCATCTGGGTGAATGGTCATCTTCAGCCCGTTCTCCTCGCAGACATCCATGATGGACTCCAAGAAATAGGCGAGGTTCTCGCGCAGGCCGGCGTGGCCGATCTGCTTGTAGGTATCAATGCTCTGGCGCAATTGCTCCAACGGAATGTAGCCTTCCATAGGAACGCCCATCCGGATGATCTCACTCAACTCTTCCAGCTCTTTTGAGAAGTAGGCCTTATGGCGTTCACGAGCTTTCTGCACCACGCTTTCAGCGTAATCCTGCTCGGCGCCTTCCCGCTTGAGGATGAAGAGGTCAAACACGGCCAGGTCGGCCCAGTCAAAGTACAGGGCTTTGGCGCCGTTCCAGAGTTCCAGGGCCAGGTTGGTCCGGGTCCAGTCCAGCACGGGCATGAAATTGTAGCAGATGGTTTTCAGGCCGCAGGCGGCCAGGTTGCGCAGGCTCTGGCGGTAATTCTCCAGGTACTGCTCACAGTCGGCGGCGCGGGTCTTGATGGATTCGTGTACGGGCACGCTTTCCACCACCGCCCAGGTAAGACCGGCGGCTTCAATAATATCTTTCCGCTCCTGTATTTCCTCAATGGTCCAGATGGCTCCGTGCGGCACATGGTGCAAGGCGCTTACGATGCCGGTGGCGCCGGCTTGTTTCACATCCTGCAGGGAAACGGGGTCCTGGGGGCCGTACCACCGCCAGCTTTGTAGTAATGACATAAAAGGTTAATTAGTTAATAGGCACTAGAAAAATGAGTGTTATTCTTAATTTAATGTACTTCTAAGATTTTGAGACTATCTTAAGTTTCAAGCTTAAACCAGCAAATGCAACTGTTTGGCACAAGCGAGGCATTGGCTATTCTTTCCTTTCAGAGATTTTCGGTTGAATGCGGAAGTAATCAAAATCAACGTAGCCGCCCGGGGTTTTGGTAGCGTAACTGAACAACCCAAACCGGTACCCCATAAAATGTGGAAGGGTGTATACCATCTTCAAAGGCGACCCTATTTTTTTCCATGAAGTACCATCCAGACTGTAATAGAAATTTGCGACATCGCGACGATTAGTGAAGTCACATTCTGCCTTGAGGTACACCGACTTTTGTTGGAGGGGCACTTTTTCCTCTTCCACTGGCTTGCCAGATGGGGCGTTCACCATTACAAGGAACTTGGTGCCATTCTCATATTTCACCCCTACCCACCCATACTCTTTTTGCAACAGGGAAAGCCCTGCGAAATCCCCTTCCTTCATATTTGACACGTCCAGCATGGTGGAGCCGGTGCTCTCAGGCCCAATGGTGCGTTGGGTTAGGGTGTTTCTGGCTGCTAGAAAATTTGAGGCTACAGGCCCATTCGTTAGCCTAAGGTAGCCTTTCCGTTTGGCCACAGACCATAGCGCATTATCAGGGTTGTGGTTCCATTGCCAAACCAAAGGCAGGCTTGTCTCTCCCTTTTTCCGGGCAAACTCATCTGAGGCCACAATTCCGGGGATAAGGCCTTTACTTGGGGGCAGGTCCAACTCTTCGGGCACTTTACCATTTTTGCCCAGGACCGGCCAACCGGCTTCCCACTTTACCGGAACCAGATATGGTATGCGCCCTACTGCTCCAAAGTCCCGGAACAGATAGGCAAACCACTTGCCCTCTGGCGTATCTATTAATCCGCCCTGGGCCACGCCCTTGTCCTGCAAGACTACTTTCCCTTCATAAGGGCCAGTGATTTTATCTGCCCTGTGAACCAGAACGGTCCGCATGCCCTCCTTTGGCCAAACAATGTTGAACAGGTAATATTTGCCGTTTACTTTAAAGAGCTGGGAGCCTTCGGCTGGAAGATTGATGTTGGGCCCGGCGGGTGCGCTCGCATTCTCTATAAGTACCCGGTCAGTTCCCTCTTTTGGTCCGGATAAATCTTCTTTGAGTTCCACCAATCTGAGGGTACCGCCGCCGTAGACCATAAAAGCCCGCCCGTATTCATCAAAGAACAAGGAGTGATCATGGTAAGAGGGTTTAAAAGAGTGTGTTTCCCAAGGTCCTTTCTCCAGATTTTTGGTGGTATAGATATAGGTCTTTCCGGTAGTTTGGGAGAAAGTGGTCACATAGAACAACCCCTTATGAAACCGAAGGCTGCTCGCCCAGGAACCTCTTCCGTAGTTGCTTTTCCCGTTGGTAAGGTTTAGCTCATCAAGTGAGTCCAAAGTAGCATACGCATAGTTCACCAGTTGCCAGTTCACCAGATCCTTAGATTTCATGATAGGCAGGCCCGGGCTCATGTGCATAGTGGTGCTGCTCATGTAATAGGTACCACCTACCCGTATTATCGCTACATCTGGCACATCGGCATAGATAATAGGATTTCGGGCTTTCTGTGCTTGTGCTGCCAGCGCAAGCAGGAAACATAAAATGGAAAGGAAACTGGTTAGGAGAAGCGTTTTTCTCATCTCTACTATTAGTCTACTGGTGATAGAGAAGCGGAAGAATATTAGGAAAAAACAGCCCCTAATGTAGGCTACCTTTTCACTTAAACTTTGTTGGTATTGGTAATTTTAGACTCCTGTATATTGGCAGGTAGTGATAGGGTAAAAATCCTTTTTATTTCCTGACGTTACTTAAAAAGATTGGCTGCCCTCATTAGAGCAGCCAATCTTTTTAAGTAACGTCAGGAAAGATTAATTATACCCAGGGTTTTGATAAGCAGCTTTTTGAGCAGCGGTCATATCCATGGCATCTAACTGGCCCTGCGGGATTGGCCGCAGATAGTGCTCTGGTTTAATGGTTCGGTTCACGGTTACAGGCGTATGTTCCCCGTAGTTATTACCAGCAATTCTGTAGGTAGAAGCTAATTCATTCCATTTCTGGGTACGCACCAGGTCAAACCAGCGATAACCCTCGCCATAGAACTCGCGGGAACGTTCAGCCAGAATATAGTTAATATCAATGGTAGCGGGCGTGGCGGCCACCATTGCGGCGCTGTTGTCTACTACCTTGGCCACATTGCCGTTGTTATCAAAGCGCCATTTACCAGCCCGGGCTCTAATCACGTTGATCAAGTCACGGGCGCTTTTACCAGCTTTGGTGCTGGCTCCTTTCACTGCGGCTTCGGCAGCGATGAAGTACAGCTCAGAGAATTTGGCGATGTTGAACGGACGGGTGCTGCCTGCGTTTGGCTGGCCCAAGCCACCGGCGTTGTCGGTGCGGTAGGTGCCCAGTTTCCACAACTTAGGATACACAATCCGGCTGATACCGCTGGGTGCGATCACGTAGTCGGCCCTTCCGGCTACTTCTCCTGCCCCTATGTTACTTTTACCGGCTCCCGAAGGATAGGTAATTGGCATGTTTTCATTCAGGAAAGTAAGCACTGGTTCACCCGGCTTCACCGGCAGGTTGTTGGCATTGTACACCACCGAAGGGATGTTGGTACCCCCTGCTTTAGGCCAGTTGGCGCGGTACACGGTGGTGAAAGTACCATCATATCGGGAGTCATTGGTTTTATCTGCAAAGGTATTCTCCACTACGTTGATGGTGGGTGCCATCCGGGTCCAGGGACGGCCTAGGTCCTGGGAGGCTTCCCGCTGCACAGAGCTCATGGCACCGGTACCATCAGCATTCAGGTAACTTCTGAGGTTGGTGTAGTTCCAGGTCATCATCCAGCCCACAAAGTTATCTGGGGCACCACCACTACCAAAAGTCAAGCTACCGGCGTTGTAGAACTCGCTTTTTTCAGTGTGGTCAGCGTACAGCAGAATTTCACTGTTACGGTCATTGGAGCCCACGTTTACATCATAATAGGTGGGTTGTAACTTGAAGAAAGTACCTGGGTTGTCAATAGCTTCGGTAGCTATGTCATAGGCCTGTTGATAGTACCACTGCGCATTTTTACCGTTAGGGTCAGTCCGGGGAGTAGCCGGATAGGTTGGAATATTGTTAGGGTTTTCCAGCCACCAACCATACGTCAGGTACGCTTTAGCCAGAAAGAGACGCGCTGCGGTTTTGGTAACACCCCCGGTTACTCTACCGGTAGTAGGCAGATCGTTAATAGCCGTGATCAGGTCTGGGAAAATGGCCTTGGTGTAGACCTCAGGAACCGTATTACGTACAGAGGTCCGGATGGCAACCGTATTGAATTTCAGCTCACCAGCCCCTAAATCCAAAGGTACGCCCCCAAACGTTTGTACCAACTGGAAGTAATCAAACGCCCGAAAAAAACGGGCTTCTGCAATTAAAGCGTTGGAAATAGTACCTACCGCACCTGCGTTTTCAATCACACCACTTGCCGTGTTGATGTTAGGGAAAGCTGCGCCCCAGAGCACATCTGCCCGGCTATTGGTAGCCGTTAACAACCCTTGACCAGACAGGTCCATTACCCTAAAGTTTTCATCTGCGTCACGGGCGTACGTTACTTCATCTGTACCGGTAAGCGTGGCGTTATAGTAATAAGCCTGGCCATAGATGTAGCGCAAGTGGGCATACATAGAGGTTAATCCCCCCTGAACCCCTCTTTCAGTCTTGAAAAAGTTTGGCTCGTAAAGGCTTCGCGGCTGTTCCTCTAAAATATCAGAGCAACCCACCAGGAACATGGTTAATGCGGCCGTTCCTACTAAAGATTTTATATTAAAACGTCTCATATGAGTCTAATTTAAAAGGTAATGTTTAAACCAACCAGGTAGTTGCGGGTAGCGGGCGCATTCGTTCCCAGGGTCAGCAACCTTCTCAGGTTATCAGACAGGGGCACTGCCGCATTCTCATTCCCGAAGGAGTTGGTCTCTGGGTCCATACCGGTTTCCTTGTGGTAAGGAGAGAATAAAACAAACGGATTCTGAGCCGTGGCATACAGCCTTAATTTACCAATACCGGCGTTTTGCAGCCATGCGTTATTGTCAAAGTTGTAGCCCAGGGAAATGGTTCTGATCTTAAGGTAAGAGGCATTGAAGTACCCCAGGGTACTGCCGTATTTAGGGTTATCACCACTTCTTACCCCTTTAGGGTTAGGGTATTTGGCGTCTGTATTCTCTGGGGTCCAGTAGTCTACTTTCACGTTGCCGCGACGGCCACTGAGCATGTTCAAATAGCCAGCGGTCCCGTAGAGTGTGCTGTTCAGGATACCCCCATTTTGGAAAGCACCCACCGCGCTCAAGTCAAATCCTTTAAAGCCTACCCGGGTGTTGAAACCACCCTGAAACTTAGGATTCACGTCTATGATCTGGCGGTCAGAGGAGTTGATGGCTCTTACCGGGGTACCGTCTGCATTATACTCACCGGTATATTTCACCTTAATAGAGCCGATAATGGTGTTGGCTTTGTTAGGGTCACTCTCGCCTGGCTCCAGAATGGTCCTGTACGGATCATCGGCTTGCCAAAGCCCTATTCTTTCATAGTCATAGATAACGTTGATAGGGTGTCCTACAAACCACCAGTTAGCCTCGTCTCTTGGTTGGCTTCCGGCAAGTGCCACCAGCTCATTCCTGTTCGCATAAAGGTTCACACCGGCTTCCCAGGTCCATCCATTTAGGTTGTCCAGGATCAAGCCATTCAAAGAAAGCTCCACCCCTTTGTTTTGGGTTTTACCAATATTAGCAATGTAGCTTCCCACGCCGGTAGTTGGCGGTAGCCCTACTCTCAGCAAGATATCATTGGTTTTGGTCACATAGTACTCCACAGTACCAGACAGGCGGTTGTTCAGCACAGCAAAGTCTAACCCGTAGTTAAAGGTCTCAGAAAACTCCCAGCCCAAGTCATCATTTGGCAACTCAGACACATACAGGCCAGTGGCATAGGTATCGCCAAAGTTATAAGGTCTGGTGCTCAAGCGGCCAAGAGTGGCATAGGGGTCAATGGCCTGGTTGGAGGTTTGCCCATAGCCCGCCCGCAGTTTCAATAGATCTACCACTTTCAGGTTCTCCATGAAAGATTCCCTGGCAATATTCCAACCCACGGATACGGCTGGGTAGGTATGCCATTTTTTTCCGGGGGCAAGTCTTGATGAACCATCTGACCGCACGGTGGCGGTAAGCATGTAACGGTCATCATAAGAGTACATGGCCCGTCCCATCCAGGACATTAAGCCAGACTTGACATACGGCTGATTATTTGGGTCAACAGAAATTTCACCGGCCGCCAGACCAAGGTTGTAGAACTGGAAAGCATCTGATGGAATATCTTTGGCAGCTACGCTTGACCGGTTAAAGGTATTCTCTGAGGCAGAGTAAAGGCCTACCACGTTCACCATATGTTTCTGGGCAAACGTGCGATCATAGGTAATCAGGTTCTCTATGGTCCAATCGGTGGTTTGGGAATTGCTGATAGAAGCGGTAGATATGGTAGAGGCGTTAGAACTGCCAATCCCTTTCCCGGTGTACGACCCGCCATTATTCTGGCGGAAGTTTATGCCAAGGTTGGCACGATACTTCAAACCTTCAACTCCTGGGATTTTTACCTCACCGTAAAGGGTGTTGTACGTGCCAAATCCTCTGGATTGGCTTAACCAGCTGTCACTTAAACTTTCCACAATGTCTCTGTTGTAAGACCATTGCTCATCTAAAGGCATTTTAATGGTTCTTTTCCAAGTACCATCTGCGTTATAGGGGTTGGCAATTGGAGACATGCTGAGCACCCCATACAAGCCCACGTTATTGCCTTCTGTAATATTGTAATTATTGTAAGTAGTAAAGCCGAAGCGCAGGTTTTTGCCAATACCCTGATCAAGAGCACCCCGCATAGAATAACGCGTGTATTGCTGCGTAGGAATGACTCCTTCTTCTTTGTAGTATCCCGCGCTGAAATTATAGCTCCCTTGTTCGGTGCCTCCAGATATACCCAAATCATGGTTCATCTGGATACCGGTTTTATATAACATGTCCTGCCAATCTGTGTTCACATCATTAGCTTCATCTAGCGCGTTGGTGTATTGGCCGGCTGCTTTGCGCAGGGCCACAAACTCGGGGCCGTTCATCATGGGGAATTTAGCGAACACAGATTTGGCGCCCACAAAAGTGCTATAGCTTAACCTGGCTTTTTGCCCTTGTTTGCCCCTGTTGGTCGTAACCAGGATTACCCCGTTCGCGCCGCGGGAACCATAAATAGCCGTAGCAGAGGCATCTTTTAAGATATCAACACTGATAATATCACTGGGGTTGATGTCGCCAATAGAACCGGCAAATGGAATGCCGTCCAGCACTACCAACGGGTCATTGCTGGCGGTAAGTGACCGTGAGCCCCGCACCCTAATCTGCATGGTGGCACCCGGTTGGGAAGAAGACTGCGAGAACTCTACACCAGGCAAACGCCCCTGCAAGGCCTGTGAGATGTTAGCCGAAGGCACCTCGCGCAGCACGTCACCTTTTATGGAGGCCACTGAACCGGTCACGGCTTCCTCGCGCTGGGTACCATACCCTACTACTACCACCTCACCCAGCGTTTGCTGGTCAGATTGCAGTTTCACATCTATGGAGGTACGGTTGTTGATAGCTACCTCCTGGGGCAGATACCCAATGTAAGAGAAAACCAACGTGCCTGTGGCGGAAGGCACTTTTAATGAATAATTTCCTTCCACGTCTGTAGGTGCAGCCGTAGAGGTCCCTTTCAGCAGTACGGTCACCCCTGGCAGCCCCACCCCGGCATTGTCCGTTACTTTTCCAGAGATGGTCACGGCACCAGACTGTGCATAGGCCTGACCACTTACTACAAGAGCAAGCACCAGCAGCAGGGCCAGCTTAAGGATCTCAGCTCCTTTCTGGAGCGAAATCATAGATCTAGGATTCTGGGTAAAATTACCTTTCATAAAATTTTAATTTTTTGAGGTGAATTGTGCTAGTAAGGGTAAGAACGTATGTGAAAATCAGTTTCTCCGGGAGCAGCCATCTCTACGTGCGGCCGCTTGGGTGTCCTCTAAATAACCCTGTACAAAGCAAGGGTCATCCGCCTTCCGTTTCTTAACAAAACCCTGAGCTTTTGGAGAGTCAGTAGTTTTCCAGGGAGTAGTCACCGCTGCAGACAAGGACTTGGCTTCCGTTGCTCTAGGTGACCTTACAAACATGAAAATTATTTTTCATCATTACAACCGATTGCATAAATAATTTTTAAAAACCTGCCTATTTCCTGCATCATAATTCCAAATTTAACAAGCAAGCACCTAGAAGGGCCGTCACAAAATTTCAGAACCAATTGCCGAATTCATTGATATTTTGTTTTACAGGGTAATTATCTTCCTATTTGGCTTGATTTTAGCCTTTTTATTCGTAAAATTTAAATCTACCTCTATTTTCAATCCCCTCACCTACTTACATTCCCCAAACTTTAATCGCATAAATTGCTTGGTTTTTATGAAACCGATTTCATATATTTGTTAGTAAACGAAGGAAGTGGCATGGAAAAAGATATCACCATATATGACATTGCCCGGGAGTTGAATTTATCCCCTACTACCATCAGCAGGGCGTTAAATGACCATCCGGCCGTAAATAAAAAGACCAAGCAGCGCATCTCAGATGCCGCCGCGCAAATGGGCTACCGGTCCAATTTCTTTGCCAGCAACCTTAGAAAGCAGCACACCAACACCATTGGCGTGATTGTTCCCCGGCTTAACAGCAACTTCATGTCAAGTGTGATAGCGGGCATGGAGAAAGTGGCCAATGAAGCGGGCTATAACCTGATTATCTCGCAGTCCCTGGAAACCCTGCAGAAGGAAGTAGCCAACGCCAAAACCATGTTTGACAGCCGCGTGGACGGCGTTTTGGTTTCCCTCTCCTATGAAACCGACACCCTGGACCATTTCGAGCCCTTCATCAACCGCGGTATTCCGGTAATTTTCTATGACCGCGTGGCAGACCACCGCAATTGCACCAGCCTGGTGATTGACAACCTTCAGGCGGCCTACAAGGCCACCACGCATCTCATTGAGCAGGGCTGCACCAATCTTGCCCATATTACCGGTAACCTCAAACGCAACGTCTACGCAGACCGCCTCAAAGGTTTTAAGTACGCCCTTATTGACCATCATCTGGCTTTTAAGGATAGCAACGTGATCATCAACAACCTGAGCGAGGAAGCCGGGGAGGAGGCCGCCAAGAAACTCCTGAGCATGGACAAGTTGCCAGATGGTCTTTTCGTGTCCAATGACACTTGCGCCGTAAGCTGCATCAAGGCCCTCAAGCAGGCCGGCATCTCTGTGCCCGGCGATATAGCGGTCGTTGGTTTCAACAATGACCCAATTTCACGGGTTATTGAGCCAAACCTGACCACGGTAGATTACCCGGGGCAGGAAATGGGTGAAATGGCTGTTAAGGTTCTGTTGCTTCAGATACAAGGGACCGGTGACCGCGCTCCCAGCAATACCATTAATCTGCGGTCTGAGTTGGTGGTGCGGGAATCTTCCCTGAAAAGCAAAGTCAAGAGCAAGAAAAAGTCTGCCGTAGCTTAACCCTACTGACTGCGCATGCTGGGGCCCGCCTATTGCGCCAACCGGCGTGAGCACAAAAAACCACTTCCCGTTTTAGGCCTGTTTTTGCAAAAACAGGCCTAAAACGGGAAGGAAGAAGACACGTCCCCAAAAGAAATGCCCCCACTTTAAATTTGACGCCATGCACAAAAAGTCGGTTTATTTTTCGTTGCTCTTTCTTTGCCTGTTCCTTACCCTGCAAACCGCGCAAGCCGAAGACGGGTATGAACTTTGGCAGCGCTATAAAAGAGTATCTAATCCTGAGACGTTAAAACAATACGGCCAGCTGCTGGAGGAAACCGTGGTGCAGGGCAACTCCCCTACCTTGCAAATTGTAAGGAACGAGTTACAAAAGGGCTTGGTCGGACTGCTGGGGAAACCCATGGAAGTGAAGGCGTCTGCGGGCAAGAAAAACCTACTGCTGGCCGGCACCCCTGCCGGGTCTGCCCTGGTAAAAGGACTGGGCCTGGAGAAAGACCTGAAGGCAGTGGGCCCTGAGGGTTACCTGCTCCTCAGCCACAAGGCCAATGGCAATCACTACACCGTCATTGTAGCCAATACAGACCTGGGCGTTTTATACGGCACGTTCCACTTCCTTAGGCTGCTGCAAACCCAGCAAGACATAAAAAGCCTTTCCCTGAAAAGCAGCCCCAAAATTGACCGCCGCATCCTAAACCACTGGGACAACCTGGACCGCACCGTTGAACGCGGCTACGCCGGCTTCTCCCTCTGGGACTGGCACAAATTACCCGACTATATTGACCAACGCTATTTAGATTACGCCCGCGCCAACGCCTCTATTGGTATTAATGGCACCGTGCTTACCAACGTGAACGCCAATTCCCTGGTGCTTACCCCCGAGTACCTAAAGAAAGTGACGGCCCTGGCAGATGCTTTCCGGCCCTATGGGTTGAAGGTTTACCTAACCGCCCGTTTTAGTTCGCCTATTGAGATTGGCAAATTGAAAACCGCAGACCCTTTAGACCCGGCGGTTAAAGCCTGGTGGCAAGCCAAAGTGCAGGAAATCTACCAATCTATCCCAGATTTTGGGGGCTTTCTGGTGAAGGCCAACTCAGAGGGGCAGCCTGGTCCGCAGAACTACGGCCGCACCCACGCAGACGGCGCCAACATGCTGGCAGACGCCCTCGCGCCCAAAGGCGGCATTGTGATGTGGCGCGCCTTTGTGTATGACAACAACGTACCTGATGACCGCGCCAAGCAGGCCTATTCAGAGTTCAAACCCCTGGACGGCACCTTCCGGAAGAACGTGATGGTACAGGTGAAAAACGGGGCCATTGACTTTCAGCCGCGCGAGCCCTTTCACCCGCTTTTTGGGGCCATGCCCAAAACCCCGCTGGTGATGGAGTTCCAGATCACGCAGGAATACCTGGGGCAAGGCACGCACCTGGCTTACCTGGCCCCTATGTTCAAGGAAACCCTGGAGTCAGACACCTACGCCAAAGGAAAGGGCTCTACCGTAGCCAAAGTAATTGACGGCAGCCTGAACGGCCATTCGCTTTCGGCCATGGCCGGCGTGGCCAATATTGGTACAGACCGCAACTGGACCAGCCATCCCTTTGGGCAGGCCAACTGGTATACCTTCGGGCGGCTGGCCTGGGACCATTCCCTTTCCTCAGAGCAGATCGCGGATGAGTGGATCAGGATGACGTTTTCCAATGAGGCCAAGCTGATCAACCCCATCAAAAACATGATGATGGGCTCCCGCGAGGCCGTGGTTAATTACATGACGCCGCTGGGCCTGCACCACCTCATGGGCTGGAACCACCATTACGGCCCTGGCCCCTGGATCAAAGACAAACCCCGCGCCGACTGGACTTCGGTTTACTTCCATAAAGCCGATGAAAAAGGCCTGGGCTTTAACCGCACTAAAACCGGCAGCAATGCCCTGGCGCAATACGCCCCAGAGGTGCAGGCCCAATGGCAAGACCTGGCAACCTGCCCAGAGAAATACCTGCTTTGGTTCCACCACGTGGCCTGGGACCAGAAGCTGGCCTCCGGGAGGACACTCTGGGACGAGCTTTGCTACAAATACACCGCCGGCGTAGACTCCGTGAAAGCCATGCAGCAGACCTGGGCCGGCCTGGCCAACCAGGTAGACCCCGAAAGGCACAAACAGGTCACTACCTTTCTCAAGATCCAGCATGATGACGCCAAATGGTGGCGGGACGCCTGCCTGCTGTATTTCCAGACGTTTTCAAAAAGGCCACTTCCCGCGGGACTGGAAAAACCGGCGCATACCCTAGACTATTACCAGCAGCTGGACCCTAAGTTTGTGCCCGGCATCTAAAATTCATTGCTTATTACCTTATGAATCAAGAAAATACAACCTCATCCAAAACAGCTATTGTCACTGGCGGCGCCTCTGGGCTGGGCCTGGCCATAGTAGAGAAGTTTATCCGGCATAATATCAAAACCATTGTCATTGGCCGCGATGAGCAGAAACTCCGGCATGTAAAAGAGAAATTCGGGGACCTGTGCCTGCCTGTAGCCTTTGACCTGAATAACCTGAGCGAAATTCCCGCGTTGGTGCAGGACCTGGTACAGCAGCATGGCCAGATTGACATTCTGGTGAACAACGCCGGCATCAATCAGAAAAAGCCTTTTGTGGAAGTAACTGACCAGGATTTCCAGAATATCCTACTCACTAACCTCACCGCTGTGTTTGCCCTTAGCCGCGAGGTAGTCAAAACCATGCTCCCCTTTGGCCAGGGCAACATTGTGAACATCAGTTCCATGGCCGCCCAGTATGGTTTACCCAAAGTGATTGCCTACAGCGCGGCCAAAACCGGGATTGAAGGCATGACCCGCGCCATGGCTACTGAGCTTTCGCCGCTGGGCATACGGGTGAACTGCGTGGCCCCCGGCTTCATTGCTACGGACATGTCGGCGAAAGCCCTGGACAACGACCCCGAGCGGAAGAACAAGGTCCTGGGCCGTACCCCCATGGGCAAACTGGGCGCGCCCGCCGATGTAGCTGACGCCGTGTATTTCTATGCCACCGAAGGCGCCAACTACATCACGGGCACGGTGTTACCGGTAGATGGCGGCAACTCCATCGGGTTTTAACCACGGCTTTTCCAGACAGAACGCTTTTCCGTTTTAAGGCCATTTTTGAAAAAACGGGCTTAAAACGGAAAAGCGCATCCTCTCCTTTTAGAAAGTCTCGCCACAATTTGCTTTCTTTACGCCAACGTTGGCATAACACCTTATCTCACTTACATTATCCTATATTTTATTCATGAGAAAGAGCAGAATCTTGTTTGCGGCCGGAGTGGCAATTGCCTCCTGGGGATGCGTGGCCGGCACCATGAACCAGGAAGAACCTTCTTTGAAAGACGCGTTCAAAAAGGATTTCTACGTGGGTGCTGCCCTTAATTATGCGCAGGCAAGCGGTAAAGACCCTAAAGCCGAGGCCATTATTGCCAAGCATTTCAGCACCATTACCCCAGAGAACCTCCTCAAGTGGGAAAGTGTGCACCCGCAGCCAGAGAAATACAACTTTAAGCCCGCCGATGATTTCGTGGCCCTGGGCAAAAAGTACAACCAGTTCATTGTAGGCCATGCCCTTACCTGGCACCAGCAAACCCCTGCCTGGGTATTTGAATCGGCCCCTGGCCAACCTGCCACCAAGGAGCAGCTTCTTAAGCGCCAGACAGAACACATTATGACCGTAGCCGGAAGGTACAAAGGCCAGATCAACGGCTGGGACGTGGTCAATGAGGCGCTCAATGATGACGGCACCCTGCGCAAAAGCAAATGGTACCAGATCACCGGCGAAGAGTACCTGACCAACGCTTACAAAACCGCCCAACAGGCTGACCCTATAGCCGAACTGTATTACAATGACTATAACCTCTGGAAACCTGCCAAAGCAGACGGAGCCCTGGCCCTGGTGAAAAGCCTACAGGCCAAAGGACTGAAAGTAACCGGTATTGGCATGCAGGGCCATTACGGCTTAGTAAGCCCTTCAATCCAGCAGATTGAGGAAAGCATTATCAAGTTCTCCAAAGTAGGCAAGGTGATGTTTACTGAACTGGACATTGACGTACTGCCCAACCCCAGCAATCGCCAGGGCGCCGACATTGACGCTACCTTTGCTTTTGACAAGAAATACAACGTGTACACCAACGGTCTTCCCGCCGACGTGCAGCAGAAACTGGCGCAACGGTACGCAGACCTTTTCGCGCTGTTCCACAAGCACCGCGACAAGATCACCCGCGTCACCCTCTGGGGCGTGACCGACAAAGATTCCTGGCTGAATGACTGGCCCATTAAAGGCCGTACTAGCTATCCCCTCATCTTTGACCGCAACTACCAACCTAAGCCCGCCCTTCAAGCCATAGTGCAGGCCGTGAAGAAGAAGTAAGTAATTGCCCAAGGTTTTTTCCGGTGCCCAGCTGGTGGTTTGTTTTAAGGACAGCCCACTTGCAGGGCACCGCTGTGTTTAAGAGGTTAGGGTTTCTGTTTTGAGCCTGTTTTTCAGAAAACAGGCTCAAAACGCGAGGGTGAAAGCCGGCCTTTTTTCCAAAGAAAGAAGCCAACCGGAAACATTTTCTTATTCCCCGCCAGCTCCGTAACTTAAGGCCAATTTCCAAAACCTATGATCAAAAAACTATTGTATACCGGCGCCTTGCTGGCCTGCGCGGCTGGGGCAGCCACCGCCCAGAATGCGCCTTCCTGGCTGCGATACCCATCTATTTCGCCCGACGGGCAAACCATTGTCTTCACCTACAAAGGAGACCTGTACCGGGTGCCGGCCACCGGCGGTACTGCCACTGCCCTTACCGCCCATGAAGCCCATGATTTCATGCCCGTTTGGAGCCGCGATGGCAAGACCCTGGTCTTCGCCTCTGACCGCTACGGCAACTTTGACCTGTTCCAGATGCCGGCCACGGGTGGCGAGGCCCAGCGCATGACCTTCCACTCCAGCAATGAATTCCCCTATGATGTGAGCCCGGATGGCAAGATGGTGTACTTCGGATCTGCCCGCCTGGATGCCGCCAGTAACCGCCAGTACCCTGCCTTTTACCAACCTGAACTGTACAAAGTAGCCCTGACCGGCGGCCGCGTACAGCAGGTACTCACCACACCTGCCGAGGAGGTTCGCCTGAGCCCCGACGGCCAGAGCCTGGTATACCAAGACAAGAAAGGCGGTGAAAACCAGTGGCGCAAGCACCATGTGTCTTCCGTGGCCCGTGACCTTTGGAAGTTGGACCTGAAAACCGGCAAACATACCCAACTCACCAACTATGCCGGCGAAGACCGCACCCCCGTGTATGCAGACAATGGCAAGACTCTCTACTACCTGAGCGAAGCCAGCGGTACCTTCAACGTGCACCGCATGGCCGCCGACCAGCCTACCTCGGCGAGTACCCAGGTCACCAAATTCACCAAACACCCGGTACGCTTTTTAACGGCCGCCAACAACGGTCTGCTGTGCTTCAGCTTTGACGGCGAGCTATACACCAAGGCCCCTAACGGCGAGCCGCAGAAGGTGAACCTGACCATTGCCTCTGATGCCAAAACCAACAATGAGCGTATAGTGCCTGTGGCCGGAACCGGCGTCCAAGACCTGACCGTGTCGCCTAACGGCAAAGAGGTGGCTTTCATCTATCGCGGCGAGGTCTTTGTCTCTGCCGTGGAGGGCAGCGCCACCAAACGCATCACCAACACCCCGGAGCAGGAGCGCAACGTGAGCTTCTCGCCAGACGGCAAATCCTTGCTGTACGCCAGCGAGCGTGGCAAAGGTTGGAAGATCATGCAGGCCCAAATTGAGCGTAAAGAGGAGCCGTATTTCTACGCTTCCACGCTAGTGAAGGAAACCGCTCTCATTGACAACGGCAAAGACAATTACCAGCCGCAATTCTCGCCAGACGGCAAAGAAATCGCGTTTGTAGAAGACCGCATTATCCTGAAAATCTACAACCTGGCCAGCAAGCAGGTGCGGGCCCTGCTAACCACCAATGAGCTGTTTTCCATGCGCGAGAACGACCAGTACTTCACCTGGAGCCCCGACAGCAAATGGCTTTCGTTTGAGTTCTCTGAACCCGGTTTCGCCAATGGCGAAGTAGGCATCATCGCCGCCGACGGCAAAGGTAAGAAAATCAACCTGACCGAAAGCGGATTCCAGGACTCACAGCCGCAGTGGATGATGGGCGGCAAGATGCTCATCTGGCACAGTACGCGGGAGGGTATGCGTGCCCAGGCCAACAGCGGCGGGGCCCAGTCAGATATCTACGCCATGTTCCTGACTCAGGAGGCCTTTGACAAGTTCAGGATGAGCAAGGAAGACTACGCCCTCATCAAGGAAGCCGATGAGAAAGCCGCTAAGGAAAAGGAAAAAGCGAAGGAGAAAGACAAAGACAAAAAGAAGAAGGACGAGCCCGCCTCCTTGCCTATTGACTGGGAAGGCCTTAAAAACCGTAAGGCCCGCCTGACTTTGCATTCCTCTACCCTCTCAGACGCCCTGGTGTCTAAAGACGGCGAGACATTGTATTATTTGGCCAAGTTTGAGAAAGGCTTCAACCTCTGGACCACTAACCTACGCACCAAGGAAACCAAAATGGCCGTGACGCTCAACGCCAACCGCGCCAGCATGGACTGGGACAAGGACCTAAAAAACATTTTCCTGTTGGCAGACGGCAAGGTGATCAAACTAGACCCCGCCGCCAACAAGCAGGAAACGGTGGCTATTAGCGGTGACATGAACCTGAACGTGGCCGCCGAGCGTGCCTTTATGCTGGACCATGTGTGGCGCCGCACGCAGAAAACCTTCTACACGGCCGGTTTCCACGGTGCCAACTGGGAAGCCCTAAAGCCAGATTATGACCGGTATTTGCCCCACATCAGCAACAACTATGAGTTCTCTGAGCTTTTGAGCGAATTGCTGGGTGAGCTGAACGTATCCCACTCAGGCGCCAGCTTCTCTAACGTGCCCGTGAACGCCGATGCCACCGCTTCTTTGGGTGTTTTCTTTGACCAGAACCATACTGGCAATGGCATGAAAATAGACGAAGTGATAATGGAAGGCCCATTGCAAAAGGCAGGTCTGGACATAAACCCAGGCATGGTGATTGAGAAAATAGACGGCGAAACCCTTACCGCAGACAAAGACTACGCCCAGTTCCTGAACCGCAAGGCCGGCAAGAACACCCTGCTTACCATTTATGATCCCGCCACCAAAAAGCGCCGTGACATCACCGTAAAACCTATCTCCAGTGGAGAGGAGAACGCCCTGCTCTATAAGCGCTGGGTACGCCGCAACGCCGAGGAGGTTGACCGCCTGAGCAACGGCCAATTAGGCTACGTGCACATACCAAGCATGAATGACCCCAGCTACCGCACCGTGTATGAAGAGGTGATGGGCAAGTACGCCAACCGCAAAGCCATGGTGGTAGACTCCCGTAATAACGGTGGTGGTGACCTGGTAGCCGACCTGGCCATGTTCCTGAGCGGAAAAATGTTCCTGAACTACACCACTGACAATCGCTCTACTGGCTTTGAACCTTCCTTCCGGTGGACCAAGCCTAGTATTGCCCTGGCCAATGAAGCCAACTACTCAGACGGTCATTGCTTCGCTTTTAGCTACCAGAACCTGAAACTGGGCAAACTAGTGGGTATGCCGGTACCGGGTACCTGTACGTTTGCCGGCTGGGAATCTCTGCAGGACAACAGCCTGCGCTGGGGTGTGCCGCCACTGGGCGTGAAAGACGTGCAGGGCCGCTACCTGGAGAACCTGCAGACCGAGCCAGACGTGAAAGTGCGCAACGAGTACGAACTGGTGGCCAAAGGCAAAGACCAGCAGTTGGAAGCCGCCGTGCAAGAGTTGTTGAAAGAAGTAAAATAGACAAAGGACATAAGACGCAAGAATTTTGTCTGTAGAGGATAGAAAAGGCCTGAGAGAATTCTCAGGCCTTTTTGGTTGAAACCATAGCCCGGCAGCTTAAGCTGAAGACCAAACTGCCCAACTGAACGGGCACGTGCACTTCCTTAACCATAAAAGAGGTCACAGGCAAGACCACTACTTCCCACATCTCTAACGCATCAATACAGTAATCAGAGCTCTCCTCCAACACACTAACTGCATAGTGGCTGATATTGCATACGCCCTTGTTTTTAGAATCCTCTCCCATTTCAATACCTACTTCAAACTCCTGACGGGCACCAACCTCACCGCCCTGCGAACGCATTAGGTTTGTTTCTCAAAACTACCGGTTCAATTCACTTTACCCACTAGCCTAAGGCTTACGTACCTGTGTATTGTAATCATATAAGCAGAGCCGATGGAAGAGGTAGAAAAAGAAGATGGTGTTACCCATCCTGATAGAGACATCTTTGACAGGATGAAAGCCGGAGAGCCCATTAGGCTAGACGACCCGCAATACCATAAAGTACAGGAAGTAGTTTCCCGTACCTTACGGCTTATAGTAGGCGTAAACAACGCCACTGGGGTAGAACAGATTCGGGAGAAACTAAGTGAACTGCTAGGAACTGACCTACCAGAGAGCACTACCGTATTTGCGCCTTTTTACACCAACTTCGGGCGGTTTACCAAGATAGGAGAACACGTTTTCATCAACCATGCCTGCTCTTTTCTAGACATGGGAGGTATCACCATTGAAGACCATGTGCTGCTTGGCCCCAAGGTCAACCTCATTACTGAAAACCATCCTACCAATCCCTCTGATAGGAGAGCCCTTCTCTGCCAACCCATTCTCATTAAACGCAATGCCTGGATAGGGGCGGCCGCTACCATCTTACCCGGTGTCACCGTTGGGGAAAACGCTATTGTAGCTGCTGGCGCCGTAGTCTCTAAAGACGTTCCTGCTAATACCATTGTAGGGGGCGTGCCCGCTAAATTCATCAAAACCATTGAGGCATAATCTGGCATTCCTTCTCACTCCTTCAAATTCAACAAATAAGAAGTAAGAAAAACACACCTCTTTTAGCCTTAGTCAACCTCATGATAGCTGAGCAGCCTACTGCCCAAATGAAAGAGAAAGGGCAACAGGTTGACCAAAGGTCAGGCAAGGTTCAACCCAGCCAGAGCATAAAAGCAATGCCTAAAGAATAGTAGTTAACAAAAGCTGATACCTAAGCAATTATTAATCAAGGCAGAATCAATGCTTAGGCAAACAACTGCGGTAACTGCTGCACCAGCGTATACCCGCCCATGTACGCCATCAGGAGCACCGCAATCGCCCCTAGCACCGTCAGCCAAAGCAGGTGTTTGTAATTGCCTATAATCCTGAACCTATAGGCGGCAATCAGGATCGTGGCCAAGGTGATGGGCAGTATCAAGCCGTTGAGGGAACCGGCTAGGATCAAGAGGTGCACCGGCTTTCCAATCAGCACGAAGATGATGGTGGAGATGGCAATAAACCCGATGATGAACCACTTCTCATGGGTTGCAATGCGCGGATGGAAAGACTTTAGGAACGAGACCGATGTATAGGCAGAACCTACAATAGACGTCACCGCCGCGGCCAGCATCACCAACCCAAACAACTTGTAGCCCACCGCGCCCGCGGCCAATTGAAACACCGAAGCCGGCGGATTCGCTTCATCCAACACCAAGCCTTTGCTTACCACCCCCAGGGTGGCCAGGAACAGAAATACTCTTATTATAGAGGCGATAGTAATCCCCGACACGGCACTGGCATTGACACTTGGCAAAGCAGCCTCGCCCCTTATTCCGGCATCCAGCAACCGGTGACCGCCGGCAAAGGTGATGTACCCACCCACCGTACCGCCCACCAATGTAATGATGGCCATAACATCCAATTGGTCTGGCAAGATGGTCTTTACGGCGGCCTCCCCCAGCGGCGGGGCCGAAACCACGGCCACGTAAATGATCAGCAGAATCATGAGCAGGCCCATGACCTGGGCAAAGCGGTCCATCAACTTACCGGCCTCACGGACCAGGAAAATAATAATAGCCATGAGCGCGGCCAGAATTGCGCCTGTCTCTGGCGTAAGGCCCAACAGCACTTGAAAGCCAAGTCCGGCCCCACCCACGTTACCAATGTTGAAGGCAAAACCGCCCAGGACAATCAAGATTGAGATGAAGACGCCCAGGCCGGGCAAAACGAGGTTGGCAATCTCCTGCGCGCGCTTTTCAGAGACGGCAATCACGCGCCAGACATTCAGCTGCACCACAATGTCCAGGAGAATAGACACCAATATCACAAACCCGAAACTGGCGCCAAGCTTCTGCGTGAACACGGTAGTTTGCGTCAAAAAGCCAGGCCCCACCGCCGAGGTGGCCATCAGGAAAGCCGCCCCTAGCAGGACACTCCAGTTTTTAGAAGTTTTCATACGGTGGCCATGGCTTTGAGCGTGATGCCTTCCTGGGTAAGGGTTTGGTGCAGAATGCGCGCGAATTCCAGGGCATGTGCGCCATCGCCGTGCAGGCAAATGGTATCTGCCTGTATGATAATATCCTCTCCGCTTTGCGTCTGCACTTTGCCTTCTTTCACCATGCGCAGGACCTGCTTGACGGCTGTTTGCTGGTCACTGATAAGGGCATTGGGAAATTTGCGTGGGGTTAAGGTGCCATCTGCCTGGTACGTTCTATCCGCAAAGACTTCCTGCGCCACACGCAGGCCAAGGCCTCGCCCGGCCTGGATGAGGGCGCTGCCCGCCAGACCATACAGTATGGCCGAGGGCTGGACTTTGTAAACCGTCTCGGCAATGGCCTCAGCAAGCCCAGGGTTTACCGCGGCCATGTTATACAGCGCGCCATGGGGTTTTACATGGTGCAGTTGACCGCCTTCGGCCTGTACAAACGCGGAGAGCGCGCCTATCTGGTAGACCACCATGTCATACACTTCCTCTGGGGTGACGGCCATATCCCTTCTCCCAAAGCCCACCAAATCCGGGAAGCCGGGGTGCGCGCCAATGGCTACGTACTTCGCCAGGGCCAGCCGCACCGTTTTCTTCATCACCCCCGGGTCACCGGCATGAAACCCGCAGGCAATGTTGGCAGAAGTGACATAGGGCAGAATGGCCTCATCATTGCCTAGCTGGTAAACGCCGAAGCTTTCGCCCAAATCACAGTTCAGGTCTACGGAAAGTTGCTCTTTCATTTTCTAAGTTTTAAGGCAATAGCCGATTTCAGGCGCGCCAGGTGCTGCTCCTGTTCCCAGTACAAGGCCTGCGCCTCCGCCAGGGTCACTTCCTGAAACGTAATCTGCTGACCCGGGCACACCTGAGCCAGGGCCGAAAAATCCGCGGTGATAACCTGGGCAATCCGGGGGTATCCGCCGGTAGTCTGGTGGTCAGCGAGCAGCACAATGGGATTTCCCTGCGCCGGCACCTGCACCGTCCCAAAAGTGACTGCCGTTGACAGCAACTCCCGCTCCCGGGTCAAAACCAATACCGGACCTTCCAGCCGGTAACCCATGCGGTCTGACTGGGCAGTTATCTTAAATGGCTGTTCCCAAAACGCGCGTTGGCTTTCTTGGGAGAACCAATCATATTCCGGTCCTTTCATCACCCTGATGATCGGGGTTTTCGCCTTCATCGGCACCGCCGCAGGAGTGTTATACCACAAAGCCTGCGCATAACAATCTTCCTGAGCGCCTTTTTGCAGCACCTCAAGATAATGAAAATCGGTAGAGGATAGGGAAAGACAAGGCACTGTCTCACCCTCGCTGAGCGCCTTGCCGTGTAGACCGCCAATTCCCGCTTTTAGATAGGTAGAGGCGCTGCCCATCACCAAGGGCGCCTGAATGCCCCCGGCCACGGCCAGGTAGCCCCGGCAACCGTTTTTAGCGGCCCCTATTTCCAGCAGTGCCCCCTTCCGGACTAAAACCGGTCTGTTACAGTCAATTTCCTGCCCGTTGACCCTGGGCGAAAAGGCGCCGCCGGTGATGGAGATAAGGTGGTCCTGCTCAAACCGAAGCGATGGCCCCAACACCGTGAATTCCAACGTGGCGGCCGCCTCTGGGTTCCCGACCAACAGGTTGGCGGTTCTATGGGCCACGGCATCCATGGCGCCGCTCACAAGCACGCCTTCCTGCTGAAAGCCCCAACGACCCAGGTCCTGCACCGTGGTCAGGAGGCCCGGCTTTTCAACCTCAAGACTCATGTTCCTCCTTCCAGTGCCTGAACTGTTCTTCGGTGATAGGGTAAAACCGAACCGTGTCTCCGGCCTTCAATAAACTGGGTGATGCATCCTGGGGCCTGAAAAGCGTCACCGGCGTACGACCAATCAGCTGCCAACCGCCGGGCGTCTCCAGCGGGTAAATACCGGTCTGGGACCCGGCAATGCCCACCGATCCGGCCGGAATATTCGCCCGGGGCGTGGCTTTGCGGGGCGTTGAAATTTTCTCATCCATGCCCCCCAAATACGGGAACCCCGGCGCAAACCCAATCATATACACCAGGTAATCTACGGACGTATGTAAGGTGATTACCTCCTCTGGCGTAAGGCCGTTGGTTTGGGCCACAAAATCCAGATCGGGGCCATAAATACCGCCGTAGCAAACGGGTATTTCTTTCAGGCTAGGCGTAAAAGCAGTGGCCGCCGGAGGCTTATCCTGCAGCAACTGCTCTAGGGCCTGAGCCATTGCCTGGTAAGGAGAAACCGCGCCCGTTTTGAACAAGGCCAGAGGGTCATAATAAACCGTAACTGTGGTAAATGCCGGCACCTGCTCTACCATGCCTATTAAAGGATGGAGGGCCAGGTGTCTGGAGAAGGCCTGCACCCGGTCAAACACCTCCGGCGCAATCTTTTCGCCAAACTCCACCACCAGGGCGCTATCACCTAGCGGATAAAGCCGGTACTTCAGTGAGTTGTCCAGGGGCTGCTGATTAGGCGAAGAAGGCAGGTTGTCCAAAGGAAAGAGTTTCAGGTTAGTACAACTCGGGACTTTTGAAGGACACCAGGGCTAGCAGCACTGCCTGCACGTACAGTTCCTGCCGGTCCAGCACGCCCTGGGTAAGAATACCCACAGCCCCGCCTTTCTGCTTGGAATTCACCTGGCTGAAGATCTGGTCATTGGCGTGGCCCAACTCCATGCCGCCGGCTACCAATTGCGCTACCTGGGTAGGCAGAAAAAATATGCCGGAACGGGCTTTGCCAATTTTCTCGCCGGACTGCACCACCACCCAGGCAAAAGAGGCTAGATCATCTCCCATGGATTGAACGCCTCCTTCTAGGCCAACCCAGAAATCGGCATCAGGGTGCAGTTCGCGGGCTCTTTGCACCCGGTTCAGGGCACCCTGCAGGGTTTCTTCGTCAGACAGGGGTTGGTCAGCCACGCCAGAGGGCACCGAAATGTCTTCGGCCACAAACATCTGCCCGGGGAACATGCGTTGCAGCCCCGCTAAAGCGGCTCTCACCTTTACCGGGTTAGTAGAGGCTACTACTATTTTCTTACTTTGGGTTTCGGTCATCGTACTGTTTTTTACTTTCCGGCTACGGCCTGTTCCATGTTTTTCCTGTTCTCAACGAATCCTGTTTTGAGGCCGTTTTTCTAAAAACAGCCTCAAAACGTCCCATACCCTTCTCTTTCATTTGGTAAAGAAAGGAGGCCGGCAAGTAAGGAGAACTTTGTATTTTTGGAAAGCATGAAAACTAAAATTACCAAAAGCTTTTTAAAAGCCGCCTTAATATTGGCCATGACTTCGCCGATGGCCTGCCAGAAAACACCCCTCTCCTCTTCCCGTCCAGCGGTGGCGGTAGAAACCGGGGTTTCCAGGTCCTTAGCCCAGGAGCGGAAAAGCCGCTTAGAGAATATAACCTACCAACTCAACCTCACCATTCCTGCCTCTAAGCAAGCGCCGATCAAAGGCCAGGAAATCCTTTCCTTTGACCTAAAAGACACCCACTCAGACCTGCAACTGGACTTCAAGGAGAAAGCCGACCATCTGCTGAACCTGAAGGTGAACGGGCAGCCGGTGGCCGTTGATTTTAGAAACGAGCACCTCGTGCTCCCGGCCAAGGCGCTGGCGAAAGGCAAGAACCAGGTGGAGATTGAATTCATCGCCGGCGACCTGTCCTTGAACCGCAACCAGGATTACCTCTACACCTTGCTAGTGCCGGACCGTGCCCGCACCGTCTTCCCCTGTTTTGACCAACCTGACCTGAAGGCCACTTTCCAACTGACCCTTACCATTCCCAAAGATTGGAGCGCCATCGCCAATGGCCTTTTGCAGGAAGAAACCGCGCAGGGGGATGCCAAAACGTTACGCTATGCGCCCTCAGATATCCTCCCTACCTATCTGTTTTCCTTCGCCGCCGGCAAGTTCCAGACCGTCGCCCGGGAGTTGAACGGCCGCAAATTCACGTTCTTGCACCGCGAAACTGACCCCAGTAAGATTGCCCTGAGCCAGGATTCCGTTTTCCTTCTGCACCAAAGCGCCCTCTCCTTTCTGGAGAAATACACGCAGATTCCTTACCCGTTCCAGAAGTTTGATTTTGTGGCCATCCCGGATTTTCAGTATGGCGGCATGGAGCACGTGGGGGCCATCCAATACAAGGCGTCCACCTTGTTTCTGGACCAAGGGGCCACCCAGGACCAGAAGATTTCCCGCGCCAACCTCATTGCCCACGAGACCGCCCACATGTGGTTTGGCGACCTGGTGACTATGGAGTGGTTCAATGATGTCTGGATGAAAGAGGTATTCGCCAATTTCATGGCCGATAAAATCACCCAAGTCTCGCTGGCCAATTCCAACTTTGACCTCAAGTTTCTGGTGGACCATTTGCCGGCGGCCTACGGCGTGGACCGCACCACCGGTGCCAACCCCATCCGGCAGACGCTGGAAAACCTGCAGGACGCGGGCACCATGTACGGTAACATTATCTACCACAAGGCCCCGGTCATGATGCGCCAATTGGAGCGGGTCATGGGCGAAGAAGCCTTCCGGAAAGGGCTGCAAGAGTACCTTAAAAAATACGCAAACGGCAATGCCACCTGGCCCGACCTCATCCAGATCCTGGACGCCCACACTCCCACTGATCTGCAGGCCTGGAATCAGGTGTGGGTCAATGAACCGGGCCGGCCGGTGTTTGACTTTGAACTAAAAACCCAGAACCAGAAAATTGAGAAGCTGCAGATTTCGCAGCGCGCCGAAGACGGTTCTACCCGTATCTGGCCGCAGTTCTTTGAGGTATCTTTGGTGTACCCAGACCGGGTGCAGGAATTAACTGTGAACATGAACCAGCGCGAAATCACCCTTCCGGAGGCCCAGGGCGCGGCGGCACCTTTATATGTGCTGTTCAATACCAATGGGCAGGGCTACGGTGTCTTCCCCACAGATGAAAAAGCATTGTCTCACCTGTACGAGGTCAAAGATCCGGTGGCCAGGGCCTCGGCCTACATTGCCTTGTATGAAAACATGCTGAACGGCCGTTCTGTTTCGCCATCGGCCTTACTGGAATTCTCGCGCAAAGGCTTGACCCAGGAGCCCGAAGAACTGAATCTTAAGTTGCTCACCGGGCACCTCTCTGACATTTTCTGGCGCCTGTTAACCCCGCAGCAGCGCACCCAATTGGCCCCGGCTCTAGAAAAGGAATTGTGGCTAGCCATGCAGCAGAACAAAGCGCCAAATTCTAAAAAGCTGCTTTTCAAAACCTACCAGAGCATTGCCCTTACCCCCGCAGCGCTGGACCAATTGTACCAGATCTGGGAAACCCAGAAGGCCCCGGCCATAGTCACGCTCACCGAAGAGGATTACATTTCCCTGGCTATGGCGCTGGCCGTACGCGATTATAAACCGGGCCTTAACCTACTAGAGAAACAAACCCAACGCATTTCCAACCCCGATAGAAAAGCCAGAATGGAGTTTTTGAAGCCAGCGCTTTCTCCTGATGTGGCCGTCCGTGATGCCTTCTTTGCCTCCCTCGCCCAGGAAGCCAACCGGGAAAAAGAGTCCTGGGTGCTCACGGCGCTGGGGTACCTACACCATCCGCTCAGGGCCACTACCTCTGAGAAATACCTGCCCCAAACCCTGGAACTGCTGGAGGAGATTCAGCTCACCGGCGATATTTTCTTCCCTTACGGGTGGCTGTCTACCTCGCTTGGGTCTTACCAAAGCCCTTCGGCCGCGGCCACCGTGCGCGCTTTCCTGGCTAAAAACCCTAATTATAACCCTAAGCTGAAAGCCAAGGTGCTGCAGGCCGCAGATAACCTGTTCAGAGCCGAGAAGCTGGTGCAGAAAACCAAGTAAAGGCAGGAAATCACATCTTCCGGATCTGGTTCCAGATGGCTTCTTCTACCGGAATGCCGTTGGCTTCATTCTCCAGGCGGGTTTGCAGGGTCCCTTCGCCGGGGTACCTGATTTTACCGTCTGGATGGACGGGCATGCTGGTTTTGGTGAATTCTATAATCTGGTCGCATACCTGATCATCTAAGAAGGGCGGGTGAATGCACAGGAAAAGCTGTGACACGCCCGCCTCCTGGGCCTCACCTGAAATCTGGGCCACGGTACGCCCGCCGCTCATGGAGGCCACCAGCACATCCAACATTAATGACAAGCCCGATCCTTTCCAAAAACCAATGGGCAAGGGCCTTTCCGCTTCCCTTATTCTTTTGGGGTCCCGGCTGAGTTCACCAGTTTCATCATAACCGCCCGCCAAAGGAAGCTCCTGTTCCTGAAGGGCATACTCCTGCATTTTACCGTAAGAATACTGAGAAAGTGCCATGTCCAGGACCACATGGCCTTTGGCGCGTGGCACGGCCACTACCAGGGGGTTGTTGCCAAGGGTAGGCTGGGTGCCGCCCCAAGGAGGCATGTTGGCAATGGTGTTGGTGGTGCAGAGGGCAATGCAACCCGCTTCGGCGGCTTGCCAGCCATAGGTGCCGCCCCGCATCCAGTGGTTGGTGTTTCTGACTGCTACCGCCCCCAGCCCGAACTCTTTGGCCAGGTCAATGGCCCGGTCCATGGCCAGGGTGGCGGTGTACATGCCGGGGGCCAGATGGCCGTCCCATTGTTCTATGGCTTTGTTGCCTCCTATGCGTTCTGGTTCTGCCATGGCGTGCACCACCCCTTCTTTCACCAACTGCAGAAAGGCCGGAAACCGATTGAGCCCATGGGAATACACCCCATCCCGACTATTGTCAGCAAATATTCCGGCGCAGAGAGAAGCCCGGTCTCTGGCCATGCCATGGGCTTCCAAGATTAGTTGCAGTTCGGATTTCAGTTTAGAGTAAGGAATACGCATGGGTAAAAAGATAAAAGACCAGGTCCACCACTTTAGAAGGTTGAATCTTCTCTTTTATACGGCCCAACCCTGGCGGCGTCCTATCTTTTTTGCCCACGGCCGTTTTAAGCCTGTTTTTTGAAAAACAGGCTTAAAACGCTTACCCTTAAGCGGTAATAATTTTACAGGTTGATTACTCCAGAACTTTATTTGCGCCTTACAACCCATTATTTCAAAAACCTGAAGTTTTTTGTGGCAGAAGTTTGGCAAATAAAAAAGCGACTTCTATATTTGCACCATCAAAACGGAAAATGGTCCGTTCGTCTAGGGGTTAGGACACCAGATTTTCATTCTGGTAACAGGGGTTCGATTCCCCTACGGACTACAAAAAGCCGCTCAGTGAAAACTGAGCGGCTTTTTTCGTTTATGTCCTTACCAAAGAAAACAGGTATTCCCTGTTCCCCTTCTTTTAATCAAAGGTCCTTACCCTTGGCTGGTGATATGGGTATGTTTCCGCTTAAAGATCATGGTGCCTATTTACTCAGGTAACCTTTTCAATTTCCTTCAAGGTTCTTCCAAAGAAAGTTAATGCCCTTCTACCGTTGATTGAATCTAGGACAAGAATGGCTTGGGCGAAAGAGCGGCCTTTTCAACCAGGGCAGTGACCAGAAATCTCCTTCGCCAAAGGCTTAGCTGGTGATAGTCTGGAAAGCTACCACGCTTCTCCACCGCTTGCGGATGTTCACTAGTTTCCGGCGGTTCACTTTCCCGAAGCGGAACAGGCCCACAAATCCCATGATACAAATACCCGCCAGCACCACGTAGCCCAGCATTTCCTGCGCCGTCAGTAGAACCGCCTGTGCCGTAGCGGCACCGTAGAGACCCAAGGTCCCAGCACCCAAAGATCTGGCCACTACGTTCGCGTTCAGGGCGTCCATGTTCTGGGCCAGCTGGTTCAGGTTGTCAATTTGGCCATAGTACATGCCATAAGAGATTACCGCTGAGAAAAAAGCCGGGCCTACAAAGGATCGAATGATAATCAGAAACGTGGAGGCGGCGAACATTTCCACCATCTGGAGCTTATCAGAGGCGTAGAGCCCCAGGGCAGCAAAGAGCGTCACCATCCCGAAACCTTTAAGGACAGAGGAAAGGTAAAAGTCCTGCACCCCGGCCCCAGGATGCACGTTCACGTAGAGCGACACATGCCCTAACGTGTACGCTAGAAAGCCCACCAACATCATTTGTTTGAAAGTCCAGTTGTATTTGTTGGCGAAAAATAGGAAAGCCCCTCCCGCTATAATTCCCGGAACCATCCAAAGGTTAATCTGCGCATTGGTGACTGGGTTGAATTTCAAAATACCCACGGTTAAGGCGCTCTGGATAGAACCTGTGCCCATGAAAAGCCCCACAAAAAAGACCAGCAGCAAAGAACCCCAGACATTACGAAGCCTTAGAATAGTCAGGTCAAGGAAAGGTTTGGGCAGGGAAAATTGCCGCTTCACAAACCACAGCGCCAACACCACCATAGCTATACCCGCACCCTGCATGTGCAAAGAATGGAAATAATCCTCTACCCGGGCAAAGCACAGAAGGTAGTTCAGAAGCATGAGCGAAGTACCTAACAGCACCATACTTAGCCAATCAATGGGCACCCAGGGGGCTTTGGGCATGGTACGTTCGTTGTGGTAAAAGATAGTAACCAACGCCAGACTGATGAGCAAACCAGGCAGCATAAAGTAATACACCATCTGCCAGTTGTAGGCATAGGCCAACTGCGTAGTGAAATACCCAGATACCTGCCCTGCTATAATACTGACGGGGTAGAAAATAGCGTAGAACCGTCCCCTGTTCCCGTCTGGGCTAATCATCATCATAATGGGAATGATGACCTCAATCATGCAGAACATTTTGAGTCCCCCCAGCAGGAAGTTGGCCCCAATAATCACCCCCGGGGATGTGGTGGTGGCGCAGACCATTGTAAGCACCACTGTGGCGCTCAGGCAGATCAATAAAATCTGCCGTCCCGTTAACTGGCCCTTTACGGTAAATAGAACCGGGAAGGCCAGCACCATGCCAATGGAAGAGGCGAAATTGGCCATGGTCAGGTATTCCGCCATGGTGCCCAGGCCGCCCACCATGTCAGAGATGTTGGCGGTGTAAAGCCCATTGGTAGTCAATACCACCAGGGTGAGGAACAGGATCACCAACAGGCCCACGGGTTTGGGAACCCAGTCATGGAACAAGCCTTTTTTAACTTCAGACATAATCTCTTTCTAGAATTTCGGCGCCAGGCCGATAGGTTTAATTTTTCGCTATTTCTGTTTTGGGCCTGCTTTTGGAAAAACAGGCCCAAAACAGAAATTATCTGGTGGCTGCTTTTGTCTTTGCCTCAGCAATCCTGCTCTGGGCTTAGGGTAGTGAACGGCTGTTTTAGGGCCATTTTTCAGAAAACAGGCTTAAAACGCACCGTCCATAAATGGGGAGGCAGGCAAGGCGTTCAAGGCCAGAAAAGGAAAATGTGGCCCACGTTTGGTCTTCTACAGCAAGGCTTTCACTTCCACGTTCATACCGGCCCGCAGTTTCTCCAGATCAGACTTCTGGTTGCTGGAGGAAAACTCTATCCGGACGGGAATGCGTTGCTGGATCTTCACGAAGTTGCCGGTGGAGTTATCTGTTGGCACCGCCGAGTATTTGGCGCCGGTGGCCTCTGAGATAGCGGTTACCTGGCCCTCAAACTTCTTGCCCTTTATAGCGTCAACCTCAATCTCCACCTTCTGCCCAATGGCCAGATGTTCGGTCTGGGTTTCTTTGTAGTTGGCTACCACCCATACCTGGTCTGCGCGCACAATGGGCACCAGGGCTTGCCCCGGCTGGATTAATTGGCCTTCCTGGATATTGCGCCGGCCCACCACCCCGTCATAAGGCGCGGTGATCACGGTGTACTTCAGGTTCAGTTTGGCCATGTCCAGGGCGGCGGAGGCGCGTTTGATGTTCGCCTCATTCACAGCCAATCTGGAAGTCACCTCTTTGGTAGACAACTGCACCGATTTTTTCTGTTTCTGCAAACCCCGGTAGCGGGCCTGGGCGGCGTCATATTCGGTTTTCACCTGTTCGTATTGCTGGCGGGTAACGGCCTCGTCTTTAAGTAGGCTCTCATAGCGTCTGTAATTGGCCTCCAGGTTCTGCAGGCGGGCTTTGGCTTCCATAATGTTAGCCTCAGACACCCCCACGTTGTTGCTCACGGTGTTCACGCTGGAACTGGTCACGGTCTTGTTGGCTACCGCATCCAGATAAGCGCCTTCGGCCTGGGCCAGTTGTATCCTGATCTCGTTGTCATTGATAATCACCAGGGTATCGCCTTTTTTCACGGGCTGGTGCTCGGTGAACCTTATCTCCTCAATGTAGCCGCCCACGCGGGCGTTAATGGGCGTAATGAACTGTTCTACCTGCGCATCATTGGTGATCTCATTCTTGTTGAAATCAAAGAAGAGCGTAGCCACCCAGAACAGCCCACCGGCAACGGCTAGCAATAACAGCGTGTTCATGATGATGGGCCCCTTCTTGCGCTTTTTAGGGTGATGATGTTCTTCTTGTTCTTTTTGCTGTGACATGGTAAAAGGATAGTTTCTTATTAGAGGTTTCCGGCTAAGCGTTGTAATTGGTAATAGGTGTAGAAGATGTTTGCGTCTGCGTTCGCTTTCTGGAGTTCTGCGTCCAACTTGGCGTTGGTGGCATCCAGCAAATCCACGATCAGGGCGAGGCTACCGTAATATTTCTTCTCTACAATGCGGTAGTTTTCATTGGCTAGCTCCACGCCCTTGGCAAAGCTCACGCTCCGCTCCCGGGCCTCATGGTGCTTGATGAAGGCGCTGTTCACCTCGTTCTCAATATTCTGCCGTTGCAAGGCCAACACCTGCTGCTGTTGAGTTACCTGCGCATGGGCCACCCCAATAGAATGGCGGGCATTGTAGAGCGAGGAAATGTTGTAGTTGATGCCCACACCCATGTTCCAGCCCCGGGAATACAGGTCCAAGGCCGGGTTTGCGGTAGTGAGCGGCCGGACCAGGGAGTTACCGGCCTGCAGCGTGATGGTAGGCAGGCGGTCGGCCTTGGCTATTTCCAGGTTCTTGCCGGCTATGTCTACATTCACCTGCGAGGCTTTGATATCCGGGAAATGGTTCAGGGCCAGATTAAGGTACGTTGGGTAGTCACGGGTCTCCAGTTGGGCCTGCAGGAAGGTAGAGTCCGGTACAATGCGCGTGCCAGAGGGCAACCCCACAATCTGGCGCAGCTGTTGGTTGGAAATAGCCAGATTGTTGTTCACCTCCAACAGGGCCATGTTCAGGTTGGTGATCTGCAGCTCGCTTCTTAACAGGTCATTGCGGGTCACCATTCCCTGCTTGTACAGGTTCTGGATGTTCTTCAGGCGCAGCTGGGCCAGTTGCAGGTTGCGTTGGTAGGCCTGCTGCTGCCGTTCTAAGCGGTATAGGTCCACATAACGGGCCACCAGCAAAAGCTTGATATCGGCGCGGTTCTTATCAAAGGTCAGTTTGGCCACTTCCTGGTTTAACTCAGCCCGATCAATACTGTTATTGATGGCACCGCCCCTGAACACCACCTGGCTGGCCTGCAAGGAAAATGTGTTCCCGAAGTGGGGCATCTCCACGCTCCTGGCCTCTGAGAAATCTGGGTTCAGGATTTTCACGTTGCCCAGGTAACTGCCGGTGGCGGAGGCGCTAAGGGTAGGCCTTTTCTGGGTCTTGGCCACCTCCTGCTGCTGGTTGGCTATCTCAATGCCGGTGCGTGAGACCTGCAGTTGCTGGCTATTCTGTTCGGCGAGCGAAAAAAGCTCGTCCAGCGACAGAACCCTGGGGCTTATGTCTTGAGCCTGTATTGCTGTGATAGACATTAGGAGCAGTATTACTCCTATCATTTGCCTTTTAATCATAAAGCCTTTTACTGTTAAATGTTTAACTATTTTGGCAAAAAAAATTTATTCTTCTGCGGTCTGGAAATTTTTAATGACTGCCTCAAAAAGGCGAAGGCCTCTTTCCACAGCGTCATTGGAAGCGCTTTCGGCTACCCGTTGGTACATTTCCTCTAGCCAGGGCAAGATGAGGCCTTCCAAATTCTCTCCTTCTTTAGTGAGGGTGATGATTTTGTTTCGGCGGTCCTTTCCGTCTTCGGTACGTTGCACCAGGTTTCGGCGCACCAGATTGTCAATCAGGTACGTGAGGCTGGCTTTGTCTTTATTGATCGCATCCGCGATCTCCTGCTGGTTTACACTATTTTTCTGCCACAGAAACCGAAGTACCTGCAGCATTTCAAACGTGATGTCTATGTTATGGGCCTTGAATTTTTGGCGCATGAATCCCTTAAGCACCAAGGTCATCTTAGACATTTGGTGCAGGAACTGGATGGCGTTTTCTTTCTGGCTCGGGGTCATTTCCTAGAATTTGCGTGCAAAGTTAAAGGTATAATAGTTAAATGCCAAACCTTTTATAATAGTTCCTTTTATTTTGTTCTCATTTCCTAAATGCCCCTTGACTTATACTTTCGTTTGGCCTCCTTTTAAAAGTAAAACCTCAGAAGCTAGCAGAGTCTCGTAAAATCCGGGGATATTCCTTTTATAAAGCTTTTACCTGTACACTCTGAAAGCCGCTATTAGGAAAGTCTTACCAGATCTTAACAAAGTGGCAGTAAAAGGCCCGTTTCATTTACTCATCCGGTTAACAGGCAAAAGCAGTTGAAGGGTGTTTCAACATTAAGCGTAGTCAATGGTTATTGTCAATATGTAATCTGGTGCATACCGTACAAACAGGTTACCACTCTAGAAACCTATGAAAAACCCCAAAGCACTGGCGGTACTGAACACGCTGTTCTTCCTGCTGCATTTAGCGCCTTCACAACTTACCCAGCTTAAGGTATTTAATAACCAGACCATTGGCGATGTTTCTGCCAAGTACCCGGCTCTCTTTACCCCGGCGGGGGTCACCTTCGCTATCTGGGGCCTTATTTACCTGGGGCTGGTGCTCTTTTGTATTTACCATCTGGTTAAAGCCTTTAAAGAACCTGCCGGGAATGAGGCAAACGTAGACCTGCAAAAGATGGGCTACCTGTTCATGGCTAACAACCTGGCTACTGGTGCCTGGACCCTTGCATGGGTCAATGAGTGGCTGGTGCTTTCAGTGGGGCTTATTTTTATTCAATTGGCTACGCTCCTAGCTATTCACCTGCGGCTGGGCATTTTCAATAAGAGTCGTTCAGCGGCCTCTAAATGGTTCACGCAGGTGCCGCTTAGCCTGTATTTTGGTTGGATCATAATTGCCACCGTAGCCAACGTAAGTGCCGCTTTGGTAGGCTTAGGCTGGAATGGCCAGCCCTTAACCGAGCCGGTTTGGACCATGATTATGATTCTGGTGGCCACAGGCATTGTGGTATTTGTGGTCTTGGCCAGGTCTAACCCTATTGTGGGCTTAGTAGGTATTTGGGCCCTTTACGGTATCAAAATAAAACACCAAGGGTTAACTCTTCCGGAAAGCCCTCAGATCATCACGGTTGCTTGGGTCTGTTTAACTGCGGTAAGTTTGGTGGTGCTGTGGGTCCTCTATAAAATGATGAAAAGCCAGCATAAGCTACAAGGGAATGCTACTGCGTAAGCACAATTAACTTAGCTGAAGGGGAAAAAGACAGGTTACCTCTCTATGTAAATTATTGGCTGTGGGCAAGCCGCTGCCTCCATTAAAATTGAAAGGCTCTCTGCTGTTGCAGAGAGCCTTTCAATACTTTCATTATAAAAGAATACGTTCTATTTTTTTGTCACCAGTACATCAATTCGTCGGTTCTGGGCGCGTCCTTCCTCTGTGGTATTGTCAGCGACAGGGTGTTGCTCTCCGTACCCTTCTGCCGCTAAACGGCTGGCATCAATCCCTTGGTTCTGGAGGGCTTCCTTCACGGCAACGGCCCTGCTTTGAGACAATTTTAGATTAGAGGCCGGTTGGCCAACATTATCTGTATAGCCCCCAATTTTGATAGAAACCTGTGGATAGGCCTTCAATATCTTGGCTATGTTCTCTATCTGCTCCTGTGAGTTAGAATCAATTCTGGCGCTTCCGGTTTCAAAGTTCAAGCGGTCAAAGCTAAACCAACTGGTTTTATCAACTGCTTTGTTCTTGTCTTCAATAAAGGCCACCAATTTACTTTCTATGCCATTAGGGGCAATATTTAGCTTCACGCCACCCGGGATTTCTCTTTCGGTAAGGCCGTTAGCTGTTGGGGCTGGTTCTGTGGTCTCTGTTTCTGTAGTGGTAGTGGTGGTTTCAGTGGTCGCTACATCGGTATCATTGTCATCATTACAGGAACGAAGGCCAAAAAACAGGATCAAGACAGCCGCCAAACCAAGCAGCAAAGGCCAAAGCCAATTTGTTTTCTTTTCAGTGACCACCGCTGCTTCACGTATTCTTTCTCCCGTGTTGGTATTGAGGGGCCGGTCTATGTGGGGCATGGCCGCCTTAGCCGCGGCGCCCATTCCTCCTAAACCCAACAGGCTACCTATACCGGCAGGTAGCGCGCTCATGATACTTGACTTTTGGTTGCTTAAGTAATTAGTAAACCCGCCTTCGTCTAGGCCGTCATCATGCGTCTTTTTGCCCAAGAAGCCTAATATTAAGGGAGCTACATACCCAAGAATGGCGGAAATGGAGGATGGTTTTACGCCCGCGTAACTACTGAGCGTATTACTGACTGCAGATAAATTGTTGCCAAAGATCTCAGAAAGAAAATGGTTGCTGGCAGGTGGAGTAACGCCCATGGCCCCCGGCACTGTATTCCCGAAGGTGGACAACTGGTTGGCATCACTCTGCCTAATCAGGTTAAAGAGGGATGACCGCGCAGATGGTTCAGAAGCGCGGTGTATTAATCCACCTAAAATAGTAGGGATAATTCCTTCGTATGCCTTGGCCGTTGCAGGTTCACTCTCGTCAAACTGGCTGCTGGTTCTTGAAATGAGATCAGGAGTAATGAATCTCCTTAATGACTCTAGTAAATCTGCCATAATTTTTCTAAGTTAAAGTTTACCAATTCCCTTTTACTATATACCTCTCCCATATTATTTTGTTGTAAATATGGTACGGTTACCCTTTCGACTTATCCAATTACCTGAATCAGGATTTTTCAATCATTATAACTGATAATCAAAAACTTACTCCTACGTCTGGAACCATAATGGTTTGCTGACGAGGGCTACCTATAGGCTTTCCTGTATTACTTTCACGTGGTAACCTTCAACGTGAAAGAGCCTCCTTAACTGTTGCTAAAGAGGCTCTTTTAAAAACGCATTATCACATTAACATTAAGTATATCCTTCCTGCATTCGCATTCCAGTTAAAAAAATAGGTTGCCTCGTTTCACCTAAGGTCAATCAGTTAGAATTTAATCATGGTGGTCAAGCAATAGGTACAGCGAAAAAGCGCCAATGGCCATGACTACATCCCGTACTGCTACATCAAAGTATTGGCCGGTTAAAAGTAAATTAAAAGCAATGCCCACCAACCAAAGGGCAACTACCAATGCGCCAATTTTAGGTTTTACCAACACCAGAAACCCGGCTATAATCTCTATCACGCCCACTACAGACATGAAGGTGTGGGCCTGAATTGGCAGAATGTCTGTTACAACCGGGGCCAAGTATTTATCCCAGTTGGTGAGTAGGTGCGTGAACTTGTCCAGGCCAGCTACTATAGGTACCAGGCCATAGGTGTACCGCAGCAAAGTGATGACAGTGTGTACGCGACTGCCAGTGGCCCTGGTTTCTCTGGTAGATCCAGTTAGGGTTGTTGTTAAGGTGTTTTCCATGGTTTTATCCTCCTTTTGTTAAATTGTTTTTCCCATTAGATGGATTAAAAAGAAAACCGTTACAAAATATGTAACCCTTTGGGGCCAATCTCATCTAACCTTAAAGTTTAACCACATGGAAAAAGTAGCGCATTTAGCCCTTGCCAATAAAAACCAGGTGCCCGACGCAGAGGTGGTGGCGCGGGTACTAGGCGGGGAAAAAGAATGGTATGAGCTTTTGATGAGACGGCATAACCAAAAGCTTTACCGTGCCCTCAGGAGTTACCTAAAAGCAGAACAGGACACCGAGGACGCCATGCAAGACACTTACCTGTTGGCTTACCAAAAGCTGCACCAATTCAGACAAGATTCGCTTTTCTCCACCTGGCTGATCAGGATAGGAATAAACGTGGCGTTGGGCAAACTGCGGGAACGCAAACGGCTTGCCCCAGCCATAGATGCAGAGGGGGACCTCAGGCATTTAGACCTTTCCCCTACCGACGAATCAAACCTCTTGAACCCGGAAAACATGGCTATCAGAGACGAAGTGAAGAAGCTCCTGGAAGGAGCCATTAGCCACTTGCCAGAAAAATACAGAATTGTCTACGTCCTGCGGGAAGTAGAAGGCATGCCCCTGAGTGAAGTAATGGCCTGCCTGGGTATCTCTGAAAGCAATGTAAAAATACGGCTGCACCGAGCCAAAGCCCTACTCAAGGAAAATCTTTACCGGCTCTCCCTTAGCAAAGAAGTATTTGAGTTTGGTAACCACCGTTGTGATGCCCTGGTGGCGAAGGTTCTGAGTGCCTTGCCTTCATAGCCCCATTGGAAATAACAAAGAAAGCGACAACAAATTGCCTTGTAGGATATTCCTGTTTTGGGCCCGTTTTCCCAAAAACGGGCCCAAAACAGGACCGTTCTTTTCTTGGGCGCTAGCAACCGACAATGCCTTTAATTGTGGGTTCTGGCCAGAAACACAAAGCTTCGCAAACCGTTAGTGATAGAGATAAGTTTTTGCAAGAGGCTACCCGCGTCACTTTTATACCTTTGATCTCTCAAGCGCCAGCCAGCAGATACTTTATTGGAAAGAAAGAACGCTACCCATTAAAAACCCATAAGATGAAAAAGAACATAGGAAGTCTGGACCGCATTATCAGGTTCTCTGCAGCGGCAGGGGCCATTGCCTTCATTGCTACCAATAAAATTCATGCAAGGGCAGCCTACGCATTAGGGGCCGCTGCCCTTATGCTGGGCCTTACCAGTTCTGTTGGCCATTGCCCGGCCTATGCGGCCACCCATGTCAGCACAAACCCAGATTTGCCCGAAGCCCATCAGTTCAATCTGGCACTTTAATTTTACGCTAGAAGATTATGGACAAAGGGCTGGGGCGCTTGATCTGGTGTAACCCAACCATCATTCGTGCTGTCTTTGCGTTTCGGGCCTGTTTTTTGAAAAACAGGCCCGAAACGCAAAGACAGCTTTTTCAGGGTTAGAAACATGGAGGATTTAAGTAAGGCCAACCGGCTTTGGTCTGTTCAGAGAGGGCTTCTATATCGATTGCAGACGGAGCATTCCATTTGCTGGGGCAAGTCTGCAGAAAGGGCGTTGGCTTCTACCAAGCTTTCCAACGGCTACTTGAATAAAGTGAAATAACCATTATAAAGGCAAAAGATTACTGCCAAAACCTGCGTTTGTGTCCAACCCGCCTAAACTGCAGCTAAGCCGCGCAAAACTCTATCGGTAGAAATAGAATGTAATTAACATCCAACATATAGGAAGAGCACTTAAAATGAAAAGCCCCAAAGTTCTGGGGCTTTTCATTTTAAGACAGGCCAAAGGTGTTTTCAAGCAATCACGTTTTCCTTTCTCAGGAAAGTCTCTAGGTTGGTGGATACGTTCAGGCAGTTACAGGCTCTGGGAGCATCATTGCAGAACCGGGTGTCCAGGTTCTCGTTTTTGCAGTGCAGCGCCGTAAAATCTAATTGTTCAAACCCTTTGTTTATTCTCTTGCATTCCTCAAACAGGCTACTCACACTGGTGCCCTCACCTGGGTTAATCTCGTTTTGCAGGAGAAACCCCCGGAGAAACTTCTCAATAGAGAATTGGGCATTCTTGCACACCATGTAAGCCATAAGGTCTTCTTCTGGCTTGTAATACTCTTCTTTGGCCCGATTAAGCTTGTCAATGGCTTCATAGAATAATTGACTGGCCTGGGCATTGGCTTTTGGTTCCATAACAGTAGAGGTTAAGGCCAGCCTACCTTTTTAGGGGTAAGCTGGCTTCATGGTTTTTATGAATTCTTCAGAAAATCAAGTTTCTCCCATTTAGATTCAACCTCTTCTTGGGCACGCTGGAGTAGCTCTGCCCCTAGGGCAGCATCCTCTTTTACCACGCGGGTAAAGCGGGTTTCTTTGTACATAAACTCACTTACCGGGGCAGAGGGTGCTTTGGAGTCTAACCTGAACCTGCTGCCTTTGGGCTTAGATGGATCAAATCTGAAGAGTGGCCAGTACCCTGTCTCTACCGCTTTCTCCTGCTGTGACACCCCGTGCTTGAGCTCATAGCCGTGCTCTACGCAGTGGGAGTAGGCAATAATGAGCGATGGGCCTGGATACGCAGCGGCTTCCTCAATGGCTTTGAGGGTCTGCAGGTCTTTGGCCCCAATGGCCACCTGCGCCACATACACATTCTCGTAGGAGATGGCTTGGAGGGCAAGGCTTTTTTTGCTGCTTCGCTTACCAGCCACCGCAAACTTGGCACTAGCCCCCAGCGGCGTAGACTTAGATTTCTGACCACCGGTATTGGAGTACACCTCAGTGTCAAGCACTATGATATTGATGTCTTCACCAGAGGCCATAATATGGTCAACCCCGCCAGATCCAATATCATAGGCCCAACCGTCGCCGCCCAGAATCCAGACTGCTTTTTTGCGCAGGTGCTCTGTGAAGTGCCGGAGTTTTACTACATCAGGGTTATCCCCCACCCCATCCAGGGCCAGTTTGAGGCGCTCAATGTCCACCAGTTTTTGGGCCTTCTCGGCTTCATTGGCTTCTGGGTTGTTGAGAATATCTGCTACCAGGTCACTGCCTACCAGGGGTTCTACCGCCTTGAGCAGGCTAACGGCAATCTCCTGCTTTTTGGAAAGCGCCAGCCTCATACCCAAGCCAAACTCAGCGTTGTCTTCAAACAGGGAGTTAGCCCAGGCCGGTCCTCGCCCACATGAATTGGTTTTATAAGGAGTGGTGGGCAGGTTACCGCCATAGATAGAGGAACAGCCGGTGGCGTTAGCAATGAGAATACTGTCTCCGTACAACTGGGTAAGTAGTTTCACATAAGGCGTTTCCCCACAGCCAGAGCAGGCACCAGAGAACTCAAACAACGGCTCCAGGAACTGAGACCCTTTCACGTTGGAAAGCTGCAGTTCTTTGCGGTCGTACTCCGGCAGGTTGTTGAAGTAGTCCCAGTGCAGGTTTTCATTGGCCTGTACCTCCAGCTTTTTGTGCATGTTAATTGCCTTGGAGTTAGGGATTTCCTTGCTCTCTACCGGACAAACGGCCACGCACAGGTCACAGCCGGTACAGTCTTCAGGGGATACCTGCAAGATGTAAGACTCTGTTGCCTCGCTGAATGGCCGTCCTTTAGCGGGAACGGTTTTCAAGGAAGCCGGGGCGCCTAGCAATTGATCATTAGACACCACCTTGGCCCTAATAGCGGCATGCGGACAAATGACCACGCATTTGTTACATTGCGAGCACAGGTTGGCGTCATCCCACACAGGCACAAAATCTGCAATGCCGCGTTTCTCAAACTGCGACGTACCCGTTGGGAACGTGCCGTCTATAGGGAAGGCGCTCACAGGAAGTTCGTCGCCGGTGCCCGCCAGAATCTTGCCCAACACCTCTTGCACAAAAGCGCTGCTGTTGCCAGACATCATGGGTTTTAGCTGGCGGCTGTTGGTGACCATGGCTGGGTAGTCTACTTTCTGAAGGCTCTCCAGGGAAGCGTCTACCGCGTCAAAGTTCATTTTCACCACCTTCTCACCCTTATGGGAGTAGGATTTCACAATGGCATCTTTGATTTTCTGGATAGCCTCTTCTTTAGGCAGCACCCCTGAAATAGCAAAGAAACAGGTTTGCAGCACCGTGTTGGTTCGCTTGCCCAGGTTGGCAGCCTGCGCTACTTTGGAGGCGTCTACCACGTAGAAATCTAGGTGGTTTTCTACAATCATTCCCTGTAAATGCTGTGGCAACTGTTCCCAGACTTCCTCTTTGGAAAAGGGCGAATTGAGCAGGAAAGTGCCCCCTGGTTTTATCTTCCGTAAGAGGTCATACTTCTCCACAAAGTTGAACTGGTGGCAGGCAATGAAATCGGCCTCCTCAATCAGGTAAGTAGAATGGATGGGCTCTTTGCCAAAGCGCAAGTGTGACACCGTCTGGGCCCCGGCTTTTTTAGAGTCGTACACAAAATATCCCTGCACATAATTATCAGTGGTGTCACCAATGATTTTGATGGAGTTCTTATTGGCCCCTACTGTACCATCGGCTCCTAAGCCGTAGAACAGGCAGTTGATGGTAGTTTTTCTGGCCCTGAACGCCGGGTCATACTCCAGGCTGGTAAAGCTCACGTCATCCTTAATACCAATGGTGAAGTGGTTTTTGGGCTTGTCTTTATCCAGCTCATCATACACGGCTTTAACCATGGCCGGATTGAATTCTTTGGAAGACAACCCGTAGCGGCCGCCAATAATAAGTGGCATTTCCCGGTCACTTTCAGCGAAGGCGGTGATCACATCCAGGTACAGCGGCTCTCCGGTACTGCCCGGCTCTTTGGTACGGTCCAGCACCGCCACCTTGGTAACGGTAGCAGGCAGTTTGTCCATGAAATGCTCTATGGAGAAAGGCCTGAAAAGCCGGATAAACAAAGCCCCTATCTTTTCGCCCTGGGCGGTTAACGCCTCAACGGTTTCACGCACGGCGCCTTCACCTGAGCCCATGATAATAATGACTCTTTCTGCTTCTGGGTGGCCCACGTAGTCAAAGAGCTCATACTTGCGCCCGGTGTGCCCATAGAACTCATCCATGACATCCTGCACAATACCTGGTACCCGTTTGTAATAGAGGTTGGCCGCCTCACGGGCCTGGAAGAAGACATCTGGGTTTTGTGACGTACCCCTGATCACGGGATGATCTGGGTCCAGGGACCGGTTCCGGTGCTCCAACACCTTGTCTTCCGGCATCATGGCTTTGATTACCTCATCTGGAATGCCGTCAATTTTGGAGATCTCATGCGAGGTGCGGAAACCGTCAAAAATATTCAGGAAGGGCACCCGGGTATGAAAAGTTGCCACCTGTGAAATCAAGGCGAAGTCCATGGCCTCCTGCACCGAGCCCGCAAACAGCATGGCATACCCGGTCTGCCGGGCGGCCATCACGTCTGAGTGGTCCCCAAAGATGGAGAGGGCGTGGGTGGCCACGGTTCTGGCGGCCACATGTATCACGGAAGGCAGGAGTTCACCGGCAATCTTAAACATATTAGGGATCATGAGCAGCAAGCCCTGTGAGGCCGTGAAGGTGGTGGTCAAGGCCCCCGCCTGCAAGGAGCCGTGCACTGCGCCGGCCGCCCCGCCTTCACTCTGCATTTCCACAATCCGGGGAATATTCCCCCAGATGTTTTTCTTTTTATTGGCACTATATACATCTACGTGTTCCCCCATGGGGGACGCCGGCGTAATGGGGTATATAGCGCACACTTCATTTGTTTTGTGCGCTATAATGGCTACCGCCTCATTAGCGTCGCAAATCAGTTTTGGGAATTCTTTTTTCATCATGAAAATTTTATTGGTACCCTACTAATTCCGTCCTTTAATAAGGAAAGAATATCAATAGTATTTCGCTGATTTAAGGCAATAAAAAAGCATCATTCTTTATCCCTAAAGAACAGTAATAAGCAACTGTGCGGTAGCTGTTATGGCTTGTCTATTCGCCGTGCATCCAGACTTTTTTCTGGAGCAGCTGGTCTTCAGATTCTACGTGGCTGTCATCTACTATACAGCAGTCAACCGGGCATACAGAGGCGCATTGGGGCTTTTCATGGAACCCATGGCACTCGGTACATTTATCAGAAACAATGAAATAAAACTCATCTGAGAGGGGCGCATTTTTAGCGTCAGCGTCAAGATCTACCCCGGTTAATGATTTTACCAGCCCCCTTAAGGTAGTTCCGTCTGCAAAAGACCACTCGGCATCTGGCTCTGAAATAGCATTATTTGGGCATTTAGAAATGCAGGCATCACAGTTGATGCATTCATCGGTAATTATTAGTGCCATGACTTTAATTGTTTGGTTAGACGGAATGAAATTAGAGTTCTATCCAGCCAAAAAACATGATGACGGTCACTTTATAATTTGATTATAGTCATTTGGATTAATTCTAAATGAAAGGAGATTTGATCATCTAATTACCCCCCTCTCCTTCCCTTCCACCTTAATTAAGTCCAGCCATGATTACAGAGAAAACCAAAACTCCACCCGAAGCTCTGGAAGCAGTTGTTGTTCGGTTTGTGGGCGATTCTGGTGACGGCATGCAACTGACCGGCACCCAGTTTACAGACACCTCTGCCATGTTTGGCAATGATGTGGCTACCTTCCCCAACTACCCTTCTGAGATTAGAGCCCCCCAAGGCAGCCTGTATGGGGTTTCTGGTTTTCAAGTACATATTGGCAGCGTGGAGGTAAGCACCCCCGGCGACAACGTGGATTTGCTGGTAGCCATGAACCCAGCCGGCTTAAAGGCCAACCTGCATGCCCTTAAGCCCAAGCAGACCATTATAGTAGACACAGACGCCTTCACCTCCAAGAACCTGGAGAAAGCGGCTTATGCCACCAATCCGCTGCATGACGGCAGCCTGGACAACTACAAGGTGATTGAAGTACCCATGACCTCCCTTACCAAAGAGGCGGTAAAAGACGTGGTAGGCCTGGATAACTCGGCCATTACCAGAAGCAAGAACATGTTCTCTCTGGGCATGATCTACTGGATGTACAACAGATCCACAGAGCATACCATTGACTTCATCCAAAAGAAATTCAAGAATAAAGACCATTTAATTGAGGCCAACACCAAGGTGTTGAACGCCGGCTTCTATTACGCTGAGACCTTAGAGCTCATTCCTAATTCTTACACCATTTCACCGGCCAAAATGCGGGAGGGAACCTACCGCATCATCATGGGTAACACCGCTACCGCCTGGGGCCTGCTGGCTGCCGCCGAAAAGGCCGGCCTGGAACTGTTCCTGGGGTCTTATCCCATCACCCCGGCCACCGATATCCTACATGAATTGGTGAAACACAAGCACTTTGGCGTGAAAGCCTTCCAGGCCGAAGATGAGATTGCCGGCATTACCTCGGCAATTGGCGCCTCCTTTGCCGGAGACCTGGCAGTGACCACCACCTCTGGCCCTGGCCTGGCCCTGAAAGGGGAAGCGATTGGCCTGGCCGTGATGACGGAATTGCCTCTAGTGATTATTAACGTGCAGCGGGGCGGCCCTTCTACAGGTCTGCCCACCAAAACCGAGCAATCTGACCTCATGCAGGCCATGTACGGCCGAAACGGGGAAAGCCCTGTGATTGTGCTGGCAGCTAGCACGCCGGCCAACTGCTTTACTTATGCTTATGAAGCGGCTAGGCTGGCCCTGGAGCACATGACCCCGGTCATTCTGTTAACCGACGGGTACATTGCCAACGGCTCAGCCCCCTGGAAAATCAAATCAGTGGCAGAGATGCCTCAGATAAAGAACCGCAAGATCACAGACTGCTCTGAAAAGAACGCTCCCTTCCAGAGGGATGGCGAGACCCTGGCCCGCAATTGGGCCGTGCCGGGCACGCCAGGCTTAGAGCACCGGATTGGCGGTCTGGAAAAGGACTCCATCACAGGCAACGTGTCACACGTTCCGGAAAACCACCAGACCATGACCTTTATCAGAGCCGAGAAAGTACGGCGCGTGCAGGAGAATATTCCGGAGCTTAAAACCGAGTTCGCGGAGTACGGTGACCTGCTGGTGGTAGGCTGGGGAGGCACCTATGGTTCCCTTTACTCTGCCGTGAAACAACTGAACAAAGAAGGACATGAGGGGATTGGCCTGGCGCACTTCAACTACATCAACCCGCTGCCCAAAAACACCGCTGAGATCTTCTCCAGATTCAAAACCATTGTGGTCTGTGAACTAAACGCCGGGCAGTTTGCCAGTATCCTGCGCATGAACTTCGGGCAATATACTTACGCGCAGTTCAACAAGATTCAGGGCCTGCCCTTTGCCAATGATGAACTCATCCAGGAATTTAAAAAGCTCATGTAATTATGGAAACTACTACACCTATACCGGCCTATACTTTTAAAGACTTCACCAGTGACCAGGAAGTAAGGTGGTGCCCTGGCTGCGATGATTATGTGATTCTGCGGTCTATGCAAAAGGCGCTTCCAGACATGGGGGTTAGAAAAGAAGACGTGGTGTTTATCTCGGGTATTGGCTGCTCCTCGCGCTTCCCGTATTACATGGACACCTACGGCATGCACAGCATCCATGGCCGGGCCCCGGGCATTGCCACCGGCGTGAAGTTGGCCAACCCTAACCTGAGCGTGTGGGTGATGACTGGCGACGGAGACTCCATGGCCATTGGCGGTAACCACTTCATCCATGCCCTGCGCCGGAACGTGGACCTTAATATTGTCATGTTCAACAATGAGATCTACGGTTTAACCAAAGGCCAATTCTCTCCTACTTCCCTCTTGGGCCAGAAAACAAAATCCTCACCCTACGGTAACACCCAGCCGCCTTTCTCTCCTGGTGAGCTGGCCCTGGGCGCCAATGCCCGTTTCTTTGCCCGCATTGCCGGCAACAACCCCAAAGTCATTTCCCAGATCCTGATTGAGGCCCATCAATTCAAAGGCACGTCTTTGATTGAGGTACTGCAGAACTGCGTGATCTTTAATAACGGCTGCTTTGACAACATCACCAACAAAGACGTGAAAGAAGACAAGCAGATCTTTGTAGAGCACGGCAAACCCATGCTGTTTGGAAAGGACAAAGAAAAGGGCTTGATGCTGAAGGGTCTTAAGCTGGAGGTAGTTACGCTAGGTGAAAACGGTGTGACCCTGGAAGATATTCTGGTGCATGATGCCAAGGAGAAAGACCCTACCCTCCACCAGATGCTGGTACGCCTGGAACACCCCATGGTAACCGGGGTGATCAGAAGCTACGAGGACTTTACCCTGGAAGAAAGAGAAGACGCGTTGACCGCAGAAGTAAAAGCCAGGTCTTCCTTTTCCAAAACCGATGATCTCTTCTTCTCAGGAGAGACCTACCAGGTAAAATAGCATGCTGGCAACTGATTTTCATCAGTTTTATTCCCCTTCATTTCTGGTAATATTATTTAAAAGTAAAGCAGTAAAGAAATGGGTTCAGAAGCATTGATAGTTTTCTTTCTGGCCGGCGTGGTACTGGTGGCCGGGGCCAACTTCCTCTCCAATTTAATCTCTCCAAAGTCAGACAATCCCCGCAAACGCGAGCCCTATGAAAGTGGCATGACCACTATTGGCCCCACCTGGGTGCAGTTCAAAGTGGGCTATTACCTGTTCGCCATCCTGTTTCTCCTTTTTGATGTAGAGGTGGCCTTTTTATTCCCCTGGGCCGTGGTCTTCAAAACGGTGGGTACCGCTGCGCTGGTGGAGATATTCATCTTCTTATTTATCCTGGGCTTAGGCCTGTTGTACGCTTGGAAGAAAGGAGCTTTAAAATGGCAGTAGAAACCACCACCGCACCAGCCGCGCCCACCATGCCGGCAGATTTTCCGGGCAAGGTTATTCCGGCCGGCAATGGGGCCAACATAGTCGTCACTTCCCTGGACAAGATCATTAACTGGGGCCGCGCCAATTCCTTATGGTCGCTGTACTTTGGCACCAGTTGCTGCGCCATTGAAATGATGCAGACCGGGGCGGCCCGCCATGACTATTCCCGGTTTGGGTTTGAAGTGGCCAGGCCTTCGCCCCGCCAGGCAGACCTGATTGTGATTGCCGGCACCATTACCAACAAAATGGCCCCGGTGCTCCGTCGCCTCTATGACCAGATGGCCGAGCCTAAATACGTCATCGCAATGGGCGCCTGCGCTATCTCAGGGGGACCGTTCTTCTACAATTCCTACTCGGTAGTAAAAGGGGCCGATCATATTATTCCGGTGGATGTGTATGTGCCCGGCTGCCCGCCCCGCCCCGAGGCCCTGCTGGAAGGCATGCTCATGCTGCAAGACAAGATCAGGCAGGAAAGCATGAAGCACAAGAAAAATCCTATTGACGGTTTTGATGAAGGCCTTTAACCTACAGGCGCTATGACGAACGAAGCATTACAATACCTGATAGAAGACTGGTTCCCGGAGCCTGAGGCAGTTAAACTTAAGTTCTCCACAGAAGGATCACAATTTCTGAATGTAAGCATTGACCCAGACCATCTGCTGGTTTTGATGCGTTTTCTGAAAAACACCCCCGAAACGCATTTTGATTACCTGTTCTGCCTGACTGGGGTAGACTGGGGCAAAGAGCTAGGGGTAATCTATCACCTGGAATCCACCACTCACCGCCATATGCTGGCTGTACGTGTCACCACCCCAGACCGGGAAACACCCACCCTAGAAACGGTATCTGATCTCTGGCGCACCGCGGAATTCCATGAACGGGAAGTGTTTGATTTTTTTGGGATCAGATTCACCGGCCACCCCAACATGAAACGGCTTTTCCTCACCGAAGATTATGTGGGTTACCCGCTCCGAAAAGATTTTTCAGATGAAGTGAACATGATAGTTAAGTAAACGCATATGGAAACCGCTACTGTCAATACCACCTTTAAGTCTGAAGAATACTTCATCAATATGGGGCCCCAGCACCCTGCCACCCACGGGGTTCTCAGGTTGCTGTTAACCATAGACGGCGAGGTCATTAAGAAGGTAGAACCAGACCTGGGCTACATTCACCGCTCCATAGAAAAGATGTGTGAGCGCAACAGCTACCAGCAAATCATCCACTTAACCGATCGGCTGGACTACCTGTCTGCCCACATCAACAATGAGGCGGTGTGCTTGGCGGTAGAGAATGCGCTGGGCGTAGAGGTACCCGATAGGGCCAAGGTGGTAAGAACCATCATTGGGGAATTGACCAGAATTGCCTCGCACTGCTTGTGGTGGGGCGTGTTGGGCATGGACGTGGGAGCCTTGACCACCTACTTCTACGGATTCAGGGACCGCGAAATGATCAATGACATCTTTGAGGAAACCTGTGGCGCGCGGCTGACCATGAATTATAGCTTGCCCGGCGGACTGATGTTTGATATCCACCCCAATTTTGCCTCCAGAGTCAAAGCCTTCATTACCCACTTCAGAAGCAAATTACCGGAGTACGATACCCTGCTGACCAACAACGTCATCTTCCAGAAAAGAACCAAAGGCGTGGGGATTTTAAGCAAAGAAGCCGCCATCTCTTACGGAGCTTCCGGACCGGTAGGCCGTGCCTCTGGTTACTCCTGTGACGTGAGAAAACACCACCCATACAGCGCTCTGGACAGGGTTACTTTCAATGAAGTCTTGAAAACAGAGGGCGACACCTTCGCCCGCTACCAGGTCCGGATTGAAGAGATGTGGGAATCCCTTTCCATCATTGAGCAACTAATAGACAATATTCCAGACGGGAATTTCCAGGTGGCCACCGATGCCGTCATTAAACTGCCCAAAGGCGAGTTCTACCAGAAAGTAGAAACGGCCCGCGGCGAGCTGGGGGTCTTCATCATCAGTACCGGTACCAAAAACCCGTACCGGCTCAAGTTCCGCTCGCCGGGCCTCTCCAACCTGTCGCTATTAAACCATATAGCCGTGGGCGGAAAAGTAGGAGACCTGGTAGCCTCCATGGCCACCCTAGATCTTGTAATCCCTGATATAGACCGATAAACCACTAAGGCGATGAATATATCACTTACCCTCTCAGAAAAGACGCATGAGCTGCTTTCTGGCTTCATGCCACCTAGTGTTGCCAGCATAGTAGAAATGGTTCTTATTGCCGTGGTCTATCTTGCCTTTTTTGCCATTGCCGGTCTTTTTCTGGTACTGCTGGAAAGAAAGGTAGCCGCCCGTTTCCAGTTGCGGTTGGGTCCTAACCGGGTTGGGTTCCAAGGGTGGTTCCAGACCGTGGCAGATGCGTTGAAATTGGTGTCCAAAGAATTAACGGGTACGGTTAAGGCAGATAAGTTCCTTTACAATCTGGCGCCTTACTTTGTCATCATCACCGCCTTAATGGCCCTGGCGGTTATCCCCTTCGCGGGGTATTTCCAGGCTTTTGACATCAATATTGGGGTTCTCTTCATTATCGCGCTTTCTTCTATTGGGGTGATAGGTATTCTGCTGGCCGGTTGGGGCAGTAACAACAAGTTTGCCATGATAGGCGCCATGCGCAGCGGGGTACAGACCATCAGTTATGAACTGTCTGTGGGCTTGTCTTTGCTGACCATGATCCTGATTACCGGCTCTCTGCAGCTTTCTGAGATTGTAGAGGTACAGCGCAACGGCTGGTTGATTGTGCAAGGCCACATACCGGCAGTGTTTGCCTTCATGATCTACATGATTGCCGGCACCGCCGAAACCAACCGGGCTCCCTTTGACCTGGTGGAAGCAGAATCTGAACTGGGCGCCGGCTTCCACACCGAGTACTCCGGTATGAAGTTCGCCTACTTCTTCCTGGCTGAGTTCATCAACATGTTCATTATTGCCTCCATTGCGGTCACTGTTTTCTTCGGGGCCTACCTTTCCCCCTTCGGGATTACGGAGTCTCTCCCCTGGCTGGGCCTGTTCTGGTTCCTGGCAAAAGCGCTGGTGCTTGTGTTCCTGATGATGTGGTTCAGGTGGACTTTCCCCCGGCTGCGCATTGACCAGCTGCTGACCCTGGAATGGAAGTACCTGCTCCCTTTGAACCTGATGAACATTGTGTTAATGGCCATTGTGGTGTGGCTTAACCTAACCATTCAATTGTAACGGCTATGAGTTACTTCTCAGACATCTATCAAGGAGTTAAGACCCTGCTCACGGGAATGGGAGTCACCGGTAAATACTTCTTAACCTCTGGCAAAGGTGCCATTACCCAGCAATACCCAGACAATAGAGACACACTCCAGATGTTTGAGCGCTTCAGGGGTGAGGTGGTGATGGTACATGATGAAAACAACGAGCATAGCTGTACCGGTTGCCAGAAATGCGAACTGGCCTGCCCTAACGGCAGCATTGAGATCATTTGGGACCGCGGTCTGGACCCGGAGACCGGCAAAAAGAAGAAGATGATTGACAAGCACATTTACCACTTTGGCATGTGTACCCAATGCGGTTTGTGCGTGAACGCCTGCCCCTCCAACGCCATTGAATGGGCGCAGAATTTTGAAAACTCAGTGTATGACAGAACCCAGCTTACCCGGGTGCTGAACAGACCAGGATCTAAGGTAAAAGCAGGAGTAGAAGAATAAGCTATGGAAAAGTTCCTATTTTATGGGTTAGCGCTGACCATGATCGGCTTCGCTATCGCCTCGGTGACCAGCCGCAAAATGCTCCGCTCCGTGGTCTACCTGCTCTTCGTCTTGATTGGCATAGCGGGCGTCTATTTCATGGCCGACTATAACTTCCTGGCTGCCATTCAGCTGACCGTGTACGCCGGGGGGATTATCGTGCTGATCATCTTCTCCGTGTTACTGGTGCACCACATTGATATGGAGATGGAAGTACCCAGCAAAACCAAGCGAATTCTTACCGCCCTCACCTGCCTGGCTGGGCTGGCTGTCTTTGCCACTACCATCATCGCCCATCCTTTCAAGGCAGTACCAAACGCTATCACTACCACCACCGGTGACATTGGGATGAAACTCCTGAGTTATGACGCAGGAGGCTTTATTCTTCCCTTTGAGGTGATAAGCGTGCTGCTGCTGGCGGCTATGATAGGTGCCATTACCATTGCCCGCACCGGCAAGGCCCAGCTGGAAGAAACAGAGATCTCCACGCCTACCCCTGAGGAACTACCCATAGAGCTATTGGAAGAACCCCTGGAAAAAGAAATAGCTGTTTCCTACAAAGAGTCTACCCTGTTGGAGACCATCCATTAACCTAACTCCTTACCAAGATGATACCCGGCATCAGCATTACTGAAATCCTACTTGTCACGTCTATCCTCTTTTTCATAGGGGTTTATGGGTTCATGACCAGAACAAACCTCATCTCTATCCTTATCTCGGTGGAGCTGATCCTGAATGCCTCGGTCATCAACTTTGTGGTGATCAACAAATACCTGTACCCAGACATTCTGCAGGGGGTGGTGTATTCTGTTTTCATCATTGCCGTAGCCGCGGCAGAAACGGCGCTGGCAGTAGCCATCATATTCAACCTTTACAAGCAAATAAGCTCTGTAGAAGTGAAGGAAACCGAAACGTTGAAATTCTAAACCCTGGAAATCATGAATACAGGTTATACCCTTCTTATTCCCCTTATCCCGCTGGCGGTATTTCTGCTGCTGGGTATTTTTCACCGGAGAATTAGGCCGGCGGTTTCCGGGTACATAGGCGTGGCTGGTCTAACGACTTCCACTATTCTGTCTTACTACACCGCGTTCCAGTATTTCTTTGTGGTGGGCAAGGTCAACGGCGCTTACCAGGCCATCGTGAACAAAACCGTCTGGCTGAAGTTCACCGAGACCCTGCACATTGACCTAGGCGTGCTCATTGACCCAATTTCCGTGATGATGCTCCTAGTGGTCTCCACGGTTTCTTTGATGGTGCACATTTACTCCAGAGCCTACATGAAAGGCGATGACGGGTATACTAAGTTCTTTGCCTTTCTGGGCCTCTTCACCTTCTCTATGTACGGGCTGGTGCTGGCCACTAACCTGTTCCAAATCTATATTTTCTGGGAGTTGGTAGGGGTTTCCTCTTTTCTCTTGATTGGCTACTACTACACTAAGGAATCTGCCGTGGCGGCAGCCAAAAAAGCCTTTATAGTCACCCGCTTCGCGGACTTTGGTTTCCTGATTGGCATTCTGATCATCGGGTTCTACACCGGCACCTTTGATTTTGAGACGCTCAACAACCCGCAGGGAAGCGCCATTCTCAATTGGGCCTCCAGTTCCTTCATGGGGCTCTCTGTGATCACCTGGGCCCTGCTACTCATCTTTATGGGCGGTGCGGGTAAATCGGCTATGTTTCCGTTGCACATTTGGTTGCCAGATGCCATGGAAGGTCCTACCCCCGTATCTGCCCTGATCCACGCCGCTACCATGGTAGTAGCCGGGGTGTACCTGGTAGCCCGCCTGTTCCCGCTCTACTACTTTGTGGAAGACGGCTTTGTCTTACAGGTAGTGGCGTATGTGGGAGCCTTCTCTTCCTTGTTTGCCGCAGTGATTGCCGTTACCCAAACCGATATCAAGCGGGTGCTAGCCTTCTCCACCATGTCACAGATTGGGTACATGATGCTGGCGCTGGGCGTCTCTGGCTATGAGGGGCATGACGGGGTGGGCTACATGGCATCCATGTTCCACCTGTTTACCCACGCCATGTTCAAGGCGTTGCTGTTCCTGGGAGCTGGCTCTGTCATCCACGCTGTGCACAGCAACTACCTCAAAGACATGGGCGGCCTGCGCAAATACATGCCCGTGACCAACGTTACCTTCCTGATTGCCGCCCTGGCCATTGCAGGGGTACCTCCGCTGGCCGGTTTCTGGAGCAAAGACGAAATACTGGTGGCCGCCTATCACAACAACCCGCTCATCTATGGAGTGGCCGTGTTTGTGGCCGGACTCACTGCCTTCTATATGTTTAGGCTGTACTTCGGGATCTTCTGGGGCAAGGAAACCACCTACAAACACGCTCCCCATGAATCACCCTTAAGCATGACCATCCCATTAGTCATCCTGGCTTTCCTGAGTGTCATAGTCGGTTTTATTCCCTTCAGCCAATTTGTAACCGCTGATAAAGCCGGGTTTGAAGCCCACCTCAACTACCCCTTGGCGGCCATTGCGGTGGCGGTGGGAGCCCTGGGGATTGCACTGGCCTGGATCTTCTACAAAAAGGAAAACAATCTTTCTACCCGGTTCGCCAACGCCTTTGGCGTGTTTTACAAGTGGACCAGTCACAAGTTCTATTTGGACGAGTTCTACCTCTTTGTTACCCGGCAGATCATCTTCAAACGCATCTCTGCGCCTATCGCCTTCTTTGACAAAAAGGTGGTTGACGGCACCATGGAGGGCATTGGCAACAAGACCATGAGCCTCTCCAAAAAAATAATGGGCGTGCAATCTGGCAGGCTGCAGGATTACGCTTTCGGCTTCATTGGCGGGGTGGTCGTGTTTGCCGCGGTGTTTATTTACTTATGGACTAATTAACGCATCACCATGGATATTCTATCTCTCTTCGTCGTTTTCCCTGTCCTGGTTATTACCGCGCTGGTTTTCACCAAAGGGTTATCCCAGGCCCGCCTGGTGTCTATGGTGGGCAGCCTTATCCAACTGGGTATGGCCATTAATTTGCTCTATGCTTACCTTCAGGAAAGAGCGGTGAATGGAAGCGTGATGCTCTTCACCCGTGATGTGGTTTGGTTCCGGGAATTCAATATCCATTACAACATAGGGGTAGACGGCATCTCGGTGGCCTTGATTCTGCTCACCGCTATTATAGTGCTGGCGGGGGTATTCATTTCCTGGAAAATAGAGGAACTGCCCAAAGAATTCTTCATCTCCTTGCTGGTTTTGTCTACCGGGGTTTACGGGTTCTTTATTTCCATAGACCTCTTTACCATGCTCGTGTTCTATGAGATTGCGGTGATCCCTATGTACCTGCTCATTGGCATCTGGGGCTCTGGTCCAAAGGAATATTCGGCTATGAAACTCACCATTATGCTGATGGGCGCCTCTGCGGTGCTGATGGTAGGCATACTGGGTATTTACTTCAACTCCAACGCAGACGGCGGCCCCTTAACTTTCAATATTCTGGAGATTGCCAAAGTCAAAATTCCAATGGAGGCGCAGCGATTATTCTTCCCGCTTACGTTTGTAGGCTTTGCGGTGTTGGGTGCCTTGTTTCCCTTCCATACCTGGTCACCAGACGGTCACGCCTCGGCCCCTACCGCGGTATCAATGCTGCACGCCGGCGTGCTAATGAAACTGGGTGGGTATGGGGTGTTCCGGATAGCCATGTTCCTGTTACCCGCTGGGGCGATGGAGTGGTCCTGGTTCTTTATCATCCTGTCGGCTACGGGCGTGGTGTACGGGGCCTTTGCCGCCATCAAGCAAACCGACCTGAAATACATCAATGCCTACTCCTCCGTAAGTCACCTAGGTATGGTGTTGTTTGCGCTGCTTATGCTCAACAAAACCGCCTGGAACGGCGCTATTCTGCAGTCTTTGTCACATGGGTTTATGACGGCCCTTTTCTTCGCCTTGATTGGCATGATCTACTCCAGAACCCACACCCGTGACATTACCAAACTAGGCGGTCTTTTGAAGGTAATTCCATTCATCTCTGTGGTGTACGTGATTGCCGGTATGGCTTCTTTAGGCTTGCCGGGGTTCAGCGGCTTTGTGGCCGAGATGAACATCTTTGTGGGGGCGTTCCAGCAAGAGGAAATGTTCTACCGCGTGGCCACCATCTTGTCTGTTTCTGCCATTGTGATCACGGCCGTGTATATTCTTCGGGTAGTAGGCATCATGCTCATGGGCCCCGTGAAAAACGAGGAATACCTGCACCTGCCCCAGGCTACCTGGTATGAGACCACCGGCATTCTTTTATTGCTTATTCCTATCGTGGCCATTGGGGTGGCTCCTTTATGGCTAAGTGAAATGATCACCAAAAGCATTCAGCCCTTCATTCAGGGAGTTCTTTAATTCTAACTTTACGGCAATGGATACAAGTAGCCTTTTACTCATGCGGCACGAAGTATTATTACTAGGGATCGCCTTGCTCCTGGTAATAGCTGAGATATTTATTCCTTCCAACAGGAAAGGCAGTATCGTGCATTTAGCCATTCTTTTGTTTGGGGTGCATACCGCGCTGGGGTTTCTGCCAATAGCCGAGGACAGCTTGTTTGGGGGCATGTTCCGGACCAACAGCCTCATCCATTTCTTTAAAAACGTCCTGAACATTGGGGTACTGGTACTCTTGTTACAGTCCGCGGACTGGTTGCAGGAAAAAATTGTGAAACAGAACCGGGGCACGGAGTTTTTCATTCTCCTGTTCTTCTCGCTGCTGGGCATGTATTTCATGATCTCCGCCGGCGACTTCCTGATGTTCTACATTGGACTGGAGTTTTCTACCCTGCCGGTGGCTGCCCTGGCTTCTTATGAACTGATGAAGCGAAGCTCCAGTGAAGCAGGGATCAAACTAATTTTGTCGGCGGCCCTGGCTTCCGGGGTTTCCCTGTTTGGGATCTCCATGCTCTATGCCACCACCGGCTCTATCTATTTCAAGGACGTAGCGCAGGTCATTACTACCGCGCATCTGTCGGTGTTGGGGTTTGTGCTGTTCTTTGCCGGGCTGGCCTTTAAGATCTCCCTGGTGCCGTTCCATTTCTGGACCGCCGATGTGTACGAAGGCGCCCCTATCAGCGTGGCCTCATACCTGTCTGTGATCTCTAAGGGAGCCGCGGCCTTCATCTTGATGATCTTGCTCTTCACGGTGCTGAAGCCCTTAATGCCGGTTTGGGAAAACCTGATTTACGTAGTGGCCCTGGCCACCATGTTCCTGGGCAACCTGTTTGCCCTGCGCCAGCAGAACATGAAGCGGTTTCTGGCTTTCTCCTCTATCTCGCAGGCAGGTTTCATTCTACTGGGTTTGATCACGGGTACGCAGTTAGGGACTGCCACGGTGGTGTACTTTGTCATGATCTACATCTTCTCTAACCTGGCCGCCTTTGGGGTGGTGCAGGCCATCTCGCTGCAAACCGGCAAAGAGAACATGGATGATTACAACGGCCTTTACCGCACCAACCCTAAACTGAGCCTGGTCATGATGCTGGCCCTGTTCTCTTTGGCGGGCATTCCGCCCGTGGCAGGTTTCTTCGGGAAGTTCTTCCTATTCACAGCGGCCGCCAGCCAAGGGTATTACCTACTGGTGTTCCTGGCGGTGGTAAACGTGACCATATCCCTGTTCTACTACCTACTGGTGGTACGGGCTATGTTCCTTCGCAAAAGCGATAACCCCATTCCCTTGTTCCAGAACAGAATCTACATGCGCCTGGGTCTAGGTATTACCGTGATAGGCATTCTGGTGCTAGGGCTTTACAGCCCATTGTATGATTACATCTTTGAATTAAGCGGCGTCTTTAACTAATAAAGCTATGGCCTTAGAAGGAAAACATGCTTTTGGAAGCATAGGAGAAACCAGAGTCACGTTTGTAGAAAAACAGGTAAACGAAGGTCGGAAAGGCTTTTTAAAAGACTTGCTGGAGCATAATGGGTTTGAGGTGCTGATTGAGGAAGAAAAGAAGAAAGCCGAAACAGACCCCACCCTTTACACCGTGGGCGTAACGGATATGGTGTTTAACCCCACCACCTACGTGTTTGAGCGCCGCCTGAAAACGTTTGACGGCCGAAAGGTAACCCAAGACTACTGGCTACAGAAAACCCAGGACACCGAACCGCAATACTGGAACCTAAGGTACAAGGCTCTTGATGTGAATTGACAACTAGCCCTTTACCCAACTTTACTGTCTAAGGAAGCGCCTGTCAGATAGCTATCTGACAGGCGCTTCGCGTTTGGTCTTTTCCTACAACAACGATTTTTTTTGAGAGAAGCGTCCGCCTAAACCTTTCCATTTAAGCGGTTGTCTGTTTTAGGCCTGTTTTTCTAAAAACAGGCCTAAAACAGACAGACCTTTAGACCGGAATTAACCCAAGAGCAAGCCTATACACAGCTATTTATTGGCCATACTAAAATGGCTCTTTCTATGTGAGGGCATTTAGAATAGACCTAGTCAGGAGCTGGGTGAATTCTGTTTTAGAGCCGTTTTTCTAAAAACAGGCTTAAAACGCAAACCTGGTCTTGAAGGCAAGAAATAAAAGTCAACCGATCATGATTCTGGCATCCACGGCCACCAAAGAGTGTGCGGTGCCTAACAAAGGGTTAATGTCCATTTCCCTTATTTCAGGGGCAGCCTGAAGCAGGGCGCTTAGTTTCATAAGGGTGGCCACCAGTAATTCTTCGCTCACTCCTTCCTTGCCGCGCACCCCCTGAATAATGGGATAGGATTTCAGGCGCCTGATCATGCGGCTGGCTTCTTCCTGGCCCACGGGAGCCAGGGCGGCAGACACATCCTTAAAAACCTCTACAAAGATGCCGCCCAGACCGCATAGAATCTGGTGACCATAGTTGTCCTCGGCCTTGGCGCCCATGTAGACTTCAATGCCCTTGAGTTGTTGCTGCAGCAAGACGCCTTCTACCCCTTCTAAGCCCATGAGGGTATCATAGGTTTGGGCCACTTCTTCCGCATTTGTAATCCCGGTCACTACCCCGCCCATATCTGACTTATGGACCGGTCCTACCACTTTCATCACCAATGGGTACCCCAGTGCCTCTGCCTGCGTCAAAGCTGCCTCATTAGACGTGACCGTGGCTTGTTGCACGGTAGAGATTCCGGCCGCCGCCAGTAAGTCAAATACCTGGGCCGGGGGTAAATACCCGGTGGGGTTCTCTTCCACTATTTGCCGTATCTTTTGGGTATCTACCGCGGGCAAAACCGGGTCTGGGTACAGGGGCTGCATTTTGTTTACCCGGGTTAGCACGTAGCCAAAGCTGACTTCATCTGTGAAATTCACGTGCCCCATGGCCTGGAAATGACTCACCTCTTCAGCGGCCTGAATAGCCGAGGGAAGAATGGGAAAGATAGGCTTCCGGCAAGTCCTTATTTTTTCATGCAACACTTGGTACACGTCGTCTACCCGCCACATGCCGGTGGTGCCAAACACCACCACGGCGCCGTCAATCTCGTCAAATTCATTATCTACAAAGTCCAGGATTTCTCCCAGCTGCGTGGCGTTGCCGGTGGCCAGGAAATCAATGGGGTTGGCCACCGAAGATCCCGGATACAATTTGGAGAGCAAGGCGTCTGCTTTGGGTCCTTCCAAGTGGGGAACCTGCATGCCGCCTTTTACCAGAATATCGGTGAGCATGACGCCGGGTCCGCCTGCATGGGTGATGACGGCCAGACGGTCGCCTTTCAATGGTTTTATGGAAAAGATAGCGGCCACATACACCAGCTCAATTCGGCTGTAGCACCTGATAATTCCGGCTTTTCTAAACAAGGCACTCACCGCGGAATTAGAGCCGGCCAAAGCGCCCGTGTGCGAAGATACCGCTCTGGAACCTGCCTCAGTGCTTCCGGCTTTGATGGCGGCAATCCGGCAGCCTTTCTGCACCAGAGAGCGGGCATGTTTCAGGAACCGTTTAGGATCCGCGATCTGCTCCATGTACAGGAGTTTGACCCGGGAGCTTTGCTGGGGGTCAAAGGTTTCGTCCCAGTATTGGAGCACGTCTTCCACCCCAATCTGGGCACTGTTGCCCACCGAGAAAATGTCTCTGAATTTCAATCCCCTTGGTATCGCCATCTCCAGCAGATACACCATGGTAGCCCCAGACGCCGACACGCAGTCGCAGCCCATGGCATCAAACTCGGGCACCGGGCCGGCAAATACGCCTTTGTATTTTTGGGTCAAAACCCCAATACAGTTGGGTCCGATGAGCGTTCCGCCCACGGCATTCACTATGTCTACGCACCGCTTTTCAAGGGCTTCCCCTTCGGGCCCGGTCTCACTGAAGCCCGCCGAAAACAGGATAAACGCTTTACAGTTCTTCTCATAGGCCAGGGTGCGCAAGGCCTCCTCCACGTACTGGGCCGCCACCGCAATGATGGCCAGGTCCACCTCCGGTAACGCCGCGCAGGCTGGGTAGCAGGGTATTCCTTGCACCTCCTGCTCTTTGGGGTTCACCCCATAAAGTTGCCCTTCAAAACCGTTGGCCAGGATGTTGTACAGCACTTTGCCGCCGGGTTTAGAGATATCATTAGAGGCGCCTACAATGGCAATGCTGCTGGGGTTCAGTAGTTGGGCTGTTATCATTTTTGGGCAATTGGGTGGGGCCATAGGCCGAGCCCAAAGTAAGGCAATACGAGGCTTAAAAAAGCTGATAAGAATCAGTTCCTGGCCTGTGGTTCTCAGGTATTTCACCACCCTTTTGCTTTTACCCATTGCCATCCCTTATTGCGAAAACCCGGATACCATTTTCATATGCTTTTATTCTCCTATCTCATTCAGGATCAGCCCCATTCTTTCAAGATTCCTTTCAGCCAACCTTACCCTAAAAGGAAGAATAATTTACCAAAAGCCACGTCCACTTCTTGGCTGCACAAGTAAAAGAATATAGGGCTAACCGTAACGCCGTGGCAAATCCTACACCCCATACAAACCCAACTCCCAATAAGCCGCCCCAATCACGGGTGTCTCCCTTGCTGTTGTATGTGGTGTTCATGGGTATTTTGATTTTCACGATGTATAACTCCGGCAATTCGGCGAAGGAAACCACTTCTTGGCTGGAGGTAGAGAAATACATGCTCAGCCGCAGGGCCGTTGATAAGATTGAGGTCCTTAATGGCGAGGAGGCCGGCATCTTCATCAAAAAGGAGTTTGCCGATAGCCTTCCCTTCAAAGACGTCATGAAACCGGGTAACACCAGGCAAGTGCTTCCGGGGCCCCATTATACCATGACCATAGGCTCTGTGGAGAGTTTTGAGCACAACCTGGAGCAGGCGCAGCAGGGCGTGCCCTTAAACCAGCGGGTGGACGTGGTCTATATGAAACAGGGTAACTGGCTTGGTAACCTGCTACTGTGGGTTTTCCCTATTTTTCTGATGTTTCTGTTCTGGCAATTTTTAATTCGCAACGCCGGGGCGGGTGGCATGGGTGGTGGTTCTATTTTCAGTTTCGGGAAGTCTAAGGCCATGCTCTTTGACCAGGAGCATAAAAGCAAGATTACCTTCCAGGACGTGGCCGGGTTGGAAGAGGCCGCCATGGAAGTGAAAGAGGTGGTGGACTTCCTGAAGAACCCCGAGGAGTTCACTAAACTGGGCGCCAAAATCCCCAAAGGGGTGATTCTGGTGGGTCCGCCGGGCACTGGTAAAACGCTTCTGGCCAAAGCCATGGCCGGCGAGGCTCAGGTTCCCTTCTTTTCCATGTCTGGCTCTGAGTTTGTGGAGATGTTTGTGGGGGTTGGTGCCTCGCGCGTGCGCGACCTATTCAAGCAGGCCAAGGAGAAAGCCCCTTGTATCATTTTTATTGATGAGATAGATAGCATTGGCCAGTCAAGGGGCAAACAGGCTTTGTTCTCCGGGTCAAATGATGAGCGCGAAAGTACCCTTAACCAACTCCTGACCGAGATGGATGGCTTTGAAACCAACAGCGGCGTGATTGTGCTGGCGGCCACCAACCGCGCCGACTTGCTGGACCCCGCCCTGGTCAGGCCCGGAAGGTTTGATCGCCACATTTACCTGGAACTGCCCAATATTAAAGACCGGGAGGAGATCTTTAAAGTACACTTGCGGCCACTCAAAATTGACCAGAGCATTGACCCGGCTTTTCTGGCGGCCCAAACGCCAGGCTTTTCGGGCGCCGATATTGCTAACGTCTGCAATGAGGCCGCGCTCATAGCGGCCCGCAAGAAAAAAGAGCACATTGACCGCCAGGATTTTCTGGATGCCATGGACCGGATAGTGGCTGGGTTGGAGAAAAAGAGCAAGATCATTTCACCCGAAGAGAAAAAAATCATTGCCTTCCATGAGTCCGGGCACGCCTTGGTCAGCTGGCTGCTGCCACACGTGGACCCGCTCATCAAGGTATCCATTATTCCCAGGGGCAAGTCATTGGGGGCGGCCTGGTACCTGCCGGAGGAACACCAACTCAAATCTGCCACGGCCTTCTCAGAGCACCTAAGCGCCATTCTGGCCGGCCGGGCCGCCGAGGAAATCACCTTTGGCGAAGTTACCTCCGGGGCGCTGGATGACCTGGAGAAAGCCACCAAAGAGGCCTATATGATGGTAGCCTATTACGGGTTTGACAAACAGATTGGCAACATCAGTTTCTATGACTCTACTGGCCAGCAGGACACCCGGCTCTCCAAACCCTACAGCGAGGAAACCGGCAAACTGATTGACACCGAAGTAATGAAACTGATTAACGACGCCTACAACCAGGCCAAAAACATTCTGGTGCAACACCAAGAAGCACTGGGCAAACTGGCCGAACGGCTCCTGCAAAAAGAAGTCATTTTCAAGGAAGACCTGGAGGAAATTCTGGGTAAGCGCAATGCTCCCTTAAATGGACTTCCGGTGCTGCAGGAGGTGTAACTCCCTTCTAAATCCGCCTTTTCTTGCTTATTCCCATTTCCCCTGCAGGCTTTTCCAGCAACTATTGCCCTTTTAATGAGATATAGCTTAGATTGAAGAAAGGGAAGCCCATGATTACACCTTACAGAAAAGGGTTTGAGCTTCCTTTTTGTGTAAAGGCTTCTGAAAAGCCTGAGGATAAATGCGGTCTATCTGTTTTCTTTCCAGCGGTTAAACAATTCTATGGTTTCCGCATCAGAGAGGTTGTAGAAAGTTTTATAGGCCTGTGATACTGCCTGGAAATAATCTGGGGTTTCCAAAATGACCACGTCCTCCACTTCCCGCAACAGCCTGCTTTTCATCTCGGGCCCGGCCACGGGGGCGGCTACCACCAGTTTGCCCACGCCCTGGTTGCGGCACATTTTAATGGAAGCAAACAAGGTGGACCCGGTGGCAATGCCGTCATCTACCAGAATCACGGTCTTGTTCCTGATTTTGGGCAACGGCTCCCCGTTCCGCAGAACGTCAATCCTGCGCGCTATCTCTTTTTTCTGCAGCGCAATGGTGTGCTCCAGCACATCCGGCGAGAGACCCGCCTGCGCCTTCTCATTAAGGTAAAAACTGCCGTCCTCGGCAATGGCGCCAATGGCGTATTCGGGGTTATTGGGGTGGCCCAGTTTCCGGGAAACCAGCAGGGAGAAATCTGCCCCTAAATACTTCGCTACATAGAAGCCGGTTTCAGCTCCTCCTCTGGGTATGCCCAACACAATTACCCCTAAGCCTTTGTATTTCTCCAGGGCTTTGGCCAGGTGGAGGGCGGCGTCTTTACGGTCTTTGAACATGGGAGTAGCAGTTAGAGGTGAACACATGAAATCCAAAACAACCTGTTATGCAAGGCCACCGTCAAAGGGAATGAAGCCTTTGTAGCGCGGTTCCGATTTAAGCCTGTTTTCAGAAAAACGTGCCCACAACGACCTCCCTCACTTCACAAGGTCAATTCCTGTTTTAAGCCCGTTTTAGCCAAAACAGGCTTAAAACGCTACAATGGTTTAAAACCTGACATTCTAAGGAAGCACTATGTTTGGGCAAAGAGCGCCTGTCTTTATAAGTACGGTATAAAGGAATTTCAGCCATAAAAACCGGCCTGTAAGAAGTGGGTAAGCAGATGAAAATGACAATGAACCCCTACAGACTACTTATGGACTGACTACTGCTTCTAGGTTTCAATTTTTCCAGAAAGGGTGGCTTAATCTATATTCCCGTAGCGCGAGGCTTCTTTTTCATGGATGTGGGCGTGCATATGGCTGGTCTCGGCGTACTCTTCCTGGTGCAGGGTAATGTGCTTTGATTTCTGGAAGTACCTGAACACCCCATAGCCGCAGACCACCAGGCCCACAGGAATCAAAATGCCTCCTGCAATATCAAACGCTTTCATGTCAAAGAACTTAATAAAGGAAAGGCCCGCCACCAGAAACGTTAGGGCAGTGCGCAGGTAGGCCATAAGGGTGCGCTCGTTGGCGAAAATGGTGCGTTGCAGGGCCAGTTTGTCCCGTATCTCAATGTTCTTTTTCTCCTGCACCTTCAGCTTTTTCTTCAGCTTCTTTATTTCCTGTTCTTCCTTTTCAGACATAGCGCTTAAGGTTAGAAAGCCCTTTTTCAAAGATGAAGAATTTACCCAAAACCGCCGCCCCAAACGCAGGCAAATTTAGACAGAGATTCAGAAAATGGGGACTGGAAAAAAAGGAAAATAGACAGCATAGAAGCCACTAAGTATCAGCGCAATGGGCTCCAAAACAGAATAAGCCGAAGCCATAAAATGACCTCGGCTTATAAGAGAACCGTTACACCGGTTTAGTCAATTTTAATGCGCTGTTTAGTCTTTTCTCCCGTCTCTTTTTTAGGCACAACCAGGCTCAGAATGCCGTTCTCATAGTGGGCCTTGATCTCCTCGGGCTTAAGATTCTCTGGCAGGCTGAAGGAGCGGCTGAAGGACGAGTAATTGTATTCCCGTTTGTGGTAGTTCTCCATATCTTCGTTTTTCTCATCTTCTCTCTGGCTGCTGATGGTGAGCACACCCCGCTCCAGGTCAATGTTGAAGTCTTCTTTCTTCATACCCGGCGCAGCCACCTCTATCAGGTAGTCTTTTTCTCGGTCCTTAATGTTCACGGACGGTACATTAATCTCCATTTGGCGCCGCATGGACATGGGCATAGGCATCATGCCGAAGAACTGGTCCATGTCTGAGAAAAAATCTGGAAAACCAGACCTGGTAGGGGCAGACATCCCCCCTTTTCTTTTCATTAGGTTAGCCATGGTAATAAAGTTTTAGGTAACACATTCCCGTTTATAAGCTAGGCAGTAAACATTTAAAATATAATATTTTTAATGTTATTTTATATTTTACGTTGGCAAAATTCCAAAGTTGAAAGAAAGCTTATCTTTCTATGGCAAGCCAGTATTTAGAACTAGTAAGTGGTTCATCAGCCTACCTCAATTAAATGCCTGGGCTGTTGGGCCCGTTTTTTCTCTGCCTTCAGCATGTTCTCCAGCCCCCTGAAGAACGCATCTGGGTTGAAGGAAATGCTGTCTATGCCATTCTCAATTAAAAAAGAGGCGTATTGCGGGTAGTCACTGGGGGCCTGGCCGCAGAGTCCGGTTTTGGTGCCGGTATGCCGGGCCTTTTGCAGGGTCATGACAATCAATTGCTGCACCGCCGGGTCAAAGGGCGTGAAAATATCACTGATTAACCCAGAGTCGCGGTCGGCGCCCAGGGTAAGTTGGGTAAGGTCATTAGAGCCGATGGAGAAGCCATCAAACAGCTGGGCAAACTCTTCGGCGAGCAAGGCGTTAGACGGAATTTCCACCATAACATAGATTTCCAGCTGGTTTTCGGCCCGCCGAAGCCCATAGTCCGCCATTAAGGAGATTACTTTCTGGCCTTCCTCCACGGTTCTGCAGAAAGGGATCATCAGTTTCACGTTGGTGAGCCCCATCTCGTCGCGCACCTTTTTCATGGCCCGGCATTCCATCTCAAACCCCTCCTGGTACAGCGGGTGGTAATACCGGGAGGCACCCCTTAATCCAATCATAGGATTAGATTCATCGGGCTCAAACTGCCGGCCGCCAATGAGGTTGGCATATTCATTAGACTTGAAATCACTCATGCGCACAATCACGTCTTTGGGATAGAAAGCGGCCGCAATGAGCGAGGTGGCCTCCGCCAGTTTCTCCACGAAGAAGTCTTCCTTGTTGGCGTACTGGCGGGTAAGCTGGGCAATTTTTTCGCGGGCCGCCGGGTCCTGTACTTTCTCAAAATGCTTTAAAGCCATGGGGTGAATCTGGATAGAGTTGTTGATGATGAACTCCATGCGCATAAGCCCCACGCCGTCATTGGGCAGGAAGGAATATTTAAAGGCCTGCTCTGGGTCGCCTAGGATCAACATGGCTTTGGTCTGCGGTTTTTCCAGGTGCTGGAGATCAGTCTTTACTTCAGACCACTTCAGTTTGCCGGCGTACACGTACCCGGTCTCCCCGCCGGCAGTGGAGACAGTGACCTCCTGGCCGTCCTGTATCTGTTGGGTGGCGTTGTTGGTGCCCAGCACGGCCACCGCACCCACTTCCCGGGCCACAATGGCGGCATGGCTGGTGCGGCCGCCCTGCTCGGTGACAATGGCAATGGCCTTTTTCAGGATGGGGTCCCAGTCGGGGTCGGTTTTACGGGTTACCAGCACCTCTCTTTCCTGCAGCTTGTCTATTTCTGCCGGCGAGTGCAAAATTCTGGCAATTCCGGACACAATGCGGTTACTCAACCCAATGCCTGCGCACAGCACCTCGCCTTTTTCCTCCAGGGTATACTCCGTGAAAAACGCCTGATTTTTGTGTTGGCTTTGTACGGTTTCGGGGCGGGCCTGCACAATGAACAGTTCCTGGGTGAGGCCGTCTTTGGCCCATTCAATGTCCATGGGTTGGCGGTAGTGCTCCTCAATTTTGACGGCCCACCTGGCCAGCTGCACTACTTCCTGGTCCTGCAACACTAATTGCTCCTGCTTCTCGGGGAGCGTGTCCAGGTTCAGGATGGCGTCGGCCGGGCTCTGCAGTTCTCCCTCGGCGGGGTCAGCGTAGACCATGGTTTTGGCCTTGCTGCCCAGTTTGTGTGAAATCACGGGTTGGGAGGCGGTTTCCAGCAAAGGTTTGAACACCATGAATTCATCTGTGTTCACCGCTCCTTGCACTACGTTTTCACCCAGGCCCCAGGCCCCCGAGATAACCACCACGTTCTCAAAACCGGTATCTGGGTCCAGGGTGAACATAACCCCGGAACTGGCTTTGTCTGACCGCACCATCACCTGCACGCCCACTGACAAAGCTACCTGCATGTGGTCAAAGCCGTTATCTACCCGGTATTTGATGGCGCGGTCTGTGAACAGGGAAGCATAGCTGTGGTGGCAGGCCAGTAGCAGGTGGCGCAGGCCGCGCACATTCAGGTAGGTCTCCAGTTGGCCGGCAAAACTGGCCGTCGGCAGGTCCTCGGCGGTAGCGCTGCTCCTTACAGCCAAGGAAATCTCCTCCCCGTATTGCTTTTTAAGGAAGTCATAGCCTTTCTCAATTTCCTGACAAAGCTCCTCCGGAAGGGTAGCCTGCAGAATAAGGGATCTTGCTTTCTCGCCCACGGCCGCTAGATTAGAGAATTGGTCCAGGTCCAGGCTGCTTAATACCTGGGTGAGTTGTTGCCGCAGGTTCTGGTTATCCAGGAAAAACCAATAAGCGTCTGCCGTGGTGGCGTACCCGTCGGGCACCTTTACCCCCACCGGGTTCAGTTGATTGAACATTTCGCCCAGCGAGGCGTTCTTGCCCCCCACTTTCCCCAGGTCTTGGTAACTGATTTCGTTAAACAGCTTGATGAATGGCTCCATGGCTTGGACTCTTTTAGGTACTAGTACCTTGGCAATAAGGAGGTAGTGAAACAGGCAGGCAGATCATGTAAAGACACCAGACAGAGGGCATCTTGGGCAGGAGGCGCAAAGCGGAAGCTGGATTCCCAATAGCACAGGGCGCAGGGAAAGTACCAGGGGTTCTATTGTTAATACTATATTTAGTAACGTATCTGTCAGGGCCAGGTTCTGGAATATGGGAGCTCTCGTGGGGCTTTTAGTGTATATTTGACTTTTGCTCTTGTGGGTGACTTGCCGTGTAGAGCGGCTTTTTGCTTACTTTCACAGAGGCCTAATCCGTTTTATGAACCGTTACCTTTCCAGAGACACCGCTGCCCACCTGCTCCAAAAGATTCTGGCCGGGGCCGTGCCGTTTGTCTATGACCAGGAGAAGCACCGTTTGCTGCTTTTAGATGCTACGGGCCAGGAGCACCTGATCTTCCGGTTGCCCATTGTGTTTCCGGCCGTGGGCCGAAAGGAGGCCGCACCAGTGCATTATGTGCTGCTGCTTATACAGGCGGGGAACTGCGCGGTGGGCTACTTTGAAGACGGGGTTAACCTGGACCATAAGGTGTTCCGGTCCTACATGGTGCGCAAAAAGCAGGGCAAAAGCCAGATCAAGTACCTCAAGACCAAGGGCAAGTCCAGGGCCGGCTCCCGGGTGCGTCTGGGCGAAGCCCTGGAATTCTTCGAGAATATCAATGAGCGCCTGCAGCGGTATTTTGAAGACCATTCCGTGCACCGCGTGGCCATCAGTTGCTCCAAGACCCTGCTCCCCTACCTCTATGACGCCAAGGTGCCCACCCCCTTTGACAAACGGGACGAGCGCCTGTTCAAGATACCCATGCACGTGCACACCCCCATTTATGACGTGATGATGGACGTGCACAAGTTCCTGCTCAAAGGCGAACTCATCTATGAACCCGCCCACCAGGACCTGGTAAACGAGCTGCTAGGAGAAAAAAACCTGCCTGACGAAGACGAAAGCGAAGACGAAGGCCGTTAAAATGAAGTTGGCTTTCCCCTTGAGGCCGGTTGTAAAAGGCTCTTTTAAGGGAATCTACTGGCTAGTAGACGGTTGCCTTCCCTAATTTTTGGTTTTAGCTGGGGTTCTACCCAAGACTGGAGCCAATTGTGTATTTCTAAAAATGATAACCCGTATATTGCAGCATGTTTGCAAATGAACTTCGGCTTGGTAATATAGTTTCTGAAGCAGGGACCTATGTGGTCATTGATGCAGGTCGCATGATGGCTATTCTTAGCGGCGAGGCGGCTTTGTATGATCCTATCCCCTTGACAGATGAATGGCTGTCGGGGGCCAACTATGATGAGCTGGAAGATGAGTTCATGTTCCCGGAACTGAGCCAGTGGGCCCTGGACCCTAAGTACAAAGAGATTGTCTTTAACGGCGGCTATATTGCCACCAGCGCCCCCGTGGCCTATGTACACCAACTGCAGAACTTCTTTTTTGTCATGACCGGCCAGGAAATGGAACTGCCTTGTCACTTGCAACTATAGCTTTCTTTCCTATTACCTCCCCTTTCCTGTTTTGAGGCTACTTTTCCTAAAACAAGCCTAAAACACCAAATAGCCTTTTTTAGGCTCCTTTTCTCCAGAGCTTCACTTCCCTCTTTAAAACTGCTAAGATTTCAGGGTAGCTGCATTACAGCGTTGTTTGCCCCAATCTTCCCTTTTTAAGTACCAGTCCTTTCTGTTTTAGAGCCGTTTTCAGAAAATCAGCCCCAAAACAGAAATCGGCAGACAGACTAAGGCTTCTTCTCGCCTCTCTTCCGGTTCCCGGCTAATTCTTTTGTAATAAAGTGCCCCCCACTTTTACCCATCATGGGGTCTGCCCTAAACTTACCGAACTTTTACCCCCAACTTTCCGGTAAAACAACTACTATGCAACAACGCCCCACCTTATTAGTGTTAGCGGCTGGCATGTCTAGCCGCTACGGCCGCCTGAAGCAACTGGAACCCTTTGGCCCGCACGGTGAAACGCTTATGGAATATTCCATCTATGATGCGCTGCAGGCCGGCTTTGGGAAAGTGGTATTTGTGATACGGGAGGCCATAGAGGCGGAATTCAAAGCTGTTCTGCAGCCCCGTTTGCCGGCCAATGTACCGGTGGAATACGTCCGGCAGGAACTGGATATTCTACCCGAAGGGTTTACTGTTCCGGAAGGAAGGCAGAAGCCCTGGGGCACGGCTCACGCTATTTGGGTGGCAGTTTCAGCTTTGCAAAAAAGCCCTTTTGCGGTAATCAACGGAGATGACTTCTACGGCCGGACCTCCTTTCACCTGGTGGCCCAATTCTTCCAGGAAAACCAGGCGCCGCAGGAACATGCGTTGGTAGGCTTTCACCTGCAGAATACCCTCTCTGACTTCGGGGCCGTCTCCCGCGCGCTCTGTGACCTCTCTCGAGACGGCTACCTGACCAAACTTACTGAGCTCAAGCAGATTATAAAGTCTGCCACCGGTATTGAGGCGCAGGACCAGGAAGCGGCCGGGATATCTCTCACCGGAAACGAAATAGTGTCTATGAACCTGATGGGGTTCAAGCCCAGCCTGTTACCACACCTGGAACAACATTTCAAAAAATTTCTGTCTATTCACGGCCAATCGCTCAAGGAAGAATACGTACTGTCTACGGTCTTAGACCAGATGATTCTTTCTGGGCAGGCCCGGGTAAAGGTGCTGCCGTCTTCTGAGAAATGGTTTGGGGTTACGTACCCAGAAGATAAACCCACCACCATCCAGAACCTGGCGGCGCTGGTAGAAACCGGTGTGTACCCAGAGAATCTTTGGGCCGGGTTTCCTCAAGTGTAATGGGCTTTATATAATTCTAGGGGAGGTAGTTAGATTAGCTCCTAGTTAATCAGTTGTAATTATTTATTTGTACAAATTCATTTCAATCGACTCTCCATTGTATTCCATCAGAAGGCACCATTTTTTTTCATTTGATAGAATTCCTGCATAGATAATCCCATTTTGCTCTGCTCTTTTATGCTCCATAAGGTAATATAAGGGAGAGAGAACAGGTGCATTGCCAAGTCCAAAGTCGTATATCCCCACATCGGTTACTCCAAAATAAATTTGGTCATGATATGGCACATGAAACCATATTGCCCAGTCTTGGTTTGAATCCTTTCTATTTTCAGTGAATATTATTTCATTAATTTCTTCTTGTGAATACTTAGAGGTTGGCTTATAGGAAGAGTGTATTAAAGTCTCAAGAAACAAGTGTGACGTTGGAATAGAAAACAAACATTCCTTATCCAGGAAGTATTCTTCATTAAAACCGAAGCTTTTAAATAGCTCCTTTTCAATCCATTTTTTAAAATCTTCAAGCCGGGTACTTTCTCCCATTTGTTTCTAGACCTTAAATTTTCTGTTCATAAACCAGTAGCCAAGCAACGAGGCCAAAAGAAAGCGTATCCTATCCTTTCGGAAAAGCCATTGCTAGCCGTACTTCTGTTTTAAGCCTGTTTTCCAAAAAACGGGCTTAAAACGGAAAACCACTTCCTATGAGTAAAAGATAATGTGGCACCATAGGCCAACTTTCAACTTCCTGGCAGCGTTATTTTCGCTTTTTCCCCAGTGCCTTCAGCGCTTTCTCGTTCTCCCGCTCTTTCTTGTATTGGTCAAAGACCTCTGGCGCAAGGGTGACGGTATAGTCTACCTCGCTTAGAATGTCCTGGTCCTCGTCAAAATCATACACCATGTTCAGGTACAGGTATTTGTCTTTGTTCAGCACGTACTCCTCGCCTTCCTTGTCATAAACATGGAACTCGTATTCGCCTTCCTCCAGCTTTTTATCAGTAGATAAGGCCAGGCAGTCTCCGGTTATGACCAGCGGGGTATCCAGGTCTTCTATGTAGTTGAAATCCTGGAAGTAGCGCCCGTCTTTTTTGCTGGTCACGTATTCTACCCGGTCAATGTGAAGTTCAATGGCCTTCTTTTTGGTGCTTCTTTGCGGGGTGATGCTTTTAATGTTGCCTACTACTTTCATGGTTCTGCCGTGTGGGCAAAGGCGGGTACCTCTGCGTTGTTGCTTAAAGGTACGCAAGATACGGCCTTGCCGGGTACTTCGTGATAGAAATCCACTTGGTCCAGTCATTGCCCCTCTTTACGGTTGAAAGCTCTGTTTAGAAGTGCCTTCTCCTAAGCTCTATAACTTGTAATCTTTCTGAATTAGCTACTTAGCGGCCTCCAGAACAACCCACCCTCGTTCTTTCTAGTAAAAAAGGAGGGTAGTTTCTTGGGGCTGGCACAGATAATTCGATCAGAACCAGGCCACCTTCTTAACTTCGGTCACCTTTCTATGTATGGCCACATCTGCTGACCTCACACGGCAACAACTGGAAGCCTCCCACACGCCGGAGCAGGTGAAGTCGCGACTCCTGCGGCAGACAAAGCACAGTTACCTGAAAGATTTTGTGTATGGGGCCGTAGATGGCACCGTGACCACGTTTGCGGTGGTGTCTGGAGTTGCGGGGGCTAACCTGGCCCCTCAGGTGGTGATTATCATGGGCCTGGCCAATCTGCTGGCAGACGGGTTCAGTATGGCGGTGAGCAACTACTTAGGTACCAACACTGACCTTCAACTCCTGGAAAAAACCCGCACCGATGAGCATACACACATAGAGTTGTTTCCAGATGGGGAAAGGGAAGAAATCAGGCAGATCTATGCGGCTAAAGGGTTCACCGGTGACATGCTGGAACAGATAGTGCAAACCATTACGGCAGACAAGCATCTCTGGTGTGAAACCATGTTGCAGGAGGAACACGGCATGTCCCTCAACCCCATGTCGGCTTGGAAAGCGGCCTTTGCCACCTTCACGGCCTTTCTCCTGGTGGGTTTCATTCCGGTGGCGCCTTTCCTGGTTGGCTATTATTTCAAGGGAAGTCTCCAGTCGCCGTTTCTTTGGAGCAGCATTGGTACCGGCCTGGCCTTTTTCGCGATTGGCGCCCTTAAAAGCAAGTTTGTGTATAAGCCATGGTACACTTCGGGCCTGGAAACCCTTTTCCTGGGTGGGGCCGCCGCCGCTCTGGCGTACCTGGTGGGTATCCTGCTGAAAGACCTGTAGAAAGCATGTTTGCTTCAGTACTTAAAACATAGGGTGGCTGGCGGTAAGTGTCTTTGCTCCTTTGTCTGAAGGGATGGTTTAGATTTCCGTTTTGGGCCTGTTTTTAGAAAAACAGGCTTAAAACGCCTTTAAAGGCAAAGGATGATTGGCTCCTTACAGATTGGAAATCTACTTGCTAGGGTAGCTGAATACCTCATAAATCAGGCTGCCATACGGGTACCTATAAAAACACCAGAAACGTATGAAAGGAAGTGGCAACCTTTCTGGTAAAACTTGGGCTTCAGGCTGTTAGCAAGAACATCCATGACCAACACTAGCGCGCTCCCGCATTCCCTCCCCAATCCGCACGCCCTTACGCCCCAAGAGCTGGCCACCGCCTTGGGCAGTTCCTTGCCCCAGGGCCTGAAGGCCGAGGAAATAGCTGGCCGCTTGCAGCAGTGGGGGCCAAACCAAATTGAGAAGCAGCGGCAGGAAAGCCTGCTTCTGGTGCTGCTGCACCAGTTCACCGGACCCATCACCTTTCTGCTCATGGCCGCCATGGGTCTCTCCTTTCTGTTTCAGGAGTGGCTGGACGGCATTGCCATTTTACTGGTGATCCTGGTCAACGGGTTTATTGGGTTCTTCATGGAGTACAATGCCCGCAAATCAATGGAGGCACTCAGGGAAATGGCCCTGGTACTGGCTAAAGTGTTGCGGGGTGGCCGTCTGGAGGAAATCTCGTCTGAGCACCTTGTGCCCGGTGATGTGCTTTTCCTGGAGGCCGGCGACATGATCTCGGCAGATGCGCGCCTTTTCCAGACCCAGCAGCTGGAAGTAAATGAATCTGCCCTCACGGGCGAATCAATCCCCATAGCCAAGAGAATAGAGGTCTTGCCCCCGGCTCAGCCATTGGCCGAGCGATTGAATATGGTGTTTAAAGGCAGTTTCGTGACCAAAGGCAATGGCTACGCCCTGGTGATTGGCACGGGCATGAGCACAGAACTAGGCCAGATTGCCAGCCTGGTGCAGAGCGCCAGCCAGTCGGCCACCCCTCTCGAGAAGAAGCTGGAATCATTCAGCCATAAACTCATTAAAATCACCATTGTTCTCTGTTTCATTGTCTTTGGGGCAGGCCTTTTCCAGCATCGGCCCTGGATGGAAAGCCTCAGTACAGCTATTGCGCTGGCGGTGGCGGCCATTCCTGAAGGGTTAACCATTGTGGCCACGCTGGCGCTGGCCCAGGGCATGCTGCGGATGGCCCGGCACCAGGTCATTGTCAAAAAGCTGTCTGCAGTAGAGACGCTGGGCAGCACCAACGTAATCTGCACTGACAAGACCGGCACCCTCACCAAAAACAGGATAGAAGTAACCCGTGTGGCCGTACCGGGCACCCAAGCTGATCTTACCTCTCCTCCCCTGGAGGGAAACATTACCTTGCTTTTGGAGAACCCGCAATTGCCCCAGACTGAAAGTTACCGGCAGCTGCTCCTCTGCGCCGTGCTGTGCAACACCGCCCGGTACGAGATTGTCAACCAGCAGGAGAAAGAGGTAGGTGATCCGGTGGAAACGGGACTCCTGAAATTTGCGCTGGCAGCGGGTCTGCCGGTAGAGGAAGTTAGAGCCCAATACCCAAAACTGGCCGAAGAATCCTTTAGCTCAGAAACCAAAGTGATGGGTACCCTGCACCAAAAAGAGGGCCAGGCCATCATTTATGCCAAAGGAGCCATGGAAGAACTGCTTCAACGCTGTACCTCCGTGCTGGTAGACGGCCAACCCAGACTACTTACCCCCCAGGACCGGGAAGAATGGCAGGAAAAAGAAGAGCAGATGGCCAGGGAGGGCCTCAAGGTACTAGCCTTTGCTTATAAGAATACCCAGGAGACCAGAGACATGTTACTGGAGGACCTGGTGTTTCTGGGGCTAACCGGCCTTCTGGACCCGCCCCGCGAAGACGTGAAACAAGCTCTCACCGAATGCGCCTCGGCGGGTATTGACGTAAAGATGATTACCGGCGACCACCCGGCCACTGCCCGTAACATTGCGGCCCAGGTGGGAATTTCTCAAGGGCTGGAGGCGCTGGTCATTCATGGCAGTAATATGCCGGCGTATGAGCAGCTATCTGAGCAGCAGAAAAAAGAATGGCTCCAATCTTCTGTCTTCGCGCGCGTAAGCCCCCGGCAGAAACTGGACCTGGTCACGTTGCTGCAGGACAACCAAATGGTGGTAGGCATGACCGGCGATGGGGTCAATGACGCACCGGCCCTCAAGAAAGCCGACATAGGCATTGCCATGGGCATACGGGGCACGCAGGTGGCGCAGGAGGTGGCAGACATGATCTTGCAGGATGATTCTTTCTCTTCCATTGTGCTGGCCATTAAGCAGGGACGCATCATCTTTGACAACATCCGTAAATTCGTCATTTTCCTGCTCTCCTGTAATTTAAGTGAGCTTTTCCTGGTCACGATGGTGTCCTTGCTGGGGTTCAACTTTCAGTTGCTGCCCATCCAGATTCTGTTCATTAACCTGGTAACCGATGTGTTGCCGGCCCTGGCCCTAGGGGTGAGCCCGGGTACCCGCACCGTTATGCAGCACAAGCCCAGGCACCTGGAAGAACCAATCCTTAAAACTGCCCACTGGATATCTCTGGTGGTATATGCGGCCGTCATCTCTGCCTGTGTGATAGGTGCCGTTTCCTTTGGGTATTGGGTAGTCTATGACCAGAGCAACTGGGACCCCAACCACTCCAACAACATTTTGTTTTTCACGCTTATCATGTGCCAGCTTTGGCATGTGTTTAACATGGGAAGTTCCAAAGGGGCCTTTTACAGGAATGAGGTCTTCACCAATAAATACGTTTGGCTAGCCTTGTTTCTTTGCCTGGTTGTGTTGGCGTTGGCATTGCTGGTGCCCACCTTGGCCCAGGCCCTGCGCCTCAGTTCCTTTGACAAAGAGATGGCGGCCGTCATCCTAGGGTTCAGCCTGCTGTCTTTCTTCCTGAACCTGGCCTTACGGAAACTCCACATCATCTATTAACCTATGAAAAAGCAGAAAGCCAACTACGTCATTACCAAATCATCCGGAGAAACGGCCCCCTTCTCTTACAGCAAGCTAAAAAAGTCTTTGGCGGCGGCTGGGGCCAGCCCCAGGATCATTGAAGACATCATCGCTCAGATAGAAGACCAACTGTATCAGGGCATTTCTACCCACAAAATTTACAAAAAAGCCTTTGCCCTGCTAAAGCGTAAGCCAGGGGCCCTGGCAGCACGGTATAAACTAAAGGCCGCCATAATGGAATTGGGCCCCTCGGGGTATCCTTTTGAGCGCTTTGTGGGCGAGATCTTTAAACAGCAGGGGTACACGGTGGCCATAGGACAGGTAATGAAGGGCCACTGCGTGAACCATGAAATAGACGTCATGGCCACCCGTGGCAATCAGCAGCTCCTCATTGAGTGCAAGTTCCATAACCAGGCCAATTACCAATGCAACGTCAAAATCCCGCTTTACATCCACTCCAGGTTCAGAGACATGGAAACCGAACTCAAGAAAAGACATGGCCACGATAATATAGAATACCAGGGCTGGGCTGTCACCAATACCCGCTTCACCTCAGATGCCATTGCCTACGGCACTTGCGCTGGCCTGCACCTGCTGGGCTGGAATTATCCAGAGGGCCGAGGCCTCAAAGAGCTGGTAGAGCAAAGTGGCATTCACCCTATTACCAGCCTTACCACGCTCACCACCGGAGAGAAACAGCACCTGCTGCAAGAAAAGGTGGTACTCTGCAAGGAACTCTGCCATAACCCCGCCCTGCTGGAGGACCTGGGCATTGGCCCTGAGCGCCTGCACCGCATCATGCGGGAAGCCTATGACCTTTGCCAACCCAGTTAACCCATCACTTCTTCTTCCACCATGGACTCAGATCTCTCTCTTCAATTTTTAGGGGCCGCCGGCACAGTAACCGGCTCCAAGTACCTGCTTACTGTAAAAGGGCAGAAAGTCCTGATTGACTGCGGTCTTTTCCAGGGCCTCAAGGAAGTACAGCAGTTGAACTGGGAACGGCCCTCTTTTGACCCCAAGGACATCAGCCTGGTTCTGCTCACTCACGGCCACCTGGACCACACGGGGTACCTGCCCAAACTGGCGCAACTAGGCTACCGCGGCGAAGTCTGGGGCACCGACCCTACCCTGGATATTGCGGAGATTATTCTCAAAGACAGCGCCAAAATACAGGAGGTAGAGGCCCGGCAGGCCAATGAGGAGGGATTCTCCAGGCATCGGCCCGCCTTGCCTCTCTACACCCTTAAAGACGTGGAAAAAATCCTGCGGCAATTCCGGATGAAACCCCTTAACCACTGGCTTCCTATTGCGGAGAAAGTGCGTTGCCGGTTCCGGTACAATGGTCACCTGCTGGGGGCCACGTTTATTGAGCTGGAGGTAGAGGACCAACGCCTGGTTTTCTCCGGAGACATTGGTCGGCCCCAGGATTTACTGCTGCACGCCCCAGAGAAGCCTGACCAAGCAGATGTCCTGCTCCTGGAAACTACTTACGGAGACCGGCTGCACCGCCAGGAAGACACCAAGACCCTATTGAAAAAGGTGGTGAACCAAACCCATAGCAGAAACGGCACTTTGCTCATTCCTAGTTTTGCCGTTGAACGGGCCCAGTCGCTGATGTACCTGCTTTGGCAATTAAAGCTGGAAGGTGCTATCCCAGAACAGCCCATTATCCTGGACACGCCCATGGGCGCAGACACCCTCAAAGTTTTCTACCAATCGCTGGCCTGGCACAAGCTTTCTGCCGAGGAATGTCTGGAGATGTTTGCCCAGTTCAGGATTGTGACTTCTTACCGCGAAACCTGGGAAATCATTGACCGCAAAGGGCCCAAGATTGTGATTGCCGGCAGTGGCATGCTTACTGGCGGCCGTATTCTCACTTACCTCACCAAATACCTGGATAACCCCACCACTACCATTCTGCTGGCCGGTTACCAGGCCGAAGGAACGCGGGGCTGGCAACTTGAGCAAGGGGCGCCTGAACTTAAGATCTTCGGGAAGACCTATGCAGTTAAGGCAGAGGTGCTCAGCCTGGAAGGCCTCTCCGGGCACGCCGACCAGAAAGAACTCCTGGACTGGCTTAGTGATCTAAAAACCCCACCCAAAAAGGTTTTCCTGGTGCATGGAGAACCAGCCGCCGCCCAAACCATGAAAGAAAAAATCAAAGAACACCTGGGTTGGGACTGCCATATCCCGCAACGCAATGAACTAGTAGATTTGTAAGAGAAGTGGAAATAATCTTCTTCTTTTTTCTGTCATCCTGGGAGGATCTTGTGAGCGAACGGTAATAGCATTTGCTACAGCGCTTTTCTAGTTCGCCCACAAGGTCCTTTCAGGATGACAGAAGAGGAGGAGTCAGAATGAGAAGAGAAAGCCATTTTGGGCCTGTTTTCCGGAAAACAGGCTCAAAACGTACTTCTACTTATTCTGCCCAACTATAGCGCGGATTTACTTCCGTGCCTTTCTTACTAGTAGCCCATGAAAAATTAGCCCAAAATAGTAAACCCCCGTTTTAGGCACGTTTTTCAGAAAACAGGCTCAAAACGGGTTTTACTATTGTGCAGACTCAGAACTCCAGACTCAGAACTCAGGACTTGAAGCCTTTCAGGCTTTCTAATTATACCTCCCCTTCCGTTGAGGGTCTTGGAGGAAAAGCTGCAGGAAGATTTTCTGGTCTGTGATAGTGGACCGTTGCGTGGGGAAAGCTTCCAGGCGGCGGTTGGTGGTATACCCAAAATGCTCATAGCCCAGGCTTACATTCCTGAACAGGTTTACGGTAAGGCGGGGCCGCACAATGCCCACCGAATTGCTTCCTGCCAGTCCCTCAAAAGACTTGAGCCAGTAGTGGTAATAGACAAAGGCCGCCGAGGCGTACTTGCCCAGGCTAAGAGTTGTTTCCAGTTTACCGTGCAAACCCGTAGCGTATACATAATCCCGGAGGCCGTTTTGATTGGGGGCAAAACGTGTGCTGTTGCCGGCCAACGGTATGACGCCCAGGTGCGCGTTGGTGTATAAATTCACTTGCTTAGACAGTGGGTACCGGGTAAAGAGACCACCCCCAAACCCCAGTGCGCCAAGGTCAAAGTTGCGGGTATTCCAGTAATCATAATACTGGAAAAAGCCGGTAAGTAGGTCCAGTTTGCCAATCTGGGAGTTGCGCCCCAGGAGAATGCCATACCCGGTAATGTTATTTATGATACCAGAAACGGTGTCTTGCTTGCTTTCACTCAACTCGGCGCGTAACCTGAACAAGTCAAAAGGCTTGCGCTTCTGCAACTCAAAGGGATTTCCGTAGTCCAGTTGCACGTTGAGCATCACGTTGCTAGTCCCTGCCCCAAAGATATCATCTTGCCTGGTGTTCTGCCGGTGCACCCCGGCAAACAGCGTAATGTTAATGGGTTCTTTCTCATACACCTCTTTGTTGGTCACCTGAAAGGTTTTGCCCTGCAACAACCGGTTCAGGCCCCGCACCGGGTTCACCAGACCAGCAGCTATTTCGCGCACGGCCCTTTCACGGCCAGTGGTACGGTCATCCAGAATGTTAGAGCTTACCCGGTAGAGGATTTCCCCTAAAGCGGCCCCGTTTAAGGGCGTGTAGATCATATCATTGTAAGAGGGCCGGGTGTTTTCCCCGAAGTACTCCCAGGTAAGGCTGCCACCCACCGCAAACGGCAATGATTGCCAGTAAGAATAGCCCTGGGATCGGGCGGCATTAAAATACAGCGTGCCCTGGTACGGATGGCCAATAAAGTTGATGCCAAACTCATCGGTGTCCCACTCAGGCGAAGATTTCAGGTTCCTTTTCCAGGTATCAAGGGTAACATAGCCGTAATCTGCTTTGGCCACGTACCGGTTAAAGCCCATAACCACGGCATTGATGCCAACTACCTGTGCCGCGGGTTTCCAGAGGGGCTGCCGAGGATTGTACACCGGGTCATCATGCAGCAAATCTCCGTATTTATTAAACAAAGTGGTATCCAGCAGAACGGCATTGGCGGGCTCGCTTCCGCCCAAAGAATCAGTGAAGAGACGATTTTTGCGCGATTTTATTTTATCTAGCTGTTGCTCCCGGGTACCTATGCCGGGCTTGATGGTTTCTGGCGCCGTAATGATTTGCGCCTGGGCTCCAAAAGCCAGGGAAATAATTAAAACAAACGTAAAAGCTAATCTCATGTAAAACAGGTATGGTATTGACAGGACCGGCCCAAAGCAAGCGTAGCTTGCACTGCTCCAAGCCCTGTGTTTTTAGCCCTACATACGGGATAACCCTCGCGCTGGTACATTAACGGTCCTGTATTGACCAACCAGAGGAAATCTGTTTTAAGCCTGTTTTCAGAAAAACACCCTCAAAACAGATTTTAACTGGTCCATATCAGCGGGAGGAAACAAACAACCTTCTTATTCAAATGCCTATGCTCCGGTGGATTGACGTGCTTAAATATGCCAAATACAGCAACCCAGAGCCTCCCTTAACCGTGGAAAAAACTGACGCCGAGTGGCGGAATCTGCTTAGCCCGGCCCAGTATCACGTGCTTCGGGAGAAAGGAACAGAGCCGCCCTACCGCAACCTTTATTGCCGGTCTTATGCCCCGGGTACCTATGCTTGCGCAGGTTGTGGCGAGGCCTTATTCTCTTCCCAGGAAAAATACCACGCCATCTCAGGTTGGCCAAGCTTCACCCAGCCCCTTACTAAAAGCGCCCTTCGCTTCCTGTTTGACGACAGCCACCACATGCACCGGATTGAAGTTCAATGCAACGTCTGCGGTGGACATCTTGGCCATGTTTTCCAGGATGGGCCAGCGCCGCATGGCCTGCGCTTTTGCATCAACTCAGAGAGCCTGCGGTTGGTTAATGAGTGAATGAGTGATTGAGTGATGGAGTGAATGAGTGGGGAATGAATGAACTGGGAACTTGATTAATTGTTTCCTGAGAGATTAAGACATGGGGCAAAAGAAAAATCCTGTTTTGGGCCTAGTTTCTGAAAAACAGGCCCAAAACGGGATTTTGATAATCAACAGAAGGTCTAACTACTGCTTATTTCTTTGCCTTAGGGGACTTCTGGGCAGGTACCGGGAAGCCGCGGTCGCGCATGAGGGCATCAATTTTAGCGTCACGGCCTCTGAACAGGCGATAGGCCTCAGCGGGGTCCATAGAGTTGCGCGGCGCGAATAGATACTTCACTAGTTTGGCGGCCACTGCCTTGTCATAGAATCCACCGGGAGCTTCCTCAAAGGCCTCAGCGGCGTCTGCGGTAAGTACATCGGCCCACAGGTACCCGTAGTAGCCTGTGGCGTAGCCTTCCCCAGAGAATACGTGGGTGAAGTGCGGCGACCGGTGACGCATTACAATCTCCTTAGGCATTTTTAACGCTGCCAGCGTCTCTCGCTCAAACTTGTCTGGGTCCAGGCCGGTTGGGTCTTTCACAGTATGGAATTTCATATCCATCAGTGCCGAGGCCAGGAACTCTGTGGTTTCAAAGCCTTGATTGAAGGTAGCGGCTTTCTTAATCTTGGCGACCAGTTCAGGGGGCATTACCTTGCCGGTTTTATGGTGCTTCAGGAACTGGTTAATCACTTTATCTGTAGACAACCACCGCTCCAGCAACTGACTCTGGAATTCTGTATAGTCACGCACGCCGCTGTTGAGCGTAGGGTACTTTACGTTTGATGAAAGGAAGTGCAGCGCGTGGCCAAACTCATGGAAAAACGTGGTGGCATCATCCCAGGACACCAGTACGGGCTCGCCTGGGGCGGGCTTAATGAAGTTGGAATTGTTAGACGCAAGTACGGTTTTCTTACCGTCAAAGGTAGAGAAGCTGCGGTACTGCGAGGCCCAGGCCCCAGACCGTTTGCCTTGACGGGCGAAAGGGTCAAGGTACCACAACCCAACATGCGCGCCGGTGGTTTTATCGGTTACTTCCCACACTTTCACGTCTGGGTGGTACACGGGCACAGAGCCTTCGGGTACCGGTTTGAAGTTAAAGTTGAACAGTTCTCCGGCCGTAAAGAAAATAGCCTGCGTAAGGTTGCCCAGTTCCAGGTACTGCTTCACTTCATCTGAGTCCAGGTCATACTTTTTCTTGCGCACTTTCTCAGCGTAGTAGCGGTAGTCCCAGGGGGCAATGGTGATTTTGGCCCCGCTGGCATTGGCCACGGCCTGCATGTCTTTCACTTCCTGTGACACCCGGGCCAGCGCAGCCGGCCAAACGGCGTTCATCAGGTTCATGGCGTTCTGCGGGTTCTTGGCCATGCGGTTCTGCAGGCGCCAGTCGGCGTAGGTATCATAACCCAGCAGTTTTACGCGCTCATCTCTGAGTTGCAGGATCTTGGTGATGTTTTGGTTGTTGTCATTGGCATCACCGTTGTCGCCACGGGAGTAATAGGTGTTCCAGACTTTCTCACGTAGGGCCCGGTTGTCTGAGTAAGTCAGGAACTGGTCCATGCTGGAACGGGTGTTGGTGATGGCATACATACCCGACTTGCCATTGTCTGTGGCAGCCTTGGCGGCGGCCTTCACAAAGGATTCGGGCAGGCCACCCAACTGGTCTTTGGTAATGTAGGTCACGTACTTTTCCTCATCGGCTAGCACGTTGTTCCCATAGGTAGTGTACAGGGTAGACAGCTCTTTGTTGATGGCGGCGTACCGCTCTTTGGCGGCAGCGTCCAGACCAGCGCCTTCCATAGCGAATTCTTCATAGATCAACTGCACCACGCGCTGCTGATCAGAGGGCAATGGTGTCTTCTGCGAGTTGTCATACACCACTTTAATGCGGTCAAACAAGGCCTTGTTTTGCGAGATCTTAGACCGGAAGTCTGAGATCTTAGGCGCCAGTTCGCCTTGTATCTTCCTGAACTCAGGGGTAGACAGGTTACTTCCCCAGATGCCATAATACGTAAAGGCCCTGCTCAAAGGCTCGCCGGCTTTTTCATAAGGCACAATGGTGTTCTCAAAGGTAGGCGCGGCCGGGTTGCTGGTAATGGCGTCAATGTCTGCCAGGTGCATTTTCATGCCCACTTCCATGGCCGGGGCCAGGTCTGTGAGGCTCATCTTGTCAAAAGCTGGTACACCGCCATAAGGGCCTGTCCATTCCTTTAACAGGGTGTTGACTGGCAAGGCGGTATTGTCAACGTCTTTGGTTTCCATTGCTTCGGTGGCTTGCGAACTTGTGGTATTAGTGTTACTCTGCTGTGGCTGAGAGGAGGTACAGCCCACTAGCGCCAGCATCACCAGCATACTGGGTTTCTTGGCTTGGGATTTTATGTTGTTATTCATTTAAACTTGAGAAATGGTGTCAGAAGTTTTGGGTGCTTCTGTTCATGGTACAATCTTAAAGATAGTAAAAATTTAGAAATAGTGGGGGAGCAAAGAAGGACTCTATAAACCATATATAGGAGATATCAACCTGTAAACCAAAGAAGAAGGTAGACTAGTACTTCCAATAAAAGCCTAGAGACTACCTTTATTATCTATTTTCTAGTGTTTTCCTTCTAGCTTACCCGCCCAAAGATTCTGCGTACCTTTATTTTCCAGTAACCAGACAGCAATATGCCGGAGCAAGAAGGACCAAAGGCCAAGACAATACCCCACGCAACGCATTATCTCCTGGCCGGTGTTACCGTTTCTTCGCTCACATATGCCATTATTGCGCGGCATTCCTCGGCCGAGGCCATGGCGGCCGGCACTTCTGGTTTTGCCCTGCAACCCTCCCACATAGAACTTAACAAGGCTACCATTTCGGGCATCTCGCCGTTTGGCCGGTTTCCTGAGGTAACGGTAGTGCAGCAGCCAGAGGGCTTAGTGCTGGCCTGCGGTTGCCCCATCCCTAAAAAAGGTTTGTGCGAACACCAGGCCCAAGTATTGCAGACCTTGCTGAACCGTCCGGAACTTCGGGTCTTTTTTGATGCTGGCTTACGAAAGGAAAAGATAATGCCGGTAGCGGCAACGTATGGCCTGGCCCAGGAAGATAACCTTGACCAGTATTTCACCTTGGCCTACCAGAACAAAGGCTTGCAGATATCGCCCCGCAACCCAGAGTTATTGCCCATCACGCCAGAGTCGCAGGCCCTGTTACAGGAGAAACTGATAGCCCCTCAAAGACTGCCTTTCCGGAGGAACGGTGGCGAGGCCACCCCCAACACCGTTAGAATAGTGGTGCTGGGCGAACATAAATACTACCGGCACCTTACCGTTGAATTGCTGGAGGCCACCACCACCCAGGCAGGAAAGGTCAAGAATCCGCTTAAAGCCTTAAATCCCCTGGATTTTATCTGGCAGACAGACCAACCCAGTGAGTTGAAATTCTACACGGCACTAGCTAGATTCCAGAACAACTACAACGCAGAACCCACAGAGGCAGACCTGGAAGCTTTGAAAGCCTTGGTGCAGAACCCCTTCCAACTGTCTGTGTACCAGCATAACACCGAAGTCTCCCCAAACATTACGGCCAGTTCGGTGGTGCCGGTACAGTTGAAAAAGACCAACCTGGAACTGGTGCTGGAGGTAGACTACCAAGATAAATTTTACGCCGTACACGCCCAGTTGCACATAGAAGACCAAACCTTTCTGCTGCGGCACCTGCAACTGAAGTATGGCCATTTCCTGCAGGTTCAGGACCACTTGTATCTGCTTCATAACCCAGACTTGCGCCGGGTCATAGATTTCTTCCAGAAACGGGGGCACCAGGTACTGGTACACGAGTCTAAGTTTGAGGAGTTCCGGCAGAACATTCTGGCCAATCTGGAAGCCAGGATTAAGATCTCCTATTCCTTCCTGAAGCCTGCCACCGCCCGGCAGCTCCAGGAGCAGGGGTTTGCCGAGCATACCGAGCGGCTGCTTTACCTTTCTGAGTCTGAAGATTATATCTTACTGACACCCGTGATGCGGTATGGGCACGTGGAAGTGCCAATCTTATCTAAAAAACAGATACACGCCACTGATGCGCAGGGCAAACCCTTTATTGTAGCCCGCGACCAGGAAGCAGAATTGCAGTTCACCGCTGAGATATTGAAGCAGCATCCCTTTTTCAAAGAACAGCTGCATCTGGACTGCTTTTACCTGCACCGCGACCGGTTTTTGGCCCATGACTGGTTTCTGGAGGCCTTTGATACCTGGCGCCAACAGGACATCACCTTGTTGGGTTTCAAAGACCTGAAACAGCAGAACCTCAACCCGCACAAAGCCACCGTTAAAATCTTGGTCACCAGTGGCATCAATTGGTTTGACACCTCCCTTGAGGTTTCCTTCGGGGCACAGAAAGCATCTTTAAGGCACCTGCACAAAGCCCTTCGGCACAAGACCCGCTTTGTTACCCTAGATGACGGCACCCAGGGCATTCTGCCGCAAGAGTGGCTAGACAAACTAAAGTCCTTCTTTGAAACCGCTGAGGTGGTTGGCGAACGCCTACGCACCCCCAAGATGAACTTCGCCAGCATTGAGGACCTTTATGAAACGGAGGTTCTTAGCCAGGAAGTACGGGAGGAATTGGCGCTTTACCGGAAGAAACTTTCCAGGTTTGAGGCCATTGAAGAAGTAGAAGTGCCCCTTGACCTTAATGCCACGCTTCGGCCTTATCAACGCCAGGGCCTGAACTGGCTGCATTTCCTGGACCAGTTCAACTTTGGGGGCTGCCTGGCAGATGACATGGGCCTGGGCAAGACCCTACAGGTCCTGGCATTTCTGTTGTCCCTCAAAAGCAAAGGTGTTTCTGCGGCTAATCTGGTGGTGGTGCCTACTTCCCTCCTATTCAATTGGCAGGAGGAAATCGCCCGGTTTGCCCCGTCGCTCCGCGTCATGACCCTCTATGGCACTAGCCGCATCAAGACTCTTAAAGAATTGGACAGCTATGACTTGGTACTCACCTCTTACGGTACGCTTTTATCTGACATTGCGCTTCTAAGAAATTACACGTTCCAGTACGTGATTCTGGATGAGTCGCAGGCTATTAAGAACCCAGAGTCGCAGCGGTATAGAGCGGTGCGCCTGCTGCAGGCCCGTAACCGGGTGGTGCTCACAGGCACGCCCCTGGAGAACAGCACCTATGACTTATATGGGCAACTCTCATTCGCCTGCCCTGGCCTACTGGGCAACAAACGGTATTTCAGAGACCATTACGCCAAACCCATTGACCAATTCAAGAGCAGCAAGCGGGCCACCGAGCTACAACGCAAGATCAGTCCGTTTCTGTTAAGAAGGACCAAGGAACAGGTGGCTAAGGAGCTGCCAGAAAAAACCGAGATGGTCTTGTACTGCGAGATGGAAAAAGAGCAGCGTGAGGTTTATGCCATCCATGAACGGGAGGTCCGGGAATATATATCGGCCCAGGCCGAGGAGGAAATACCCAGAAACGGCATGCATGTCTTGCGGGGCCTTACCAAGCTGCGCCAAATCTGCAATTCCCCGGCGCTTTTACCCGAACATGAAGCCACATCAGGTAGTAGTGACTCTGCCAAGCTGGACGTGTTGCTGGAACAGATTGAAAGCAAGGCACCCCACCATAAAATACTGGTGTTCTCGCAGTTCGTGTCTATGTTAGCGCTCATCCAGAAAGAGCTAATCGCCCGAGGCATCAAGTTCTCGCTCCTGACTGGCCAGACAAAGAACAGGGCCGCCGCGGTGGCTAAGTTCCAGGAGCAGGAAGACGTGCGGGTATTTTTGATCAGCCTCAAGGCAGGTGGCACCGGCCTCAACCTCACCCGCGCCGACTACGTGTACCTGGTGGACCCCTGGTGGAACCCGGCCACCGAAAACCAGGCCATTGACCGCACCTACCGCATTGGGCAGGAAAAGAACGTGGTGGCCGTGCGACTCATCTGCCCTAATACCGTTGAGGAAAAAATCATGAAGCTGCAGGCTACTAAAAAAGAATTGGTGAAAGACCTGGTAAAAACCGATGGCGCCATTCTCAAGGCTATGACCAAACAAGAGTTACTGGGGTTATTGGGGTAGGCATTTCTGTTTTGAGCCTGTTTTCTTGAAAACGGCCTTAAAACAAAACGCGGCTTCCGGCTAATATGAGCAACCGCCTTAAATGTTTTTCCTTTTCAGTTTATGGATTACTCAATGGTCACTTTTGGCAGAGCGGGGTTGGCCACCACTTTATTGAACCGGTAACTGAAGGCCAGAGTCCATTGCCTGATCATTGAAAACGATTCTACCCGCTGGTAGAAGGCAGGGTCATTAAACTCAGTCAGGTATTGACGATATTTCTGGAAAGGGTTGCGCACCAGCAGGTTGATACTGCCGTTCTGCTTTTTAAACAAATCTTTGTTCACAGAAAGGGAATTAGACATAAACCCCATGGATTTGCCCTGCAACAGTATCTGCGGGGAGGTATAGCTCACCTGCCCGCTTACCCGCCACGTTTTGCTCACCCGGTAACTCAGGTTACTCGCGGCATTCAAGCCAAGGCCTTTATTGGTTTGCTGGCTGCCTTGCAACACATTGGTAATACTGGTGTATTGCAAGCTATTGTTCAAGCTAATATTTAATTTCTTAAGCACAGTGGTATTCAGGCCTGCCGTAAGGGAATAGCTTTGCCTCTGGCCAATGTTGGCGAAGGTACTGCGCGCCACCGTGTCTTCCCCTAGGGTAGTGTAACGCTGGATAGAGTTTCCAGTAAAATCATAGGAAAGGCTAGTGTTCACAGACGTGTTATTTTTATAGGTATTAAACCCCAGGTTGAACACGTGGTTGAGGGCAGGCTCCAGCGCCGGGTTCCCGAAGCTGATGTTTCGGGGGTCAGTTACGTTCACATAGGGGTCCAGCTGATACAGGCTTGGCCGCTCTAACCGTTGACTGTAGCTGGCCCTGAAGCTGCTGCCACCCTTTAGGTTGTGCGAAACATTAAGGGTAGGGATCACATTCAGGTACCCTTGGGTGGTTTGGGTAGCGTTAGACCTGAAATCTGCCGCAACAGCCGTTTGCTCTACCCTTCCTCCTACCCGCAGGCCCCAGGTTTTGCCGGTTAAGCTGAAGGAGGAATACCCGGCCAGGATCCGCAGTCGGTAATCAAAGTTATTGGACAGCCTTGGGTCCTGCACCAAGTCACCGGTTTCCTGGATTTGGTTCAGCACCGTATAATTACTTTGGCTGTACATGCTGGTAGACTTAGTCCCCACTTCAAGAGAATGCTTTTTGATGGGCTGCACATAATCTGCCTGCCAGGTATGCTCACGGGAAAGGCCTTGATTCCTAGTCTGGCTTTTTCTACTGTGGTAGTCTAACTGCGGAAGCACTTCAAAGGCTGAGGAGCTTATGCTATTACTGGTGCTAAGCTTATAGGAGAAGGACAACTGTTTCCGGCTGTTCTTCTTGAAGCTCCGCTGGTAGTCGGCCCCCAGGTCGGTGCTTTGCCTTTCTTGTTCACCGGCACTGGCATTAAAGTATGCCTGAGAAAGCTCATTGGCCTGGTTGCGTAAACTCACCTGCTGACCGTACTTATTTGTTCCCAGGTTCGCGTTCCCTCTATAGCTTACTTTGAACACGTCATAAGGGCTGACCTCCATGCTTAGCTCTGTGCTCAGGTACCTAGAAACGTTCTGGCTGTTGTTTTCCCCTTCCTGCTCTAACCTGCTTTTCCTGATATGGTCCTGCCTTAGCAATTGGCTGCGGGAGACCGGGCTTGTGGAGGAAGTGGTTCCTACATGGGTAGACACCCCCACCTTTCCTTTTTTCGCGGACAAATACCCGGTAACGGTAATTCCCTGGGGGGATGATGCGCCCACATTTCCGGAACCGTTGTAACCGTTCACTGCTTTCCCGTGGGTAATGATGTTGATGATACCGCCCACACCCTCAGCGTCATACCGGGCCGGGGGATTAGTGATGACTTCAATGCTTTTTATGGAACTGGCGGGCATGGTTTTGAAAACCTCACCTGGGTTTTGCACAAACAGAGAGGAGGTTTTGCCGTTGATGAGCACCTGGTAGCTTTCCTTGCCATTGAGCTGAAGGTAATCTTCTCCATCTAAAGAGAGCAGGGGTACTTTCAAGAGCATTTCCAAAGCCGAGAGGGTCTGGCTGTCTGGGTCATCCTCCACGTGATAGGTAACCTTATCATGATCCTGCTCTATTAATTGTCTTTGGGAAACCACCTGTACTTCCTGAAGGAAAGTGGTGCTAGTAGTTAATGTGATCTTGCCTACATCAAGAACTGATTCAGCAGACGGGGGAAGAAAAAGGCTTTTGGTTTCATACCCCAAGTAGGATAATTGTAACCGATAATGTTTTTTGGAAGATAAACCTGAAAAAAGGAAGGAGCCGCTGCCGTCGGTTATAACGCTTTTGAAAGGTTCTTTATCGCTCCCCTCAAACACCGCCGCCAGCACATACCCCAATGGCTTTTGCGAAGTAGCGTCCACCACCACACCCCTCACGTTTATAGACGGTTCTTTCACTGCCTTTTGGGCCTGAGCATACGTAAACGAAAAAGAAAAAAAGCCCAGAAGGGCCAAAAACAGAATCCGCATGGATTTTACGGCATCAGAAATAATTTTTACTTCTGTTAAAACGAAATTTCCCTTTGAATAGGGCAAAGAAAATAAATAAGAGCAAGGAAAGGTTTCTTCCCCTGCTCTTATTGAATGTCACCTCAACGGGAAATTTACCCTTAGAGAAGAGGCATGAATACCCACTCTCCGGCTACTCCATTTTTAGGAACCAATTGGAAATAAACGCCATTTGTTGTTCCTGGCACAACAGAAGATTCTTTAAGAACCAAATTACCAGGGCAATCTGCTTCTACGTTCACATTATTGTCATTTAAAGTTAAGGAGAAATTAACATGGCCGTTTCTACCAGGAACCATACCAACTACAAGGTTTTCAATAGTTTCCGTTTTAGATTGACCTGGCACTACTTTCTCCCCTCCATTTCCTGGATTCTCTTTAGTTACACAGGTTTTGGTAACCTGTACAGAGGCTACATACTTTACATTAACAGTACCTGAAAATTTGCCAAGGCCAGCCACTTTACCAGTAACAGTTAACCCGTCTACCAGTACATCGGTAAGGTGTGCATTCTGGGCAAAAGCCGAGTTAACACTGAAAAAAGCAATAAGGGCAATCACAAGGGTAGTAACTTTTGTTTTCATAAAGGTTTGTTTTTGAAATGGTTTAAGGTTTATAAAAATTTTAAAATGGATATGTGACAAAATTCTCTTAAATAAGACGCAACATCATGTGCCTTAAAAGCCATAGGCCTAAGTATTCAAAAGTTCTTGCGGTACAGTGAAAATCTGCTTTAATAAGCACACTCTTATCCTATGAGATTTCAGAAAACCAAAACTCAAAGCAAAGAAAAAAAGATAGGGGGAGGAATTAAATCAAGTACTTACTAAAATAACGTCTGGCATTTATAACCTTACTACTTTCAGCACCTTCAATGCAACAATATTATATAATTACTTAACATAAACCAAATGGGTAATATTTTTTTTTCATTTTTTACTAAAAAACTAGATAATACCACGCCTTCATTTCTTTACTCATCCTATAAGACAAGCATCTAAATGTTAAATCTGGCCAAGGGATCATAAACACTTATTACCATAGTTACACTTTAACACTTAACAATACCATGATTTAAAAATACAATACTAGGGTAGCATATAATCCGTCTAGATTAAGAAAAGCGGCAATAAATTACCGCCCCATCCAATGTAAGTCATTGTGCACTATAATCTTATTAAAGGATTAAGGGCAAAGCTAAAAAGTCGCAGTAGGCTATAAACATAGATGCCGCCGGAGAGCAACTCTCCGGCGGCATCTGTGTTCAGCAGACTTTAAATGCTATCTCCGTTTTAACAGCTTCACTGTTTTCTTACCAGAGCTACTTAAGATTCTGGCCACGTACATGCCATCAGATAGATCATTTCCATCTAACTCCACTACGTTTCTCTCACCGGCCTTGGCATTTCCAGCTTTTACCTGGCGCACCAGTTCCCCGTTCATGTCATACAGGTTGATCACATACTTACCGCTTTGCTCTGCGGTAAATTCAATAGTTGCCTTGTCATGGAAAGGAACAGGATACGCCACGGTTTTTTCCTCAGTCCTTATTTTCTCCGTTTGAAGGGTTTTCTCAGCAGGTGCCAATTTAAGGGAAGACACCCCGCAGACCTCTGCATCAGATTCACAGTTGCCTATTTTAGCATTGACAATATAGCCAGACCCTGCCGCTCTCCCCGTAAAGATGACCGCCTTGCCACTTTCCGCCGTTATGGTTTCCGCATTCTGGCCATCCTTGTCGGTAATTTTATAAACGGCACCTTCGGTTGGGGAGTTAACGGTCACACTGAAAACTACCTCATCGCAAGCCGGGGCATTATAGGTGACAGACGGTTTAACGGGAGAAGGATTAACTGTAAGGGCATTACTGGCTACACCATAACAGGTACCTTTCGCTAGCTTAGCATACACGGTTCCGGAGCCAGAAGAGTAGGTGGAAGGCGAGGAAATAAGGCCGGAGAATACCTTGGTGGAGCTGTTGTATCCTGTATACCACCCTTCAACGGTTACCCCGGCCGCCCCGCCAGTCACGGTGGCATCCTTGGTAGTGAGGTCAAATACCGCCGTGGTTCCTCCCGCCGTGGTAGGGCAGTCTGACATGCTTGTATTAGTACCTAAAGGTGAGCCGGTTATCGTAAGATCCAGCGTTTCAGTATGGGTACAGCCATCTGCGTTGGTGGTTTGGTTGGTGTAGGTTCCTGTTTGCGTATAGGTGTTACCATTTCCTAAAGGCTGGGCCCAAGTATAGCTGGTACATTCAGTAGCGTAGCTGGTGTGCGAAGTACTTGCCTTAATAGTGACATCAGTCGTGGCTGTTTTGGCACAGCCATTGGTGTTAAATGAATAGGTAACGGTATATGTACCTGCCATGCTGGCCCCCAGATCTATTCGCCCAGTGGTTGAATTTATGGAGAGGGTATTGCCATTTGGAGTAGGTGATTTAGGCACGTAAGAATAGGTTCCTCCCCCTGTCCCTGTCTGATTGACTGTGGCTGATCCGGTATTGCAAAACGGACCCGCATACGCGATAGTGGCAGAACCAAATGAAATTGATACCTGTATAGGCTCAATCATGTCCTTCAGGGCGGCTGTGTTAGAATCTGAGGCTTTGGTTTTGATGAAAACGGTTTTAATGCTCAAACCCAGACATGGATCTCCTAAGGCTCCAATTAACTTGGTCATATTAATGGCCGCCTCCACAAACGCGAATTGCTTATACGTAGTGCTCCCAAACGCTTCAAAAGGCACATTTTCAGTACCAGTTCTGTTGGTTTCAGCAAAGGCAATATCATTTAAAGTAACCCCAGGAGAAATAACTGTGGACCCTGGAATCAACTGATACCCAAATTTGCCGCCAATGGAGGTCCATTTGTAAATGGCTACATTGGGCTTGCCTCCCCCATTGCTGTATTCCATGGAGATGACAAGGTCATTTACAGTTCTACCTCCATCTGTTCCTAAAGACGTAAACCCATTGTTGTTTGTATTACGGGTAACCGTGTTCTGGAACAGCTCAATGTCAATATAACTAGTACCATTGGTTGACAAGCGGTCGCCCCCTACAATTAACCAGTCATCATTATTGGTGCCTTTGGTCACCAGGTACATGGCATTGTTAATATCATTCTTATCTGGGGCGCTGCTGGCAGTCCAGGCCCAGGAATTAGGGTTCGCATTAAATTTACTGCCCTCCGTAAAAATAATATCGCTTGCACTGTTATAAGGGTCTCTTTTAAGGTCTGCGTTTAGCCCGTCAAGGATAGTACCATCATTATTGAACACGCGTCCTCCCGTACCAGGTACCAAAGGGGTGCCAAAAACCCAGTCTCCCACATTCACGGTTGGGGTATTCGCCCTTAGCCCGCCATCAATATGGAAACCATTTATAGGTGGATTAACCGGTGCCACTTGGGCATAAGCTCCTACTGCCATAAATAAGGAAGCCAGAGCCGCAAAAGTAATACGGCCCAGAAAGGATGCGAAAAAATTAGGCATAACGATCCCCGTCATGCTTTTGCATGGGTAATGATTTTTCATAAAAAGGTTTTTAACTAAAGTGAATGGATACTTGCGTGTTGGCGAGAGAAAAGGATGAAAATCCTAACCCTGCAAACTGGTGGTTAAGACAAACCATAATATGAGAAGGAAATGCTACATACGGTAAGTGTTTACATGGAAGGACAGAAATAATCTGACAGCCGATCTCTTCCCATCGCCAGGAAAGACGTGAAGCAAGGCCTCCAAATTCTTTCTTACCTGCACGTGACCGGGTAAGTAAAGGAAAAGGAATCCAGCTTTAGGCCAGACTGAGCGCGTTCTTTAGAGCCAAAAGTGCATACCACTATTGCCTGAGTAAGCCAACCTGGCTACTACTAGTGGTAATAATCAAAAAAACCGAGGGGGAATAAATGGGGGGATTGACAATCCTATCACCAAGTAACTGTTAAAGGCAGAAACCGCACTAACCTATCTAACTCTATATCAGTTAACTTTAAAGGCTCTAAAAATAAAATTATTCAAATTTATTTTATAAGTTTTTCATTAGGATATGTTGTTTGTACGGTAGTGTTGCGAACATGTTGACAGATTTTCGGTTTTTAACATTTCAAAATTTCCTGATTAATAAAGGCCTTCTAAAAGCCATCTCGGGGAAAATAGGAACCTCCGACGCACAAGCTTTGATGTGCTCCTTAACCTAATGATTTATAAGGTTTGTTTTATTTACCCAGATTAATTTGATAACCAAAGGCTGGCTCTTTTAAACACTTGCCAGCCAAAGATCTATGATGAATGCCCAACATTAATTGGGCCTCTAACAACAAGCACTTGCATGTTAAAAGCCTTACTGCTTTCCTAGGTCACCTAATCTGCAGATAGCCTGGAAATCAAAAGCCCTTTCAATCGTAGCGCTTCTGTTAGGTATTTATATATCAAGAAACACTTATATTTATTCGTAAAAGGTAGAAATTTGCCTTTTATTTGTTGGACTATTCAAATTAATCAGATTCATCATTCACTTATAAAAATTTATTCAAGAGTAGGAATAATTCTTTAGCAACGATTACTTACTTCCTAAATACTGTCTGGCGCATAAATTTGGCCAACCTGCATTTAAATACTTAGTTCTAAGTATTTTAAAATTCAAAGTAAAGAATCCAAAAGTACCATATCCCTAGAGGCCATATTTTGGCTCTAAACAGAAAAGTGCGCCTATTATCTTTAAACCAACTTTTGTCTGGGTATTTCTCCTACCCGACGTATTAGAAGCTTTTTTGTTGCAAAAACTTGCCTGGTTATACCAGAATCTGAATATTTTTTTAGATATTGTTTATAAATAATGAAGAAAGCGTTGTCCCCCGATCTTTCTTTAAGGCTGAAAAATTATAATATATTTATACATCGCCCATTAAATATGAACACTAAGGTTCAAGTTGAAATAGGAGTTAACGGGAAAGAAAAGACAATGGAAAATTGTGGGTTGGTCATGCCTTCTTCTGCTATTGACGGGGTTACCGCTGAGCACTGGAAAGAGGTGTTGTCTATTGTGACGGACGTGATCAAAGACTCAGAGTTTGCACCACAGGTAACCTGCCACGCAGATGAGGCCTGCCTTATGAAAAAGGACATCATACAGACCATGTACGCCAACCCTTTAATGGTGTTTGATGTGAGCGGCAAAAACCCTAATGTAATGTTTGCCTTAGGTATGCGTTTGGCCTTTGATAAACCCACCATTATTATCAAAGACGACGCCACCAACTATACCTTTGACTCTTTCCCTATTGAACCCATTACCTATCCCAGAGATTTGCGGTTCACTTCTATATTGGCCTTTCAGAAAACCTTAAAGCGCAAAATTGAGGAAACAGCTACCCAGATTAGGGAGAACGCCACTATCGGTACCTTCCTGGAAATTCTGGAAGGCTACAAAACGGTAAAAGCAGAACCTGAACCTGAAAAAGAATCATCTGAGAAGTTCATGCTTGACTCTATTGAGAAATTGATGGAGGAGGTGAAAACACTCAAAAACTTTATTCATACGGAAGCCACCCCGGCGGCTCCCTCCCACGCTCCACAGGTAGGCCTGAACAACCTCACTGAAATTTTCCTGAGACCAGAGAACCTGGAGATATTTGTCTCTTACAAGATTGACCAGTACGTAAAAATGGAAGGCCTGCAAGACAGATCTGTTATAGAGAAGCAGCGCCTACAACACAAGGTATTTGAGTTCATTACCAGTACCAACCCAGAGCTTGACAATGACGTGATTGAACGCCTTATCCTGGAGGTGATCAACAGCCAGATAAAGACGGGCGCATCAACCATGGTAGCCTAAAAAACGGCTACACCTTAAGAAGTCAGAATTCTGTTTTGCGGCCGTTTTTTTTAAAGTAGGGCTAAACCACAGGATAAAGACAGTGAAAACGATACTTTGTTAACGTAAAAAAGGCCGGAGCACTGCTCCGGCCTTTTTCATGCCTGGTTCAAAGAAGCCAATGACTACCTTTTCAGAATTACCTTCACAGATCTAGTTACATTTCCTACGCGTAAGCGGGCCAGGTACATGCCCTCTTTAAGCATGGCACTCCGTATGGTGATACTGTACGGTTTACCGGCTTCGGCCAAGCCAGAACTTACTTTTTTCACCAGACGTCCACTCATGTCATACAGCACCAACTCATAGGTACCACCCTGTTCACTGGTGAATTCTATAGTGGTTTTGTCTGAGAATGGGTTAGGATGCAGCCTCAGGCTATTCTCATTGCTGTACAGCGAAGAAGAAGAAGAACTGGATGTAGCAGACGTTGTGGCAGGTGAACCACCCAATGGGCAACCCGCATTGTTATAGGTATCCAGTAAGGTTCCCAAATTGGCTATCCTGGTTTTGCTTCCTGATGCAAAGGCCGCATTCACGGCATTTATCAACGAAGCAGTAGTAGGATAAGCTGATGTATAATTCACCTCTGAGCTACAAATATTAAGCAACGCAGCCACAGATTGCCGGCCTAGATTGTAAATACCTCCGCCACCTAAGTTGAGTACTTGTAGCAGCGTAAGGTTTTCAAGCTCAGCAGGAGCACTTGCAAAAACATCTCCATAGGTTAAATCTGGATGCAGGGCAGTAGAATACGTATCACACCATCTATCCACATGGTTTTTCCAGTAGCCTAGAGTACAACCTTGAACCGGGTTGCAATTTACAGCTGGAGTTACCACAGCAGTAACATCAATGGAGCATCCATTAGAAGGATTGGTTATCCGGAGCGTATAAGTACCAATAGCACTTACTGTTAGACTAGCAGTAAGATTATTTATAACTGGACCTTTGCCTCCATTTGCACCACCCACAGAAGCCGGCCCATACCAAGTAAAGGTAGCACCAGCAGGAGATACATTTGCAGCACTAATTGTAAAGGTTCCAGAAGTACAGTCTAATGCTCCACCTGTTACAGTACCACTTGGTAAAGCAATGTCAACGTTAACAGTCACCTCATCAGTATCAGAGCAACCGCTTGCTGTATGGGTCTTGGTAACGGTATAAGTAGTCGTAACGGTCGGGTTCACAGTAGGATTAGCATCTGTCGAGGTAAAGCCGGTAGGTGAAGACACCCATGAATAGGTATAACCAGCTTGTGCTTCCTCACCAATGGCTTTACCATTCGGATTGCTAGTACATGTCTTGGTGAAGTCATCACCAGCAACCGCCACTACGGTAGGCTTGTTCACGGTCACTGTCACCTCATCTGTATCAGAGCAGCCGCTTGCAGTATGGGTTTTAGTTACAGTGTAAACAGTGGTCACGCTTGGGTTAGCCGTAGGATTACTCACATTAGGGTCGCTCAATCCCGCAATAGGGCTCCAAGAGTATGTATAACCCGTTTGCGATGCCTCGCCAATGGAACCGCCGCTGGTGTTGTCACTACAGGAGATGGTGAAACCAGAACCAGCGTTGGCGGTAACCGTTGGTTTGTCCACCGTAACAGTCACATCATCAGTATCAGAGCAACCGGTTGTGGTATTAGTCTTAGTGACAGTATAAGTAGTCGTCACGGTTGGGTTAGCGGTGGGGTTACTCACATTTGGGTCACTCAGACCGGCGGTAGGGCTCCAGGAGTAGGTATAACCAGCTTGTGCCGCCTCGCCAATAGTTTTGCCATTTGGGTTGCTAGTACAAGTCTTGGTGAAGTCACCCCCCGCATTCGCCACTTCCGCCTGGTAAGGTTGAACAGTAGCATTCCCAAAGGTGCTGGAGCAAGTAGTGCCTGTAGTTGTAGCAACTACTTGATAGGTTCCAGCAGGTTGCACACCAAAGCTTATATCATCACCATCACCTAGTATCGGAGAGCCAACATTTACCGGACTGGCCCCACCCAGACGCTGTAACTGATAGCTTACACCTAGATCTGAATCAGCTAAGGTCACAGCAGCACCTGATCCGCCAGGGCAATAACTACCACCAGTCAAAGCATAAGAGTTAGGTCTTATATTAAAGTTACCCAGTACAAAATCTTGTAGTGAAGCATCAATAGACTGGGAATTTCTTGTTTCAACTAAAAATTTGCTAAAGCAAAGATCAACACCTGAAATTCCACAGAGGTTAATGTATCCTTCAAAATAAGTACCTGGGCGATATTGATTGGTTGGAGCAAATTTACCTGTATAATTATCAGGGGTAAGCGCTGCAGATATAGTTGTAGTGTTTGTTTGGCTGCAGCCTGATGCCGAAGTCAAAGGAACTAGTTGGCCATTTTGCCACTCATATGCTACTGGTGTGCTAGTTCCACCGCCATTGGTGAATTGGCTTATTATCAGGATATCTCCATCCATGTGAGTACCTGTAAAACTTCCGTCTGGGTTAGCACTCACCGTGGGGTCCTTATAAAACCAAAAACCGATAGCGGCGTCACCGTTATCGGCAGTCCTATCTCCAGAGAATCTTAAAATGCAATACTGACCAGATGTATTCTGTACCAAGGAGGCACTGGCATTAGTTATATCCCCCTTATCATTAGCATTTCCAGAGGCCCATGCATTTGCAGAGATCTGATTTCCGTCTTTGGATCCTTGTGTAAATTGACTGTCATCACTAGCATTAGCTTTATCTACTAAATAGTAACTTAATGGGCTAGTGTAAGTGTCAGGAATTCCATCACAATAACTTGATGGAATTTGAGCCCAAGCATTCCCTGTAAACAGGAAAAAAGCCATCACCACCATAAAAAACCGCCAACAACTCTTTACATCCCGCGGCATGACAAATCCTGTCCTGCTCGTGTAATCGTAATTCTTTTGCATGATGAAAGGTGTTTAAGAATGAAAGGATGAATATTTTGGCAACAGTGATCAGCAAGAGCACCAGTGGGCGCCCTGGAGAAGAGTGGTTGATCAAACATGAATGGAAATGGTGCTGGACCCACTGAAAGAATCTAAGGCTACCTGTAGGCAAACCCCAGCCAGGAGGCAAAGCCTTCTGGTAAAGCCTAAGGCCTCCTAATGCAATAAGCCCTTTCCAACCTAAGGAGTAAGCTTTTGAAAATAGGTAAGTTCGTTATAACCCGTAAAAAGGCACACCACCCTACCAGAAGTCACTAGTACGTTAGAGCCAAGGAGGGGACAATCCTTTCGGCAAAGGAGAAGAAAACGCTCCCATTTGCGTTAAGGAAATTTGTAACGGGGGAAAGGGGGAATGCAACAGGGTACAAACAGCAAGTTTGCATCAAACCATGTTCTACCAGCCTCATCTAGCTGGCATTAGGAGTAAAGCAAAACCTCAAATAGGTATCGTAAAAGGCTATATACTTACTTTATATATAACTAATTTATTATTTTATATAATATTTTAGATCCTTATGTATGGTTATGAACGTAGCCCCAAAGAAGGAGTTTAGATTTCCCCCTACTTTAACAATTACATTTTTTTAATATAGCTCCTTGAACCTCCAAGACGTTTCTGCTAGAAATACCAGATCTTAACAAATGATAATCAAGCCTTTACCTAGTAGTAGGTACTGATATTAGAGGCAACAGCTCCTGGTTCCCTTTTTAAGGATTAGGTGACAACCCTAATATCACCTCTCCTTCTTCGGTAGCCCATAAGGGAGACGAAAACGAGGCCCTCAGGCAAAGACACCAAAGACCACCAAGGTTCAACTACCTGAAATATAGTGCGCCCACTTGCCCCAGAAATACCCAATGATTTCTCAAATTCTGTTTCAGGGCTGTTTTTTGAAAAACAGCCCTGAAACGCAAAGGCCTGACTTACCTTCTACTTACTGCCCAGCTCTTTGGCCAAAAAGGGAGCTGTCTTGCTTTTCTTGACTTGGGCTACTTGCTCTGGGGTGCCTGCGGCCACAATGGTGCCTCCCTCTTCCCCGGCCCCGGGACCAATGTCCAGCACCCAGTCACTGGCGGCGGCCACGCGCATGGTGTGTTCTACCACTATAACGGTATTGCCGGCCTCTACTAGAACCTCCAGCTGGGCCATGAGCTTCTCCACGTCTGATGGGTGCAGACCGGTGGTAGGCTCATCCAGAATATACAGACTGTTGCCGCGGCTCAGGCGTTGCAGTTCGGTGGCCAGTTTAATGCGTTGGGCCTCACCGCCCGATAGTTCAGTGGCCGGCTGCCCCAGGCGCAGGTACCCCAGGCCCACTTCGCGCAAAACAGACAGGGCTCTATGAATGGCAGGCTCCTCGTCAAAGAACTCATGGGCGGCATCTACGGTCAGGTTCAGCACTTCGGCAATGTTCAGGTCGCGGTAGGTGACTTCCAGGGTCTGAGCATTGTAGCGGGCACCGTGGCAGACCGGGCAAGGCGCGTACACGCTGGGGAGAAACAGCAGTTCCACCATCACAAAACCCTCGCCGGTGCAGTTCTCGCAGCGACCCTTGGCCACGTTAAACGAAAACCGACCAGCGTCATAGCGGCGCTTTCTGGCCAAAGGAGTGGCCGCAAAAAGCTTGCGCACGTGGTCAAACAAGCCGGTGTAGGTGGCCATGTTGGAGCGGGGCGTGCGCCCGATGGCTTTCTGGTCTACCCGTACCAGGCGCTTGATCTGCTCTAGGCCACTTACTATGCGGCCGCCGGTGGTCTGCGGGGCAGGCTGGTCCAAGCTATCTGTTTCTTCCTCCTCGGGGGGCAATTCATGGCCCAGGTGTTCTGCTACCAATTCTACCAGCACCTGGCTCACCAGGCTAGACTTACCCGAGCCCGACACGCCGGTCACGGTGGTGAACACGCCCAGGGGAAATTCGGCGGTTAAGTTCTGCAGGTTGTTGCGGGTCACGCCACTGAGGGTAAGCCAACCAGTAGGCGTTCGGCGCTGGTGCGTTATTACCGGCGTAGCCCCAAAAAGATAGGCCGCAGTTTGGGAGGCACTTACCTGCTGCAGCCCCTGGGGCGGACCACTGTAGAGCACCTCGCCGCCTTTCTCCCCGGCCGCCGGCCCCACGTCCACGAGCCAATCGGCTTTAGCGATCACGTCCAGGTTATGCTCCACCACAAACAAGGAGTTGCCCGCTTTTTTTAGGTTCTCCAGGGCAGTAAGCAAGGCTAGCGTGTCACTGGGGTGCAGGCCCGCCGACGGTTCATCCAGCACATACACTACCCCAAAAAGATGCGAGTACAACTGGGTGGCCAACCGCAGGCGCTGCAATTCGCCGGGCGACAACGTGGGCGTGCTACGCTCCAGAGAAAGGTAGCCTAGCCCCAGATCCAGCAACACTTGAATGCGAGCCACCAAATCCTGGGCAATGCGTTGTTTCACAATCACCTGCTCGGGGTGCTCTTCATCATGACGGGAGGGCTTGCCGGCAGGAGCGTTACCGTAAGGCGAAAGTAAATCTGCCACCCGCTTTAATGGCAGCCTTGACAATTCTGTGATATCATAGCCAGCAAAGGTCACCGAGAGGGAAGCGGGGTTCAGGCGTTTGCCGTGGCAGGTGGGGCAATCTGTATGGAGCATGTACTGCATCACCCGCTTCTTCATGAGGGGGCTGTTGGTGTTGGCAAACGTATGGAACACGTGCCGCCGGGCACTACTGAAGGTGCCCATGTAGTTAGGCTCCTCTTTGCGTTTAAGGGCGCGCTGGGTTTGCTCTGGGGTATAGCCGGGGTACACGGGCACCACGTGCTGCTCTTCGGTGAACAGGATCCAGTCGCGGTCTTTCTGGGGCAAGTCTTTCCAGGGGATATCTACATTAAAGCCCAGGGTTACCAGAATGTCGCGCTGGTTCTGGCCGCCCCAGGCGGTGGGCCAGGCGGCAATGGCCCGCTCCCGAATGGTAAGGCTGGGATCTGGCACCATGCTGTGTTCGGTTACCTCATAGATGCGGCCCAGGCCGTGGCAAGTGGGGCAGGCACCTTCAGGGGTGTTGGGCGAAAACGCCTCGGCGTAGATGATACCTTGGCCTTTGGGGTAATCTCCGGCCCGGGAATAGAGCATGCGCACCAGGTTAGAAAGGGTGGTCACGCTGCCCACGCTGGAACGGGTAGTAGGCGTGCCGCGCTGCTGCTGCAAAGCCACCGCCGGCGGAAGCCCCTCAATGGCGTCTACCTCGGGCACCGCCATCTGGTGGAACAGCCGGCGCGCATAGGGGCTCACGCTTTCCAGGTACCGGCGCTGGGCCTCGGCGTAGAGCGTGCCAAAGGCCAGCGAGGACTTACCCGAACCCGACACGCCGGTGAACACTACCAAGGCATCTCTGGGAATGGAAAGGTCTACGTTTTTGAGGTTATGCTCGCGGGCGCCGCGAACGGTCACAAAGCCGGTAAAGTCTGAAGAAGCAGGTGCGTGGGTATCTTTTGCCATGTTCATGTAAACCAAAGGAGTATTTGCCCTTACGCAAGCCAGAAAGCGGCTGTTGTACGGAATACAAAACAAAACCGGTTATGGACGGCCGGTGACGGGTTGTGCTGCTAAAATTGACCAAAAACAAATAAGCTGGAAAGGGACGGATTACTGCACTTCCCTACACCATTAATTATACTCTCTTTATAAATGAATTAGAAGGCCCTTAGCAGGAAGGTTTGCAACCTGACCCAGCTCCCTTTTCCATCGGCCCAGCCGTCTGCCTGCCGGGACAGTTGAACACGTCACGGAGCTTCTGCCATTCCGGTCCTATTTACCCTTCTCGCCTGTTGACCCTCTCTAAGAATTCTACTCTTTCTCCAATCCTACGGTTAAATATGAAAAACCATATTTTTAACTATAACGTGAAAGAAAATTACAAATATTAGCCTCTACTGCTTGCATGCTACTTTTTTCTTCTTACCTTTTTGCACAATTAAGCCATTACATATATACGGTTACGTTTTCTATCTAAGAATAATGAAAGAGCTAAAGCAGCGCCACCTCCTTAGCAGTAAAGAATTCACCCTCCGGAAATCGGGGATTAGGGTTATTACCAAAACCTGGAAAGAGAACCTGGAATACCGCATTAGGTACGAGGACCTGGGCTTTGAACTGGTGAAGAAACGCGAGAAGGCTGCCCTGTTGCCCGCCTGTGCCTTTACCTTCTTGACCGGCCTTAGCCTGTACGCCTTTACCACCTCGTTTCTGACCGAAGGGGCCGGCCCGGTAGCGCTGCTTTGGATCACCGCCACGCTTGTTTCTATGGTACTGGCGGTCCTGGCTTTCTCCCGCACTAACCGCGACCTGGTGCTGCTCACCGGCGGTTCCCAGACGCTGGAGCTGTTCCGGGGGAAGCCCTCTAACATGGAGGTAGACAATTTTATCTTGTCTATTCACGCTCATATTCAGGCCTACTATAAAAACAAGTACGGCGTGATAGAACCCCACCTGCCCCAGGACGTGCTCATAGAGCGGTTTGGTTGGCTTCGGGAAATGGGTATCCTGAGCCAGGAAGAACACGAAGACCTCTGGATGCAGCTGCAGATCAAAGACCTGCTGTCGTAAGCACCCACTAGAAGAGCCAAAAACTGGAGCTCCCGTTTTGGACCTGTTTTTAGAAAAACAGGCTCAAAACGGGAGCTCTTCCTTTAGAGGACCTTAGCCATTTCTTAGGCCTGTTCTAAAACGCCCCAAAGGTGCTTGCGCCTAAAAAAATCTTCCGTTCTAGCCTGCTACTGATGATCCCACCAAAGACATTACCCTTTGCCCGGTTCTGAAAAGTAAAGACCACTTCATTTCCGTTTTAAGCCTGTTTTTCAGAAAACGGGCCCGAAACAGAAACGGGTGGTTCAACCCAGCCCCAGAAATTTACCGGGCTGTTTCTACGTATTCCAAAAAGTAGTACCTTCCCTTCCAGGAACAGAACATGCACCCCACCTGGGCGCTCCCCCACAAACATGCAAAAAGGAAGGTTAGAGGCATTCAGTGATGGCGTATTGGCCATCATCATCACCATTATGGTTCTGGAAATTAAGGTACCGCACCACGCCGACTGGCACGCCCTGGCCCCGCTCCTACCCGTGTTCCTGAGCTACGTGCTTAGCTTCATCTACATTGGCATTTACTGGAACAACCACCACCACATGCTGCACAGCACCAAGTATGTGAACGGCTCTGTGCTTTGGGCCAACCTGCACCTGCTCTTCTGGCTGTCTTTGATTCCCTTTGCCACCGGCTGGATGGGTGAAAACAGCTTCGCGCCGGCGGCTACGGCCCTGTATGGCGGCATCCTGCTTTTCTGCTCTATTGCCTATTGGGTGCTGGAGCAGACCATCATTCAAAAGAACGGCAAAGACTCAATCCTCGCCAAAGCCATTGGCCAGGACCTGAAAGGCAAACTCTCCCCGCTCTTGTACCTGACCGGCATAGCCCTCTCCTTCTGGAGCCCCTGGGCCGCGAACGGTGTCTATGTGCTGGTAGCGTTGATGTGGTTGATACCGGATAGAAGGATTGAGCGGGTTTATGAAAACTGATTTAATGCTAAATTTATTTAAAGAACTTACCTATCAAATTTTAAATAGAAAATACACTATATTAGAAGTTTAAATAACAGCATTCTATTAGAAATGAACATTCCTGTATTCATATCTCACCCATCTGCCCTAAATGCTGGCCAAAAGGTGAAGTTTGATTTTATGATAAACGAACTTCTTAACCAACATTTAGAACCAAGGTCGCTAGGCAGGAGTGATTACCCTACTCTTCTTCCTTTAAGAGAAGTTTTAAGTATTACCAGACATTGTGTCGGAGGTGTCGTTTTAGGATTTCGGCAATTTGAAACAAAGGATGGTATTTGGAAAAAAGGGACAGAAAGAGAAAGAAATCAAACTGAGCTTGTTAGTTTTCCAACAGCATGGAATCAATTAGAAGCAGGAATAATGTACGCATTAAATCTACCAATGCTAATATTTCGGGAAGAGGGAGTAGAGGGGGGTATATTCGATGTTGGAAGTAGTGATGTTTTTGTTCATACTTTACCCAATAGTGACCTTTCTTTAGAACAATCAAATGCAATTAGGCAAGTATTTTTAAGATGGGCAGCTAGAGTGCGACAGAGATACTATAGAGAATCAGAATCAATCGATTAAATAATTAAACATAAACTAAACATGCCAGACAAAAAAGTTATTTTCATTGCATTTGCAATAGAAGATGAAGCTCAAAGAAACTTACTAAAAGGTCAATCTTTAAATACCAACACTCCTTTTGAATATATTGATATGTCCGTAAAGGAAGCTTACGATAATGATTGGCAGCAAAAAGTATTAACACGGATACGTCGTTCAGACGGCGTTATCTTTTTAATAAGCAGAAACTCTTTAGCTTCAACAGGTCAAAAAGAGGAATTTAGGTTAGCTAAACTTGCAGGCAAAAAGTGCCTAGGTATCTGGGCATACAATAATGACAGAACAATTCCAGTTTTTATAAATGGCACATCTATCATACCCTGGACCTGGGCAGGCATAGCATCTTTCATAAATAGCCTTTAATATTAAGTCGATGCAAAATTCTATTGGCGTGACTGGCCATCAAAACATTCCTCAAGAAGGGTATACATACATAAAATCTGAAATTGAAAAGATTTTAGATAAAAATAAAATTGATATATCCTTATCTTCATTGGCAGCAGGGGCAGATCAACTTTTTGCAGAAACTTCACTCAATAAAGGCATAAGGCTATATTCAATCATTCCTTGCAAAGATTACGAACTTACTTTTAAAGATGATGTATCAAAACGCTCATTCTTCTCACTAAAGGAGAGATCTCATCTAGTTGAAATATTAGACTATGACCAACCCTCTGAATTAGCTTTTTTACAAGCTGGGAAAAGAGTGGCAGAATTGAGTAATAAAGTTGTTGCTATTTGGGATGGCAAGAGATCGAAAGGAAAAGGAGGAACTGCAGATATTGTAGAATACGCAAAAAAATTAAACAAAGAAGTAATAATTATTTGGCCTCAAGGATTAATAAGATAAAATTTTTCACAGATTTTGCATGAACGATAAAGAGAGGCACGATTTCTTTAAAGATTTATATGATAAAGAATTCACAAGAAAAGAAAATATCGAAAACTCTGTTAATATTCCCATCACTATCACAACAGCAGTTGCAATTTTAATATTTTTCCTACTTTCAGAATATGAATATAAAGATGAAAATATTTATTTAAATGTTTTATTTTACCTTCCTGTTATAATAGCATCAGTACTAACTTTAATAGGCCTTTATTACCTAATTAAAGCTTATGTGAGTATTAATCATGACCCATATAGAGCTATTCCCTATGCTAATCAACTTGACAATTATAGGATAAGCTTAAATAACTATTATACTACTAACTTACAAACTTTATCACACACTACAGCAGAGGCTCTTTTTTTAAACTATTTAACTGATTTATATATTCAGCAAACATCTTCTAATACAAGAATAAATGACACTAAATTAAAGGAGTTAAATATCACAAAACTACTTCTAAGTATTAGTCTATCTTTACTTGTTTTTGGTTTTTTTCCTTTTTTTTATAACTACTTTACAAAACCTGATAAAACTCATTTTATTGAAATTAAAAATAAAATTCCAATTAACTTAGGGATTAATAACTCTATTTCAAATGATTCATTAAGAAAAATACAATTTAATAAAAAATCGACTCAACCAAAAGAGCAAGACACTCTAATTGCACCAATAAAAAATGACTCAATAAAAATTTACGAATTAAAGGGTCCTAAAAATAAAAAGCAAAATTATGATAATTCTAAACTCCCAAAGACCACCACTACCTCCTCCGCCTCCACCAGAAAGACTAATTAGAGAGATAAAAGAGCCTATCCCAAAGCCTACCTCCCCAAAGCCTCCCAAGCAAAAATAAAAGGTTGGAACCATTGCGGTTCCAACCTTTTATTTTCAAAACAATTTAATACTTAATAAAAATGAAAAGAGCTTTAATAGTAGGCATTAACAATTATCCAAACGCTGAATTAAAAGGATGCATAAATGATGCAACTGCCTTTAGCACAATTATTGAAACAAATGGCGATGGCTCACCTAACTTTGATGTAAGACTAAAAACTGACATTGAGACTAAGTCTGAATTAAAGACACTTCTCATAGAGTTGTTTTCAGGCGATTGCGAAACAGCCTTATTTTATTTTGCTGGTCATGGCGTTATAAATGAAATAGGGGGTTATTTAATAACCCCTGATTACAAACCTAACGATGAAGGGGTATCAATGGATGAAATTTTAATCTTAGCCAATGATTCAAAAGCAAAAAATAAAATAATTATTTTAGACTGCTGTAATTCAGGAAATTTTGGTTCACCAAAGTCCATCGGAGGAAGAGAAGCTCATTTAATTGAAGGAATTTCTATTTTAACTTCTAGCAAGAACAATGAACCTTCTTATGAAGTAAACGGCCATGGCGTTTTCACAAACTTACTACTAGATGCTTTGCAAGGTGGAGCAGCTGATTTAAGGGGCCATATAACTCCAGGAAGTATATATGCCTACATAGATCAAGCATTAGGTGCATGGGATCAAAGGCCAGTTTTTAAAACAAATATTACTAGGTTTACATCTATTAGGAATATTACACCTCAAGTACCTTTAGATTCATTAAGAAAGTTAATTGAATATTTCCCAACACCACAAGAACATTTTTCACTAGACCCTTCATTTGAAGATTCTAACTCCCCTGACATCCAACACAAAATTATTAAGCCATTTGCTTTACCTGAAAATGTTGCTAAATTTAAAGACCTTCAAAAATTCCAAAGTGTAGGATTAGTTATACCAGTTGATGAGCCTTTTATGTATTATGCAGCAATCAATTCCAAATCATGCAGACTTACAGCACTAGGATATCACTATTGGAGGCTTGTTAAAGACAAAAGGATTTAGTATCTAAGTAATACGCTTTTAGTTTTAATACAAATAAATTACTTAGCCGAAATTATATTGTAAAAAGGAAACATTAAAATAATGTTTATTAAAATTATAAGTATAAGGGCATATTTAATTCCGCCTAGCTTGTTACAACTTTATGTAAATTTGCAATTGGAATAGCAGACTTTTATACTGTTAACTTTAACAAACACTTTTCCCCTTGCCTTTCGACCCATTTACCATAGACCTGCCCGTTCGGGAGATTATCCCTTCCGTGCGGGAACACCTTGCCGCCCAGAACACGCTGATTGTGAACGCGCCTCCGGGGGCGGGCAAGAGTACCCTGTTGCCGCTGGCCCTCTTAGACGAGGCCTGGCTGAAGGGGCAGAAAATCATCATGCTGGAACCCCGCCGGCTGGCAGCCCGCACCATTGCCGAACGGCTGGCGCAACTGCTGGGCCAGGAGGTGGGTCAGACCGTGGGCTACCGCATCCGGTTTGAGAACCGCATTTCAGAGAAGACCCGCCTGGAGGTAGTCACCGAGGGCATTCTCACCCGCATGCTCCACTCAGACAACGCCCTCAAGGGCGTGGGGCTGGTCATTTTTGACGAGTTCCATGAGCGGAGCATCCACGCAGACGTGGCCATGGCCCTGGCGCGCGAGGCCCAGTCAACCCAGCGCCCCGACCTGCGCATTCTGGTCATGAGCGCCACCCTCAACATGCCCCAGCTCACCCGCCTGCTCAACGCCCCCGCCGTAGAGAGCCAGGGCCGGCAATACCCCATAGACGTGCAGTACGCCGGCGAGACCGATGCCCAACTGCTGCATGAAATGACGGATCGCGCCATACGCAAAGCCCTGCAAGAACAGCAAGGCGATTTGCTGGTGTTTCTGCCCGGTGAGCAGGACATCAGAAAAGTAGAAGCCCTGCTCCGGAAGGGCCTGCGCGAGGTGGCCATTCACCCGCTGTACGGCATGTTGCCCCCCGGCAAGCAGTACGCCGCCATTATGCCAGACCGCAATGGCAAGCGCAAAGTGGTGCTGGCTACCTCCATTGCCGAGACCAGCCTCACCATTGAAGGCGTGACCGTGGTCATTGACACCGGCTTCGCCAAAACCCAGCGCTTTGACCCCGCCACCGGCCTGAGCAGGCTAGAGACGGTGCGCATCTCCAAAGACGCCGCCGACCAACGCGCCGGTCGGGCCGGGCGCTTAGGTCCGGGCACCTGTTACCGCCTCTGGACCGAGGCCCTGCACGAACGCCTGGCCCCGCACCGCACCCCCGAGATTCAGGAAGCCGACCTGGCCCCGCTGGTGCTGGACATGGCCGCCTGGGGCATTTCAGACATCAGGGCCCTGACCTGGCTCACGCCACCGTCCAAAGCCGCCCTGCTCTACGCCCAGGAAACCCTGCACCAACTCAACGCCCTGGAGAATGGCCGCATCACGGAGCATGGCCGCAAGATGCACGCCCTGCCCACGCACCCGCGTCTGGCCCACATGCTCCTGGCCGCCCAGGAAAGCGACCAACTAGCCTTGGCCACCGACATTGCCGCCCTGCTGGAAGAACGAGACCCGCTGCCCCGCGAAGCCGGCATTGACCTGAACCTACGCATAGAGGCCCTGCGCCGCACCCGCCAAGAAGGACTGCACCAGAAGCGCTTCTCCAAGATTGACAAGATTGCCGCCAGTTATAGACGGATGTTTAACCTTGAACCCGAAAATTCTGCGGTAGACCCCTATGAGACCGGCGTACTGCTGGCCAACTGCTACCCAGAACGCATTGCCTACGCGAGGCCCGGCAACAACGCCCAGTTCCAGCTGGCCAACGGCAAGTACGCCTCTGCGGGCCACCGCGATGACCTGGCCCATGACCCCTGGTTGGCCATTGCCCACCTGCACGCCGGCGGCGACGGTCCGGGCCGCATTTTCTTGGCCTCGCCGCTCAACCCCAAAGACCTGGCCCCGCTGGTGAAGCAGAAAGACGTAGTCTCCTGGGACCCCGAGGAAGGCGAATTAACGGCCTCCCGAGACATGCGCATTGGTTCCATCGTGCTCCAAAGCAAGCCCCTCCCCGAGCCCGATGAACGTTTCCTGGTGCAAGCCATCTGCGAAACCATTAAACGCGAAGGCGAGGATTGGCTCAACTTCTCTGATGCCGTAAAGCAGTTCCAGAACCGCGTGCTTTGTCTTAGAAAATGGCACCCCACCGAGGGCTTCCCCGACATTAGCATCCCTACCCTGCTCATGACCTGCAACGAGTGGCTGGCCTATCACCTGGAGGACGTCCAGATTGGTCAGGACCTCCTGGACATTGACCTGCTGCCCCTACTCCAGAACATGCTTTCTACCGAGCAACGCCAACGCCTGGAAGAACTTGCTCCCGCTACCTTGACCTTACCCGACGGCCACGCGGTGGAACTCTACTACCCAGACAATGCCCAGGCCCCCATCATGGAAATACGCTTGCAAGACGTGTTTGCCTGGGAGCACAACCCTACCGTAGACGGTGGTGACGTAGGCGTGGCCCTGCATTTGCTTACCCCAGACCTAAAGCCCCTGAAAGTGGTCAACAGCCTGCATTACTTCTGGCAGGAAGAATACCGCCTCATGCGCGGCTCCCTGAAAGCCCGCTTCCCGAAGGTGGAATGGCGATAAATTGATTGTTGGTTGTTGGTTGTTGGTTGTTGATTGCTAATTGTTGACAAAAACAAAGGCATGGGCGGTTTAGAAAAGGTGTGAGGCCTAGGTTTTTAGATAGTATTTGTTTTGAGCCTGTTTTCTGAAAAATGGCTCTAAAACGCTACCCATCAGAAAATACAAAGTATAAAAAAGGGGCACAGAAATTTCTGCGCCCCCTTTTTTATACAGCCTTTTATAGCCTAGTGCCTGTTCTTTTTCACGTCCAGTTCCTTATCGCTGGTAGGCTTAGCGTTTCCTTCCCCTGAAGATGCGTTGCCTTGTGCGCCGCTACCGGCATTGGAGGCAGCCAGTGCTTTTCCTTGGGAGCTTCCGCCTTGGTTACTGCTGCTTGCCGCTTTGCTGCCAGAACCTGTTCTGCTTAAATAGAGGCCATACGCTAACAGGCCTATGCCCGCGGCAAACGCCACGTAAGATTTATCTTTGTTTCTGAGCGACTGGTAAAATTCCAGCCCCGCCTTTCCCGGGTCAGAGATGATGGCAGAAAGCTCATGCGGATTTTGAATCAGGTGGGCTAATGATTTTTCTTCTAAGGTATTTTCCATAGTGGTCATGATCAACGTTTGTTAGTGGTGTTGAATACGCGGTTTTTAAAGGAGAAGATGCCTGCTTAGGTAAAACCAAACCTCATTACTCAACCCCAGATCAGGTATTCCACCTATTGGTTTAGGAGCAGCACCATCTTTATGAAGAAGTCCTTCACAGAAAAGCTGACTCAGGTGCCGCCGCAGGCCTTACCTTCCGCCACTAGCCTCCCAAAAACTGAAGAGGCCGCGGCCTTTCCTTTGCCGCGGCCTCTTCTGGCCTTTACGTTCATTACTTTTCCGCACCCAGTTACAGGATGGGCGTAAAACGGCAAAGGCAATCTGCGTGTTATTGTGGTTACTCAATCCAGCTGCGGCGTTCATCAAAATGGTTACACCCGAACATGGCGCCGGTGATCATCTCAAACTGTTTAGGTTTACTGTCATGGGTAGCGTCTACATGCACCAGAGGCAGCACATATTCCGGGTCCATGGCGTGTTGGCCGGTCAGTTCATCACAAACCCCAAAGTCTTTGCTTTGTACTTGAACTATCTTCTGGTCTTGCACCCAGTGGGTACAGTGATTGCAAGTCGCTTCCATATGTATATGCTTTAAGTGAAACATCCCTAGACTATTTATAGCCCTTCTGGTAGCAGGAGGTTTCATTAGAAGGGCGCATTTAACTTATTTAGGAAGATTCTACCTTCACGCAAAGGTTCTACCTGGCTACTGCCCCACCTTAACATGTTCCCTTTTTAGGGCTGCCTCCTATTTTTCTTGTCGCTGGGACTGGCTATAGCATTTATATAAATCCATCCTCCCAAAAAAGTGAAGCGTGTCTCTCATCCTGATCTGGGTCTGTTTTAGGAAAAATGGCTTTAAAACAGATGCAAGGAAGAACGTCCAAGAATATTCAACCCTTCCTCTTCCAGGAGTAGGTCTTAGTCCATTAAAGAACGTTGCCTTCGGGCTACCTGATCAGGGAGACTACTCTTAGATCAACGCTTTTGAGGTATCCTCTGGCAAAACCCGCAGGCTTGATGACTTATCGGCCCTTCTCTAAATAAAATTGGGTTATGACCTTGCCTGGCTGGTTTTGATGCTGAATAGTTTCGGCCTTTTATTATCTTTAAAATTGTCTTTCCGTTTATCCAATCCATAGTAGAAGACCTGCCATTGTCAAACCTTTACCACACTATGCTCCGTTCTTTAAGGGCCTTCTTTTTCTTCCTGTTGCTCGCTTCTTCCTTGCCAGCTGTTTCGCAGAACCAGGATCCGCTTTCAGCGACAAAGGGTTCCTGGTCTTATGGCGTGAACGGGTATTACGGGGCGTATTTCAGGTATAGGTCTGGGCTTTCCCTGCTCAATTACTCGCACCTGCACGGGGTAGAACTGTACGCCCATAAACAAACCTCAGGGAAAAGGTTCTGGGAGCAGAAATATAAACTTCCGTCTATTGGGTTTGCGCTTTCTTATTTCAATTACATGGTCCCCCAAGAACTGGGAAAGTCTGTGACGGTTACCTCTTACCTGGATGGCCCAATTACCAAAATTGGCAAGGGAAGCCTGCGCTACAACCTGGGCACGGGGTTGGTTTACAGCACCATGCATTACAATTCCACCTCCAATGATAACAACAAGGCCATTGGCAGTCCAATTACTTTCTCGCTTAGGGGTAACCTAAGGTATGAATACCCGGTGCAGGAACGGCTGTTTTTAAATGTGCTTTTTGGCTTCCGGCATTTCTCTAACGGCAGCCTGAACCAATCCAACAATGGCATGAACATGCCGCTGCTGGGCCTGGGGGTGCGCTATGGATTAAATCCGACGGTTGTTCCGGCCGTTGATCAGGACGTTACTTCTCCTGAACTTAACAAGCACGTGCGCATGAACCTGCGGCTGGCCACCGGCCTAAAAGAAGTGCTGCGCGATGATTTTAAACACCCCGTGTACATGATGTCTGTCTTCGCCAGCAAGCGCGTATCACAGACCAACTCTTTTTTGCTGGGCGCAGACGCCATCCATGATACCGCCATTGGCGAGGAGTACCTCAATAAGGGAATGAATTATCCTGAGGGGTATTTAGACAAGCGGTCGGCGGGTGTATTTGTGGGGCATGAATTGCATGTGGGGCATTTGGCGGCTGTGTTCCATTTGGGGCGTTACCTTTACCAGCCCCACCACTTGTTCCCAGACTATTACCAGCGCTACGGCCTCAAGTACCAGCTCCTAGAACACCTTTCTGCCAGCGCCTTGCTCATGGCCCATGACGGCCACGCCAACGTGATTGAATGGGGCCTGGGCTTTCACTTATAGCCAGGAGCATCTGGCGGCGGCGGTGCCAACTCTTACCCGAAACAGGCGTTTAGCGTTTTAAAGCCGTTTTTCTGAAAACAGGCTCAAACCAATTACTTGCGGCAGCGCTTCGAATGCTATGGAAGGAGACACCATTACTTCTGGGGTAATCTTCCCTTTGGTATGAAGGTATTGCTTATCTTTACCTCTGCAACCAACCTCTGAAACTATGTATACAGGATTACAGCACCTTCACTCCTTTATGGGCTACCTGGTGCTTCTGGGATTATTGATCTCCTTGGGCGCTGCCCTGGTAGGCTTGTCTGGCAACAGAACATTTACCGACAAAGACCGCAAACTCAGCCTTTTTGGGCTAATAGCCACCCACTTGCAGGTAGTGGTAGGGATCATCCTTTACTTTGTGTCTCCGTTGGGCATTTCCAATGCATCTGGCGCGGCTATGAAAGACGCTACTTCCCGCCTTTATTTCCTGGAGCACCCCTTAATGATGGTACTGGCCGTGATTTTAATCACGGTGGGCTACTCAAAGGCCAAGCGCCAGGTAGGGACCAACCGCGGTTTCAAAACCATTGCTATTTTCTTTGGCCTAGGCCTTATTTTGGTATTGAGCCGCATTCCCTGGAATGCTTGGTTAGACTAAGATAGACTTTTAACAAGATGTAAAAGCCGCTTCTGCTAAGGTAGGAGCGGCTTTTTTTTTGCGCCGTGGGGTCATGCATGCGAATTACAAATCCTTTCCATGACCTTCTCCTATCCTGTTCCATTAGGTTCCATATAACTCTTCCAAGCGGTAAAGAGATACGCCTTTAGCTGATAATATTTTAAGCTTGTTCTTTCCAGGAAAAGGCAAAGTCAAAGGGAATCTTCGGGTTTACCAGTTTTCCTTTCTTACTTTTGCAATCAATTGAATTTATAGAGCAGTAGCTTAATGGTTTATTTTGCTATTTCCTTGTTCCGGCCCTGGCCAATCAATCGTAATCCCCAGCATGACTCCTTTCCTTACCACCCTTAGCCCAAAAGATAAAGGTCTATACGTACTTCTGCTCCTATTCCTTGGGACACTTTACTTTGCTCAGTTAAGTGCGGTCAGTTCTATCTTGGCAGGTCTGATGGTTCTCTATAGCTTTTTCGTGGAGAATTTGCGGAATAAATGGAATACTTTCCTCCAGCGCCGCGACCTGCAGGCTATGCTTCTATTCTTTCTAGTTCTGGTCTTTAGCGCCCTCCTCTCGGAAGACCATGCCACCGGCCTCCATCACCTGAAAATACGACTGCCCCTTTTTGTGTTCCCCATCAGCTTAGGCCTGCTACACCTCACTCCAATCTTTAAGCAAAAGATTTTGCTATCCTTCGCTGTCATTACCACCCTGGTTTGCTTTTTATGCTTAGGCACAGCCCTCCAAACCTCCCAGTTTTTCCAACGGCCTGAGTTCCTCTATAATGATGCCCTTTCAGGGTTTATCCGGCAACAATCCATTTATGTGGCACTGGCCGTTAACCTGGCAATTTTCATTTTCGCAGAGGTGATCTTTTTTGGGAAAAACACCCAAAAAGGCTTGATGGTACTGGCCGTGTTGTTTCTGTTTGTGGTTAATTATTTATTGGCCAGCCGGATAATGTTTGCAGTACTCCTGGCAACAGCGCTTCTTTTCAGTTTCTACTATACATTCCAAAAGCGCAAATACTTGGAAGGCGCCACCTTGGTCTTAGGCTTGGTTATAGGAACGGTCGTGATCCATAAGATGATGCCCTCCACCTTCAACCGCTACAAAGAACTCGCCTACCAGAACTTCAATTTTGAAAGTACAGGTCCTGAGAGCCACTACAATATGGAGATTACGCCTGACCAGTGGAATGGTGCTAACTTCAGGCTAGCCGCCTGGACCTGTGGCCTGGAAGTATTCCAGAGCAGTCCACTCCTAGGCGTGAACGTTGGCGACAAAGATAAGGTGCTCCGCGACAAGTACCGTGAAAAGAACTTCCACATGGCCCTTAAAACCGATAAGAACGTGCATAGCAATTACCTGGACGTGCTCTTTTCTACCGGCGTACTAGGCTTTTTAGTATTCCTGCTGGCCTGGGTGGTTCTCCCTCTGCGCCAAGCCTGGAAAACCAGAAACGGCTTGGCAACCGTTGTCATTCTCACTTTTGCCACTGCCTGGATCACAGAGGTCTATTTCGGGAAGAACTTCGGCACGATGCTGGTTGGTTTCTTTATCCCGTTTATCCTCACTTTCACTACTGAAAACAAAACAGCCCAGCTGGAAGAACCAACCGGGCTGTAAAAAATAAGATAGCAGGATACCACTTAGTGGTTGTCCTCCATATACATTTCTATGGCTTTCTCGGTATCACCTATGTAAACCAGTTCCCCGTGTTTAAGGAATAAAGCCCTGTTGCAATACTGCCTGATCACGTCCATACTATGGCTTACTAGAATCACGGTCTTACCTTCAATCCAGGAACTTTCAAATACCTTGATCGCTTTCTCCTGGAACTTCACGTCACCCACAGCAAAAATCTCATCCAGGAACATAATATCGGCACCGGCCTTAACGGCAATGGAAAAGGCCAGACGCGCTACCATGCCTGAGGAGAAGAATTTGATTTTGGTATCCACAAATTCTTCCAGTTCCGCAAACTCAATGATTTCCTTAAAGATGGCGTCCACTTCCTTAATGCGTAAGCCAAGTACAGACCCGGAAACATACACATTTTCCCTTGCAGTAAGTTCATGGCTCATGCCCACACCCAGGTTCATGAGCATAGTAGAGCCCTTAACCTGTACATAACCACTGTCAGTTGGAAATACGCCGGCCAACAGTTTCACCAGGGTTGATTTGCCAGATCCGTTACGACCTAATAGGCCAATACATTCCCCCTTCATAATTTCCAGTGACATACTTTTTACGGCTGGCACATACTTATTTCTTGAAGGTTTAAACACATTAAATAACCGGTGCTTCACCGTGTTATGGCTATCTTCTGAAATTTGAAAGGTCTTACTGATATTTCTTGCCTTTATAGCTAAGCTATCTCCCATGTCACTATAACTTCTCTGCGGCCTTGGCCCCCAGCTTGTTTAAAAAAATAAAACCTACAAATAACAAGAATATTGCATATCCAAAATCAAATGCCATCAGTTCAAAACTAGGCATTTGGTTATACATCATTACTTGGCGTGCGTTGATGATGATACCTGCTATTGGATTGACAAAGTCAAAGGAAGGAAGAGCCTGCTTAAACAAACTTAGCTTATAGAAAATTGGCGAAAGAAAAAAGAGGATGGAGGTAAAGACTTGCCATATCTGGGTAATATCTTTTGCAATCACAAAGATGCAGGATAAAATTAAGGACAAAGCAAATGAAAGAATGAACAAGTTTAAGAAGATTGGTATTATCCATAGGTTCAAAATACTTAACCCCATCATGTCCGTCTCAACGAAATTGAGAAAGACAATAAACATGGTGAGGTTGAAGAAAAAGCCAATACCATTGCTAATAAGGGCAGACAGGTAAATCTCCAACTTATTCATGTTACTATATTCATACAAATACTTCTTAGTTTGCAGTATCTGAATAGTACCTGATGTACTCTCTAAGAAAAAATTCCAAAGAACTAAACCTATGAAAAGGTACGAAGCAAAAGCCTCCAAATCTGTCTTTAAAATTGTCTTGAAAACAATATAATAGATTGCGACATCCATTAAAGGTTTGAGCAAAGCCCAAAGCAACCCTAAATTATTTTCATAGTATCTAAGTTTGAATTCAATCTTGGCTAAAAGCCATAATCTTTCAACCCTGTTGGTTCCAGAAAAGAAACCTTTGACGGTTTGGTTAAGCATAAAAAATCAATTAATTTTTTTATAAATGAAATAAGCAATTTTTCTCAGGCTTCGGCTCCTCTTCACCCGTTCCCCAAACTTTTCCTTCAGGCGTGCTTGAACCGAGCGAGTTCCACTTTCACCCGTTCCTCTAAGAGTAGGATTGTCAAACCCTAGCCCACTTCCGTTACTGGTACTAAGGTGCAATAATTCTAAACCATACCTGCGGTAGAGGCTGGCATGCTTGTCTGCAATATGTTTGTGCAGGAACAATTTCTTAACTCTAGTAAAACTTCTGGTCATGGAATCTTTCCTGACCCGGTAATAAAACAATAACTCAGGTAATACAACCCCTCTAAACCCATTTTCCACTAAACCAATCACACTGTCCCAGTCCTCCATACCGTATACCAAGGCTGGATCGTTCAATCCGGCTTGCAGGAAAGAGCTCTTCTTATACACCAAAGCGCTACTATTCACCATATTGTGCAAAAGAAGATAAGGGGGCTCAGGATTGAAAGAAGGCCAACAACTTGTATTTCCTTCAAAATACTGTACCCAGCAACCTACAAAGTGCACATTCTGATAAGCTTTAAGCACAGAAATGGCTTTGCAGTAATAGGTTTTTTCAACTGCATCATCAGCATCTAAAAAAGCCAGATATTGCCCTTTTGCCCTGGCAGCTCCATAATTGCGAGTAGCCGAAAGACCCTCGTTCTCCTTTGAGAATACTGTAAAGCCATACTTTTCCTGAAGGACCCTCAACATTTCCTGGCTCTCCGGCTCTGTACTTCCATCATCAATGACCAGGATTTCCTTTATAGGGTAATCTGAATCTATTATAGATTTAATACATTGCTCAAGATAAGCCCCCATATTGTAATAAGGGATGACAACAGATAGCAAATCACTATTCTCCTTCACTTCAGGGATAAAGAAGGTTGGTTCTTGTTGAGGCTCAACGAAAGGGAAAACTTTGACTCTCTGTTTCCGAAACAAGTTCTCCTCCAGCAATTTCATCTTCTGGGGGTAGATCACCTCCGGGTGGTATCGTTGGTTAATCGCTGTGATGGCTCTACCCCCAATTTGCCTTATTTCCTGAGCAGATAACCCAAGGATTTGCAGCAGTTTCTTCTCAAACTCCCCTGAGGTACCATGGTCAAACAAAAACCCTGTTACACCATCTTCAATGATTTCATTTTGCCCACCTTGCTTTGAGGCTAATACTACCTTTCCCCAAGCCATAGCCTCCAGAACGGTGTAAGGGAGGTTGTCAAAAAGACTAGGCACCAGCACTACATGGGCTTGTTGGATAAGTGATCTAGCCTTGTCAGGGGCTAATTCACCATGCAGTTTTAAGAGACCATTGGCTATGTATTTGCCATACTTCTTCTTAACCAAATCTCCCATGGTGCGCCCTTCCGGATGAAAAAGAAGATCTACACCACCCACAATGCTAAGTTGAAAGGCATGGCCGTACTGCCACATTTTCTCAAAGTAGCACAATAATTCAAAGGTACCTTTCAAGGGGGCTAACTTTCCAAAGCAGACAATTTGCTGGGGGCTAAAATCAGGTCCCTCTTTACAAGCCCCATCCTCAAGCTGCATTGGATTAGCCAAATACACCTCCTGTATGTCTCCCCAAGGCATTCGTTTCTGTGCTTCTGCAACAAAGAATCGGCTAGGAACAATAAGTAAATCAGCTGATGCCATACAGGCTTTTTCCATTTGCCCGGTCCAATATTCAGGAAACTGATAGATAGGGACTTGGTTATATTCAAGGCAAATAAACCCAGGTGCATGGCAGGTAATTACAATATTTAAATCCCTAAAGAGGGGATAGCCAAGTAACTTAAACTGTTGCACATAATAAGCAATGCCACCGTATTCTTGAGCCTCCAACACATCAGGAACTCCTTCCTGCTTCATGAACCTGCGAATTACTTCGGCAAACTCATAGCTCAATTGGGCGCTATAACCTAAATACCGGTTTGTCTTTGTTTTTTGGGGCAGAAACCGGATGACCCTTACCCCATTAATTAGTTCTTCAGAAATATCAGAGACAGTGAAATCCTGGATAAACACTGACACCTGATGCCCTTTACTACTGAGCATCTCGGCCGTAAACTTACAGTAAGTGCTTATGCCGCCTCCATAGAATGGAGGATATTCCGTAGTTAAAATCCAGTACTCCACTATTTCTTCACCAAAGACTTGAACGTCTTCTCCCCTTTCAAAGCTTTAATTATATGACCAATTCTTTTGTACCAAACAGGTAAAACCTCATACTCTTTATGGTACCATTTTTTCAACTCATAGTAATTCTCTTCATAAAAAGAAAATTTATTAATAACTTCGTTATATTGAAAACTTAAAGAATCATGTTTTTCTTTAAACTCAGTTAACTGTTCTTCATAAAATGAAACTTCTGCATCAGAAAGCGTCCCCCCAGGAGTATCACTAGTTTCATTTTGTAAGTGGGGCACCTCAACATAGTCATGAGATGATGAAAAAGGAAACTTTTTAAAATGGTTTAACTTACTAGATTGCTTAAATAAATAATATTCAAACATCTCATCAAACCTCTCACATTTACTTTCCCAAGTCCAATGTTTAATTCTTATTAGATTCTCTTCTGCTAACTGTTCAAGTAAATCTCTATCATTAATTAAAGTTTTTAACTTCTCTTTTAATTCTTGTTTTGTTCTTTCCTTTAATATGAATTGGCTTTGTTTTTTTCCAAAAACTTCAGTAACAATACCAACATCAGTAGAGATAACTGCTATCCCACAGGACATTGATTCTAATACAGGATTGGGCGTGCCTTCAATATCTGAAGCACAAACATAAACATCTATCCCATTATAGAAACTATTCATTTTATTTGGGGAGATATGGGTACTAGGTTCCTGCTTATCAGCATAAACCAATTCAATATTATACCCCTCCTTTTTAAGTTCTTCAATAGTTGGTTTAATAATAGTTAAAAAGCCTTTATGATCTACACCATCATCATCCCATCTCCACTTGCTATTGCCTGCCCAGCCAACAATTAGAGGCTGATTTCCATGTGAAAGACGCCTTTCTGGTTTTCTAAAAAATGACTCTTTTGATACTCCATCCTGTATAACTGTATAAGGGCTTGGATAATCAGTGATGTTTTCATAAATCCCTTTAAGTAGGTTTGATGCTAAAAAATAACCATCAACGTGATTTGTGAAAATATCTTTATTCTCTCTAATCTCATCTTCTTTAAGGAAGATATGGTCATACACCCCAGTTAGAATTACAGTATCATTTAGAAAGTTCTGAAAATCCTCTCTAGAGATATTAAATTTATACTCTAAATAATTTTTTAAATCTAAACTAAAAAGATGCTTTAAGATTGGCCTCCAGAATACAAGAATAATATCATGCTTTTTCTTAAATAAAATTGGATATAAATCAAGCCATTTTTCATAGGAATAATCAGCATGAAAATAAATATCAAATTCATATTTACTGGACAGCTCTTTCACAATATTCTTCGAAATATTATGAAATGCCCAATCCTTTATATCCACTACTAAAGCAACTCTTGGCTTGGCCTTTAAAATATTTGTCTTTACTTTATTTACCTTGTTTTCCTCAGAGATATTAAGTTCATTTTCTCTGATTTTAAGCCATTCTTCAGTACTATCATCATAGACTGAGATACCATTTTTTCTATAGAATGCATCAGCAGACTTTTTAATAACATCACTAGCAAACCTTTTCTTTTCTGCTTTAATATCGTCTACATTTTCAGACGGTTTATGGTTATGCACAAGGAAGAACCCAGGCACATTCCCTACTTTAAACCCATTATTATATATTCTAAGGGAAAAATCCACATCCTCAAAACCAACAAACATATCATAATCAAAGCCCCCTTGATTAAGAAATGTCTTTCTGTTTACAATGCTTGCTCCCCCAAAAAGAAAATCTGAAAAGAATGGAGATTCTAATTTTATATCACTTGTTTCTACCTTCCTCTTAAAATTAAAACAACTACCTGCCCCTAGAAAGGAACCTTCATTCCAGACATAAGGAAACAAGGCGCCTCCTAATGCGAATGCCGTTTTATTATCATAGTTTATTAATGGAAGGTTTAAAAAATGGCAACCTAAATCATATAACGTTTTTTGAATTGACCTAAGAGGATTATTGACAAAGTACATATCATTGTCAAGAAACATTATCCAATCCGTTTCTATAATACTGGCAGCAATATTCCTAGCCCTTCCAACACCTTGATTTTCGGCAAGTTCATGAATAGAAATCTGCAAAGAAGAAGTTTCAACAAATTCCTTTAATTGATCAAGTTGATCAACAGAAGACGCATTGTCAATTATCAGGATTCTACCTTGAAAATTATTAAAGTAATATTCTATGGAAGATAAAAGCTTTATAGTGAGCTTAACCCTATTTAAGCTTAACAAGCATATAGTTAAATTTTCACCATTTTCCTCAAACCTAGATCTATTTAATTTTTCTATTCCGAAAGTTTGTTTATTATTCTCATTAAAATAATAAACTGTTTTCTTAATCGCATGATTTGCGAAGTAATTCTCATTCATAAAAAGCACACTTCTATATTACTGTATTAAGCATTCAATATTTTTAATTGTATTGTTAGAATACATTATTCTTTTAACTAAATCCCTCCTTCTGTCATAGATTTAATAATATCTTCTTTAACAATCAAACTATTTTTAAGCTTCTCTACATCCTTTGTTAACTGCCCTAGTAAAACTTCTTTCCTTTTACTTTCATCATCAGCCAAAATTAGTTCATGATTTAATTCCAGAACTTCAGTTTTTAATTTTTGGATGAGCCCATTCTGTTGATGCAATGCAAATTGCACATCATCTAACATTTTTAACAACATGTCCTTTGTGAACCATGTTCTTCCCCACATATGAACTGCGTAGGTTTGAGGCGTGAGGTAAACCTTATAATTTGTAGTCTCCTTGGCAAGATTCCAAGGGATAGGATAAAAAGTATTAGTTTCAAAAAGCTTAATTCCATCTGCTAATGCCTGCTCCCCATAGCCTTTTAAATTATATTCTTCTATTAAAACCTTGGTCACAAGTTTAGGAGAAGATTCATTCGCCCTTTCAGTGCCGTCAAAACTTGAATTAAGGGTTTTTAGACACCGGTGAATAAATTGGTGCCTAGGAACCGCTCCAATTACTGCATTATTAAGCCAAAATTCTGTTGTAGTAAGGCTTCCATTCTCAAATCCTAGGAAGCAATCATATAAAAGCAAATCATCAAATGCCTTTACCACTTTGACATCCGTATCCAAATAAATACCGCCATGGGTTGAAAGAACTTTTAATCTTGCATAATTGCTGACATTAGCCCAGTTCTTATTAGACAGAGCATTTTTATAGTAGAATGATTCATCTAAGAAGTTACCTTCATCCCACCTCTTAATTTCCCAAGTTGGATGGAATTCTTTCCACTCCTGTATATAACCCAAGTACTTGTCTGGAATTTCTTCCCCTCCAAACCAACAGTAATGAATTATTTTAGGTATCATTTTTTCACCCCTCTAAAAATCTTTTCTTTTAATGTTCCCAGTAAACTTCTACTTTCAAATGTGCGCTTATACCACTCTATATCCTGCTGCTTGCGCACTATTTCACTAATCAACTTTTTGTTAAGCTGCTTATTACCTTCATTGTTTCTTTCAATTGCCACCACCTTTGCCTGCAACTCTTCTACTAAGTTGTTTTTTTCCTCAAGCACAGCTTTCAAGGCCTGGATTTCCTGGTCTTTTGCTTCAATTGAATCTTGCTTATAGGAAAGCTCTTGCAGAAGATGTTTTTGGATGTGCCGTAAAGAGCCGTTGATTTGCTCTAAGTGATCGGAGGGGGGAATGTAATCTTGTAATAGTAAGGCGTTTCTCATATAAAATATTTAATAAGGCATTTGGTACTCTAACTAGCAGCAGCCAACCCAGGTTCATCTGGCCGGGGGCAAGAAACCTTATAGACAGTTCTATACCCCTTATAGTTTAAATCAACATTGAAATTATTTTCACAAATATCCAGGGAGTACTGTCCCATCACATCCAGCATCTCGCGGTTATTGAAGTAATTGAGGATTTTCCCTATGGCTTCAATGTCAGTTTGAAACACGTCTCCGTTTAATCCAGTGCGGATGATATCGCGGTTCCCAACACAATCACTCAATAAAACCGGCTTTTGCAATGCCAAGGCCTCCAGGACGCTAAAGGACAAACCTTCAAAAACTGAGGTGGAAAGAAAGATATCAGCCTTGGCTACTAGCGCGGAGGCTGTAGCAGGATCTACCCAGCCGGTCACTGTTATGTTTGAAGACGATAATAAATGTCTGGCTTTGCCGTCACCGGCCCAAATGAATTCAATTTGTTCAAATTCTTCCAGGAAAGACGCGATGGTATTAAACAGAGCTGGGTTTTTCTGTTCCTCTATTCTCCCGGTGGTAATTACGGTGAATTTATTTTTCACTTTCTTCAACGATTCCGGAACCGCGGAAGCCTGTTTTAGGGAAACGCCGTTGTTGATATAAGTAGCCTTTATACCTAATTTTCTGTATTCTTTCTGCTCTGAAGCAGAACAGCAAACTACTTCACCGCCAATTATATTTCCTACCCGCTCTAGTTGTTTAAACAGAAAATTCATTATAGGATGGGCATTGGAAAGGAAAGGTGCCCCATTAGGAGTATAGACCACCCGTTTTATACCTGCCAGCCTGCAGGCAAGTCTACCCAGAAGACCGCTCTTGGAGGAATGAAGGTGCACGGCATCTACCATTCCTCTTTTCTTGAGCCTTTTAAGAATATGGTGAAGCTCTGAAAGGGCCAAAAAATCTTTGAAGGGATTGATAGAACGCTGTACAGACTTCCAGCGGAGGAACCGGACGTTTTCCTTAGGAAAGGTACGTTTTACATCTTTGGCAGACATCACCTGCTTGCGCTCCCCATGAATAATAATATGAAGGTCCTCAGGCATGGTTTCCGTGAGCGATTTCACAAAAACAGCAACCCCAGAAGCAAATGGTTCTATGACGTGGACAATTTTCATTAGCCTGGGGAATGGCAGTTATACTTTATTCTTTTTAAGGAAACTTATAAAAGCAAAGATAATTATATTTTCCAGACCCCTAAGTTTATCTACCTGTTGAACAACCATTTATTTACCCAAAGGAAGATTTTTTCTGATAGATGAAAAGATTTAGCGTTCTCAGCCCAATTCTAAAGCTAAATTCCCGTTATCGTGCCACGCTTGCTAAGAATAGAATGGGCTAATGCCTGTTGATTAAATGCCCAATACAATACCTATAGTTGGGTATAAGTATAAAGATAGTTCTAAAAAAGGCGCGTCAAAAACCTTTAGTTAGACCGGCGGCGGCTTTTTAGATGCAAGACAAGGGAATAAGGCACCATTTGAAGCAAAGATAGCTTGAGTAGGCCTCTCCTCTTCAGCCAAGGGCTATTCCCAAAGGCCGACACCACCTGATATCTCCCTTTTAGTTGGGCCGCCCTGTTGGCCATAGAAATGCCATTGGCGTTGATTTCACAGGTAACTAGAAACTTATTTAAGATGGCACCTTGCATACGGTGTAGCATCTGGTAGAAGAGGGCATAATCTTCCACATGGGGGAAAGTAGAAGGATAGCTGCCAATAACCGCCACAAGTTCGGACCTAAACATGACAGTGGGATGGATAAACACATTCCGGGAGTGCATTTCCCGGATGATGGCGTCATGCGCGGTGGGGGTAGTGTAAGAGTAGTTAACCTCACCATCAGGAGACTGGAAGGTACACCAGGTGCCCAGCAACCCTACGGCCGGGTGCTGGTCCAGGAAACGTACCTGTTGCAAAAAACGGTCTTTATGACAAACATCCCCGCAGTCCAACCTGGCTATGTAGCGTGCAGTCAGATTATCCTGGATCCAGCGCAGGCCGGCATTGAGTGCTTGGGTGATACCGGCGTTTTGGGGCAGACGTAGCAGATGGAACGGATAGCTGGCAGAAAGATTGGCCCGTATTAATTGCTTGGTGACCGGCAGGGCGCTTCCGTCATCTACCACCAGCACGCAAAGCTTACCAGGGAGATAAGCAATACTGCGCAAAGACTTGGCTAACCCCTCTGGGTTATTGTAACTCGGGATCAGGACACACACATCCAAAGAGTGTAGACTGTCCTTGTCCTGAAATTCCAAATCGCCTCTTTCTGCTGCTTCCATGTAGTCCTATAACTTGCGCAGGCAGCTGTTTTGGGCCTGTTTTTGGTAAAACAGGCCCAAAACAGCTGGTAACCCTATTGCTCTTGGCCAGCGGTGCTGGGTGCCCTGACAAAAATAAGGGATTTAATGGTCTTCTGCGCACTTACCAGAATCTGAAGAAAGCAGTCGGCATTTAGTCTAACGCCTATTGCCCTACCTGCAGTTGCCGGATCATGTCATCCAGCATTTGCTGGGGGAAGCCCACCCGGCGGGCATATTCCAGGCATAGTTGGTATTCCCTTTCGGCCAGGTTTCCGTCTTGCAGCATCATCAATACCAGGGTCTGCAGTTCCAGGGTTCTCTGCATTCCGTCCTCCGGAATAATAAAAGACAAGACGCCCAGGTTATCGGCAATGGGACGGGTATCTTGTTCAGTGAGGTCAAGTTGCTGCCCAATAGACACCAGAAAGTCACTTTCCTGCTCATCCAGGTACCGGTCTGCCGTGGCAACTATAATCAGGTTCTGGAAAAAGGAGAGCTTTTTTTGCTTGGTGTTCAGGAGCTCGTCAAACGTTTTACTGGTTGCCATAAAATGTAGGTTAAGGTACTTTATCCCTTACATACTTATAACTGGGGATAGAGGTTGACCAGAAGGCAAAACCATATCAACTGCCTTTTCTTCTTTTCCGGCACCGTCAGGCTCTCACCGGCAAATTCAGGAAACCTCTTGTCTTTCATGCCGGTAACTCTTACATTAAAGGTACCTAACCCCTAAACTGTCTAGCCGAATGAATTTTACCTCCTCTAACCCAGAAGATCTCCTCTTTGACGCTGCCCGCAGAGGAGACGTAGACACCATTCAGCAACTTCTTTCTGAAGGGGTGAACATCAACGCCCAGAACGGTCGTGGTTTCACGCCCCTTATCCTGGCTTCCTATGAGGGCCATCTGGCTGCCACCAAAGTACTACTGGAGGCTGGCGCCGATGTGAACGCCCAGGACTTTGCCGGTAATACGGCCTTAATGGGCCTTTGCTTTAAAGGCTACGCCGACATTGCTGAACTCCTTATTGCCAACGGAGCCAACCTTGACCTGCAGAACGGAAGCGGTGGCACGGCCCTCATGTTTGCCACCATGTTTGGCCGCCATGAACTTATGAAACTAGTGGCCCAAAAAGGCGCTGATCAAAGCCTGAGAGATAGCCGGGGCCTTACCGCCGTAGAAATGGCCCATAACATTGGCAACCAGGAAGCCCTAAACGTTCTGGCGTAAAAAAGGCATTCAGTTAATCACTTTCCATAAGTTCACAGGCGCTGGCACTTGCCCGGAGCTACATGTTATTCTTTCATAATCATGACTTTGTGACGCAACAAAATCACACTTTCCTAAAGAGAAAAAGCCTAAATAAATCGCAATACCTCCTGAAAACAAACCTTTTACCAGCCTAACTTAAAATCATAAAAGAATAATAAAAAAAATGTGTTAAATTACTTTTAACAAGCCAGACAAAAGAATAGATTACCCATGTCTAAGGTAGTCCCCCGGAGCAAAGGATCGCTCTCTAGCTTTTGACAATTGTAAGTGACCAAAACTATAACCAAAACCCTGTTTACATGCGCATAGACCTAAATCCTGAGGTAGTGCACTTAGATGCGCACATAAAAATTGAGATTGATAAAGAAGTGGGCTATTTCTACCTGGAGTGGCTGCAGCCGCCAGACGGAGAAACGTTCAGACGCATGTTCCATTTTGCGGTAAAAATTGCGGTAGATAAAGGGTGCACATATTGGCTAAGCGATGCCCGCAGCATTCCCTACCTTGATTTTGCCAACCAGAATTGGATCCTTCGGGATATTGTTCCGCTTATACTTTCTTCCCCCCTGAAAAAGTATGCCCGGCTCACCACTAAGCAGAGCATTGGCATGCTAGACATCCACCGTATTTCCTCCAACCTCCCCGAAGAAGCGGAAACCCAACTAGAGAATTTCACTAACAAAGACGCCGCCCTTAACTGGCTCTTTTCAGACTTCTTTGCTAGTCCCTCTACCCAAGGGCAACCGCTGGGTTCTCCCCTCAACTGACCAACTTCTGGCTCTTTTCCCTCCTCAAAAGGCAGCCTCATTTCCGTTTTAAGCCTGTTTTCATAAAAACAGGCTTAAAACGGAAATTTTTCTTTTACGGCTTTCTAGGTTCAGTAAGTTCTATCCTTATTAATCCTATCCTGTTTTGGGCCTGTTTTATCTAAAACAGGCCCAAAACAGGAATTGAAAATGTTTATCTGGAAGGCCCAAATAAAGGCCTATTGGAACCGAAGGCCCTTGCCCAAATGGCAGTAGTTGGTCTATGCATAATGCGTATTAAATATATTAGGCCGGTTATATTTTACCACTCAAACAATTAGTAAGTTTAGAAAAGAAAGACACCACTTCTTCCACCCCCTATGACTTCCCCACTTTCTGCCCAGGTCAGACCTTTTTTGAAGGCCCTCTTTAGTGTTATAGCCCTATCCCAACTCTTAGGCTGTAAAGGCAACCCAGATGAGCTGCGGCTGGAGAAAAAGAACTTTGAGACCGAGATTGCCCAGGAGCAGAACCTGGTGTTCACCTTTGACAAAGACCTGGTCACCGACTCCCTCCTGAACCAATGGGACACCGTGCCTTACCTTTCCTTCACCCCTAAGGTGGAGGGTAGATTCAAGTGGACCGCGCCTAATGAGCTGGTGTTCTCGCCGGTCAACCCCTTTGCCCCCAGCACTAATTACCAGGCCGAACTTACTACGCATTTACTCCAGCACACGCGCTCCAAACTCAAGATCCCTGCAGGGCAGGAGATCAAATTCCACACGCCTTACCTCCAACTTACCGGCAATAAAGCCTACTGGACTCAGAACGAAAACAACCCCTCTGAAATGATGGCCAACATGGTGTTTGACTTCAACTACCCTGTTGCTGCCCAAACAGTAAGTGATAGATTGAAGGTCTACAAAGGCAATACACCCCTTCCGGTGCAGGTCATAAGCGCCAGCAAAAAGAGCCTCTCTGTACGGGTAAAAGGCCTGGAGCAAAACAGTACCGGTGAAATCCCACTTCGGGTCACTCTGGCCAAAGGCTTATCTACCCCCGGCAGCACGTACCAGCCCCCGCAGCCCACGCAGCAAACGGTAGTGCTGCCCAGCCGCGACCGCCTGATGGTCATGGAGGTAATTACTGCCCAGGAAGAAGGCCAGGACAAGATATACGTGCTCACCACCCAACCCATCACCAACCCAGACCTGACGGCGCTGGTGACGTTAAACCCGCGCCGCGAATTTACCGTGGAGCGCCTGGAGAACGGCCTGGTTTTAAGCGGCAATTTCACGGCCGGGCAGGCCTATACCCTTACCCTTTCCGGGGAGGCCAGCGGCGTGGTGGGCAAGCCCCTTGGGAAGCCCTACCTGCACCCGGTCACGTTTGAATCAGATAAGCCCACGGTGGCTTTTGTTAACCAAAAAAGCATTTACCTGAGCAGCCAGGGCGCCCGCAACATTGCTCTGAACCTCACGCAGGTGCCCCGGGTAAAGGTGAGCATTAGTAAGGTATTTGAGAACAACATCCTGCGCTACCTGCAAGACGGCCAGACCTATGACGGGCATTATGATGAGGAGTCAGAAGAATACTTCGAGAGTTCTTATTATGACGTGAATGAGAACAACGGCAAAACCATTTTTGAGCGCGAGCTAGACACTAAAATCCTTCGCAAGCAAGGCAAGAATCACCTTCTCAACCTGGCGCTGGATGACCTGGACTTTGACAGCAACTTCAAGGGGCTTTACGTGATCAATGTGGCCAGTACCGAAAATAACTGGCTCAAAGACTCCAAAATTATCTCGGTGTCAGACATCGGGCTTATTGCCAAACAGGGCAAAGACGAAGTGCTGGTTTTTGCCAACTCCATCCGGAGCGGCCTGACCTTGTCTGGGGTAGATATGCGGTTTATCAGTACCAACAACCAGGTGGTGCACCGGGCCACCACTGATAGTGACGGCGTGGCGCGCTTCCCTCAGATGGCCAAGACCGCGGCGGGTTTTAAGCTGGGACTTATTACGGCGCGCCGCGGCGATGACTTCAATTACCTGCCCTACTCCCAGACCCAGGTCAACACCTCGCGCTTTGAAGTGGGTGGCAAGCGCCTGGACCAGCTCAACTATGACGCCTTTATCTACGGCGACCGCGACCTGTACCGCCCCGGCGACACCGTGCACGTGAATACCCTGGTGCGCACTCCAGACTGGAAAACCGTTTCGGGCCTACCGCTTAAAGTAAAACTGTTGTTGCCCAACGGCAAGGAGTACCGCAGCCAAAAAGGCACGCTTAACAAAGAAGGTTCTTATGAGGCTACCTTTGTACTTAGTACCTCAGTAGTGACCGGCACCTACACCCTGGAGGTGTATTCCGGCAATGACGTGCTGCTGAACTCACGCAAAATTGGCGTGGAGGAATTCATGCCAGACCGCCTCAAAGTCACCACCACCCTGAACAAAACCGAATACCGGGCTGGTGAGAACGTGACCGTGAACCTGACAGCGCAGAACCTGTTTGGCCCTCCGGCCGCCGGCCGAAACTACGAGGTACAGCTCAGCCTGAAGAAGAAAGCCTTTGAAGCCCCCCGCTACCCAGACTACACCTTTGAGCTAAACAACGCCCAGGAGGTGAACCTGCAAAACAGCGTGCGCCAAGGCGAAACCAATGCGGAGGGCAAGGCCCAGGAAACCTTTGAACTGAATAACTTCCGGGATGTTGGTCTGCTGGAGGGCTCGCTTTTTACCACTGTTTTTGACGAAACCGGTCGGCCGGTCAACCGCCTGAACCGGTTCTCCGTGAGTACCCAGCAGGCGTTTTACGGCATCAGGAAATTTGACTCGTACGTGAGCACTAGGCAGGAAATGCAGGTCCCTCTTATTGCCTTGAACGCCCAGGGCCAACCCATAGCCACCACGGTGCAGGTGCAGTTGGTGCGGTTCACGTATGAGACCGTGGTGGAGCGCCACAGCGAAGACTACAATTACAATTCCCAGCGCCGGGCCAGCACCTTGCTTAACACCACCTTGCAGGTTTCCAAAGAAGGAACCGCAGTGCGTTTTGTGCCTTCCACCTCCGGAGAGTATGAATTGCGGGTCATGCGCCCCGGTGCCTATAATTACGTGGCCCAACGCTTCTACGCCTATGGCTGGGGAGACACAGAGAGCACGTCTTTTGAGGTGAACAATGAAGGCGAAGTAGACATAGCCCTGGACAAGGAAAGCTATGAGGTAGGCGATGATGCCAAGATTCTGTTCAAGTCGCCGTTCCCGGGCAAGATTCTGGTGACGGTAGAGCAGAACAAGGTATTGAGCTACCATTACCTCAAGACTGATAAGAAAGCCGCTTCCCTTAAACTGCCCATCAAAGACGAACATCTGCCTACCATTTACATTTCGGCGGTGGCCCTGCGGGAAATCAAAAACAACCAGATGCCGCTCACCATTGCCCGAGGTTTTAAACCCCTGGCCGTGACCAAGAAAAGCACCAAATTGGAAGTGGTCCTCACCGCCCCAGACGCCTCCCGGTCTAACCGCACCCAACAGGTAAGCATCAAAACCGCCCCTAACGCCGAGGTTACCCTGGCAGTGGTAGACGAAGGCATTCTGCAGCTCAAAGATTACCAGACGCCCGACCCGCACGGGTTCTTTTACCAGAAACGGGCCCTGGAGGTGCTAGCCTTTGACCTCTACCCTTTCCTGTTCCCCGAACTGACCGGCACCCGCTCCAGCACCGGCGGTGACGGCTATGACCTGGAGAAACGCATTAACCCCCTCACCTCCAAACGCGTGAAGCTGGTCTCCCTTTGGAGTGGCCGCCTGAAAACCAATGGCCGCGGCGAAGCCTCTGTACGGGTGAAAATTCCGGAGTTCTCAGGGGCGGTACGCGTGATGGCAGTGGCCTACAAAGGCAATGCCTTCGGCTCCGCGGAGAAACTCATGCGTGTAGCAGATCCTATGGTGATCAGTACGGCCCTTCCCCGTTTCCTGAGCCCGAAAGACACGCTGCTGGTGCCCGTGACCATCAGCAACACCACTGCCAAAAACGCTTCCTTCAATAGCTCCATCACGGTGACCGGTCCATTGAGAATAGTGGGCGTTGCTACTACCTCCGCGCAAGCGGGCGCCAACGCCGAAAAGCAGGTGGTGTACCGCCTGGTGGCCAGTCCTGCCATTGGGGCCGCCACCGTGAAAGTAGCCGTGAAGGCGCTGGGCGAGCAGTTCAGCAATACCACCGAATTAACAGTGCGCCCGGCCGCGCCCCTGGCCCAGATGACGGGGTCAGGCACTTTGAAAAATGCGGGCAGTGCGCAGATCAAACCGGTGCACGACTATCTACCGGCTTCCGTGTCTTCAAAATTAGTGGTGAGCACATCGCCGCTGGTGCAGTTTACAGATGATATTACGTTTCTGCTCCGCTATCCGCACGGGTGCCTGGAGCAGACCACTTCAACCGCGTTTCCATTGCTGTACTATACAGATCTGGCTCGGTCCCTGAACCAGCAACAGAAAGGCCGCACCTTCAATCCTAATTACCTGGTGCAGGAAGCTATCACCAAGATTGAAGGCATGCAGCAGTATGATGGCGGTTTCAGCTACTGGCCGGGCCAACCCCACACCGACTGGTGGAGCAGCACCTATGCCACCCACTTTTTGCTGGAAGCCCAGAAAGCCGGCTTCCCGGTAAACCAGCAGGTGGTCAGCAAAGCCCTGGCGTATCTGCAGAAGAAAGTGAAAGCCAAGGCCACCGAGGTGTACCGCTATTATGACACGGCCCGCAAGGTGAAGAGCAAATACATTGCGGCCCATGAAACTGCCTATTCACTCTACGTGCTCAGCCTGGCCAATAAACCCGACTGGTCCACCATGAACTACTACAAGGCCAAACCGGAACTGCTCTCCATAGACGCCCGCTACCTGCTGGCCAGCACCTACGGCATGAACGGTGGCCAGCAGAGCTTTAACCTGCTCTTGCCTAAGTCTTTTGCGGGTGAGACTTCGCTGCGCGCATTAGATGGCTCTTTTTACTCGCCGCTCCGAAATATGGCCATCTCTTTGAACAGCCTTCTGGAAGCTAACCCAGACCACCCGCAGGTGGTAACCCTGGCCCGGCACCTGTCACAGGAACTGAAGTCAAGTCGCTGGTACAACACCCAGGAAAGAGCCTTCGCTCTGCTGGCCCTGGGCAAACAAGCCAGACGGACAGACGGAAACGTTACGGCCCAGGTGCTGCAAAACGGGAAAGCCATAGGTGCTTTTAACGGTAAAGACTTAACGCTGGCTAATGCTTTGAATGGCGGTCCTATCACCCTGCAAAGCAAAGGCCAGGGCACTCTGTATTATTTCTGGGAGCTGAAAGGCATCAGCCAGAGCGGAAGTTATAAGCAGGAAGACAACTTCCTAAAGATTAGAAAAGCCTTCTTCACCCGTGACGGCAAGTCTATTACCAACGCTACCTTCAAACAAAACGACCTGGTAGTAGTGCGGCTGGCCTTGCAGTCTCTGGACGGCCGTACCATTCCTAACGTGGCCATCACTGATCTGCTTCCGGCCGGTTTTGAGATTGAGAACCCGCGGCTTCTGGCTTCCCGGGAATTCAGCTGGCTGGAAGCCATGAAACCGGCCACCCCAGATTATATGGACATCCGGGATGACCGTCTTAACCTCTACGCCACTGCTACGCCTAAAACGCAGTACTTTTTCTACCAGATCAGGGCCGTCAACAAAGGAGATTTCCAAATGGGGCCCGTGGGCGCAGACGCTATGTACAATGCCGAGTATCATTCTTACCATGGCGCCGGGGTGGTTAAGGTGCGATGACGTTTTAGAGCTGTTTTGGCAAAAACAGGCTTAAAACAGCTTAGGAAGGCGGGCGGTTTTCCTGGTTCAAGTTTTCAACTTGGACCTACAATGAGGTGAAAGTTCCAACTTCAGTGGGGCGAAAGCCCCACTGAACACCAGGCTGCTTTTGAGCATATCAGGTTAGGTGGGGCGTTTTAGAGCCGTTTTAGCCAAAACAGGCTTAAAACAGCAGCACAATCGCCATAAACTCCGCCCCCTTTGGAGGGGGTAGGGGGATGAAAAGGGCCAGACGGAAGAGCCATAGGTTACAGCAAGGGAACAGTTAAAAACGAATCTCGGGTATACCAAAACAGCAAGAGCAGTCATCCCCCTCCCCCCTTCAAAGGGGGACGAAAAAGTAAAAGCCACCTATTACAAACTTTACTTAATTACCCTTTACCCTAAATGCCGCTTTCCATGACCAGACGTATTTACTTCGCCGCGCTTCCTCTGCAAAAAGGCAAGGTGAGACTCTGGTCTGGGGGTGGATTCTTGGCATTTATTCTAGCGGTTTTTCTCCTGCTCAACCTTCTCTTTCCGCTGCAGGTGAACATTGTCTACTCCCCCGTAATCACTGCTTCTGATGGCACCATTCTGCATTCCTTTCTGAGCAAAGATGATAAATGGCGCATGCAGTTGGAGCCTGATGAAGTAAGCCCTACCCTTAGGGAAGCCATTCTCCAGAAAGAAGACCGGTACTTTTATTACCACCCCGGGGTAAATGTGGTGGCGGTGGGCCGGGCATTGGTCAAGAACCTGTTGCACCAGAAAACCACGTCGGGGGCATCTACCATTACCATGCAAGTGGCGAGGCTGCTCTATCCTCAGGAACGCACGTACTGGCATAAACTTACAGAGGTGTTCAGGGCGTTGCAGTTAGAGTGGATGTACAGCAAAGACGAGATTCTCTTATTTTACCTGAACCTGGTGCCCTACGGCGGAAACATAGAAGGTGTAAAGGCGGCCTCGGTTCTGTATTTCCAACAGTCTCCCCGGCAATTGAGCTTGGCGCAGGCGGTGGCTCTTACGGTTATTCCCAACAAACCCTCCTCGCTCAGGATAGGCGTCCAGAACCAGCAGATTGTAGCCTTCCGGAATAAATGGCTCCGACATTTTGCTCGGCAGCAGGCTTTCCCGGAAGACGCTATTGAAGATGCCCTGCTGGAACCATTGGAGGCCCGCCGGATGGCGGCGCCCCATGTGGCACCGCATTTCGCGTACCGTATGTACCGGCAGCACCAGAACCAGGCTATCATCAAGACCACCCTCAACCTGGCGGTGCAGGAAAAGGTAGAGCAACTGGCCTATAACTATTTGCAGCAGCTGAAATACAAGAACATCCATAACGCGGCGGTGCTGGTCATCAACAACCATACGCAGGCGGTAGAGGCCTACCTCGGCTCCGCCGATTTCTCAGATGCGCTTCATGGAGGCCAGGTGGATGGGGTGCGGGCCCTGCGGTCGCCGGGCAGCACGTTAAAGCCCTTTTTGTACGCCACCGCTTTTGAGCAAGGACTGATCACCCCCAAGTCCATTATTGCAGACGTGCCCATCAACTACAGCGGGTACCGGCCCGAAAACTACTTTGGCACCTATAGCGGCAACATTACCATAGAGCGGGCGCTGGCTACTTCTTTGAATATCCCGGCGGTAAAGCTGCTGGACCAGGTGGGCGTACCCACTTTTGTGCGCAAGCTGAAACTGGCAGATTTCTCCCAGATGAAAAAGAACGGCGACCAATTGGGTTTGTCTTTAATTCTGGGCGGATGCGCCGTGAAACTGGAGGAACTCACGGCCTTGTACGCGGCCCTCGCCCGCCAGGGCACCTATGCGCCGTTGCGGTGGCTACAGGAAGACTCCGCTCGGCAGGAAAAGCAGTTGTTATCACCAGGTGCCACGTTTATGGTCAACCAGATCCTGACCCAACTGCAGCGACCAGACTTGCCTCACAACGCAGACAACAGCGGCCATTTGCCCAAAATCGCCTGGAAAACCGGCACCTCTTACGGACGCAAAGATGCGTGGAGCATAGGTTATAACCAGAAATACACGGTGGGTGTGTGGGTAGGAAATTTCTCTGGCGAAGGCGTGCCTGAACTGAACGGTACCGATACCGCTACCCCACTCCTGTTCTCTATCTTTAACACTATTGACTACAACAGCCCCAACCAATGGTATGCCGCACCTAAAAGCGTAGGTACCCGCAGCGTCTGCGCCGAAAGCGGCCGGCCCGGCAACAGCTTCTGCCAGGATTTGGTGGTAGACACGTTTCTGCCCGGCATCTCTTCGGCGGTAAAATGCACGCATCTTAAAAAAGTGCCTGTGTCTTTAGATGGCCAATACGCCTATTGCACTGCCTGCCTGCCAGAGGGCGGGTATGCCCAGAAATGGTACCCCAACCATTCGCCAGAGATATTGACCTATTTTGTGACCCAGCAACTGCCCTATGTGGCCTTGCCCCCGCACAACCCGGCGTGCAGCCGCATATTTCAGGAGTATGCCCCTATCATTGCATCGCCCACGGCGGGCATGGAGTACCTACTGGAGAAAGCTGAACACCAACAACTCATGCTGCAGTGCACGCCGCACAATGAAGTGAAGAAAGTCTACTGGTATGTGAACGATCAGTTCCTGAAGGCAGCGCCCGGCAATGAATCGGTTTTCTTTGCGCCAGATAAGGCCGGCAAGCTTAAAATCTCCTGCCTGGACGACCAGGGCCGGAATACCAACTCCTATGTTACTGTAAGGTTCCTGGAGTAGAAGAATTAGATTACCTTCAGGAAAATCCAGCGTTTCTCCTTTTAAACAAGCCTTCTTTCTTTCCTGAAAATAAAAACGTGCTTTCTGGAACCTCCAGCCTAGCTCCTCCGTTGTGATGCTTGAAAAGGATATAATTTATCATAGAATTATCCTGCATTTTGATTTATGTCATCTTTAAGGCTGACATGGGTCATAAGAACACAGTCCATACTCCCCCACCTTTACTAATCAAATAAAGTATCCTAACTATTTGGCTATGGAAACCATTGTTTGCCCAACAGATTTCACCAACAAATCTGAGAATTCTATTCGATACGCTGATGAGATTGCCCAGCGCATGAACTCCCGTATCATCCTATTCCATAGTATCACGGAATCTGCCCAGGTACAAGCTACCGCCGGGGAGGTAGAATCCTACCCGTCTGCGGAGGAAATGGACCTGGAAGGAAAGCAGCTTAAGAAACTGCGGCGTATCCAGACCTATCTGGAAAGCACCGAATGGGGGATTCCGGTGTCTTATGAAACCAGGGTGGGGTATGGTGAAACCCACCAGAATGTGACCACATTGGCGCAGGATGAGAACGCTGACCTTATTGTACTGGGCTCTGGCCTTACAGATGACATCAAGGAGATAGTAGTGAATTCTCTGGCTGGCCAGGTCATTAACCACGGGCCTTGCCCTGTCCTCATTATTCCGGAGAACGCCACGTTCCGTCCCCTCAGGAAGATAGTGCTGGCGGCAGACTTACGCGGGTTCTCTCTATCTGACACGGCCATGGTGCTTAAATTAGCCAACTATTTTGGCGCGCAGATTGAACTGTTGCACATCATTTCTAAGGAAGATGAAACTGCGCGGCAGTTTGCCCAGGAAGAACTCCAGCGGTTGAGCAAGCGCTTACCTTACCAACGGGTCTCCATTCATGTGGAGGTGAACACCAGCGTTGAGCAGGGCATTAGCCAGTATTGCCGGAACCAGCGGGCAGACATGCTAGTGGTAGGGGCCCATGCCACCAATCCTTGGCAACACCTTTTACAGGCTGAGGAGGCGCAGGCGCCCACGTACCGTACGCACTTGCCGCTCATGGTCATCCATGCCAGAAAGATTCCTTTTTAAAGAGCCTTAACCTTAGATAAAGCAAATGGCCCCAGGAGATTTAATTTCCTGGGGCCATTTGCTTTATCTGAGCTAGGGTGTTCCTGAAAGCACAAGATTAGAATTATAGTGCGTATATAAGGAATCTTGCCCAAGCAGAGAGAGCTGGACAAATTGCCCAGCTCTCTCTGCTTTCAAGTCTTGATTTTTACTGAAACCTACCTGGTAATATGGTTTGTGCCAGGGTGGCTACTCTATAACTTAAAGTAGTTACTGCCCCATGGTGAGGCAGCAAGCGACGTTATGCTTTCTGCGGCTCGGCTTCCAGATTGAATAAGGCGCTCAGGCCCTCAATTAAAGCCTCAGACTCACCGCGTTGACAGGCGGCCTTCAGTTCCAGGGCTGGCATCTTCACAATTTTGTTGAGGATATTCTTGGTAATGGTCTCCACCAATTCTTTTTCCTGGGCACCCAATGATTTCACGTACCGCGCCAACTCCCGCTGCCGTATTTCTTCCAGACGGTTTTTAAATTGCTGTAGCGCAGGCGACATGCTCATCTCCTTGGTCCAGGTCTCAAATTCAGTGATGGATTCCTGAATAATTTGCTGTACGGCCGGAATGGCGGCCAATCTTATTTCCAGGGCTTGGGTGGCCCGGTTCCGGATGTTATCAATGTTGTACACCTTAGTTCCTGCCAGTTCCTGTAGGTTGTTGTCTATGCTGCGGGGCATGGAAAGGTCCACAAAGAAAGACGGGGCGGCTTCACCCATTTTCACCACTTTTTCCTTGCTGATAAAAAAGCAATCGCCGGGAACCGATGAAATCACGACATCGGCCTGGGCCATTTCTTCCCACACGTTCTCCCAGTAAATGGCTCTGGCATTGCATTTGGCGGCCAACTCCACAGCCTTGTGGTGGGTGCGGTTGGCAATGGTGATGTGCTGCAGAGTAGATTTCTGGAAATTATCGCACACGTTGGCGCCAATCTCCCCTACCCCAATCATCAGCACCTTAGGCTCCACCATGTACCTGGTTAGTTCTTCCACCAGCTCTACCGTGGCATATGAAACAGAGGCAGCGCCGTCTTTGAAGGCGGTCTCATTCACTACCCGCTTATTGGTAAAGAAAATGGTGTGCAACAGGCGGTGCAGGAAAGGACTCACCGTGCCGGCATCTGAGGCCCATTGGTAGGCATTTTTCACCTGGTTCATGATCTGCATGTCCCCCACCACCTGAGACTCCAAGCCTAAGGCTACCTGGAAAAGGTGTTGTACCGCTTCCTGCGGCTGGGTAATATGCCTGAAAAAAGAGGAAACCTGCTGAGAATCAAAAATGCCTTTCTCAATGGAGATCAGTTCCACCAGCTCCCGGGAATAGTCTGCCTCCGCTGAATAATACACCTCGGTGCGGTTACAGGTAGAAAGTACCAACACATCCTGCGCTTGGGTGAAATCCTTTATCTTATCTAACAGGTTTCGGCAGGCTATCTCATTGAGAGATACCGCTTCGCGCACTGTGATGGGGGCTTGTTTGTAAGATAGAGTAAGTACTTTGAACTGGTTTTGCATGGTCAATGGTCAAAATGCACTGCAAATTTCGCAAGAACCGCTCAGCAGAAAGATGATGTAGGTCACTTTTGTAGGGGAAAGTTATCAGTTCTGGTATTTCCCTGGGCACTTAAACAGACTAAGGCGACTGCCTGAAAACCGGCTTTTTTTCCAGCTAGGTAACCTGGCCCCGCTTTTTCAGGGATAGTTTTCTACCATGGTATGCCGCAGGGCGTTGGTTAACTCGTCTACCACTGCCTGCCAGACTTCTTCTTTTCCATCCAGGAAAAACTTTTGGTTTATTTCCAGCTCAAACCCGGCGTATTGGTTTTTGCTGAACTTACCCCGCAGGTAGGTTGGGAACCCGTCATCGGTGCCCGGGTAGGGCGAGTTGTAGAGGACTTTGCGAGTGGGGTTTTGCTCTTTTAACTGCTCCCGCAGCTGCTGCGCAATGGCCTTTTCCAGGGGCCGTTTCGGGTCAAACAAGACGCCTATATCTGCCTTGCGCACCTCACCGTCCAGGGCTGGGGTAAAAGTATGGATGGCCAGGTGGCATACCCGTTGGCCGACAGCGGTGATTTTGGTTATATGCTCTTCCACCTCATGCCGGTGCGGGAAATAAAACTTGTCCAACACCGCTTTTCTTTCTTTCTCAGACAGACTTTTGCTGAAGTCTGAAAACAGTTCATCGCTATCCAGAGACCGGTTGGCTTCTACCAGTAGCCTAGAAACGGAGGTAAAGTACAGCGGTAATCTTAAGGCAGCGGCCAGGTGGCGGGCCAGCCGCAGCGCCCCGGGGTCAAAGGCTTTGTGGGAGTACAGCGTTTCCTCCTTCCCTTTGAAAAGCGCCAGGTATTTTTTTGGCACCTCGTTTCCTGCGTGCTCACAGGTCAGTAGAAAAGTGGGCTTTGATTTCTCCATATTCCTCAGGTTTCCGTTTCAGGGCCATTTTTGAAAAAACAGGCTTAAAACACGTTTTCAGGTTATTTGCCTAAAGATTAAACTTAACCGAAGTGCCTTTGCCGGTTACCTCCATTTTCACCGGCGCCCCAAAGACCATGGCCTTGTTCACCCCGCCATGGCCCGCCGGAAACCCGAAGCAAACCGGAAAGTCATATTCCTTCACCGCGTCCCGGACAATCTCCTCGGGGGTTTTCCCAAACGGAGGGTCATCTTTCTTGATTTCCACCAACTGGCCTACCAACAGCCCTTTCACATACTCAAACTTGCCGGCCTGCTTTAAGGAAAGCAGGTAATTGTCTAACCGGAAGTGCTGTTCCCCCACGTCTTCCAGAAACAGGATCTTGCCGTTGGTGTTCACTTCAGACTTAGTGCCTTTGGCATTGCACAGAATACTAATGGTGCCGCCCACCAGGGTGCCTTCGGCTTTCCCAAACCGGTTTAGAGGGTGGGCTTTTATAGAATACTCCAGGTTCTCCCCAAAAAGGGCTTTGCGCAGGCTTTCCCAGGATTCTACCTTAAACCCGGCCTCCAGGTCGCTGGCCATGGTGCCATGAATGGTGGCCGTGCTCAGCAGGCCCTGTACATGGCTGTGCAGGAAGGTAGTGTCACTGTAGCCCACCAGCCACTTAGGGTGGAATTTGAATTTATTGAAATCTACGTCTTCAATGACCCGCACAATGCCGTAGCCGCCCATGGTCTCCAGCACGGCTTTGATCTCATCATTGTCCAGCATCTCTTGCAGGTCTTGCCGGCGCAGGTGGTCTGACCCCGCAAAGCTGCCCTGGCGGGGCCCTATGGTTTTGCCCAGCACCGGCTTCAGTTTCCAGTCTTTCAGGATCTTGACTAATCCATCAATGTATGGCTGCTCTGTAAAATTGCTGGTGCTTATCACACCTACTTTATCACCGGCTTTAAGAAAAGGAGGTAGTGTCATGGTCTGTTATGCGTTTTACCCCGCAACGGGAAATGTTTCTTGTCTGTTTACGGCCCCCGTAAAATCTGGTAGTTAACACAATGGCCTTTCCGTGTTTCTACCAAGGGCCTTTCTGGAGATGGGCCTTTATCTTTCAAAACGGCCTGTTACTATAAACCATCCAAAAAAGGTCAAGCGCCAAGGCCACCGGTTTGCCTCTCTAGAACTTTGCGTTTTGGGCCCGTTTTAAGAAAAAGAGGCCCAAAATAGCCCGCTAGTTTTAACTTACGACCGGTAATAGCGTACCAAATTGAAAAGGCAAGGCGATGGTAGAAATAATAAAAACCGACAACCCCACGGTTTTTGCCGTTTGGGTAAAGGGCACGTTAGGCAAGGCCGAGTATGAGGTAATGCTGCCGGCCCTGGAAGAAAAAATTGCGGAACACGGCAAACTGAACCTGTATTGGGAGATGACCGGCTTGGACCACTGGTCAGCCGAAGGACTCTGGGAAGACCTGAAGTTTGACGTGAAGCACGTGAACAGTTTCCTGAAAATTGCCCTGGTAGGTGACAAAGCCTGGGAGAAGAACCTTACCGCCTTAATGAAACCCTTCACCAGCGCCCAGGTAAAATACTTTGATCACCAGAACCGAGACGAAGCCCGCGAATGGGTAGGATTATAAAAAAAACAGGCCCAAGCTGTTACCGTTGTTTTAAGCCCATTTTTGTAAAAACGGGCTTAAAACGCTGATTGGTTCACCTGCCTTTTTGGCCGCACGTTCTAATTGGCTACCTTGGCACATCACAAGCATTTTAAAGCTATTTTATCCCTTAACCCTCAACAGCCATGGAGTTCTTTGTAAAGAAAGGATCAATCGTGCGCGAGATTTGGGGTAAGGGCGATACCATCCTGTTTATTTTTGCGGGTTCGGCCGCTGAGTTTGCCCTCAACAAGGCCGTAGACTGGCTTTATTTTACCGGCCGGCTCCCCACCGATCCCTTGGGCCGGCTTTTCTCTACCGTAGGCTATGCCCGGCGCATTGTGTTCTCCTCTCTGGAAGGAGCCCATCGGGCCATAGACAGCATGGCGCATATTCATGCCGCCGTGGAAGGCAAACGCGGGGCCGCCATTCCAGACTGGGCCTACCGCGATGTTCTGTTTATGCTCATTAACTACTCCATTAGGGCGTATGAAGTGCTGGAACGGAAGCTCACCTCTCAGGAGAAAGAGGAAGTGTTTGAGGTATTCACGCGGGTAGGTCTTAGAATGGGATTGACGGGTCTTCCTACTTCTTACCCTGCCTGGCTGCAGATGCGCGAAGAACACTTACTGCAAGACCTTATCCCTAGCCATTATACCCATGACCTGTTTCAACAGTACCAAAAGCACTTGGGCCTGATAAGGTACCGCCTTTTGTTGGAAGCCCAGGTAATGGTAGTGCCCGACCACGTGAAAAGCCTGCTGGGGTTCAGGAAAACCTCGCTCATCACCCCCCTGCTGCAGGCCTATAAAGTCACCCGCACTTTTAAACTGGACTGGTTTCTCAAGTCCATTATTCTTCCGCCGGCCTACAAAAAGGAAATCAAGGACCTGGACATAGAACCCGCCTGAGCGCAGAACTTTGGGCTCACTTACTGTGTGATAGTGGTAAATCCTTGCAGCGTATACATGAGCCCTAAGCCTAGAGACTGGCTGTACTGCACCGCCGAGTCCTGGTCATAGTCATAGATAAGGTTACCCATCAGGTTCACATTAAGGTACTTGTTCACTTTGGCGGTAAACACCGCGTTTAACCGGTGGTCTATACGCTTTAGGGTTAGCTCCTGATAATTGATATTCGCCACGTAATTCAGCCTCAGGTTTACGTTGGTGGCAATGTCTTTCTGGTAATCGGCTTGCACCAGGGCAGAAAGGATCTCAGTGCGGACTACGTCTCCTTCTGGCACCCCGTAGCGCTCATTTTCCCCTACCTGGTCATCTACCAGAAAGGTAAACCTTGGCGCAAATGGGCTAAGCCGCAAGGAGAAATTAGGGGTAGGCTTGTACTCAGCGCCCAGCACAAAGGTCAGGTAGCCCGGCGACAGGAAATTGGAAATTAGCCGGTCCTGGCCGGTATCGTCAACATTATATTCGTAGCCCCTGGCAAACTGTGATAGAAAGTTAAGGGCCACAAAGGCGTTCCAGTCACTGGAGAAACCCACGCCGTATTTGGTATCCAGGTACAGCCGGTCCAGGCTTTTGCGCAGGCCCTCCCCTTTGTTTTTCAGAAAGCCATACTGTAGCTGCAGGCTGTTATCCCAGGACCGGCGTTCAAATTTATAATCGGCGCGGGCGTTCAGGAAGGTATTAAGGGCGATGGAGTTGACTCCGCCCGCCTTCCAGTTATCACTGAAAGAGGCCTGGTTCAGGTTGAGGCCCGTGGCAAAAGACCTTCGCCAGGTTGTGTCTGCAAGGGTCTGCGCCTGGGCCAGGTTAGCCCCAAAAAGAAGGAGTCCTAAGAAAAGTAAAAGTCTACGCATGTGATGGGGGATTTGAGTACTATAATTCGGCTAGAACTGTTTCTCCAAAAGTAGGCGTAAATCACCATAAGGTGGTAACGACAGATAGCTTTGCCTTTAAAATTGCCATCTAACCTATTCTCCCTGAAGGCCAAGTGATAACTCTTCTCCATAGCACACTGCATCCTGGGTCACCCTCCTTCCTTCGGCCCTGAATTACTTCCAGCCTAAGAAACAGTCGCAAATCCTGGTAGAAAATTCAGGTAAAAGTCTTTGGCGCCAAAATAAGTACTTAATGGGATAGAACCAGAATTTGGCTTTGGCCAGGGAACACCCTGCAGGTTCAGGCGTATGCTTTTAGAGGAGGTTTTGGAATGGGTCAATAACTGGTTGGAGCTTGGTATTTCCTGGCGGCAACTGCCAAAGCAGGATTCTATTGAATCCGTTTTAAGGCTTCCCGAAAAGGCTAAACACTAACCTGAAGACTAAACGAATAATTTTGCCAGGACCCTAGAGCTTAAAAACATTTTCAGGCCTGCCCTAAAAACAGTGCTATTCAAACAGAAGAATTTGTATTCTTACGTTTGGATCTGCCTTTAACATCTGATGTATGGATATAGAGAAAAAACCATTTGGAAAAACCCTGGAAGGGGAAGAAGTCCAGGTGTACACCCTCATAAATGAAAATGGGATGTCCGCCTCCATCACCACTTACGGGGGCATTGTAACCTCGCTTTTGGTACCAGACAAGGACCGTAAACTGGCAAACGTAGTGCTGGGCTTTAACCATCTGGACGGCTACCTCTCTGAGGCCTATCTTAAGAATCAACCTTATTTTGGGGCCTTGATTGGCCGTTACGGCAACCGTATTGCAGGGGGTACCTTCAAACTCAACGACCAGGAATATACCCTGGCCACCAATAACGGTCCCAACCATTTACATGGTGGCCGCAAGGGGTTTGACAAAGTTGTATGGGCCGCGAAGGAAATGCCGGAAAGAAACACCCTCCAATTCTCCTATACCAGTCCGGCCGGCGAGGAAGGTTACCCGGGCACCTTACAGGTAACGGTTACCTATACCCTTTCTACTCAGAACGAGCTCATCATTGACTACCAGGCCACCACAGACCAGGCCACGCCCGTAAACCTTACGCAGCACAGCTACTTCAACCTAACCGGCGGACAGGAAGACGTGTTGGGCCATGAACTCCTCCTCCACGCCGACTACTACACAGCTGTAGACCAGAACCTAATCCCAACCGGAGAACTGGCCCCGGTGGCAGGTACCCCGCTGGATTTCAGGGAACCCCACTTGATTGGCGAACGCATACAGCAAATGCCGGGCGGCGGCTATGATCACAACTACGTACTCAACGACGCAGACGGCACCCTTAAGCTGGCCGCTACGGTCTATGAGAAAACCAGTGGCCGCACAATGGAAGTATTCACCACAGAGCCCGGCCTGCAGTTCTATTCCGGTAACTTTCTGAAAGGGGAAATCACCAATGACAAAGGGCAGCCTATCCAGAACCACGCCGGGTTCTGCCTGGAGGCACAGCATTACCCAGATTCGCCCAACCAGCCCTCGTTCCCGTCTACCATCTTACAGCCCGGCGAGGTGTACCAGCAACGGACCATCTATAAATTCTCTGCCAAAAGGTAATGCTGGAGTAGTTTTACTTTCTGTCCACCACATTCCTTTCCCGTTTTAAGCCCGTTTTCTCAAAAACGGGCTTAAAACGGGGTTACTTTTGTAGGTACTGTTTTTCCAGGTCCACCAGGTCCTGCAGGAGGTCTAGGGTTACGGCGCCTGGTTTTCCGTTGCCAATAGGTTGGCCGTCTATCTCAACCAGGGGCAACACGCGTTTGGTGGTGCTGGTCATGAAAGCCTCTTTCGCTTGCGCGATGTCTTCTAAGGTAACCGTACCTTCCTGCACCGGGTATTTCTTGCGGGCCAGTTCCAGTACGTTCTTGCGGGTAATGCCATGCAGGATTTCCTGGGCCGGGGTGAGGACGGTGTTGTCTTGTTTCACCAGAAAGAAATTACTGCGCGGAAACTCAGACACTACCCCATTCTGGTGGTACAGCACGTCATCGGCGCCCCGCGCTTTCACCTGCTGCAGCAACTTAATGCCCATGGAGTAATTAATAGTCTTGGCCGCCGCCAGATCGCGCACGTATTCATGGGTGATGATCTTAAGGCCGGTGGCTAGCTGCGCTTCTGAGGGCATGGAGAGCGGCTGCTGCAGAATAATCAGGTTAGGCTCCCCCAAGTCATAGCCGTTCTCAGAATAGCCGCCAGTCAGCACCATCTTCACCCCTGAGTCTGATAGCCCGTTCCGCTGGATTAATTCCTCCAGTTTCAGTTTCAGTTCCTCTTCAGACAACGGCACCTTAAGCCCCATGAGCAGGGCCGAGCCGTAAAACCGGTTTAGGTAATCCTCCAGAAAAAGGGGCTTCCCCTCCTGGGTTTTAAAGAAATCAAAAACGCCATACCCCCGCAGAATAGCCAGGTCACTTACGTGCAGGAAGGCACTTTCCTGGGGCAGGAATTCATCATTTAGAAAGGCGTATAAACTAGGGGTTAAGGACATAGTGCTTTTTTAAGATATCTAATGTTTTCTCCAACGGCAGGGCCGGAACAACGGTTTTATCTTTACCCTGCAGGGTCTCGGCTTTGAACAAGGAATTGATAATGGCTTCCTCGGTGGCTTCAATAGTGGCCAGAAATAAGGCAGAAATTTCATCATTGCGCAAGAGCGTTACGGTCTGGGTTTTCTCTTTAGACACATGCGGCACCCTTACCGCAGCGTTGGCCGAAAAAGCAATCACGTAATCGCCGCTGCCGTTAGACGCGATGCCGCCAGTCTTGGCCAGGCCCATCATGGCGCGTTTGGCCAGCCGTTCCAGGTTGCGGGCATCCAGGGGAGCATCGGTGGCTACCACCATCATGCAGGAGCCGTCTGCTTTCTCCAGCACCTGTTTACTAAACGAAAATTGCTTCAGTTCCTCGCCTACCGGGGCCCCGTCTATCTGCAATACCCCGCCAAAGTTAGACTGTACCAGCACGCCCACCGTGTAGCCGCCCAAGCTTTGGGGCAGGGCCCGGGAAGAGGTACCAATGCCGCCTTTAAACCCGAAACAGACCGTTCCTGTACCGGCCCCCACGTTCCCTTCTTCTACCGGGCCGCTTTTAGCCTGTTTTAGGGCAGCCAGAACGTGGGCCTCCTTGATGTGCCGGCCCCTAATGTTGTTCAGGGTGCCGTCATTGGTTTCGCCTACCACTGCGTTCACAGACTGCACGGTTTCATTGCCGGGCTGTTGCAGGGTATAATCCACCACGGCGTTGAGGGCTGTGCCCACCGCCAAGGTATTGGTAAGGATAATTGGGCTTTCTAAGGTACCCAGTTCCTGTATCTGCGTAGTGCCAGCCAGTTTCCCGAACCCGTTGCCCACATATACCGCCGCCGGCACTTTCTCCTGGAAGATATTCCCTGCATGGGGCAAAATGGCCGTAACCCCGGTGCGTATCTGGTCTCCTTGTCTCACCGTGGTGTGGCCCACCGTTACCCCGGGTACATCTGTGATGGCATTTTCTTTTCCGGTGGGCAGCACGCCTATTTTCAAGCCGTAGTCCCGGGCCCGGCCGCGCGACTGGCCGGCTACGTTGGTCACCAAAAGAAGCAAAAGGAAAAACAGCAGGTATCTGGTCATAGGCTAAGACATCTTCCCAAATGTATTCTGAAAAGGCTAATAATGACAGGGTTTGTGCAAGAAATACGCCATTCATGTTTTGGGCCTGTTTTTAGAAAAACAGGCCCAAAACATGCCAGCCAAAAATCAGGAAAGACCCTTTATAAATTTGCGGTTAATTCCTTTTAATTAGAGAGACAGACCAGTATCTTACTTCAAATTGGATAAAAATGAACCGTAGAAATTTTATAAGAACCGGCTCTTTGGCGGGAGTCACTATCTCGGCCCTGGGGCTTAGCGCCTGCGCCACCGGCACCACTGCTACTACGCCAGAGGCTCAGGCCAACGCTGCTGCTCCAGAGGTTTTCAAGGATGACTTCAAACTGAATGAGGCCACCATTCAGGAACTGCAGCAGAAGATGCAGAAAGGCGAGCTCTCTTCCCGCCAAATTACCCAAATGTACCTGGACCGCATAAAGGCAATTGACAAAAGCGGGCCCAAAATCAACTCGGTGATAGAGGTGAACCCAGACGCCCTTAAGATAGCCGATGCCATGGACCAGGAACGTAAAGCCGGTAAACTACGCGGACCGCTGCACGGTATTCCGGTAATGGTAAAGGACAACATTGATACCGGCGACAAAATGGCCACCACTGCCGGCGCCCTGGCCCTAGCCGATAACAAAGCCAGTAAGGACGCTTTTATTGTAGCCCGCCTGCGCGCGGCTGGCGCCGTCCTGATTGGCAAAACCAACCTGAGCGAGTGGGCCAACTTCCGGTCTACCGAATCTAGCAGCGGCTGGAGCAGCCGGGGTGGTCAGACGCGCAACCCCTACGTGCTGGACCGCACGCCCTGTGGGTCCAGTTCCGGGTCTGGCGTGGCCGTGGCCGCCAACCTGTGCACGGTGGCTGTGGGTACGGAAACCAACGGGTCTATTGTCTGCCCTGCGGCCGTGAACGGCTTGGTGGGCTTCAAGCCTACCGTAGGACTGGTAAGCCGCTCTGGCATTATCCCCATCTCCCACACCCAAGATACCGCCGGTCCGCTGGCCCGTACCGTCACTGATGCCGCCCTTCTGTTGGGCGTGCTGGCCGGGGTAGACGCGGCAGATGCCGTGACCAAGGAAAGCACAGGCAAAGCCTATGCAGACTACACCCAGTTCTTAGACCCCAACGGCCTGCAAGGCAAGCGCATAGGCGTAGAAAAATCTTTCCTGAAAGGTCACGTGGGCATTGACGAGCTCCTACAACAGGCCTTGACTTTATTGAAAAGCAAAGGCGCTACCATTGTGGAAGTAGAGATGATGAAGAAGATACGGGAGGTGTCTAGCAAAAGCTTCCTGGTGCTGCAGTATGAGTTCAAAGACGGCGTCAACAAATACCTGGCTACTTCTAACGGCAAAGTGAGGTCCCTGAAAGAGGTCATAGAATTCAACAAGCGCAACGAAGCCCAGGCCATGCCTTTCTTCAAGCAGGAGATTCTGGAGATGTCTGAGAAACTGGGCAACCTGAATACCAAAGAATACCAGGAGGCCGTGACCAAACAGGTAGCTGGTTCGCGCGCGGCCATCAACCAACTCATGGAGGAACACAAGCTGGACGCCATCACTGGCCCTTCCTACGGTCCGTCCTGGTGCATTGACCTGGTGAACGGCGACTCTTCTACCGGCTACGGATTGTCCACCCCGGCCGCTCTCGCTGGTTTCCCGCACATCACCCTGCCCATGGGCCAGGTGCAGCATCTGCCCATCGGGCTGTCCTTCTTCGGGAAGGCTTATGCTGAGCCAGAACTGCTCAAGATTGCCTATGCCTATGAACAGGCCTCAAAACTGAGAAAACCGCCTATGTTCAGAAAATCTGCCGTATCTTCTTAGGCTCTTGGTTTAGGACTGTTTTAGCAAATATGAGCTTGAAATGAGAATGGAAAGGGCACTCTTGCAGGAGTGCCCTTTTTATTTGTGGCGGTGGTTTCTGGTGATTTCGGTTCAGGGATTAAAAAATTGTGGCAGGTTGTTTTAGGCCTGTTTTTTGGGAAATGGCTTCAAAACGCCTTGGCAGAGTTCTTTATCCTCAATGGAAAAGGATTGGATGAGGAGGCGTAGGTTTTTGTTTAGCAAGGGAGTTTGGAACCGTCTTGGTCATCCCCCTACCCCCTTCAAAGGGGGACGAGGAAGAGGGCAATGCGCAGGGCGTATGCGATACTGCCCTACAAAACAAGCGGGCATTCCTCCGCTCATTCGGATTTATCAATCCCGAAAAGCGTGCGCAGGATAAGACTGTTACCCAGCTATAGGAAGCAGCATGTAGCGGCGTTACACGTAACGCCGTGGTTCTACGCAGCAGTGCCATTTCTAATCAAGGAATACCTTAATTGCGACAACTGATTTTTGCTGTGTTGAAAGGCTAATCGCCGCAGTATAAGTTCCTTTTCCATAGCAAAACCGCGTTACGTGTAACGCCGCTACATTTTCCTAATTCACCGCAGGAGTGCCCGCTAAAAAGACTGGAAGCATCTGTACCAACGGCTCCTTTCTCCACGCCTCATCAGAAAAAGCCCATTAACAAAAATGGCCTGTTTCTCACAAAACAGGCCATTTTCAAAAATATACCCAAACGCCTTAGTTGCGCATTTTGGCGAGCTTGTCTGAGTTTAGGATGAAGATCTTGCTGCCGCGGGTGTCAATGAGTTTCTCGTCCTTGAAGTCTGCCAGGGTACGGATCACGGTTTCCTTTGAGGCGCCCACAATGCTGGCCAGGTCCTCGCGGGAGATGGACATCTCGGTGGCGGGTTTGCCTTCCTGTTGGTACTGCTTCTCCACCAGAATCAGGGCCTCCGCCACGCGCTTGCGCACCGAGTTGTAGGCCAATTTGAGGAGGCGGTCTTCTTTGTCGGCGAGGTTATCTGACAGGATTTTGATGAACTTGTTGGCTACGTCGCGGTTCTGGTGCAGGAGGGTAAAAAAGTCTTCCTTGGGAATGAGATACACCTCAGAATCTTCCAGAGCCATGGCAGATTCGCGGTACGGGCCTTCCTCCAATAAATCCAGGTAACCAATGAAATCGCCGTCTTTGTAGAGGTTGGTGATATACTCGCGGCCTTCCTCGTTGGCCTTGTAGGTTTTCACTTTGCCCTTGCTCAGGAAATACAGCGCGTTGGGGTAGTTGCCCTCCAGAAACAGATTGTGCTTCTTTTTGAACATGGTCACCTTGCGCTTATCTGAGATGAGTTTGTTGAGGTCCTCATACCCCCTGGCTTCCTGAATGAATTCGTCCAGGCCTTCCACGCTTTTGTTGAACTCCGCCCGCAGAATCTCATTCTTTTTCAGGCGCATTTCCACGGCGTCCAGCAGTTCCAGGTCATCAAAAGGCTTTACCAGGTAATCGTCGGCACCCAGGTTCATGCCCTTGCGGAAGTCTTCTTTCTCAGATTTAGCTGTCAGAAACACAAAGGGAATGCTGGAAGTCTCGGGGTTCTTGCTGAGCATGTGCAGTACGCCGTAGCCGTCCAGTTGGGGCATCATGATGTCACAGATGATCAAGTCTGGTTTCTCCTTGCGGGCCAGGTCTACCCCCACTTTTCCGTTTTCGGCTTCTACTACGGCATAGTTGGCCAGAGTAAGAATTTCAGCGGTGTTCTCCCTAATGTCTTGGTTATCTTCAATAAGAAGTATCTTTTTCATTTCTTAGCTGTTTTTGGGAAAATAATGGTAAAGGTAGTACCCTTGTTCAAAACGGATTTGAATTGCATAGAGCCTTCCATTACCTCTATGTATCTTTTTACTATGTTCAGCCCCAGACCCGTGCCCTGAATGTTAGTAGCGTTCTGGGCCCTGAAAAACGGCGTGAATAAGTGGGTTTGGTCTGCAGACGGAATGCCTATGCCTTGGTCTTTCACCGTGATGGTGACCGCCTCATGGGTAATTTTGGTGTCCAGGTAAATGGTTTTACCCTCATTGGAGTATTTGCTGCCGTTAGACAGCAGGTTGATGAGAATGTTCTTCAGGAGTTGTTTGTCCAGTTCCACCAGTTCCTGGATACCTTCATGTCTGTAGACAATCTGCTGCCCTTCTTTTACCAGCGCCTCCATCTCCTCTACGTTTTCTTTGCAGAAGGAAACCAGGTTGAAAACAGCCGGCACGTTGTACACCTTACCCTCTTCAATGCGGCTCATGGATAGGAAGTCATTGAGGATCACGGTGAGGTTCTGCACCGCAGATTTAATGCGCTCTACGTGTTTGAGACGCTTGTCATCTTCCTCAGTGGTTTTGTAGCGGGCAATGATGGAGGCCGAGGATAAAACCGTACTCAAGGGCGTTCTGAACTCATGCGAAGCCGTGGTCACAAACCGTGATTTCAATTCATTGAGTTCTTTTTCCTTTTGCAGGGCTTTCTCAATATCCAGCTGGGCCTCATACAGAATGCGGTTGGTTAGCTCCAGCTGTTGAATGGCCTGGGCCAACTCCTGGGTACGTTCCTCCACGCGCTGCTCCAGTTGGGCGTTAAGCGACTGGATTTCGGCCAGGCTTTTGGCGTGGTCAATGCTGTACCTGATAGAGCGCTCCAGATCATAGGGAGTGAGGGTTCCTTTCACCAAAAAGTCAAGGGCACCGGCCCGCATGGCCTTTTCATCCGTTTCGCGATCGGTTTGGCCGGTAAGCAGAATGAGTGGGGCGGTGGTACCTTCCTCTACTGCTCTGGTAATCAGTTCTAACCCGTCATGGGCCCCCAGAAAGAAGTCTACCAGGTACACATCATGGGTTTTCTCCCTGATCAAGCTAAGCCCTTTCTCAAAAGAAGACGCCCAATCAATAAGGTAATTTCTGCCTTGAATGTCTTGAATAATGTCCCGTGTAATCACGAAATCATCTTCATCATCATCAATCAAAAGTATCCTGATGCTATCGGGCATTGAGTTATTGTTTTAGCCTAAGACTCTGTAACAGCACCGCTTTTCCGTTTTTAAAACGGCCGTGCAGGGGTCCCATAAAAGGCTAATTTAAGCGAATAAAATAAAAAACCGTAGCCAATCTAAAGTTTTATGGCCTATCACGGGCAGGGTTTCTTCCCAAATAGGTTTGCTCTTTGTCTTTTTGCCAGACCGAAGCAAAATCTAGGCCTGGCGAATGGGTATACATGGCAGTATACTTGCTAAAACCAACTGGGTCTAATCAACTGCAGCAACGCCGGTAAAACAGAAACGAATGACGGTTATAATTAGGGTTATTGCCTATTCAGAGGCGACTGATTTCTGCATGCACACGCTGTTCTCTACCTCCGCATACTGCCCATAGTTAGGTACCCGGTGGAAACCTTTTTTGGTGTACAGACCTATGGCTTCGGGTTGGGCTTTGCCGGTTTCTAGGATGAGGGCGTTATAGCCCAGTTCTGTGGCCCACCGTTCCAATTCCTGGAGAATGGAGGTAGCAATCCCTTTCCCCCTGAATTCGGGTTTAACAAACATGCGCTTTACTTCTGCCGTGTGTGTTTTGTAGGGCTTGATGGCCCCGCACCCTACCGGCACGCCTTCATAGAACGCCACCAGTACCTGGCTTATCTGGTCAACCTTATTGTATTGGGCATAGAAGGCATGGTCCTCGCCGTCCCTCTTTTTCAAATCTGCATCTAACAGCTCCACCAGGCCTCTAAATTCCTGGTTATCAGAATTGGTTCTTACTAGTTCTACCATTGTGAAGGGTAACGCTTATGATTATTTTGATTGGGTTTTTAGCTGATTTCTGGGGTTAGACCTAATAGCATGGCCTTCAATTGAGCCTGCCGCTATTGCCCACAATTACCATTGAAGGTTGGTTAGATTCAAGGGCTCTTGCCAAGTGCAGGTATTTCTGGTAGAATTCTGTTTTGGGCCTGTTTTTAAGAAATCATGCCCAAAACAGAATTCTACCAGTACGGTTCAGTCGTCATCCTGGCATTCCTTTTCTTACAGTCCTAACGGTTCTACCAACTATTCTTTCCTATTTTCTGGCTCTGTTTATAGCGGTGCCCTTTTCTTAAACCTTCGTGGGCCTTAAGCAAGCGAAATTGGTTTCAAAGGTTTCTAAAGGTTTCTTCGGTAAGGGCCCATAGGCAAACAGGCTGCTCAAAATTTATCCAGCCAGGGGTGGTTATATATTCTTTCTGGTATGTGAAGCCCACTTTCTCCAGGGTTTTATTAGGGGCGGGATTTAGGGCGTAGGGCTCACAGTATAGGGTTTTAAGCTGTAGATGGGTAAAAAAATACGGGAGTGATTTCTTCACTAAGGCCGTACCCATTCCCTTCTGCCGGAAGTCCTGCTTCCAGAGGTGTAGGTGCAGAAAGGCTTCCTGGCCAAAAATAATCTTGTTGACGTTGGTATGTCCAATGGCTTGGCCATTGGCCTCCCAGATAAGACAATAGGATTGTTTCTCTTCATACCCCTGCGCTAGCTGCGCCTCCAGCATTTCCTGCCATTGGTCTTGCGCGGGTATTTTAGCCAGGTCAACGCCCATGCCCTGTAGATAGGCGGGGTCTGCCGAAAACCAATAGTCACTGAGCGGGGCAATGTCCCGGGCCTGCAATTCCCTTACGGAGAGTATTTTTTCTTCCATGGTAAAATAAGCAGCACTTTGCTTTCCACTGCCTCTTTAAGAAATCACCTTGCCAGTCCTCCAACTGCTATTCACGCTTTATTCCTTTGGGTCTGCACCTATGTAAACAAACCCAATGTAGTAAGCGGGAATCTCTGTTTTGGGCCTGTTTTGGCTAAAATAGGCCCAAAACAGAAACTTGCACTTAGCAGTAGGCTTTCTTCCTTTTCTCTAAGAAACCACACCAGTTAGAAAAGCAGGGCAACGGTCTTTTAATGAGAACGGAAGGTTTGGTTTATAATTCAGGTGTGGGCAGTTCAACTATCTCAAACCAGTATTTAGTAAGAGTTTTCATGACATCTACCAGGGCTACAAAGGTGACTGGCTTGGTGATGAAAGAACTTACGCCCAAGTCATAAGTGCGGAGAATGTCTTCCTCGGCTTTGGAGGTGGTTAGCACCACTACCGGAATCACGCGCAGGTGTTCATCAGATTTTATTTCCTTCAGGGCTTCACGGCCGTCTTTGCGGGGCATGTTCAGGTCCAGCAGGATGAGGCCTGGGGTAGGGTATTTTTCCTTATCGGTGAATTTCCCGCGATTGTGCAGGTAATCAATCAGTTCCTCGCCGTCTTCTACAAATTGCACTTCATTGGTAAGTCGGTTTTCTTCCAGGGCATCTCTCACCAACATACGGTCTTCAGCGTCATCATCGGCTATGAGAATGATAATGGTTCTTTTCCTGCGGCTCATGGGGTTGGATTCTAGTATTGTAAATTCTTGGTGGCTAAGGTAATGATAAAACGCGTGCCTTGCCCGGGTTTGCTTTCGGCGGTAATGTCTCCGCCGTGTCTGATGGCTATTTTACGGCAAATGGCCAGGCCAATGCCAGACCCCTCGTATTTCTGGCCTTCCAGACGCTGGAAGATGTTGAAGATGCGGTCCAGGTATTTTTCGTCAAAGCCAATGCCGTTGTCTTCAATGTAGATGGCAATCTGCAGGTCGCCGGGGGTGCCCAACAGGTGCGCGGTTCGCTGCAGCTGCTCATGGTAAATCTTCACCACCGGGGTTACCCCTTCTTTCCTGAACTTGATGGCGTTACTGATTAGGTTCTGGAACAGCTGGCGCATTTGGGTGGGTTCTGCCTCAATGCTGGGCAAAGTGGAACGTTCAATAACGGTACCGGTCTGTTCAATGGTGATTTCCAGGTCTGAGAGCACCTCAGAGAGAATGGTGTCCAGGTTCACTTTCTCAAAGGACTTGGACTTGGTGGTTACCCTGGAGAAGGCCAGCAGGTCATTGATAAGGTTCTGCATGCGCACGGCGGCGTTGAGCATCCGGTCTACGTAGTCTTTGCCCTGGTCGCTCAGGTGGGCCTGTTCCTTGGTTTTGAGCCGGTCACCAAAGGCCTGAATCTTCCGTAGGGGCTCCTGCAGGTCATGGGAAGAAACATAGGCGAAGTCCTGCAGCTCGGCGTTGCTGCGCTCCAGCTCGGCGGCGTAGCGGCGCAAGCGTTCCTCGGTCAGTTTCTGGTTGGTGATGTCATGTACAAAGCCGGTGTAAAGCCGGCGGCCCTCCAGTTGCACCTCGCTTATGCTCAGGAAAAAGGGAAAGATAGTGCCGTCTTTCTTGAGTCCGGATACCTCGCGACCAATGCCTATGATCCTTTTCTTACCGGTACGCTCATAGTTGTGCATGTACCCGTCATGCCTGCTTTGGTCTGGCTCTGGCATGAGCATGTTTATGCTTTTGCCCAGCAGCTCTTCCTCTACGTACCCAAACAGCTTGGCGGCAGAGGGGTTCACCATTTCTATGATGCCGTGGCTGTCAATGGTGATAATGCCGTCTACGGCCGCCTGAATAATAGAATTGATCTTGTTCTCGCTCTCACGCTGGCTGTTCTCCGCCAGTTTCTGCCTGGAGATATCATGGATGATGCCGGTAAAGATGACCTTGTCCTGCAGCTTTACCTCACTGATGCTGAGCAGGAACGGGAACACGCTGCCGTCCTTCCGCTGCCCAATCACCTCGCGGCCAATGCCGATGATCTTCCGGACACCGGTATTGTGGTAATTCTCCAGGTAGCCGTCATGCTGGCTTTTATCAGGCTCGGGCATTAAGACTTTAATATTCTGGCCAATGACCTCTTCCGGACCATACCCAAAAATGCGGCAGGCAGCTGGGTTCATGGTTTCAATGATGCCGCGGGTATCAATGGTAATGATGCCGTCAATGGCTGCGTCAATGATGGCCTTCAGGCGGGCCTGGTCATCCAGTTGATTAGAAGAGGGCTGTGCAGGTTGTTCCAAGGGTAATGCTTTATAGTAAATGTACTAACTCCTCACGCAAAGTAGGGACTCTGGTTGCCATTGTCAATGACAAAATACAGGACTAGGATGACGAAGGTCATTTTTTAACCGCCCCGTCTGGCTAAAAGCTTTGCCTCCAGCCAACAAGCGCCCCCAAAACACATCTCAATTTTTGAATAAGAGTAAAAGATAGTAGCAACGGCATGATTTTACACCAAAAGCCATGGAAAAGATTCTTTGTATCACAGATTTCACCACCTACGCCAGAAACGCCCTCCTCTACACCCAAGAGCTTGCCCATAACCTGCAGGCCAAAACCCTGCTCTTCCATAGCGTGCCCCTGCCAGAAAAAGAGGCCTACGCACCGGTGGGCGGGGTACCTTACATGGAGCCCATCCCAGATCTGGCAGAGAAGAAAGTGCGCGAGCAGCAGATTTCCCTGGCCCAGGAAAAACTCTTTTCCCTGGCCAAAGAATTTAACGTGTTTGAGAGTGAGTTGCGGGTAGGTACCGTCACGGCCACCCTGCCACAGGTTACCGCAGAGGCAGACGCCGATCTATTGGTGCTGGGCCATGAGGGAATGCAGGATATTTCCCCGGCCTCCCTTACCTCACAAATTATTAGGAACTCGCCCTGCCCGGTTTTCATCATCCCGCCCCATGTTGCGTTTAGGCCTTTGGAGAAGATTGTGTTTGCCACTGATCTGCGGGGTGATGCCTTTACCGACGTGGCCTTTGTGCTAGAATTGGCCACGGCTTTCAAGGCCCAGGTTACGTTTCTGCACGTGTTGCCTGAAGCAGGCCCAGAAGAACAGGCCGCTGCGGAGCGGGGGCTTAAACTCCTCTGCAAACGCTCCAATTACCCGCACGTGACGTATGCCTTAGAAAAAGACAATAGTATACAGGAAGGAATAAACCGGTTCTGCTTTCAGGAGAATGCTGATGTGCTGGTTATGGGCTCCCGGAACATGAACTTCTGGCAATATTTATTCCTGGAAAACAAGGCCTTGAAAGTGGCCGCCCATGCTTTTCTCCCCGTGCTGGTGCTTCCATACAAAAAATAAGGCTTTCATATACTTGGCAGGAGAGCCGTTCCATCAATTAAAAACGCTTCATCCGTAGCCCAAAGAAATATTTAGAGTAGGCAGGAGGTTGGTTTCCCTTCTTTCTTTCATTATATTCGTATAACCTCTATATAGCCCCCCGGCAAGTGATTCTTTCATTGACAAGCATCACTTTACCCTTTGACCAGTGTCATTTTCACCCAGTGGCAGGTTAGGTAATTTTGTAAAAGAGAATAACATCTGATGTTACACCTTTTAACGCTACCTCCATGCCGACCATAATTGTACCTACAGATTTTTCTGAGAATGCCGCCAACGCCATACGGTACGCTTCCCAAATAGCTTTACATGGAGGGGGAAAACTGCTTTTAGTGCATACGCTTATTTTCCCGGCCACTACGGCACCACAGGGCTTTGTTTCCATTCCCGCCGACCCCAGGCAGATTGAGGATTGTGAGGAGGCTTTGCAGAAACTTGCCCTTGCCATTCAGGAGGAACATGAATATGCGTTTGAGGTAAAAACCATCTGCCTGTACGGCGAGCTTATCCCGCACCTGAATGAGCTTATCAGCACGCAGGCCGCCGATTTAGTTGTGATGGGAACCCGGGGAGCCAGTAATTTTCTGGATAGGCTACTGGGCACCAACACGGCTAGCTTTATCAAGAAGGCAGAATGCCCGGTGTTGGTAGTGCCGGGGCACGCTACCTATAATGGCTTGTCCCATATTGCCTATGCCTCAGACTTTGAGACGGATGAAACCGTGTACCTGAAACAGCTTTTCCAATTTGCCTCGCCTTTTGGATCTGAAGTGAGCATCATCAACGTAAAATCAGAGAAACAACTCAACATCGTATCTGACCACCAAGTACTCAAGACCCTGAACAAACACTTCCCGGAGAATGCTTACAACGTGGCCCAACTGCTGAACAATGACGTGGTAGCCGGTATAAAATCCTTTGTGAAGGAAAATAACATAGATGTGCTGGCGGTTTCCATTCAGGAAAGAGGATTTGTGGAAAACCTCCTGCACTCCAGCGTAACCCAGGCCCTGGCATACCAGGCCTTTGTCCCGTTGCTGGCCCTGCCCAAGAACCCTTACCACTTCCAGGCCCATAAAAACGGAGAGAAAAAGCCTTTACAAGCCCTTTAACCAGGGCCGCCGTTTATTTTTAAACTGGCCCCATGCCATCATTTCAACATAAAGCAGGACTCTTAAGCAGAAGAACAGGCCTTCTGCCAGCCATGCTTTTGTTGTTTTGGCTTTCCAGTGTCTACCAGCCTGCCTTTGCCCAGACCACCAACTTCAGCCCCCAGGTACAGGCGGCGCGCCTGCGAGTGGTTCTAAAATACTACCAGGCCCTGGAACATAATCCGCAATGGAAAAGCTTTCCAGATAAATCCTGCCTCAAGTCTGGTGAACCAGACAACTGCCTGCCAGACGTCTACCTTAACCTCAAACTCACTGGCGATCTACCTCTTTCCGCTGTTCCAGAAGATTCAGCCACTTTTGAGAAGCAGTTGACGGAAGGCATAAAAAGGTTCCAGCGGCGGCACGGCCTTAAACCTGATGGCATGGTAGGCAACCAAACCCTGGCCGCCCTCAACGTGCCGCTGCCCAGGCGCATTCAGCAGATGGAATTGAACCTAAGGCGCTGGGAAGCAGATTCGGCCTTAGCCCCCCGGCCGCTGGTGCTGGTAAACATTCCGGATTACACCCTGTATGTGCTCAGGGAAACCGGCCAGCCCATCTGGCAGACCCCCGTGGTGGTAGGCCAGGTAGGTCCGGAATTCCATACCAAGCCCCTGGAGAGCAAAATCACCTACTTTGTACTGAACCCCACCTGGAACGTTCCTAAAAGCATTATCTGGCGCGAGATCATCCCTATCCTGCAAACCGACCCAGGCTACCTGGCCCGCAACAACATGGTGGTTTACAGAGTTACACGCGCCGGCCGCACCGTGGTTTCTCCCAACTCTATTAACTGGTTCACCTTAGACCCTAGTGATGAATCTATGCAGGTAATCCAGGAACCGGGAATAGACAACGCGTTGGGCCGCATAAAATTCCTGTTTGCCAACCCCTTCCATATTTACCTGCATGACACCCCCGCTAAGTCGCTGTTTAACCATCCAGCCCGGGCCTATAGCCACGGCTGCGTACGGGTGCAGCACCCCGAAATGCTGGCCGCGCTCTTAATGAAACAGAACTGGAACGGATCTTTGCCTAAACCCTACCCTTTATTACCCCTGGGCAAGCGGGAACAGAATGTATTTCTACCCAGCCCGGTGGCCATTAAAATCGCCTATTTTACCTGTTGGGTGAATGATGCCGGAGAGCTGCAGTTCAGACCAGATATTTACAGGAAAGATATCACCATTGAAGAGGCCATGTAACGTGTATGGCACTACCGCGCTTTGTTGGCAGGCAAAAAGGTATAGGGGGTCCTTAGGGCCAAGAGAGGTTGAAAAAAGGAATAAGGATTACCAGGCCTCCAACCAGGAGTAAGAGGCTTTTTTTAAGGAACTTCTGCGAGTGGCTGGCAGGTGCTCTATAGAAACCTAATCCTTCTTTTGAGGTAAACTTAAATATAGCGTAATCCCCTCCGGCCGAAGATCCTTACGAGTGTCCGGCCTTCTGCTGCTTTTGAGTTGTTGTTCCGCCAGTTTCAATATCAACTGCCGGTTATTCTTATTCCTTACCGCTATGAAAACCATCCTTGTTCCCACAGACCATTCCGCTGAAGCCCGCAATGCGTTGATCTACGCGCTGGAAATGGCCATCCATACCAAGGCAGAAATCATCCTGCTGCATGTGTTCCACCAGCAGATTCCGCTGTCTGCCTCTTTGGACCTGGAAGAGTATATCGGGCATCTGGAGGAAAAGAAGACCAGAGACCAGGAACAGTATGCCCAGCACATGCAGGAAGAACTTTCCAAGGATTTTGCCTTTCAGTTCCATACTCCCCAGGAAATCAAGGGAAGCGATCTTTCTGGATACTCCCTTACCCCGGGTGGCTTCCACTACCTGGAGGCGATTCCCCACGCAGAGGCCCTTGCCACCCTACCTATTAAAACGGTCGCAAAATTTGGCGATTCTTCCCAGAAAATCCTGGAAGCCATTCAGACCTATTCCGCTGACCTGGTGATTATGGGCATGCGCGGGGCCAGGACCATGGGCCGGGCCTTGCTGGGAAGTGTGGTTACGGAGGTGATGCTGCGGGCCAACGTACCCGTGCTGGCAGTTCCCCTCAACAGACGGTATCAGGGGCTGTCTACCATTGTCTTTGCCATAGATTTGAAGACCCCTCCAGACCCGCAGCACCTGGCTTTTCTGCAGGCCCTGGCCCAACAATACTCGGCTACCCTTCAACTGCTGCACCTGTACCAGGAAGACAAGGCGCAGGAGCTGGAGCACGTGCAGGAATCTCTCCTCCACCTGGATACCGGCCTGGCTGCGGTGAGCTTTACCGTCTTTTTCAAGGCGTCTGGCAACGTGCTGGAAGCTATTGAACAATTTACCGCCGACCACCAGGCAGACATGCTGGTAGTGGCGCCCCACAAACACTCTTACCTGGACATCATCCTTAAAAAAAGCATCACGGGTACGCTCTCGGCCCACGTGGGCCTGCCCCTTCTCACGTTGCCCTCCTCCCTCACCGCTTACACCCAGGATAGTGTAAGCTCCTACCCCAAAACTCAGGAATCATTCTAGACTTCCTTTACCTGCCCAGCCATGAAAATCTTTTTAGTGCCCACAGACTTTTCTTTGCACGCCAAAAAGGCCCTGCTCTTTGCCCTTGATTTAGCGCACAGAAGTAACGCCCGTCTTCTGGTTACCCATGTGTACCCGTCGCCTAAGGCCATGGTAGGAAGCAGTGGTACCACCAGCGAGGAGGTGCGCCAACAGGCCCTGCAACGCATGCAGGCCTTTCTGGAAGATGTGCCTATCAATGAGCATTTGACGGTTCCCCTGGATTTCATCCTCAAGGAAGGCCATATCATCCATAGGCTCTGCCTGCTCATTGAACAGAACAATGTGGCCCTGGTGGTCATGGGGACCCAGGGAGCCCATAGCCAGATGAAGAAATTCCTGGGCACCAACACAGAATCATTGGCCAAACGGGGCCTCTGCCCGGTGCTGGCCGTTCCGGAACAGGCTTCCCTGGAACCGGTTAAACACATAGTGTATTCTTCTTCCCTGGAACATGATGAGAGTCTGGCCATGTACCAATTACTGCAGGTAAAAAACGCGTTCAAAGCCCAGCTTACCATCCTGCACGTGAACAGTGAAGACCAACTGGATCTGGTGGATGACACAGAGATTAAGACCCAGCTGCGGGTGGAGTTTCCGGAGGAAGACTTCAGGTTTGACACCATTGACGAAGAAGACGTTGCCACCGGTATTATGGCCTATGTAAAAACGCACCCCACCGACCTGTTGGCGTTTACAATGCTGCACCATGATTTCTGGGACCGCATCTTTCTGGACAGCGTGACCGTGAAACTTCTTCAGAGTTTACACCTGCCCATGCTGGTCATTCCAGAAAACGGCAAGAAACTGGATCTGCTGCAGAAGGTGGCGCACGAAAACCTAGCCGAAGCTCGCAAGGCACCTTCCACTTTATAAATTGTGGGCAATTACTGGGGTTAACCTCTCCTATTTTGCAACCTAAAAGGTAAGCACTTAATACCCATTTGCCCACCTGCGTTTTGAGCCCGTTTTAGTAAAAACAGGCTCAAAACGCAGATTTTTTTTTGGCAGTACCTTCCAACCTTAAAATCCTTTTGTAGCGATTCTTTGAAAAGCCTTCTATCGGCAAACCCCTGGTTTCCTGGCATTAAACTTTTGGGTAACACTTCATGGCACAACACGTTTTCACCTTTTGTCAAATGTCTGCCAGCAGAAGTGGGCTTGCCACCTCAAATTATTTGCTGCCCCATCTGTGCAAATCAGGCACAAAACGCATCATGTTGAAAATTACCGATCAGGTTAGGGCTGCATAAAGAGGCCCAGCGCTCTGCCGGGTAATTTATTCAGGGGCTAATTGCTTTATGCAGCCATTTGCCTTTATTTATAAAAGCGTAGACTACTGCCCCGGTATGTTTCTAAAACTATTCTCCCGCTCCAAGCCGCCCAATGACCTTGAACTGATTCAGCAGTACAAGGAGACCGGAGATTTAGCCCTGGTGGGTCAGTTGTTTGAGCGCTATACAGAAATGGTGTATTTAGTGTGCGTTAAATACCTGAAGGACGAAGAGGAAAGCAAAGACGCCACCATGCAGATCTTTGAGAACCTCATTCCGGCCCTTAAAAAACATGAGGTCACAAATTTCAAAAGCTGGCTTCACGTCATGGCCAAAAACCATTGCCTGCTGCAGCTAAGGGGCCAGAAAAAGCACGAAACCGCCCCCCTGGACGAAGCTGTGCTCCCCTTGGTGGAGAAGGCCGGTGCGCATTACCCCCTGGAAGAGACTGACCAGGAACTGGAGTTACAGATGCTCACCAAAAGCCTGGAGCAACTGAGCCCCGAGCAGCGCTCCTGCGTGGAGCTTTTCTACCTGGAGAAAAAGAGCTACAAAGAAATAGCGGCCTTAACTGGCCTGGATGTCTCTAAGGTGAAAAGCCATATACAGAACGGGAAAAGAAACCTCAAAATTTACATGAATAAGAACTATGAGCAGGAATAACCTCCCCGCTGAGTGGGGTCTGGAGGAACATCCGCCCATGGAAACACTGCGGCAGTACCAGGCCGGCACCCTTCCCCCCGACCTTCGCCACCAGGTGGAGCGGCACCTGCTGTCCTGTGAACTGTGCTCAGACATGGTGGAGGGCATGGCCATTGCCCGCCCCGCCCGCGTGCGGCTAGCGGTCCGCGAGACGCATGGCCGCCTCAAGCACCTGCTGGCCCAGAAAAAGCGCAAGAGAAAAGTTTTCCAGTGGCCTATCTGGCAGACCGCCGCCGTGCTGCTGGTGCTGGCCTTTGCTATAGCCGAGGTGATCTACCACCACTATTTCGCGCGGCCTGGCCATTTTACAGAAAACACCCAACAGGTCTCCCCTGCCTCAAGCGCCCAACAAGTAACAGGCATTGTGACAGACGAAAAAGCCGACCCTTTGGAAGGAGTAAAAGTGCAGGTAAAAGGAACTAACTCTGTTTTCCTTACCGCCGGTACAGGCCAATTTAAACTTAATGTGTCATCAGCCGGAACTGATCTGCTTTTCTCAAAACCCGGGTTTCAACCCAAAGAAATTACGGTAAAGCCAAGTGCTACCCCCCTAACCATCACCCTGGAGAGGGCTCATTAAAAACGCTTAGTTGTGTGTGAATGGACACTTTTCTAAAACAATCCTGGCAAGAAATAACCGCACCTTACTCCCAGGACCCGCAGATGGCCACGCACCTGTGGGAAGAACTGCAAAAGGCCTACACAAACCCCGACCGGCATTACCACACCTTGCACCACGTGGCCCATTTGTTGCACTTGGCAGACCAGTACCTGCCCTAGATTGCCCAACCCACCGCATTCAAGTTGGCCATCTTCTACCATGACGTGGTGTACGTGACCACCAGAACTGACAATGAGGAGAAAAGTGCCCAGCTGGCCCACGACCGCCTGTCTACCTTAGGGATTCCCGCTCCGGAAATAGCGGCAGTCACAGAGATGATTCTGGCCACCAAAAGCCACCAGCCTTCCGCTAGCCAAGACGTAAACCTGCTGCTTGATTTTGACCTGTCTATTCTGGGTGTTCCCTGGCCTGAGTATCTCACGTACACCCACCAGATCAGGAAAGTATACCGCCAGTTCTCAGACTATCTCTACCGCAATGGCCGCAAGAAAGTCCTTCAGCATTTCCTGCATCAAGATAGCATTTTCAAAACCCCAGACTTTACGGCCCGGTTAGAGGCGTCTGCCAGGGAAAACATGGAAAAAGAAATGGAGTTGCTGTACCGGGAGTGATTTTTCCGTTTTAGGCACGTTTTCCAGAAAACAAGCCTAAAACAAGATTTACTACCTTGCGGCTGGACTCCTAAAAGAACGGCAAAATTACTCCCATCACAGGGCAAATTGGCACCACCTATCTATGGCAAATACATCTACTAAAACCATCCACTGGGGCATCATCGGCTGCGGTGACGTCACCGAAGTAAAAAGCGGGCCCGCCTTTCAGAAAGTACCTCACTCCAAATTGGTAGCCGTCATGCGCCGCGATGGGGCCAAAGCCCAGGATTACGCCCATCGGCATGGGGTACCTAAATGGTATGACCAGGCCCAAGACCTGATAAACGATCCTGAGGTGGACGCCGTGTACATTGCTACCCCGCCCGGCTCGCACCTGGAGTACGCGCTGCAGGTGGCCGCCGCCGGCAAGCCCGTGTACGTAGAGAAACCCATGGCCCTCAACCACGCGCAGTGCCAGGAAATGGTAGCGGCTTGCGCCGAAGCCGGGGTCCCGCTGTTTGTAGCCTATTACCGCCGCTGCCTTCCCTCCTTTCTAAAGGTGAAAGAACTGGTGGACAGCGGGGCCATCGGGGACATACGGTGCGTGAACATCAAGCTATTTCACCCGGTGCAGAAAGACCTCCAGCCAGACAACCTGCCCTGGCGGGTGCAGCCCGAAATTGCCGGCGGCGGTCTTTTCTTTGACCTTGCCTCCCACCAATTAGATTACCTTGATTTCCTGCTGGGTCCTATTTCAAAGGCCACAGGGCAAACCGCCAACCAGGCCGGCCTCTACCCCGCCGAGGATCTGGTCACTGCCCAGTTCACTTTTGCCAGCGGTGCCCTGGGTACCGGCGTCTGGTGCTTCACCGTGGACCCTGCGCAATTCAAAGACGAGATGGAGATCATAGGTAGCCAGGGCAGAATCACGTTCCCAGCCTTCGCGCCCGAACCCATCAAACTGGAGACCAGTGCGGGCTTAGAGGAGTTCTGGCTTCCGCCGCCGGCGCACGTGCAGCAGCCTTTCATCCAGACCATAGTGGAGGAGTTGACCGGCACCGGTACTTGCCCCAGCACTGGGGTTTCTGCCGCCAGAACCGCTTGGGTGATGGATCAGATTGTAGGGCGGTAAATAAGTTTAGCACTAGCTTTTATTCCTTCGTGCAAAATCCTGTTTTAGGCCTGTTTTTTAGAAAACAGGCCTAAAACAGGATTTTGCTTTTTGCCTCCAACAGAATGAAACTCCTGTTTCCCGGCCTTATGGGCATCGTGCAACACTTAGGCTAATCATCAGAAAGAAACCTCCCCCAACCCCAGATTTTGCCGGCTTTCATTTTCAAAAATGGAAATCCGACTACCTTAAAACCAAGTCGCTTGACGTTCTCGCATTTTAAAAAAGAAATGTTGGTAATTTTTCCAATTTATGCCAAATATTGATATCTTGCGCAATCGATTGCACATTCTGCCTATTAATTAGATATGTTACACAGATTCCTAAAGATCCATCCGAACGACAATGTGCTGGTAGCACTCACGGATTTGAAAAAGGGCGAGGCCGTTGACTACAACGGCAGCGCCATTGTGTTGGTTGATGATATCCAGGCCAAGCATAAGTTTGCCCAGCAACCGCTGGCCGCCGGAGATGAGATTTTGATGTACGGCTCCCTGGTGGGCAAGGCGGTGTATGACATTCCGGCGGGCGGCGTCCTGAGCACTTCCAACGTGAAGCACCAGGTAAACGGCTTCACCGGCAAAACCAAAACCATTGGCTGGACCGCGCCAGACGTGTCTAAATGGGTGAACAGAACCTTCAATGGTTTCCACCGCGAAGACGGCCAGGTAGGTACCTCCAATTACTGGCTAGTGATTCCGTTGGTGTTCTGCGAGAACCGCAACGTGGACATCATCAAGCAGGCGTTCCTGGATGAACTGGGCTTTGGGCAGCGCGATGTGTACAAGTCTTACGTGCAGCAGATGGTTGACCTGTACCAGTCAGGCAATACCGAGGCCATTGGCACGCTTACCCTGCAGAAAACCACTGCCCCTGTGCAGCGCCGCGTATTTGAAAACGTAGACGGTATCAAGTTCCTGACCCATGACGGCGGTTGCGGCGGTATCAGACAAGATTCTGATATGCTGTGCGCCCTGTTAGCCGGGTATATCCATCACCCTAACGTGGCCGGTGCCACCGTGTTGAGCCTGGGATGCCAGAACGCGCAGGTGGGTATTCTGGAAAGCAAGATCAACGCCCTCAACCCTAATTTCAATAAGCCCCTGATTGTGTTGGAGCAGCAGAAGGAAGGCACCGAAGAGGAACTGATGTCAAAAGCTATCCGCCAGACCTTCCTGGGTCTGATAGAGGCTGACAAACAAACCAGAAAGCCGGCGCCTTTAAGCAAGCTTTCCATTGGTCTGGAGTGCGGTGGTTCTGACGGATTCTCTGGTATTTCGGCCAACCCGGCCATTGGCCACACTTCAGATATTCTGGTGGCATTGGGCGGTAAAACTGTTCTTTCTGAGTTCCCGGAGCTGTGCGGTGTGGAGCAGGAATTGATCAACCGTTGTGAGCGCGGGGAGTCCGCAGACCGCTTTGTGTCTTTGATGCGCGCCTATGCCAAATCTGCCGAGGCCGTTGGGTCCGGTTTTGACATGAACCCCAGCCCGGGCAACATTAGAGACGGCTTGATTACAGATGCTATTAAATCTGCCGGTGCGGCCAAGAAGGGCGGTAACTCCCCTATTGTGGACGTATTGGACTACCCAGAATATGTGACCAAGCCCGGCCTTAACCTGCTGTGCACCCCCGGCAATGACGTAGAATGCACCACGGCGCTGGTGGGTTCGGGTACTAACATTGTCTTGTTCACCACTGGTCTGGGCACTCCTACCGGTAACCCTATTGCCCCGGTGATCAAAATCTCCTCCAACACCAAACTTGCCCAGCGCATGCCAGATATCATTGACATTGATACCGGCGCGGTGATCTCTGGCGAGAAAACCATTGAGGAAATGGGCGAAGACGTGTTGGACTTCATTATTGAGGTAGCCAGCGGCAACATCCAGACCAAAGAGAAATTCCTGCAGCAAGATGATTTCATTCCGTGGAAACGCGGTGTATCTTTGTAAGGATTCCCTGGAAGAATGACCTGCCTTGCGGTGGGTGAACATAAAATAAACCAGGGCCCTGTCCTTCAACATACTTCGGGTTTGCCTAGCAGCCGGGGTTGGAGGGGCAGGGCCTTTTTATTTCTTTCCGGCAAGTTTTCATAAGTTCAGCCAGCAGATTATCCCCTTAATAGTTACCGTATGAATGATGCATTAGCGCTGCCCGTAGGCACCACCCTGGACCGGTTTATCATGAGAAAGCAGGAAGACTTTCCGTATGCCACCGGTGAGTTGTCTCAGTTGCTACGTGACATGGCCCTGGCGGCCAAGATTGTAAGCCGTGAGATAAGCCGGGTAGACCCAGACACCAGCGGCAAGTATGGCAAAACCAACGTGCAGGGCGAAGAGCAGCAGAAGCTGGATGTGATTGCCAACATCCGGTTCATCAGGGCGCTGCGCAACGGCGGCGAGGTCTGCGCCATTGTCTCTGAGGAAGACGAGGACATTATCCATACCGGTAACCAGAACGCCAAGTACATTGTGGCTATGGACCCGCTGGACGGCTCTTCCAACGTAGACGTGAACATTCCCATTGGTACTATCTTCGGGATTTACCGGCGGTTGTCTGAGGGCGGCCAGGACGGAACCCTGGAAGACTGCCTGCAGAAAGGCACGCAGCAGGCCGCAGCCGGCTATATCTTGTACGGGGCCTCAACCATGCTGGTGTACACCACAGGCCGCGGCGTGAACGGCTTTACCTATGAGCCATCATTGGGCGAGTTCTTCCTCTCGCACCCAGACATCAAGATACCAGCCAACGGCCAGCAGTACAGCTGCAACGAAGCCAACATGGGCCATTTCCCGCTGGGCATCCAGAACTACATTGCCTTCTGTAAAGAGCAGAAATACTCTTCCCGCTACATTGGCTCCTTGGTGGCAGACTTCCACCGAAACCTCTTGAAGGGTGGAATCTATTTCTACCCCGGTTCCTCTAAAAACACAGCCGGCAAACTGCGCCTGCTATATGAATGCAACCCTTTGGCTTTCATTGCCGAGCAGGCAGGCGGCCAGGCCACCGATGGGGTGGAACGCATTCTGGACAAACAACCCACTGCCCTGCACGAGCGCTGCCCGCTAGTGATTGGCTCCACGGAGATGATTGAGAAGGTGCGCAAGTACATGACGCTGTAACACAAAGCTGCTTGATACATTAATCCCCGTTTTGGGGCTGTTTCAATTCCTGATTTGGTCAACCTCAAGTGGCTCTACTTCTTTTGTCATCCTGGAAGGACGTTGACAGCTACCGGTAAGGACGCCTGATTAAGCACTTTTCTAGTTCGCCCAAAAGATCCTTTCAGGATGACAAAAAAATAGAGAAGAGAAAAGAATATAAAATAGGGTGGTCACTGCAATTAGTTAGTTTCCTGCAATTACCCTTGCTTATGGCTTAGGCGTGATCGCCTTGGGCCAGAACTTAATACTTCTGATTTCCCCATTGAACCAGGACCGCTGGTCCATGCGGGTGCCAATAGACGTTTTGGCCGTGGCAGGGATGGGTAGGTACTCTATATCCCCGGATAGTTCAAGCCGCCCGTTCACGAACCCTTGCAGCTTTTTGTCTTTGTAGACCATCGTCATGGTAACCCACTCTCCCACCGGGTGCGTTTGGGTAGAGTCAACCAAGGTGAGGGCAGCGCTCTCTGTGCGCATAAAAAAGTCAGCGTACCACTGGTTGCGGTTGTTCAGCCGAAGTTCCAGCAACAACCGCCGTTGCCCCAGCGCCAAGTCTTCTATGTGCAAGAACCGCTGCTCTACGTTGCCGGGCCAAGCGGCATTTGGCTTGAACTGCACCTCTATGGTGAATTCCTCGGCTCCGGCTATAGGGTTGGCGTGCACCAGCAATCCGTCGTCAACGCCGTCAAAGGCAATGGCCGGCTGAGATTCCTTTATTTCCTGCGGATTACCTTGTACGGTGACCTTTTGCCCGGCAATGTTAGTTACAGATTTCAGACCCCAGGTGACTGGCCGCACGGAAGTACAGGAAGCACTGCCTAAGAGCATACCCAACAGAAGTGGCAGAAGATAAAGGTTTTTCATGTTTTAAGGTCCGTCCCTTTCCAGTAAGGGCTTGCTGTCATCCTTAGCAAGGTGTAAAAGTTGTTTCCTGTTTTGGGGCTGTTTTAAGAAAAACGGGTCCAAAACAGGAAACCTGAAGGCAGTGGCTAAACCAGTGATAAGTTTATTTTATCCTTTTAGCCAAATCCAGTTTCATGGCCTTAACCTCTGCCAAAACTATCTGCGCCATTTCCAGGGCGCCGCGCTCATTGAAATGGGTATCATCTGCTTTGCCGGTGGGATAGTTAGGGTGCTGACCGGGTTGAAGGTGCAGGAACAACTGTCTTGATTCTTCGGGGCCGTAGGACTGCAGCAGGGCCTGGCTTTTCTGGTCCAGGTCAATGAGGCAAACCTTCTCTTTTTTGGCCACGGCGCGCACCAGCCCTGAATACACCTCATGCGTGGACTCTATTTTACCTTTGGCATCAAACTTACGCCGGGCGGCAGGGGTGATCAGGATGGGAATAGCCTTCTTCTTTCTGGTTTCAGACACAAAGCGGGTCAGGTTCTGGGTGAACTCTTCTTCAGTGGCGTAACTGGCCTTGGTCTTTACCTCATCATTATGCCCGAACTGGATGAACACGTAATCGCCTTTCTTGAGTGCGGCCTCAACCGTTTGCCACCGCTTTTCAGAGAGAAAGGTTTTGGTGCTTCGGCCGTTTTTGGCGTGGTTGTCAACGGCCACGGTTTGGTCAAAGAACGTAGCGAACGGCACGCCCCAGCCCGTCTCCGGGAAGGCCTTGGGTTCTTTGGTAGACATGGTGGAATCCCCTACCAAATACACCGTGATGGGTTTCTTTTTTACCGTAAGGAAAGACATAAGGGCCAGCCCAGAAACGGCCAGCACCAAAGAGAGAAAGGTAAATTTCATGGTAGATTTCAGCTAATATAAAACAATTAACTTCCGCCTGCGCCAGGCGGCGGAGTTCCTTTTCTGTTTCGGGGCTGTTTTTGCCAAAACGGCCCTAAAACAGAAATTACGCTTCGCGGGCCGCCAGCATGGGCGTGCCGCGTTTGCAGAGTTGCAGGGCCAATCCCCAGGGGTCACGCAGCATGATTAGGTGGGAACCGTCTGGCAGGTGCTGGTCAGAAACCAGGGAGGCTCCGGCGGCGCAGAGCCGCTCCTGGTCGGCGGTGGGGTCTTCAGACACAAAGGCCAGGTGCACCAGCAGTGGGTTCATGGTCCGGTAAGGCGGCACCTCATGGGCGGGGTTCAGGTAAATTTCCACCAGAATACGGCCGCTGTCATCGGCCAGGAAGGTGGTAAACGGCGCTTCGGGCATTTGCCGGACCACCCGCAGGCCCAGGTGCTGGGTGTACCAATCGGCCATGGCCACGGGGTTTTCTACGTTAAGGGCGAAGTGCTCTAGTTTCATCAGGAATCTGGGTTAACCGGTTGCCGCATTTCTGGGCAAGGTCTGGTAAATCATAGTACTGTAAAATGCCCTGCACCACGTGGGAGAACATGTCTTTCTGGATTGGCTGCGACAGGAAGCCCGTAAAAGTGGTGAGGGAACGGGAAACGGTGGCCTTGGAAATGCGCTCATCCAGGAACACCGCATGGGTAACCACCGGGCCGTATACGCCCTCTGCCTCTATAGCCACCGGCAGCTTTTTCCAGTCGGGCTTGTTCTGGAGATAATCCAGCAGGGAAACCAGGTCCTGTACCCGCTGCCCCAGCAAGGGGCGCTGGAGGTGCAGACTTAGAATGGCGTTGCGGTATTCTGAGCTCCAGTATTTGGGGTCATTAAGTTTGGGGTCATCCTGGGTTTCGCCCACGCCCCGCAGGTCGGCTAGTACTAGCACGTGCCCGGCTTGCATTTCCCTATGGATCAGGCTATCGTTCTTGGCCAGCGCGTCTTTGCCTTTTCCCTGATCGGTTAACCGGATGACGATTTTCCTGGGTTTGCTTGGCCCGGCTGGGGTATACACGAGCGCCGGGAAAGGCAGTTCACCCTGGCGCATGAGCACCGTTTTCTCCAGGGTATACAACTTGGTGGTGGTTTGCCCTTCTATCTGCGTGAATACCGGGTTTTGGTTCGGCGTCAAGCCAATCACTTGCCGCACCTTGGCTTTTAAAACACTTTCATTGGATTGGGATAAAAAAGCCTGGCGCTGCGGGGCTAACTGCTGATACAATTGCTGGTTTAATTCTGGGACGGTTAGTTCCTGCGTAAAGGCAGTATTCACCTGGCCGGTAGCGGTGGCAAAAAGCTCTTTTTCGGGGAGAGTGCCAATATTCCCTTCCTGCACGGGCTTCGGATCCTGGTACAGCCATTGCCGGAACCAGGTCACGGCGGCCTCGCGCTTGGGTTGGGTGATGCCGTGCCCGTCAGGCCAGGTGAAGAGTTTCACCTTGTCGGGCTGCTGCATGGTGGTGTACAGGCTTTTAAGTTCCTCGAATCCTTTTTGGGTGCCGCGGTAATCCACGAAGTCGTTCTCCCCGGCCAGGATAAGCACTGGTTTAGGAGCAGCCAAAAGCAGGAAATCGGTCATTTCCAGTTGGCCTTCCCCGGGAAGGAACTGGCACCCGTCCTGGGCACCGGCCAGTTCCATGGCCCGTTCCCGCTGGCTAAACCAACTGCAGGGCGCCGACACCTTGATGCGGTCATCATAGGCGACCAAGTAGGCCGTCTGGGTTCCGCCACCCGAATTGCCAATGGCACCAAATCTGGTTTTATCCACCTCGGGGCGGGTTTCCAGGTAATCCAGGGCCCGCACGTTGTCCCAGACCATATAGGCGGCCAGGCTGCTGCCTACCAAGATGGCCCCCGCATTGAGCAAGGTATGCTCCGTAGTGGAACCGCGGGTCAGGCTTTTGCCGGCTTTATCGGTGAGCTGTACCCGCTCCCCCTGTGAGTAGGGGTCTACGGACAGCACCACAAAGCCGTGGGCGGCAAACAGGCGGGCGGTTTTCTGGTAAGACTCAGTGGCTTTGGAGGTCATCTCGTGGCCGTTCATGAGCAGCACCGCCGGGAAAGGGCCTTTGCCTTCTGGCACGTACAGGTTGGCCGTGACGTGGTGGTTAGGCCGACTTTCGTAAATCAGGTTCTCCACCCGAACGCCTTTCTGTTTTATGACCTTGGTGACTTTTGCGTTTAGAGCCTGTTTTTCCGGAAATGGGCCTAAAACGCGCAGGAATTCTTTTTTCACTTCGGCCTGGTAGGATTTCACCCCTTCGGGAGAGGCCAGGGCTTTGGCGATTTTTTCGCGGCGCGCATCATACACTTGGTGGAGCTGCCGCACCAGATAGGCGTTATATGCGGTTTGCCCCTTGAAAGGCAGGAACTGGGCCTGGACTAAGGGCATAGCTCCTATCCAACACACCCAAACACCTAAAAGAAAGGACAGCTTTCTGGTCAACCACTTCATGCTTCCAATTTAAAATAAACACCTGTCATCACCAGCATTCTTTCGGCAGAGCTCCGCTATTATACAGAATTTTAGGTTTTCGGCCTTCCTAAATGCGCAATCGATTGCGTTTTACAGGAAAAAATAATCCCCCGCCAGAACACCTCTTTTCAGACTTCAACCGTTTATCTGGCCTTCAAACCCTTCATGCCTTCAAATACCAGGCGGGCCACTTCGCGGGCACCATCAGGTTGGAAGTGGGTGTTGTCTTTCTGGCCATCGGGGTAGTTCTTAAACTTTCCGGCGGGCAGGTTCATAAAGTAATTGGCAGAGACAAACTCCTGGCCTTTGGCCGAGAAGGAATCAATGGATAGCTGTTGCAAGTCAATAAGCAGCACGTTCAGTTCCTTGGCCACGTCTTTCACCGCCTGTGGGTACTCGCCGTGCACGTTGCCAATCTTGCCGTCTTTCCAGGGGTAGTTGCGGGTAACGGGCGTGAGCAGAATGGGCGTAGCGCCTTTCTGCCGGGTCTGGTTGACGTACAGGCGCAGGTACTCTTTGTAGCCCTGAATGTTCACGTAACGCTCCGGCTTGTCAACTGCCGCGTCATTATGCCCGAACTGAATCATGACCACATCATTCTTCTGCAGGTTTTGGTATACCTGCGCCCAACGGCCTTCCTCAAAGAAGGTGCGGGTGCTGCGGCCTCCACGGGCCTTGTCCAGCACCACGGCGCTGTCTGCCTTGATCAGGAACCTGAGTTTGGCCAGGCTGTCTGGCCGAAGGAAAGGCTGGAACACCTGCCCCCACCCCATCACCGGGTAGCGTTTGTTGAGGTACTCTTCGCCGTCATAATCAGAATAATCGGCTACCGTGGAGTCACCTACCAGGTACACGTGCGTTATTTTCTTTTTAGAGGGCGCAAAGGACATGGCCACAAGACATAACACCAGCAGCAAAACCGAAAAAGATTGCTTGTTCATAGTTTTCAAATTTGAAAAAACGAAGGGGTGGAACCGGTGCATAGCCCCACCCCGGTTTTCATTATTTTAACGTGACGGCCGTTTTGCCCAGGTCCTTTCCTTTCGAAACCTGGGTGGCGGCATTAGAAAAGTCTTTGCTGGCCAGGCGCACGTTCTTGGTTAAGGGCCCCAGTACTTTCACCATGGGCTCTTTGGTTTGGTTACCGGTTAGGCCCTGCACCTGCACGTCCTTGCTATTGTAAATGGTTAGGGCGGGGCCTTTCTCGGTGATCACCTGCACATTGGTCAAGGTAATACCGGTGGCATCTACCGCGCTGATTCCTCTTTTGGCTTTCAGGAAAGAGTTTTCAATGTTCACGTTCTGCAGGTTCATTTCCGGTAAGCCTTGCAGGGCCACGGCCTCTTCCGCACCAGACACGGTGATGTTCTTCATCCAGATGTTTTTGAACGAAGGCGTTTCTTCCGTGACCGGTACCAGCTTTTCTACCCGGGCCTCGTCACCGGCGCGCTGGTCTTCTTCCAGCACCGGGCTGTTGCCGCCGTAAAACAAGTTAAAGCTAATGGCCTGGGTAGGGATGTTGATCATGTCAATGTTGGAGATCCAGATGTTCTCTACCACGCCGCCCCGGCCACGCGTACTCTTAAACCGAAGCCCAATATCCGTGCCCATGAAGGTACAGTTAGACACGTGCACGTTTTTCACGCCACCAGACATCTCGCTACCCACCACAAACCCGCCGTGGCCGTGGTACACCACGTTGTTTTTCACGATCACGTTCTCTGTGGGCACGCCGCGGTCACGGCCATCTTTGTCTTTGCCGGACTTGAAGCAGATGGCGTCATCGCCTACGTCAAAGGTGTTGTTGTAGACCAGCGCGTTTTTGCAGGACTCCAAATCCAGGCCGTCGCCGTTTTGGGAGTACCAGGGATTGCGCACGTTCAGGTTACGCAAGATGATGTCCTGGCACATGAGTGGGTGCAGGTTCCAGGCCGGGGAATTCTGGAAGGTGGGGCCGTCCAGCAACACGGTCTTGCAGTTCACCAGGCTAAGCAGCACCGGACGAAGATAGTCTTTGATGGCCTCAAACTCGGCGCGGGTCTTCAGGTCTGGCACGTTGAAGTTGCTGCCCTGGGTGTCTCCTTTCAAGGCATTTTGGGTAGGGTACCACATATCGCCTTTGGCGTTGAGCACACCGGTTTTGGTAAGCTCTTTCCACTGGGCACTGGTCAATTTACTTTTCTTCACCGGGCGCCAGGCGTCACCGTTCCCGTCAAAGGTACCTGAACCGGTAATAGCAATATTGGTAAGGTCCCGGCCGGAGATCGGTGACTGGCACCGATAAGTGTTCAAGCCCTCAAAGCTGGTTTCTACTACCGGGTAATCATTGAAATCACGGCTGAAGATCACCATGGAGCCGGCGTCTGCGTGCAGGTTAATGTTGCTTTTGAGCACAATGGGCCCGGTTAGCCAAAGGCCGCGCGGAATCACCACCGTTCCCCCGCCCTTGGCCGCCACGTCATTAATGGCCTGCTCAAACGCTTTGGTGTTTTTGGTGATGCCGTCGCCCACCGCTCCGTATTTGGTAATGGCCACGCTATAGTCCGGGAACTTGGTTTCCTTCACTTTGGGCATGGCGAACTCTATGCCCTCATAAATGGAAGCCTCTACGCTGGCGTTAGAAAAATTACGCCCGGCCGTGGTAGCCGTAGCGCCGGCAGCCGTGCTCACCCCACCACCCGACGGCTGGCGTTGGCAGGAAAATTGTAGCAGGCTGGCTACTCCCAACGTCAACAACAGGCTGCTTTTTAATACATTTTTCATATAGATACTCTTTAAGCGGTAATGCGGTTTGTTACTGTTTGGTTAACCTGGAAGCGCCTCACGCCCTCCCCTTTTTCTGTTTTCCGTTCTAAGCCTGTTTTTGGGAAAACGGCCCTAAAACGGAAAATTGTTATTTCGTGATTCTGAACCAGTCAAAATCGGCGTAGCCGGAGTCATTGGTTTTGTCTTCGCGTAGGGCGAAAAGGCCTACTTTGGCGCCGATCCATTTGCCTGGCACGGCGGTGAAGGGGCTGCCGGCATTCTTGAACGTCTGGCCGTCTTCTGAATAGCTGAACTGGCACTGGGCACCCTTGCTTACCTGCACCCGGAAATGCACTTCAGAGCCGGTCAATTTGCCTAGCACCTGCTCGGTTTCTGCGGTGCCTTTCTCTACTTTCTTGGCGGTGTTATAGGTCAGGTACAGGCCGTCTTTTCGGTTCACCACCGACACGTACCCGTAGTCCATGCCCATCACCACCAGCCCTACGCGCTCGTTCTGGAGCTTGGGGTTAGGGGTGAATTTGACTTTAGTGGTGGCGGTAAACGCCCCGGCCGGAAACTTCTGCAATAGCAGGTTGGGTACGTCCCAGAGGTTTTTGCCGCCCTGGGGCATCTGGTCGGTGAAGAGGCGTAAAAAGCCTTTGTTGGTGGTAAAGGCCCAGGTGGCTTTGGGGTTGGCGTGCCATTGCCACTGCATGCCCAGCGTGGGGTTTGTGAATTCATCAGATTCCTGGGGCGTCACAACGGGGTAGGTTTTGCCTACGTTCGGTTTCTTGTAGGTCAAGACCGGTTGGCCTTTGCCGTCACCGTCTGGGTCCTCCCCGATCACGGGCCAGTCCTTTACCCATTTCATGGGTTGCAGGTGCATGACGCGGCCATAGGCTTCCTTATCCTGGAAATGCAGGAACCAGTCTTCACCACTTTTGGTGTCTACCCAGGCACCTTGGTGCGGACCGTTGATAGGCGTTTTGCCCTGATCCATCACTATTTTCTCTTCATAGGGCCCATAAATATTCTTAGACCGCAGTACCAGTTGCCAACCCGTAGCCACACCGCCCGCCGGCGCGAAGATGTAGTAATAGCCATTGCGCTTGTAGAACTTGGGGCCTTCTACGGTGGGATGCGCGTCGTGCCCGTCAAAAATCATCACGCCTTCATCCAGCACCTTGGTGCCTTCGGGGTTCATGCGGTTAAGGGAAAGAATGCTTTTGATACCCGCCCGGCTTCCGGCCCAGCCGTGTACCAGGTAAGCCTGGCCGTCCTCATCCCAGAACGGGCAAGAGTCAATCAAACCCTTGCCTTCCATCACCAGCACCGGGGCTTCCCAACGGCCGGCCGGATTTTTGGTCTTGACCATGTAAATCCCGAAGTCCGGGTCTCCCCAGTAAATATAGAACTCGCCTTTGTGGTACCGAATGGAAGGAGCCCACACGCCGTTGCCATGCTGCGGTTTGCTGAAGTGGTCATACGGCGGTAAGCGGTCAAGGGCATAGCCAATAATCTTCCAGTTCACCAAGTCTTTGGAGTGCAGAATCTGCAAACCCGGAATGGAGTTGAAACTGGAGGAGGTCATGTAAAAGTCATCTCCCACGCGGCACACATCAGGGTCTGAATAGTCGGCGTCAATAACCGGGTTTTGGAACGTGCTGTTGCCCAGGTCAGACACCCACACTTTAGACGTTTCGTCGGTGGGGGCCGCCAGAGACGCAGACGGGTTTAAAGATGTTTTTTCAGTCTGGCAAGCGAACAAAAAACTAAGCCCGACAAGGTAATACCTGGTTTGCATGATTACTTTTTTGGTTAAGAACTTAGATCTGGAGAAAGGCCCTTCAGCTTTGCTTCCAATCTTCCTGCCATTTCTGCTTTCCTGTTTTAAGCCTGTTTTCTAAAAAACGGGCCTAAAACGTATTTCTGCTTATTCCCGCACCAACGCCACCCGCTTCACTACCCGGTGCTGGCCCAGTTGCAAGGTGATCAGGTACAGGCCAGGGGCTACTTTTCTGCCTTTGGCGTCGGTGCCGTTCCATTTCACTTCCTGGGCGCCGGGGGCTATCTGCTGATTTAACAGCGTGCTTATTTTTCTGCCGGCCAGGTCTGACACCGTTACCGTGGCCTGTCCTTTTTGCGCGGCCTGGAAGGTGAAGGTGGTACCCCCGGAGAAAGGATTGGGATACACCGCGGTAGCCAAGGCGTCTTTTTCTTCTTCAAGGCCGGTGAGGTTGGAACTGGCCACCAGGCTGTTGAGGTATTCTTCCAGGTTGGTGTACCCGTTGCCATTGGCGTCTGCGTTACGGTCTGCGGCGTCATTGGGGTTCAGGCCATTGGTGGTTTCCCAGGCATCTGGCATGCCGTCTTTGTCAGTGTCAGTTGGGGCCGGCAAAGTGGCCAATGCTGGCCAGCCGCCTACGGTTGCCTGGGTGTCAATGATGCCTTTGGCGGCCCCATAAGCTCCCCCGAAGGTAGCCGTGCCGTTGCGTACTTCATTAATGATTCTGGTATCTACCGCATCGCGCTTCAGGCTGGCCCCCACTTGCTCAAGTACCGACTCATAGGCTTGTACGGCGGTGTGGTCTGTAGCCATGTGGTACTCAATGGGCGCTTGCAGCCTGACATTGGGCCTTTGGTCTGTAGGAAGGCTGGAGTCATAATTCACGCCGCCGTTCCAGTTATCTGCCGTGACCGTAGCGTTATTGTGCACGTAGTTGCCCGTGATGTAGAATTTGCCATAGCCCGGCCCCCAGGTGGGTAAAGACTCAAACGACACCTGCACAATACGCGACCGTACTCCGCTAGACGTGGCAGGCCCATATTTGTAGTAATTGTTGACCATGTTATAATTGCCGTTCTCGCCGCCGTAGGCACTGTTGCCGCCCCAGTTGTAGATCACATTGTTCCGGAAATCTACGTGTTCATTTGGGTAGGTACCGCCATTGATACCGGAGCGGCCGCCGCCGTTGAACCGGGGGTTCCGGCTGGTGTGGTGCGCCAACAGATTATGGTGAAAGGTTGCATGGTCGCCGCCCCAGATTCCGCCATAGCCGTGGTCCCCTTTGTCATGCACCGACCGGAATAGGCTTTCGCTGAGCAGGCACCATTGCATGGTGAAATTCTTGTTGAGGTAAAAACTGGCCGTCTCGTCTACCGACCAACTCATGGTGCAATGGTCTAATATAATATTCTGGCGGTTGCGGCCCCAAATGGCGTCATTGTCTACCTGGGCTCCATCACCTAACCTGAACCGCATATACCGGATAATGATATTGTCGGCGTCTATCATCACGGTCTGGTTGCTGATGCAGATGCCGTCACCGGGCGCGGTTTGTCCGGCAATGGTCAGGTCACCGCTTTTAATGGTCAGAGAGGTTAACAGTTTAATGGTGCCGCTCACCCGGAACACAATGGTGCGGGGACCTGTAGCCAATACCGCCGCCCTGAAACTGCCCGTACCTGCGTCATTGAGATTGGTAACCTCCAGCACAGTCCCGCCGCGGCCACCGGTAGTGAACCGCCCAAAGCCCTCGGCCCCCGGGAAAGCCAGCTGCTGCGCCTGCCCTATTCCGGCGCAAGCCAGCAACAGCGCCATGGCCAGGGGAATCATTTTTTGTAGCTGTGTACTCATTTCCTTCAGGGGTTAGGGGTTGGCGTAAGGTTTCTGGGTTTAGACGAAACCCAATCTGAGATTTCCTTTTAAAGGGGAGGGAGCGCTAGTCAAGCCTGCAAAACGGGTTCCGTATTTGTTATTCAAATGCGTTTTGCCGGATAGCCGTAGCTACATTCTCTCAGCGCCCTTCCCCTTCAAAAAGAATACTATCTGTAGCCTTGCGGCCGATTATCACTTGAGTTCTGCTTTCTGTTTTAGGCCTGTTTTTCTGAAAACGGGCCTAAAACAGAAAGCATGTCTTTTTTCTATTTCCCGGCCTGCGGGGCGGTCTTCACGGCCAATGGGTTCCAGTCCCCGAAGATCTTTTCCAGGGTGTAATCTTTGGCTTGCTCCGTGGTCAGTTGTTTGGACCATTTCACGCGCTCGGTTTTAGAGGCGCCGGGGCCGGTGGAATTATACTCGGCGTACAGCACCTGCTTCTCAGCTTCAGGTTTGTTCCAGTTATGCCAGCCCAATGGGTTAATGTGTTTGCCCAGGTAGCTGTTGATGAACACGGTTTTGGCGAAGGGTCTCCAAGGGCGGCCCAGGTAATAGGATTTCTCGGGGGCATCGCCGGTCAGGCGGCAGTTGAGGAACACGAAGCCGTAGGGCTGCCCTTCAATGGTAGAGGCGGCCGTCACGTAGTTACCGCCTTTCTTGGCGAAGATCTCGCAGTTCTCAAACACAGCCGTAGACCACCCGAAGATAAAATCGGTGGTGCCTTCAATGTAGCAGTTCTGGTAATACTGGCGGCTTTTCTCGCCATGCGGGTATAGGGTATCCTGGAAACCCAGAAAGCGGCAGTTCTTGAAGTGTACTTTATCCCCGTCTACCCGCACCGCCACCGCCTGCCCTACCGGTCCCGATGAGTTCTCAAAGGTGAGGTTCTCGGCGGTGAAGTCATCGCCGTACACAAAGAAACTGGTAGAGCCGGTGGTACCCATCTCCTCACCAAAGCGGTTTTTCTTGCTGGCGAAGTCATCGTAAGTCAGGACGGTTTTCTGCACATCCTCACCTACCAACTTCACCGCGGTCTTGGTAGAGGGCAAGGTGAGCTTCTCTTTGTAGACGCCCTTCTTGATGAAGATAGTGGTGGTGTTCTTCCGGAAATCTGGTACAGCGTTGATGGCCTCCTGCACGGTTTTAAATTGGCCGCTGCCATCTTTGGCCACAACAAAATCATAGGCCTGCGCCTGGGCCTGTCCCCAAAGCAGGGAAAGCAAGGTGAACAGGACCGCTACTTTTCTAAACTCCATGTCTGCCTTAGTTTGAAGCCGATGCCTTGCCTGTTTCTTCAAACTCCAGAGAGGCCATGATGAACGGCGACACCGCCTTGGGGTCATTGTCGCGCTTCTCTTCGTTGATGTAGTACTCATAGGTACCTGAGCGGTACGGCGTACCGCCCAACCCTGCCACGGCGCACACTTGCGTTATGCTGATAGTGCCATCGGCGTTCTTTTTGATGAGGTTGTTCAAGATGCCGTTGTAGCCTTTCTGAGCCACCTGGCGGTACTTCTGGTCAATGTAGCCCTGTTTAGAGGCTTTAATCAGGAAATAGGTGAACATGCTGGAGGCCGAGGCTTCCAGGTAGTTGCCTTCGCGGCCACCCTGGTCCACCACCTGCCACCAAAGACCGGTTTTAGAATCCTGGTACTGCGTGATGGCGGTGGCCATTTTCTGGGTAATCTTCAGGATCTCGTCCCGCTTGGGGTGGTTCTTAGGCATGAAATCCAGCACGTCTACTAGGGCCATGGCGTACCAGCCCATGGCGCGGCCCCACACGTTGGGCGAAAGACCGGTTTTTTTATCAGCCCAGGGCTGTTCGCGTTTCTCGTCCCAGCCGTGGTAGAACAGGTTCTTCTCCTTGACATAGGTGTGCTTATCTACCAGAATGATCTGGTTGGCCACGTCATCAAACACAGCGGGTTCATTGTAGGTAGCACCGTACTGGGCCAGGAACGGGGAGGCCATGTAGAGCCCGTCCAGCCACATTTGGTGCGGATAGATTTTCTTATGCCAGAAGCCGCCTTCAGACGTGCGCGGATGGGTGCGCATCTGGTCACGCAGCTCATCTAGGGCAATCTTGTATTTCTGCTGGCCCGTTTCTTTGTGCAGCGCAATCAGGAACTTACCTGGGTTCACGCGGTCAATGTTGTAATCGGTTTTCTTATAGGTTTTGATTTTGCCATCGGCGGTGATCATGGTATCTGCGAAGGCCTTGATGTAGGTAAGGTACTTGCGGTCACCGGTGCGTTTCCAGACGCGTTCCAGGGCGCTGGCGAACAGGCCCTGGGTGTAATCCCACTTCGGCTCTGGCCGGAAGTCAATCATCCAGCCCTGGGGACTGCGCTTCATCTCTGAATCTGCCATCCAGACAGACCAAGGCTTGCCAGAGGAATTGGCCGCCGCCTGGCCTTCTGCCGCGGTCTGCCCAGACCGGCAGGCCACGCTCAGCAAGACAATCAATAAGAGGGTATAAGAGGTAAGCTTTTTCATAATCACAAAATCAATTCATTTCTGGTGAAGGCTGGTTTGTACCTGTTTTGGCAAAAACGCCCTCAAAACGGAATCACTGTTATTTGTTGGGGTTCCACTTGTCCTGGCCCGCCAGGATGACTTCGGGCATCAGTTTCTTCGCTTCTTTTTTAGTCAGTTGCTTAGACCAGGGTTCCCTTTTTTCTGGCGCGGCACCCGGGCCTTTTGATTTGTACTCGGCGTAGAAGGTGGTTTTCTCGGCCTCGGGCTTTTTCCAGTTGTGCCAACCTTCAGGCCTGATGAAGGCACCCATCTGGGTGTTCAGGAAAACCGTCTGCGCGTAAGGTCGCCAAGGACGGCCCAGGTAGACTTTAGTGGCTTCTGGGGAGGCTGTTAATTTGCAGTTGAGGAACACGAACCCGTGCGGTTGGCCCTGGGGGGTAGAGGCGGCGGTGATGTAGGAGTTCTTCTTGGTATGGATAGTGCAGTTCTCAAAGACCGCCGTGGCCGGCCCGAAGATAAAGTCGGTGGTGCCTTCAATGTAGCAGTTCACGTAATACTGGCGGCTATTATCTACGCCGGCGTAAATGGTATCCTGGTTGCCCAGAATGCGGCAGTTTTTGAACACACAGCGGTCAGCCTCTACGTGCAGGGCCACGGCCTGCCCTACCGGACCGGCGCTGTTCTCAAACGTGAGATTCTCCGCCCTGAACTCATTGCCCTGCACCAGCACGGTGTAAGAGGTAAAGGTGTTAATGGCACCCTTGCCGGAATAGTCATCCCAAACAATAATGGTCTTGTCGCGGTCCTCGCCGATGAAGGAGATTCTGGTTTTCCAGGAGGAGATGACCAGCTTTTCTTTGTAGACCCCGTTCTTGATATGGATCTCCAGGCGCTCCTCGGGGAACGCGGGAATGGCGTCCAGGGCCGTCTGGATGGTGGTGTAGTCACCGCTTCCGTCCTGGGCCACCACCAGCTTTTTCTGCTGTGCCTGGGCCAGGAAACCTACCAGAACCAAAAAAATAACCGCGGTCCACTTCTTCATGCTTTTTTTACTTTACCAGGCTGTTGAGATACACCTCAATGTTAGAGTATTGCTTGTCCAGGGTGAACGCCGCCGCGTCTGTGGCTTTGGTGGGATCCAGTTTCTGCTTCAGTTCCCAGGCATCGGGCATGCCGTCTTGGTCTTTGTCTTCCGGGGCAGGGGTTGATTTCAGTTCGGGGTAGCCGCCTACGTCTGTGGGGGAGTCAATGAGCCCGTTCTTCCGCTTTCCGGCGGTTGATTTCCCGGTTCTTACCTCTGCCACCACCCGGGCATCTACCGCGTCTCTTTTGAAGCTTGCCCCGGCTTTGGCCAGCACCGCCTCAAACGCCTCTTTAGGGTTTTGCACAGCAATGGCGGTTACCGGGAATTGGCTGGTTACTTTCACAGAGTCTGGGTGGTCACATTGCACGCCCCCCGCCCAGTTGTTCTCTGAAATGGCCGGAAAGCCTTCAATGAAGTTGCCCTGTACAAAGAATTTGCCATACGGCTGCGAGGGATTCACTAACCGGTTCTTTTTAGAAGCCGGCGTTGCTGGACCGGCCTTGAAGTAGTTATTGACCATGTTATAGCGGCCCTTTTCTCCCCCGTAAATGTTGTTCTGGCCCCAGTTGTAAATGACATTGTTGGTAAAATCCACTAGCTCCTCCGGTGAGTTGGGAGTAGTACTGGACCCACTGAACCGGGGGTTCCGGCTGTCATTGCTGGCAATAAGGTTATGATGGAAAGAAGCACCGTGCCCTCCCCAGATTCCGCCGTACCCATGTTCGCCTTTGGCATGGACGGAGGCGGTGAGCGCTTCTGAAATAATGGACCACTGTAAGGTGAAGTCCTGGTTCCGGTAAAAAGAGGCACCCTCATCGGTGGCCCAACTCATGGAGCAATGGTCAATGATGATGTTACGGGTACCCTTGTTGGCCCCAAACGCATCGGCTTGCTGGGCTTTCTCCTCGCCTAGCCTGAACCGCAGGTAGCGCACAATCACGTTGTCGGCTTTAATGCTCACCTGGAAGTTTTTAAGGCCAATTCCATCGCCGGGGGCGGATTGGCCGGCAATGGTGAGGTCACCGTTGTTGATGTCCAGCGGGGACTCCAGAGAAATGTACCCAGACACGGCAAACACAATAATACGCGGTCCTTTTTTCCGGATGGCTTCGCGGAGGCTGCCGGGTCCGTTGTCATTCAAATTGGTAACCACCACTACCTGTCCGCCGCGGCCGCCGGTCGTGTACTTTCCGAAACCTTCGGCCCCCGGAAACGCCAGGGCTTTGCCTGCCTCTGATGTAGAAGCGGCCTTGGGGGCTGGCTGCGCCGCCACCGGGGTGGTTTTCTGGGCGCAACCGGTCAGGCTTAAACATTGGAAAGCAACGCCTAATAGGGCGATTTTGGAAAAGGTGCGGTGCGTGTTCATGGGCAATTTTAACTATTAATGGACCTGCTGGCTCTTTTAAGAAAGGAGAACCAAGGCTTATTTCTTATTTATTTACAAGGCGCTGTTTTAGGCCTGTTTTGGCAAAAACGTGCTCAAAACGCTTTGACAGTTACCAGCCTTCTATTTGCTTACTTTTACCAGCACCGGATTGGCCAGTTCTTCGGCTACCTGGGCCAGGTATTGGTGAAACTGAGCCTCGGTGGTAATGCCGTTGGGCTCCAGTTCCCAGGCTGCGAGGAAGTAATATTCGGCTTGTCCGTTAGCCGGCTTGAGTTGCACCACGTGGTTCAATGGATCTTCAGTGATGGAAATAAGATCCTGGGGTTTGAAGAGCACAGCAATACCCACCTTATCTGGCGGCGTATTGAGCGTCTGGGCGCCATAAGTGGCAATGTAGCCGTAGCTCTTGCCGGCTTCGCCTTTGGAAGTAACTAGTTTGGCGGCTTTGTCTTTGATCAAGCCCGTGCTGATGTTCTGTGGCTGCCCGTTTTCAATGCGCATCTGGTGGTGCGTAAGCCGGGTACCCGCGTGGATGCTGAGTTGGGAATGCACGTTCAGTTTTTGGCCCGCCACTTGCCAGCCGTAGTAGTCTGTGAGAATAGAGGAATAGACGTCGCCGTTCTGCGTGATCTTACTATAGGTACTATCGGTTTTCTCCACGCGCACCGCTTTGTCCTTGTCAAAGATGGCTAGCGATCCTACGCCCAGGGCTTTACCTACCTTGAGGATGTCCATGCCCCAGGGCTGCGGGTTGTGGTAAGAATCATAGCCGTCCAGGCCCACTTGTTGCAGCACCATGTTGTTGGTCTTTTTCCCGAACACGTCCACGCCATTGCGCCAGTCCAGGTAAAAGCGGTAGGCGACCTTGTCTGATTCCCAGCCCGGGCCTTCATAGCGCAAAAAGAAAGAATGGTCGGTTACCTCATCAGGCACGCGCAGCGAGTCAATGTTCTGGAAGGTGCCGCCAATGTATTTGCGGTTCTCAAACTTGCCGCCTACTTTTTTGGAAAGCTCGGCCTGGGTGCGCTTGGTGTAGGTGCGTTTGTTGGTGCCCGTCTTATTATACCGTACCGTCAGCTGGCGGGTCTCCCCCGGTTTCATGTTGTCCAGCACTAGGGCAATGCCCTTGTTGAAGGTATCTTTGGCGTTGTACTGGCTGGGAACCTCAGTGGCCCCATCGGTGACAATAAAGGCGTTCTGGTTAAAGCCGGCTCCCTGCTTGGGCAGATCGCTTTCCTTGATGAGCACCAACACACTTTCACGCTGGCGCTTGAGCGGGTTGGTTACTTGCACCGTGAAGGACTCAGGAAACTCAGCAGAAGAAGAACTCTGGGTAGAGGCGCAACCGAAGTGAAAGAGAAGGGACAAACCTAACACAAGCGATAACCAGGAAGGGTACTTTCTATTCATAATTTTAATGGTAATTCAAGTTTCAAGCATCTGCCGCTTTGAGTAAGCTCACAACAGAAACCGCGTTGGTGTTAGCCAGGAATTTGAGGCCCTTTACTTATAACAGGGACATAATAGCCTTTCCAGTTTTGAGCCTGTTTTCAGAAAAACGGGCTCAAAACAGAATTCTATTTCTGCCCGTCCATGATCTGTTTGACCAGGCTATTGAGGTACACCTCTACATTGTCATAACCAGTACTCAGATTTTTGCCGTTGGCCTGTGATTTAGCAGGGTCCAGTTTCATGGCTGTTTCCCAGGCATCGGGCATGCCGTCATTATCAGTGTCCACCGGCGCCGTAGTTGACTGGAGTTCGGGCCAGCCGCCTACATCAGCCTGCGAGTCAATAATGCCATTGGTGCTGCCTTTTGACCCCGGAAAGGAAAAACTCTTTTTCTGCACGTTATCCAAAATCCTAAGGTCTACCGCGTCCCGTTTCAGAGAAGCCCCGGCCCAGGCCAGTACTTTATTGTAAGCATCCAGTGCGGTGTGGGTAGAAACGTTGTTGTTGATGGGGTGTGGGGTTGCCCGGCGCATGGCCGTTTTGTCTGCCTCTGAGACGGTGCCGTAGCTGCCATGGAATTGGTTGTACACGCCGTAGGTCCAGTTGTCATTGGTTGGGTTGGTTCTGCCTTCCACCACGTTGCCGTCAATGAAGAATTTGCCCCAAATGTCATAGACTTCGGTGCCGGCAATCTTGTTTTTATCAGGGGAGAAAATACGGTCCAGTTTAGTAGAAGCCGGGCCAGGCTTGTAGTAGTTGTTAACGATGTTGATGTTCATGGCCTCGCCGCCATAGGCATTGTTGGTTGGGCCCCAGTTGTAGAAGACGTTGTTGCGCACATCTACTAAATCCGTCAAGGCAAATGCCTTTCCGGCCTCTTCGCCGTACCGCGGGTCGCGGCTATCATGGTGGGCCATCAGGTTATGGTGGAAAGAGGCGTTTTTGCCGCCCCAGATGCCGCCGTACCCGTGGGCTCCCTTATCATGCACTGAATTCCGGAGGCTCTCGGCAATAATGGACCACTGCATGGTGAAATTCTCATTGTTGTAGAAAGACACACACTCATCCGTTGACCAACTCATGGAGCAGTGATCCACGATAATGTTTTTATGGAACCGTCCGCCCAGGGCGTCTGCCTCCTGATCTCCCTCGTCTCCCATCCTGAACCGCATGAACCGGATGATCACGTTATCTGCGTTCACCGAAACCGGGTAGTTTTTGACCGTAATGCCGTCGCCGGGCGCGGTTTGGCCGGCCAGGGTCACGTTGCCGTTATTAATGGTCAGGTTTGACTTCAGGGCGATGGTACCTGATACTTTAAAGAGAATGATTCTGGCCCCGGTCTTGTTCACGGCTTCGCGTAAGCTGCCGGCGCCTGCATCATTTAAATTGGTCACATAGATGACTACTCCTCCCCTGCCTCCGGTCGCTTCTTTCCCGAATCCTTCGGCCCCCGGGAACGCCAGGGCGGTTTCCTGCACCGGCGTGGGCCCAACTTCCTCCTGTACTGGGCTAGGGTCTGGCTGGGAACCTTTACAGTTGGTTAAACCTAAGCTGGCAGAAAGGCCTAGGAAAAGGATAAGCGTACTGACTTTTAGGGGGGAGGTGTGCATCTTAGAAAAGTAAACCAGGTGCAGCCCTTTAAGGCTGCACCTGGTGATCAACTTAATTTCTCCATCTTGGGTCACCAGCCGTGGCTTTGCCCGGGAAGGCGGCATCCTTAAAGCGGAAGTTTCCGTTTTTAGGATCTTGCCACAGGTTGAGCGAAGTAGCAGAATAAGGCGTCACGCCAGGAATAGCGTTGGAAGAAGTCACATAATCTGCGGTGGTATATGTTCCTGTAGCCTCTACCAAAGTAGCAGCATTAGCTCTTACTCCTCTAATGGCTTGGCTACCTGCTTTCCCAATTCCCAGAATAGAATTTTTGATCTTTATTCCATTTGTCACATTGTTGGTAGGTGAAGTAGCATAGTCTACCAGATAGTTACCTGCTAAAGGTGATTCATTCACTGTTACATTCTCAATCAGCACGGAGGTAGAGTTGTTTTTGCTAGTGACTATTTTCTCTGCTTTGTAGATAGTTGAGTTTTTGATTACTATGTTCTCCACTTTGGAAGTAGCCACGTCTACATTGATCACGCCGTAGCTGCCAAGGCTATCCAACACGCTATTATTCACAGTAAAATCTGTAATAGTAGTTGGTGCTGTCTGCAATCTTACAATACCTCTAAACATGCTGGCCCTTACGTTATCAAAAGTCATGGCTTTAATGGTTGAAGCATTGCTGATGTTGAACACGTATCTGGAGGTGGCATTATCACTTGACATGTTCACGTCTTTGAATACCAGGTAGTCGATGTTGCTTCCAGCGGTGATGTTGAAGTTACTTGGCATATAGATAGAAGCCAGGTTCTGCACCGTCAAATCAGATCCGCTGGTAATGGTCACAGATTTATCCAGGTTGATAGCAGAGGTGATGTTATAGGTAAGGCCACGCTTCAGGATTACGGTGCTGCCGTTGGGTATCTGAGGAAGAGTGTCCTGCAACACGCCTGGACGGTTAGTAATCCCTCTTAAATCAATCAGGTTACCGGCAAGAGGCTCGCTGGTTCTGAAAGAAGTGGTTCCCCTGCCCTTAGTGCCGGCAAACAGTTCAGCGGTATAGGTGGTTTTACCGGCCAGGTTATCTACCAACACAGTCCCTGAAGTCAGGTCAGCCTGGGTAAGCAAAACTTCTCTGGTTGCTCCTGTTTCACTAGTCAGCACTATCTTGGTCAGCTCAGTTCTGGAGGTGAAGCGTAACCGTACGGCGCGGTCAGACACGTCTGAGCTTTTCACCGGGTTATCCAGGAACAACTGCGCTCCTCTAATAGAGAATCGGTTGCTTACCAGCCATTTTGATTCCTCTCCTGAACTGTTTTTTGAAATGGTCTTCACCCGGGCGAAATACATTTGCTTGGGCGTGATCTGGTCATCTGTAATAGTAATACCAGTAGTATCAGTAGTACCTTTGAACACCACCGGGGTGGCAAACAACGTGTCTTTGGCTACTTCCACAGCATAAGTCACGCTTCCGGCAACCGTGTTGGGTGGGGTTTTCCAGGTCAACTTCACGTTGGATTCCCCGCTGGTGGAGGCAATCACGCCTGCCGGCTGGAACATGCGCATAGGCGCCAGGTTTTCTTCATCCTCTTTACAGGAGGCCACTCCTATTACCAGCAGCAGGCACGCCGGGTATATTAACTGGAAGAATTTTGAACGTAATGTCTTCATTTCTATATCTGATTTTAAGTCAAAAGCTTCTATTAATACCCGTAGTCTTGTGTAAGTCTGTAATTCTGGCTTATAATCCCATTAAAGATGGGGAACAACTCAGAATGGTTCTTCTTAAACTGACTGGCAAACCCTCTGGTAGGTCCGGTGATGTGCGCCTCAGTGATAGACTGTGCCCAGCTTACTTTGGTATACCCATCTGCAGTGGTGGCAGTAGCCGGCTCATACATCACTTTGTTCACATTCCCTCCCAGCAAGTTGAAGTCCAGCATTTCTTGCCGCGCGCTAGCGTTAGGGCCTAATAACGGAGTAGGTTTATAGTACACGTACTGCGGCACATTGGCATAACGGCCGGTGCTGGTCATCATGGACCGTAGGTCTGCGCGCACTTCCAGAATTCTGGCTTCCAGCAGGTTCCAACGGATTAAGTCATACTTCCGGACGCCCTCGCCGCCGAACTCTAAATAGCGTTCCTGTACAATGGCTTTGAAGAACTCATCTTTAGACGTTGGGGTGGCAGGCATTCTGTTTTCCCACTCATCAAGGAAAGCTCTTTTCCTAACTTCCTCCAGGGCCGCTTTGGCCGCAGCGGTAGGTCCGTTCAGTTCATTCTCGGCTTCAGCGAACATGAGTAGCACATCTGCATATCTGATCAGCGGCCAGTTGATACCCAGGGTCTGGTTGGTACCGGCAATGTTGGTCCAGTATTTCCTGAATTTACCTTCTCTCATCAGCAGAGGGGTGGTCAGTAATTTATTGTCATTGTTGGCTTTGGTATCTACCTGGAAGTAGGCAAGCGTTACGTCTCTTCTGGAGTCTCCAATAGAGTCAAACTCATAGAAATAGGTAGGCACCGCTTCCACCAAACCGTTGGCCCGACCATAGGTACTTGCCTCGGCAATTCTTGGACCGTTACCGTAACCCAATTTCGTATCTGTTCTGGCATTTCCGCCAAAGGCGCCTACTTGCCACACGTGCTCATTGGTTGGGTCTGTTACCCCATTCCCGTGCAGACTTCTGAACACATTCTCATAGCTGGGATTCAAAGCATGCTGTTTACTTTGCATCACCGCCCAGGTCTCATCTCTGGCAATCTTGTAGAAGTCTTTATAGTTGGCTCTGCGCTCTACCACTTTGCTGTCTCTTCTCAAGGCATAACCACCTCTTGCCAGCGCAATTCTGGCCCGGAGTGCTTTCACCGCTCCTTTGGTTACTCTGGTAGTAGGTGAACCAGATTCTCCTCTCCAGGGAATTAAATCAGCAGCGGTAGCTAAATCAGCTAATAGCCGGTCATAGATTTCATCCTGGTTTGTTTTTGGAAGGTACAGGTCAGGCATATCTGCCGAAGGCTCAAACTGGGCCGGCACATCACCCCAGTTTCTGATCAGTTCATGGTAGAACTGGGCTCTTAGCGTAAGGGCTTCTCCCAGATACCGGCGCATGGTGGTCTGCTGGGCAGGAGTTCCATTAGTGTAGAGTGAAGAAAGCGGAATGTATTTGATACAGATATTGGCCCGCTCTATGCCTTTGTACAACTGCAGGAAAGGATTTTGCAGGTCAGTGTAACCGGCACCTACCTCAAAGTGGGCAATACCACTTCTAGAGATGGGGTCAAAATCTCCGCCCAGTTTAAAGTCATCAGACCCGTTGGGGAAAAGCGTGGAGATTCGGCTTCCGTATCCGTCATCGCCGGGCAGCATGTTGTAGATACCGGTAATGGCAGATTCTGTATAGCCAACACTATTGAAGATGGCATCCTGTGACAGCGTAGAAGGATTTTCAACTTCCAGGTAGTTTTCGCAGGAGCTTATGGCCACCAAACCACTAAGACTAAGCGGAATGATAAAGCTTTTTAAGATATTTCTTTTCATTGTTGCTCTTTCAAAAAATTACAAAGTAACGTTAATACCACCTAAGATGAACCTGCTGCGCGGGTAAGCGGCGTAGTCAACACTTGGGGTGAGAGGTGAATTTCTTCTGGTGTTGGCCTCTGGATCATACCCGGTGTATTTGGTGAAGGTGTGCAGGTTGTTCACCGTGGCATAGACTCTAAGTTTGGAGATAACTCTGGTTCTTTTCACCAGCGCCTCAGGAATGCTGTACCCCAAGGTCAGGTTACTGATTCTTAGGAAAGAGCCGTCTTCAATGGCAAAAGAGTGCATGAAGTAGTTTCCTAAAGAGGGTCTCCAGTATTTCGCGTTAGCGTTCAGGGCTTTCAGCTCATCAGGGTTTGACACTCTTTGTCCTTTGTCATCATACAACTTAAAGCGGTCATTCATCAGGGCCAGCATGTTGTTGTCTCTGGTGGTGTATTGAGTAGTAAACTCCAGCTTGTTGGCGTTGTACACTTTATTGCCGTAAGAGAACACCAAGAATAAGCTCAGGTCAAAACCCTTGTAAGCAAACTGCTGGTTAAAACCACCGGTGAACTTAGGTTGGGCGTTGCCCAGAACGGTACGGTCAGAAGTGGAGATCAGGGAGTTGTTATCATCTGTGAGGTCCTTCAATTTTAAGTCACCTGGCTGGGGTTGTCTGTTACCCAAGGCTACGCTTGAGGTATTGGCAATCCCTTCTTTCAATACATAGGTCCAGGTATTGGTAGAGGCGTTGAAAGTGGCGTTGAAGTCATCAACTGTATAGTAGCCGTCTGTTACATAGCCATAGAACTGGCCTACGGGCTGCCCTACCTCTACTTTGAAGTCTTCCAGGGAGTTCACCCAACCGGACTGTACCAGATAAGACTGTTTAGGCTGCCCGGAAGGATCCAGACCCAAACTCACAATCTTATTCTGGTTTTTTGCGATGTTGAAATTGGCATTCCATCTGAAATCACCTTTATCTACCACTACGCCGCCCAACTGAAGCTCAATCCCTCTGTTTTCGGTTTCGCCAATGTTTTGGAGCTGGGTAGTATAGCCGCTGGTCTGCGGAATGGTGGCTTCTAAGAGCAGGTCTTTTGTTTTGTTCTGGTACACATCTACTGAACCAGTTAAGCGGTTTTTGAAGAAGGCAAAGTCAACCCCCAGGTTTTTAGAGAGCGTAGACTCCCACACCAGGAATGGGTTGGCTAACGTAGGAGCCACATACCCCGGGGTAATGGCCTCACTGAAGGCATACCCGTCATTGGTACCGGCTGTGTACATGGTTCTGAACAAGTCAACCCCAATTCGGTTATTTCCTACTGTACCAACGCTTAAACGCACTTTCAGGTCACTCAACCAATCCTGGGCAGATTCCATGAAGGGCTCATCTGCCGCACGCCACATCAAAGACGCTGAAGGGAATGTACCGTAGCGGTTGCTTTCTGCAAAGAGAGAAGAGCCGTCACGTCTTAAGTTGAAGTTCGCAAAGTATTTGCCTTTGTAGTTATACCCTACTCTACCAAAGAAAGAGAGAAGTCTGGTGCTGGATTCACCGGTAGAAGGGCTCTCCTGAATCAGGCCTGCGGGCGCAGTCGCTTTCTGGATTCCGGCAAAGGCCTGATCTGGGGTAATGTCAACAGGTAACCATTTGGTACGGATTCCTTTGGCTTTGCTGTTCCACTCCACTAATTCATGGCCCAATAAGAAATCAAGGTTATGGTCTTCGCCTACTTTCTTTTTGTAGGTTAAAGTATTGGTATTGGTTAAAGAAAAAGCCTCGCCAGAATTCATGTCTACCACGGGCTGGTCGTTGTTCTGTCTGGCTACACTGGTTACAGGGCCGCTATAGGCATTGGTTTTTCTGTCTAAGGCGTTTACCCCTACCACTGTTCTAAAAGTAAGGTTCTTGATGATGTCATAGCTGAACCAGCCGTTCACGATAATGTCATTGCGGTAATCGCGTCTGGTTTCACTGTTGGCTAACAGCACAGGGCTGGTCAACTGCGTGCTGCTGGCATACTCTACATCAAATTCATCTACCTGGCTTTCAAAACCTGGCGCCACAAATGGTCTGTAACGCACGGCATTTCTTAACCTGTTATTGCTTTGTGAACCAGTGCTGGAGGTTCCTACCCCGTCCACGCGCTGGCGGCTATACCGGGTGGTTAAGCCAACCTTGAAACGGTCGTTTACTTTATGGTCAAATTTGAAAGACGCCAGGGTTCTTTCATAACCAGAATTGATCATGATTCCTTCCTCTTCGGCATGGTTCAAGGTAAAGTTGAAAGAAGTTTCTTTAGATCCGCCGGTAACCCCCAACACGTGGGTCTGGCTAAAGGCGTCGCGGCCAAATACTTTCTCCTGCCAATCGGTCATTGGCATGTTCTTATAGATCTCCAAGTCCTCCCATCTTCCATACCGGTCTCTGAAAGAGGTACGGCTTTCCTCATTGGTGTTGGTGAACAGATTATAAGACTCATACTGGTACAGGGCGTAGTCATAGGGGTTCATGACGTCCAGCTTGTTCACAATGCTTCTTACCCCGGCGTAGCCGTTGTAGGTCACCTGCGTTTTCTGCTCTCTTCCTCCTTTGGTGGTGATAATTACAACCCCGTTTGCTCCTCTAGCCCCATAAATAGAAGTAGAAGCCGCATCTTTTAAGATATCTACTGACTCAATTTCCTGCGGAGAAATAATAGAAAGGGCATTTTCCATCTGAATACCATCTACTATATATAAGGGAGAGTTATCCTGGGTAAGAGATCCGCCACCGCGCACCCTTACTTGTATGTCTGCCCCTGGTCTACCTTCTGTAGTAGTTACCTGTACCCCCGCCAATCTACCGGCTAAGGCTTCTGCGGCGGTACTTACCGGAATATCCTGAATGTCTTTTGCTGTTACGGAGGCGACAGAACCCGTCAACTCTTTTCTGGGCACGGTTCCATACCCTACTACCACTACCTCCTCTAAAGCTTTGGCGTCCGTCACCAACGTCACGTTAACGCTAGTCCGGCCATTGATCGCTACCTCCTGCGTCTGGAAACCTATGTAAGAAAACACCAAAGTACCGGTAGCAGCGGGCACCTTCAGCGAGTAGTTTCCCTCAATATCAGTGGCGTTGGCGGTGGTGGTACCCTTCAAGAGCACGGTCACACCAGGCAGGCCTTCCTTTCTGTCATCCGTCACTTTTCCAGATATGGTGACAGTCTGCGCGAAGGCACCTGTGAGGGCTGCGAAGAAAAAAGCCAACACCAACAGATACCGGCTCTTTTTAAGTAATGCGTGTTGCATAGGTAACAATTAAGGTTTTGATAATGGACGAGGAATGGGAGCAACAGGAAAGGGGAATCAAGTATTCTGCGCAACCGATTGCATATTTACTACTATTTACATTCTTTCACAAAAAAAACGCACACTTTTTTAAGACATTCCTAAAAAACCGCGTAGCTGAGGCCATTAATTAACATTTTTTAATTATGTTAGCATCGGGTTACAGATTAAACAAAGGGCTGGCGAAAATATTTTGTGTTTCCCATTTAGCTTTCCTTATTGATAAATTTGTAATTTGCGCAAACGATTACACCTTCCACCTAAAATATACCATGAGCGTTTACCATACCACCAGACATGCCATCCACCCCCAGGACTTCAAGGGGTATGACACGGCAAAGCTGCGCGAGCACTTCCTGATCGGGGACCTTTTCCTGCCAGACTCGGTGCAATTGGTGTACACTTTATATGACCGTTTTATCGTGGGGGGCGTGCAACCGGTGACCGGGCCCGTGCAACTAGAGACCTTCCCCACCCTGCGCTCAGAAAACTTCCTGGACCGCCGGGAAATTGGCATCATCAATGTGGGCGCGGATAGCACCGTGACCGTGGAGGGCCAAGTGATAGAACTCAAGAGCAAAGAGGCATTGTATATAGGCAAAGGCGTGAAGGAGGTCACCTTCCACCCGGCCCCGCAGGGGGGTGCCCGGTTCTATTTCAACTCCGCCCCCGCGCATCACACCTACCCTACCAAGAAAGTCCAGTTGAGCGAGGCCGAGACGGTGGAAATGGGCGCTTTGGAGAACTCCAACCACCGCACCATCCGGAAGGTATTGATTAACTCAGTGGTGGAAACCTGCCAGTTGCAAATGGGCCTCACTGAACTGAAGCCCGGCAGCGTCTGGAACACCATGCCCGCCCATACCCATGACCGCCGCATGGAGGCCTACTTTTACTTCGAGCTGCCCGAGGACCAGGTGGTGAGCCATTTCCTGGGCGAGCCCCAGGAGACGCGCCACATCTGGGTAAAAAACAATGAAGCGGTTCTCTCTCCACCATGGTCTATCCATAGCGGGGCCGGCACCTCTAACTATACCTTTATCTGGGGAATGGCCGGTGAGAACCTGGACTACAACGACATGGACAAATTTCCCATCACCGACCTTAAGTAATCCGCGCATGATGAACCTATTTGACTTAACCGGCAAGGTAGCCCTGGTGACCGGCGCCACCCACGGCCTGGGTATGGCCATGGCCAAAGCCCTGGCGCAGGCCGGCGCCACTCTGGTGGTGAACGGCAACACGCCCGGGAAAATGGAGAAGGCGCTCCTGCTGTACCGGGAGGCCGGCATCGACGCCAAAGGCTACCTGTTCGACGTGACCGACGAGGAAATGGCGATGGAAAACGTGGCCCGGATCGAGTCCGAGGTAGGCCCTGTTGCTATCCTGGTCAACAACGCGGGCATGATCCAGCGCACGCCCGCCCTGGAGATGGCCGTGGCCGATTTCCGCAGGGTGCTGGATGTGGATCTGACCGGCCCGTTCATCATGTCCAAAACCGTAGGCAAATACATGGTGGAGAGAAGGCAGGGCAAGGTCATCAACATCTGCTCCATGATGAGCGAGCTGGGAAGGGACACCGTGAGTGCCTACGCCGCCGCCAAGGGAGGCCTCAAGATGCTGACCAGGAACCTGGCCACCGAGTGGGCCCGCCATAACGTGCAGGTCAACGGCATCGGCCCGGGCTACTTCGCCACCGACCAGACGGCCCCCATCAGGGTAGACGGCCACCCTTTCAACGAGTTTATCCTCCACAGGACCCCGGCCGGGCGCTGGGGTGATCCCGAGGACCTGGCCGGCGCCACCATCTTCCTGGCCAGCAAGGCCAGTGACTTTGTGAACGGGCAGATCCTCTACGTGGACGGCGGCATCCTGGCCACCATCGGAAAACCCAGCAATGAACAGTAGTTTAAGGCTGCAAAGAGAAATTTGTTATTGCATTTGATTGTACATACATGGCGGCTAATCCTATGGGAAGCAAACCAAAGGTGACTATTCACCACATAGCTGAGAAACTGAACATTACGGCCTCTACCGTTTCCAGGGCGCTGAATGACAACCCCAGGATCAGTGAGATCACCAAGAAAGCAGTGCTGAAGGCGGCCAAGCAGCTGAATTACCAGCCCAACAACATTGCGGCTGCCCTTCGCAACGGCAAGAGCCACATCATTGGCATTATTGTGCCTACCGTTGACCGGGCCTTCTTTGGGTCGGTGATACGCGGGATTGAAGAGATTGCCAACAAGCTCAACTACAAGGTGATCATCTGCCAGTCTTATGACAATTATGAGAAAGAGGTACAGACGGTAGATGCGCTGCTAAGCGCGCGGGTAGATGGCATCATTGCCTCTATTGGCAAGAACTCCACCAACCTAGACCACTATAAAAGACCACAGGAGAAAGGCATTCCCCTGGTGCTGTTTGACCGTACCACTGATGAACTGGAAGTAAGCCAGGTCATGATTGATGACTACCGCGGCGCCTACAAAATGACCGAGCACCTTATTCAGCAAGGTTACCGCCGTATTGCCCACTTCACCAGTCCCTTGAAAGTAAGCGTGTTCAAGGAGCGTCTTCGCGGGTACATGGATGCCCTCCGGGATTACGAGATTCCTTTTCGGGAAGAGTTGGTCATTAAAAGCAACCTGCAGTTAGAAGATGGCCGCGCCAGCATGGAGCAGCTTCTTGCCCTGAAAGAGCGGCCAGATGCTGTGTTCTCGGCGTCAGACTACGGGGCCATGGGCGCTATGCAGGTGCTAAAGGAACTTAAAATCAGGATACCGGAAGAGATTGGCTTGGCGGGTTTCGGAAACGAGCCCTTTACCTCCTTCTCAGACCCGGCCCTTACTACCGTGGATCAGTTCAGTTTAACCATGGGCCGCATCACAGCAGAGCTGTTCTTTGAGAACTTTAAAACCGGCGAGAAAAAGATAGTACCTCAGAAAACCGTCCTAAAACCGGAGTTGATCATCCGGAGCTCTACGCTCCGGCGGCCGGTAGATGCTGGGATCAATGTGAAAGAACAGTCTGCCGAAGTGTAGACTACTTATAAAAGCAACTAACTATAATATTCTGTTTTGAGGCCATTTTCCGAAAAACAGGCCCAAAACGCAAATCCATTACACATGCAACCATTGAACAGAAGCACCGCGCAGGTTACCCAGCAAAGACCCACCAAGGTAGTACAGTTTGGAGAAGGCAATTTCCTCCGCGGCTTCGTAGATTGGATGATTGATATCCTCAACGAGAAAACCGACTTCAACGGAAACGTTGAAATTGTGCAACCCCTGGACAAAGGCATCTACCAGTTATTGAACCAACAGGATGGCTTGTACCATGTATTACTTGAAGGAATCCAGAACGGCCAGCCTACCCAGGAAACCAGATTGATCACTTGTATCAATCACTCGATGAGTCCTTACGCAGACTACCAGGCGTACCTGCAATTAGGCGAGAACCCAGACCTGGAATTCATAATCTCCAACACCACCGAGGCCGGTATCTCTTTTGAGCCTTCAGACAAGGGCTTTGAGACCACGCCTAACTCCTTCCCAGGCAAGCTCACCGCGCTTTTATACCGCCGGTTCACCCATTTCAATGGCGCCAAGGGCAAGGCATTGACCATTATCCCGTGTGAACTGATTGAGAAGAACGGCGAGAATTTACGCACCACCGTGCTGCAGTTTGCCCAGCACTGGAACCTGCCTGCAGCGTTTACCGCCTGGATTGAGAACGACACCTTATTCTGCAACACGCTGGTAGACCGGATTGTACCCGGATTCCCGAAAGACACCATCTCTGAGATTCAGGAAAGCCTAGGCTTCTCAGACAACCTGGTGGTGAAGGCAGAACCCTTCCACCTGTGGGTGATTGAAGCCCCGGAATCGGTGGCGAAGGCGTTCCCTACACAGCAGGCCGGATTGCAGGTAAAATTTGTGAAAGACCTTACTCCTTACCGTACCCGTAAAGTGCGCATCCTGAACGGCGCCCACACCGCTTTGGTACCCGTGGCCTACCTGCAAGGGTTGCGCACGGTAAGAGAAGCCGTGGAAGACGAAACCGCTGGAAAATTCATTCAGGAGACTATTTTTGAAGAGATTATCCCTACGCTTGACCTGCCGGCCGAGGAACTGAATCAGTTTGCGAAAGATGTGATAGAGCGCTTTCAGAACCCATTCATTCGGCATGAGTTGCTGTCTATCGCCTTGAACTCGGTGTCTAAATACAAGGTGCGGGTGTTGCCATCAGTGCTGGAGTATGTGAACCGGAAAGGCCAGTTGCCGCAGCGTTTGCTTACTTCTTTGGCCGCGCTTATCCTGTTCTATAAAGGAGAGTACAATGGAGAGGAAATTCCTTTGAACGATACCCCAGAGGTATTAGAGTTCTTTAAGGCTGCCTGGCAGAAACACTCGGTGGCAGAGACCGTGCACGCTGTGCTATCCAATGAGGACTTCTGGGGCCAGAACCTCACCACTATTAAAGGTTTGGAAGATACTGTTTCTCAAGCAGTAACCCAGCTTCAGGCCGTTTCAAATTCAACTATTGCCTAAAGCAGTAGTCCCAATTAGAGGTAATTGTAAAACAGACGCTTATTTTTTGGTAAGCGTCTGTTTTAGGCCTATTTTTAGAAAAACACCCTCAAAACAGGTTCAAAGCAATTTAAATACCAGGTACCTGTCCATCACCTTATTACCCTTTTGTACATGTCCTTCTTAGACGATAACTTTCTTCTCCAGACCAAAACCGCCCAGCGGCTATACCATGAGCATGCCAAAGACATGCCCATCATTGATTACCATTGCCACCTAAACCCCGAGGATATTGCCAAGGACCGCCAGTTCCAGAACCTGACCCAGATCTGGCTGGAAGGTGACCACTACAAATGGCGGGCCATGCGCACCAACGGCATTCCAGAGCGCTACTGCACCGGCGACGCCCCAGACTTTGAAAAGTTTGAGAAATGGGCCCAGACCGTGCCGTACACCATGCGGAACCCCTTGTACCATTGGACCCACATGGAACTCAAACGTCCGTTCGGTATTGAGCAAATCCTGAAACCTGAATCGGCGAAGTCTATTTATGAGGAGGCTACTGCCAAGTTGCAGACCCCAGAGTATAGCGTACGCGGCATCTTAAAGCAAATGAATGTGGTGACTATCTGCACCACCGATGACCCGATTGACAGCCTGGAGCACCACCAGAAAATAGCCCAAGATAACTTCGGGATCAAAGTGTTGCCTACGTTCCGTCCGGATAAGGCCATGGCCATTGAAGACGGTGGTTATTTGGGATATCTGGAGAAACTGGAGGCGGCCTCAGGCGTTTCTATTTCTAAATACCAGGACCTGCTGGAGGCCTTGAAACAGCGCCATGACTTCTTCCACGCCCAGGGCGGACGCCTTTCTGACCACGGCTTGGAAACCATGTACGCCGAGGAATACACTGTACAGGAGATCAACCAGATCTTTGAGAAAGCCCTGAAGAAGCAGGCCTTGTCTCTGGAAGAGGTGACCAAGTTCAAGTCTGCCATGCTGGTTGAACTGGCCCTGCTGGACCACGCCAAAGGCTGGACCCAGCAGTTCCACTTGGGCGCGCTCCGTAACAACAACAAGCGTATGCTGCGCGAGTTGGGCGCTGATACTGGTTTTGACTCCATCGGGGACTTTGACGTGGCCCGCCCGCTGTCAAAATTCATGGACAAACTGGACAACTCCAACCAATTGGCCAAGACCATCCTCTATAACCTGAACCCGAGCCAGAACGAGCTGTATGCCACCATGATAGGAAACTTCAATGATGGCAGCACCCCGGGCAAGGTTCAGTACGGATCGGCGTGGTGGTTCCTGGATCAGAAAGACGGCATGGAGCGCCAGATGAACGCCTTGTCTAACATGGGTTTACTGAGCCGCTTTGTGGGTATGCTCACCGATTCCCGCTCGTTCCTGTCCTACCCACGCCATGAGTACTTCAGAAGAATTCTGTGCAACATGCTGGGCAATGACGTGGAGAATGGCGAGTTACCGGCCTCTGAAATGGCCTGGTTGGGTCAGATGGTAGAGAACATCTGCTACAACAACGCCAAGTCTTACTTTAACTTCTAAGCCAGAAAGGCATGGGAAAAGTTTTATCCTTCGGGGAGTTGCTTTTAAGGATTGTGCCAGACACAGAAGGCCAATGGCTGCAGGAAAACAGCCTGCCCTTCTTTGTGGGCGGGGCTGAGCTGAACGTAGCTTCGGCCCTGGCTCTGTGGGGCGTGCCTACCAGCTACTTTACTGCTTTGCCAGACAACCTGCTGTCTAAACAACTAATGGGCTACCTGCGGGAGCTGGGCATTGGCACCGAATCTATTCCCATACAGGGCGACCGCATTGGATTGTACTACCTACCCAAGGGCCAGGATGTGAAGAACGCCGGCGTGATCTATGACCGGACCGGTTCATCCTTCGCAGGTCTGCAGACTAGTTCCATTGACTGGGACAGCGTTTTTGACGGCGTAGACTGGTTCCATTTCAGCGCCATCTGCCCTGCTATTAACCAGAACGTAGCCGATGTCTGCGCTGAGGCTCTGAAAGTAGCGTCTGCCAAAGGCATCCAGATTTCCCTGGACTTGAACTACCGCGCCAAGCTCTGGAAATACGGCAAAGACCCGGTAGACGTCATGCCAGCCCTGGCCGAATCCTGTGATCTGATCATGGGCAACGTGTGGGCTGCCAACAAAATGCTGGGCATGCCTCTGCAAGAGGAACTGGTACAGGATATTGAGAAAGAGAAGCTGTTGCAACACGCGCAATTGACCTCAGAGGAAATCCTGAAAACTTTCCCGAAATGCAAGACGGTGGCGAACACCTTCCGGTTTGACCATGGCGCCAAAGGCATCAAGTATTTCACCACGCTGTACACCAACGGCGAGCTACTGGTGTCACAGGAATATGTGGTAGACGAGATTCTGGACAAAGTGGGTAGCGGCGATTGCTTTATGGCCGGCCTGATCTATGGCTTCTACCACGGTCACTCACCTAAGCAGACCCTGGAATTTGCCACGGCAGCCGCCTTTAAAAAACTATTCATCTTATCAGACGCCACCACCAGCACGGTAGCCGAGATTGAGGAAACCATCCAAGCCTATGCCAACTAAAGAAACTGCCCTTAAGGCCATTACAGACCAGGGCCTGCTGCCGCTTTTCTTCTATGAGAACCCTCAGGTAAGCCTTGAGATCATCAAGACCCTGTATGAGGCGGGCGTGCGAACCCTGGAGTACACCAACCGGGGGGCGGCCGCCTTGGAAAACTTTAAGTTTCTGAAAGCAGAGCTGAAAGGTTATGAAGACCTTCACCTGGGCATAGGCACCATTAAAACCGTGCAGCAGGCCCAGGATTTTATCAAAGCCGGCGCAGATTACATTGTGGCGCCCATTGTAGACCCGGCAGTAGGCAATCTGGCGCATGAAGCAGGATTGCTCTGGATTCCGGGCTGCTTTTCCCCTACAGAGATTCATGTGGCTCAACAGGCCAAGGCGGCTTTGATTAAGCTTTTTCCGGCCAACATTCTGGGGCCTGAGTTCCTGTCTTCTATCAAGGAGTTGTTCCAGGGGCAGTTGTTCATTCCCACCGGGGGCGTGGAACTGGAGGAAACCAATTTCAGGACCTGGTTCAAAGCCGGGGTATGTGCCGTAGGGATGGGCAGTAAGCTCATCAGCAAGGAAGTGCTGGCCAACCAGCAGTATGACAAATTACGTGAGCTTACCGCCCAGGCGTTACTCCTGGCCAAGACCTGTAGAAACTAAAAATCGCGCTCCTTATGTCCCAAACACAACAAACAACCCCAAGACCACAGATTCAGGAAAAGGTGGGTAGCTACCGCTGGACCATCTGCGCCCTCCTTTTCTTCGCTACCACCGTCAACTACCTTGACCGTCAGGTACTGAGTCTGTTACAGCCGCTGCTGGCGGAGAAATTCAATTGGTCCAACACGGACTACGCCAACATTGCGGCGGTGTTTCAGTTTACCTACGCCATTTCCATGCTCTTTGCCGGCCGAATCATTGACAAGCTAGGCACCAAGAAAGGCTATGCCTGGGCACTTATCATCTGGTCATTGGCGGCTATTCTGCACGCCTACGCCGAGCCTCTGGGCCGCATGGTCACTCCGTTATTCACCGCCATCGGGTTTGCCATACCGGCTTCGGTGCTGGGTTTCATGGTGGCCCGGGCTTTCCTGGGTTTTGGTGAGTCTGGTAACTTTCCGGCGGCCATCAAGGCCACAGCCGAGTATTTCCCTAAAAAGGAGCGCTCCCTGGCTACGGGTATCTTCAACTCGGGCTCAAATGTGGGCGCCATTCTGGCTCCCCTTACTGTTCCCTGGATTGCCTCTCACCTGGGCTGGGAATATACCTTCTTCATCATAGGGGCCATCGGGTTTTTATGGCTGTTCTTCTGGTTTATCTACTATGATGCCCCAGACAAGCAACGCAGAATGTCAGAGGCTGAAAGAGCTTACATCAGCAGTGACAGTGAGCCCGTTTTGGAGCAGGATTCTCCGGCTGCCGCCGAAAAGGTTTCTTGGTTCACCCTGCTAAGCTTTAAACAAACCTGGGCTTTCGCCTTCGGTAAATTCATGACCGACGGGGTGTGGTGGTTCTTCCTGTTCTGGCTTCCTGCCTACCTGAAAGCCCAATACGGCCTCACCGGCACTGACGTCATGCTTCCTTTGGGAGTTCTCTACAGCATGACCATGTTCGGGAGTATCTTTGGGGGCTGGTTCCCCATGTATTTCATAAACAAAGGCTATAACCCCTATGAGGGACGCATGCGGGCCATGTTTGTGATTGCCCTGTTCCCGCTGCTGGTACTGGCCGCGCAACCGCTGGGTCACATCAGCTTCTGGTTCCCCGTAATCCTCATCGGTATAGGAGCATCGGCGCACCAGGCCTGGAGCGCTAACATCTTCACTACCGTTTCTGATATGTTCCCTAAAAAATCGGTGGCCTCGGTGACCGGTATTGGCGGCATGGCCGGCGGTTTAGGCGGTGTGGTCGTGACTAAGGTGGGCGGTTACCTGTTTGACTATTATGAGAAGCTGGGCCACGTGGAGACCGGGTACACCATCATGTTTACGTTCTGCGCGCTGGCGTATCTGCTGGCCTGGGCCGTGATGAAGAGCCTAGTACCTAAAATGAAACCCGTAAACGTTTAATTCTCGTTTACCATAATGACCCTACCCTAGAAACGGCCTCTAAGCATTGGTACTTAGAGGCCGTTTTGTGTTTTGGGCCCATTTTTTGAAAAACAGGCCAAAAACACAAAACGACGTAATAATTAGCTGCTTCCTACCCAAATGTCGTGCGTGTTATGGTGGGTTGCGCAGGCAAACATCATGCATTCTGCATGGTCAATAAAATTCCGTCGTACCGCAATACCAACATTCCGAATACCTCATAGAGCGCTTGGGAACGCCCGAAGATTTGTTGGGTACTTTACTTTGGCTTTGGGGATGGGTGTAGGTTAGTGACCGGCGTAGTCATTCCTATAGACAGTGGTTTCAGTGCTTTTAGCGGGGTGTAACCCAAGACGTATTCTTAATTTTAAAGACTAATAACCGAAACAAAAGATATGAGCTTAGAACAAACCTGGAGATGGTACGGCCCCAAAGACCCCGTATCGCTTGCTGATATATGCCAAGCCGGGGCTACCGGCGTGGTCACCGCACTCCACCACATCCCTAACGGGGAAGTCTGGACCACAGAGGAAATTCTAGCCCGCAAGCAACTGGTGGAAGACGCCGGGCTTACGTGGAGTGTGGTGGAGAGCGTGCCCGTGCACGAAGACATTAAAAAGCGCACCGGCAACTTCGCCCGCTACATTGAAAACTACCAGCAAAGCCTGCGCAACCTAGGCGCCTGCGGTATTGACATAGTGTGCTACAACTTCATGCCCATCCTGGACTGGACCCGCACCGACCTGGATTACCCCATGCCAGACGGTTCCACGGCCCTGAGGTTTGATGCCACTGCCTTCGCCGCTTTTGAACTGTACCTCCTGAAAAGACCGGGCGCAGAAACCACTTACTCTCCTGCGCAGCAGCAAAAAGCCAAGGCGTATTTAGATACCCTTTCTGAAGAGGCAAAAACCCTGCTTATCAAAAACATTATTGCCGGTTTGCCGGGCTCTGAGGAAGGCTACACCATAGAGGAATTCCTGCAGACGCTGGCCACCTATGACAAGGTAGGTCCTAAGGTGTTAAAGGAAAACCTGTATTACTTCCTGTCACAGGTGATTCCGGCGGCCGAGGAAGCGGGTGTGGTCATGGCCATTCACCCAGATGACCCGCCTTACCCAATCCTGGGCCTGCCCCGCGTAGTGAGCACCGAGGAAGATATCCATGAGCTCTACAACGCGGTGGAGAGCCCTAACAACGGCCTTACCTTCTGCACCGGTTCTTTTGGCGTACGTCCCGATAATGACCTGGCCGGCATGGTGCAGCGGTTAGGTGACCGTATCCATTTTGTGCACCTTCGTGCCACCACCCGTGACGCGGAAGGTAATTTCTACGAAGCCGACCACTTGAATGGCGATGTAGACATGTTTGCGGTGATGAAAGCGCTGCTGGAAGAACAAAAATCCAGACAGGAAAGCGGCCGCAAAGACCTGCGCATGCCTTTCCGGCCAGACCACGGCCACAAAATGTTGGATGACCTTAAGAAAAAGACCAATCCCGGTTACTCGGCCATTGGTCGGTTACGGGGCTTAGCTGAATTAAGAGGCTTGCAATTGGGCATTGAACGATTTATGGCAAAGTAACCAGCGTCTTTCTTAAAAAGGGTTTAGTCTTTTTTTTCATTTTCACCTAAGTGTACTAGACAGTAGCTTGCGAACAGCTATTGGCAGTAGATAAAGGCAGAGGCTTTGCGTTTTGGGGCTGTTTTTACAAAAATGGGCTCAAAACGCTAAGCCTCTGCCTTTATCACCTCTTTTTCCCCTTTGGAGCTTGCCTTATCATTAGCATTTCCTACATGACGCGGCCCTTGATTCAGCCTAAAAAATGCTCGCCAAGAACTTGGTTACAGAATAGGCCAATTATAACGGGCGGGTATACGGCTTAAGCCTAATCACCACCAGGGACAGTTTACAGAAACCTGCCATTGGTAGCAGGTAGGCTTTTTGGCACAGGACAGGTCAATGTTTTTTTTGCATAAGCAGCTTAGAAGACTGGGGAAGGCACCGTTACCTTTGCTTCAAAACCGGAACCTTAGTAATTGAATGGAAGCCAACGTAAAGCAGCGCATTGCCATAAGTATTCTTTTTTTTCAGAGTGGGCTGTGCTTTTCTACCTGGGCGGCCCGAATCCCAGACATTAAGGCGGCGTTTGCTTTCTCAGACAGTGAGTTGGGTTCTTTGCTTTTGATCAGGCCGCTGGGGGCTTTTATTGGGTTGCCCTTCGCCGGTTGGGTAGTAGATAAATATGGCAGCCATTATTCCTCGGTGGTGGGTATTATGGCGTTTAGCGTGAGCCTGGTTTTGCTGGGCCTCTCCCCTACGGTTTGGTGGCTGGCGGTCGCTATCCTGCTTTTCGGCCTTTCAGCTAACCTCACCAACATCTCTATCAATGCGCAAGCCCTGGCAGTGCAGAAGAACTACGGCAAGACCATTATCTCCTCGTTTCATGGCCTCTGGAGCCTCGCTGGGTTCTGTGGGGCGGGCCTTGGGGCCGTGCTGATTGGGCTGAAGGTAGAGATGCTATACCACTTTCTGTTGGTAATGGGCACCGTCATGGTCTTTGGGCTGCTAAGCTTTAAGCATTTGTCACGGGAGCAGCAGGCCGGAAGCCGGAAATTCGTGCTCAAGAAACCGGAGCCGGAACTGCTTCAGTTAGGCCTCATTGCTTTTTGCGGGCTTCTGTGCGAAGGCTGTATCTATGACTGGGCCGGCATCTACTTTAAGCAGGTGGTGCAGGTAGAAGCCGGGCTGGTGACGGCAGGATTTATTGCCTATATGGGCACCATGGCCCTGGGCCGTTTAGTGTCAGACCGTTTCACTAACCGCTTCGGGAGTACGGCCGTCATTCAGACCAGCGGCGTCCTTATTTTCTCTGGATTGCTGCTGGCGGTACTCTTCCCGCATCTCATCACCGCTATTTTGGGTTTTGTGCTGGTGGGGGCGGGCACATCTTCTGTGATTCCGCTTACCTATGCCCAGGTGGGCAAAAATCCAGCGCTTTCCCCGGGTATCTCCCTGGCCACGGTCTCCACCATCGGGTATTTCGGGTTTCTGTTGGGCCCGCCGCTCATTGGCTTCATAGCCGAGTTACTGAGTCTGAGAGCCTCGTTTGCCCTGGTGGCCGTTGCCGGCCTCATGATTTCCCTTTTGGCTACCCTAGCCAAACGCCGCCACACTTCTTCTACTTCCTCTGGACTTACAGCTTTGTAGGCACTGGGGTGTTTTAAGCCCGTTTTTGTAAAAACAGGCTTAAAACGAACGTTTGAGAGAAATAGAAGCAAAAACACTTTTCTATATAAATATCATCACAACACTATAATTTTATTGCGAATATTAATAGCTTAAACCTATTTTCTATTATATTTGACAGTCTGCTTTCTTATTTTATTTTAGCGGACAGCCAATCAACCTACTGAAGAATTCCTGCGTTAATGGGATGCTTCTCCTCTAACAAACCCGCACCCGTATGGATGGTTCTGCCAACAGCGCCCTACAAACCTATGACAAACACGTAGGCCTTAAATTTCAGTTGTATAACAGCCTTTTCACGTCGTTGCCTTTTCATAGGGTAGAGAAAACGGGGGTGTTGCTTTCCATCTTTTTGCTGCATTGTGAAGAGGGGTATGAGAAAGGCCAGAGCCCAGCCGAAATCATCCAGACATTCTTTAGCCAATACACGCCTTACCGTAGCCTGCAGGAACAGACCGATCTGCTGTTCCGGTTTGTGCAGTACGCTGAGCGGCAGGTGGTGCTGTTTGATGCCTTAGAGGACGCCTCTTTCCGGGAGATCCATGACATGGCGGGTGCCGGTACCTTAAAACATCTGCAGGCCGAGGTGGAGCAAACCCAGACCCAACCCCAACTGAAAGAAAAGCTGAAGGATTACTCGGTTCGGTTGGTGCTTACCGCCCACCCCACCCAATTCTACCCCAGCGAGGTCCTGGGCATCATCAATGACCTTTCAAAGGCGCTATTAAATGATAACACCGCGCAAGTCAACAGCTACCTGCGGCAATTGGGCAAAACCCCGTTTTTCAAAAATGAGAAACCATCGCCGTATGATGAGGCCGTGAGCCTGATCTGGTACCTGGAGAACGTCTTTTACCAGGCCGCCGGTCAGATCATGACCTACCTTAAAAGCCAGTTCCCCAGTGCCGTTCCAGAGCAGCACCCCCTCATCAGGTTGGGTTTCTGGCCGGGCGGCGACCGGGACGGGAATCCCTTTGTAACGGCAGAAATTACCTTAAAAGTGGCCGAGGCCCTTCGCGGCAGCATCATCAAATCTTATTACCGGGACGTGCGCAAACTCAAGCGCCGCCTCACGTTTAAAGGGGTCCTCAGCGAACTGGTCACGCTGGAACAGAAACTCTACAACAACCTTTTCCTGCCCGGCTACAAAGCCGATATCATCAAGGAAGACATTCTGGCCCCTCTGCGGCAAATCAAGGAAACCCTCATCAAAGATCACAACAGCCTTTTCCTGAACCTGGCCGAGAACCTGATCAGGAAAGTGGAGCTGTTCGGGCTTTTCTTCGCTTCACTGGATGTACGCCAAGACAGTTCGGCGCACGCCGAGGTGCTGGAGGCCATTGCCGCCTCTACCCAGGCCCTGCCTGACAACTACACTTCCCTGACCCCTGAAGAGAAAATTAATGCCTTGCTTGCTGGCACTTCTACCGTAGACCCCGCCGCCCTGGAAAATGAATTGCACCGGGACACGCTGCAGTCAATGCAGGCAATGAAAACCATTCAGGCCATCAACGGCGAGGAAGGCAGCCATCGCTACATCATCAGTCACAGCACCAGCGCCCTGGACGTGATGGAAGCCTACGGCCTGTTCCTGCTCAGCGGCTGGAAACCAGAAGAACTCTCCGTAGACATTGTTCCGCTGTTTGAGACCATTGATGACCTGAGAAATGCGCATGACGTGATGCAGGCCCTGTACGCCAACGGCGTGTACCGCCAGCACCTGAAACGGCGCGGCAACATCCAGACCATCATGCTGGGTTTCTCAGACGGCACCAAAGACGGCGGTTACCTCATGTCTAACTGGAGCATCTACAAAGCCAAGGAAGAACTGAGTGCCCTGGCCCAGCAGCATGACCTGCAGGTAGTCTTCTTTGACGGCCGGGGTGGCCCTCCTGCCCGCGGCGGCGGAAGGACCCATCAGTTTTACGCCTCTATGGGCCCTAAAATCGCTAGCAAAGAAATCCAGCTTACCATTCAGGGCCAGACTATCAGCTCCAACTTCGGGACTATTGATGCGGCACAGTATAACATGGAGCAATTGTTGCACGCAGGCATTAGAAACGCGTTGTTCACGGCCAAGGAGGCCACCTTCACCCCAGAAGAGGAACAACTTATGCAACAGCTAGCCGATGCCAGCTACCAGGCCTACAACACGCTCAAGAACAACCCAAACTTCCTGGAATACCTGAACTACGCCAGCCCTCTGCGCTACTACGCCGAGGCCAACATTGGCAGCCGTCCCTCTAAACGCAAGCCCGGCAAATTGAACCTGAACGACCTTCGGGCGGTGCCGTACGTGGGCTCCTGGAGCCAGCTCAAGCAAAATCTACCCGGGTACTACGGCGTGGGTTCAGCCATGGAAAAACTGGAAGCCGAGGGTCATTGGGAAGCCATTCAGCAACTCTACCACCGCTCACTATTCTTTAGGACCTTGCTAGGCAACTGCGAGATGGCTATGACCAAGTGCTTCTTCCCGCTCACGGCCTTCCTGGCCAACCACCCGCAGTACGGTCCGCTCTGGAACATGATCTACAAGGAATTTGAATGCACCAAGAAATATGTGCTGCGGCTCACCGGTAACAGCCAGCTAATGGAAGACAAACCCGTGAACCTGCTCTCCATCCAGATGCGCCAACGCATTGAACTACCCCTGCTCACTATCCAGCAGTTCGCCCTTACTAAAATACGCGAAATGGAGGAACAGGAAACCGCCACCAAAAACAAAGCCACCTATGAGAAACTGGTCATGCGCTGCTCCTTCGGGATCATTAATGCGGAGCGAAATTCTGCTTAACGTTGGCAATGGTTTGCTAGTGGGAATATTGGGTTTTGAGCCTATTTTTGAAAAAATGGGCTGGAAACAATGCAGCTGCGCTGAGTTCTGAGTCTTGAGTTCTGAGATGATCGGCAGGAGAAATCATCCCCCTACCCCTTCAAAGGGGGACAAGGAAGAGGGCAATGCGATAAATCCGCAAAATGTGCTCTTCTTTGTAAACACCCCCCTTCGCCCCCCTCAAGGGGGGAGTCTGCGCTTAGTAAAGGGTATTCTGTTTTGAGCCTGTTTTTCCAAAAACGTGCCTAAAACGCCAGCAGCCCAAAACACATTTCACCAAATACCTTCCACGCATTGCCCAGTTCCAGTCTTTACTTCGAGCGCCTCGCTTGTGGCCCTGCAGGGGCTTGGCTAAGGGCAGAAAGCAATACGGCCGCATGGGCAGTGCGAGTAGGAAAGACGAGGCCCCGCGGCCGTGAGCGCTCGGAGAGAAACCATGAAACAAGAAAGCATAAGGGCTTAAGGCTACAGCAGACACCACGGCAGCAGCAGGCGGGAATGCGCGCACAAGTTTATAGCTAGGGATAAGCAGTTCTAGTCGTTGGCCCTAAGAAAACCCAAAACGGCAGGATTAGCAGCGGGAAGAGGCTTATACACCAACAACGAAACAAAGAACATACCGCTCAGCGGGAACAAACTACCTTCTTACTTCCACCACTTCACTACTTGATACAGCAACCCTGCCGCAAGTTTGGCGGTTCTACTATCCTGGTCCAGGGAGGGATTCAACTCTACCACATCAAGGGTCAACAACTTGCCCGAGGCGATGATTTGCTGAAGAAGCGGAAGTGCTATTTGCGGCGTGATGCCTAAGGCAGAGGGGGCGCTTACCCCAGGGGCGTAGGCAGCAGCGAACACATCCAGGTCAATCGTTACATAGACCTTGTCTACCTGGGCAAGGAAAGTTTCTACCTGCGCCCGCACGGTCTCGCTGGGACCTACTTGCAGGTCTTCGGCCAATACATAGTCCGCTTCCAATTCCTGGGCCGTCTGGAAAAGCATACGCGTATTGCTGCTTTCCTGAATACCCAGGCAGAGGTAATGGAATTCTTTGTCATTGACGTGCAGGTCATCAGCTATCTGCAGGAAAGGACTCCCGGAGTGCGGATGGGTGGCATAGGAACGCAGGTCAAAGTGGGCATCAAAATTAATAATGCCTAGTTTTTCCTCGGTCTTCAAGACTTTTTTGATGCCCAGGTAATGCCCATAGGCCGTTTCATGTCCGCCGCCCAGCACTAACGGTTTATAGCCTTTCTTGAGGAGCATTTCCACTTTTTTGCCCAGTTGAATCTGAGCGGGCTCCATCATTTGGTTGTGGCAGATAATATCGCCCCCGGCATATAGCACCACATCTTCGGGTAAATGATCGGCGAAGGAAGACATGGCCAGCCGCAAAGCCGTTGGACCCGCCGCAGCTCCAGACCTGCCCTGGTTCCGCCGGATGCCTTCATCACACTGGAAACCTAAAAATACGAAGTTGCCGTGGCCCTCTTCCACCTCCCTTGACAAATCCAGGAAGTGAACCACTTGGTGCCACCTGAGCCCTAAGACCCCATCCTGCATGTCTGTTCTTCCCTTCCAGGTGGTTTTATCTGATGGTTTGTACATGGGCGTTTTGGGTAAAAGATAATTGGTCTGCTCGGGAAAGAAGTATGCCCCGCTTCCAGATATGGGTGGGTTTGAGTTTTCCTTGGTGGTAGAGAATTTCCTGGTAGTTGTGGACAGGGAAGGCGATCATATCAGCTAAAAGCCCCTTTTCCAGCGTACCCCTGTCTGCCAGTCGAAGAGCATGCGCTCCCCGAAAAGTAATGCCGGCCAGGGTTTCGGCGGTAGTTAGTTTCTGTGCCGCGCCCAGTACCGCCGCCTGCAGCAGCAGATCGCCCATGGGGGCTGAGCCGGGGTTCCAGTCTGTGGCGATGGCCACGCAAAGGCCGCCGTCCAGCATCTGCCGCGCGGGCGCGAAGTCCATGCCTAAACCCATAGAGGCACCGGGCAAAACCGTGGCTACTACCCCAGCCTCTCGTAGCAAAGCAATCTCCTCTGGGCCACTTGCCTCCAGATGGTCGGCGCTGGCGGCTTTTACAGCTGCGGCGATCCTACTTCCGCCAGTTGAGAACTGGTCAGCGTGTACTGTTACTTCAAACCCCAAAGCTTGGGCCGCTTTTAAGTACTTCAGGGACTCCGCTTCTGAAAAGGCTGTGTCTTCAATGAAGATATCTACCCGGTGGGCCAGGTTGCGCGTTTTCACCTGGGGCAGCAACTCATTTAAAATAGTTTCTAGGTATTCTTTTGCTTCGGTGAATTCAGGCGGACGCATATGGGCGGCCAGGCACGTGGGAATCAGGTCAAGGGGCTGTTGTTGGTCTACTTGCTGAATGGCCTCCAGCATTTTCAGTTCGTCTGGCACCGTTAAGCCGTAGCCGCTTTTCACCTCGCAGGTTGTCACGCCTTCGGTTAGGTGCCGGCCCGCCCTTTGGTGCAGTAATCTGGTTAGCTCCTCTAGTGAAGCAGCCCTGGTTTTCCTTACTGAGTCCAGGATACCACCCCCGCTTCGGGCAATTTCAAGGTAGCTTTTGCCCGCAACCCGTAAGGCATAATCATTGGCCCGGGAACCCGCGAAACAGATATGTGTGTGCGCATCTACCAAGCCAGGCATGAGCACCAGAGGTTCCTTTATTTCACAATGATCGTATTGGTTTGCCTTCGCTTCTATTAGGAGTTTTTCATAGGAACCTACTTGAAAAATGTGCTCGCCCTCCACCAAAATACCCGCCTGTTCTAGCACCTCCAATTGGGCATCAGCCAACGGCCCGGCTACCGGCAGGTTGGCCATGGTGAGAATCTGCGAAAAGGGACCTATGAGCGTTGGCATTTTGCTTTAACTGTTTTTACTTCTGTAAACTGATGGACGTTCCTTCCTTTCAATTTTTGGTGCAAGCGTTGGCTAAAATCTTCAAGCATCAGTCTTTTCGATGCTTTTTCCATTTTGTCATCCTGAAAGAACCTTGTGGGCGGACGGCAGTTGCGTATGATTAAGGTTAATACCGTTCGCCACCAAGATCCTTTCAGGATGACAAAGAGGGAGAAACTCACTCACTTCTTACACCTTCAGTCCGAACTTCTCTGCGTTCTGCTGGGCCGTTTCATAGCCGGCATCGGCGTGGCGGTAGATGCCCAGGGCGGGATCATTGTAGAGGACGCGGCGCAGGCAGCGGTCGGCACGGTCTGTGCCGTCTGCCAGGATTACCATGCCCGCGTGCTGCGAGTAGCCAATACCCACGCCGCCGCCGTGGTGGAAGGAGACCCAGGTGGCGCCCCCGCTAGTGTTGGCCATGAGGTTAAGCAGCGGCCAATCAGAGACGGCGTCCGAGCCGTCCAGCATGCCTTCAGTCTCGCGATACGGTGAGGCCACTGAGCCGCAGTCCAGGTGGTCACGGCCAATCACAATGGGGGCTTTTACCTTGCCTTCCCGCACCAGCTGGTTGAACAGGAGACCAGCCTTTTCGCGCTCGCCCATGCCCAGCCAGCAGATGCGGCACGGTAAACCTTGGAACGCTACTTTCTCTTGCGCCTGCTCCAGCCAGTTGATCATGTGCGTGTTCTCGGGGAAGAGTGTTTTCAGAGCCTCATCCGTGACCCTAATATCTTCTGGGTCGCCGGAGAGGGCTGCCCATCTAAACGGGCCTTTGCCTTCGCAGAACAATGGGCGCATGTATTCGGGCACGAACCCGGGAATGTTAAATGCATTTGGCTCGCCGCCCTGTTTCGCGAATTCGCGCAGGTTGTTGCCGTAGTCAAAAGTGCGGCTGCCGCGGCGCTGCAGTTCCAGCATGAAATGCACGTGGCGGGCCATGCTTTTTAAGGAGCGGGCTTTGTATTCGTCGGGGTTGGCTTGGCGTAGAGCCTTGGCCTCTTCCAGGGTGAGGCCGTTGGGCACGTAACCGTTGATGGGGTCATGGGCCGAGGTCTGGTCCGTTAAAATATCTGGGGTGATGTTATCCTGCAGCAGGCGTTCCAGTACATCGCCAATGTCGCCTACCAGCCCTACAGACAAGGCCTGGCCGCTTTGCTGGGCTTCCAGCACCCACCGTTTGGCCTCCTCGTAGTCATAAGTCATCTTATCCAGGTAGCGGGTATCCAGGCGTTTCTGGATGCGCTCAGGGTCAATGTCTACGCCCAGGAAAGTGGCGCCGGCCATGGTGGCCGCCAGGGGTTGCGCCCCGCCCATGCCGCCCAGTCCGCCGGTCACTAATAGCCGGTAGCGCAGGTCGCCGCCAAAGTGCAATCGGCCACAGGCCGCGAAGGTCTCATAGGTGCCCTGCAGGATGCCCTGGGTGCCAATGTAGATCCAGGAGCCGGCCGTCATCTGGCCGTACATCATCAGGCCCCGCTCGCGCAGTTGGTTGAAATGCTCCCAGGTGGCCCAGTGGGGCACCAGGTTGCTGTTGGCAATGAGGACCCGCGGCGCCTCTGAATGCGAGCGTATCTTGCCCACCGGTTTGCCAGACTGAATTAATAGGCTTTCGTCTTCTTCCAGGGTGAGGAGCAGTTCCACGATCTTGCGGGCGTCCTGGGGCGTGCGGGCGGCTTGGCCAATGCCGCCATACACCACCAGACGTTCGGGGTCTTCGGCTACCTCGGCGGTGAGGTTATTGAGGAACATGCGCAGGGCAGCTTCAGACTGCCAGTTTTTGGCGTGGAGCTGGGGGCCGCGGGGCGGATTGTACACCGGGTGCGTGGCGTAGGTCTGCAGAAAATCTTCTATTGAAAGGTTGGCATGCAGCATGGCCTGGGGGTGAAAGGTTTTCTCCATATTCAGAAATTAACGTCTCTTCTGCCCTTCCCCTCCCTGGCCATGCACATGGCGCCTTCAACCATCCTGGGCTAAAACTTCTGGAAGTTACTAAAATTTATTTTTCTGCCGCCCGCCAAACACAGGAAAGGGGTTGGGTTTTGAGGCCGTTTTTTGAAAAAGAGGGCTAAACCAGGCCAGAGGGTGCAACCTGTTTTCACCAGAAAACCTGGGCTGCGTAAAACTCGTGCAGAAAGACTAACTTTGCACCGTAACTATGGAAGAACAGAAAAACAACCCGTTGCACGGTAAAACGCTGGAAAGTATTCTGGTACAGTTGGTGGACCACTTCGGCTGGGAAGGCCTGGGGACCCGCATTAACATTAACAGTTTCAATTCTAACCCCAGCATCAAATCCAGCCTCACCTTTCTGCGCAAGACTGACTGGGCCCGCAAAAAGGTAGAAGACCTTTACCTCAGGACCTTCTACAGATAAGCCCTTTACCGGAACGCACTTCCCTTCCTTGCCTTTGGGTGCTGCCGTTTACCTTTCCCAGTCAAGAGCCGTAAATAAAGCAAGTGAACCAGCTATTAAGGGAGAGGCAGTAGCTTACCATTCTTCTCTCCTTCCATCCATTACTCCATCATTCATTCACCTATTGCATCCATGTCAACAGACACCAACATACGCCTCAATAAATTCATCAGTGACTCGGGCTTCTGCTCGCGCCGCGAGGCCGACCAATACATAGAAGAGGGCCGCGTGACCATAAACGGGAAAGACGCCAAAAAAGGCGCCACCGTAAAGGCCGGCGACAAAGTGGCCGTGGACGGTGAGCAGGTAAAGGCTAAAAAAGCCACTGACCGCGCCATTTACATTGCCTTTAACAAGCCCACTGGCATCACTACCACCACAGACACAAAAGACAAGAAGAACATTATTGACTTTATTGGCTATCCTAAACGCATCTTCCCCATTGGGCGTCTGGACAACTCCTCTGAGGGTCTTATCTTCCTGACTAACGACGGTGATATTGTCAACAAAATCCTGCGCGCCGACAACAACCACGAGAAAGAATACGTGGTGATGGTAGACAAGCCGATCACGGAGGAATTCATCAAGAAAATGGGCAGCGGCGTTCCCTTGTTTGAGGGCATGACCAAAGAGTGTTTTGTGCAGCAGCAGGGCCACAAGGTTTTCAAGATCATTCTTACCCAGGGGTTGAACCGCCAGATCAGGCGTATGTGCGAAGCCCTGGGCTACAAAGTAGAGAAGCTGAAACGCGTGCGTATCATGACCGTGAAGCTAGGCGATTTACCGGCGGGCCACTGGCGCTATTTAACGCTGGAGGAAATCAAATCTATTAACCAGTTAGTAGCCGGGTCCTCTAAAACCGCAGATGCCTCTGTAGGCCGTAAAACCGCCAAGGCCGATAAAAAAACCGCCGAGGAGGAGTATGAGAACCTGCTGTCTGAGGAAGAGTTTGGGGTAAAGGTGCACCAGGTGAAAAGCGCGCCTCCGCGCAGCGTTTCCTCCGGACCGCGTGGTAACTCAGCCCCCCGCAACGCCAAGGCAAAATCAGAGAGAAGCCCTAAAGAAGAATCAGTAGAGTTTGGGGCGGTAACCAACAGACCCACGCGTAAGAGCAAACCCTCGGCCGGCAAGAACCTCAAGACCAAATCTGAGCACACCTCCAATAAAACCGACAGAACGCCCAAAGGCGCCGCACCGGCAGGCAGAACCGCCAAAAGCACCGGGACCCGGCCAGCCAAACCCGCCGCCGGCGGAAGAACTTCCCGGCCGACCGCTGACAATAAACCAAAACGCACCGCCGGAACAAGGGGCAAAGGCAGAAAGTAAAACCCACTGGTTGGCATTTTTCCCTTAAACGCGTTTCGGGCCTTTTTTTTGAAAAACAGGCCCGAAACGCATTTTTGCAACATAGTACTTATGTCCGTATTCTTTGCATGCCAATATAAAAGCGGCAGCCTGGGTTAGGCTGCCGCTTTTGCTTTTAGATGGCCGGATCAGGTGGCGTATTGGGGTTGTTGAGTCGTTCCTGGTCTGGATACGGATAGAAGTTCCGGTTACGCTCTGTTAACGTACCCGGTGGGCCCGGGCGGTTAAACCGGCGGCTATCTTCCCATTTCTGGCCACTCAAGAACAACTCCGCCGATCGTTGCTTATACACCTCCAGCAACAGGGCATCTCTGGTGACAGCGCCTGCATACGCTGGCAGGGCGGCATTTACCCCAAAAGGGTCACCTGAGGTTTGGGTTCTTACCTGGTTGATCAAAGCCAGCGCATCCGTGAGGGAACCATTGCTCCGGAGCAGGGCCTCGGCTTTGATGAGTTTGATCTCATCTGTGAGAAAGATGGGAATAGGCACTGTTTGGTTGTTAAAGAATCCTTTGAGGGTCTTAACCGGGTCTCCGTTTACCACCGCGCTTGGGTCGCCCAGGTAGAAGCCGTAGCGCGCGTCTCCAGGTTCAAATAACCCCGCTGGCAACCCAAAATTGTCGCGGGGCCGGAAGTAGCCTAAGATGAATACCGTGTTGTGGATAGGGTTCACGCTCAGGGTGCTGTAGACGTACTCAGATTTCAGGGTCAGATTCACCAGGTCAGCGTTAGTGATGGCGGCTGCATAGTTACCAGCATACAGGTTATAGCGCGCGTTCATGGCGTATAACACGTTTTTCAGATTCAGGCTGGGCCCTCCTACCAAAGAAACAAACTCCGGCGACGCTGGATTGGCGTTCAATAAGGCAATGCCTTGGTCTAAATGCGAAATAGCAGCAGCCAGCACCTCGGCCCTGGGCTTAAAAGTAACTTTGCTGGTTACGCTGGTTTGGGTGTTTGCCTGTTCAAAGGCCATAGCCAGCGTACCTAAGGCCATGGCGTTGAACAGATGGGCCTGCGCCATTATCCCGCTGAGGGTACCCCCGGTTAACGTGGGGATATTAGGGGCGTTTGCCAGAATCTGCTCACTCATGCTCATGGTGCGCTGCATCCGGGACCAGAGTCCCAGAATGTTACCATTGAAGGTAGGCAACGCCGTTCCGCCGGCCTCCAGCTCCAGCACGTTGGTAAAGGTAGCTACACCTTTCATTTCACGGCCGGTCACCCCCGGGTACAAGTAGGCCGCCTCTACCCCAGAGGTAGAATAGAATTGCCTTAGGCCTACGCTTAAGGCAATGATTCCTTCCCTGGTGTTGAGCACTTCCAGGTCATTGGCGGCGTTTGGGTTAGGAATATCCAGTTCGCAACCGCTGGTCATCAGCAAACCAGCTGATAACGCGCCTATTTTAAAAAAGGAAGATATATGTCTCATATGAATGATCATTTGAAGTAAAACAGATTAAAAGGAGACGCTAACACCAAAGGCATAGGTTCTGGGGATGGGCACCTCCACAAAGTCAAACCCACGCACCGCATTGGTTTGCCCGGCGGCGTTTATCTCTGGGTCATACCCGCTGTAATCATCAATTGAGAAGAGGTTACGGCCAGCTAAGCTCAACCGTACCCGGGCGCTGCCCAAAAAGGCCGGCTGCAGGTCATAGGAAACAGACAATTCCCGCAGTTTGATAAAAGAGCCGTCTTCAATGTAATTCTCAAAGATCCCGAACAAGGCGGCAGAGGTCCCCTTGGGCACTTCGCCCCTTAACTCTGGCTCATACCCAGCCAGGCCACCGTACAGGTCGCGTTCCCCTACCCGACGGGTAAAGTTGAACACGTCAAACCCGTAAGAGGCATCTACCTGGGCCCGGAAGGAGAAGCCTTTTCCTACCGTCACATCATTCACCCAGGAACCGGTCCAGTCTGGGTTAGGGTCTCCAATCACCTTGGGTTTGGTAGCCCCGGTAGGTTGACCGGTGGCAGGATTACGGCCAATGCGTTCGGCCTGGGGTAAACCCGCGGGCGTGAGCAGAAGGGACCCGTCCTCTTTGCGGGCGAAGTAGGTAGCGTAGAAGGCCCCAATAGGGTACCCGTTCACCGCGGCCACTTGCCCAAATCCTCCGGCAAAGGGCAATACCCCACCCGGAATGTCATTGATTTTATTTTTGTTTTTAGAGTAGATCAGCGTGGAAGTCCATTTTGTATTCTCCGTTTGGATGGGTGCTCCGGTAAGCATCAGCTCAAACCCTTTGTTGGTCATGGTACCAATGTTGGCGTACTGGTTCACAAATCCGCTGGAAGGCGCCAACCCAATAAATAACAGCAGGTCCTTCACGTCTTTCTTATACACAGAGAACTCAAAGCCCAGTCTGCCATTCAGGAAACTGGCATCTGCCCCAAACTCGGTTTCCACCTGTCTTTCTGGTTTGATACTCTGGTTCCCTAAAAGGGTGGAAGAAATCACCCCTGGCAAACCCGGCAAGGCCACCGGAGAATAATTGGTATAGCGGCTGTTAGGTCCAATAGCCGTTAAATTACCGGCCTCCCCGTAAGACGCCCGCAGTTTAAGAATAGGCACCATTGTTTTAAAGCCTTCCCAGAAACTCTCATTGGAAATCACGTAAGAGCCACTCACCTTAGGGTAAAACTGCCATCTGTCTTCTGGCCCAAACACAGAGGAAACGTCATACCGGCCAGCTCCGGTCAAGAACAGGCGGTCTTTAAACCCAAAGGTCTGCTGGGCAAAAAAGCCCAGGATGTTGATGTCATTTCTTTCTTCGCCTGAGATCACGGTGGCCCCACCCGTAGAGATTTGGGCAATTGGCCCCAGCTGCGTGCCGGTAATACCGGTGGTGAAGTTCTTCTCTAACTGAGCCGTGGCCCCTACCCCGGTGGTAGATTCTAACCAGTCCGTCAACTTGGTTTGGTAAGAGACATTCAGGTCATTGTTGAGAAAGTAAGAGGTGCGGTCCGCGCGGCGGGAATACCCGGCATCATAAGAAGGTGTGGTGTTGCCAACCGGAATAAAGCCCGTGGCAATCTGGGTGGCGTTGTCATAGCCCAGCGTGTAGTTGACGTTCAGGTTCTTGATTGGGGTAAGTTTCAATTGAAAGTCCCCAATGAAACGGTTGGTTCGCTGCCTGAAATCAAAGCGGTTAATGGCTTCCAGGGGATTGGTTCTACGCAAAACGGCCGTTGGCGCGGTAGAAGGGTACACCCCGTTCACCGGGTCTGGGTTGATAAAGTTATTGCTGAAGATAAACCCGGTCAAGGCCCCATAGGCTTCGCTCAAGCCCCCGTTGGGAATCTCGGCACTGGTGCTAAGGGTATAATTGGCGCCCAACGAAACAGAGATCCAGTCATTCAGGGTTTGGTCAATCCGGAGGCGGGTCCCTCCCCTTTTAAAGTCGGTGTTGTCAATAATACCTTGATTACTCAGGTAGTTTCCGCTCAGGAAATACTGCGTATTGGCGGTTCCGCCAGACACGTTCACATTGTTCTCGGTACCGTAGGCCGTCCGGAAAATCTTGTCCTGGTAATCATAGCGCTGTACGGGTTCCTGGTTTAAGTCTGTGGCAATGGTATTGACAAACCGGAAAGGATAGTCATTGTAGTCCAGGGTCTTTCTCACTTCGTTTACCCTAAACTGGCTGGAGACGGTTACTTTGGGTTTCCCCTCTTTGCCGCGCTTGGTAAAGATCTGGACTACCCCGTTGCTGGCCCGGGAACCATAAATAGCCGCCGCAGCCGCCCCTTTGATGATTTCCATGCGCTCAATGTCATTGGGGTTGATATCTACCAAGCGGTTCTGGGCGTAGCCTCCCAGGTCAATCAGTTCAGAGGAAGAGTTGTTGATAATCACCCCATCTACAATGTACAGCGGGTCACCGGAGCCAACCACGGTACTGGTTCCCCTAAGGCGCACGCTTATGCCCCCTGCCGGGTTACCTGAGTTCTGGGTGATTTGGGCCCCAGACACTTTCCCGGCCAGAGCCTGGTCTATAGACGTAGCCGCGCTGTTTTCAAGCACGGCCCCTGTAACGGTAGAAATGGCATTGCCCAATTGCTTTTTACTGGTAGCCACTGAGGTACCGGTCACCACCACTTCATCCAGCCCTACAATGTCCTCCCTCAGGGCGGCGTCTTCATTCACGGTTAAGTCAGACCCCAGCACCAAGGGCTTGGTGAAAGGCTGGTAGCCCAGATAGGAAAAACCAAGCCGGTAGGTTCCAGCGGGCACGTTCAAGGCAAGGCGGTATTTTCCTGTCACGTCTGTGGCCGCCGCAGAGTTGCTGTTCTCTAGTTTTACCACCACCCCAATTAGGGGGGCCTTGGTACGGGCGTCCACCACCGTACCGGTGACGGTGTAGGTGGCCGCTTGCCCAAAGGAGAGCCCCGGTAAAAGGGCCAGCAGCATTACGCACAGAAGCGCGGCCTTTAAATAGGCCACACTCTTAATGTAAGTGTTTCTCATAATCCTTCTTTTTGGTGGTACAATCTATTTAAACTAAAAACTCAACTTCTTAGGCAGGGAAACTGATCTTACCCATGTGCACCGAAGGCACCAGCCGTTCACTGGAGCCAAAGTAAATATCATCCCCTACCAGCGTTTCATTGGCCAGGGTCGCAAACAAAACCGCCTCTTTAGCATCTGGAGAAATGCCCAGTTCTGCGGTGTCTTTGATGATGGTATCCCCTAACAGGCTTTTAATGGTAGACAGCAGCAAAGGGTTATGCATGCCGCCCCCGCTCACGAAAATCTCAAACCCTTTATTTTGGCCGGTCCCTTTCTGGATGGCCTCACAGATGCCCAGGGCAGAAAACCGGTTGAGGGTGGCCATGACATCTTCCACTGCCAGCCCTTGGGTCCCGGAGGCTGCCTGGGCTTTCTCTAGGTAGGCCAGGTTAAACAACTCGGGGCCGGTGGTTTTGGGGAAACCCAGGCCGAAGAATGGATGGTCCATTAAAGCATCTAACAGCGGTTGGCTGTAGGTCCCGCGCAGGGCTACCTCAGAGTCGGCGTCAAAATAGGTGCCTGGGAAATGCATCTGTATATAGGCATCCATTAGGGTATTACCCGGTCCTACATCCGTAGAGAAAATGCGCTGGGTGTCCAGGTCGCCGGGCAAGAAGGTGAAGTTGGCAATGCCGCCAATGTTAAGCATGATACGGTCCTGCCCTTGTTTGGAGAACAACAGGTAATCTCCGTATACCGCTAAGGGCGCTCCTTCGCCGCCGGCGGCTATGTGTTTTTGCCTGAAATCACTAAGCGTGATGATGCCGGTTGTCACGGCTATGTGGTCGCCGTCGCCTATCTGCAAGGTGGCGTTGGGCATGCCGTCCTTTTTATGCTGGGCCGCCGGGGCATGGTAAATGGTCTGGCCGTGGCTGGCAATGATATCCACGTCTGCTGGGGTCAGGTTCCATTTCTGCAGGCAATCCAGAATCAGTTGACCGTGGTAACTTCCTATAAAAGCGTTGAGCAGGCAAACGGTCTCCAGGTCTACCTGCCGCTTGGAGAAAACAGCCTTTACGTTCTCTTTAAAGTCACTACTGTAGGGCATGGTCTCAAATTCCTGGAGCGTTAGGCGGGTTTGCAGCCCATGGCCCTGGAATTCACAAAGCGCCACGTCCAGCCCGTCCAGGGAGGTGCCAGACATAAGCCCAATGATCCTCCTTTTTTCTTTGGTGACAATGGAGTAGAGCCCAGTTAAATTCTTATTCATTTTCAGGTAAACCTCAGGTAAAAATTACGGTAAGTAAGGTTAATAGTAGGCCAAAAAACAGAAATACTCAACTCCTAAACTGAATTTATTTATAGCGTTCCTATCCTTAAAACTTAGGAAACTTAACGGCTATTCAAATAATGCAAGTAGGGCCTTTATCCCTAAAAGTAGGTAGGCCGAGTTAAAACCTCTTTAGCTCTACCATTTCTCACTTTTTAAAAAAGTAGGTGCACAGTCACCTGATTTGAGTAACTAGAGCCACATTTAGATTATTCTACCGCCATGCCCACCGCATATGAAACACAGGTGCTTGAAGAATTGCGCACCTGGCAGGACCAGATGCTCCAGTCTCCCTCGCTTTTCAACCACCTAACCCGGGGGCTGCAGCAGAAAGTAAACAGCTACATTCCAGAGAAGGTACACCAGGCCATTACTGCCACCATCAAACAGATGATCAGGGCGGTGTTGTTTGGCGCAAAATTCACCACCGGCAAACCAGCCCGGCCCGCCACCCTGGAAGAGCAGGAAACTGCCGTTCGGCAACGGATTGAGATCTACAAGAAAACGGCCGCGGCCGAAGGGGGGCTTACCGGGGCAGCTGGTTTTCTGTTGGGCCTCACTGATTTCCCGCTGCTGCTGAGCATCAAACTGAAGATGCTCTTTGACATTGCCGCCCTGTACGGGTATGCAGCCGATGATTACAAAGAACGGGTGTACCTGCTGCACATCTTCCAACTGGCCTTTAGCGGGCAGCAACACCGGCGCGAAGTCTACCTGCAGATGGTGGACTGGGAAACCAAGAAAGACCTCCTGCCCGAAGACATCCATGAGTTTGACTGGCGCAACCTGCAGCAGGAATACCGTGACTATATTGATATCCCTAAGATGGCCCAGATGATTCCAGTCATTGGGGCGCCCGTGGGAGCGGTGGTCAATTACCGTTTACTGCAGAAGCTGGGCACCACAGCCATGAACGCCTACCGCATGCGCTGGAAAGAACAGGGTGGACTCAACGCTTTGCCTTTAGCTGAGCCCACTCCGCTCCTTCCGTAATGCCTGGTATTTGAGGTAGGCGTTTTAAGCCTGCTTTTTGAAAAACAGTGCAAAAACAGCTTTCCTGTTGCCACGTTTCAAAACACCTAAATCAGCCTCCAGGGCATGTAAAAGAAGGGGTTGCAACCAATACAGGTTTCAAACGTTGCAGAAAATGTATTAAAAGCAAGGCTGTGTCCTGCTGGACTTACCATACTCTCTAACGCGACCACTATGAAAAAATACCTCCCATTATCTCTTGTAACGGCGGCGCTGCTGCTCTTCAACTCTTGCGCCACTAACCCGGTTACTGGTAAAAAAGACATCAACTTTGTTTCTGAAGACCAGGAAGTGGCCATGGGCATGCAGGCCGACCCCGAGATTGTAGCCCAGTTTGGCCTGTACCAGGATCCCAAGCTGCAGAACTTCATTCAGGAAAAAGGCCAGCAGATGGCGGCCATCTCGCACCGCAGCAACCTTAAATACACCTTCAGAATTGTAGACTCACCGGTGCTTAACGCCTTTGCCGTACCCGGCGGATACGTGTATTTCACAAGGGGCATCATGGCGCACTTTAACAGCGAGGCCCAGTTTGCCGGGGTGTTGGGCCATGAGATTGGCCATATTGCGGCACGGCACTCAGCGCAACAACAAAGTAAAGCTACCCTGGCACAGGTGGCCATGATAGGTGGAATGATTGCCTCGCCTACCCTGGCGCAGTACGGCGACGTCCTGTCTCAAGGGGCTGGCCTGATGTTCCTGAAATTCGGGAGGGATGATGAGCGCCAGTCAGATGAGTTAGGAGTAGAATACTCCACCAAGATTGGCTATGACGCCAACCACATGGCTGATTTCTTCCAGACCCTCCAGCGCCAGAGCGCCCAAAGCGGACAGGAAGAGCTGCCTACCTTCCTTTCCAGTCACCCCAACCCCGGCGACCGCTACAACACCGTACACCAACTGGCCAGCCAATGGCAGCAGAAAACCGGCGCCACTAATTTAAAAGAGGGCCGTGACAGCTACCTGAGACTGATTGACGGCATCATTTACGGCGAGGACCCCAAACAAGGCTTTGTAGAGAATAACACCTTCTACCATCCAGAGCTCAAGTTCCAATTCCCTACGCCGGCCGGCTGGAACGTGCAGAACACTCCACAACAGGTACAGATGGCCCCCAAAGACGGCAAGGCATTGATGTTCCTGCGTCTGGCCCAGGGTACCTCTTTGGAGGCGGCCGGGCAGCAGATGCTGCAGCAAAACCAGTTGCAGGCCGTAGAGTCCAAATCGGTGACGGTGAACGGGCTTCCGGCCTTGGCCATTATCTCCCAACCGGCCCCACAACAACAGCAACAGCAGCAGGCCCAACAACAGCAACAGCAGCCCATTCAGCTCCTCACCTACCTCATTCAATACGGAGGCAACATCTACAATATCACCGGGGTTACCACGGCCCAGGACTTCAACTCCTATTTCCAGACGTTTAGCAGCGTGGCGCAGAATTTCAAACAACTCACTGACCAGGAGAAAATCAACCGGAAGCCCGAGGTAGTGCGCATCAAAACTACCAAGTCAGCTACCACCCTTTCTCAGGCCCTGAAATCCTACAACACCCCAGATAACCGCCTGGAGGAAATGGCGATTCTGAACGGCATGCAACTCACCGACAAACTACCTGCCGGAATGTTATTCAAGGTGGTAGAAAAGTAAAAGCCCGCCGCAAAAAAGGAAGCCGTTTCTACATGAGGAACGGCTTCCTTTTTTTATGTAGCCAAGTGGAATTTCCAGAGGCGGCCGCAGAACTATATCCGTTTACGGCGCTTCTAACAAGTTCACCAATCCGTATGGCCAGAAATTAGATGAGCAAGTAACAGGTTTGGCCGTATACAGGCTTTCCTGAAAACATCTAAATACCATGGAAAACAAAGAAATCATACATGATACCCAGGACCTTCGGTTCTACCTGCCCTTGGATGACGAGGAGGCCGAACTTACCTATTCCCTCACCGACCAGCAGGAACTGGATCTGGATTACACCTTCGTTCCTGAAAAATACCGCAACCAGGGCCTAGCCGACCAGCTGGTGAAAACTGCGCTGGAATACGTAAAAACCAAGCAACTTAAGTTCATTGCCTCCTGTCCGGTGGTGGAAGCCTACGTAAAACGGCACCCTGAATACGCTGCCCTCATGGTGGATATTTAACAACGCTTTCCCTTTAAATGCCGCCTTGCGTTTCGGGCCTGTTTTCTCAAAAACAGGCCCGAAACGCAAGGCGTTTTTTCTTTCCCTGGGGTAAAAGAACCGGCTTGACAGGGTGGCGTTGGTACCATGAGCCCACATTCTTAGTACCTTCGTCTTTTTACCCGCGCTTGCGTTCGCTTCATGAAAACCATCACCGTTATTGGCCCCGGACTTATTGGGGGTTCTGCTGCCCTTGATCTTAGAAAAGCTGGTTTTGCCGCCCATTTTATTGGGGTAGAGCAGAACCCCGAGAATGCTGCCAAAGCGGTAGAACGGGGCATCGTGGACCAAGTGCTTCCGCTGGAAGAAGCTGCGGCCTTATCAGATATAATTCTGGTGGCCATTCCCGTAACGGCTATCCAGAAACTGCTGCCTTCTTTACTGGACCTGGTGCCTGCTCACACGGTGGTTATTGACCTGGGCTCTACCAAAACCCTGCTATGTCAGGCCGTGCAAGACCACCCCAAGCGCGCGCAGTTTGTGGCCGCCCACCCCATTGCGGGTACCGAGAATTCCGGCCCCCTGGCCGCGCTACTGGGGCTATACCAGGGCAAAATGAACATTATCTGTGAGAAGGAACGGTCCTCAGAAAGTGCGCTGGCCACGGCTCTTGAGTTATTCAATACCCTGGGGTTGAAGACCATATTCATGCAGCCCCAGGAGCATGACAAGCACGTGGCCTACATTTCGCACCTTTCGCACGTGAGCTCGTTTCTGCTGGGTCTTACCGTGCTGGATGTGGAGAAAGACGAAAAGAACATCTTCACGTTGGCCGGCTCCGGTTTTGCCTCCACGGTGCGTTTGGCCAAAAGCTCGCCAGACATGTGGGCGCCTATCTTTGAGCAGAACGCCCATTTCCTGAGCCACGCCCTGGGCGAATACATCAAGCACCTGCAGCAATTCCAATACCACCTGCAACACGGCCAGACCGAGGAGCTTTACCAGATGATGACCCAGGCCAACCAGATCAGACCCGTGCTTGACGGCATCACGCAGACGCCGCCTGCCAAGTAACTTTCTGCTTTTTAGGCCTCCCCTGTTTCCTGACTTCAATATTTTGCTAAGCCTTCCGTTTTGGGCCTGTTTTCATGAAAACGAGCCCAAAACGGAAAGCCACCTTCTCATGCCCCAGAACCTCCCGTTTCTGGCACCGTACTTCCTTACAGCATAATTTCATTTTCAAGCCAAAGGAAACCAGCATGGGCATTTCAGATATCGTACAGAAAATAAAGAAAGAGTGGGAGGTGTTAAAGGGCCAGGACTCCAAAGACAAGCTGTTCATGAACGAGAACACGTTTGCAGATGAGGCCACCGCCCAACGCGAATTTGCCCGTGCTAAGCAAAAACTCTTTGACGTGAACGCCTGGTCGCACCTGCCGGGCATTACCTCTACCTTTCAGTTATTTGACGCAGCCGGCCAAAAATCCGAGGCTCGTCAGCCTGCCATAGGCGATTTCATAGAAATTATCTTACCGGGCACGCCGGTAGAAAACTGGGTAACCGTGACCGAGGTGCTGGACGAAGAAGACGTGGCGCAATTTGTGGTGAAACCCAGCCAAACCCCTGATAAAGTGGCAGACCCCCAGGAAAAAGAAGTCAAGCATTTTTTCTCGCCAGAGGCCAGCAGCACGTTCCGGGTCTTGCGCGACGGCAACAAGCTCCTGGGTTTTGAGATTGGCAAGGACGAAGTGATCAATAACAAAGGCCCAGAGGCTGGTGACCGGAAGGTGCTGAACACCCTCATCTCAGAAGGAGGCTGGGCCGGTTTTCAGGATCTGCAGTGGGATAAGATCACCAAATACTTTGTGCACTTGGAGGAGACGAAGAAGTAACTATAGCGCTTTTTGAGCATTATTAGGTAAGAAGCATTTCGGGCCTGTTTTCAGAAAAACAGGCCCGAAACGCTTCTTTGGGTATAGCTGCTTCCATAGCAACCGAGGTGATTTTGAAAATCAGTGTAAGATATCCGCTTCTTTACTTCCCTACCTGATTCCTTACTTTCTTCATGAGTAGTTCTGGTTCATTGGTGGTGATAAAATCAATGCCTCGCTCCAGAAACCAATCCATTTCCTCAGAGGCGTTGACAGTCCAGACATTGGTGGTCAGCCGGTGGCGCTGGGCCTCTTCCATCCAGTGCGGTTTATTTTTCAGTACGCTTTGGTTATAGTCAAACCCGTACATGCCGTCTTTGGCCAGGTCTGCCGGAGATGTATTTCCGTTGAGGTAGGCCACCCGGGCGAAGGGCTCTAGTTTACGCACCTGCAACAGGATATCATAGTCAAAGCTGATGTACTCCACCCAGCCCTGGGCCTTGTGCTGCTGGACCAAGGCCACCACTTGCTGGGCCAACGCCAGGCTTCGGGCTTTACTTACGCCAGAGGGTTTTATTTCCAGAATCAGCTTGGTTTGGTTCTGTTGCAAGCCGGTGGTCAGGTAGGAAGCCAGGGTGGGTAAGGCCTCGCCGTTCGGCAACTTCATAAGGGAAAGATCCGCGGCGGGCGTTAGCTCTATGACTACCCCTTTTACGTCAAGGTCATGGTGCACAAACAGGACAGAATCTGAGGACATGTGCACGTCAAACTCACTACCCCGGCAACCTAGAGCAATGGCGTGCTGCAAGGCGGCAAGCGAATTCTCAGGCGCACCCGTATTTTTCCAGGCGCCTCGGTGGGCTATGACCTGGTTTTTCAGAAACGCATCTTTGACAATCCGGAAGGGGAATTTCTGTCCGTCTACCTCCACCACCAGGTCCAGCCACTTGACAGGCAGCGCCGCCAATTTTTTTCTTACCCGCAGCACCAGATCCTTGCCAAACGTAAAATGCTTTTTACTTTCCTTGCTTAACCGCACCAGTTTTGCGTGATGGTTGGTGGGCAGGAAATGGACTTTACCTACTTCCAGGTTGGTTTCTGAAAAAGAGTAGTTGGTTAAGGCAATTCGGTATTGCGCCTCGGCTTTATGGCCACTGGCACAAAACAGAAACACAAACAGGGCGGCAAGAATACGAAGCATAGGTTGGGGGCCAGGTTTACAAGTTGGGGAAGATACAATGCGGGGCCAATAAAATAAGCTACCACCCACTTTCTTCTGAAAGGGCATAAAGTTAAGGTGTTGATAGACAAGCAAATGCCCTGCAACTTTTGAGAGAGGCAGGGCATTGCAAAACAAACAACACACACTAAAACGAACTAACTATTAAACAAACTACACTTACACGAACAGGTTCAGGAAATCCTGCCTGCCGTTTAGGTACTCATAGGCAAAGCCCTCTTCCTGCATCCTTGCTTTTATGGTCTCCACGTCCTGGGGGTGCTTCACCTCCACGCCAATGAACACGGGGCCTTTCTCCTTGTTGTTTTTCTTGATGTACTGGAAATGGATGATGTCATCCTGGGGGTGTAAAACGCGGTTCACGAAGGTGCGTAGGGCGCCAGGTTGCTGGTTGAAGGTGACCATGAAATAGTGCTTGAGGCCTTGGTGGCGCAGGGCGCGCTCCTTGATATCTTCCATGCGGGTGATATCATTGTTACTTCCACTAATCACGCAGACCACGTTCTTGCCTTCTATTTCCTGGGCATAAGATTTAAGTGCCGAGATGGTGAGCGTACCAGCCGGTTCCAGCACCACGCCTTCCTCGTTGTACATCTTGAGAATGTCTTCGCAGACCTGGCCTTCGGGCACCAGCACCACATCATCCAGCAGCTCGCGGCAAATCTCAAAGGTGAGTTGACCGGGGCATTTCACGGCGGCACCGTCTACAAAGGAGTCTATGCTTTGCAGCGTCTGCCGCTCATTTGCATTGATGGAGTTGTACATAGACGGTGCCCCCAACGGCTGCACCCCAATGAGTTTAGTACTGGGGCTCAGTTGCTTGAACACGCTGGACACGCCAGACGCCAACCCGCCGCCGCCAATGGGCATGAACAGGTAATCAATGGCAAAATCTGCGTCTTTGAAAATCTCCAGCCCCACGGTGGCCTGCCCTTCTACAATGGCTAGGTCATCAAACGGCGGAATAAAGGTGCTGCCCCGTTCATCGCAGAAGTCTTTGGCGGCTTTAAAGGTATCATCATAGGTAGCACCAGTAAGCACCACCTCTACCCATTCCTTCCCGAACAGGCGCACTTTGTTCACCTTTTGGGCCGGGGTTTGGGCGGGCATGAAAATGTAGCCTTTCACCCCCAGCAGTTGGCAGGCGTAGGCTACGCCCTGCGCATGGTTGCCGGCGCTGGAGCAGACTACCTCCCTATCGCTTTCCTCTTTAGACAGGGTAGACATTTTGTGGTAGGCGCCCCTAATCTTGTAGGAACGGACAATCTGCAGGTCCTCGCGCTTCAGGTACACCTCTGCACCGTAGGACTGCGACAGCCACAGGTTCTTCATGAGGGGCGTTTTGTAGATCACCCCCTTCAGGTTCTTGGCTGCCTTCTCTACCTTGTCTAGCATGACCACCGTTTCTACCGGCGCTGTCTCTTTCTGCATCTTGGTTGGGTTGAAAAAGCTGTTTTGGGGCTGTTTTTCTAAAAACTGCCCCAAAACAGGAAATGGAATTTAGTTTTTAGATAGCGACCTTTTCAGGGCCTCCATCTAAAGCTATATAGTTGGTATGCTCTCCCCTTTAGAGGAGCGTTTTCTTCTAATCTATACCTCCTCGGCCACGGCGGCTTTGCTACGCAGTTGTCTTACCACCGCGCCGGTTTGCCATAACTCGGACTCGCGCACTTCTTTCAGTTCGGCTTCCAGTTCCTGGCGGTAGCCGGGGGTGGAGCCGCGCTGGATGGTGCGCTCGGCTTCTTTGCCGGAGGCCACGCTGTCGTAGAGTTCATTCAATACCGGAAGGGTGGCTTCGCGGAATTTGCCTTTCCAGTCAAGGGCGCCGCGCTGTGCGGTTACGGAGCAGTTGCTGAACATCCAGTCCATACCGTTCTCGCCTACTAAAGGCACCAGGCTTTGGGTCAGTTCTTCCACGGTCTCGTTGAAGGCCTCAGAGGGCGAGTGTCCGCGCTGGCGAAGCACCTGGTACTGGGCTTCAATGATACCCGCTAAGGCTCCCATTAATACGCCACGCTCCCCGGTTAAATCTGAGTATACTTCTTTCTTGAAATCGGTCTCAAACAGGTAGCCCGAGCCTACGCCAATGCCCATAGCCACGGCTTTCTCATAGGCCTGGCCGGTGGCATCCTGGAACACGGCAAACGAGGAGTTCAAGCCGCCGCCGGCCTGGAACAGACGGCGCAAGCTGGTGCCGCTGCCTTTGGGGGCCACCAAGATCACGTCCACATCCGCGGGGGGCACAATCTGGGTCTGCTCTTTGAAGGTTATGCCGAAGCCGTGGGAGAAGTATAGGGTCTTACCGGCAGTCAGTCTTTCTTTAAGGGTGGGCCACACGGCGATCTGGCCGGCATCTGACAATAGGTTGCAGATGATGGTTCCGCGGTCAGCGGCTTCCTCTATGGAGAAAAGCGTCTCGCCTTCCACGAAGCCGTCTTTTTTGGCTCTTTCCCACGACGGGGAATCCTGGCGCTGGCCCACGATCACGTTAAAGCCGTTGTCGCGCATGTTCAGCGCCTGGCCCGGACCTTGCACGCCATAGCCAATCACGGCAATGGTTTCGTCTTTAAGGAATTCAAGCGCTTTTTCTAAAGGGTATTCGTCGCGGGTGACTACGGTTTCGTCTACGCCGCCAAAATTGATAGTTGCCATTTTTACTGTTTGTTATAAGGTGATAAGTTTATTATCTGTTTCTGGTTCAGGCCTTGGGCCAGGGGTTTGTGTTGTTCTGTTTTAAGGCAGTTTTGGAAAAAACGGCTTAAAAACGCTTCTTTTCCTCTCCTCGGTCTGTCCCCTGACAGACCGACACTTTTCAATTCTAACTGCTGCTCTTTCGGTCTGTCAGGGGACAGACCGAGGATACGAGGTTGTAAACTGGCGCGAGTCTGAATTAGTGTTTTAAGCCTGTTTTTGCGAAAACAGCCCTAAAACGGCTTTACATGCTGAACACCTTTTCCCGGCTGTTGAGGTACTCGTTTTCCACCATTTCGTGGCTGGGCTCGGCGCGCTCAAACTCGCGCAGTTTGCGGTTGAAGCCGTCGCTGTCTTTGATGATGGCAATACGGGCGCTACGCACGAACTCAATGAGGCCGTAGGGCTGAAGGATCTTGAGCAGGTTGTCGGTTTCCTCGCGGTGGCCGGTGGTCTCAAACACGGTGTAGTCCTTCCGGATTACCACGGCGCGGGCGCCGTTTTCGCGCAGCAGCCTTTCTACTTTCACCTTCTCGGCAATCACGTCAGTAGGCACTTTGTAGAGGGCCATCTCCTGCCAGATCACGTCTTCATTGGTGTGGAAGTAGACCTTGAGCACCTCTACCTGCTTTTCAATCTGGCGGCAGATCTTGCTTACCACGTCTTCGGTCTCCTGGATCACGATGTTGAACCGATGGATGCCTTCAATCTCTGAGGGCGAGGTGTTCAGACTCAGGATGTTCATCTTGCGGCGCGAGAAGATCATGGCAATGCGGTTGAGCAACCCCACGTGGTTCTCGGTGTAGACCGTAATGTTGTATTCTTCCCGTTCTATGTGTGCGTGTTCACTCATGCTGTTCTGTCTGGGTTAAGCCCCGTTATTTCAATCTGATTTCGCTTACGCTGCAGCCCTGCGGCACCATGGGGAACACGTTATTCTCCTTGGTCACCATCACCTCCAGCAGGAAAGAGCCGGGGTGCTGCAGCATCTCCTGGAGGGCGGCCGTCAGGTCCTGGCGCTGGTTGATACTTTTGCCGGCGATGCCGTAGCCTTTGGCCACCATCACGTAGTCTGGGCTGGTGATGTCCACAAACGAATAGCGCCGCTCATGGAACAACTCCTGCCACTGGCGCACCATGCCCAGGAACTGGTTGTTGAGGATGAGGATTTTCACGTCAATGCCGCTCTGCATGATGGTGCCCAGTTCCTGAATGGTCATCTGGATGCCCCCGTCACCGATCACGGCCACCACAGTTCTGTCCAGAGCCCCAAACTTGGCGCCAATAGCCGCCGGAAGGGCAAAGCCCATGGTACCCAGGCCGCCGCTGGTAATGTTGCTGCGGGTGTGGTTGAGTTTGGCGTAGCGGCAGGCCACCATCTGGTGCTGGCCCACGTCGGTCACAATAATGGCCTCGCCTTTGGTGAGTTCATTCAGTTGCTGAATCACCTCGCCCATGGTCATCTCGCCGCTGGCAGGGAAGAGTTCCTCGCGGATCACGGCGTCAATCTCTTTCTGCTCAAACTCCCTGAATTGGGCCAACCAGGCAGCGTGCTGCTTGGTTTCCACCATCTGGGTGAGCAGCGGAAGCGTCTCTTTGCAGTCGCCCCAAACAGGCACGGCTGTCTTCACGTTCTTGTCAATCTCGGCGGGATCAATGTCCAGGTGAATGACCTTGGCCTGCTTGGCGTATTTGTCCAGGCGGCCGGTCACGCGGTCATCAAAGCGCATGCCTATGGCAATGAGCACGTCACACTCATTGGTCATCACGTTGGGCCCGTAGTTGCCGTGCATGCCCAGCATGCCCACGTTCTGGGGGTGGTCACTGGGCAAGGCGCCGGCACCCATAATGGTCCAGGCCGCCGGTATGCCGGTTTTCTCCAGAAAGGCCCTGAACTCTTCTTCGGCCGAGCCGAGCATGACGCCCTGGCCCCAGAGCACAAAAGGTTTCCGGGCTTTGTTGATCAACTCAGCCGCGGCACGGATGTACTCATGGCGCACGATGGGCTTGGGACGATAGCTGCGTATGTGGTCACAAGGCGTGTAGCCTTTAAAGTCAAACTTCTGCAGCTGCGCGTTTTTGGTGATGTCAATCAATACCGGGCCGGGCCGGCCGCTGCGCGCGATGTGGAACGCCTTGGCCATGACTTCCGGTATCTCGGTGGCATCTGTAATCTGGTAGTTCCATTTGGTCACGGGGGTGGTAATGCCAATCACATCGGCTTCCTGGAAGGCGTCGGTGCCTAGCAGGTGCGCGAATACCTGGCCGGTGATGCATACCAGAGGCGTGGAGTCAATCTGGGCATCAGCTAAGCCCGTTACCAGGTTGGTGGCACCCGGACCGCTGGTCGCGAATACCACACCTACTTTTCCAGAGGATCGGGCGTAGCCCTGACCTGCATGAATACCGCCTTGTTCATGGCGCACCAGTACGTGTTGTATGCCGCCTCCAAAGTCAAAAAGGGCATCATAGATGGGCATGATAGCGCCACCCGGGTACCCGAAAATGGTATCTACGCCTTCTACCGTTAGCGCGTGCAGGAGGGCCTGTCCGCCGCTAAGCATGGTAGCTGTTTCAGGCAAGGCTGGGGCTTGTTTCTCTTGCGTTAACATAGGCTTCTTCTTGTAAATCAGTGATACAGCCGTGACTGGCATCACTCACGGTTCTTAAATATTTCAGCAACACGCCTTGCGTCACATTGGGCTTTGGTCTTTTCCAGTTGTCTCTTCTCAGGCTTAGTTCAGCCTCGCTGACTTGCACGTCCATGGTGTTGTTGGCGGCGTCCAATACAATCCAGTCGCCATCTTCCACCAGAGCAATGGTGCCGCCGTCATAGGCCTCGGGGCAGACGTGCCCGATCACAAAGCCGTGGGTGCCTCCGGAGAAACGCCCGTCGGTGATCAGGGCCACTTTATCCCCTAATCCAGCGCCGATGATGGCCGAGGTAGGTTTGAGCATCTCGGGCATGCCCGGACCGCCTTTGGGGCCCACGTAACGGATGACCACCACGTTACCGGGCTGTATTTTGCCCTGGGTGATGCCTTGGTTCAGTTCTTCCTCTGAGTTAAAGACCACGGCGGGGCCTTCAAAGCGGGTGCCTTCTTTGCCGGTGATCTTGGCCACCGCGCCTTTGGTGGCTAGGTTGCCGTAGAGCACCTGTATGTGGCCGTCTGGTTTCATGGGGTTGGAAAGCGGTCTCAACAGATCCTGCTCCTCGCCCAGGGGCTGCACATCTTTCAGGTTCTCAGCGATGGTTTTGCCGGTCACGGTGAGCAGATCGCCATTCAGCAGGCCTTCGTTCAAAAGGGTTTTCATGACGGCCGGTACCCCGCCAATGGCGGAAAGGTCTTCCATGAGGTATTTACCGCTGGGTTTCAAGTCTGCCCGGAACGGCACCCGGTCGCTCACGGCCTGGAAATCATCCAGGGTGAGGTGCACGCCGGCCGCGTGGGCAATGGCAATGAGGTGAATAACCGCGTTGGTAGAGCCGCCCAGTACCGTGATCAGGACCATGGCGTTCTCAAAAGCTTCGCGGGTTAAGATATCTCTTGGTTTCAGGTCCAGTTCCAGTAGGTTACGCAGGTACTTACCAGTGTTGCGGCACTCATCCTGCTTCTCCTGGCTTACCGCCACCGAGGAGGAAGAATACGGCAGAGACATGCCCAAGGCCTCGGCGGCCGAAGCCATGGTGTTGGCCGTGTACATGCCGCCGCAGGCCCCCGGACCCGGACAGGCGTTGCGGATGATGCCGCGGTAATCTTCGTCTGAGATGTTGCCATTCAGTTTCTGGCCGTAGGCTTCAAAGCAAGAGACAATGTTGAGCTTCTGACCCTTGAAGTTTCCGCCTTTAATGGTGCCGCCGTAGACCATCATACCGGGGCGGTTGAGGCGGGCCAGGGCCATCAGTGAGCCCGGCATGTTCTTGTCGCAGCCCACTACGCAGGCAATGGCGTCATAGTAATGGGCGCCTGCCATGGCTTCAATAGAATCAGCAATGATTTCTCTTGAGATCAATGAGAAGCGCATGCCGGCATTGCCGTTGGTAATGCCGTCGCTCACGCCAATGGTGTTGAACCGCAGGCCCACCAAGTCCTGCTCCTGCACGCCTTCCTTCACCACATCGGCTAAGTCGTTAAGGTGCATGTTGCAGGTATTGCCGTCAAAGCCGGTGGAGACAATGCCCACAAACGGTTTGCGCAGATCGGCCTCAGACAAACCCGAGCCAATGAGCATGGCCTGCGAGGCCGGAAGGCTGTCGTCTTTGGTGTAGATGCCGCTGAATTTATTTAAACACATGGTGTACTTCCTTTTTAAACTTGATGGGTGATTTCTGTTTTGAGCTTGTTTTGGCAAAAACGGGCTTAAAACGGCTTTTCTTTATTAGACGAATCCTCGGTCTGTCCCCTGACAGACCGGGGTAATGCATTGGCTTTTGGAATTCTTTCGGTCTGTCAGGGGACAGACCGAGGAAGCAGAAGAGGGGTAAGACTAGCGCCAGTAGCGGCCTTCCGTTTTGGGCCTGTTTTCCGAAAAACAGGCCCAAAACGGATTTTATATAATGGTGCTCAGGCTGTGTTCTTTGTGTTCCTCGGTCTTCAGGTGCCGGAAGCACTCGCCCCCTTGCTGCACGTAATGGGCAATGAAGGAACCTACCTGCTCGGTGGTGAAGGGAGTATCAGCGTTCAGTTCGGGGGTGAGCACGTTCTTCTCCAGGGTGTAATCCACGGCCTCTTTGACCAGCGCGGCTTCCTCTTGCATCCCGAAGTGTTCCAGCATCATGGCCACCGATAAAATGGTGGCGATTGGGTTGGCAATGCCCAGCCCCTTGGCCTGCGGGTACGACCCATGGATGGGCTCAAACAAGGCGGCAGTCTCCCCTACCGAGGCAGAGGGCAGCAAGCCCAGTGAACCGGCAATCACGGAGGCCTCATCTGAGATAATATCGCCAAACATGTTTTCGGTGAGAATCACGTCAAACTGCTTGGGGTTTAAGATCATTTGCATGGCGGCGTTGTCTACGAATAGGTAGTCCACCGCTACGGTGGGGTACTGCGGGGCCATCTGCTGCACCACTTCGCGCCAAAGCCGGGAGGTTTCCAGCACGTTGGCCTTGTCTACCAGCGTGAGCTTGTTGCGGCGCGTGGCCGCCGAAGCAAAGGCCAGGTGCGACACCCGCTCAATCTCCGCGCGGGAGTAAAAGCAGTTGTCATAGGCACCGTCCTGGGTGCGGCCTTTCTCCCCGAAGTAGATGCCGCCGGTCAGTTCCCGGTAGATGAGCATGTCCACGCCCGAGATGCGGTCAGCTTTGAGGGGCGAGTGCTCCAGCAGCACGTCATAGGCGGTCACGGGCCGGATGTTGGCGAACAGGCCCAACGATTTGCGGAGGCGCAGCAGGCCTTGCTCGGGGCGTACTTTGGCGCTGGGGTCATTGTCATATTTGGGGTCGCCTATGGCCCCCAGCAAAATGGCTTCGGTGCCGTAGCAGGCTTCCAGGGTGGCTTCGGGCAGCGGGTCACCGGTGGCGTCAATGGCGCAGGCACCCATGAGTTGGATGTTCAGTTCAAAGAAATGCCCAAAACGCTCAGACACGGCCTCTAACACTTTCACGGCCTCGGCACATACCTCCGGCCCTATTCCGTCGCCGGGTAAAACGGCTATTCTTTTGGTTAATACGCCCATGGTCGGTTGCTTTCGTATTGCTCTATGGCAGTTTTCTGGTTTACTAAAAAGTCAATGTCATCATAGCCATTGATCATGCATTCTTTCTTGTAGGCATCAATGGCAAAGGAAATTTTCTCTTCCCACACTGGTACCTCCAACTCCTGGTTTACCAGGTTCACCACCAGCCTGGTCTGCGGGTCTGCTTCTAGCTGGGCCAGTAACCGGGCCAGCACGGAATCAGAGACCTGAAGCGGCAAGAGGCCGTTGTTAAGCGCATTGCCTTTGAAGATATCAGCAAAAAAGCTGGAGACCACCACCTTGAAACCGGCGTCATAAATAGCCCAGGCGGCGTGCTCACGGCTAGAGCCGCACCCAAAGTTTTTGCCCGCCACCAGAATCTGCCCGCTGTATTTGCCATTGTTCAGCACGAAGTCTTCTTTAGGCTGCCCGTTGCCGTAAAAGCGCCAATCACGGAAAAGATTTTCGCCAAAGCCCTGGCGGGAAGTAGCCTTTAGAAAGCGGGCCGGGATGATCTGGTCGGTATCTATATTTTCAATGGGCAGCGGAACCGCCGTTGATTGAAGTATCTCAAACTTTTCCATTAATTCAGGTATTGGGTGATGTCTACAATCTTGCCCTCTACGGCGGCGATGGCGGCTACCAGCGGGCTGGCCAACAAGGTGCGTGAGCCGGGGCCCTGGCGGCCTTCAAAGTTTCGGTTAGAGGTAGAGACGCAGTAGGCGCCGGCCGGAATCTTGTCTTCGTTCATGGCCAGGCAGGCACTGCAGCCGGGCTCACGCAGCTCAAAGCCAGCGGCGGCCAGCACCTGGTCCAGCCCTTCTTCCAACGCCTGCTTTTCCACCAGTTTAGAGCCCGGTACAATAATGGCCTCCACGTGCGGGGCCTTCTGCTTGCCCCTCACGTACTGGGCCACCTCCCGCAGGTCTTCAATGCGGGAATTGGTGCAGGAGCCAATAAACACGAAGTCTATCTGCTTGCCCAACAAAGACTCGCCGGGGGCGAAGCCCATGTACTGCAGGGATTTCTGGTAACTGGCCTGCTCACTGGCCGGCACATCGGTAGGAATAAGCGCATCAAGGGCCATGCCCATGCCGGGGTTGGTCCCGAAGGTGATCATGGGCGCAATGTCCTGGGCGTCAAAGTAGAGTTCCTGGTCAAAGGTGGCACCTTCATCGGTGAACAGGGTAGACCAGTAGGCCACGGCCTGTTCCCATTTCTCGCCCTGCGGGGCAAACGGACGGCCTTTCAGATAATCATAAGTAGTCTGGTCTGGAGCGATCATCCCGCCGCGGGCACCCATCTCAATGCTCATGTTGCAGACGGTCATGCGGCCTTCCATGCTCAGGGCCTGGAAGGCGCTTCCGGCGTATTCTACAAAGTATCCGGTGGCCCCGCCGGTGCCCAGTTTGGAAATCACGTACAGGATGAGGTCTTTGGCGCTTACGCCAGGCCGTACCGTTCCTTCTACCGTAATCCGCATGCTCTTAGGCTTGCTCAGCAGCAAACACTGCGAGGCCATCACCTGCGCCACCTGGCTGGTGCCTATACCAAAGGCAATAGCCCCGAAGGCCCCGTGCGTGGAGGTGTGGCTGTCGCCGCAAACTATGGTCATGCCAGGTTGGGTAAGGCCAAGCTCTGGCCCAATCACGTGCACAATGCCCTGATTTTTATGGCCCAGGCCGTAGAGTTCAATGTTGTGTTTGGCGCAGTTCTGGGTAAGGGTGTCTACCTGGGACCGGGATAGCGGCTCCTCTATGGGCAGATGTTGGTTTTTGGTGGGTACGTTATGATCGGCGGTAGCCACTATTTGGTCCTTGCGGTACAAGGGCAGGCCGCGGGCCTCCAGTTCATCAAAAGCCTGGGGGCTGGTTACTTCATGAATGAGGTGTTTGTCAATATAAAACACGTCTAAGCCAGCCCCTTCTATGGAGTTGACCACGTGTGCGTTCCAAATTTTATCTAATAAGGTTTGTGCCATTGGATTGTTGATTCTTTTTTAGCCTGTAAAGGCAAGCGTCCTCACTATTTCTTTTTGCTGCTACCGTTCGCCCACAAGGTCCTTTCAGGATGACAAAAAAATTTAAGAGAAAGATGAACAGACAGATTAAGAGGCCGAAACCAGGTTGTCTTGCTCTACCAGTAAGTGAAGGTCGGCGTCTACTATTTCTTTTTTCTTGTCGGCTACTTCCAGGAAGGAGGCGTAGGCTTTATCAAGGGTGAATTTGTCAAAGGCGTAGCCAATCTTCTGCAGGCGGTAGGCCAGGGCCGCGCGGCCGGAGCGGGCGGTTAAGACAATGGAAGAATCTTCGGCGCCCACTTCTTTGGGGTCAATAATCTCATAGGTCTCGCGGTGTTTGATCACGCCGTCCTGGTGAATGCCGCTGCTGTGCGCGAAGGCGTTGGCGCCTACAATGGCCTTGTTGGGCTGCACGTGCATGCGCATCATGTGGGAGACCAGGTGCGAGGTTTCAGTGAGTAGTCTGGTGTTAATGCCGGTGATCAGGTTCAAATACGGGTGCTGGCGCAGGATCATGACGACTTCCTCCAGAGCCGTGTTACCAGCACGCTCCCCTACCCCGTTAATGGTGCACTCAATCTGCCGGGCCCCGTTCACTACCCCCGAGATGGAGTTAGCGGTGGCCAGCCCCAGGTCATTGTGGCAATGCGTGGAAAGGGTCACGTTCTGCACGCCCCGCACATTCTCATACAGGTACTTGATCTTTTCGCCGTATTCTGCCGGCAGGCAATAACCGGTGGTGTCCGGGATATTGAGCACGGTGGCCCCGGCCTTGATCACGGCCTCGCACACACGGGCCAGAAATTCATTGTCGGTGCGGCCGGCGTCTTCGGCGTAGAACTCCACGTCCTCCACAAAGCTTTTGGCGTATTTCACGGCAGCCACGGCGCGCTCAATCACGTCTGCCTGGGTGGTGCGCAGCTTGAACTTGATGTGTGATTCTGAGGTGCCAATGCCCGTGTGTATTCTGGGATAACGGGCTGGTTTCAGGGCTTCGGCGGCTGTTTTGATATCATTCTCTACGGCGCGGGAGAGGCCGCACACCGTGGCTTCCCTGGTTTGGGCGGCTATGGCCTGAATAGCGGCAAAGTCGCCGGGGCTTGATACGGCAAAACCTGCCTCAATGACATCAACGCCCAAAAGCTCCAGTTGCCGGGCAATTACCAACTTCTCTTCCATGTTCAATTTGCAGCCGGGCACTTGTTCGCCATCGCGGAGCGTTGTATCAAATATTTGTATCTTCTGAGCTGACATCGTTTATTTGGCCTCTAAGTCTTTTACAAAGAAGTAGGTACTTTTACGGAGGGCAAAAACTTTTTTGGCCGTGTTTACTATTTCTAACCGGCCTTTTTAAAACTTTAAATTACTGGAAATCAATATTTTAACAACTTTCTATTTACAATGCCTAACCAAAATATTGATCCTATTTTTCAGCTGATAAAATCGCTTACCCCCTCAGAAAAGCGGCACTTCAGGTTGTTCACCAATCGCAGCGGCTCCAGCGAGGACCTGAAGTTCCTGCAGTTATTTGATGCCCTGGAGCAGCAGGAGACCCTGGACGAGGCACAGGTGTTGAAGCAGGTGCCCACCATTAAAAAGGCCCAGCTGGCCAACCTCAAGAACAACCTCTACAAGCACCTGCTCTCCAGCCTGCGCACGTTCCACACGCCTCAGAACCTGGACATACAGTTGCATGAGCAGCTGGACTATGCGCGGGTGCTCTACAACAAGGGCTTTTACCAGCAGAGCCTGAAAATGCTGGACAAGGTGAAGGTGGCGGCCTTGGAATATGAGCTGCCCCACATTGCCCTCACGGCCATTGATTTTGAGAAACAGATAGAGAGCCAGTACATTACCCGGAGTTTGAGCGGCCGAGCCGAAGATTTGTCGCAAGAAGCTACGGCGGTGTCTACGCACTTGTCACAGATGCACGCGCTGTCTAATGTGGCGCTTCGGCTGTATGGCTTATACTTAAAGGTGGGACTGGCCCGCAACCAGGAAGACCACCAGTCCATTACCACATTCTTCAGGGAGAGCCTTCCGCAGTTAGACATCCGCCGAGCGGGCTTTTACGAGAAGCTGTATTATTACCAGGCGCACGTTTGGTATTACCTCATTACCCAGGACTTTAAGGCCTGCTACAAGTACGCGCAGAAATGGGTAGATCTGTTTGAGGAGTACCCGCACATGAAGGAGCGGCGGTCTGTGCTCTACATTAAGGGCATGCACAACCTGCTCAACGCCCTATACAATTTGATGTATTACAGCAAATTCAAGGAAGTACTGCAGCAGTTGGAAGACTTCGCCCAGGACCCCAAGCGGCGCGTGAACCCCAACATTGATACGCTGCTGTTCCTGTACATTTCTACCAACCAGATCAATGCCTATTTTTTAGAGGGCCGGTTCACCGAGGGGCTGCAGGTGATACCAGATGTGCTGAAAAACCTGCAGGGCTTTCAGGCGCAGTTAGACCCGCACCGCATGCTGGTGTTCTACTACAAAATCGCCAGTTTGTACTTTGGTAGTGGCAATTTCCGGAAAGCCATTGAGTACCTGAACAAGGTGATCCATCACCGCAACACCAGCCTGCGCGAAGACCTGCAATGCTTTGCCCGCATCTTAAACCTCATTGCCCACTATGAGGCCGGCGACGATGACGCCCTGGAATACCAGATCAAATCTGTGTACCATTTCCTGGGCAAGATGGACAACCAGCAGCAGATGCAGGTAGAGATTTTCAGGTTTCTGCGCAGCCTGGGCAACATGGCTCCCTCGCAGCTCAAAGACGCCTTTATCACGCTCAAGGAAAAACTGATGGCCATCTCAGAAAACCCCTATGAGCGCCGGCCCTTTATGTACCTGGATATTATTTCCTGGTTGGAAAGTAAGATTGAAAACGTGCCCGTGCAGGAAATCATGCAGCGCAAAGCCAAACAGCTAAAATAGTCCATTGCGTTTTAAGTCTGTTTTTGGAAAAACGGCTTGTTTTCAGCGTTCTACCTGGCCGGGGTAAATTAAAAGTATTCAGGCGGAGGGCAACTCTCATTTCCTTCTTACCCAGAGTGGGGTATACCTGGAAATGCCTATATTAGAAAATGCAAAAACGGATTCTCGGTTTTGGTCTTTGCCTGGTAGCCTGGCTTTGGACCACCCCAGGGCTAAGCCAGCAAGTCGCGAAGACTTTGGTCCTCCAGAAAAACCAAATCTATGAAGTGGGTCCTACCAATGCGCTGCTCCTTGACACCCTCATCATGGCCGATAACTCCTCCCTGCGCTTTCTACCTGAGGCCCAAGGAATTCTGGTGGTTAAGACTGTTATCATTGGGAAGAACTGTCTCATCAACGCCGCTGGAAAATCAGGGGCACACGGTCGCACCTCCGGCAGCACTTCTTTTGATGGGCAAAATGGGGGCAGTCTGGCTATCACCATGCATTTCTCTGCCTTGGCCAACCTCACCATTGATACCAGGGGCGGCAACGGCACCTACGGCAAAGACGGTAGAAACGGGAAAGACGGCATTCCAGAAAGAGTAACCCGAAACGTTTCCACCAACGCCCAGGGCAAACCAATCGTTACCCTCAGCGTGGAACCCGGGGTGCCGGCCATACCGGCCACTGCGGGTACAGCCGGAGGGAAAGCAGGCAAAGGGGGCGACATTGCCCTCACCTACGGCTCCTCAGATTTTATCATCAACTTTAATCACACCAAGGCCAATCACCATATTTTGCTTTTGAACGGCGGCGGCAGGCCCGGAAAACCCGGCAAACCCGGTCGTCAGGGCAGGTCATATGACAAGATGGATGTGGAGAATGCGAAAAACAACCATGCTACTCCAGAAATGGTTAGGGGGCAGGACGGCCAAGTCACGCTTACTAAGCTTCCGGGGCAGGAAAGCTAAACCGAGAGACCCTCCTTTTTCCTTTGACAACCCGGCGGAAACCTATCAGAAAGATCGCGCTGTCTTTTACTCAGATTGCACTTAATAATTGATTGAATTGCCTTCTATAAATTGGGCATCAGCCATAAGTATTTTTGAGTGTAAGACGCGCCTTCTTTCATTGTTTGGCCTATAGTAAAGTTCAAGCAGGTGATTTTCTCATTCTTGTTACAAACCAAAGTAAACCCATAATACCCCTCAAGCCATGACTCAAGATCCAGTTCAGGTAGTGCAAACGGTGAAGGCGCCCATAAATATAGTTTGGCAAGCTCTCACCCAGAAAGAACAGATGAAACAATGGTATTTTGACCTGGCTGAGTTCAGGCCCGAGGTAGGTTTTACCTTCCAGTTTATGGGTGGCACCGAGGAAAACCAATACCTTCACCTATGCGAGATTACAGAGGTGAAAGTAAACCAGAAACTGGCCCATACCTGGCGCTATGACGGCTACGAAGGCGACACACTGGTCACATTTGAACTCGTCCCGGTCACAGAACATCAAACCAGGGTAATCCTGACCCACGCCGGCCTGGAGACGTTTCCGGCGTCTAACCCTGATTTTGCCAGAAAGAACTTTGAAGCCGGCTGGAAGCACATTATAGGCGTGTCTTTGCCAGCCTATCTGGAAAATGCCCCGCCTGCGCTGGGGTAAAATTGATACTTTTCTTTGGTTAAGCTGCCTTGGCGTTACCAAAGTATAGATTCCTGCTTTGAGCCTTAGTAAAACCTTACTTTGGGCTGAACATATGGACCATTTACTCCTGCCTCATTTAGATAGTAGAGGTGCCAGAATACCAGTAAACAAACTTCGCATATAGTGCAGATAAACGTATGGTTACTTTTAGCAACTAGTTAGCCCTTATTTTAATGAAACTGACAGATATAAATACTTTACTAAAAGAACACTCAAGAGTATTTGACTTGGCAAACATAGCCGAAGAGCATTGTAAAAGGCTTTTAGAGGAAAAAACAACGGATAGCCAAAGTGAGTGGAATGAGTTCGGATTGAATAATCTAATTTTTCGACTGATTGAGCAAGTATTTGTATTCAACCACAATTTAAGACCGACTCCACACATTAGAACCAGGATCGGAATTTACATTAATGACCCCGACAAAATTCATTTCATGGACTTAGAGCCCGTAGGTTACTACCAACTCGACAGTGCCGAAGACGGGGAGATAATTGATGATTGGATTGTTTATGAAAAGTAAAATGAATTTAGAATTACCTAAAGAAAAACTAGGGCTAACAAGGTATAAACATCATGCCACGGCCGACGGCCTAGCACGTTGTTTACACGAGACCGTTAGAGAACCTTCCTCAAAGCTAAGTCTATTCCTGCTTTAAGCCTGTTTTTGCAAAATCAGGCTTAAAACGTCAGAACCCCGGTCTCTCTTTGACCAGAGAAACCGGGGTTCTGCCGTTTTAAGGAGTCCCTTATGACTAAACGGTATTGTTCGTTAGGCCGTTTCCAGCAAAGGAGCACTTACCTCAGAATCGGGGGCCAGATAGTGCAGACCTACAGACTCTTTTCTGTTGAGGGCACCCTCTACCACCAACAGCGCCACCGTGAGCAGGTTATCCAGCTCACAGAGCTGCAGAGACAAAGGAGACAAGCCCACCAACATCTCCACTTCATCTTTTAACTCCTGAAGCCGGCTACGCAGGGTTAGTAACTCCTGGCCCGACCTAAAAATTCCGGCATGGCTACTCATGAGCGTCTGCACTTCTTCACGCAGCCAGTCTAGTTGGGCCGGGTTTTCTGGGGGGCGCACCGGCAGGGCTACCCAAACCGGCACAACATCAACCAGATCAATGCCGGCTAACTTCTGCAGCGTGTCTTCGCAGGCCCGGTGGGCAAACACTAAAGCCTCTAGCAAGGAGTTAGAGGCCAGGCGGTTGGCACCGTGCAAGCCGGTTGAAGCACATTCGCCGCAGGCATACAGGTTCTCAATGGTGGTTCTGGCCTGGGCATCTACTTTTATGCCGCCACAGAAATAGTGCGCCGCGGGCACCACGGGCACCAGATCATGCGCCGGGTCAAGGCCTATGCTTTTACACTTTTGGGTAATGAACGGGAAATGCGCCTGAAAGCCCTCGGGGTCCAGGTGGGTCACGTCAAGGAACATGCTGTGGGCGGCTTCTTTCTTCATTTCGGCCTCAATGGCGCGGGCCACAATATCCCTGGAGGCCAGCGAACCGCGCGGGTCATAGTCTTCCATGAAAGCCCGACCGGCCGTGTTTCTGAGTATGCCGCCGTACCCCCGCACCGCCTCAGACACCAGGAAAGAGGGTTTCTGGCCGGGGTTAAACAGGGCCGTGGGGTGGAACTGCACAAATTCCATGTTCTCAATGGCAGCCCCTGCCCTGCTGGCCATGGCCACGCCATCGCCGGTGGCAATAACGGGATTGGTAGTGGCATGGTACACCTGGCCGGCACCTCCGGTAGCCAATAACGTTACCCGGGCGGTTACTTTCAATAATTGCTGGGCCTTTAGGTCTAATAGCAAGGCGCCCCGGCAGGTGCCCCCGCTGGCTTCTGTGCCATCTGTGATCAGGTCAATGGCGAAATGGTGGGTAAGTACCTCTATGTTGGGCCGCTGCTTTATTTGCTGGCTCAGGGCCTTTTCCAGGGACACGCCGGTTTGGTCCTTGCAATGCAGGATGCGGTTTTCGGAGTGCCCTCCCTCTTTACACAGGTGGAAATCGCCGCCGGCGTTGAGGTCAAAGGTCACGCCCCAGGCCACAAGGTCCGCAATGCGGTCTGGGGCTTCTTTTACCACCAGGTCTACCACGGTAGGGTCACAAAGCCAGGCCCCCGCCTCCATGGTATCTTGTATGTGTTTCTGGAAAGAATCGGTGGCCAGATCCAGTACGGCGGCAATGCCCCCCTGGGCGAAGCTGGTATTCGTCTCCAGCAACCCAGCCTTGGCGGCCACCAGAATCTTTCTGTCTGGCAGTTGGTCTGCTACTTTTATGGCATAACTTAAACCGGCTATTCCAGACCCAATCACCAATACATCTACTTCTTTCATCTCTTACAACCTTTTAAGATTTGTCTGGCTATTCTGCGGTTTCTACAGGTCTTTCTGTTCTTTTCAGGAAAGCTCCAGCATGCGCTGAATAGGGGCCAGGGCTTTCAGGCGCAGGTCTTCACTTAGTTCAATGGCCGGCGATTCATTCAATAAGCACAGGTATAGTTTCTCCAGGGTGTTCAGGCGCATGTAAGGGCATTCGCCGCAGGCACATTCAGTATAGGTAACCAAAGGGGCCGGCAGGAACAGCTTTTCTGGCGAGGCCTTGCGCATTTGGTGCAGAATGCCTTCCTCGGTGACCACAATGTAGGTAGAGGACTCGTCTTTCTGACTGAAGTCCAGCATCTTGGCTGTAGAGTCTACGTAGTCTGCTATTTCCAGAATGGCATGGCTGCACTCTGGGTGGGCCAGGATTTTGGCCTGTGGGTGCTCTTGCTGCAAGGCTTTGATTTTGTCAAGGGAGAAGGAATCATGCACAATGCAGGCGCCGTCCCAGAGCACCAGATCACGGCCGGTCACTTTCTTGAGGTAGCGGCCCAGGTTCACGTCTGGCGCAAAGATGATGGGCGTTTCCAGCGGAATTGAGTCAATGATCTTTTTGGCGTTGGAGGAAGTACAGATGATGTCACTAAGGGCTTTGATCTGGGCCGTGCAGTTCACGTAACTCACCACCACGTGGCCCGGGTGCGCCTCCTTGAACTTGCGAAAAGCGTCTTCGGGGCAAGAATCTGCTAAGGAGCAGCCCGCATCAAGGTCTGGGAGCAACACCTTTTTCTGCGGAGACAGGATTTTGGCGGTTTCGGCCATGAAATGCACCCCGGCAAACACAATCACGTCGGCTTGGGTCTGAGCCGCCTGCTGCGAGAGGCCCAGGCTATCACCCACAAAGTCTGCTATCTCCTGAATCTTCCATTCCTGGTAATAATGCGCCAGGATAACGGCGTTTTTCTCTTTTTTAAGCCGAAGAATCTCTTCTTTGAGTTCCTGGTCAGTGAGGTTGGTGACGGGTAACGTTCTTTTATATTTTTCCTGTAATTCAGTTATGGTCATGATGTGGGGTCCTAATAAGAGATACGCCGGTCCTTTTCTTCCTAAAAAGGAAAAGGTCTGACGCTACAAAGAGAAACTTTCTGCCGGAGAAGAAATATGATAAATATCATTCCCGTATATGACGCCGCTACCATAACCAAAAGCCAGGAAACCGTTTTGGGCCTGTTTTTTAAAAAACGGCCCAAAAACGCACTTGCCCTGAACCAGATCTGCCAGAACCATAGAAAACCTGCGGATGATTTGTGAGGATATTAGTTATCTTACTGGTACTGATACCACAAGACTATGAAAAGGACTGGTTTGACATTTATGCTGGCTCTGCTGCTGTTTGTACCTAACAGGGTATTCAGCCAGGACCATCTCCAGGAGCCGGCGGTAGAAAGGATGAGAGTGCACCTGGCACCTTTGAATTTCTTTGACCCTGTTACGGCAGTACTGCAGGTGGGTGCTCAGAAGCAGTTAAGTGATCGCTTTTCTTTATCCCTTGATCATGGGTTTAAGTCTTTTGCCGTGAAGAAACTCATGGAACGGGAAAACGAGCGGCAAAACCAACGCTACTCCAAAACCAAGGTTGAGATTAAGTATTTTCTGGGCAGACAAAACCAGGCTACTTTGTCCCGGGTGTTCCCCTACCTTTCTGTGGAAGGCATGTATTTCCCGCAGGAGTACAGCAAGGAGAACGATTGGATTCACAAAGAATCTGCCTCTTATATGTATGCGTATTCCTACATTAACAGAAAGGTGTGGGTAGCCAGCCTCAAATACGGGAAAGAGACCAGGTACAGAAAAGTAGTGATAGACAAATTCATAGGCATTGGCGTGAGGTACATGTCCATCAGGCACCGCCAAACCACAGGTGAAGTAGAGGGTATCTATGATGAACCTACAGATATCAGTTTCCCGCCCATTGATAGACAAGAAGGTACCTTTTGGCGGCCCCATATCTCTTTGGGCGTAAAGTTTGGGCTTCCGTTTCAATAATCCCCAACCGTAAACTTCTTCCCATAATACCCGGTAAAACTCCTCCTGTTTTAAAGCTGTTTTCAGGAAAACAGGCCCAAAACGCATCTAGGCCTGGTCACCCCACCTCTTTTTTATTTCCGCTATTAGGCAAAGCCTGTCTCCCAAAAACCGGTTTGCTTCTCACTCAACCCAGCCTTACGTTGGGTACTTAATTGGTTTTATTTTCCAGGTATAGCTTACATTTCCAGAGTTCCAGTTCATCCATCACCAATTTGGCCATGTATTCCAGGGTAATCTGGTCTTCTGGGGTAAATTCACGGGCTACTTTGTCTACCAGGCAGACAGAACCCAGGTTAAATCCATCATGGGTGCGCAGCGGAACCGCGGCGTAAAACCTAAGCCCGAACTCACCGGCCACTAAAGGATTGGCCAACAGGCACTTTTCCTCCAATGCATTCCTGAAAACGGTGGCATCATCATTAAGGATGGAAAGTGAACATAGACTAACGCCCCGGTCTACCCCTTTTATGCCTTCCATGCCCACATTTCCTTTAAACCAGACTTTACCGCTGTCTACAAAAGAGACCAGGGCAATAGGAACTTTGAAAATATGGGCGGCCAGGGCAGCAATATGCTTGAAGGTACCTTCTGTCTCTGACTCTATAATCTGGTAATTGTATAACTTATTTAATCTATCTGTTTCATTATCAGGGATAATGTCTATACCAAAAGAATTATTCATATAGGGGAAACCACGCTTACTCTGTTGAACTTTCTGCCTCTTAAAATACTATCTCACACACTAAACTGTATCATTACGCATATAGTATCCCAAGGTTAAGGATTTTATCAAATAAACACAATACCAATGTTTTCATAGATTAATACAAATTACCGTACAATTCTTAAAAGAGGCTTCTTAGATCTTAAAAATAAGAAAGCCCAACACCAAAAAAGGTGCCGGGCTTTTGTTATGGAGCAAAAAGGTGGTTAAGCCTGTTTCACCAATTGGATCTCGGCCAGGAGCCGGATATCATCACTTACCACCACGCTGCCGGCCTCAGTTACGGCGTTCCAGGTGAGGCCAAATTCTTTGCGGCTAATCTTGCCTGACACAGTAAAGCCGGCCTTGGTCTGACCATAAGGGTCTACCACAATGCCGCCAAACTCCACATCAACGGTAACAGGTTTGGTAGTGCCTCTAATGGTAAGGTCACCGTGTAGTTTGGCAGACTCTTGTCCGGTCTTCTCGTAGCGTTTTCCCTCAAACTTAATCTCCCCATGGTTGTCAGAATCAAAGAAATCTGCCGATTTCAGGTGCGTGTCCCGTTGTTCATTGTTGGTATCAATAGAATCCACGTCGGCGGTGAACAGAATGCGGGAGGCCGTGGAGAAATCATCATTTTCTGTTTCCACCTCCAGGTTGAATTTCTTGAAATAACCCGTTACGGTAGTGATCATCAAGTGCTTTACCTTGAACTGAACTTCACTGTGGGTGGGGTCTACTGCCCATTTTACATTTGCCATAGTTTTGAGATTTGGGATTAAGGTTACTTCGCCCTGAAGCTAGCTTTTATACGCAGGCCTCTTGGGCTAGTTCAGGCTGCGGCAGCCAATTTAATGTACCTACATAATAAAAGTATAACCCACAATTTTCAAAACTCACTACATTACAATCCGCTTCTCTTTCCCGAAGTGCCCTTCCGCCAACCTGCAGTAAATATCCCCTGGCACAGGAAACGGATTTGCTTGTACTAACATGCCATTTTTTACTCCTTAAGGGTGATGGGCCCGGTGGGGTTCAGCTTCAGAATATCTGCGCATACTTTCCGTATGAATTCCAATTGCTCGGCCAGCAGCTGCTCCTCTTTTGACAACGGAGTCGGTACAGTGGTTTCTGGTTGAGGCGCTGTTTCCTGCACTGAATACTCAAACGCCGGGTCCAGTTGCCGGATGGCCTCTACCAGCGAGTGAATGGCCCGGCGCACTGACTTTAAAAACACCCGGGGCTGCAGCACTGGGGTTAATTTCTTTTTGTCTGAGGCAATGGTGGCAATATAAGAGGACAGCACATGGTTCAGGACCACGAACTCATACACCAGCTTGCTGTTCAACTGCTTGCTTTTGGGCTCCCCCACCATGCGCTGGAAGGCCGCCGACAGGTTGGCTGCCTGTACATACACCTCTTTGCGAGCCAGTTTATACTGCAGCTCGGTGACGGTTTTCCCGGCCAGGCCGTCTGCCAGCACCTGCAGGTACTTCAGGTTGGCCTTGAGTACCCCCACCTGAAACTTGCCCAGGTGCTCAGACTCCCAGTTAGGGAAAATAAGATAGGTGGCCGCAAACGCGATTCCGCAGCCCACTACCGTGTCTACTACCCGCTCTTCCAGCAGGGCAAAGCCGCCACCGCCCAGAAACTTGAAAAGGATAAGCATGAAGGGAGTCATGAGCACTACGCTCAGCACGTAATTGACCCGCTGCACACTGTAAAATCCGGTCATGAACACCAGCAGGAAAAGGAACAACACCGTGTCATTCTTCACTAGATACAGCACCGCCAACCCTAGCACTCCGCCCACCAATGTGCCTATGACGCGCTGGTAATTGCGTTGCTTGGTTAGGCTGAAGGCCGGCTTGAGAATAAAGACCACCGTGAGCAGCACCCAATAACTGTGCTGCCCGTATGGCACCAATTTAGTGAGCGTGTAAGCAAACAAAGCCACCAGCGCCACCCTTACTGAAAACCGGAAGATAGAGGAGTTGAGCGTGAGGTTGTTCAGGAAAATACCAGGGTCCAGCTTTTGCCGGGTCACAAACAGCCCAAACTCAAGCCCCCGCTCCTTGCTTATCTTCTGCGCGTCTTTGGCGTGGGCGTAAGACAGAATATCGGCTAGCCGCTGCGCGATGACCCGTAGGTTGATATAAATCTTCTTAAGCACCAGCGTGCTTTCCCCGGGCTCTTGCCGGGCCACCGCGTCCAGGTAGGTTTTGAGTTCTTCCAGTTGCTGGGTGAGGTGCACCTGGGAGGTGGGCCGCAGGTTGCCCTGAATGGCAAGCCCCATGTTATCCAGTTCTTGGGCCAGCAGGTCAATGACCCCAGAAATCCTGTCCAGGACGCCGGTAGGCCCAAACTTTTCCCGGATGGTGGTATAATCATAGTGAATGGCGGTGATCTGCTCGTATAAATCCACCAGGTCTACAAAAGTCATCACCAGGCCCCGACCAGTATCTGTAGATTCACGCACAATCTGCCGGCTCTTGAACAGTAGCTCCCGAACGGCATCCTGCTTTTCGCTCACCACTATCTGCTGCGTTACCAGCCGCCGGTATTCGTCTTCCAGGTTGGCCTGCGGGCGGTAAAACGATGCCTTGATGCTGAGAAACCTGGCCACTTCCCGTATACATTCCCCCAAAGCTTGCTGGGCGGGCCGGTAGGGCATCATTTGGAATGATAGCAGACTGAGCAGCAGGTACCATACCCCGCCCACCATGATTAGTAACCCGTAGCCAAACACCTGGTCTGGGGCCATTTCATGGTCCATGGTCAGGATAAGGACCAGAAGGGCCGCCAACCCGATAAGCGAGGCCCGCATGCCATACACCTGCAACATGGAGCAGCAGAAACTCAATACCAGAATTTCCAGGCCCAGCGTAACCGCGTTCATGCGCGCAAACCCCGTTAGTACCGCTACCACGGTACAGAGGGCAATACAAGCCAGCATGCCGTTCCGTTTGTGCACCACCGGCCCCGGCGAATCTGCCAAGCTGGCCCCAATGGCCCCCAATGACATAGCAATTCCCCAAGGTAGATGCCCCAAGTAGGCCATCCCCAAAGAAGGAATCAGGACCCCAATGGTTGTCCGGATGCCGTCATAAAAATTCTGACTGTAGAAGAAAGACCGAAGCTCTCTTGCCTTATTGTTCATGCCCCTGCTGTACGAAAAATTTGAAGATAGGCTTAATCCGTTTTAGGCCTGTTTTTAGAAAAACAGGCTCAAAACAGCTTAGAACGCCAAAAACCCTACCCTGATTATCAATTTGAACGACGCCCCGGCCTTAACACCCGATACCACAAAGATAGAACCCAACCTCTCTTTGAGCCTGTTTTCTAAAAAACACCCTCAAAACACAAAGGACAATTGCCTGCTCCCTGCCAAAGAAGGCAAGGGGTTAAGGGGAAAAAGTTGCCAGGTAGAAGAGGCTCCCTCATACAACCGCTGCCCCAGTCATACTCCTTCAACAGGGTACAATATTTGGGTGATACTTTTGCCTAAGGGAAGTTGGGAACTTGAAATATGGGATGTTTTCTCCTGTGTAAACACCCCCCTTCGCCCCCCTCAAGGGGGGAGTCTGCGCTTTAGTAACCGGTATATAGAATTGTTGGGCAGAATTGCGTTTTGAGCCTGTTTTTGGAAAAACGTGCCTAAAACGCGACAACCTAAAGCTGACAATGAATAACAGTATATCCACGCATTTCCCAGTTCCAGTCTTTACTTCGAGCGCCTCGCTTGTTGCCCTGCAATGGCTTAACTAAGAGAGAACTGCAACCCGGCCGCAAGGGCAGTGCGAGGGGGAAAGACGGGGCCCCACGGCCGTGAGCGCTCGGAGGGAAACCATGAAACAATCAAGCATAAGGACTTAAGGCGACAGCGCTCACCACGCCAGCAGGAAGCGGGAAGGCGTGCACAAGTTTATAGCAAGAGAGAGGGAGTCTTAGTTGTCGGTGAGGACACCAACAACGGCGGGAAGGCGATCTTGGCCGTTGGCCCCTAGGAACACCAACGGCGTCAGGAAAAAGCAAATCACATTATAAGCGAAAGCAAAACCACCCACTTCCTTACCTTCCACCAGTAGCTTTCGTAGATTTGCGGTATGAGTAGCAGTGAAGGAGTAGATATAGTGATCATTGGGGCCGGGCCCATCGGCTTGGCCTGTGGTATTGAGGCGCAGCAGGCAGGATTGACGTATGTGATCCTAGAGAAAGGCTGCCTGGTGAACTCGCTCTACAACTATCCGCAGACCATGACCTTCTTCTCTACCTCAGAGAAGTTGGAAATTGGCGGCGTACCCTTTATCTCAGATAATCCCAAACCGCGCCGCGCCGAGGCCCTTGAATATTACCGGCGTGTCACCCTTAAATTCAACCTGAACGTGCAGCTGTTTGAGGAGGTACAACACGTAGAAAAGCTGGAGGAGAAATTTTTAGTGCAGACCTCCAAAGGTACTTACCAGGCCAAAAACGTCATTGTCTCTACCGGTTTCTATGACCTACCCGCGCTCATGGACATCCCCGGCGAAGAATTGCCTCAGGTGACGCATTATTACCAGGACCCGCATTATTACGCCCTGCAAAAAGTAGTAGTGGTGGGTGCCAGCAATTCATCTGTAGACGCCGCGCTGGAGACGTACCGCAAAGGCGCCCAGGTGACCATGGTGGTGCGGGGCCCGGAAATTGGCAGGCGAGTAAAGTACTGGGTGCGCCCTGACATTGAGAACCGCATCAAAGAAGGCAGCATTCAGGCCTACTTCAATTCCAGCCTCACGGCCGTCAGGCCCGGCGAGGTAGACATTCAGACCCCTGAAGGGCCAATCACCCTGGCCAATGATTTTGTGCTGGCGCTCACCGGGTACAAGCCCAATTTTGAGTTGCTGCGCAGGTTTGGCGTACAACTGTCTGCAGATGACAAGCTGTACCCCCAGCACAACCCCGCCACCATGGAAACCAATCAACCTGGCCTCTACCTGGCTGGCGTGGTCTGCGGCGGAATGGATACGCATTTGTGGTTCATTGAGAATTCCCGAGACCATGCCCCTAAAATCATCCAGCATATTCTGGCCCAGAGGTCGAGGTAAGAATTCCGTTTCAGGGGTGTTTTTACAAAAACACCCCTGAAACGGCGCGGGCTTTTCAATGGGTTTCCCAAAAGAAACCACCCCGCTCCCTCCTTTTGCAATCACCTAAATGCCAGCCGCTTGCATACCTTATTTTTGGTGCCAGGGATTTTCTCCCTTCTTTTAAAGGCATTTTCAACTGGCCTGTCCTGATTTTTAGCCCTTACTTTGCCTCCCGAATGAACGTTCAATAGAACCAAAAAAGCTGGTGGAGAATTTAGCGGAGAAGAAAAAAGCGATTCTGGAGAGTACCCTCAAACTGATTAAAGAGAACGGGTTTCATGGCACGCCCATGAGCATGGTGGCCAAGGAGGCAGGCGTGGCGGCCGGTACCATTTACCATTACTTTGACAGCAAAGACACGCTCATGCTGGAGCTGTATGCCTATGTGCAGCGCCAGATGCAGAAAACCCTGCAGCAAGACCTTAAAACCGAACTTGATTTTAAGGAGAGCTTTTTCCGGCGCTGGACCAACCGCTGCCAGTTTTACATAGCCCACCCGGCGGTGTTGTTCTTTCTGGAGCAGTTTGTGAATTCGCCTTACTACCCGCGCTGCACCCAGCAAAATGAGCAGTTCCAGAACGAGATTCAGGAGTTCATTGAGAAGGGCAACCAATTCGGCATCCTCAGAGACGTCTCACCCCAACTACTTTCCATTATGATCCATAGCAGCATCATGACGGCAGCCAAGGTGCACCTCACCGGAAAAGCGCACCTCACAGACAAAGAATTTACGCAATTGGCACAGATGATTTGGGACAGCGTCCGTAAACTCTAACCATCTCCCGGCCAAACACTTATTGCTTACCCTTTCCCCGTACATATGAAAAAAACTACTTATCTGAAGACTTTGCTGCTGAGCTGCCTCTTGGCTCCGCTGGCAGGAAAGGCCCAGGTGACTCAAGACAGTACCGCACAGCGGCTAACGTTGCAGGAATGCGTAGAGTATGCCCTCAAAAACCAGGCAGAGGTGCAGCAGGCGCAATTGCAGGAGGAAATCGGCGAAAGCCAGATTAAGGCGCAGCTGGCTGGCTGGTTGCCGCAGGTATCTGCTAATTACGCCTTGTCGCATAACATCAAGCGGCAGCAGAGCGTGTTTGGGGACCAGGTAGTGACCCTGGGGCAGAAATATACCTCTAACATTAACTTTCAGGCCAACCAAACCTTGTACAGCAATGACCTATTGCTGGCCTCCAGGGCCGCCCGCTTCACCCGCCTCGCTTTGGACCAAAGCACCCAGGCCACCAAAATAAATACCGTGGTAGAGGTGAGCAAGGCGTTTTACAACATTCTGCTCAGCCAGGAACAGTTGCGCATTCTGCAGGAGAACATTCAGCGCCAGGAAAAACAGTACAAAGACGCCAGGGCCCAATATGAGCAGGGCCTGGTAGATAAAACCGACTACCAACGCGCCTCTATCACCCTAAACAGCATTAAAGCTGACCGCAAGAGAACCCAGGAGGCCATCAAGGCCAGCACCGCCGTGCTGCAGGAACTGATGGGTTTACCTCTGGGCCAGCCTCTCACCCTCGCCTATGACTACCAGCAGATGCAGCAGAACATTTACCTGGACACTACGCAGCAGGTCACCTTTGCCAACAGGGTAGAGTACCAGCAGATCCAGAACCAGCGCCAGATCCAGGGCCTGAATACGCGCTACTACCGTTGGGCCTTCCTGCCCACCGCCTCGGTGTTTGCCAACTACAACCCTACCTTCTTCAGCTCCAGCTTTTCAGACCTCTACCGCCAATCCTACCCTACCTCGGCGGTGGGCCTGCAGGTAGGCATCCCGCTTTTCCAGGGTGGCAGAAGGCTGCAGAACGTGCGCATCTCCCAGCTGCAGGAACAAAGCCTTGACGTGGAATTACTGGGTGTGCAACGCCGCATCAATACCGAATACCAGCGTGCCCTGGCCAACTACAAGAGTGATTTCCAGGACTGGCTCACCTTGCAGGAAAATGTAAAATTAGCCGAGGAAGTCTATAACATCCTTAAGCTGCAGTACAACGAAGGCATTAAAACCTATCTGGACCTGATTATTGCGGAGACCGATCTGCGCACCGCGCAACTCAATTATTACAACGCCCTGTACAACGTGCTGGCCAGTAAACTAGATGTTCAACGTGCCCTAGGCACTATTGCTGTCAATGAATAAGCCGAAACCCACCCATATGAAAAAAAATCTTTCTCCCCTGGCCTTTGCCTTCTTCGCCTCTGCCCTGCTCTTTTCTTCCTGCGGAAAGAAGGAGGCTGGCGGTCCTAACCCCATGGCGGCGGGCCCCGTGCCTGTGAATACGTACACCGTGACCCAGGAGCACGTGGTGGGCACTGACACCTACCCCGGCACGGTGGTGCCCTTAAGCGAGGTGGAACTTCGCCCGCAGGTAAGTGGCTACATTACCCAGATATTTGTGAAAGACGGCCAACGCGTGACCAAAGGCCAGAAGCTGTATGAGATTGACCGCACCAAGTACCAGGCCGCCTATAACCAGGCCCAGGCGCAGGTGCGCAGCGCCCAGGCCAATTTAAACCGGGTGCAGAAAGACCTGGAACGCTATGAGAACCTGGCCAAGCAAGACGCCATTGCCCGCCAGCGCGTAGACTACGCCCGCGCCGATGTGGAGACTGCCCGTGCCCAGGTAGCCGTAGCCCGCTCCCAGGTGGCCAGCGCCTCTACAGACCTGGGGTATTCCATCATCAACGCGCCCTTCTCTGGCACCATTGGCATCTCGCAGGTGCGCATAGGGTCACAGGTGAGCCCGGGCCAGACGCTGCTGAATACCATCTCCTCAGATGGCCCCACCGCCGTAGATTTTGTGATCAATGAGGCTGAACTGCCCCGTTTTACGCGCCTGCAGAAAGGCCCCCAGCCAGATTCCCTTTTCACGCTAACCTTTTCAGATGGCTCTAAATACCAGCACGTTGGCAAGTTGAGCGCTATTGACCGGGCCATTGGCAACCAGACGGGTACCATTACCGTGCGCGTGAGTTTCCCCAACCCTGACCGCCAGTTGGTGTCTGGCATGACCGTAAGCGTGAATGTGCTCAACCAGGACATAGGCCAGCAAGTGACGCTGCCTTACAAAGCCGTGACGGAGCAGCTAGGCGAATACTTTGTCTATGTGGTGCAGGGAGACTCGGTGCAACAGCAGAACATCAAGCTGGGCACCAGGTTCCAGGACAAGATTGTGGCCCGCAAGGGGTTAAACCCCGGTCAGGTGATTGTAGTGGAAGGAATTCAGAAACTGCGCCAGGGAGCAAAAGTGCAGGTGGGTGCCCCAGCCGCAGGAAACGCCCCGGCCGCCGGTGCCCGCTAAATTCATTCTTAAAAGAGCTTTTTCAGGAAGAGTATGATATCAGAAGTATTTATAAGAAGGCCCGTTACCTCCATTGTCATTTCCATAGTGATTGTGTTGGTAGGTACGCTGGCCATGTTAAGCTTGCCCGTCACCCAGTACCCAGACATCTCACCGCCCACTGTATCTGTATCGGCTAACTATACCGGCGCCGATGCCCAGACGGTGGAGCAGACGGTGGCCACGCCCATTGAAACCCAGATCAACGGTACGCCGGGCATGGCTTATCTGACCTCTACCAATACCAGTACCGGCCAGATGAACATGACCGTGACCTTTGAAGTAGGCACGGACATTAACATTGCCACCCTGGACGTGCAGAACCGTGCCAGCGTGGCAGAGCCCAGCCTGCCCGAAGAGGTTCGCCGCCTTGGCGTGACCGTACGCAAGCGGAACCCCAGTATTTTAATGGTGGTAGGCATTTACTCCCCTAAGAAAACCCATGACATCCAGTACCTGGACAACTACACCAACATCTATGTAAAGGATGCCTTGCTGCGGGTGAAGGGTGTGGGTGACGTGACCGCCATTGGCCAGGACTTCAGTATGCGTCTGTGGCTGAAGCCAGACCAACTGGCCCAGTACAACATGAACGCCAACCAGGTGGTGGCGGCCATTCAGGAACAGAACATGCAGGTAGCCGCCGGTACCGTAGGCGCCAGGCCGCAGTACAACACGCAGGCGTTTCAGTACCCTATTACCGTGAGCGGCCGCTTGTCTTCCAAAGAGCAGTTTGAGAATGTGATCATCAGGACCAACCCTGCGGATGGTTCTTTGGTGTATTTGAAAGATGTTGCCCGCGTGGAGTTCGGGCAGTTTGACTACGGCCGGCAGGCTACCATTAACGGCAAGCCGGCCGCCATGATGCTCATTTACCAGGCCCCGGGCTCTAACGCCGTAGACACGGCAGAAGGAATCTATGAGGCATTAGCCGAGATGAAGAAAACCTTCCCCGCCGATGTGGACTACATTGTCTCTTTTGAGTCTGTGACGGTGGTAGAGGTTTCCATTAAAGAGGTGGTGACCACCTTGCTGGAGGCCTTGGTGCTGGTGATTATTGTGGTTTTCCTGTTTCTGCAAAGCTGGCGGGCCACGCTGGTGCCGGTGTTAGCCATACCGGTTTCCATTATTGGTACGTTCATCTTCTTTATCCCGCTGGGCTTTACCATTAACACCTTAACTCTGTTCGGGTTTGTGCTGGCCATTGGTATTGTGGTAGATGATGCCATTGTGGTAGTGGAGGCTGTGCAGCATTACATTGACCATGAGCGCCTCTCGGCGAAGGAGGCCACCCGCAAGGCCATGAAGGACATCACGGCTCCGGTAATTGCCATTGCCTTGATTCTGGCGGCGGTATTTATTCCGGTGGGCTTTATACCGGGTATTGTGGGCCGGCTGTACCAGCAGTTTGCCATTACCATTGCCATCTCGGTATTGATCTCGGCGTTTGTGGCCTTGACCTTGACGCCGGCGCTGTGCTCCATAATGCTGCGACCCATGAACGTGAACCAGGAATCCAGGGGCCTGAACAAGTTCTTCTACCGGTTCAACAATTGGTTTGCCCGCACCACCTCTTCCTACACAACTGGGGTACGAAAAAGCATTAAGGCCGCCCCCTTGGCCTTGATCTTGCTGGCCTGTATTTACGTGGGCACCGTGGGTCTTTTCGCCACTAAACCAACTGGCTTTATTCCTACTGAGGACGAAGGGCGCCTGTTTATTTCAGTGGAATTACCAGAGGGGTCATCAGGTAACAGAACGCAGGCCATTTTGGAGCAGATGGCGGGTATCATTGGCGAAGTGAAAGCCATCAAGAATGCCACTTCCATCTCTGGATTGAACGCCATCAACTTCTCTTTTAAGTCTAACAGCGGTACCTTCTTTGTGCAGATGCACCCCTGGGATGACCGGAAGGAGGAATCCATGAAGCTGCAGGGCGTGATAGCCGAGCTGAACCAGCGGTTTGCCGTTATCAAGGAAGCGAACATCATTGTGGTGGCCCCGCCGGCTATTCCGGGCCTTGGTCAGTCGGGTGGTTTTAGTTTTGTCTTGCAGCAACGCACCGCCGGAGATATCAAGGAGATGGAAAAGGTGATGGGCCAGTTTTTAGGAGCCGCCAACCAGCGTCCCGAGATTGCCATGGCCTACAGCTTCTTCAACACGCGTACGCCGGGCTACCAGGTAGATGTGGACCGCGAGAAAGTGAAGAAACTGGGCCTCAACCTGACTGATGTTTTCTCTACCATGTCATCGTATATGGGTAGCCGGTACATCAATGACTTTACCCGCTACGGCCGTAACTTTAGGGTAGTGGCCCAGGCAGATACTGCCTACAGAATGGATATCAAATCTCTAGGCCAGTTCTATGTACTGAACCGCCAGGGAGAACCGGTACCGTTGAGCGCAGTGGTGAGTACCAAGGTTGTAGAGAATCCCGCCGTAATCTCGCATTACAACCTATTCCGGTCCATTGATATTTCTGGAAGCGCTGCCCCGGGTTATAGCAGTGGGCAAGCCCTGAAGGCCCTGGAGGAAGTGGCGGCCCAGACGCTGCCGGCCGGTTACGGCTATGACTTCTCAGGTCTGAGCCGCGAGGAGCTAGCCGCCGGCAATAGCACCATCTATATCTTTGCCTTGTCTATTGTGCTGGTGCTGCTCTTGCTAGCAGCCTTGTATGAAAGCTGGAGCGTACCGTTCTCTATTCTGTTTGCCATTCCGTTGGGCATGTTTGGAGCTATTCTGGCGCTCACTTTCCTGCCTAAACTAGATAACAACGTGTATGCCCAAATTGGGATGATCACCTTGATTGGTCTGGCCGCTAAAAACGCCATTTTGATTGTGGAGTTTGCCAAAGAGCGGGTAGACCATGGCATGGAACTGATAGAGGCCACCATAGACGCGGTACGGCTGCGCCTGCGCCCTATTATCATGACATCCCTGGCCTTTATTCTGGGGGTAGTGCCTTTGGTGCTGGCTTCCGGAGCGGGTGCCGTGTCAAGGCAGACTATTGGCTGGGTGGTGATTGGCGGTATGTTGGCCGCTACGTTCCTGGCCATCTTTATTGTGCCGGTGCTGTTTGTGGTGATCACCCGTTTGGCGTATGGCAAGAAAGGCCTAGCCGAGTTACGCGACCGCTACAAAGGCGTGGACTATGACCATGAATAGCCATCTGTAAAATTTCCTTTATAAAAGCCCTGGCCCTTTGAGCCGGGGCTTTTTACTACCTTTTTATTTCGTTTATGTCTCAAAAGAACCAACCAAAAACCCACTCAGCTTCTCCTTTGGCTAAGGTGTTGGGTATTTACCAACTGGCCGGAGGAATAGTGGGCCTGGGGCTCCTGTTCAAAATAGCTCCGCAATTACAAAGTCCTTCCACTTCCACCTGGGTTGGTATGGGCTTAGCCGCCCTGCTCTACAGTTTTTCCCTTTATTGCGGTTTCTCGCTCTTAAATAAGACAAAGGCTGCTTATAACCTCTCTTTGGCTAACCAAGTGCTGCAGGTTTTCAGCATTGGCATGGCAGGATTTGCCTATAGTTACGTGGCGGGCCTGAAGGCAGGGGTTGGTCTGTTTTTCCTGGCGGAATGGGTGTTCAAGGCTCAGTTTTCCGTGTCGTCTTTCCATTTCAGTTTGGGTAACGTGCCAGGGGCCTCCTTTGTATCTGTGAACCTGGTGGCGCTGGTGCTCATTTACCTGTTGGAACGCGCAAAAGACCAACAGAATTAAAGGAAGTTCTTAAATAGGCTGGCCATAGAGGTTACCGGAGCATTTTCCGTTTTAAAGCCGTTTTTCCAAAAACTGCCCTAAACCAGCCTGTCTCCTTTCCTAACAGGATTGCCTGAAAAGGATTTAACAAGCACCTTTTCTAAAGGAGATTACCAAGCCTCCACCCAACCAAAAAAATAAGAAGGACAGATTTTCATTTTCATATTATGCTTTCCTAATTTTTAATCCAAACTGAAAATCTCAAAATTCTACCGTTTTATTTTTAATATTTTAACAACCCTAACGCTTGTTCGCTACATTTTTTACAATATTTAACTTGTTTCTTTAGCAATATTTACCCAAATTACTGATTCAACCTACTACCACCATTACCATAAAGTAGATGAATCAGGCTGATGAGAACAAAAAAGGGTTGTACACCCCTGAATTAGAGCATGACGCTTGCGGCGTTGGGTGTGTGGTCAACTTAGATGGGCAGAAGACCCATGCCACCGTCAAGGACGCGCTTACCATGCTCAAGAACATGGAGCACCGCGGCGCCACCGGCAGTGACCCAGAGACCGGCGACGGGGCGGGTATTCTACTCCAATTGCCCCATGAGTTTTTCAGAAAAGAATTAGCCGAGTTTGCCATTACGCTTCCCCCCGAAGGCAGCTACGGCGTGGGCATGGTCTTTTTCCCGGCCGTGTATGAAGTGCGGGAGAAGTCCCGCAAGATCCTCAACAACTGCCTGCGCAAGCTTCGCCTGAACCTGATAGGTTACCGCCTGGTGCCGGTCAACAGCCAGGTACCCGGCCACGGCGCCAAGGCCGTGGAGCCCTACATTGAGCAGGTGTTTGTGCAGCCCATTGACCCCTCTATCAAAGGCGAGGACCTGGAGCGCAAGCTGTTTGTGCTGCGCAACCTTATCAGCAATGAAACCCGCAAAAGCGTGCGCGGTGAGAACGGCACCTTTTACATTGCCTCCTTCTCTTCCCGCACCATCATCTACAAAGGCCAGCTCAAAACCGACCAGCTGGAGCGCTATTACCATGACCTGCGCCACCCTGAGTTGAAATCGGCGATAGCTGTGGTGCACTCCCGCTTCTCTACCAACACCTTCCCTAACTGGCGCCTGGCCCAGCCGTTCCGCTTCATTGCCCACAACGGCGAGATAAACACCATCCGGGGGAACGTGAACAAGATGAAATCCAAGGAGGCGCTCATGTCCTCGGCGCTGTTCACGCCAGAGGAAATGCAGTGGCTCATTCCTATCACTAACCCCGAGGATTCTGACTCTGCCAACCTAGATGCCCTGGTAGAATTGCTGACTTTATCTGGCCGCCCGTTGCCGCACGTCATGATGATGCTGGTGCCTGAGGCCTGGCAGAACAACCCGCACATGGACCCTTATAAAAAGGCGTTCTACAAGTACCATGCGTCCATGATGGAGCCCTGGGATGGTCCTGCCGCCCTCTTCTTCACCGATGGCACCCAGATTGGCGCCACCCTGGACCGCAACGGCCTGCGTCCCGTGCGCTACTGCCTCACCCGCCAGGGCCGCCTGGTCATGGCCTCAGAGGCCGGTGCCCTATGCGTAGACCCTAAAGACGTAATCAAGCGCGGCCGTTTGCAACCGGGCAAAATGTTACTGGCAGATATCTCACAGGGCAGAATCTTTGAGGATGAAGAAGTGAAGGCGCTGGTCTGCAATGACAAGCCCTACTATGACTGGATCCAGAAAAACCGCATCAAACTACGGCTGCGCCCCGAGCCCCGGGTATTGTTGCAGCCTTGTTCGCCAGAAGAATTAAGGCAGCGCCAGAAGGCCTACGGCTACACCCGCGAAGACCTGAAAATGCTGGTGGAACCTATGGCCGCCACGGGCTATGAACCAGTGGGCAGTATGGGTTCAGATACGCCGCTGGCGGTCTTGTCGCGCCAGAGCCAGCACGTATCTAATTACTTCAAACAGTTCTTCGCGCAGGTGAGCAACCCACCTATTGACTCCATAAGAGAGCGGTTGGTCATGTCACTGTTCACCCGCGTGGGCGAATCTTTGAACATTCTGGACGAGAGCGAGCTGCACGTCCGCCAGATTCATATCTCTCAGCCCGTGCTGGACCCCGTGGAGTTCCAGAAACTGGTCTTCTTGAAAGAAGAAGGCTTTGAGCACGAGCTCCTGGATGCCACCTTCTCTACCCGCGAGCCCGGCAACCTGCAGCGCGAGATTGACCGCATCTGCGCCGAAGCCGAGGCCGCCGTACGCGCGGGCAAGAAAATACTGATTATCTCTAACCGCAAGATTCAGAATGACCGGGCGGCTATTCCGTCCTTGCTGGCGGTGGGCGCGGTGCACCACCATTTAATTGAGAAGCGCCTGCGCACCAAGGCAGGTCTGGTAGCCGAGGCCGGCGATGCCTGGGAAACCCACCACTTCGCCACCATCATTGGCTACGGCGCCAGTGCGGTGTACCCCTTCCTTATCTATGACACCATCAAGAGCCTGCATGACCAGCAGAAGCTGGACAACGCGCAGCCGTACACGCACTATTTCCAGAACTTCATCTACGCGGTAGATAACGGCTTGCTGAAAATCCTGTCCAAGATGGGCATCAGTACGCTGCAGTCGTATCAGAGCTCCCAGATTTTTGAGATTCTGGGCCTGGGCCAGGAGGTGATTGAGAAATGCTTTAAGGGCACCGTAAACCGCCTGGAAGGCCTCAACTTTGAGGACCTGGAACGCGAGACGCTCACCAAACACCAAAGTGCGTACCCAGACCTGGAAAACCTGCTGGAGTCTGGCGGTTTCTACCAGTGGCGCCGTGATGGCGAGGAGCACCTGCTCACGCCCAAGGTGATTCACTTGCTGCAGAAATCAACCCGCCTCAATGACTTCTTGCTATATAAAGAGTATTCCAAGGCCATACGCGAGCACCAGCAGTCCACCATCACGCTGCGTAACCTGTTTGAATTTAGAAAAAGGCAGTCGGTGCCGCTGGAAGAGGTGGAGCCAGTTTCTGCTATCCTGAAACGATTTGCTACGGGCGCCATGTCCTTCGGGTCTATCTCCTATGAGGCGCACAGCACGCTGGCCATTGCCATGAACCGCATTGGAGGCAAAAGCAACAGCGGCGAGGGCGGCGAAGATGAGGCCCGCTACATCAAGCATGCGAACGGGGACTCGGAGCGCTCCCGCGTAAAGCAGGTGGCCTCCGGTAGATTTGGCGTGACCAGCCATTACCTAGCCAACGCCGATGAGATCCAGATCAAGATTGCCCAAGGCGCCAAACCCGGCGAGGGCGGTCAGTTGCCCGGCCACAAGGTAGACCACTGGATTGCCCGCGTGCGCTGCTCTACCCCCGGCGTTGGTTTGATTTCGCCGCCGCCGCACCATGACATCTACTCCATTGAAGACCTCAAGCAGCTCATCTTTGACGTGAAGAACGCCAACCCCAAGGCGCGCATCAACGTGAAATTGGTAGCAGAGGCCGGCGTGGGCACCATCGCCTCGGGCGTGGCCAAAGCCAAGGCCGACGCCATCATGATTTCCGGCGCCGACGGCGGTACCGGGGCCAGTCCGCTGAGCTCCATCCGGCACACGGGTCTGCCTTGGGAAATCGGCCTTGCCGAGGCGCACCAGACGCTTATCAAAAACAACCTGCGCAGCCGCGTGGTCCTGCAGACCGACGGCAAGATCCTGACCGGCTATGACCTGGCCGTGGCCACCCTGTTAGGCGCCGAGGAATACGGCGTAGCCACCGCCGCCCTCATTGTGGAAGGCTGCGTAATGATGCGCAAATGCCACCTCAACACCTGCCCAGTAGGCGTAGCCACCCAGGACCCTGAACTGCGTAAGCTTTTCACCGGCGACCCAGACCATGTGGTAAACCTGTTCACCTTCCTGGCCCTGGAACTGCGTCAGATTATGGCCTCCCTTGGCTTTAGAACTATCAATGAAATGGTGGGTCAGTCGCAGATCCTTAGAATCAGGACCGATTTAAACCACTGGAAACTCAAAAACCTGGATCTCTCCCCTATCCTGCACCAGGAGTACGTGCCGCGCAATGTGGGTACCTACAAGCAGATTGAGCAGGACCATGAAATCAGCAAAGTGCTGGACAAGAAACTGATTAGGGACCTCAAGAAAGGCAATACTGAGGTGGAGTACCACATCATTAACGTGGACCGCGCGGTAGGCACCATGCTCTCGTATGAGATTTCCAAAACCTTCGGGAAGCACGGCCTACCCGAAGACAGCTTCAAAACCACCTTCTACGGCTCGGCGGGCCAAAGCTTCGGGGCCTTTCTGGCGCCGGGCATCACGTTCAGGCTGCACGGCGAGGCCAATGATTATTTAGGCAAAGGCCTTTCCGGGGGCAAACTGATTTTGCAGCCCTTCAAAGACACCCAGTACCTGCCGCATGAGCATATCCTTATTGGCAATGTGGCCCTTTACGGCGCCACGGCCGGCAAAGTCTACATTAACGGCTTGGCCGGAGAGCGCTTCTGCGTGCGCAACTCGGGTGCTGAGGCCGTGGTGGAAGGCATTGGCGACCATGGCTGTGAGTATATGACCGGCGGTAAGGTATTGGTACTGGGTGAGATCGGGAAGAACTTTGGGGCGGGCATGAGCGGCGGCGTGGCCTACCTCTATGCCCCAGACCCTGCGCATGTGGAGCAGTGCAACCTGGACATGATTGGCCTGGAGGCACCAGACACCGATGACCTGCTCTGGATTGTGCAGAAGTTGCAGGAACATGTGGCTTATACCGGCAGCGTGCTGGCAGAGGAGTTCCTGGCCAATTGGGAGCAGCACTGCCAACACTTCCTGAAAGTAATGCCGGATGACCTTAAAAAAGCGCTGCAGCAAGTAAAAGAAACTGAAACCGTAAACGCACTGGTATAATGGGAAAAGCAGACGGATTCCTGAAATTCAACCGCGAGCTGCCTGGCACCCGCGACCCTAAAACCCGCATCAACGACTCCAACGAGATTTACCTTCCGTTCCCGGAAGAGAAAACCAAAGTACAGGCCACCCGCTGCATGGACTGCGGCATTCCTTTCTGCCACAATGGCTGCCCGCTGGGTAACTTGATCCCGGATTTCAATGATGCGGTCTCTGAGGGCGATTGGGAGCGGGCCGTGCGCGTGATGTACAGTACCAACAACTTCCCGGAGTTCACGGGCCGCATCTGCCCTGCCCCCTGTGAGAGCAGCTGCGTGCTGGCCATCAACAAACCGGCCGTGGCCATTGAGCACATAGAGAAGTCTATTGCTGAGAAGTCGTTTGAGCTAGGCTTGGTGAAACCTAACCCGCCCCAATACCGCACCGGCAAGAAAGTAGCCATTGTGGGCTCTGGCCCGGCCGGGCTGGCTGCCGCCGCCCAGTTAAATCAGGCGGGCCACAAGGTGACCGTGTACGAGAAAGACGAGAAGGCCGGCGGCTTGTTACGCTACGGCATCCCAGACTTCAAGCTGGAGAAATGGACCATTGACCGCCGGTTAGCCATTCTGGAGGCCGAGGGCATCCGGTTCAAATACAACCGCCGCATTGGCCATGAGACCACTCTCAAGAAACTGTACCGCAAATATGACGCGGTGCTGCTCGCCATCGGGTCTTCCAAGCCAAGGTCCATCGCTATTCCGGGCAACCATTTAAAAGGTATTCACTTTGCCATGGATTACCTGGCCTTGCACAACCGCCGGGTAGACGGGGTAGCCATTGCCCCGGAAAATGACATCCATGCCGAAGGCAAGCACGTGCTGGTCATTGGCGGCGGCGATACCGGCTCTGACTGCGTGGGCACCGCTAACCGCCATTTTGCCAAAACAATTACCCAGTTGCAGTACCGCTACATGCCCAGCTCTGAGCGCCACCCTTCTAACCCCTGGCCTGAATTGCCGGTGACGTTCTCTTCTTCTTCGTCACATGAAGAAGGCTGCGAGCGGAGCTACGGTTGGCTGAACAAGGAATTCATCGCGGACGAAAACGGTAACGTGAAAGGCCTCCGCGTGGTGGAGCTGGAATGGAAAAACCAAAGTGAGTACACTGAGAAACCTAACAGCGAACGCATTCTGCCCTGTGACCTAGCCCTTATTGCCATTGGCTATGAGCGCCCGGAGCATGACGCCTTCTCCGCGAACTTCCAGTTTGAGTACGACCGCCGCGGCAACTTTAAACTTCGTGACTGGCAAACCAACGTGCCGGGTATTTTCTCGGCGGGTGATGCCTGCCGCGGGCAATCGCTGGTGGTCTGGGCCATCTCAGACGGCCGCGAAGCTGCCCGCGCCATAGACGTCTATTTGATGGGGGACTCTGAGTTGCCTTCTAAGGAGATATCCAAGTATCAGTTATTTTAAAGCGTATCAGGTAGTATGTATCACGTAGCATGATTTTCCCTTGAGTTTTTGAAAAGGCCCCGGTCTTGCCTGTTGGTGAGGCTGAGGCTTTTTTTGTTGAGTAATAGGAGTTTCCGTTTTAAGCCTCTTTTCTGAAAAACAGGCTCAAAACGAAAAGCCCGAATCCCCTCTCCCTCAGGGAGAGGGTTAGGGTGAGGGGCAGCGGTGGTTCTATATAAATGGTATTTCCAGTTGGGACCATACCCCCTCATCCTACCCTTCTCCCTCGGGGAGAAGGAACTGCGCTGTTACTGTTTTGGGGCCGTTTTTCAGAAAACAAGCTCAAAACAGTAAAAGTCATCTTTGTACACGTACAACCGGTAAAACCCTTTACCGAAAGCATGGCCATAAAGGAAACATATTACTCTTCCAATAGCATCCAATTACATACCCTAGAGGCGGGAGACCCAGAGGCCAGGACCATCTTGTTTCTGCATGGGTTTCCGGAGTTTTGGTATGCCTGGGAGAAGCAGCTTCCATTCTTTGCCGAAAGAGGCTGGCATGCGGTAGCCCCTGACCAGCGGGGATATAACCTGAGTAGCAAACCAGAAGGCGTAGCGGCCTATGCCATGGCCCAACTTACCAAAGACATCGCGGAGTTGATTCCGCAAATAAGTAAAGGGAAAGTGGTGTTGGTGGGGCATGACTGGGGTGGTGGCGTGGCCTGGAATCTGGCAAAGAAATACCCTCACCTCTTGGAGAAACTGGTTATCCTGAACATGCCCCACCCGCAGGTCTTAAACAAACACTTTTCCAGTAACGTCCGGCAAATGCGCAAGAGTTGGTACACTGCCTTTTTCCAGTTGCCCTGGCTACCCGAATTCTTTTCCGGCGCCTTTCATTTCAAACTCCTGGAGAAGTCCCTGGCGGGTTCGGCGGTGCCTGGCACTTTTACCGCCCAGCAACTGACTCATTACAGAGAAGCCTGGGCCCAGCCCAAGGCCCTGGAAAGCATGATTAACTGGTACCGGGCCTACCGCTATTCACCTAACAGAGAGATATTGAAAATAGAAGTGCCTACCCTTTTGCTTTGGGGCCGGAAAGACCCGTTCCTGGGCGAGGAAATGGCGCAGCCCAGCATTTATACCTGCAGAAAGGGCCAGCTTGTCTTTCTGGAAGGCGCTACCCACTGGTTGCACCACGAACAACCCACCCAGGTCAATGAAGCTATTCAGACCTTTTTAGAGGAGAGGTAAAGCAAAAAGCCGTACCCCAAAGAGGCACGGCTTTCCTATCATTCATTACTCTAATAAAAACGTGTTAATTCCGGGTTCGGCGTCTGTCCCTGGCTGGGCCTTCACTCCCCGATGAACGTTGCGCTGGCTGCGCTTGGGGCTGCTCCTGCCGGGGGGCTGGTGCGGCTGCGGGCATTTGCCGGCTACGGGACTGAGGTTGCTCTTGCACAGAAGAAGGGCTACTGCGGTAAACAGGGCCACTTTCAGACCTCGGGGCGGCGCTCTCTACCCTGGACCGGGAACTAGACTCCCGAACTTCGGATTCCCGGGTTCTGGCTGGATAATCGGCTCGGGTGGCGCGTTCAGGTTGGGCCTCAGAGTCGGCACTCTGTGGCATTCTGCGTACGCTTTCCCGCTGGCGCACGCGCTCCAGGTCCGGGGCTCGTTGCTCACTTGACGTCTCTACTCTGCTTCGGCCTACGCCTACCGCATTCACCTCACTACTTCCGCGGGTGCTGCCGGGCGTGCTTTCCACCGCTGAATGGTTACGCACGGTGCCGCTATTCATGGAACCGCTGCTTCTTTCGGTTCTGGAGGTAGAGGTGTTGGTATCTGCGTACCGCGAGCGGGTAAGGCTATTGTCGCGGCTTTCTACGCGGGCGGGTGCCTCAGAGCGGCGGTTGTTGTCTATGTCTGGGCGGTAGATCCGTACGGAGTTTTCCGCCACTGCGGTTCGGCCGGCCCGGTTGTCATTTTCTACCCGGTACACGTTCACTTTTCTATTGGTGGCGCGCTCAATGTCCTGGCTTCTGGGGCCATAGACATACTTGCGGTTGTCGCGCTCATAATAGTTGTTGATGATGGTAGTGTTGTGGTAAATATTCACCACCTGGGTTCTGGGCACGCAATAAGAATAGATGCGGGGGTGGGTAATGTAGCGCACCGGCACAAAGCACCAACGGCTAGCAGGCAATATATAAGTGACCCGCGGTCCCATGGGTGCCCAACCGTAATAGCCGTTGCTGTGGCGCCAATCCACCCAAGCCGGTCCCCATTCAGTTCCGGGTATCCAGAGCCAGCCGTAGTAGTCGTCAAACATCCAGCGGCCGTAGTGAAACGGCGCCCAGCCCCAGTCATAGTCAGAGACCCACGTGTTGCCATAATCGGTCATGACCCAGTGGCCGCGGGTACCGTAGGGCTGGAAATTGCGTTCTACGTCAGGTGACCAGACATAGCCATACTCGGGATCGTTGATCCAACGGCCGTAAGGCTCCAGCTCATCATAGAACGTCCGGAAGGAAACCCGGTCGCCTGGACGGGCCTGGGCCTCTGCGCCCCCCAGCAGGCCGAAGAAAAAGAAGGCCACTACTCCCAGGGCCCCCATGCGTTGTAGAAAAGATTTCATTTTGGTTTTGTTTAAGGTACAAAGCAATAGAGGAACCAAAGCAAGCACCAAGGCCTTAAGCACTTACGCGTCAGTTTTCCTGCCTGTTCAGGCGAAAGCAAAATTCTTGCCTAAAATTTATAATTCCCTATATAAATCAGAATACCTGGCCAGGCAATGAGAGGTCGGTCTTTCTTTTCTCTGTTTACAGGTACTACAGCCTCCTTTTCTCAAAAAAATCACTTCAGAAAAACTGCTTCTCAGTAGCTTATATTTCAAGATACGTTAGTTGCGTTTTCCTCACCTTAAAAGATAGCCATTAACAATTGGCTTGGTTTCCTGATTATAAGATTAATTCCCCATTCGCGATTCTTAAACCTTTGGTGCTGGTACCTGAGCAAGGTTCATATACAGGAATACTTTGCTTGCTTTGGGCGAAATCTGAAAGAAAGAGAAATACTTGCCAACTACCCAGGGAACGGAAAAGGCTGGCACCATTGTTGTACCTACATAGAACAATAAGATTGTAAAATTTCTTGTTTTATGGTCCTCAATTATTTTGTCTCCGTAAAATGAATTATCTTTTCCAACGTTGTTGAATTATAACAGGCAGGGCAGATTCTACGGATGACACCAACGGGCAAAACTGTTCTAAACACTTTAGCATACTTGCATTTTATACTCATGAAAAATAGCACCCTACACTCAATTGCTTCGTTACTGAAAAAATTGATTTCCAGCTTGACTGGCCCTACGCTTCAACCCATTCCAGTTCCTGTGCGCCAGCGCAAAAACTAAGCGGCAGAGGCCCTTCTCTAGACACACTTTACTTAATTGTATGAAATCCCTGCACCCCTTAGGTGCAGGGATTTTTGTTAGGCATGGTTCCCATTTCTGCCAGAGTGAGGCCAGGCTATTTTGAGCCCGTTTTTTGGAAAACAGCCCTAAAACAGACTTCATATCCAGGTCTGGAGAAGCCTGCTGCGGCCTATGGTTCAACTTATTTTTGTAATTTAACCGCTTCCAGCAGATTGTATACCCCTTTCTACAGATGAAATTCCTTCCTTACCTGATGAGCGCTTTGTTGCTGGCCGGCCCGGTCACTGCGCAGAAATTGCAAGTAAACAAAGACCTGGCCCAGCGCCTGGACCATGTAAAGCCCGCCTCCCTCAAGGGCCATATCCAGTACCTGGCAGATGACAAACTGCTGGGCAGGCTGCCCGGCACGCCCGGCTACCAGATGGCGGTAGACTACGTGGTGCAACAGTTCAAAGCCATTGGGATACAGCCGGCCGGAGAAAACGGTACGTACCTGCAGAAAGTAAGGATCAGGAAAGCTGTGACCGGCCAGGACGCTACCCTGAGCCTGACTACCGGCCAGGAAACCAAGGCCCTGGCCCCGGGCAAGGACTTCGCGATCTATCCCAATCCGCAGAACCCCTCGGTAAACGTGGAGGCCCCGCTGGCGTTTGCCGGGTATGGCATCACTGCCCCTGAGGTAGGCTACGATGACTATGCTAACCTGGATGTGAAAGGCAAGGTGGTGGTGATCCTGCGGGGCGCCCCCAAGAACTTCCACTCCACCGTGGCCGCCGCCAGCTCAGACCTGATGGTGATCCTGAAGAACGCCGCTGACCACGGGGCCGTGGGCGTGGTGGTAGGCAGCACCAATCCCAGCCCCCGGGCCACGGTGCCCAACCTCGCGCGCGGGGTGAACAGCGTCATGGACGCTCAGGGCAAGGTTGCGGCCTCCCGTAACTTCGTTTCTGACCAAATCAAACTGCTCGCCTACGTGAACGCGGCCACGTCCCAGAATTTGCTGCAAAGCGCCGGGCTGGATACCGCCCAGGTGCAGGCCAGCCTGCAGAAAGGTATGCCCGTGTCAAAGGCGTTGCCTGGAAAGCTGGCAAGCCGCTACTCCTCTTCTTACCAAGATTTTGACTCCTATAATGTAGTGGGCAAGATTACTGGGTCAGACACTGCCCTACGTGACGAATACGTGGTGCACAGTGCCCACCTGGACCACACGGGCGTAGGCACGCCCGTGAAAGGCGACTCTATCTATAACGGCGCCCATGACAACGCTTCTGGGGTGGCCAGCGTGCTGGAGATTGCCCGCGTGTACAGCAACCTCAAGGTAAAGCCGAAACGTTCTGTGCTGTTTGTGCTGCTTACTGGTGAGGAGATGGGCCTGCTGGGCTCGGCCTATTTTGCTAAGTACCCCACCGTGCCCCAGCAAAAGATCGTGGCCAACATCAACACAGACATGCCTACCATCATTGCCCCGTTGCTGTCGGCGGTGGCGCTAGGCGCCGAGCACTCCTCTCTGGCCCAACCCGTAGCCCAGGCGGCCGGCTATCTGGGCATTGCCGTAGAGGCCGACCCTGAACCTGACCAGAACCGCTTTATCCGGAGCGACCAGTACAGCTTTGTGATGCAGGGCATTCCGGCGCTGCACATCAAATACGGCAATAAAACCAAAGACGGCCAGAACAACCTCAACAAGCAGGTAGAGGTCTGGCGCGCCGCTTTCTACCACAAGCCCCAGGACGAGCTCAATGATTCCTTTGACTTTGAGGCCGGCAAAAAATACGTGCAGGTGAACTTCCTGATCAGCTACCAGGTGGCGAACGCCCCGGAGCGCCCCACCTGGAACCCCAATGACTTTTTCGGGGGTCGGTATAAAAAATAATCTCTCAGGCTCACCTTTCAGACTGAAACCCGTTTTAGGCCCGTTTTTCTAAAAACGGGCCTAAAACGGGTTTCTACTTTTCTATAGTATATCGGCAAATACACTCTTGGTTGTGGCGATTAATAACTAGCCAGCCGAGCCTTTCTGGTTTGGGGTTACTTTTTAGAAACCGGGCTTAAAACAGCGTCACGCGGGTTTTGGAGGCGATGCACAGGTTTCTTCCCAAACCCCGCTTAAAATGCCTTTGATTTAGGTTAGCTTTGCAGCCCATTACCACCAAGGCAGGGATTAATTGTTGTCCCCTTTTTCTGTTACAATAACTACCAACTTCCCCTTTAAAGTGCCCCAACACCTCCAAGAAAATCACTCGCTAAAAAAGAATAAATTTTGGTTCTGCAAATTATGAACTAAAGAAACTTAATTCTACCTTTGCAGCGTTCTTAGTCTAAACAAAGAATAACCAAGTGGCGCAATTATCAGAGGAGCAACGAAAATTAATTGAAAAGATAGGGATATTCCATGAGCAGCAGGGCTTTCCGCCAGCTACCGGGCGTATCATGGGCTTACTCTATGTCACAGACAGGCCTTACCTCTCCTTTGAGGAAATCCTGGAGACGCTCAACATCAGCAAGAGTGCCACCAGCAATGCCTTGAACATGCTTTTGCAGATGCGCGTGATTGAGTACACTACCTACCCCGGCGACCGCAAGCGGTACTTTGGGGCCCTGCTGGAAAACTGGCACCAGGAAGTGGTAAACAAAATGGAGCAAGTTTTGTCTTTCAGTAAGCTGGTACGCCAGTGTAACGAACTCAGAGGCAACTCTAACCCAGAGATGAACAAGCTAATGGAAGACCGGGTGGAGTTCATGGAATACCTTTCGCAAGAAGTGCCCAAGCTGATGGAAACCTGGCTGAAGAACAGAAAAAAATAATTTTTTTTAACGATTTGGTTCTCGTTTCTCAGAACCAACTATTTCTACACAAACCAATTACAAGATTAAACCGTGAATAAAAAGCATTTCCTACTGAGTCTTCTGCTGGTATTGGTGGCCAGATTCAGTTACGCGCAGACCCAACCGCAGGGCAAAGTGATTACCCTTCAGGAGGCGCTCACCTTAGCTTCCACCAATAATATCTCTATTCAGCAGGCCCAATTAGATGAAAAGGGCGCCGAATACCGCATAAGGGAAACCAAAGGCTCTGGCTTGCCCCAGATTAACGGAACCGGTCAGCTGAGTGTGTATCCTTCCATTCCAACCCAGTTATTGCCTGGTGAGATCATTGGCCAGCCGGGAACGTATGTGCCGGTGAAATTCGGGCAGAAGTACGTTGCCTCTGGTGGTTTGGAGCTTTCCCAACTGATTTTCAGCAAGTCCTACTTTGTGGGGCTGGAAGCTGCGGCTACCACCCGCGACCTGTACCGCCTGATGACCCAAATGAGCAAGGAAGACGTGATTTACAACGTAAGCTCAGCTTATTTGCAAGCGCTGCAGACCAAGGAGCAATTCAACACCATTGAGGCCAATTACAACCGCCTGGTGCAACTGGAGAAGATCCTGACCTTGCAATACAAGAATGATTTTGCCAAGAAGGTAGACGTGAACCGCATCACGGTGAGCAAAACCAATCTGCAGAACCAGCGTGAGACCCTGGCCTCGGCCTATGAGCAGCAGAAAAACGTGCTTAAGTTTTTCATCGGGTTGCCCGCAGACCAGCCGCTGGAGCTTTCTGAAGAGGCCACCCTTTCTAACACAGAGCTTCCGCTTACCGCAGACGCCAATGCGGTATTGGCACAACGGACGGACTACCAGGCCTTGCAGACCCAGAAAAAACTGTACGGGTTAAACGTGGAAAACATCAAAGGCCGGGCATATCCTTCGCTGGCCGGTTTTGGTCAGTTCAACTACAATGCCCAGCGCCAGGAGTTTAACTTCTTTGACACCAACAAACCTTGGTTTAACACCTTTGTTTTAGGGGTACAGATGAACATCCCTATTTTTGACGGTTTCCAGCGCCGGAACCAAATCCTGCGCGCCGAGCTGGACGTGAAGAGAACTGATCTCACCATGCAGAACCTGGCCTTGAATACGCAGTTGAGCCTGGAGAACGCCATTAAGCAGATTGGTACCAGCCAACTGGCTATCCAGAACCAGGAACGCAACGTGCAATTGGCCCAGGAGGTCTATAACACCACTAACCGGTTGTACAAAGAGGGTCTTTCTCCCCTAACAGATTTACTGGAGGCAGAGGTGAGCGTACGCGAAGCCCAGACCAACCTTAACAATGAACGCTTAAAATTCAAAATCTCGCAGCTGAACTACCTGAAAGCCCGCGGCGAATTACAAACCCTTGTCCAATAACATACCTACCTGTCCATTACTAAAAAGATGAAAAAACTGATTTATATCGTAATTGCGCTTCTTCTCATTGGGGCCGTGGCCTACACGCTGAACAAGAACAAAAAAGAGATGACCGCTAAGGCCGCCGTGGCCGAGATCAAAAGCGAGGCTATTCCGGTGACCTTGACCCAGGTACAGTCTGCCAAACTGGACAAATCGTTCACGGCCCAGGGTAATTTCAAGCCAGTGCAAAGCCTTACCCTGGTGTCTGAAATCTCCGGACAGATCCAGAAAGTGTACAAACGCAAAGGGGACAAGGTACGCGCCGGCGAATTGCTGTTACAGGTAGAAGACAATACCACCAGCGCCAATCTGGCTACCGCCCAGGCCAACTATGCCAAAGCCCAGAAAGACCTGGAGCGCATGAAAAACCTGGTGGCCGGTGACGCCGTGACCAAACGCCAGTTAGAAGATGCCCAGATCAACGTGAACGCCGCCCGCGCCCAGTTGGTAGCCGCCCGCCAGAACCAAGCCAATGCCCGCGTTACCTCCCCTATCAATGGACAGATCAATGAGATGTACATTGAGGTAGGTTCTTATCTGAACGCCAACGCCGGCACTAAAATGTATGACATTGTGAATGTAGACCGCCTGAAACTGAACGTGAAGGCTTCTGAGGCTGAGGTGTTGCTTATTAACCGTGGCCAGAAAGTGAAAGTGACCGCCAACGCCGGCGGCGCCCAGGAGTATGAAGGCACCGTGACCGCCATTGGCGCCGCCGCAGATGCCAGCCTGAAATTTGACGTGGAGATTGAAGTGAAGAACACGGCCAACAATAACCTGCGTGCGGGTATGTACGGTACTGCTTTCTTCCCGGTAAATGCCCAGCGTGACGCCCTGCTCTTGCCCCGTGAGGCCATTGTGGGTAGCATCCAGGACCCAAGCGTATGGGTAGTAAACAATGACAAAGCCAGCCTGCGCAAAGTGAAAGTAGGTATTGTTACCCAAGACCAGGTAGAGATCCTGGACGGCATCCAGCCTAATGAGCAGGTGGTACGCAGTGGTCAGATCAACTTGCGTGAAGGCATTCAGGTGACTGCCCTTAAGTAATCATCCCCATTCTATTTACAGAAGACGTTTAGAAAATGAATATAACCAAATTATCCATACAGCGGTCAACCCTGGTGGTGGTGGTCTTCACGGTCCTTACCCTGCTGGGTGTTGTCTCCTACAACTCGCTCAACTATGAGCTGTTGCCTAAGTTCAGCCCGCCGGTACTCACTATCACTACGCTTTACCCTGGGGCTTCGCCGAATGAGGTGGAGAACTCAGTGACCAAAGAGATTGAAGACGCGCTTTCGGCTCTGGAGAATGTGAAGGAGATGAAAGGAACCTCCCTGGAGAGTTTCTCCATCATCACCATCCAATTAAACCAAGGCACCAACGTAGATTTAAGTCTGCAGGACGCCCAGCGAAAGATAAACGCCATTCTGGCCCGTCTGCCCGAGGACGCCGATCCTCCCACGCTGAACAAGTTTGACTTTGACGATTTGCCTATCATCAAGATGGGGGCCACGGCCAACATGCCTGCCACCGAGTTCTTCGATCTGATTGACAACAAGATCAAGCCTGAACTTTCCCGCGTACCGGGTATGGCCCAGATCAAGATCTTGGGTGGTGCCGAGCGGGAGATCAAAGTGAACATCAAAGCCGACAGATTGGAAGCCTATGGCATCTCCATCCTGCAGGTGCAGCAGAAGATCAAGAACTCCAACCTGGACTTCCCTACCGGCAGAATCAAGAACGAGAACGGACAGACCCAGCTGCGTTTGGCGGGTAAATACCAGAACCTGGACCAACTGCGTAACCTGGTCATCAAATCTGACCAGAACGGAACGGTGCGTCTCTCAGACTTAGCCGAGGTGCAGGATACTCAGAAAGACGTAGACGTGTTGAGCCGTATTAACTCTAAGGCCTCGGTGGGTATCACTATCCAAAAGCAGTCAGATGCTAATGCCGTAGAGGTGAGTGCCCAGACCAAGGCCGCTCTGGCTAAGTTGGAGCAAACCTATGCCAGCCAGGGCCTTAAATTCAACATCGCCTCAGACAGCTCTGACTTTACCCTGGAAGCCGCTGACTCCGTGATCCATGACTTGATCATCGCCGTTATTCTGGTGGCCGTGGTAATGTTATTGTTCCTGCACTCACTACGGAACGCCATTATTGTAATGGTATCTATCCCGGCCTCTTTGGTGGCTACCTTTATTGCCATGTTCCTGCTGGGCTACTCCCTGAACCTGATGTCCTTGCTGGCTCTTTCCCTGGTGGTAGGTATTCTGGTGGATGATGCCATTGTGGTGATTGAGAACATTTACCGCCACATGGAGATGGGCAAATCGCCGGCCCAGGCTGCTTATGACGGTATCAAGGAGATCATGGCCACCGTTACCTCCATTACCCTGGTAATTGTGGTGGTGTTCGTGCCTATTGCCTTGTCTACCGGTCTGGTATCTGACATCTTGCGGCAGTTTGCCGTGGTAGTGGCCATTGCCACCATGATCTCACTCTTTGTGGCCTTTACCTTGATCCCGCTGCTGGCCAGCCGTTTCTCCAAGCTGGAGCACGTGTCTAACAAGAACATCTTCGGGCGCTTTATCCTGTGGTTTGAGCGCCAGTTAGATAACATCATTGAGGGCTTCACCAGTACGCTTAAATGGGCGTTTAACCACAAGTTCATCACGCTGGGGGTTACCCTGCTTTTATTGGTGGGCTCGTTCATGCTACCTAAATATGGTTTCATTGGGTCTGAGTTTATCCCGGCCGGTGACCGCGGTGAGGTAAGCTTGCAGTTGGAGTTGCCTAAGAACTCTACCGTAGAGCAAACCAACTTCGCCACCAAGCAGGTAGAGGAATACCTGCGCGGCATTCCGGAAGTGAAGCGGGTGTTTACCACAGTGGGTACCACGGCCTCGTCGCAGGCAGGCCAGACCTCGGCTTATCAGGCCGAACTTTCCGTGGCGCTGGTAGACGTGAAAGAGCGTTCCTTCAGCACCCAGCAGTTCAGCCGTCAGGCTAAAGCCGATATTGAGAGCAAGCTGCCCAACGTAGAGGTTTCCCCGGTACCGGTAGGTCTGGTGGGTAACGCACAGGCGCCTATTCAGGTGGTGTTGTCCGGCTCAAACATTGACACCCTTATTGCTTTCTCTAAGCGCGTGACCCAAGTGGTGGAAAGCGTACCGGGAACGGTAGACGTGGAAGTGTCTGTGGAAGGCGGTAACCCAGAGATTGAGGTGATTGTGGACCGCGACAAGATGGCCAGTGTAGGCATGTCTCTGGAAAGCGTGGGCGCCGGGATGCAAATGGCGTTCTCCGGTAACACAGACGCCTCATTCCGCTCCGGTACCGAGGACTATGACATCAACATCCGTCTGGATGAATTTGACCGCCGCAACGTAACTGATATTGCCAACCTTTCCTTCATCAACAACCAGGGCAAGGTAGTGCGCTTAGGGCAGTTTGCCGACGTGAAACAGTCTACCGGTCCGTCACAGTTGGAGCGTACCAACCGCGTTACCTCTTTGAACGTGAACTCACAGGTAATCGGGCGTCCGTCCGGTTCAGTTGGAGCCGACATCCAGACCAAGATGGCCGAAGTTAAAATCCCGAACGGCGTAACCATTGACTACGCCGGTGACCTGAAAAACCAGAGCGAAGGTTTCGGTACGCTAGGTATTGCCTTGCTGGCTTCTATCATCTTCGTGTACCTGATCATGGTGGCCTTGTATGACTCTTATGTGTACCCGCTGGTGGTATTGTTCTCTATTCCGCTGGCAATTATTGGGGCCTTGTTGGCCCTGGCGCTGGCCGGTCAGAGTTTGAGCATCTTCTCCATTCTGGGTATTATCATGATGATTGGTCTGGTAGCCAAGAACGCCATTATGGTGGTAGACTTTACCAACCAGATGAAGAAAGAAGGACATCATGTGAAGGACGCACTTATTGAAGCCGTCCGCATCCGTTTCCGCCCGATCCTGATGACTACCCTGGCCATGGTGATTGGTATGTTACCGATTGCCTTAGCGGGTGGATCAGTGGCCGCCACCAAGAACGGTCTGGCCTGGGCCTTGATTGGGGGCTTGAGCTCCTCCATGTTCCTGACCCTGATTGTGGTACCTATCATCTACTATGGTTTTGACCGCATCCTGGCCAAGTTTGGCTTAGACAAGAAAACTGAGATCATCCTGGTAGACAAGACAGCCGAAGAACTGGAGCGCGAAACCGCTGAGCTGGAAGCCCGGAAAGAAGAACTAGGCCATGTGGCCGTCATATAATCAATGCCCTATCTGAATAATGAATGATGTGTAAAGGCGGGTGCATTTTGTGCCCGCTTTTATCCCTTTTCCGCTGATTGGTTCAGCACCCTGTTTTTTACTTTTTACCTACCAGCTTAACATTTTTATGGTAACTGCAACAGCACCATCTATCGCGCAGAAGGTGGTCCATATTATCAGCAGAATTAAACGCATCCAGCCCACCCGCCTGCGGGTCAATTCTCAACTGCACAAAGAATTGGGCTTTGACACCGCCGATGTGGTAGACATTATCCTGGCACTGGAGAAGCGCTTTAAGATTGTGATCCCAGACGAAGTACCCCTGAACACGGTGGGTGATTTCGTGGAGTATGTTTCTATCCATTCTAAGAATTAGGAAAAGAACCTTTACGCATTTAAAGCAGAAAGCCAGGCCGGAGAAATCCAAGGCCGGGCTTTCTGCTTTTCCGTTTCGGGAAAACGGAGGCGGCTGCGCCGAGTCCTTAGTCCTGAGTTCTGAGTTCTGAGTCCTGAATCCAACGTCCAGAGTCAAAAAGGAACACGCATTCCGTCCCCCTTTGAAGGGGGTAGGGGGATGATTTACGCATTCCTAACTCAAGACTCAAGACTCAGGACTCAGGACTTAAGAAAAAATTGTATCCGTACCCAGGCTACTGCCCTGCTTTACTTAGGTGCCTTTTCTTATCCACTTCACTCCTTACTTCCCGGTCTATTACCGCTTCCAGGAGAATTCTGCTACTTTAGGGCTGATTTCCAAAAAACACCCTCAAAACGCATGCGCCTCCAACGCCTCTCCTTCTGCCTGTTTTTCGCCTTGGTTCTCCTGCAGGTCTCCGTGGCCACCGCCCAGAAGAAAACCCGTCCCGCTTTTGAACCCGAAGAGTTGGTCAACCCCCTCATGGGCACCGACTCCAAGCCCGAGCTTTCCAACGGCAACACCTACCCCGCGGTGGGCGTGCCCTGGGGCATGAACCTGTGGACCCCGCAGACTGGCACCATGGGCCACGGCTGGGCCTACACCTACGCGGCAGATAAGATAAGAGGCTTTAAGCAAACCCACCAACCCAGCCCCTGGATGAACGACTACGGCCAGTTCGTGATCATGCCGGTCACGGGCAAGATGCGCTTTGACCAGGACGGCCGCGCCAGCTGGTTCTCGCATAAGTCTGAAACAGCAAAGCCGTATTACTACAGCGTGTACTTAGCGGACCATGACGTCACCACCGAACTCACCCCCACCGAGCGCGCCGCCCAGTTCCGGTTCACCTATCCTAAAGCCGATAGCTCCTTTCTGGTGATTGACGCGCTGGACCGGGGCTCCTACATTAAGGTGATTCCTTCTGAGAACAAGATCATCGGCTACACCACCCGGGCCGCCCGCAGCAACCCCAAAAACTTTAAGAACTACTTTGTCATTTACGTAGACAAGAAATTCTCCCTCGCCCGCACCTTCCGTGGCAAAGCCTTGGTGAAGGATTCTCTGGAACTTACCGCGGCGCACACGGGAGCGGTGATTGGCTTCAAGACCACCAAAGGCGAGAAAGTACATCTGAAAGTGGCCTCTTCTTTCATCAGTTTTGAGCAAGCCGAACTGAACCTGCAGCGCGAACTGGCCCAGGATGATTTTGAGGCGACCAAACGGAAAGCCAAGGCGCGGTGGAACCAAACCCTCAGCCGCATTAAAGTAGAGGGCGGCACGGACGAGCAGCAGCGCACATTCTATTCCTGCCTGTACCGCACGCTCTTCTTCCCCCACAAAATGTACGAGCTCAATGCCCAGGACCAGGTGGTGCACTACAGCCCCTACACCGGCCAGACCCTGCCCGGCTACCGCTTCGCCGGCACCGGCTTCTGGGACACGTTCCGGGCGCTTTACCCGTTCCTGAACCTCATGTACCCCAGCATCAACAAAGAGATGCAGGAAGGCCTGATCAATGATTTCAAGGAAGGCGGCTGGCTGCCCGAGTGGTCCAGCCCCGGCTACGCCGACATCATGGTGGGCAACAACTCGGCCTCTGTGGTGGCAGACGCTTATGTGAAAGGCCTACGCGGCTATGACATTGAAAAGCTTTATGAGGCGCTGGTGCACGGGGCCAACAACGAAGGCCCCATCTCCGCCATCGGCCGCAAGGGCGCTGAGTACTACAAGACGCTGGGCTACGTACCCTACGACGTGAAGATCAACGAGAACGCCGCCCGCACTTTGGAGTACGCCTACGACGATTTCACTATCTACCAACTGGCCAAGGCCCTGAAGAAGCCGCAGGCCGAGGTTGACCTCTACGCCAAGCGCAGCCAGAACTACCGCCACCTCTTTGACCCAGCCACGGGTCTGATGCGCGGCAAAAACCAGAATGGCCAATTCCAGTCGCCCTTCAACCCATTCAAGTGGGGCGACGCCTTTACCGAGGGCAACAGCTGGCACTACTCCTGGAGCGTGTTCCATGACGTGCAGGGGCTGGTGGATTTGATGGGCGGCAAGGAGAACTTCGTCAAGAAACTGGACTCCGTGTTCACCCTGCCGCCGGTGTACGACGAGAGCTACTACGGCAGTGTGATCCATGAGATACGCGAAATGCAGATCGCTAACATGGGTCAGTACGCGCACGGAAACCAACCCATCCAGCACATGATCTACCTTTACAACTTCGCCGGCGCGCCCTGGAAAACCCAGTACTGGGCCCGCCAGACCATGGACCGCATGTACAAGCCCACCCCCGACGGCTACTGCGGCGACGAGGACAACGGCCAGACCAGCGCCTGGTACGTGTTCAGCGCCATGGGTTTCTACCCCGTCTGCCCCGGTACCACCCAGTACGTGCTGGGTGCGCCCCTCTTCCCCAAAATGACTATTACCTTAGAGAAGGGCAAGAAGCTGGTGATAGAGGCCCCCAAGAACTCCGCCCAGAACCTCTACGTGCAGTCGCTCAAGTTCAACGGCAAGGCCTACGGGAAGAACTTCGTGGACCACTTTGATTTACTAAAGGGCGGCACCCTGAAGTTTGACATGGGGCCGGAGCCGAATAAAAAGCGGGGAACCGAGGACAGCGCCTATCCTTATTCCTTCTCCAAACAATAGCCTGCCTCAAGCAGCTCCTACCCTGTAAAACAGAAAAAGGCTTTCCCGTGGCGCGGGAAAGCCTTTTTCTGTTTTGGGCCCGTTTTCCGGAAAACAGGCCCGAAACGGCGCGGGGCCTTAGGGCAGAAACCTGAGTTCGGCCACAATAGGCCGATGGTCTGAGGCGTAGGTTTCCGGGATGACCTGGTGACTCACCACCTTGAACCTGGCGGCGGGGGAATAGCCAATAAAATCAAGGGTTCTGTTAGGCTCTAGCACCGGGAAGGTAAAGGCGCAGTCCTGGCAGGTTCTGGTGAAGAGCGCGTCCAGGCGCTGGATGGATTCTGAGCCGGGCGTCGCGTTGAAGTCGCCGGCAATGATAAAGGGAAGCTTCACCCCGTCTTTTACCTGGGCGATCTTCTCTAGTTGCAGCAGGCGGTTCTGCGGGTTTCCTTTTTCGTCCAGGTGGGTGCTGGCAAAGACCAGGCTTTTCTTAGGAGAGATTTGGATGGTGGCGTAGGCCAGTACCCGGGGCTCAGCGTTGGTGCCGGCCACCGAAGGCAGCGGTACGGCAACGGCGCCCTCCAGCGGAAACCTGGAAAGAATGGCCACCCCGTAGTCTCCGCCGTCATAGTCCAGCGCCTTCCCGAAGAAATAGTGCATGCCTAGTTTCTGGGCAATCACTTTCGCCTGGTCTACCCCACCCGAGCGGTTGGTGTGCACGTCTACTTCCTGCAGGGCCACCACGTCTGGGTTCTGGGCCTTGATCACGGCCACTATCGCGTCCAGGTCAATGAACTTCGGCTTAGAGGGCGGGTTGGCGTGCCGGATGTTGTAGGACATCACTTTCAGGGCCACCTCCTTTTTTTGACTTCCCTTGCTCCCCGTCTGCGCGGGCTGGGTGCAGGAAAAGGCTAGGAGCAAAAGGCCAAGAAAGGCAAAAAATCTAAGGACGGGGACGGGTAAACGGTAGGTCATATCAAAGACACGGGAAAGGATTTGTTGGGAATTACTTCTGGCTTTGCTAGACCAGGAAGCTATTTTCCGTTTCGGGCCTGTTTTCCAGAAAACAGGCCCGAAACGGAAGCTTTCATGTAAACTAACATCCAGGGCAATAGTGCAAGGCCACGCCTTTAGCTAGTCTGCAGAATGGTTTCAATCTGGGCCAGTTCCTCTGCGCTGAACTTGGTGTTTTTCATGCCTTTGAGCGAATCTGCCAGCTGCGCGGGGGAGCTGGCGCCAATGAGTACCGAGGTCACGCGGGGGTCTTTGAGCAGCCAGGCCAGCGCCATCTGGGCCAGGCTCTGGCCCCGGCCTTCAGCCAGGTTATTTAGCTTTGTGATTTGGACCAGCTTCTCTTCCGTGATATCCCCTTCTTTCAGGAAACCGTGGGGCTTAGCAGCGCGGGAGCCTTCCGGAATGCCTTTGAGGTACTTGTTGGTGAGCAGGCCCTGCGCCAGCGGCGAGAACGGGATGCAGCCTACGCCCTCCTGCTCCAGCAGGTCCAGCAGCCCATCTTCCACCCCGCGCACGAACATAGAGTACTTGGGCTGGTGGATAAGGCAGGGCGTGCCCAGGTCCTTCAGGATTTGAATGGCGCGGGTAGCCTCGGGCACCTCGTAGTTGGAGAGGCCTACGTAGAGCGCCTTGCCCTGCCGCACGATCAGGTCCAGGGCCGTCATGGTTTCCTCCAGGGGGGTGTTGGGGTCTGGGCGGTGGTGGTAGAAAATATCCACGTAGTCCAGGTGCATGCGTTTAAGGCTCTGGTCCAGGCTGGAGACCAGGTTCTTTTTGGAGCCCCACTCGCCGTAAGGCCCGTCCCACATCCGGTAGCCGGCCTTGGTGGAGATGATGAGCTCATCGCGGTAGCCCCGGAAATCCTGGTGCAGGATCTTGCCGAAGTTCTCTTCGGCGGAGCCAGGCGGCGGACCATAGTTGTTGGCCAGGTCAAAGTGGGTGACGCCGGCGTCAAAGGCATCATGCAGGATCTGGCGCGAATTCTCCAGCACGTCTACGTGCCCGAAATTGTGCCACAGCCCCAGAGACAGGGCCGGCAATTTTATGCCGCTGTTACCGGAGCGGCGGTATTCCATCTCACTGTAGCGCGCGGGCGAAGGAGTATAAGGCATAGGTTGAAGTATAAAAGTCTTGGGATTACAGGTTATTTGCGGGGTTTGGCGCTCATGTAAAAGGTGAGTTTTCCGCCGTTGGCCAGGTCTGTATGGTTCAGGAAGGGTTGGGCCAGGGTCTTGCCGTTGAGCTCCACTTTCTGCACAAACACGTTTTTATCGCTTTGGTTTTTGGCCTCAATGGTAAACGTTTTGCCGTTTTCCAACTGCACTGTGGCTTCCTTCACCACCGGACTACCCAACGCGTACTGACCAGAACCCGGGGCCACGGGGTAAAACCCGAGGGAGCTGAACAGGTACCAGGCGCTCATCTGGCCGCAGTCATCGTTGCCTCCCAGGCCGTCTGGGGTGGGTTGGTACTGCTTTTTGAGGATCATGCGTACGCGTTCCTGGGTTTTCCAGGGCTGGTTGGTCCAGTTGTAGAGGTAGGCCACGTGGTGGGCGGGCTCGTTGCCGTGCACGTAGTTACCAATGATACCCTCGCGGGTGATGTCTTCGGTGTCTTTGAAGAACTCGTCAGGCAGGTGCATGGTGAAAAGCGAGTCCAGGTGGGGTACGAATTTCCGGTTTCCGCCCATGGCCTGGATCATCTCCTGCGGGGCGTGCGGCACATAAAGGCTGTAGTTCCAGGCATTGCCTTCAATGAAGCCCTGGTTGTGGGTGCTGAGCACGTCAAACTCCTTTTTGAAGGTACCGTCGCTGAGCTTGGGACGCATGTAACCGATGCGGGTGTCATACACATTTTTCCAGTTCTGGGCCCGGCGGCTGAATTCCTGGAACACGTCCTGGCGGTTCAGCTTCTGGGCGATCTGGGCAATGCACCAATCGTCATAGGCGTATTCCAGCGTCTTGGATACCGAGGAACCGTTCTTGTCTTCGGGTACGAAGCCCAGTTGCATGTAGTACTGCAGGCCGTCATAGTAGCCCTGCCGGGCGGTGGCCACGCAGGCGTCCAGGGCACGGTTGGCATTGCCTTGGTAAGTGCCCTTGATGATGGCATCTGCTATCACTGACACGCTGTGGTAACCAATCATGCACCAGTTCTCATTGGCGTGGTGAGACCACACGGGCAGCATGTTGTGCACGCTCTGGTCATAGTGCGCCAGCATGGATTCCACCATATCGGCGTTGCGTTTGGGCTGCACGATGTTGAACCAGGGGTGCAGGGCGCGGTAGGTATCCCAGAGCGAGAAGGTGGTGTAGTTGGTAAAGCCTTTGGCCTGGTGGTTGTTCTGGTCCAGGCCACGGTACTGGCCGTCTACGTCCTGGTAGGTGGTAGGGCCCAGAAAGGTGTGGTAGAGGGCGGTGTAGAAGTTGATGTAGTCGTCTTTGGTGGGGAGCACGGCGCGTACCTTGCCCAGCTCCTGGTTCCACTGGGCCTGGCTCTCCTGTTTTACTTTCTCAAAATCCCAGTGCGGAATCTCAGCGCGCATGTTGGCCAGCGCCCCAGCAGTGCTCACCGGCGAGAGCGCGAATTTCACCTTGAGCATCTCCCCTTCCTGGGTCTTGAAATCAAAGTAGGCGCGCAGCTGCTTGCCGGCCATCTCGGGGAAGTTCTTGGTTTGGTCAAACTTCCGCCAGAAGCCTTTGTAGACCTGCGCCTTAGAGTAATCTTTGTTGCCGTAGCTGGTAAACGGTTTGGAAAACGACATGGCAAAGTACACGGTGCGAGTTCTGGCCCAGCCATTGGTCTGACGGTAGCCGGTGATGAGCGTGTCATTCTCAATGCGCAGGAAAGTCCACGTGTTTTTATCCTCGTAATTGTAGATGCCGTGCATGAGGTCCAGAATCACGTGTGCCTCGTCAGATTTAGGGAAGGTGTACTGGTGCATGCCCACGCGGTTAGTGGCGGTGAGCTCCGCCATGATGTTATGGTCGTCCAGTTTCACGCGGTAGTAGGCGGGCTCGGCGCGCTCATTGTTATGAGAGAATTTGGAGCGGTAGCCGGTCTCGGGCTTGTCTTCGGTGCCGGGGTTCAGCTGCAGTTTGCCGGTGGTGGGCATGAGCAGGAAATCCCCCAGATCTGAGTGGCCGGTGCCCGAAAAATGCGTGTGGCTGAAGCCCACGATGGTGGGATCGTCATACTGGTAACCGGCGCAGTACTTGTAGACGTCTTTGTTGTACTTACCGCCCATCTCATAGGGAATGGTGTCGGTATCCGGGCTAAGCTGCACCATGCCAAACGGCGCCGTGGCCCCCGGGTAGGTATGGCCCATCTTGTGCGTACCAATCATCGGGTTTACCCACCGCACCAGATCAAAGGGCGGTTTCTGCGCGAAGGCGGAAAGGTGGCAAAGAAGGAAGAGGGACAGCAGTAGCTTTTTCATGGGCGCGGGAGACAAGCCAAGTAAGATCAAGGTAACTAAAGCCCCAAAGATAAGAGAGATTTCAAAAGCGGAAAGGGGTTTGCGTTTTAGGGCCGTTTTTGGAAAAACGGCTCTAAAACGAAGCCTTCCTTTCTTCCCAGGCATAACGCGCCAAAAGGAGGAAAGGAAGGCAACATATTTTATTCCAACGTAGATAAGCCAGAAGAAAGGCCAATGATTATTCGCTACTTCAGCTTCCTATTAAACAATTCAAGCGTGCGGTCCCAGGCCAGTTTGGCAACCGCCTCATTATAGCGGGTGGGCGAGGTATTGTTGTTGAAGGCGTGATTAGCGCCCTCGTAGACGTAGAGTTGGTACTTGACGTTGCTGGCTTTTAGGGCCTGCTCAAAGGCCGGGATGCCGGCGTTCACGCGCTCGTCCAGGCCGCCATAGTGCAGGAGAAGTTCGGCTTTGATCTTGGGTACGTCGGTGGCGTCTGGCTGCCGGCCGTAGTAGGCCACGGCAGCGTCCAGGTCAGGGGAATGGATGGCCAGTTGGTTGGCCAAGGCGCCACCCCAGCAGAAGCCTACGCAGCCGGTCTTGCCGTTGCCGTTCTTGTGGTTCTTCAGGTAGTCCAGACCATTTAGGAAGTTCTGCAGATTTTGCTTGGCGTCCAGTTTGGAGAATAGTTCGCGGGCCTGGTCTTCATTGGTGGGCGTGCCCCCAAACGGCGACAATGCGTCTGGCGCCAGCGCCAGGAAACCGGCCTGCGCCACCCGTAGGGCCACGTCTTTGATGTGCGGGTTGAGGCCGCGGTTCTCATGGATGACCAGCACCGCGCCTAGCTTCTTGCCCTCGGGCCGCGCCTGGAACGCCTTCATGGTTACGCTGTCTGCCCCGGGGTAAGTCACATCTTCGGCCTTGATGTCTTTGTCGAACACGGTAGCCGCGTGGGCGTAGTTGTTTTCCAGCATGGGCAGCAAGGCCATAGCCAGGGTAAGGCTGCCGGTGATCTTGGCTAACCGGCCCAGAAACTCCTTGCGGGTAAGCGGGGCATGGGTGTATTCGTCAAAGAGATTAATGATGCGCTGGTCCATTGTCTTATTTTATAAAGCCAAAGTACTAAACCGAAACCATAATTCCCATTCTGTCTTTCCAGATTTCTAAACCACCGGATTAATTAAACAGTAGTCTCTATAGCGCTTTTAGTCGCTGCTATTGTTCATTTCACCAGGTTCATTTCAGTTGTTTTTGGGCTACTTTTCCAAAAACAGCCTTAAAACAGTACATCTTCCCTCATGGGTGGTTTCCTTTAGGTAAGCCTTCTATTAAGCCTCTTGACTCATTCTATCTCCACGGAGACCGTATAAGGAGAAAGCCTTTGCAGAAAATTGCCCGTTAGGGCGTAATCCAAAGGCCAAGGCCCAGTTGCGGCTACACTAAGCATTAATGAACTAATTACCAGACACATCACACCCTATGAACGTATTATTTGTATTAACCTCCCATGACCAATTAGGCGATACCGGCAAGAAAACCGGCTTCTGGATTGAAGAATTCGCGGCACCCTATTACGTGATGGCAGACGCGGGGGTAAACGTGACGCTGGCCTCACCCAAGGGCGGACAGCCACCCATTGACCCCAAAAGCGCCGAGCCAGACGCCCAGACCGAAGCCACCAAGCGATTTAATGAAGACAAGGCCCTGCAAGAGAAACTGGCCAACACCCATAAATTAAGCGACGTGAAAGCCGAGGACTATGACGCGATCTTCTACCCCGGCGGCCACGGCCCACTATGGGACCTCACCAACGACCGCGACTCCATTGCGCTCATTGAGGCTTTTACCAAACAAAATAAACCCGTGGCGGCCGTTTGCCATGGCCCTGCCGTACTCACCCAAGCAAAGGGACCCAACGGCGAGGCGCTGGTGAAAGGCAAGAAAGTGACCGGCTTCACCAATACAGAGGAAGAGGCCGTGCAACTTACCAACGTAGTGCCGTTCTTGCTGGAAGATAAATTAAAGGAACTGGGCGGCGACTACTCCAAAGGCCCAGACTGGGGCTCTTACACCGTGAAAGACGGCTTATTGCTTACCGGCCAGAACCCCGGCTCCTCAGAAGAAGCCGCGCGTGAATTGCTCAAAATGCTGAAGTAATTTTTATTTCGGTTTTATAAAGAAGCCTGGTCTTTTGGTAGATCAGGCTTCTTTGTTTTATAGGAAAACGCTTTTGCGGCTTACGCCGCACTGAAGTTGAAAACTTCAGGTCAAGGATAGCTCCAAGTTTAATACTTGAACCAGAGTAAGAGGAAAGTTAAAGGCTGTGTTTTGAGGCCGTTTTTCAAAAAACAGGACCAAAACAGTTTTTCCTCAATAAAAAAAGGCCAAGCTCACCTCATCCCTCTCCCCACTAACAACCAACAACTAAACACTGATCACTATTTTGCCAGTGGTGTGGTGGGTGGCAATCTGCTGGAGGGCTTCTGCGGTTTGGTCTAGGGTGTAGGTGCCGCTTACGTGTACTTTCAGTTTTCCGGCTTCGGCTAAGGCCCGCAGTTCTTCCAGTTGGAGGGCATTGGGTTCCACAAACACGTATTTAAAGTTGATGCTTTTGTCCAGGCCTTCACCCTGGTGCAGAATGGAGACCAGGGTGCCACCTGGCTTCAGCGCGGCCAAGCTTTGTCGCAGGGTTTCGCCGCTGGCGCAGTCAAAGATCAGGTCCACGCCCTGGGGGAAGAGTTGTTTCAGGGCTTCGCCGATGTTGGTGCCGTTGTAATCCAGGGTATGGTCTGCACCAAGGTCTATCATGAAGCCGTGGTTTTTCTGGCTGGCCACGCCAATAACCGTTGCCCCTTTTTCTTTGGCCAACTGAATACCCAGGCTACCCACCCCACCCGAGGCACCCAAGATTAACACGGTCTGGCCCGCCTGCAAATTTCCCGCGTCAAACAAAGACTGATAGGCCGTCAAGCCCACCAAGGGAATGCCGGCCGCTTCTTCAAACGAGTGGCTTTTCGGTTTGTGCGCCAGGTAGCTTTCCGGGATAACCAGGTACTCCGCGAAGGTGCCCCACTGCACGGTGGGCCGGCGGGCATAGGCGTACACCTCATCGCCTACCTGGAACCGGCGCGCCGAAAAGCCCCGCTCCTCTACCACTCCAGCCACATCCCAGCCCGGTATGGTAGGGAAACCATTGGGAAGAAACTGACTTAGGTACCCGGCCATAACGGCGTTGTCAACGGGGTTTACCGCGGCCGCCTTTATACGCACCAACACCTCGCCCTCGCCTACCGCGGGAACGTTCAATTGGCCAACTATAATCTTATCTGTGTCACCAAACTCCTTGTAAAAAGCGGCTTTCATTTGTTTTGCCATAGTTGTTCTTGTATTAGATGTACAAACCTTGAATTCCTTTTTTACTCTTTTAAGTAAAGGAGGTTCGCGCAGAGGCATCTATTTTGTTACCCCAATTCCGGCGGTAAACAGGCTGTGAGAGGGCCGTTCTTGTAAAAAGAAAAGAGAAAACCAAGGTGGTTTTCCTAAACCCGCTCCCTTGGTAGTCCGTTTGGTTTAGTACCTTTACCCCCACCATTACTAGCCCTAACCGCCCATTTCGCGCAGCACCCAAGGCTTGCGCCGGGCTTAACAGCAGGAGATTGTATGAGCACCCCAATTGAAACATTAGAACCCAAGGCCCTCTGGCAAAATTTTGCGGCGCTGAATGCCGTACCACGTCCGTCTAAAAAAGAAGAGCGGGTTATCAAGTTTATCCAGGACTTCGGCAATAGCCAGGGCTTTGACACCCGCACCGATGATGTGGGCAACGTGATCATCCGGAAGCCGGCTACCCCGGGCATGGAAGACCGCCAGACGGTGGTGCTGCAAAGCCACCTGGACATGGTGCACCAGAAAAACGCCGACACCAATTTTGACTTCCTGAGCAAGGGCATTGACATGTACGTAGACGGTGACTGGGTAAAAGCCAAAGGCACCACCCTGGGCGCCGATAACGGTATTGGCGTGGCTACTATGATGGCCTTGCTGGTCTCTAAAGACATTGCGCACCCGGCTTTGGAATGCCTCTTCACCATTGACGAGGAAACCGGCATGACCGGCGCCATGGGCCTTAAAGGGGGCCTTCTCAACGGCACTATCATGCTCAACCTGGACACCGAAGATGACCGCGAACTCACCATTGGTTGCGCCGGCGGCATAGACGTCACCGCCACCGGTTCTTATAACCAGGAGAACGTGCCTTTTGATTTTGTGGGGTACCGCGTAGGCATTACCGGGCTTACCGGCGGCCACTCAGGCATGGACATTCACCGGGGCCGGGCCAACGCCAACAAGCTCATGAACCGCATTCTGTTTCAGGCTACCCAGCAGTTTAGTGTGCGCCTGCATAGCATTGATGGCGGCAGCCTGCGCAACGCCATTCCGCGGGAGTCTTTTGCCGAGATTGCGGTACCAGAAGCCAAAGCCGAAATATTCCAGGCGTTTCTGGCCAAAGAGGCCGAGATCCTGAAGGCCGAATATGCACTCACCGACCCCAACCTGCAACTGCAGGCCGAAAACATTGACCTGCCCTCACAGGCCATTTCCTATGACTTCCAGAACCAGTTGTTGCGGGCCTTGTATGCGTGCCCCAACGGCATTCACCGCATGAGCCCGGCCATTGAGGGACTGGTGCAGACGTCTAACAACCTGGCGCGCGTAGAGGTGAAAGAAGGTACTTACTCCATTCAGTGCCTGACCCGTTCCTCGGTAGATTCTGAGAAAATGGACCTGGCCCAGGCTATCCAGAGCACCTTTGAGCTGGCTGGTGCCGGCGTGACCCAGAAGGGCTCTTACCCGGGCTGGACGCCCAAACCAGATTCAGCCATTGTGCAGACCATGAGCCGCATTTACCGTGAGTTGTTCCAGGAGGCCCCGCACGTGAATGCTTGCCATGCCGGCCTTGAGTGCGGTATTCTGGGCACCCATTACCCCAATATGGAAATGATCTCCTTCGGGCCCACTATTACCGGCGCGCACTCCCCAGACGAAAAAGTACAGATCAGCTCCGTACAGAAATACTGGGGCTTCCTGCTGGAAACCCTGAAACAGATTCCAGCGGCGTAAGTCGGCTTCGCCGAGTCCTGAGTCTTGAGTTCTGAGTCCTGAGTTGATCTGGCCGAGTAGTCATCCCCCTACCCCATTCAAAGGGGGACGAGGAAGAAGGCAATGCGTGTGGACAGGTCAAGCCCTGTCCCTACACCGAATGCTTTGGGTTGTGCGTAGAGTTAGCGGCAGCGCTCTACGCACTGGAGGGACAGCCAATCTCCCGATTGGCGTGGAGGGGAAGAGTTATCTGCTGATGTAAACACCCCCCTTCGCCCCCCTCAAGGGGGGAGTCTGCGCTTAGTAAAGGATTATGCGTATTGAGGCTGTTTTTAGAAAAACGTGCCCAAAACCCAGTAGGGCAGTCCCTTCTCCCCGAGGGAGAAGGTTAGGATGAGGGGGAATGTCTCAAACTAGAAATACCTGTGCGCTTAAACAACCGCGGCCCCTCACCCTAACTCTCTCCCATGGGGAGAGGGGATACCGCTATCATACGCATTGCTCAATTCCAGTCTTTACTTCGAGCGCCTCGCTTGTGGCCCTGCAGGGGCTTGGCTAAGAGAGAAAGGCAACTCGGCCGCAAGGGCAGTGCGAGGGGGAAAGACGGGGCCCCGCGGCCGTGAGCGCTCGGAGGGCGAAGATGAAACAACCAAGCATAAGGACTTAAGGCGACAGCCAACACCACGCCAGCAGCAGGCGGGAATGCGTGCACAAGGCAGTTGCAAGGTGAGAGGCAGTATTGGTCGTTGGTGAGAACACCAACAACGGCAAAAGAAGCAACAACAGAACCACGCCAGCAGGAAGCAGGAAGGCGTGCACTAAAGCAATCTGCATTCTCACACCAGCAAAAGAAAAAGCCCTCGGCAAAAAATCATACACTTAGCCTACCCCCTTACCTTCATGTCAACTCCACCCAAACCGCAAGTCCCGCAAATCACCCCGAGGACAGAATCTACCCTCTCCCAGCTGCAAGCCCAATTCAACGCCAGTATACAGACTATTGATGTTTTGAAGGCGCAGGTAGCGGAGCAGGAGCAGATAGCGGAGCAGGCGCGGGTACGGGTGCAGAAAGAGGTGCAGCCGCTGGTGCGGGAAATGGTAGCCCGGCGGGTGGATTTGGTGCATCTGCTGGACCAGGCCTATCAAGAGCAGGATTTGTCTAGGTTGGAACAGGAAAGCTTGGCGGCCTTTATCAAAACCCAGGCCCAAACCCTGGTGCACCATTATGAGGCCCAGGAAGTAGCCGAGGTCCTCCACCGGTATGAAACCCCTATCCCTGTTCCCCCGCCCAAAGGAGCCCAGAAAGAAACCCAACAGCTTTTAAAGGACGTGCTGGGCGTAGACTTTAACCCCGAGGATTTTTCTGACCTGGCCGCGTTCCAGGCCAGGCTAGACCAGCAAATGCAGGAGGAACAGGACAAGCGCGAGGCCCAGCGGACCAACCGCCAGAAAGCCAAGGCCCAGCAGAGTCAGGCGGCCAAGGTGAAGGTAGAACTGGAGAGCATCAGCAAGGCTAGCCGGCGGTTGTATACCACCCTGGCCAAACTGCTTCACCCAGACAAGGAAATGGACCCCACTGCCCGCCTCTGGAAAGAGGAAGCCATGAAGCAAGTGACCATTGCCTACCACCATGACGATTTCTTTGAGCTGCTCAGGCTGCAGATGGAATTCATGCACGAACAGGAGCATGTGCTGCAGGCCGTGCCCGAAGAACAGTTGCACTATTACGTGCGCTTACTTCAGGAGCAGATACAGGAACTGGAAGAAAAACGGAGCAGCTACTTTATTGGCCCGCAGGCAGAGCTTCTAAGAGGATTCGGCGGCACGCCCAAGCAAATGGACGCCAAGTTCAGGAGTGCCAAGAAAGGGTTGAAAGAAGAAATAAGGCAGATTGAATATGCCCTACAGGATTTTAAAGACCCGCGGGCGCTGCGCGATTTTCTGAAAGGCCTGAAATAGGCTTACCATCCTTCAACACACTTATAATCAACATCTTACAGCAACCATCTAAAAAGAGCCAGTTGACTACTTTGTTAGGGCTAAAAAATTAGCGTTTTTTTTAGCAAATGGGGCCTTTCTCCTTCAACCTTGGGCCAAGTCGTGCGTATATCGGGGTATACCTATATCTAACCATATACATAGATGAGCACTCACGAAGGAGAATATAGAGCCCGCGGCAACTGGAATGAAGTCAAAGGCAAAATGAAGATGGCCTACGGTGACCTCACCGAAGACGATCTGACCTACGAAGAAGGACAGGAAGACAAATGGCTGGGTAAACTGCAGCAAAAGCTGGGCAAAACCGAGTCTGAGATTAAATCCTGGCTCCGGTCCCTCTAGAAGATAAGCGTTAATTTCAATTACAGTGAATCCCCGCTCAGCCTGTTCGGTAGAGGGGGATTTCTGCTTTATAGCCTTTTGGGGTTTGGCACTTCTTCGCCTAAAAAAGGCTAAGCCTTCTGTGCGCTTACAGAATAGTCAATACGTTTTCGGGCGGACGGCCAATCACGGCCTTGTCGCCGTTGACTATAATAGGGCGTTCAATGAGAATAGGGTTTTCTACCAACACCTGCAGCCATTGGTCTTGGGTAAGGTGCTGCCCTTCATACACTTCTTTGTAAAGCTTCTCCCCTTTTCTGATTAGGTCTTCGGGGCCCATTTTTAGCTTTTCAAGCACGGCCTGTAATTCTTCTTTGGTGGGGGTTTCCAACAGGTAAGGTACCACTTGAAAGGGTTGCCCGGCCTGTTCCAGCAGGTCTAGCGCCTGTCGGCTTTTGCTGCACCGGGAATTATGGTAGATGGTGATCATGTGGGTAGCGTTTAGTGCGGTAAGGTACGGAGAAGCAGCCATTTAGGGCAACCTTGTATTGGCCTCCTGAGAAAAGAGCCCGAATAAGTTGCCTGGCTTTCTGCCTGATTGAACACGTGTAAGGTATACATTTTTCTATAAAAGGAGTATAAGGACAAATATATCCGGGTACTTAAGAGCCCCTTGTCTGGGCCTAAAAGTAGGATAGGTCATTCAGGTTTTATTATGTCAGCACCCTTCGCCATGCGCACACATTCCATGTAAAGGTTTATTCTACCTCTATCTGTACGGCCATGAATCTTATATCTTCTTCCTTGGCAAGCAACCGATTTTATGAGATTGTGCTTTACCCGCAGGCAGGCATTCTGGGCATAGGGTGGCACCAGCCGCCCAGTTCGCCAGAGTACGAGAAAGGAACGGCTGCCCTGCTGGAAGCCATACAGATTTACAAGGTCAAAAAATTATACTCAGACAATAGCCGCCGCGGCAACCCCATGCCCCAGGACCTGGTCTGGCTGGCCCACCAGGTGGTACCCTTTCTCTGTGAGGAAACCATTAAGCAGCTGGCGGTGATAGTGCCAGAAAACCCTTTGCACGCCCGCAACCTGGAATGTTGCCTCATGACGGCCCCCGCCTGCTATGACCTCCAGTTTTTCCAATGTCCCCAAGAGGCACTCTCCTGGCTACAAGCGCCCACCTCCGCTTTGAAGCAGTAACCTGCAAAACACCATTTCTTGAGGCACTAAAACGAGGTGTCTTAAGATAAGGGGCAGCGGGCGCAGATTCTTGCCGTTCTGCCAAAGAGTACGAGTGGTTGAAATGCGTTTCAGGGCCGTTTTTTGAAAAACAGGCTTAAAACGGATATGACACTCGTAGGAGCTGCGCGCACGACCAGGTCTTTGGAACCGGCGCTTTCTGAGGTGTAGCGGCGTTACACCGTAACGCCGTGGTTCTATGCAACAGGAACGCCTCTTTAGAAACAGGCCTTTCTTCACAGCAGCAGGCAGTCTTTGCCACCGCAGATAGTAGAAATTTGAAACAATCCTGCTACGTAGCACCACGGCGTTACAGGGTAGCTACTCTACAGACCAAATACCGTACGATCTTTCCGGTACCCACTAAAAACTGCTTTTTATCCCTCAAACCCTGCCGCTAACCCTAGTGCACAGCAGGAAAAAAACGACTGGCATAAAAAAATGGGGAAGGTTTGTCATATTTCGCGGGGAGCAGGCACTAACTAGATGAACCGGCTCTACCCACGCCCATGCAAACGCCCCTGGAAACCCTTTTTCTGCAGTTACTGCAATCTAACAAAGACCGCATGTTTAGAATATGCCGGTCTTACGCCCCAGACCACCAGGCGGCGCAAGACCTGTTTCAGGAAACGGTGCTGCAGCTCTGGAAGGCGTTGCCCGGGTTTAGGGGCGAGGCGCAGGTGCAGACGTGGGTGTACCGCGTTACCTTGAACGTATGCCTGCAAGCCCGGCTGCGCCACCAGAAAGACCAGAGACGCACCAAATCCCTGGGCGACAGCCTCCAGTTTCTGGAACTTCCCCAGGAAGCCCCAGACCCCTACACCGAAGAACGGTTGCAGGCGCTACACGCCTGTATTCAGAAACTGAATGAGTCTGATCGCTCGCTGGTGCTGCTGTACCTGGAAGACTTGCCCTACAAAGAGATAGCCAGCGTGACCGGCCTTTCTGAAAACCACGTGGCGGTAAAAATGAAACGCATCAGAGAAAAACTTTTCACCTGTTTAAGCCCAGCCCTATGCTAGACCAAGACCTTAAAAACCTTTGGCAGAACTCCCCCTCGCGGGAAAGTATTCACGTGAACCAAACCCTGTTGCTGCAGCAGGTAAACCAGGAGGCAGACGCCCTGGCCAGGAAAATAAAAATCCGGGACCGCCTGGAGATAGGCGTAGCCCTGGTCATGATGCCCTTGTTTGGGGTGGTGGCCTGGTTTATTCCGTTTGCCTTGACCAAGCTGGGCGCTGCGCTGGTGGTGGTGTGGTGCGGTTGGGTGGTGTCCAAATTACGCAAGGCCCGGCGCCACGGCACCCAAGACCCCTCTTTGCCTCTGGACCAGTTTCTGCTGCAGTACCGGGGGTATTTGCAGCGCCAGGTACAGCTGCTCAAAGGCGTGCTGTATTGGTACCTGTTGCCGTTTAGCGGGTGCATGCTCCTTTTCTTTGCCGGTTTCCCGCTGGGGGCCCGCCAGCTTTTGGGTCCGGGGGCGGTTGTGCTGGCAATGAATGTGCTGGTGTATTTCCTGAACAAACTGGCCGTGCAAAAAGAACTGCAACCGCAGCTAGACAAGGTGAACCAGACTTTGGCGGCTCTGGAGAAATAGGCGGCCGGCCAATAAAAAAGCCAGGGACAGGCCCTGGCTTTTTAGAAATCCATAAGAAAGAAAGCACGGCATGCGCCTGCTGGGGGTTAGTCCAGGCCGCCTTTGCGGGTGGGGCTGCGTTGTTCGGGCCATTTCATGGGCTCGCCGGTGGTGGTGTTCACGGGAAGCACAATTTTTTCGCGGGGCGTTTTGGCGGGGTCTTCGCTGGCCATGTAGGCCAGAATAGCGGTAAGAATGGCGTTGTTGCGCACGTCATCAAACACTACTTTGTCATAGGTGTCGCGGTTGGTGTGCCAGGTATAGGTGCCGTATGCCCAGCTAAGCGAGCTTAAAGAGAAAGCCGGAGCCCCGGCGGCCACAAAAGAGGCGTGGTCTGAACCTCCGCCGCCCGGCATACCCGGGAACGTAGTTTGGATGTGCTCTCTAATGTTGTTGGGTACCGGCGCCAGCCAGCGGGTAATGTACTCATACGAATTCAAGAAGCCCTGGCCCGAGATGTTGGCCACCCGACCGGTGCCGTTGTCCTGGTTGAAGAGGGCCTGCAGGTTCTGTACAATCTGGGGGTGGTCTTCAACAAAGGCGCGCGACCCGTTCAAGCCCTGCTCCTCGCTGCCCCAGTGACCCACCAGAATGGTACGTTTGGGGTTGGGGTACACTTTCTTGAGAATGCGCATGGCCTCCATCATGACAATAGTGCCGGTGCCGTTGTCGGTGGCGCCAGAGCCGCCATCCCAGGAGTCAAAGTGCGCCGAGAGCAGTACGTATTCATTGGGTTTCTCAGAGCCTTTGATCTCTGCAATGGTGTTAAAAGCCGGGGCTACGCCGGTTTCCTTGGCTTCAGCGCGCACGCTTATTTTAGGTTTGTGGCCTGACTGGGTGAGGCGGTACACCAGGCCATAATCTTCCAGGGAAATATCTACGGTAGGTATTTTCTTGGTGTAGGCACTAAAGATCTTGTTCACGCCAAAGCCCGAGGACCAGTTAGACATGACCACGCCGGCGGCTCCGGCTTTCTCCAGGGCCACGGGCAGGGTGCGGGCGGTGTGCCCGGTTTTGGCCAGCCGCTGGCGCCAGGCCTCTGTCTGGGCGGTGCGCTGGGTTTTCATTTTCTCAAAAGAGGCTGGCGTGGCAAACTCCTGCCAGTTATAGTCTGGCCGGCCGGTGGGCTGCAGCATAGAAATGAGCACAAACTTGCCTTTCACGCTGGGCAGCCACTTTTGGAACGCTATGGAATCAGAGACATCGGGGAGAAGAATGGTTTCGGCGGTGACGCCTTTGCCTTTGGTACCGGGGCTCCAGGCTAGTTGCATGCCTTCCAGGGATTTTACGCGGGGGTACACCATGTCTATGTGGGATACGCCGCGTTGCCAGCCACGCCACTCGCCCCAATTTTCGCGGCGGGCGGCAATGCCCCAGCCTTTGTATTTCTCAATGGCCCAGTCGCTGGCCTGCAGCATCTGGGGCGAACCCACCAGACGGGGGCCAATGACATCTAGCAGCTCATGCGCCATGGGCTCCAGCTGCGAGTTTTGGGTGGCTTCTTTGATAATGCTGTCTACTACCGGGTTCTTGATTTGGGCCGAAACCAGCGGGGAGGCCAACAGGAGACCAGCTACTAGAAAACCCGAAAGGTGATGGGCCGAACGGGTGCGTACAAAGGTGGAGATACTTTTCATGCCTCTAATTTAGGAAAGCACCCCTAAATTGAAAGCCGCGGGCCCTAAAAACCAGCAGAAAAGGCGTTTCTGGTGGCAACCCGAAGCTTCTGCTGCCTGCGCTTAGAGGTGGTTTATAGCCGCTGCCCTGCCTACCTCCCTGAAACGAGAAATGCGTTTTAGGCCTGTTTTTGAGAAAACGGCCTTAAAACGCATTTCTTTATTCCCTCCCCGGCTCAGGGGCGGCCCTGCCGAAAGCCTAGCCTTGCTCTACCAGGGCAATCTCTTCGGGGCTGAGGTCATAGAGTTGGTACACCCGCTGGTCTATCTCCCGCTCCCACACCGACGTGTCTGCCTGCGGGTTTTCCGCTTTTGCCGCGAGGATTTGGTTGACGAGGTGGGTGATGGTTTCCTTTTCTTCTTCGGTTGCGTTGGGAATTGGAATAAAATTAAGGCTACTTATAGATACTTGAGGAAATGTTGTTTTAAAATCATTAAACAAAACACTCCAATAAAATTTTATCACCTTAGAATTAATTATAGATAAAATATATTTTTCAAATTCTACAGAACTAGCTATAACAGTGAATATATTTCCAGTTACAGCTATTGGCTGTGTAATTAAAGTTGCTGTAGGTTCTTTCCCAATTTGCCTAATACAAATCTTATGCTCAGCTAAATGAACGGCTTTATCCCAACAACCACCCGCTGATTTTGGCCGTTCAAATAATACATATTCATTAGGTGTATTTGAATAATACTTAAATATATCTCCTCCAGCTAAAATAGGTACATGATTTTCTAATGTTCCTTCATTAGAAAAATATTTAGCTCTATCTCCGGTAATCAACCCACGATTGATATTTGCTACTGAGTCAAGCTTTTGATGACTAGATATTTTATATAAAATGGGAAAATTAGCACTACTAATATTTAAATTCCAAATACCATTTTGTAAGAGCCCAAGCTCATTCATTTTGATACTTTTAAAATTTATACTATTAATTGAAGACTCCGAAAATGATGTTGTAAATCTCACTTCTTCATTACCACGAGGCTTTATTTTCTTAAAAAGATATATTGCAGTATGTACATCAGCTTCATCAAATACTTTATCCTCTCCAACCACTATCTCAAGAATAGTATTTCGTTCGAGCAGCCACCCCCTTAAGTTACTTGCAAACACATTAATTAAAAGCGAACTAGGAGCAATGTAATCCAAACAACCACCTAATTTTAAAATCTTGGTTCCGATTTGGAAGAACAAATGAAACAAATCAATTTTAAAATCAGCGATTTCAAATTGTGACTTATAACCATCAATTTCGCTTATTAAAGTATTCCCTGGTTGAATCATCTTATACGGCGGGTTGCCAATGACCACGTCAAAGCCTTCAAAGTTGCCTTCGTTGTCCAGCACCTCGGGGAACTCGAAGCGCCATTCAAAGGCATTTCTATAGATGGCGTTGCTCTTGATGTCCTCAATCTCCTGCCGTAGTTTGGCCGTCTCGGTTTCCAGTTTCTGCTGTTGCAGTTTGTTGGCCTTCTTTTCTTTGGCGCTGGGTTCAAAGACGCCCAACTGCGTGGTGAGGTTAATGAGTTCGCCGTTCAGGCGGTTCAGCTTTTGCTGTTTGGGGTCCGTCTTGGTAATCTCCGTCCTGAAATCTGACTTAATGCGGCCAATGATCTGCTCCAGTTCGCGCTTGTGCTCTTTGTGGTGCGTGTTTTTGTAGGCCTGCACGTAGTTGCGGTATTCTGCTACGCTGTACTTCACGCCTTTGAGCGCCTTGCTTAAATCTGCGTCCAATGCATAGCGGCTGATCAAGGAGTTGCCCTGCTTAATGTTGATGTCAATGTTGGGCAGGGTTTGCAGGTGCAGGTCGGCCGGCCCATTTGAAGAGGCAAACCCCTCGCGCAGGCCAGGTTCCTGGGCATAGCACACGGGGCTGGCAAACCCCACTCCCGGCCCCTCTTCGGTAGCAGACAGGGGCGCGTAATAGGCATTCTTGAGCAGTTCAATCCAGAGCCGCAGCCGGCAAATCTTCACCGAGTTGGGGTTGATATCTACGCCAAACAGGCAGTTCTCAATAATGGTCTGCTTTTCATGGAAGAGCGTCTGCTGCACGCGCTGGGTTTCGGGGTCTATCTTAAAGCCCTTGCCGTGCGGGGCCGGTTGCACGGTGTATTCAAAAAGGTCATCGGTGGCGCGGTGGGTAATGAGCAGTTCATCGTTTTCTACCGTGACCTGGTAATCGCTCAGGCGCACGCCTTTGGCATCTGCCAGCAAACCCAGTTCAGCCTTGCAGGCAATGAGCTCATTGAGCGCGCTTACCAAAAAGTGCCCCGAACCCACGGCGGGGTCGCAGAGGTGCAGGCCGTTGAGCAGCTGGTTGAACTCCAGCACTTTGGCCGTGCCTTTGTGGTCGGCCAGGTAATTCTTGAGGTCATCAAAGCTGTCCAGGGGCCAGCCGTAGGCGTCCTTGAACTTCTGCACCACCGCCAGCCTGATGGCCTGCCGGCACATGTACATAGTAATGAAGCCGGGCGTGTAAATAGAGCCGTCTTTGTAGCCGTTGATCTTCTCAAAGATAAGGCCCAGCACGGCGGCGTTAATGAGGGTTTTGCTTTCTTCCTGTATTTCTTCGCGGCCCTCAGAGGCAAAGTCATAGGCCTCCAGAAAGCGCAGCAGGTATTCCAGTCCGTTCAGGTGGCCGGTGAGCGGTTTGTTCTGGGCATTGCGCAAGACGGTGCCGGGGTACAGATCCAGGGTGACCAGGTCATCCAAAGAACTCATCCTGATGATGTCGCGCTCCATCTCCGTGGTTTCAAACAGAGAACTGTTGAGGTAGGGCACCTGGCTGTATTTCTGCTGCACCGGGCCAGACCGTTCATGGGGCCGTTTGGCCAGCACCTGAAAGAACAGCTTGTTCAGCTCATCATACTGCGGAATAGTGGCGTAGTTGAGGAACTTGAACTGCTGGTCTTGCCGGTGGTATTTGATGAGTTGGGCTTCCAGCAGCTTCAAGAACAGCACGCGGTTGACCCAGGTAATGCACAGTTCCAGGGCCACGTTGTAGAGCCGTTCTTCTTGCGTGGCGCCGTACTGCCCGGGGTTGGGCAAGTTGCTGAGCAGGTCTTCAGACTCAATGTTGATGATGGCGTTTTCCAGCAGTGAACCCGGTTGCCGTTTGCCCGCCGCCTTGCGCCTGATCAGTTTCTTGTTGCCTTCCTTTACCTCTTCCAGGCCAATGAGGTGCAGGAGTTCGGCATAGAAGCCACGGTCCAGGCTGTTGCTGTCATTGGTGAAGGGCAACTTGAGCAAATGCGTGGGGCTCAGGATTTTGAACAGGCCAATGAGGTGGTTGTCGTCCTTCAGGCTTTGGCTGCGCAAGGGCTTCTCAAACTCGCGTATGTCAAAGTAGGTGAACGTGAGGGGCTCGGTGAGTTGGTCTATGAACGGCTTGGCAATCTCTTTGTAGAACAGGTCTGTGTTAGTGCTTACTTTCTGCCCGGCTTTCCAGGACTCATAGCTTTTCTTGAGGGGCGTGCTCTTGCCAAACACCCGTTCAAACTCGGCGGCGTCAAACACAAACCACTCATAGATATTGGTGATGACCAGGTGCCTTAGGTCGGTGTTGTGGCCATCATGGCGTTCGCGCAGGTAATACAGCACCAGCTCCTGCAAGGCCTTTTTGTTGAGGTCTTTCTGGGTGACCATGTCCCCTTTATTGCTGGGGCGTTTTACCTCAAACAGCACGCCGCTGGGGCTTTTGGCGTCTTTACCGGTGTGCAGCACAAAATCTGTCTTGCCTTTGGTGGCTACCAGAAAGTCTGGGCTGTACCAGGTGTTCTTGAGAAAATCCATGAGGTGGATCTTCACGTTCTCCTCGGTTTCTTTTTCGTCTATCTGGCCCAGTAAACCAATGAGGTTCTGCTTAAACCGCTCAATGTCATTGCGTTTTGGTTTGAGCAGGCGGTAGGCTTTGTTAAGGCTTTGCTTGATAGTGAGAGTAGACAGGTTCATGCAGTACGTAGGGCGGTGTATGGGTACTAAAAGTACAGAAAAAGCCGGAACCGCAGGCGTCTTTCAATGCAAAGGGTTTCCCTCTTTTAGTACCTGTTTCACCGAAGATGTAAACGCGAGAAGTAAATAAGGTAGTAAGCTGTTCCTATACTTGCTGTCGTTTTTGGGTTGTTTTCCAGAAAACAGGCCCAAAACGAAAAGTGATAGCTGATTGTTGGTTGCTGATTGTCTATTCCTGGTTGTTTCATCCATAAGCCCATCGCGATTGCTACCGCAGATTCTCCCCTTGAGGGTAGGTCCGTTACCTTCTAAAATATTCCCTGGTTCAAGGTTTCAGCTTGGACCTATAATGGGCTGAAGTTGGCAACTTCAGTGAGGCGTCAGTCTCAAAAGCAATTCCTAAAATCAATCATACATACAGGTATCTCAGCACGAGCAGTCATCCCCCCTATCCCCTTCAAAGGAGGACGAAATGGGTGGGACCGGGAATGCGCGGGTGGACAGGTTAAGCCCTGTCCGTACTTCTAGCTTGCCTTTCATCCTGCCTTTCCCCAATTTCTTTCTACTCAGGAAACGCCCTATGGCGGCAGGGCTCTTTCTCTGGTTGCTACTTAGCATTCTAGTGGGTAAATTTCAAATTGCCCCGTACCTTAGTATCTCTGGCTTTTAATGACTGTAGTGGTATGCAAACCTCTTTTCTAAAAAATATTTACGCTGTTCCTGTGCTGTTGCTGGTGTTGCTGGCCTTTACCGCCCAGGCCCAGACCACGCCGCCCACCTTTACCCGGCAAGATACGTTGCGTGGTTCCGTTACGCCAGAGCGCGCCTGGTGGGATCTTACCCACTATGACCTGTCCATTAAGGTAAACCCCGCAGACAGCACCTTCCAGGGCATGAACAAGGTCACCTACAAAGTGCTTACCCCGCACCAGACCCTGCAGCTGGATTTGCAGCCACCCATGAAAATAGAGCGCGTGGTGCAGAACGGCCAGAATCTGGTGGTTAGGCAAGACGGCAATGCCTGGTTTATTCAACTGGCCCAGCCACAGGTGGCCAGTACGGTGCATAGCGTAGAGGTCTATTTTAAAGGTAAGCCCCAGGTAAGCGAAAACCCACCCTGGAGCGGCGGCGTCACCTGGAAAAAAGACGCCCACGGCAAACCCTTTATCGCCACCTCTGTGCAGGGCGATGGCGCCAGCCTCTTCTGGCCCAACAAAGACCACATGTATGATGAGCCAGACAGCATGATGATACGCGTGACCGTGCCTTCGTCGTTGACAGAAGTTTCCAACGGAAGGCTACGGCAAATAGAAAAGCACGCAGACAATACCACCACCTTCCATTGGGCCGTCACCAATCCCATCAACAACTATGGGGTGAACGTGAACATAGGCGACTACGTGCACTTCTCAGAAGTGTACCCCGGTGAGAAAGGCCCCCTGGACTGCGACTATTACGTGCTGCGCGATAACCTGGAGAAAGCCAAAGCCCAGTTTAAAGACGTGCCACGCATGCTCAAAGCGTTTGAGCACTGGTTTGGCCCCTACCCGTTCTATGAAGACAGTTATAAGCTGGTAGAAGTCCCCTACCTGGGCATGGAGCACCAAAGCTCGGTGACATATGGCAACAAGTACCAGAACGGCTACCTGGGCCGAGATTTAAGCGGCACGGGCTGGGGCCTTAAGTTTGATTTCATCATCATCCATGAAAGCGGCCATGAGTGGTTCGCCAACAATATCACCTATAAAGACATAGCCGATATGTGGGTGCATGAGGCGTTCACAGCCTACTCAGAAAACCTGTTTGTAGAGTATTATTACGGCAAGGAAGCCGGTCATGCCTACGTGCTGGGCACCCGCAAAGCCATTAAAAACGACCGCCCCATTGTTGGTAAATATGGGGTCAATAGTTCCGGTTCGGGAGACATGTACTACAAAGGCGCTAACATGCTGCACACCCTGCGGCAATTGGTGAACGATGACGTGAAATGGCGAAAAATCCTGCGCGGCCTTAACAAAGACTTTTACCACCAAACCGTGACCGGCGCCCAGATAGAGCAGTACCTGGCCCAGAAAACCGGACTAAAGCTTTCCGCCTTCTTTGACCAATACCTGCGGGAGGTAAACGTACCCGTGCTGGAATACAAAATCACCGGCAACAAGCTCTCTTACCGCTGGGCCAACTGCCTACCCACTTTCTCTATGCCGGTAAAAGTACGGATCAACGGAAAATCCAACTGGCTAAAACCCGTAGCCACCTCCTGGAAGGATACCAAAGTGGCCAAAGGCACCGCAGACCTAGAGGTAGACCCTAATTTCTTAGTAACCAGTAAGCCTGTGGAATAGGGAAACCCATCCTCTATTTCTGCCAGCGCGCACACCTTCTATCGCTTGGCGACAGGTATGAAAATAACACAAGGTGTTTAAAGAACACCAGTCTATTTTGGGCCTTGTTTTCTTAAAACGGCCCTAAAACGCAAAAAGCACTTCCCTTTAGGAAAAGGAGAAGGCAGGAAGGCACAGAAGAAAAAACCAACACCAGGATTGAAACAAAGCATGACCACCAGATACCTTAAAACCAATGTTCCGCTGGAAGGCTGGGACCGTGAGGAGCAGTTTCGTTTCTTTCAGCCGTTCACGCAGCCGTTTTTCAACGTGCACACAGAACTGGATCTCACCCCGCTATACCACTATTGCAAACGCGAAGGCCTCTCGGTTTTTCTAGCCTACCTGTTTGTCACGCGCCAGGCTGCCTGCGCCACGCCAAACTTTCTACTCCGCATTGAAGACAACCAGGTAGTACAATATGCCGGGCTAGACATTTCCACTACCGTCCTCAAGAACGACCAGAACATTGCCTTTGTGCACCTGCCTCACCAAGACGCCCTCCTTGATTTCTGCACCCAGGCCCGCGAAATCATTGCTGATGTACAAGACAAAAAAGGCCTCTTCCATGGCTACCAGGGCAATGACAACCTGCACATCACCACGCTGCCCTGGTTTCCCTTCAAAGGCATGGAACACGCGTTCTCGGTTAATCCAGCAGATGCGGGCATCCCTAAGTTCGCCTTCGGCAAATTGGTGCAGCACGAAGACCAGGTCACGCTTCCCCTCAGCATTGCCGTGCACCACGCCCTCGCCGATGGCTACCACATTCACCTGCTGCTTGAACACATGAACGCCTACATCAGCGCGTTTGACTTTCTTGATTGAGGGGTTTATTGAGTGAATGTGTGAATGAGTGAATTTTAATGTGCTAATGGTGTCATGTGCTGATATGCTATTGGGGGATTGGATAAGAGGAATTGGAGGAAAGCAAAAGCGTTTTGAGCCTGTTTTTTGAAAAAGAGCCTTAAAACAGAAATTTGCCATCCTTTTTTCCTGTACGCCGTACCTTCCATCATTCCTAATTTTCACTCACTCACTCACTCACTCACTCACTCACTCACTCACTCACTCATTTCCCCAATATGACCCAACGCGAAGTAACTGACCAAGACAACCTCACCTGGACCTGCGTGCAGGCCTACGCCGGATTAGACACCAAAGCCGCCGAAAAAGCCACAGAACTCACCGAAGCCCCAGATGGCAACGTAACTGTAGTCTGCACTCCTAGCGGCGGCGCCCAAACCGTACGCTTGCAACTGCCTGCCAATTGGCTGGAGGAAACTTCTGATGAAGACCTAGTAGAGCAGATTTCAAAAGCCCGGGACCAGGCATAAGTCTGAATCTCTTTTGAGGCTGTTTTTCAGAAAACAGGCCCAAAATAGGGAGCAGTCTACTAAGGGCAGTCTCTTTTAAGCAAACTGCTTCAAAACGAAAAACCGCTCATTCACCGCAGACTCCCCCCATGAGGGGGGTAAAGGGGGTGTTTACACCTGCTGATCCAGGTATTCCTACCTTTTCACTTAGTCAATATAATGTTCAGCCAAGTATTGTAATGTTCTGAAATGCGTGCTCTCCTGTGTAAACACCCCTCTACCTCCCCTCAAGGGGAGAGTCTGCGTTGAGTATGCGTTAATGGGTGAGTTACCTGCCTTTTACCATCGCTTTTCTTCTCTCACAATTCCCAAACCACGCAAAGAACCCTGCCCTTGCTGTGTGTTCTCACCAGCAAGCGGAATAGCGCTTTTATTTTACGCTGCCAACAGTCTCCAACAGACGCTCCTAGCGCTTGCCTTTCCCAAATTAGCTTAACTGCTTCCCGGCTAACCGCACAAACGCTGCGTTTAGCCGGGAATTATTTTTAGCTTTAAGGTGGAAACCCATGTTTCCTGTATCTATTCCTTCAGCCGTACACTATGAACAAACAACTATCGGTTTTCCTGCTTTTGTGGTGGGTAAGCCTTACCTGGGTACAGGCCCAGGCCAGCAAAGACCTGGTGCAGGTCACAGACTTACTCAAGATCAAGCAGGTGGGCGCCGTGGCCCTGTCGCCGGACAGTAAGCAGGTGGCCTTTACCGTGACCAGCGTAGAGCCAGACCCCGACAAGAAGAACGATTTCAGGTACAGTACCCATCTGTTCCTGCAGCCGGTGAACAAAAGCCAGGCGCCCCGGCAGCTGACCTACGGCAAAGACAACGCTACCCAGCCCGCCTGGAGCCCAGACGGCAAGCAACTGGCCTTCGTGCGCGTGGCCGAAGGCAAATCCCAGATCTTCCTGCTTTCCTTCGCCGGCGGCGAGCCCATGCAACTCACCAAGTTCAAGTACGGTGCCAGCCAACCCCGCTGGAGCCCCAACGGCCGCCAGCTGCTCTTCACCTCGGGCATTGCCCTGAATGAGTTACTTGCAGATTCTACCCTTAATCCCAGCAGAGACCTGCCCAAGTGGTCTTATGAAAAACCGGGCTTCTTCCAGAATGAAAACCTGAAGGTGAACGCCGCCAAGCCTAACCCAGACGGCACCCTAGCGGAGATAAGAGGCTACCTGGACCAGAACGAGAAAGACCAGAAAGCCAAAGTGATCAACCAGCTGCGGTTCCAGGAAGAATCCACTACCTCGTCTGCCCTTAACCTGTCACATATCTTTCTCATTGACGCCCAGCCCGGCGCCACGCCCAAAGACCTTACCCCTGGTTTCACGTCCTGCAGCAACGCCAACTTCCTGCCTAACGGCCGCCAAATCATCTTTGACGGCGACATGGACCAAACCGAGAACCCTACCCGCGCTCAGGACAACGCCATTTATCTGGTGAACGCAGACGGCACCGGCCTCAAACAGTTGCTGGGCAAAAAAGGCATGTCCTATAACGGCAGCAGCATCTCCCCGTCCGGCAAATGGATCGCCTTCCAGTACAGCCCCTCCAATGAGGTCAGGATTCCGGCGCTGGGTTTGATGCCCGTGGGTGGCCAGGCCGCTGAGCTGGTGACCATTGCCTATGACCGCAACAAAAGCAACCTAGTTTGGGGCGAGAACGACCAATACGTCTATTTCACCTCGCCCTCCAACGGCGGCGTGCTGCTGAACCGGGCCGATGTGAAGAAGAGAAAAGTAGAGCCGCTCACAGACGTCACCCAAGGCGTAGGCTCCTTTGACCTCCAGAAAAACCAGTTGGCCTACGTGATCACCCAAATTGCCAACCCCAATGAACTGTACGCGGCTGCTGCCGATGGCAAAAAACCGGTGCGCCTTACCTCTTTCAACCAGGAATGGGTAAGCCAGAAGAAACTGAGCCAACCCGAAAAACACACCTTCACCAACGCCAAAGGCCAAACCATTGAGTACTGGGTCATGAAACCCACCAACTTTGTGGCCGGCCAGAAATACCCGCTGCTCCTGGAAATCCATGGCGGGCCCACCGCTATGTGGGGTCCCGGCGAAAACAGCATGTGGCATGAGTACCAGTATTTCACCAGCCGAGGGTACGGCGTGGTGTATGCCAATCCGCGCGGCTCTGGGGGCTACGGTGAGGACTTCATGCGCGCCAATATCAAAGACTGGGGCGCCGGCCCGGCCAGCGATGTGCTGACCGCCCTGGACAAAACTGTGGCCCAAGGCTGGGCCGATACCTCACGGTTGACCATTACCGGCGGCTCTTACGGCGGTTACCTGGTTTCCTGGATTCTGGGCCATGACAAACGCTTCAAAGCGGCCTGCTCACAGCGCGGCGTGTATGACCTGAGCACCTTCTTCGGGGAAGGAAACGCCTGGCGCCTGGTGCCCAATTACTTCGGGGGTTACCCCTGGGAGCAGGAGCACAAAGGCATCATCCAGAGCGAATCACCGCTTACCTACGTGCAGAACATCACCACCCCGCTCATCATCTTCCACGGCGAGAATGACCTGCGCACCGGCGTCATCCAAAGCGAGATGCTCTACAAAAGCCTGAAAGTCTTGAACCGACCCGTGGAATACGTGCGGCACCCCGGCGCCACCCACGAGATCACCCGCGCCGGCAACAACCGCCAGCGCATTGACCAGATGTTAAGGACCTATGAGTTCTTTGAGCGGTACATGCAGGCGAGCCCACAGGCGAAGTAAAGGAATGTAGGGGCAATCCCTTGTGGTTGCCCTAATGCGGGTGAAAATGTAAAGGGCAACCACAAGGGATTGCCCCTACATAATAAAAAGCTGTTTTGGATCTGTTTTCCTAAAAACACCCTTAAAACTGAAAGGCCCGCTCTCATCTAAATGAGAGCGGGCCTTCTTTAGTCAATCCTTTAGTATCTACCGTTGCACCATCACCGGCTGCAAGGCCAGTTGCTTTAAATGCGCAATGTGCGACAGGATAGCGGTTCTGGTTTTAGGATATTCATTGTAGGTTACCCCAAATTCGGCGCAGGCTTGCTTGATGATCTTACTGATGGCCGGGTAATGCACGTGAGAGATACGTGGGAAAAGGTGGTGCTCTATCTGGAAGTTCAGACCGCCGGTTAACCAGGAAACGATCTTGTTCTTGGTCGCGAAGTTGGCGGTAGTCTTCAACTGATGCAGCGCCCACTCATCTTCAATGCGGTTGGTAGCCGCGGTAGGCATAGGGAAATGCGCGTGCTCTACGGTATGGGCCAACTGGAACACAATGCTCATCACCAGACCGGTAAACATGCCATAGATCAGGAATCCTACTACCCAAGGAAGAAACCCTACCGTGTAAATAGGCAGAATCACGAACATGGCGAAGTGCATCATTTTAAAGCCCCAAAACGAAATATGGTCCTTGCGCTTCATTTTCTGCAACGGAATAGTACCCACTTTCTGGGTAAAGTATTTGATATAGTCCGTGATGAACACCCAATAGATGAACAACATAGAATAGGCACCCCAGAAATAGAAATGCTGGTACTTATGAATTTTCAGGTGTTCTTGGTTTTCACAGAGGCGCAGGAAAGGTCTGGCGTCCAGGTCATCATCTACGCCGTCAATGTTGGTATAGGTGTGGTGGATGATGTTGTGCTTGGTGGTCCACATGTGGATATTGGCGCCCAACATGTTAGACGTAAGACCTGCCATGGTATTTACCCACTTGCGCTTACTGAAGCTTCCGTGGCCCCCATCATGCATAATGTTGAAACCAATGGCGGCAGTCACGCCACCCAACAGCACACATTCAATAATGGCCAGCCAGAAAGGCGGCGTAAAAAAGACCAGGTGCACGTATAAAAAGACCAGGCTGGACAGCAGCACAGCGGCTTTTATGTAAAGGTTTTTGTTTCCGGTGGGTTGGCTTCCTTTCTCCTCAAAGTAGGCGCTGGTGCGAGCTTTTAATTCGGCGTAGAAGGAAGTAGAAGGGGCAATGAACTTGGGTGTGGCCATAGTGACGATAAAAGTTGAACAAAGCTAAGGAGCCATCTCAACGGGGAATCGTCAATCAAAAATCCGTAACATTTTGGAAAGATAACGCTTTCTGCGTACGTATTAATTCAGTTCCGTGCTAAAACAGCGTCTTTATTTCAAGTATATACGCAAAGGGCTGCTCGTTCCGTAGCACGATAAAAAGAAAGAGTGTTCACCCTTCAAGAAACTGCCAAACGCTTGTTTATGGCACTACTACAATAACTGGTTACTGCCCAGCCAGTTTAGGCAACGGTCAAACCATTCATCTTTGGTGGTCTTGTTGCTGAGCCCAAACCCGTGTCCTCCCCGTTGGTAAAGGTGCAGCTCGGCGGGAACCTGGTGCTTCAGCAGCGCCTGGTAAAAGAGAATACTGTTTTGCGCCGGCACAGATTTGTCATCTGAGGCATGCACCAAAAAGGTGGGCGGTGTTTGGGCGGTTACCTGCAGGTCATTGGAGTATTGCTGCAGTTTCTGGGTGGGCGCGTTCTTACCCAGAAGCAAGCTAAAGGAGCCTTTGTGCCATACGGTGGTGTCACTACTAATCACGGGATAAATCAGGAGCATGAAAGCTGGGCGCAGAATAATGTTCTCGGGGTTAGGGATCTGGGAGGTAGTGAAATGGGTACCCGCTGTGGAGGCAAGATGTCCGCCCGCCGAGAAACCCATTATGCCAACCCGTTCTGGATTGATATTCCATTCTTTGGCTTTTTTACGCACCAGGTACAGAGCCTGTTGGGCATCCTGGAGCGGGGCCAACTCAGGCTTGGAGGAAACGGCGGCGCTGGGCAGCCGGTACTTGAGCACAAAGGCCGCCACGCCCTGCTCGGCAAATTTCTGCGCCACGTCTGACCCCTCATGGCTGGCCGCCAGCTTAGAGTAGCCTCCCCCCGGACAGATAATTACCGCCGTGCCGTTTCCTTTTCCCTTAGGCGGCAAATACACTGTGAGCGTGGGTTGCCGCACCTTAGATAGGCTCACGGTTTTATTGGGGCGCACCTCGCGGGTTTCCTCATTGGGGCCAGGTACCTCATTGGGAATCTTGCCGGTATACAGCGGAAGCTCCAAGGAGGTGGTTTGGCCGAAGCCAGTAGTAGCCACGCAGGCCAGCAGCAGGAAAGTAAAAACCTTTAACATAGAGGTAAGTTGAAAAGGAAAGCTGTTTTGGGCCTGTTTTCTGGAAAACAGGCCCAAAACAGCCCGGAAAGAAATATGGTGGCACCTAAATGACCGGCAAAGGTTCTGCGGCTGGCTGGCTCTGTTTGGTCCCAGCCTGAAAACTCGTTGCTGAATCCTTTATCCCTCAGGAGAAATGGTTACCCTACAAACCCTTCATCGGCTGAAGGCCCGTACATGCCTGGCACCGGCACGTCCAGCATGCGTAGGTACACGCTCAACTGCCCCCGGTGGTGAATAAGGTGGTTCATGGCCAGGTTTCTGATCACTATCTGGCGGGGCATGGTGAAGAACACTTTTTCGCCGTAGCGCAGGGTCCAGCTTTTGCCTATCTCCACCACGTTGGTATCATTGAGGGCCTTTACGGCCTTCTTGAAATTCTCTTCAAAAAATTCCATCAGCTCTGCGGCGGTGGTGCCGGTGAACCGGGGAAGCTTGGTGACGGCAAAGTCCAATCCTTCGGTTTGGAGGGTCTGCACAATGAAGATGCCCGGCAGCTCTGCTACGTGGCCGGCCAGTTCTTTCAGGGTCATGCTTTTGGCGTGTGGGCGCCAGTCAAAGTGTTCTGCAGGCACGCGTTCCAGCATTTTTCTGGTATTGGCTGCCTCCTGCTCAAACTGCCGAAGAAGCTTATGATTCAATTCCATAGTGGTGGGTGTAGTTGGTGACGGTAAGTTAGAAAAAAGAACGGGAGCAGGAAATAACCCTGCTCCCGTTCTTTCCAAAGAAGGCCGGCGGCCGAGGCTACCGCACCTCTCCCATGCCTCTTCTTATCAGTTTATTCAGCAAAAGCATGACCACGCCAATCCCCACCGACCACAGGCCAATCTGGCTCAAGACTTGGGCATAGTACGGCAACGACTGGATAGGATCATTCACCACCTGGGCCGGAACGCTCATCAGGGCCCCTATTTTACTGGCCAGAAATTCCCCTACCGCGCTGGCAAAAAACCAGATGCCCATCATAAGCGCCACAATACGCGCCGGCGACAGTTTGGTGATCATAGACAGGCCAATAGGCGAGATGCACATTTCACCGCAGATAATGAAGAAATAGCCTCCCATGAACGCGTATAAGGGAATTAAGCCGGTGTCTGCGTTCATTCTTGTGCTTAAAAAGAACACGTAAAAGCCCAGCCCCATCAATATAAAAGCAAGCCCAAACTTAGAAGGCGTATTGGGTTCTATGCCCTTGCGGTTAAGCACCGGCCAGAGCCAGGAAAAGAAGAAGCTGAGCAGGATTACCCAAGCCGGCGGCAGGAAATTGTTCACCGCCAGTGCCGGAAGCTCTACCCCCGCCACGTGCATGTCTACATTGCGCATGGCAAACAGGTTTAAAGACCCTGCATTCTGTTCATAGAAAGCCCAGAACAACGTTGAGGAAACTGTGAGCACCAGGGCGGCAAACATCTTATTCCGCACCTCGCCGCCCATTTTCAAGGCGAATGTGAGAATGTACACCACAGATATGGCCCCTAACCCGAACATGATAAAGTCCATGATCTCATAGCGATAGAAAAGCGCCACTATTAACGGGATGAGGCCCAGGGTGGCCACGTAAATCACTATCTCCTTGCTTATGCCCGCAAACAGCGGGGCTTTCAGGTCCTGGGGGTTAGGCGGAAGCCCGTTTTGGCCCAAAGATTTCTTGCCCAGCGCAAACACCACCAAACCCAGCACCATAAACACACCAGCCAACCCGAAGCCATAGTGCCAGTTGATCTGTTGCCCTACGTATCCGCACAGCAATCCGCCCAGGGCCGCCCCAATGTTGATGCCCATGTAGAAAATGGAGAAACCGCTGTCTTTGCGCGGGTCATTGTCTGCGTACAGCGTGCCTACCAGGCTGGAGATATTGGGCTTGAAGAACCCGTTCCCGCAGATGATAAAGGCCATGCCGTAAAAGAAGCTCCAGTCCTGCGGCAAAGCCAACACCAAGTGGCCAATGCTCATGAGCACCCCTCCGTACATGACGGCCTTCCGCCCACCCAAAAACCGGTCAGACATCATTCCCCCAAACATGGGCATGGTATACACCAGCGCAGCATATGAGCCCAAAATGGCATAGCCCTTGGGTTCATCAAACTTGAGTTGGGTAATCATGTAGGCCAGCAACAGGGCCTTCATGCCGTAGAAAGAGAAGCGTTCCCACATCTCGGTGAAGAACAGCATGTACAACTGCCTGGGGTGCCCGGTAGCCGCTGGGGCCTCTGGAATCTTCGGTTCGGTTAAATCCATTGTTTGGTAGTAAAGCGCGGTGTTATTCTTTTTAACCACACAATGTAAGGGTTTGCTAGAAAATAACCGCACTTCTAGCCACGAGGCTATTTGGGTTGTTGTTGGTAGTGGTGGTGTTTCGCCGTTGTTGGTGTTCTCACTTACAACCAAGACTGCCTTCCCATTGGGAATTGCCCGTGCACGCCTTTCCGCCTGCTGCTGGCGTGGCGAAGCGTTGTCGCCTTAAGCCCTTATGCTTGGTTGTTGCATGGTTTCCCTCCGAGCGCTCACGGCCGCGTCTTTCCCCTCGCACTGCCCTTGCGGCCGAGTTGCAGTCTGCCCTTAGTAACGCTACTGCAGGGCCACAAGCGAGGCGCTCGAGGTAAAGACTGGAACTGAGGGAATGCGTGGGGATGATGTTCTTTAATGACCGCATTGGGGCTGTTAGCGTTTTAGGCACATTTTTGAAAAAAACAGGCTCCAAACGTTCTTCTGCCCTACAATAATATATACCCATTACTAAGCGCAGACTCCCCCCTTGAGGGGGGCGAAGGGGGGTGTTTACACCAACAGACATTTTCCTGGTTCAAGTTTCCAACTTGGACCCACCATTCGGGAAGTTTCCAACTTCCCTGAGGCGCTAGCCTCACTTTACGCATTTCGTCCCCCCTTGAAGGGGGTAGGGGGTGACGCACCTTTGCAGAGAAATACCACAGAACTCATTCTACGAAGGCAGTCACCTTACCATTACCCTCATCCATAACCAGATCAGGAATCCTACCACCTATCCACTCACTACTTATAAAGCCCTGAAAAAGCAACTTAAACTAACCCACCTTATAAAATAAAAAATGCTTCCCTGCCTAACCCTAACGGGTGTTCAGCAAGGAAGCAGTGAAATAATGTGATTCGGCCGGAAGGCTAGGTTTGGTTCTTTATACCGCCAGGCGTTTCTGCAAGTCAGCTATCTCTTGTTTGAGTTCTTCTACTTTATTGGCTTCAGACTGTTGGTCGCGTTTTAGTTTGATTTCTTTTTCGCGGGCTGCCTGTTTGTGGTTTTTCAGTTCTTCACTGATTTCCTCATAGGCGCTGATCTTCTCCTGGGTAACGCGGTTGCTGTTTTTGTACATAAAGGCAAACATGGTCGCTAAGGCGGCCAGCGCGGCTATTATCAATAGGCTTATCACAACATATACTTGCTTGTCCATGTCCAGACCCAGCACAGAAAGAGAGGCCACATCATGGGCGCCTTGCTGAATCTGCTTCTCTTTCTGGGCGTTCACTTGCTGCAGGGCCTGTACCTGCGCTTTCTGGTCGGCTAACTCTTGTTGCGTTTTGGCCAGGGCTATGGCGGTTTCTTTGCCGGCGTTTTTGATGCTTTGCTGCCTTACTTTTAAGGTATCCTGCACGTTTCTAAAAAACGCGTCCAGGCTGCTTAGCTTTACCACTTTGTATTCTTGGTTAAACTCTCTGTGCGAGGAAGACCGGTACTTTAAAGAGCTAAACTGCTGCTGTAAGTTGTAGTGCGCGCGGTCTTTGGCCGTCGGCGCATTCTGGGCCTGGCTCCAATGAATAAGGGTAATACTAAGAAACAGAGAAAGGGCAATAGCTCTCATAAACGGGGAATTAAGGTCAATAACTTTACCTGTGACACTAAAATTACTCAATTCTTACATCCTGTGAAAGACATTCAGTAAGAGTTTTGAAAAAACGACCAAAGTGCACACAAAGTATAAATTGCCCCTCACCGGTACCTTCCTGGCATTGTTTACGGGTGGTAGGTGGCGGGTAGAAAGTGAGATTAGGTAGAATTTTAGGCCAGGTTACACTAAACCTACACATTGCTCTCTTGGTCATCTAGTAGACGTCTCCCCTTAGTTTTTGCTAGGCCCCTCTGCTGAATTAGCCCCTGCCCATCCTTTTACCTGAGGTTGTCTGTTTTAAGGCTGATTTGTCAAAAACAGGCTCAAAACTGAAAGTCCCTTCGCGTAATTCTCCAGTGTATTGGACCTGCCGGCAAGAGACAAGATCCTTCTTTTTTCTAAGGAGTTTGCCCAGGCGTACAACTTTCCGTAACCTTAGGGGTAAACGTAGGCTTTCACCTATCCAGAGACCCCATGGCCTTTCAACTCCCTTTCTTTTCCAGTAGCGCCAACCTAAAAGTGGGCGCTTTTTTCAGTCCCGGAGACGAGTGCCTGAATGCTATCCTACACAGCATCCGATCGGCTAGGCGCTCATTGCACCTGTGCGTGTTCACCATTTCAGATGACCGTATCACCGCTGCCCTTCTGGAAGCCTACAAAAAAGGCATTAAAATACAGCTGCTCACAGACAATGAAAAACTGTTTGACAAAGGCTCAGACATCAGGGCCCTGGCCAGCGCAGGTCTCTCCATTAAAGTAGATAACACCCAAAACCACATGCACCACAAGTTCGCCATAATAGACAGCCAGTGGGTGCTCACCGGTTCCTATAACTGGACCCGCAGTGCCGCCCTCTACAACCATGAAAACGTCTTAATCACCGCAGACAAACCCGTAGTGGCCGCCTACAGCAAGGAATTTGCCAGGCTATGGCAGGAAATGCAGCCACTGGGGTAAGCTAAGAAACAGAAAAGGGTAAAAAGCGTTTCGGGCCTGTTTTTAGGAAAACAGGCCCGAAACGCAGATTCTTCCCGGTAACGGGAGGCACATTCACTTTTCTTAACGCCACCCCAACGCGGGCGGCTGATTTTTCTGGCCCTCAGGCAGTACTTCTCTTTTAGATGCAACTAATAAGGTTGCACCAACTGGTAGGCCTCCTCAAAACTAGGGACAAGGGTGAACACCGAATCAAGGTGTAATAGGTGCAGCATTGACCTGGGGCGCTCTGCTACGTCCAGCAAAGTAACCGAGGCGTTCAACTTCTTGAGAAGTAACAATTGGTTTAGGAAATGACAGAAGCCCAGGGTTTTGATACACTCTATGGCAGAGCAGTCAATCCAGATGGCATATTGCAGGTGCTTGCCCTGCCGGCTGGTTAGGCGGCGACTAAGCCTTGCGTCTGAGGCGTCCACATCGCCTTGCAGGACAATGATGACCTTGTCGCCTATCTTTTCGGTTATAATCTTTTGCATCACGCCTCCGCCCTATTTGCCGTCATCAAAGATGGAAGTGAAAGATTGAGCACCTTTTCCCGGGAACCGGTTTCTCTTTCCAGGCCAGTGCCAGACCTGCGGTTCCAGGTCTTAGAGGTGTGTGGTTGCTTAAGCCAAGTTTTCATGAGTTTAGGGTGCTTGATCATAGGCATGTTTGTTTAGGGTGACAGGATGGCGGCGGCAGAGAATACTCCTTAAGGTTCAGTTGCGGGGGAGGCAAACTTGTTTGAACCGTAGATAACATACACGTTTAACTCTAAGAAAAGTGCCGGAAAAAATACGGTAAATACAAGGCTTAAACACTTAATTTAAAAGCTTCAGGTTAGAGTAGTTTCTTCTCTTTTAAATTCATAAACCAGAAGCTGGGAATAAGCCTCTTTTACAGATTCACCGTAGAAAAACCAGGACAATACGTATTTTTTAGCCAAACAGGGCTTGCACAGAACCGTACACTAAGCGCTCTGGCTTTCATAGCTAGCCAATAAAAACAGGACTTTAACCAGAAATAGCCATGAATAAGAACTGGGGAATTGCCCTACACGGCGGCGCCGAAAATAAAACCAAGGAAGATATAAGCGAAGCAAAACAGGCCGCCTATGAACAAGGGCTGGAGAATGCCCTTATCGCCGGCTGGCGCATTTTAAACGAAGGCGGTAGCGCTATAGACGCCGTAGAGGCCGCCGTAAAAAGCATGGAGAACAACAAGCTTTTCAACGCAGCCCGGGGTGGCTCCCTGGCCCAGGATGAAAGCATTGAGTTTGACGCCGCCATTATGGACGGAAAAACCATGAAGGCGGGGGCTGTGGCCGGCGTAAAACACGTCAAGCACCCTATTACTCTGGCCAAAACCATCATGCAAAAATCCAAGCACGTTCTGCTCTGCGCCACCGGGGCCGAAGAGTTTGCCCGGGAGTACGAACTGGAAATGAAGCCTTACACCTATTTTGTAACCGAGGAAAAAGAAAAGGAACTAAAGGAGGCCAAAAAAGAGGAAGACGTTGCCGGCGGCCACGACACGGTGGGCGCCGTGGCCCTGGACAAAGACGGCAACCTGGCGGCCGCCACCTCTACGGGCGGTCTGGTCAACCAACTGCCCGGCCGGATTGGCGACTCTCCTATCATTGGGTCGGGCACCTACGCCAACAATGAGGTCTGCGCCGTCTCCTGCACCGGCGACGGCGAGGGCATTATGCGGGCCAACACCGCCCATGAGGTCTACGCGCACATGAAATACCAAGGCCTTTCCTTGAAAGAAGCCAGCCAGGCCGCCATGACCCTTTACAAAGACCGCATTGAAGGAGAACGCAATTTTGTGGCCATGGACAAAGACGGAAACGTGGAATTCAGCTTTGAGACCAACCTCATGTTCAGGGCCTGCAAGAAAGGAGATAACCCTTCTTATGTGGCCGTCTGGAAAGACGAGGAAGTGGCCTGGGAGAAAGAAGGGTAGCCAAAGAGCCAGCTATTAGAGCAACAAATGATTAAACAATGGAATAATTACTACCGGGTGGGGCTTATAGGGCTGGTTTTGAACTTAGTCCTGTTGTTTGTGCTGCCCTTGGTAGTAGACCCGTACTTCACGGCCATGGTTACCCCTTTCTTCCCGGTCTGGATCATGCTGTTGGTGGTAAGCTGGCGCAAAGAACACCCCAGGCGGTAAGTTTTGGTAGTAGGCAAGGGCGGTTGCGTTTCGGGCCTGATTTTCTAAAATTAGGCCCGAAACGCAACCGCCCTTTTATAACTGGCCTTTATTAAATCTAAGATGCCCGTTTACGCGTACCCATGGGGGCCGAATAAAAATAGAGCGCTGGCTTGGGGCTCTGGGCCGCAGCCATACCTGGCTTAGTGATATAAAAATAAGGGGGAATGGTGGTACTACCGGTACCGGTGAGGTAACCATGGTTGACCAACGTCTTGCAGCAGGCCAGCACCCGCTCCACGGTAAGGCCTGTGCCCTGGCTCACCGTTACCGGTGAAACCGGTAAGTGAACCGCAGATTTATCGCCTTTTACTAATCTGTATATTTCGTGTAATACTTTCTCTTCTTCAGTCATACCTTGTCTCCTTCTAGCTTCACCTTCAACGGATTACCTTTTTCCTTTGTTGTATAAATACGGTATTTTTCTCTGTATTTATACAATTAAAGAGGCAACCTTGGTAAAGACGAAGGGTCAATCCCGGCAAAAGTAGAGGAAGCCAGGCTAGGCGATGATACAGCCGGCATCGCTTATTTGGGGATGGGAAACCGGAGAGATAGTACTTTTTCTGCCCTTTCTGTAAGGAAGAAAATGAACATGCGTTTTGAGGCCGTTTTTAGGAAAACAGGCCCAAATCAGCCTGCTTCTTTGGTGTCTTCCGGGTCTTGGGCATTTTTGGCATTGGCATTGGTGAGCAGCAACTGCCGTAGGCGCGAAATGTGGATCTTAAGCTCATCGGCACGCTCCTGCTGAGATTCTGCCCAATGGTTGTGGCCTTTCTTCTTGTCTTGTTCGGCCATGGCGCTGAGCATGGTACGGCGTTCCTCCAGCATGCGCATGGCTACCCACAGGGTTTCCTCAATAGATTCTACGTTGGCGTGCAGAAAAGACTCTGCGGTGTAGGCGTGCCCTGAGTGGCACCGGAAGTGTTTTACGTGCCCATAATTAACTTCCCAGAGGGCGCCGCCGCAACTGGGGCAGGAAAAAGGGGACCTGGGGCCCAGAATCTCGGTATCTTCCACGGCGCCGCCGCCTGTATTGAGCATAAGGCGTTCAGCAATGGAGGCTTCATACACCACGTCCTCGGGGGGTTCAGCGGTGGCAGAGGCGGGCACAAACACCAGTTCCTGCAGCAAAGCCCCCATCTCGGCCACCGGTACCACATAGTCTACCTCTATCTCATGCAACACGCTTTGGGGCATGTCTGGGTACTCAGCGTCTGCGGGGGCCTGCACCATGGTAATGCCGCCGCTGCGCTTGATCATCTCCATGCCCACGGTGCCGTCCTGCAGCATACCCGTTAGCACAAGGCCAATCACGCGGGGACCGTAGGCAGCCGCGGCAGACCGGAACAAGGGATCAATGGCCGGCCGGAACAGGTTCTCCCGGGGGCCTTTGGTTACCAGCATCCTGCCTTTCTGCAGCAGCAGATGGTTATCTTGGGGTACAAAATAAACTTTGCCAGTTTCTATGACCTGTTCATGGGTGGCTACCTGGCAAGGCAGGCCGCTGGTGCGGTTCAGGCGGTCTACCAGAATCTGGGCATTGGAGTCGCGGGCCAGGTGTTGTACTATAAAGATAGCCGCGGGCAGGTCCTTGGGTAACTGTTCCAGCAATTGGCATAACACGGCCATACCCCCGGCAGAGGTACCAATTACCACAATGTCATGGTGGGGTAGTTTCATGCGGGTAAAGATTGTAGGTACAGGTACTACGCGTGCAAAGCCAAAGCGGCCGGTATTTTGGACATTTCGGCCTCCAATTCAGAATAAACCCGTTTTTACCTACGTATTTGTTGGGTATCTATTCGTAACCATCAGATTCATTTTAAGGTAATCTTTTATTAGGCGTAATTTGCACCTCTACCTGTGTTTGGCCCGGAATAAATTGCCTGACTCAGGGATTACATTCGTTTTTTTATAGCCTCATTTCCTTTATCTCCCCCAGTAAAGGTTTATACGTTATCAAGGTTCTAACCAAGGCCCCCTATATACATTACCCTTCCGTTATGGATAACCCAGAAGCAACTATCCCCTCTGCCCAGGCTCCCCGTAACACCAGCCCTTCTTTATCCAAGGATCCGGTGAAACAGGAGTTGCCCCTCAAGCCCGACCATGATTTTCCGGTGGTGGCGCTGGGTGGCTCAGCAGGGGCCTTGGAGGGGTTTGAGTCTTTCTTCCAGCACCTGCCCATCGGCACCGGAATGGCGTTTGTGGTGGTCCCACACCTGGACCCCAGCCAGAAAAGCATGATGACCGAGATCATTCAGCGCTACACCCCGCTGCCTGTGCTGCAGATCACAGAGGGCATGAGGCTGGAGCCCGAGCATGTGTACCTGGTGCCTCCCAACAAAGAAACCTCCATACAGGGCAACTCCTTCCACCTTCAGGAACCGGACCGGCCCAACGGGCAGCGCATGCCCATTGACTACTTTTTCCAGAGCCTGGCCATGAACCGGCGGGAGCAGGCCATAGCCATTATTTTTTCTGGCATGGGCGCAGACGGCTCGCTGGGCGTGAAAATGATCATGGAGAACTTTGGCTTGGTGATAGTGCAGGAACCGCATACGGCCCGCTTTGACAGCATGCCCCGCAACGCCATCAAGACCGAGTTTGTGGACCATGTGGTACCCGTGGAGGAAATGTCTGAAAAGCTGCTGGCCTATACCCACCTTCCGTCTATCAAGGGCAAGAATGCGGTAGACACGCACAAGTCTTCTCAGATGCTGCAGAAGGTTTTCTCGCTCATCAGAAACAAGACCGGGCATGACTTCTCGCTCTACAAACGCAACACCATTTACCGGCGCATTGAGCGGCGCATGAACACCCACCACCTGCACAAATTCTCTGAGTACCTTACCTTTCTGGAGAAGCACCCGCAGGAAGTGGAATTGCTGTTCAAGGAACTACTCATTGGAGTGACCAAATTCTTCCGGGACCCAGAGGCCTTCCAGATCCTGAAGGAGAAGTACCTGCCTGCCTTGTTAAAGTCAAAGCAAGATGGTGATCCCGTACGCGTGTGGGTGGCCGGCTGCTCTACCGGTGAGGAAGCCTATTCGCTGGCCATTCTTATCCAGGAGTGCCTGGCCCAGATGGAAGGAGCACCGCATGTAAAGGTGCAGGTGTTTGCCTCTGACATTGACCAGACGGCCGTTGATTTTGCCCGGGCCGCCTGTTACCAGGAAAACATCACCGCAGACGTGTCACCAGAGCGGCTGGCCAAGTACTTTACCCGGGTAGAGGGCCATTACTGCGTGAAAAAGGAGCTGCGTGAGATGGTGGTCTTTGCCGTGCACAACCTTAACCGCGACGCCCCATTTACCAAGCTGGACATTCTCACTTGCCGCAACCTGCTCATCTACCTGTCTTCAGACCTGCAGAAAAAGCTGTTCCCGGTGTTCCATTATGCTCTCAACCCTAATGGCTTGCTATTCCTGGGGTCCTCAGAGACGCTTTCGGGGTACCCAGACCTGTTCATGCCCTTAGACACCAAATGGAAAATCTCGCGCCGCCAGGAAACCACTTATCCTTTGAGCCGCATGGTAGACTTTCCGTTTACCTTTACCTCCGTTGAAACCGTGAAACCGTTTCCAGAACCCAATCAATTGCCAGATAAAAAGAACCTGAACCTGAGCCCGCTCATTCAGCGGGCCATGCTCCAGCATTTCGCGCCGCCCTCCCTCATCATCAACCCCAAAGGCGATATTTTCTACATACAGGGCCGTACCGGCCGGTACCTGGAGCCCGCCCAGGGTCAGGCTACCCTAAACGTATTTGAAATGGCCCGTGAGGGGCTGAAATTTGAGCTCAACAACCTTATTAACAAGGTGAACACCTTACAGGAGCCGGCCTCTGCAGAGCAGGTGCGCGTGCAGACAGACAACGGGGACCAATACATTAAACTGTCGGTGAACCCCTTGCAGGAGCCCGCTCCGCTTAAAGGCTACTTACTGGTGGTGTTTGAAGACATGCCCGCCCCCAAGGTGAAGCAACGCAAGCAGGCCCAGGACCAGGCCTCGCCTGAAAACTCAAGAATAGAGGAACTGGAAAAAGAGTTGCTGTTCACCAAGCAGCGCCTGCAGTCTACCGTTGAAGAGATGAACTCCTCCCTGGAAGAATTAAAATCTACCAATGAAGAATTACAGAGTGCCAATGAGGAACTGCAGAGTACTAATGAGGAGTCTATGACCAACAAAGAGGAGATGCAATCCCTCAATGAAGAGCTCATGACCATTAACCTGCAGTACCAGACCAAAACAGAGGAACTCACCAACTCCAACAATGACATGAAGAACCTGTTGGACAGCACGGAGATTGCCACTATCTTCCTGGACAACAACCTCAACATCAAAAACTTCACGCCCCAGGCTACCCAAATCTTCAACCTGATACGGGCAGACGTAGGTCGGTCTATCTCTGATATTGCCACCTCGCTCAAATACCAGTCTATAGAAGAAGATGTGCAGGAAGTGCTGGAACGCCTGCGTAGCAAAGAAGTGCACCTGCAAACCAAAGATGAGCAGCAGTGGTACTCCATGCGCATTCTTCCCTACCGCACCGTAGACAATTTTATAAGTGGGGCGGTAGTCACATTTAACAACATTACTGCGTACAAAAACCTGGAAGCCAGCGTGGCGGCCACCAGCCTGTACGCGGCCAACATCATTGATATTATCCAACAGCCCCTGCTGGTGCTTGACGGGGAACTGCGCGTGGAGGGTGCCAGCAACGCCTTCGCGCAGGCCTTCCAGCTGATTCCGGAGCAACTGAAAGGCCAGTGGCTGTTTCATTTGGGCAACGGCCAATGGGATATACCTGCCCTCAAGGAGCGCATGAACCAGGTAGTGCAGGAAGGAAAAGAAATGAAAAACGAGGTACTGGAACATGAATTCCCGGTGCTGGGCTACCGCCGTATGGTGCTTAACACCCGGCGGGTGGAACAAACCGAGAACAAACCTTTCAAGATTTTGCTGGCCCTGGAAGTGTTTGAAAAATAAGGTAACTGACAAGGCGGCCCCGGCCGGGTCAAAGTACCCGGAAAATGGCCTTTAGGCTTGCCCTGGCCAGAAGAATCTCCCGGCATGCCGCCAAACCAACTTGGCAACACGCCTTTTACCCATTTCAGGCAAAACGGGAGGAAGTAACCAGCCCGAAGAACAAGTGTAACCGCATGCCCCGTGGCCCTTCTTAGGGTACTGGATTTTAATTGCTGCTCATGAGTACTGATAAGAAAAACCCGCTTGGCCTGGCCCATGAATTGTCTTTGCTACGGAAAAAGGCAGAAAAACTGGTACGCCCCATCAGTGCCGAAGAGGCTGGAAACATGTCTGAACAAGACGTATTCCACCTCATCCAGGAACTGCAGACGCACCAGGTTGAATTGGAGATGCAGAACCACCAGTTGCAAATGGCTACCCAGGAACTGGAAGCGGCCCAGGAAAAATACAGAGATCTTTACTTGCACGCCCCCTTTGGGTACGTGACCTTAGACGAACACGGCGTGGTAGAAGAGGTGAATGCCAAAGGCGTCCAAATTCTCCATACCGCCTATGAACACCTCCTGAACCGGCGCTTCAGCCAGTCTGTGCATTCCAATAGCCTGGACGCTTTCTACGGTTTCTTCAAGAAGGTGCTGCAGGCAGAGAAGACGCAGACGGTTGAACTTCAGCTTTCCACACCCACGGGCATGGAACTGCACGCCCAGTTAGAAGGCATTCTACTCAAACAGAATAATGGCTCCCAACAGGTCAGAATCGCTTTTCTGGACGTGACCGAACGCAAGCAGAGCCACGTGGCCCTGCACAATAAGGAAGCCCTGCTTTCGGCCATCATCAATAGCTCTTTGAACGCCATACAGGTGTTCAGGGCCGTACGTAATCAAGAGGGGGAGATTTTAGATTTTGAATGGTTGCTGGCCAATAAAACTGCTGAAGTGTTCCTGAACCGTCCGCAGGACCAGTTACGCCGGGCCCGCCTGGCGGAAACATTCCCGCGAGTGGTGGAGGATGGCCATTTCACTATTTTCCAGCAGGTGGTAGAAACCGGCCACCCGGCTACTTTTTCGGCGCATTACTCCCTAGAAAACCGCGAGATCTACCTCAACTGCGTGGCTGTTAAACTGGAGGATGGCTTTGTATTCACCTTTGAGGACGTTACCCAGCACCGCGTTGCCACTGAAAAACTGCAGGAAAGCCAACTACTTATAAAAAAAATGGCCGAGGCCATGCCAGACTTCCTGTACGTGGAAGACCTGCAACTGGGCCGCAACGTCTACAACAACCGCAATTTCCTTTCCTTTCTGGGCTATAAGGACACTGACATACAAGGCCACCCGCGCGAGCTCCTGGATACGCTCTTCCACCCTGAGGATGCCTCCCTTATCCTTAACCGGGCCCATCGCTTTGCCAACGTGAAGGACGGCGATTTTCTGGAGTACAATGTGCGCGTGCAGGCCAAGGACTCCTCCTGGCGCAACATCCATTTCCGGGAGACGGTCTTTAAGCGGGGAGCCTCTGGGGTGCCAACCCAGTTGGTGGGCATAGCCCAGGACGTTACCGAGAAACTGAGGGCCGAGCAAGATCTGCACCAGAAAAACGAGACCATTGAAGCCATCCTGAAAAACCTACCTGTTATTCTCTGGCGCATAAGCCCCCAGATGGAGATTCTGGAGGCCAGGGGCAACGGACTGAAGGCTTTGGGGCTAGCCCAGGATCAATTGGAGGGAAAGCTTTTCCAGGAGATCAACCCAGACGTTCTAAAGCACCTGCAGGCCGGGTTCCGGCAGCAAAAGGTCCAGTTCATAAACAAAACAGACGTAAACGGCCAGCCGGTCTATAAACAAAACTTCTTTTTCCATGAAGAGGCCTCCCATGAGCTCATTGGGTTCTGTCTGGACGTGACCGAACAAAAGAAAGCCGAGGAGGAGGCGCGGCACAGCACCATGCTGCTGGACCAGATCCTGCAGAACATACCTATGGTGCTGGCCGTGCTTGACCTGCAGGGCAACTACCTTGAAATTAAGGGCAAGGGCCTGCAGAGCGTGGGCCTGCAGGACAATGAACTGAAAGGGAAAAACATCTTTCACGTATTTCCCTTTCTGCAAGGCAACATTCAAGAGGTACTACAGGGCCAGGTGAAAAGCTTTACTGCTTCCTTTCCTTACCAAGGCCGGCAAGTCTTTTTCCAAAACTTCGGTTTCCTGGACACCCAGCGGCAGTTGGGCATTGCCTTTGGCATAGACATCACAGAGCAGAAAAAGATCCAGGAACAGCTTACGCAGGAAAAGGAGTTATCCCAGAACCTGTTGGACACCCACATTAATGGCATTGTGGCCCTGGATGTAGACCTGCGCATTAGGTCCTGGAACAAGAAAATGGAGGAGATCACGTCTCTTGCCCGGCAGCAGGTGCTAGGCAAGCTGCTGGTAGAAGTTTTGCCCCAGAAAGGCCAGAAACGGCTTATCCAAAAGCTGAACAGGGTTCTACTGGGTGAACAGATTACCCTTTATAAGCTGCCTTTCCTGGCCCAGGACCGGTCTTATGAGATCACCTTCACTCCTGTTATGACTGCCTCACAGGAAGTGAGTGGCATTCTGGCAATTGTGCATGACGTGACAGACCAGCAACAACGCCAGAAAACAGACACCCAGGTAAAGCTAGACCAACAGAAAGCTATTCTGGAAGCCGTGCTTTCCACCCAAACCGAGGAACGCCGGCGTATTGCGGAAGCCCTCCACAACAGTCTGGCCCAGCTGCTATATGCCGCCAAACTCAACCTGGAAGATGTACAGGAGCAAGCTTCATTAGACCCGGGTGCCCAGGCACCGCTCAAACGCATTTCAGGCTTTCTGGAGGAGGCCATTAGGGAAACCCGGACCCTGGCCCATGAATTGATCCCGAGGGTATTGGCAGACCTGGGCCTCAAGGCCGCCATTAAGGACCTGGAAGGAAAACTCACCACCCCCACTTTTACCGTGCAGAGCATTATCACCGGCTTTGATAAACCTACCAACCATTCCATTGAAACGCATCTGTTCAGGTTTGTGCAGGAGTTGCTCAACAACGTCATGAAACATGCCAATGCCTCTGAGGCCTTAGTGCAGGTAGTAGACAAAGGCCACCAGTTCATGGTGCGGGTAGAGGATAATGGCCAAGGCATGCCGCCGCTGGAAAAGATAAACTCTAAAGGTATGGGCCTGCGGTCTATCCAGAACGGGGTGAAGCTGCTGAACGGGCAACTCAAGATTCAGTCTGGCCCCCAGGAAGGCACGGTGGTGACCATTATTCTCAAGAAATAGCCTCTGGTTTTCTGCCTTTTACTTCTTTGTGTTTCGGGCCTGTTTTTTAGAAAACAGGCCCGAAACACAAAGCCTTTCTTCCTTGCACCCCATTAGGCTACCTAACATAGCGCCTGTATACCAACTGTTGCTTCCCCTTGCACCGTTGGCCTTGCTGTATAAATACAAAGCTTAAAGAGCCAATAAGTGCCATAAAGGGGGCTATCGATGCGGTTTACCAATTATAATGCGTGCTCCGCATCTGAAAAAGGAGTACCTACGGCAAAGGCTCTGAAAGAACTTCAGCCCACGCCTGCTATGGCCAAGAAAATAAAAGTCTTGAATTCAGTTAGGCAGTAAAAAAATGGGTTTGGAAAGGCCCAGAAACGGCCTAGCATTTAACTTGAGAGATTACCAGATAAGGAACGCCTAAAGCAACAGGATATTACCCCAGACTACCGAGTCTTGAAAATAGAAAGGCTGTAAGGAAAGCCTATCCACCATTAGGTGCGGTTTTATCCTTCTAATACGAACTTTTCCATGGGCAAAAAACTACGGAAGAAGATTTTCCGGTACCAGCAAACAGATCATAATGACAGAGGCCCTATAGGTTACTCTTATCAATCCTACTCCTTGCGGCTTACCTTTCCTGGTTCAGCAGAGCGGCGTCTTCTTTGGCAGGCACTATGTCCATAATGGTGTGTAGACCCAGCAGCTCAAACACGTTGCGTACTTGCTTGCTCATGCCGTACAGTACCATATTTATGCGGCGTCCTTCCAGGGTACCTAAATGCGAAATAAGGACGCCCAGGCCCGCAGAGGAAATGTAAGTCAATTCTGAGAAGTCAATCCACAGCTGCTCCAAAGATCCGGCCAAGGCCCTTTCTATCGCCTTGTCTACCTCCAGACAGGTAGAAGCATCCAACTCCCCTGCCAATTTTATCTGGTACACCTTGGCGTCCTCTTCCACCGCAATTCTCATGATCTTCAACTTTATACCTAAATATATGAATTTACCAGTAAAATACAAAGGAGCTTAACCTGTTAGTGTCCAATTCCTTTAGGATATGTTTTATATGGAGATTTACGGGACCTGTGACCACACCTTTTCTAACGACCTATCAGGCACATGGTAGAATAGCGTACAGGACGGCAAAGGCGTTAAGAATTTTCTGCCGCGTAGGCCACGGCTTCGGCCAGGGTCTTTTTAATCACTACCAAAGAACCAAACCCAGAGTTTTTGATTAACCCATGGATACTATCATTCAGGTTGAAAAGAATGATCTGCTTTTTCTGATGATGGATGAGCTGCACATAAGGCAGAAGGTACCGTAGTCCCACGGCGCTTAACTTGGTCACGCCTGAAAAGTCCAAGAGCACATATTTCTTATCCTGCAAGAACACTCCGGTCAGTTCCCGTTTTATCACATCAGCGCAAACCTCATCCAGGGGCCCTTTTAAGGAAACCAGGAACCCGGCCTTTGTTTCCTCCGTTGAAATCTTCATTGGGCAGCGCCTCCTCCGCTAAAAAGAGAATACACAACTGTCTCTCTCCCAAACAAATATACCTAATCCTATTGCCGTTTAAAAGGTAACAAGTACGAGTTTTAGCCTTAAGTATTTATACGTATTTTGGGTTTAAGTATCAAAAATCAGGTCTGGACTTTGGTTGATGGTGGCTAAAAAACGTTTATGCAGTATATTGCATTACGCAATGGTTTTTATTTTACCACCATACAGTATATTAAGAAAGAAATCTAACACTAGTTGGCATGACAAAAGTAATTTTGGTTGATGATCATACCATCATTCGGGACGGGATTAAATCACTCTTGAAATCTGAACGCACTATTCAGATCATTGGGGAAGCTGAAAACGGGGAGCAACTGTTGAAATTACTGGAAACCACCACGCCAGACGTGATCATGCTGGACCTGAACATGCCGGTAATGGACGGTTTTGAGACCCTAAAACAATTACAGCAGACCCACCCCCAGGCTAAGGTATTGGTCTTGACAATGCTGGACCAGGAAAGTTACGTGCAGAAGGTACGCGCCTCAGGGGCTATGGGCTTTATCCTGAAAACCGCCGGCCGAGATGAGCTGGTGCACGCCATTAAGACCGTTGCCAATGACAATTCCTTTATTTGCTCTGAAGTAGCGCTTAACCTGCTGCAGAAATCTAACTCCCCGGCCGGGGAAGCTAAGGCCAACAACATGCCTGAGATCTCTAAGCGCGAAATGGAAGTGCTTAAACTCATTGCCGAGGGCTATACCAACGCCGAGATTGCGGACAAGATCTTTGCCAGTAAAAGAACGATTGAGTCGCACCGCCAGCACCTGATTGAGAAAACCAAGGCCCGCAATACGGCCACCCTCATCAAGTATGCCATTAAGCAAGGCTTAATCGATTAATCTTACCAGTAGCAAAAAGGGAGATCCCCGCGTTTTAGAGCCGTTTTTTAAAAAACGGCTCTAAAACGCGGGGATCTCCCTTTTAATCCTCTTCTACTAGTTCCAGGCTGCCGCTAATCACAGCGGCATCTGGCCCATCCCTACTTATTACTTAAGCCGGGCAGCCTGAAAACGTTCTTGCCAGCGGCGGGCGCTTGGATATAGGACTGCCGCAAGGCCTGCAACCTGGCCAGGGAATCATTCACAGAAGAATTATCTACTGTTAGCAACGCATTGTCTTTCAGCAGTTTTTCAATTGGTTTTCCTACTACAGCCTTCTTAACCGGGGTATTCATGCGTATAGGGTAAAGTTGTACGTTTTAGTTTGCCTTTACTGGCAAGATGAAACAGCTAAACTAGGGGGATTGTTAACCAATTGCAATAGTTACTACAGGAAACCTTCCAGCTAGTTGTGACATTCCCCTGAAAGTTGTATCTTTACTTAGATTTAACTTAGTAAGGCTATGCGTACTGTCCTGGGCTTCTTATTTTTCTTCTTGGGCCTGCTGGCCTCACTGGTTACCTGGTTGTTGACGGCCCTCTTCGGGTAACAGCCTCTTTACTCTTCCCCTTCGCATGCCCCAGCCAATCTTATGGCTCAAGAGGCAGCGGCCTTCCATTTCTAAAAAATGCGGGAACAGACCAGAAAAGGCTGTACTTTTGCACCCCCTTTTGCTTATGATTCGTTCTAGGGCAAAAGGTTTGCATTAAACCCGCTGCTATGCCCACTTCCACTTCCCAGGTTTCCCCTATCAAAGTAATGGCCCTCATGCTTCTGTTGGCCTTTCTGTTGCTGGGGCTTAAGTTTGGGGCATTTTTCCTTACCAATTCCAACGCTATTCTAACCGATGCCCTGGAGTCCATCATTAACTTTGTGGCGGGTGGCGTGGCCCTGTACAGCGTTTACCTGGCAGCCAAACCCCGTGACCTGGACCACCCGTACGGGCACGGCAAGATTGAATTCATATCCTCTGGCCTGGAAGGTTCTCTTATTACCCTGGCGGGTGCGGCCATCATTGTCAAGTCTATCTATAACCTGCTATACCCGCAGCCTGTCCAGAAAATGGACGTGGGTATCCTGCTTACCGCAGTGGCCGGCGCGGCCAACTACTTGGCGGGACGGTACCTGGTAAAACGCGGCACCCGTGACCACTCCCTCACCATTATTGCCAATGGCAAGCACCTGCTCTCAGATGCTTATTCCAGCCTTGGGTTGGTAGTTGGCCTGGGCTGCATCTACTTCACCCAGTTGGTGTGGCTAGACTCTGTGGTGGCCATTATTTTCGGGTCTTTCATTATGTATACCGGGTATGGGATTGTGCGTAACTCTATCTCAGGGGTAATGGACGAGGCAGACCACCAGCTCCTGGACCGTATCATAGCCGTACTTAACCAACGCCGCCGCGAAAACTGGATTGACCTCCACAACATGCGCGTGATTAAATACGGCAGCATGCTGCACATTGACTGCCATCTGACTTTACCCTGGTACTTTAATTTACAGGAGTCGCATCAGGAAGTGGAGCTTTTACAGGAGATCATCACCGAGGAGATGGGCGATGTGGTGGAACTGTTCGTGCACCTGGACCCCTGCCTGCCCCCAGACAGTTGCCGCCTCTGCACCAAATCTGACTGCAAGGTGCGGGAGCATGCCTTTGTGGGCCGCGTGGAATGGACCCTAGACAACGTCATTGAAAACCAGAAACACGTCCTGCATCCCATTTCATAGCCGGGCGTTTTGAGCCCATTTTTCAGAAAACAGCCCTAAACCAGCAACCCGGCAATATCCAATTTCCTATTTTACCGGCGGGGCCTTTTTCAGCCAAAGATCCGTTACAATGGGGTAGTGGTCTGAGAGGTTCTGCCTGATGGTACGGTAGCCTGAGCCTACCATATTGGCATCATGCAGGAGGTAGTCTATCCGGAGAATGGAGAATAACCCGTTGAAGGTATTGCCCAGTCCCCAGCCACTTTCCACAAACGCGTCTTTAAGCCCTTTGCTAATTTTATTATACGTGAACGAGGCCGGCGGATCATTGAAGTCGCCGCAGACGATGACCGGGTAAGGGGAACTCTCAATGTGGTCTGCCACCACTTTCACCTGGTGCGCCCGCTTGGTGGCCCCCACCTGCAGCCGCTTTATGATGTTGCGGGAGGCCATCAGTTTCTCGTCGTTAGAGGGCTTGGCGTTGGGGTTGCCCAGGAACTCATAATCTTCGCGCTTGAACCGGTTTGACTGAAAGTGCACGTTGTATACCCGCACCGTATCCTCCCCTATCTTAAGGTCAGTGAAAATACAGAGGTTGTTGGTTTTCTCATTGAACAGGATATGCCCCCGGCGTACCACCGGAAACGTGCTGAAGGTGGCAATGCCCCAGTGGTCGGTCTTACGTAGCGTCTCTGTGTAGGCTACGTGTTGGTTGGTGGCCTTCTGCAACTGAAGCAATGTGTCCAGGTTGTTTCGGCCGGGCCGCGAGGACGTGTAAAACTCCTGGAAGCAGAGAATGTCTGGGCTCTCATCCTGCACCATCTTAAAGATCTTGTCGCGGGTGCGGGGGTTGCCGGTCCAGGCGTACAAATCAAAAAGCCGGGCATTGAAACTAAGCACCCGCAGTTGTCGGGCATGGGCGGGAACCTTGGCTGGGAACAGGTTAAGTTGGATTTGGGTCTGCAGGTTATTGAACCCCACCAACACCGCAAACAAGGAGATGAATACCGCCCGGCTTTTAATCAAAAGCCAGTAGAGAATGAACAGCAGGTTCAGGAGCAACAGCACCGGAAACGTAAGCGCTACTAGGCTTCCTACCCACAGCACCGCCGGGTTGATATAGGAGGCCACATGAGAAAGCACTAGCAAAACCGCGGCCCCTATGTTCAGGACCACAATCAGTTTAAACAAGAAGCTTCGGTTTATTTTCTTCCCGGCCACGGCGCTTGTAGATAAGAGGACTCTCCCCACGGCTAAAGATACAAAGACCCACCCGTTTTAGAAATGTTCTGCCCTAGAAAGAACTTTCTGTGTTTTCACCAAGACGGTATACGGTTAAACCCTGTTTGGCTGACTGACGTAAGACAAGACATCTCAAGTATCCTTCCCTCCTCCTAAATAGCTAGCTACTAGTTCAACCATAAATATATATAACCACCTATATTCTATTGGCCCGAAACTGTTTATAGCTATCAACCTATTCATTTACTTTACCTGTGGAACACCTTCCTGGGAGGCCAATCACCCTTTTAGAAACCCTGCCTTACTGCTTACCTTACAGCAAGGTCTTTAAACAAGTCCTACCTTATATCTTTCCTAGCGGCAGCTTTTGGCTCCCTGTCTTGGTAGATTGCTCCTCCCAATTGGCTCCCTACCTTTTCTCCACCTGACAAGCTGTCACTCCAAGTTTTCCGTCTTTATAACTATCAATCAGTTAGCATAATCATCTTAAACTAATACTTAAGCAGGAACCATAGTCTCTTCCTATCTGGAAAAGACGCTACTTTTTGGGGCATGAGGCCCAGCTGAAACCCTGAGACAGAAATTTAAGAGAAGATAGAGAGTTGTTTGCCAGCCCTGGGCGAGAAAGCAGATAGATTGTAGGCGGGCATTGCCCTTCCCTGGAAATGGCGCCGCAATGAGATCTTAAATAAGGCTTTAATGGTTTCGGCCCATCTCCCCTCCCCTGTCATCCGGCGGCCAAACTGGCTATCATTTAGCGTACCGCCATGGCAGGCTTTGATCTGGTTCAGCACTTTGCTGGCTCTGTCTGGGTAGGATTTGTGAATCCAGTCTTCAAAGGTTTCGCCTACGGCCCCGTTTAAGCGCACAAGGGTATAGGCCGCAGATAGAGCCCCTGCCGCCGCCGAGGCCTCCAGAATAGCGGGCACTTCATGGTCGTTCAACCCCGGAATAATTGGGGCCGCCATTACATTCACCGGCACGCCGGCCTCAGACAAAGCCTTAACCACCGCCAGCCTTTTGGCTCCGGTGGCGGTGCGCGGCTCCAGCTTTAACCGTAGTGCCTCGTCCAGGGTGGTGATGGAAATGTTCACGTGCACCAGTTGGTGTTTGCTTAGTTCCTGAATGAGGTCCAGGTCCCGCAGGATAAGGGAGTTTTTGGTGATCATGCTCACCGGGTGACGGTACTGCAGCAACACCTCCAGCAACTGGCGGGTTATTTTCTTTTTAGCTTCAATGGGTTGGTAGCAGTCTGTGTTACCCGCCAGCATGATGGGCCGCACCACCCATCTGGGGTTTTCCAGCTGCTGCCTTAATACCTGGGCCGCGTTCTCCTTTATGATGATCTTCTGCTCAAAATCCAGCCCTGCGCCCAGGCCCCAATACGCATGAGTATTGCGGGCATAACAGTATACGCACCCGTGCTCGCAGCCCTGGTACGGGTTCATGGAATACATCAAACCCAGGTCCGGAGACTTCACCTCATTCACTATTGTCTTGGGCGTTTCCTGGAAAAACTGTGTGGCCAACGGCTGTTCCCAAGGCTCATCTAGCCCCTCAATGTGCTCCAACACATACTCCTGTTTTAAGAAGGGATTGGAAGGGTTGTATTGTGCGCCCCGGCCTTTGGTGAGGCCCGGATTCTGGAAAGGCTTGCCGGTCTCACCTGTTTTTTCTACTCCATTTTCCATCACTAAAATTATTAGCTTTTCTCTTCAATTGCAACGTAAAGCTATCTTTTTTAGCATTTTAGTTAATCCGGAAATTTTGGGCTAAGGATAAAAATAGCAGACGTAATGGGTACGCATGAAACACAGACAGGGGAATTTCCACTCTACTAAGGGGAATAAAACACTTAGTTGCACTGTGGATAAATACCCAATTTTTTAGAAGCTTCAATTTCTGATGCCCGTTGGCTGGCCTTAAAAAATTACAATCTCGTAGGTTATTCATACACGCCTATGTACAACCTAACCATGCACTCACCTATGATAACGAACAGATTAAATTGGACCGCTGCTTTCGCGTTGGCAGCGGTTATGGCCTTTTCTTCTTGTACTAAAAAAGAGGAGAAGACCGATAGCACCACTGACAACACCTCAGTAGACAATAGCACCATGGAGGACGGAACCAGCACCGCTTCAGACATGACCACCGACACCTCTATGAGCGGCAGCACAACCGGAACTACCATGGGCACCACTGGCACTACCGGTACAACAAGTACAACAGCTGGAACCACCGGAATGACCACAGCAGGAACTACGGGTACCACAACCAGCACCACAGGAACCACTACCACCGGAACCACAACGGGGACTACTTCTACCGGCACCACCATGGGCACTACCGGAACGACAGGAACCACCACTACCGGCGGCACCGGCACCACTGGTCCGCGTTAAAACCCAAGGAAGAGGCAACAAAAAAAGAGCAGCCCATATTATGGGCTGCTCTTTTTTTTCTTGGGTAAGAGTTTGAAATTGGACAAACAGGTAAAAACCTGTCTATGGGCAGGCTTTCACCTGTTCCCGCACCTCCCCAAAGGAGACCCGCTCTTTAGGGGATTTAAATTCTGTAGAAAGGTAATTAATAATGTTGGTGAGGTCTGCTTCGGTTAGTTGCTGGTTGCCGGGCATGGCCTGGTTGTAGGATTTGCCGTTAACTGTAATAGGTCCTTTAATCCCCTGCCTGATCAAACAGGCCAGTATATCACGGTTCTTCTCTGAGTAGTCAGAATTGACCAATGGCGGAATCACGCCCCGCAATCCCTCTCCATTCTCCAGGTGGCAACTGCTGCAGTGCCGTCCGTAAAGTAATTCGCCCTCTTTGCCACGTTCTGTAAAACAGCCTGCCACTAAGGCCATTGCAGCTAAGGAGAACAAAATCTTGGGGAGAGAAAGTCTCATAGGGTTATTTTTTTTCCTCAGAAAGCAACTTGTCCATGTCTTTCAGGAGTTGGTCTATGTCTTGGGCGTTGGTGCCGTCATAGTGCCCACGCAGACGCCGTTGGCTATCTACCAGCAGAAAAGCCCCGCTGTGCTCAAACCCGCCTGGCATAGCGTTGTCTACCATGGCACTGGTGAAATAATGCTTCTGGGCCAGGTCCAGGATAGAGTCACGGTTACCCGTTAAAAAATGCCAGGTACTGCTCTTTACGCCCAGGCGATCTGCGTAATCGCGCAGCACGGCCACCGTATCATGGGTAGGGTCAATGGAATGGGAAAGCAGCGCTACCCTAGGGTTGTCTTTGTATTTTTCATACACCCGCAGCATCTGGCTTTTCATCTTTGGGCAGATAGAGGGGCACGAGGTAAAAAAGAAATCGGCTACGTAGATCTTATCGGCCACCGTTTTCTGCGTCACCATTTGGCTATCCTGGTCCAGGAACGCGAAATCTGGGATGGTGTGGTACAAGGTGTCTACCTGCGGTTTGCCATCTACCATGGTTACTTTGGGCTCTCTGGGCCCCAGAATAGGCAAAGGCTTATTTTCTGACGAGGAAGTACAGGCGCTGAAAAGGCCTAGCCCCAGACAGAAAGCGAATAGGGTTTTTCTCATGGTTTTGGGGTTGAATAATGTGCCGCCAGTGAATCTGAGGCCTTTAGGGTGAGTTCAATTTCCTTCCGCACCTGGTCTATCTTTGCTTTCTGGGTCTGCAGGTAAAGAAGCGCCTCCTCAGGTTGCTTGCCATCTGGGTTACGGTAGGCCCGCATCCATTGCATCATGTGCTCATCGGCCTGCACCAGAGCATTTATCTGTTGGGCAAGCTGTTGCTGCGCCGCGGTATCTTTAGTGACTACTGAGTCTTTGAGATAGGTAAGCTGCTTGCGCCCGGTGTACAAAGTTCCCATTTTGGCCATGGCCGAATCATGCAACGCCAGCACTTCCTGTTGCAACACCTCCACCTTTTTCTGCGGCGAGGGCGCACACGCCGCCACTAGCAACGTCAGTAAAAAAGCCAAAGGAGTTTTCATACGTGGTTCAAATTTCTCTTCGGGCGCAAAGGTAGAACGCCAAACCTTAGAACGCACGGGTTTTGGCTAGATTATATACAGGCCCGGCCCGTAGCGCCAAAGCCTTCCGTTTTGGGCCTGTTTTTCAAAAAACAGGCCCAAAACAGACGGCCTCTCCCAAAACAGAAAAGGCTGCCAACTTAGGGCAGCCTTTTCTGTTGGCAGATGATCTGCTGATTTTACCAGTTAAAGTCCTCCCGTGAAGGAGGCTGGGAACCCTGCGCCCTAATGTGCCCGCTCATGGGGTCATACCGACGGTTCTGGCCTTCGGCGGAGCGGTAGTCCCAGTCAATTCCATAGCTGAGTGAACCCGCCATGTTGCCGTAGTTCTCACTGCGCGCGCCTTCGCCTTCCTGGGCATATTGTTCCCGGGGGGCTTGGTTGTAGTCAATCATGGGGCCATATTCCCCACGGGTACGGCGGTCATAGCCACTGCCCATGTAGGCTCCGCCACCTACCTGGTTCCCGTATTCGCCGCGGGTGTAATTGGACTGGGCATCATCATAGATTTCATACCGGCTGTCATCTCCCCGGCGGGAATTGGAGGAAGTAGCCTCAAAGTCCCGTTCACGGCCCCTGTTGCTGGTGCGGTCTGCGGGTTCCAACCCTCTGGAAGTATCGGCTCCCTGGGTGCCATAGCGGCTGGTTCCGTCATACTGCTCCCGTTCCCCTGCCGCAAAACTGTTATGGTCCCGGTAGGCGCCATAAATCTGGCGGTTTACCTGACGTCCTTCGTCGCGGCCATGGCCACTGGCCCACTGAGAGCCGTCTGCCTTGCCTCTATGTGACCCTCCGCGGGAAGAGCCCCAGCCCTGGGCCCCGCCGTAGCTTCCCATATTACCAAAGTTGCGGGAGGCACCCTCCAGCCCGTTGTTATCTTCATGGGGGTTGAAATTATCAATGGTTTCGCCGCGGCGGGTGGGGTCTTGGCCATAGTCGCGGGGAATCTGGCCGTTATTTTCGCGGCGCAGGTCTTCATTGGAGCCTTGGTATTGCGCGCTCCGGTAGTCCTGACTGATGTCCCGGTCATTGAAGTTGTTGCGTTGGTTCAACCCATCGTATTTGTTTCCGCGGTCCAGGTCCTGGCGGTAAGAACCCCGGTACATTTTCTCATCCAGGCGCTGGTCTTTTTCCCAATCCTGGCGCTCATAGGCATTGAATGGCTGGTTTCTATTCATAGCGTTAAACTTTTAGAGTGTAGCGTGCCGCCTGGTCAAAATTTGACTTCCGCAGGGATTAACCTCCCAAGAGAACACTTCTCCGGGCCGGCCTTTCCTTCCGGATTTAAAAATTAAACCAGGCTATAACAGCATTTCTTTAACGCAAGAAATCTGCTTCGGTTTATGGCCTGTTTTCCAAAAACAGGCCATAAACCGAAGCAGATTTCAAACAGGCAACTTCAATTACTTGGTACGCAGATTGTTAGCATTACTACCGTCTAGACGGGAGGTATCCTCTTCTTCTTTGGCGGCCACGTTCCCTTCTATCTCTGATCCTTCGGGCTCTGTGTCCAAGTAATCAACTTCTTTGGCCTGCAGGGCACTGCCGCCCATATCTGGTTTCCCTACTTCCTCGTCCTCGGTCTGCTGGCCTTCATTGGGTGTGGGCGTACTGTCTGGCAGGCGTTTGCTTTCGTCTGAGTTGGTGATGTTGTCGTTTTCTATTGGCATGGCTTTGTGATTTAAAGTGGTAGGCGGCTTCTGTAGCCCCTTTGCACCTATGTACGGCCCGGCCACATTTTGTTTATTACCAAATCATAAAGAAGCCTGTTTTGAGGCTGTTTTTGGAAAAACGGCCTCAAAAACAGGCTTCTGCTTGTAAAATGACGGGTTCTCTAGTTTTCGCTGAAGGGCTCTAGCTTGATCTTCTCTATGAGCAGGTACTTCTTGAACTCATGCAGCATGCGGGCCATTTCCCGGTCCTGCTCCTCCATGCGGGCTTTTTCCTCATCAGCTGAGGTGATGGCAGCCCGCAGTTGGTCCAGACTGACGGCCATGTGGTCACGGGCTCCCTGGGCGCGCTCACGCAAATCATGCTCCATGTCGGCAGAGCCGAGGTTGGTGTCTAGTTCCTGCAGGCAAAGCTCCAGGAAAGGAATCATGTCCCAGGGGTTATTGGGGCGGTTCCAGGTAAACTCAATGTTGCAGCGGCGGCATTTGTAGCGGTTAGATTTCCAACCCAGTTCATTGGAGGCAACCCCCACTTTCTTGAGTTTGTCTACCTTACCGCAGCTGGGGCACTGGGCGTTATCTTCAATAATACCTTTAAGCGTCTCGTGCTTTTCCAGCACCTGCTGCCGGAAATCTGCGTGGTTGTAAATTTTCTCCGTTAGGCGTTCACAGGCGGCGTTCAGGTCTTGGTGCTCCTGGGTAAGGGAACCTTCCTCTGCCAGCCGCTCTCCTTTTTTCTTGAAGAAATTGATGAGCTTGATGACCTCGCGCTCATTTTCTGTCATATGCTGGTTCATGAAATCTCTACGTGTGGTGTAAGGGTTTTACCAAAGGTACGCAAAATCAGCCGCAAATTGTGGTAGGCGCGCCCTGCGCTGGTTTCCTAAAAATAGAGGAAGCAATCAGCCGTGGGTGAATACCACTAGAGGCAATTAAAAAGCTAGCTTGGGGCTGGAATATACCTTGAAGGTGAAACCCCTAAAAGAAAAAACCTCTTCTCCCAGAAAAGGAAGAAGAGGTTGAGAAGGAAGGGCAAGCGAGGCAATGTTAAAAGCGTTTGTAGCATATCCCCCAATAAGCATCAAGACTTGTAACGCTCCTGCAAGCAGGAGTGCCCCGCCGCTCCTTTATATTGTAACAGTAAACTTCTTTTGCTGTTTTAACTGTGTCAAAGGTAGCAGCTTTCTGTGGTTCTAAAAGAACTTTTAGGTAAACGGTCTAAAAAACCCGACCAATTCACCTATTCACCCGATGAACCAATTTATCTGATTTTGAAAGGGTCAATTTCAAGTATTACCTCTTCCTTAACCGGTGCCCGAAGGGTAAAAAAAAGTCTCTCTCCCTGAGTAGGAAGAGAGACTGAAAAAGGAGGGGCAAGCGAGGCAATTTGTCATTAGTATCTGTAGCATATCCCCCAATAAGCATCAGAACCTTTGACGCTCCTGCAAGCAGGAGTGCCCCGCCGCTCCTTTATGTTTTCAATATCTTGTCCAGCAGACGGTTTCTGCTGTTTTACTTTCACGAAGGTAAGAGGTACTTTTTTCTCCTTCGGCAAGTTTTAGGTGAACCCCCTTAATTTAACGCCCAACTATCCTATTTACCCGTTTAATAGTCAAGTAGACCGTTTCCAACTAAATTCCCCTCCATCTCTTCTTATCCTGTTCTGTCCTATATTTTACGATTCTCTTTCTAAAGTGTAGGTAAAAAAGCAAACATTAACAGTTCAGCTATCCTTCTCTTTTCCCTACGCCATTAATTATATGGTTTTATAAGAATAGTTATATTTAATTAAGTATCCAAAAAAAGCAGAATTTTTACGGAGATATTGAACTAAAGTTACAAACCCCTCTGTTACTGGCCATGAAACGCCCTTATAACATCACTATTCAATTTCTAAAACTGAGGTAAAAATCAGTGAAAATAAAGATATAAATCAATTTCAAATCCCCTATAAAGTAACATATGCAAAAAAATTACTCCTCAGAAGAATCCCAAGTTTCAGGTTTTCATTTTCTGGCAGCTACTCTCCCAAAAACAGAAGCTGCCAGATATCCTTCCCTAACCGGCTTTTTCTTCACTTCGCCGGTGGTTGGACAAACCTCTCCCCTAGCTCTTTAACCTAGCATAGCCTTTAGCACCTATAGCGGCCCTTTACCGCTGTAGGCGTCAAAGGCTACTCCCGTTTGCCTTTTCTTGATTCGTGTAAATTCCTATTTCACCTGCGGCCCTATTGCGCCTATGAAAAAGTTCTTCTCTTTTTTCACTCTCCTGTTTTTCTGGAGCCTTTACACTTTCGCCCAAACCTGCCCGGACAAGCCGGACGCTTCGCTTTCTGATGCCAATGAAGAGAACTTCACCAGATGTAGTTCTGTGGGCGGTTCAGTGGATTATAAGCTGGAGGTAAACAACATCTCCACTACTTCCTCTAAAAACAAAGATGCCATTATTGAATGGGGTGATGGTACCACTGACAAATATCCTGCTTCCTTCGCTTCGGCCTCCCACACCTACAAAACCCAGGGCAGCTTTACATTAAAGTACACCATTGTCAGCCAGAATGGTTGTACCGCTACTAGTACGTATCCGGTTTTCAATGGCAGCACCCCCGGTATTGGTATTCAAAGCCCTACCAACACCTCAGACTGCGCACCGGCGGCCTTTAAATTCGGTATCTCGGGCACGGAAGGAAACGCCTCTACCACCAAATACGCCATTTGGTTTGATGACGGCACAGACACGCTCTATTACACGCAGAGCAATATCCCGTCTTCTATTGTCCATAGCTTCACAAAATCTTCTGAAGGTAAGCCTAAAGGGTTTACCATGTTTGCCATTGCCTATGGGTGTATCTCAAAACAGGCAGAGGTAAGCGGGATTGTCATTTCCTCCAAGCCAATTGCCGCCTTCAGCATCCTGCCTGGCAACACGCTCTGCCCTAACCAGACCGTTACTCTCACAGATGACACTAAGAGCGGCTACAACGGAAACAACGTGGGCGGTAACACCAGCGGCTACCGCAGGTTATGGACCGTTTCACCTAGCACCGGTTGGGCTTTCACCAATGGCACCAACGCCTCTTCTGCCAAACCTTCTATTCTTTTCCAGGACAAAGGCACTTACAAGATTCAGCTGGCGGTTACTCCTTCCGGCACCAGCACGACCTGTACCGGTGACTCTATCAGTCAGGCAATAGTAGTGCAGGATGCTCCCTCTGCCCCCCAAGCCACTGGCGCCGCTATTTGCGCCGGTACCACTGCTACCTTAAAAGCCTCTGGCGAAGGATCTGTTTTTAACTGGTTCGCCACGCCCACTGCTACCACGCCACTGGCTACGGGCGCCACCTTCACCACCCCTGCTCTCACTTCTACTACCACCTACTATGTAGAATCTGCCCTGAGTGGCGGCTGTACTAGCTTAACCCGAACCCCGGTGCAGGTAAAGGTCACGCCCCTGCCTAGTCCCCCTACCGCCTCCGCTATTTCCACCTGTTACGGAAGCACGGCTACCTTACAGGCAATTGCTTCCGGCGGCAAAGTGTATTGGTACGCCTCAGCCACCGGAGAAGACTATGACACACTAGCCACTGGTAACACGTTTAAAACCCCGGCTCTTACCGCTACCACTACCTATTACACCGCTACCCTTACCCCTGAGGGTTGTTTTTCTGCCACCCGCAGCGCGGTAAAAGTAACGGTGCAACCTCTTATCACAGGTAACAAAATCAGTGGTGACCAGACGTTCTGTTTGGGCGAAACGGCTGTTTCCCTTACCGGCGCGGCCTTGTCTGGTGGTTCTGGCACCTATACTTACCTCTGGGAAAGCAGCACCAATGGGTCAGACTTCAGCAAAGCAGCGGGCACCAACACTTCTGCAGACTATGCTCCTGGGGCACTTACCCAAAGCACCTGGTTCAGACGCTTGGTGGTTTCCGGAAGCTGTTCCAACGTATCTGAAGCCGTTAAAATAAATGTGGTTCCGGGCATTATCAACAATACCGTGCAGGGCCCGGCAGAGAATATTTGCTACGGCACTTCCACTACTATTTCTGGCACCCTGCCAGGTGGCGGCAATGGCGGACAGCCTGTTTATGCCTGGGAAGCCAGCACCACCAGCGCCACCCAAGGTTTTGGAGCCGCCGCTGGCACAGCTAACCAGCAATCTTATGTAACCAGCAGCATCACGGCTAATACCTGGTTCCGGCGTAAAGTAACCATTGACGGGTGTACCCAAACCTCTCCTGCGGTGCAGGTTCAGGTGTATGCCATTTCTTTCCCGCCTACGGTAGCCAGCGTTACTATATGCAGCGGATCTTCAGCTTCCCTCACGGCCACCGCCCCCGGCGGACCTTATGAGTGGTACACCAGCGCCACCGGCGGTTCACCTGTCTTCACTGGTGACACATTTGTAACCCCTGCCCTGTTTGTGAACGCCACGTACTTCGTGCAAAGCAAAGCCCCGGGCAACTGCGCCAAAGTCCGGACCGAGGTAACCGTAACGGTGCAGCCGCCCATTGCCAACAACTTCACTTCAGAGGCCCAGGTAGTTTGCCAGGGATCTGTTCCAGCGGTAATCACGGGTTCCAGACCCACCGGTGGCGCTGGTGTTCCCCAGTATACCTGGGAAAGCAGCGTTGACGGCAACAGGTTTAACCCGGCTTCAGGCACTAATAATACCCAGAACTACGCCCCAGCGGCTCTTACGCAACCTACCTGGTTCCGCCGCAAGGTGACCATGGGAACCTGCGTAGACTATACCGCCCCGGTGAAAATGGAAATGACGCCAGCTTTGACTCCAGTGACCATGCCCGCTGACATGCTGGTTTGCGATGAGTCTACGGCCCCTATCATAAACGCCCCAACCGCAGCCGGCGGAAACGGCACTTACACCTATAAGTGGGAAAAAAGCATCACCAGCGCCACGGCGGGCTTTACGGCCGCTCCGGGGGCTTTTGAAAATGCCACGTATGCCCCAGGCATTTTGCCGGCTACCACCTGGTTCAGGAGAATCACGTATTCCGGTGACTGCCAATTGACTAGCTCAGTGGTGAAAATCACCGTGCTTGCGTTGCCTTCCCCGCCCATTGCCAAAAACGTAGCCATCTGCCAGGGAGCTACCGCTACTTTAACCGCTACCGCCTCTTCCACCACCTATAAAGTGCAGTGGTTTGATGCCCCAGTAGGTGGAAACCTGGTAGCCGAAGGCAACACCTTCACCACGGCTACCCTGCAGAATAACATTTCCTATTATGCTCAGGCCGTGACCACCAATGGCTGCGTGTCGCCAGGCAGAGCCGAAGTGAAAGTGACTGTTACTGCCTTGCCTACGGCTCCAGAGGCGATTGCCGCCACCGTTTGCCACTCAGAAAAGGCAATCCTAGAGGTAAAGAATCCGTCTGGTGATTTATCCTACGCCTGGTTTGCAGCACCAACCGGTGGCGCAGCACTTTTCTCTGGTCCGGCCTTTACTACCCCCGCCCTTAACCAGACCACTACTTATTATGTACAGGCGGTAGCCGGCGGTTGCGCCGGTCCTAGAACGGCGGTACAGGTGACGGTGCAGCCTCCGGTTGCCAATAATATCCTGACCGGGGTACAAGAAATATGCGCGGGTACCAACTCAGGCACTATTACAGGTTCTTTGCCCACCGGCGGTACCAATGCCTACACCTACCAATGGCAAAGCAGCACCGACGGCCTGGCTTTCTACACGGCCGCCGGCACTAACCAGGAGCAGGATTACACCCCAGGCACCCTGTACCAAACCACATGGTATAGAAGAGTAGTAAAATCAGGAACATGCCTGGCCCAAACCAGCGCCGCCATTAAAGTGACGGTAAGCTCTTCCATCATCAATAACTTTATCCAGGACAACCAGGTCATTTTCATCAACAGCAAGCCGGCCGCCTTTACTGGCACCACGCCTACCGGCGGCGCTGGAAATTACCAGTACCAGTGGGAAAGTAGCCTGGACGGAGTTTCGTTCACAGCTATCAGCGGCGGCACAGGCAAGACGTTTGCCTCGGGCACGCTTAGCCAAACCACCTGGTTCCGCCGCAAGGTGATCTCTGGCGGCTGTGATGTGTACAGCAACGTAGTGAAAGTAACCGTGAACGCAGGCCTGTCCCAGAACACTATTCTGGAAGACCAAAGCATCTGCTACGCCACCACGCCCAAATTATTAGTAGGCTCTGAGCCCGTAGGCGGTGATGGTACTTTCCATTATGTATGGGAAATGAGCACGGTTGGGGCCACATCTGGTTTTGTGACAGCCACCGGCAACCCTGCTACCAAAGATTATATGCCGGGTACCCTAACTCAAACCACTTGGTTCAGGAGAAAAGTAAGCTCCGGCACAATTACGCTGGAATCTAACGTGGTAAAGGTTACGGTCTACACGGCCATCACCCGCAACAGCATTTCCACGAACCAGACGGTTTGTGTGAACGCTGCTCCCGCGCTTTTGACCGGCACTCTGCCTGAAGGCGGAAACGGTTCCTTTACTTACGTGTGGGAAAGCAGCACCTCTGGCCCCACTTCAGGGTTCGGGACGGCCTTTGGCAATACCACTGAGCAGCATTACGCCCCGGCGGCCCTAACCCGCACCACCTGGTTCAGGAGAAAAGTGCTTTCTGGCGGGTGCGCCCTTGCCGAGAGCAACGTGGTCCAAGTAACCGTGACGGTGCCCCAGCCGCCCACCGTAACTGAGGCTTTTATCTGCGCCGGCTTCCCTGCCACCTTGCAGGCCGCCCCTAACGGAACCGTTCCAACCGTGCTTGAATGGTTTGACAAACCGGTAGGCGGGAAATTACTGGGCTCGGGTCAACTGTTCACTACGCCGGTTCTTAAGGAAACCACCACCTATTATGTGCGCGCTGTAGTGCAGAACTGCGCCAGCGAGATGGTAGCGGTGAAAGCGAATATTCCCGCTCCTACGGCCAACGCCGGCCCTGATGTCACCATCATTACCGGACGGTTTGCCGAGCTGGAAGCCAAGGGTGGAATCTCTTATTCCTGGTCGCCTAGCCTGGGCCTGAGTGATGACAAGATCGCCAACCCGGTGGCCCGGCCTACCACCACTACCACCTACACGGTGACGGTGACCACGCCAGACGGCTGTACTTCCTCAGACCAGGTAACCATAACGGTATTGCCTCCGGTGGAAGTGCCCAACGGGTTCACCCCCAACGGCGATGGCATCAATGATGTCTGGGACCTGCCAGGCCTCAGCAACTACCCTAACAGCCAGGTGGAGATCTTTAACCGCTGGGGAAATAAGGTGTTTGAATCCAGAGGGTATGAAAAGCCATGGGATGGCCGCCTGAACGGGCAGCCGCTACCGGCCGCTACCTATTATTACCTCATCCGACTGGATGATAAAGAGAGTCCCCTTACCGGAAACGTCACCCTTATTAAGTAAGCCCAGATGAAGAAGCTTGCCCACCTTATCGTATTTATTGTTCTGTTCACGCCGGCTATGGCCCAACAGAAAGCCCAGTACAGCCAGTACCTGTTCAACAACTTTTTGCTGAACCCTGCCCTTTCTGGCATTGAAAGCTACACCGACGTCCGGATGGGGACCCGCCGCCAGTGGGTGGGCGTAGACGGTGCACCTGTGACCTATTACATCAGTGGCCATTCGTCCTTCGGGTTCAATGACCGTAACTCGCCGCAAGGCCCCGGCACCGGTAAAGGGTTTGTGCCTAAGTTGCCGTCTAAAAACCCGCGTTCGGCTAAGTACCACAAGGCCCGGCCGCACCACGGTTTTGGCGCCGTGGCCCAAGTAGACAAAACCGGCCCGCTGAGCGCCACCAATGTGAACCTGACCTACGCTTACCACCACCCCATCACCAGAAAGGTGAACATGTCCGTGGGGTTGGCGGGAGGCTTTGTGCAGACGCGCCTGAACGGAAACGCCATTCGGTTGAACAACCAGAATGACCCTTCGTTGCTGGCGGGCACCATGTCTAAGACTAATTTTGACCTGGGGATAGGCACCTGGGTGTACTCAGACTTCTTTTACGTGGGGGCTTCCGCGGCGCAGTTGCTTACCAACACTATCTCGGGGAATGAAGGTCTGCAAGTGGCACAGCAGAAACTGCAGCCCCATTACTTTTTGACAGGGGGATACCGCATTCGGATACGCTATGATCTGTCTTTGGAGCCGTCTGTGATGATGAAGCTGGCGCAACCAAGTCCGTTGTCTGTAGATGTGAACTTCAAGGCCACTTATGCCAACCGTATGTGGGCGGGTGTGTCTTACCGGCATAAAGATGCCGTAGCGGTGCTGGCGGGTATGAACGTAAACCACGTGCTGGACTTTGGGTATTCGTATGACCTGACTACTTCCAGCCTGAACAACGCCAGTGCCGGCAGCCATGAATTAATTGTGGGAGTGAAACTACGGAACAAAACCCGCATGCTTTGCCCGGAGTGGCTCTGGTAACAGGGTAAATTCCTACTTATTAAGAGGTGCCGTTTTGGGCCTGTTTTTTGAAAAACAGGCCCAAAACGGCACCTCTGCTTTTAACAAGAAATCGCCAGACTAACTTTTCGCTCTTGCCATAATAAGGTCATCCTGGCCCACTCCTTTGCATTGAGGATCACCCCGTTTTTAATCCCTTTTACTCCCGCTTATCCCCTTAAATACCGCGGGGCATATTCTGGCATATGGCTAGCAGGAACTCTGCCCCAATTGGAAGGCGAAAACAGAAATCGTCTCTTCCATCCAGACACTATTCACTTATATATGTATTGATATATATTAAAAATTAAAATTATTATATATTAAGAAATGGCAAATTTTTGCACTATTCAAATGCATCAGTTTTAACTTTTTAATAAAATGAATTTAATATCTAGCCGCATGCAACCTTACTCCCGCAAAGGCGTAAAAACCCACAAATACAGCAATTAGATATTCTTTAGAATTTTCACTGTCTCCAACTACATCTACAAACCACCCAAACTCTTTACCCATGAAAAACTTTACGCTCTCACTTTGCCTTTTTGTTGCCTGTGCTTTCACCGCCTCTGCCCAAGCCCCTGCTGACGGAGCGGTTGAGAAAACCTCGCTTTCTATCTCTCGCCTTATGGCCCAGAACATGGGTTTAAATGAGAATGAATACATTCAGGTACGTACTCTGAACACTGAGCGCCTGGCGAAAGCCGCCGAAGTGGCCAGAATGTTCCAGAACGACACAGAAAACATGAACGCCAAACTTCATGAGATTGACGAAGAATTTGAGAACAAACTGTTCAAGATCTTGTCAAGCCGTCAGGTTGATGCGTACGCCGCCTTCAAAACAAAACCAGAGGCTAGCTTCTTGTCTTTAGTGCAGGAAGTTTCCCCTAGCCGCAAGAAATAAATTGTAGCAAATCCCCGTAAAAAAGCAAAGGCCTCTACCCCATAGAGGCCTTTGCTTTTTTACGGGGATTTTTCTTGGCGCTTACTGGTGCGTGCACCCTCCAAAACTTTTAGAATGTGTGGCTGTTTTACCCCTGTTTTGAAAAAAACGGCCTCGAAACAGCTTCGCCTTAAATGGGTTCTTAGTTGTGGCCCCTAATCCGTACCTTTACGACATGTCGCATACAGTGATTATTGGCAACGGCATTACCGGTATCACGGCGGCCCTCACGCTGCGGCGGCAGTCGGCGGAGGCGCGCATCACCATCATTTCAGGAGAAACTCCCTATCCCATTGCCCGCACGGCCCTTATGTACGTGTACCTGGGCCAGTTGCAACCCCGCCATTTACAGCTCTATGAACCCTGGTTCTGGCAAGAAAACCGGCTGGACCTCCTGCAGGCTACGGTTACCGGCCTAGTGCCGGAGGAGAAATCACTTATTTTAGAGGATGGCACCCAATTAACCTATGACCAGCTACTGCTGGCCACCGGCTCTACCTACCACCGGTTTTACCTGCCTGGCATAGAAGCCAAAGGGGTACAGGGCCTCTACAGCTGGCAGGACCTGGACCTGATGGAGCAAAACACCAAAGGTGTGACCAAGGCAGTAATTGCCGGGGGCGGCCTCATTGGCGTGGAGATGGCCGAGATGCTCCGCAGCCGGGGCATTGAGGTGACCATGCTGGTGCGCGAAACGCATTACTGGGGCAACAACCTACCCCCCGAGGAAGCCACCCTCATTGCCCGCCATCTACAGGACCAGGGAATACAAGTGCGGCTGGAAACCGAGGTAGCTGAAGTGCTTGCAGATGGGAACAGGCACGTGCGGGCGGTGCGGACCCAAAACGGCGAAGAGCTTATTTGCCAATTTGTGGGAATGGCCATTGGCGTAAAACCCCAAATTGACCTGGCGAAAGCCGCCGGGCTGGACACGGCGCGAGGTATTTTGGTGAACGAGGTTCTGGAGACCAGCGTGCCCGGTATTTACGCCGCCGGCGACTGCGCCGAGTTCAGAGAGCCGCCCCTGGGCCAGGTTGCCGTAGAGCAGCTCTGGTACACGGGCCGGCTGCAGGGCGAGACCGTGGGCATGACCTTGGCCGGCCGGCGCACCCCGTATGCCAGGGGCGTTTGGTTTAACTCGGCTAAGTTTTTTGAGGTGGAATATCAGAGCTACGGCCCCGTGCCGGCCCGCCACCCCGAAGGTATTGCTTCCCTGCTCTGGCAGAACCCTAAAAAAAGGCAGAGCCTGCGCATCTACTTCCAGCAAGAAAACCAGGCCGTGACCGGCTTCAACCTGCTCAACATCCGGTTCCGGCAGGAAGTCTGCGAGCGCTGGATCAAGCAAGAGGCTACGTTGGAAACCGTCATTCCCCAATTGAAACTGGCCGCCTTTGACCCCGAATTCCACCGTTTGCCGCAAAAAGAGATTTTCAACGTATATCAGGAGTATTTAACTACCCGCGCTAGTCTCTAATTAGAAAAGCGCTTACCTTTTGACCTATGGAATGGTTTAAATTATATAACCCCAAAGCCATGAACTCCTTTCAGTTTGTCGCTGTGACGGGGCTGATCATGTCTGCGCTGGCGCATCTGTTCCTGCACCTTTGGGGCCGCGAGATAGAGTCCTTTAACTACCTCTACCTTTGTTGGGGTGCCTTGTTTGTGTTCGGCGCCATCCAAAACCTGCGCGCCAAACCTGAGGACGAGGACCACCACCATCATCATCATCATCATCATCATCATCATTAATGAGTGATTTAGTGATTGAGAGAATGGGAATACGGGAGAGTTTCAGGTGATTTGGCGTTTAGTCCTGGTTTAGCTGTTATTCCCTTATATATAGGCTTTGCTAAGCGCAAGCCACTGCTCGGCTTTAGCTTGGGACCTGTTTTGGACTTATTTTTCTATAAACAGGCCCAAAAGCCGGGCCCATGCGGGCACTTAGGTCATATGTCTATTAAAATAAACTCATCTTCACAATCCCGAATCTCCAAATTTTCTCATTCCCAAATCTTCAAATCAACCCATCCGCTAATTTAAAACCCTGTGAAAGATACCTCCCTTGCGTTAGGCCATTCTGAGTTTCCTGCCCTTTCCTGGGCAGAGAAAGCGTCGTTGGCGCTGGTACTGGCGGGTTTGGCCCTGGGGCTTTCGCCGCTGGCGGTGCCAGCACTGGGTTGGGGAGCCTTGGTGGCAGGCTTGGTTTCGTTGACGGCTGGCAGTCTGTGGTATTTCAAATTGAGGTTTGCCCAGCAGTCGCACCTGGCCAACGTGGGCGTCTGGCGGCAAGGTCAAACCAGTAAAGGCTGGAGCGCTTGGGTGGTAGCCCTGTTACTGACGGGCTTCTACGTAGTGCTCTACTGGTTCCCCTGGGTGCTGGAAGGCCTGATCAGGACCTTTGACGGAATGAGCCAGTTCATGCGGAACCGCCCCGCCGACAACTGGTTTCTGTATGGCGCCTTTTACACGTTTGCCGTGCTTCTCATGGGCGTGCGAGCGCTGTTTAAGTATCGGCACAGCCGCTACCAGGTCATCCGGACGCTGTCGGTGATGTTCTTTCAGTTGGTGTTTGCCTTTATCCTACCGCATTTGATGGTGCTCTTCCAGGGCCCCGAGTTCTACTTCAGCTACTTTTGGCCGCTTAAATATGAGTACCTGTTCCCGGGCACTGTGGCCGACCTTCTGAAGCAGCCGTTTGGCCTGGGCGTATTTCTGGTGTTCTGGAGCGCAGTCATGTCACTGGTGGCAACCCCAATTCTGACCTATTTCTACGGCAAGCGCTGGTACTGCAGCTGGGTCTGCGGTTGCGGCGGCCTGGCGGAGACCGCCGGTGACCCTTACCGCCATTTAGCCGACCGGTCACGCAAGGCCTGGCGGCTGGAGGTAAAACTCATCTACCCCATCTTCGGGGCCATTATCCTGCTCACTATTTTGCTGTGGGTGAACTCCTACACGCAAGGCGCTATTCTGGGGCAGATCTCCGGAACGTTTGCGCAGTGGTATGGCTTTTTGATTGGGTCTATATTCGCGGGCGTGATTGGTGTGGGCTTTTACCCATTGCTGGGTTCCCGGGTGTGGTGCCGGTTTGGCTGCCCCATGGCCGCCTACCTGGGCTTGCTGCAAAAGCATTTCTCCAGGTTCAGGATCACCACCAACGGCGGCCAGTGCATTTCCTGCGGCAACTGCTCCACGTATTGTGAGATGGGCATTGACGTGCGGCATTACGCCCAACAGGGTCAGCCTATCATCCGGGCAGCCTGTGTGGGCTGCGGCATCTGTGCCACGGTCTGCCCCCGGGGCGTGCTCAAGCTGGAAAACGGTCCGCGCGAAGGCCGCTATGAAGCCACCCAGCTCATCCATCCTGACAACCTCCGCATCCTGTCATAAGGCATTCCGTTTTGGGCCCGTTTTCCGGAAAACAGGCCTAAAACAGGTTTTCCCGCCCCGGCGCGGTCTTGCGCAACTAGTGCCCGGTGCGTACCTTACTGGTTTAAACCGCACCTTTATGACCAGAGAAGAAGCCGTTCAGATCCTACAGCACTATACCAAAGGCGACAGCCTCCTGCGCCACGCCCGCACCGTGGAACTGGTGATGCGCGCCTACGCCCAGAAACTACACCAGGACCCCGAGCTTTGGGGCAACACCGGTCTCCTGCATGACGCCGATTACGAGGCTCACCCTACCCAGCACCCGCACGTGATCACCCAACTCCTACGCGAACGCGGAGAGGATGAGATGGCCCACGCCATCTCGGGCCACTACAGCCACTGGGGCGTGCCGCATGAAAGCCTGCTGGACAAAGGCCTGCTGGGCTGCGACGAGATCACGGGTTTTGTGGTAGCCTGCGCACAGGTGCGTCCGCAGCGTTTGGAGGGTTTAGAGGCTAAATCTGTGCTCAAGAAACTAAAGCAGGCCAGCTTTGCGGCCTCTGTAGACCGCGGCGAAGTACGCCTGGGCGCCGAACTGATGGGTTTGGACCTAGCCGAGCACATTGCCTTTATCATTCAAGCCCTGCAACCGTACGCCCAGGAACTGGATTTATTGCCAGTGTCTACGGAAGCTTCCTAAATAAACGTGTTCTAAGCGTTCTCGTGGCTTTTTGCGTATAGGAATTCAACTCCTTTTCCAGGAAAGAAGGTTGACTTCTACCGCTTACCTCACCTTAGAAACGCCCATGCCTACTTCTTCCCGAGACAAACGGATCTCCCGTCTATATGCTGCCCCGGCCCAAAAAGGTACGTACGCCGCGCGGTCGGCTGTAAAACCCCTGGCTACAACCTCCACTAGAAAAAGAAAGAGGTGGCTCAGGCGGGGCTCTGCCGTGAAGGGTGCGGAAAAAAGGCTGAAGAATTTTCGGCAGGCTTCCATTCTGGCGGTGGCCATCACTGGGTTTTTCCTGCTGTTGATTTCGCCCTCAGAGGCCGGTCTGGGGTTTGAGGACAAAGAAACCCCGGCGGTAGACTCCCTTGCCGCCGCTGCCCCCAGGGCCCTATCCAGCAAAGAAGCCACCGATGAGGCCATTGGTGCGCTCCAAAACCTATGGGACAGCTTCTACTACAACCTGCCCAAGCTCCTCATTGCCTTGGCGGCGCTACTGCTCACCTGGCTCCTGACCCGCCTTATTAGAGCGTTGGTGCGGCGCTTCATTGGCCATTGGCACAGCGGAAGCGCCATTAGCACGCTTATCTCGCTGGCCATCTGGCTGTTGGGCATTGGCATAGTGGTAAGTATCGTGGCGGGGGACATCAGGGCGCTGGTAGGGTCTTTCGGGCTGATTGGTTTGGCGCTTTCCTGGTCGTTGCAGACGCCCATTGAGAGTTTCACGGGCTGGCTGCTCAACTCGTTCCAGGGGTATTACCGGGTGGGCGACCGCGTGAAAGTGGGCGAGGTCTTCGGGGATGTGTACCGCATTGATTTCCTCACCACCACCGTCTGGGAGATCGGCGCCCCGTATCAACCCGGTTTTGTGCAGGCCGAGCAGCCCACCGGCCGCATGGTCACCTTCCCCAACAATGAGATCCTCTCCGGCACGGTCATTAACCTCACCGGTGATTTCCCCTATGTCTGGGACGAGCTCACCGTTTCCATCGCCAATGAGTCTGACCTGAAGAAGGCGCTGGAGGTGCTGGAACGCATTGCCCAGGAACTGCTGGCGCACTATATGGTGGAGCCGGCCCGGGCCTACGCCCAGATGCTGCAAAGCATTGGCATCCCGGACCACGTCTCAGAGAAGCCGCAGGTATTTGTCTCCTCAGATGACTCCTGGACCAATATTACCATCCGCTATCTGGTAGGGGCCCGGGAGCGCCGCAAATGGAAAAGCGAACTGACCATCAGGACCACCCTGGAGCTGAACAAACCCGAGTACGTGGGCATTATCATTCCCGTGTACCCTCGGCAGCAGGTACAGTTCATCAACTCAGACGGGGTACCGGTGGAATCCGGGGCCATGCCCCCGCCGCCTACCCCGTAAGCCTAATCCTGGGGCCAGACAAAAGCCCTTACGTTTTGGGCCTGTTTTTCTGTAAACAGGCCCAAAACGTAAGGGCTTTCTTTAAACGAAGGCGCGCAGGTTACACGTTGGCTACTTTATAGGGCTTGATGTCAACTGTCTCCCACACCTTCTGCTGGATATAGGGTTCCTCATCCAGCCATTTCTGCAGGTCGGCGTCAGATTCAAACTGCACCACCATGGAGGAGCCGATCATTTTTTCCTCGTCGTTGAGGATGGCGCCGCCCAGCACGAAGTTGCCTTGCTCCTTCAGCTTTTTGGCCATCTCAAAATGCGAGGGCCGCACGGCCATGCGGTGCTCCAGGGCGCCTTCGCGGGTAGAATCCAGGCCGGTTATCAGGTATTGTTTCACAGGTTTCAGGGTTAAGGTGAAGGTTTAAAGGTATAAAAAATCAGGGGGAAAGGAATGCTCCGTGGTATTTACTCGTCCCATTAAGAAACGCCCCAAGCAGAAATCTGTTTTGGGCCTGTTTTTACAAAAACGGCCTCAAAACGCAAAAAGGCAATGGGCGCATGCCACTTTTTAAAAATGTTAACCAAGTTGTCGCTCCTGGGTTGTTTAACCGGGCTCAATGTATAATATTTAAGGCTGCCAATGTAATCCTCTTTCCCATGAAGCACCTTCTTCGGCTTATTTGTCTGCTTACTGTCCTGCAATGCCAACTGGCGGCGGCCCAATCCTTCAAGTTCGCATTCGTCACTGATACTCATGTGGGCACGCCCAACGGCGGGGCCGAAGAGGACCTGGAGCGCACCATCGCAGACATTAACCAGCTACCCGGCATAGACTTCGTTCTCCTCACCGGCGACATCACTGAGATGGGCACGGACCTTGAACTGAAGAAGGCCAAAAGTATTATCAGTAAGCTAAAGGTACCTTATTACATAGTGCCGGGTAACCATGACACGGGCTGGTCAGAGTCGGGTGGGGTGAGCTTTATTAGGGAGTTTGGCAGCGACAAGTTCGTTTTTGAGCACCAGGGCTATAAGTTCATTGGCTGCGCCTCTGGGCCGTACGTACGCATGTCAGACGGGCATATTCCCAGAGATGCCACCGTTTGGCTGGACAGTGTGCTGGCGGCTACCCCCAAGACGCAGCCTATCATTTTTGCAAACCATTACCCCCTGGACAACGGCCTGGACAACTGGTATGACGCCCTGGACCGCCTCAAGAAATACAACACGCAGTTCTCCATCTGTGGCCACGGCCACAATAACCGCAAGGCAGACTCTGAGGGCCTGCCCGGCACTATGGGCCGCTCTAACCTGCGGGCCAAAGACGCTATAGGCGGCTATAACCTGGTGGAGGTACGGCAAGACTCAGCGCTTTTCGCGGAGCGCACGCCGGGCGTGGGCACTAAACCCGTGTGGCGCCGCATTGCGCTGGGACCGCGCCAGTATGACCTGAACCAGAAGTTTGACCGCCCCTCATACGCTATCAATACCACCTACCCTACCGTAAAGAAATCCTGGAGCTACCATTCAGACGCCAACGTCATCTCTACGCCGGTCTACACCAAAGGCCTGGTGGTGTTTGGCAACAGCGTGGGCAAGGTAGAGGCCCTTTCTGAGAAAGACGGCAAGAAAGTATGGTCCTACCAGACGGGCGGCGGCGTGTTCTCCTCGCCTGAGGTGTATAAAAACTACATCATTTTTGGGTCTGGTGACGGGAGCGTGTACGCTCTCAAGGCCAAAACCGGCCAGCTGGCCTGGTCTACCAAGACCGGTGCCTCAGTGCTGGGCTCACCTATCATAGAGAAAGGCGTGGTGTATATTGGCGGAAGCGATGGCATGTTCAGGGCTCTGAATGCCAAAACTGGCAAGCAGCTCTGGCAGTTTGCCGGCCTGCAGGGACCGGTGGTAAGCAAACCCTTATTATATGAGGGCAAAGTGATTTTTGGGGCCTGGGACCGGCATTTGTACGCTCTGAACCAGAAAGACGGCTCCCTGGCCTGGAAATGGGACAACGGGTCGGCCAACCGCATGTTCTCCCCGGCCATGGTGACGCCTGTGGCCCATGACGGGGTGATCTATATTGTGGCCCCGGACCGGTTCATCACCGCTATTGAGGCCGCCACCGGCAAAGCCCTCTGGCGCAGCAAGGAAGCCACCGTGCGCGAGTCCATCGGCCTCTCCGCGGACAAGCAATTGGTGTATGGCAAAACCATGCAGGACGAGGTAGTAGCGTTTAGAACCAACAAAACAGCGCCGCAACTGGCCTGGAAAATGAACGCCGGCTTTGGGTATGAGCACGTGCCGTCCATGTTGGTGGAAAGGGACGGGTCCGTGTTCTTCGGGACCAAGAGCGGCGTAGTGTACAGCATTGACCCTAAAACGCAGAAAGTGAACTGGGCCCACAAGATTGACAACTCCATGGTGAACACCGTGAACGTGCTGCCCAAGCGCAAACTCATTGCTGCCACTATGGACGGCAAAGTGGAGCTGCTCACCTATTAGCTTTTTGCCCAATCGGGCAGCGGCTATTAGAACCAAAGTGCCTGGCTGTTTTAAGCCTGTTTTTCTGAAAACAGCCTTAAAACAGCTTTTTTTGAAAGTCCGGCCTTCCTGGGCAGAACTGCTGTTTGCCCTATTTTTACCTGATCCCACCTCTGGTTAACAGTTTGCCCGCCACAGCCTAATTTATTTAAGAATTTACTACGCAGGCTGTTAAACCATTAAAGAGACTCGCTGTCAAAGAGACTCTTATCTATTTGATTGTACACCTCGCCTGCGGTCAACAAAAGGATTTCCGCCTTTTGCTTTCCTATAGGAGAACCTGGTTTGCCTGCCATTTATGAAACAGCTTTACCTCCAAAGCAACCTTAGACTTTTGCTTTTCGCCCTGCTGGCGCTTGCCCCGGCGGTCGGTGCAGTGGCGGCTCCTGCCCCCTCCGATGCCTGGGTGCAAACCACGGGCGTTCCGGTTTCTGGCACCGTGGTAGACGGCGCCACCAAAGCCCCCGTGGGTTTTGCCACCGTGGCCCTGCATGACAAAGCCGGCAAAACCATCACCGGCGTGCCCGCCGATGAAAACGGAAACTTCACCTTCCCGCGCGTTTCGCCGGGTGACTATGATTTGCTCATTAGTTTTGTGGGCTACGTTTCTAAATTGCACCCCATCTCGGTGCCTGCCGGTACGTCTCCCCTGGCTCTGGGCCAGATAGGCCTGGCCTCAGACAGCAAAGCCCTGGAAGAAGTAGTAGTGACCGGGGAGAAAGACCTGATCCAGGAAACTGATGACGGACTGGTCTACAATGCCGAGAATGACATCACCAACATTGGGGGCACTGCCGCCGATGTACTCAAGAAAGTGCCCATGCTGGCCGTAGACATAGACGGCAACGTGGAGATGCGCGGCAGCCCCAAAATCAAAATCCTCATCAACGGCAAGCCCAGCACCATGCTGGCTGATAACCTGGCCGAGGCCCTGCAGCAGATACCAGCCGACATGATCAAATCGGTGGAGGTGATCACCAACCCGTCGGCGAAGTATGATTCTGAAGGCACCGCGGGCGTGGTGAATATCATCACCAAACGAAGCAGTATTGAGGGCATGACTGGGTCGGTGACCGCCACCACCGGCAACATGACCAACAGCCTGAATTCCAACCTCAACGTCAAGAAAAAGAAACTAGGGCTGAGGGCCAGCGTGGGCGGCAACTTCAATGACCGCATCGGCGACGCCGAGTCCGACCAGGTCTATTTCAAGGAGGAAAACCTCATCCGGACTCCCTCCAAACAGATTGAGCAGAACAGCACCTTTGAGAATGACGGCCGCTCGCTCTTCACCCAGCTGGCCACTGATTATGAGTTCAATGAAAAGAACAGCCTGAGCGCCAGCGTGCGGGTGAACGGGGCCGAAAACCTGAGTGACCGCACCCTTACCACCCGCCAGTTCACGCCTTCGGGCGAGGAGCAACCCAGTTCTTACCGGTTCAGGGACATTGACAATGAGGGCCACAACAGGGGCTTAGACACCAACCTGAACTACAAAAAGAAATTCGCCAAAAAAGGGCAGGAACTGGAGATGACGGCCAGCTTCAATAAAAACAGCCAGAAAAGTGACTATGCCCTGGTGGAGGACAACAACCTGGATGTGATTACCCGCCTGGAGGAAAGTGACAACCACAGCACCAGCCGTGAAATCACCTATAAATTGGACTACACCCACCCCATCTCCAAAACGAGCACCCTGGAAGTTGGCCTGAAAACCGAGCTGCGCCATTCCACCAGTGACTATGATTTCCTGTTCTCCAAGTCCGCGGATGTGCCTTTGAAACAAGACCCCATTCGGTCTAACCTGTTCAGCTATGATCAGGACGTATATTCTTCTTACTTCTCTTACACCTTGCGGGTGCAGAAAAAATACACCCTGAGAGCGGGCGGGCGGTATGAGTACACTAATGTGGGCGGTGATTTCAACACCAACAACATAGACACCCACCTGGACAAGCCGTTCAAGAATTTCATGCCTAACCTCATGCTCATGCGCAGCTTTGAGAACGGCAAGCGCCTGCGGTTAAGTTACTCTACGCGTATTCAGCGGCCGGCCATCAGTCAACTCAACCCCTACCGCAATGAGTCTAACCAGCTCAACATTCGGTACGGTAACCCAGACCTGGACGCCGAACTCACGCATAACACAGAGCTGAACTTTAGCTGGCTGCTTAAAACCACCAGCCTGAACGCCTCTGCCTACTGGCGCCAGACCAACAATGACATTGCCCATTACCAGTTCCCCATCAAGGAGAACAATGACACGCTTAACACTACCTTCGCTAACCTGGGCAAAAACGCCATTTATGGGACCAGCCTTTCCTCTTCCACCCGCTTTTCCCAGAAAGCCCAGGTAGGCTTGAACCTGAACCTCTTCTACAATGAGCTTAACAGCATGGTAGGCAAGAACCGCGTGAGCAAGGCCGGGTTTATGTACACCATGAGCACCAACGCCTCTTACCGCTTTGAGAAGGATTTCAGTGCGCAAGTGGCCGCCTCGTTCAACTCGCCGCGTATTTCGCTGCAGTCCCGAAGCACCTACAACTACTCCTACAGCCTGGGCCTGCGCAAGGAATTCTTTAAGCGCAAGGCGGGTGTGAGCCTGAACGTGGAGAACTTCCTGTTCAGCAATAACTCCATCAGGACCACGGTGAACAATAACAACTCAGACAATTTCAATGTCAATAACGTCTATAACCGCGTGGTGCGGGTAAGCTTCAATTACCGTTTTGGCAAAATGGAGTTCAAGCGGGAAAAAGCGCTGGAGAAACTGCAGGGTAAAAAGCCTGCGGCGAAGACGAATTAGCGCCGTTTGATTTTATAAGTTACCTTCCGTTTCGGGCCTGTTTTTCAAAAAACAGGCCCGAAACGCTTTTTAGGGGTTCCGATTTTTGATAAGGGCTGCCCCGTAATTTAACCGCTCTTGCCCAAAAGCCGTTGAATTGAGGCAGAAGGTTGTATTTTTGTTTTTCGCCTATAGATAAAGCCCATGACCAACAACGATATCATGAAGAAACTGCGCGTGGCGCTCCAACTCCGCGACGATGATATTATAGACATTTTGAAGCTGGTGGAGTTCAACATCACCAAAAGCGAACTGGGCGCCATTTTCCGGAAGGAGGACCACCCCAACTACAAGCCCTGCGGCGACCAGTTGCTGCGCAATTTCCTGAACGGCCTGGTTATTCACATGCGCGGCCCCGAAGACCAGAAAAAGCCCGCCGCCACTCCTGCCCCACCCCGGAAACCGCAGTCCTACCCGGCCCGCAAAAAATAGAGAAAGACTAAGTAGATAAAAGCCGTTTGGCGTTGTTTTCTTAAAAACAGCCTTAAAACGGCTTTTACCGTTTCTATCGCTCTCTCATGAAAAACCTGCTCCTGCTTTTGCTTGTAGGCTTCTCTGCGTTTGCAGACGGGTTTAAAGCCCGCCAGTTTACGCCTGAACGGGTAAAGATGGCGCCTGTCACCAAAATTTAGTCTCTTAAAAACCGATAAAGCCAGTAAAGCAGAAGCCCCGCCAAATGACGGGGCTTCTGCTTTCTGTTTCTCTGTGAGTTAAGTCCCTAAGCCACCTGCACCTTCCGGGAGATCACGGACTTATACTCCTGCTCAACCGGCAAGGCATCATCCTGGCAATGGAGGCAGCTTCCTGAGCAGGCCGTGATACGGGCCTGGTACAGATTCAGGAACGGCGTATTGAGGTGGTAAGCCCTGGTTTTGCGGTAATGCCCAGAGAAATATTCATGCACCAGGTGGGTGTCACGGGTGGCCATCACAAAAAGGTCCGGGGCATGGACTTCGGCAAAGTCGTTGAGCCCTTCCAGCAGGTCTTCCTCCTCCTGAAACACCACCGACATGGGAGCCTCTGGGAACTGGGTTTTTAGGCTGGCCGCCGTTTTCTGAAACTGGCATAAAGTCACCGTTTCTATTTTACGGTGCAGGTGCAGCAGGATAATAGACGCCCCGAAGGCCTGGGCCAGGTGCTGTATCTTTTGGATGACACTGGTGTCTATGTCGTCAAAATTTAGGCTGTAGGCAATTTTACGGAGCGGTTTAAAGGTTACTTCCTGCGGCACAATCAAAACGGGACAACCGGCAAACTCCTTCAGGGAAACCACATCGCCGGAGGCTTTATACCCCAGAAACGCCTCTGGGCTGGAAATAAGCAGGTCTACGTTGTGGTACTCCACCACAGAGGCCAGGTTCTCGCGCAGGTACCCGTTGCGCACCACGCAAAACCGGGTAATGGTATGGGAGGCCATAGGCATGTAGCGGTCTGTGAACGACCGAAGACGGGTCATGAGGTGACTCTGGAAGGTTGGGGTCAACACCTCTTCGCCGGCGCAGTGCAGGAGGACAAGGTCGGCTTTCAGGTAACTGGCAAACTGGCTGGCGTACTGAAGCGCGGCCACGCAACCTTCCGTGAAATTGAAAGGCAGCAGAATTCTGGGAGTTGGCTTCATGATAGGTTAAATTTTATAGATAAAAAGGAGGATTTTCTGATTAAGGAACATGACACACGGCGGCGTCTTGGGTAGTGGAAACCAATTTGGGGCTAAGGTAGGGTACCCCTAAGTTGAGGCCCCGCAGGATGAATAGCACAGCCAGGCAAGCGGCCACGTAAGGCACGGCATTGCGCATGTAAAAGCGCCACTGCGGCTTAATCACCTTACCAGACAAAGACACCAGCCACATAAGCGGCAACGTTCCCAGCCCGAATAGGGCCATATAGCCCACGGCCCCGGCCACCCCGGGCGCACTTACCGCCCCGGCCAGCGCAAAGTACACCATGCCGCAAGGCAACAGGCCGTTCAAGGCCCCAATGGTAAACATAGACCCCGCAGACGGATTCTGGAATTGCTTGCCAATGGCTTTTCTGAGCACGTTCCACCACCGGTCAGTGCCCAACCATTTAGTAAACCTGCCAGCTTTGAATTTGGGTAACAGTACCAGGGCCAGCATAAGCAGCCCAGACACAATAGAGATGGTTTGTTGCCAGCCGGCCAGGTGCAGGGTGCGACCCAGAAGCCCGGCGGCTAAACCTAAGGTAGCATAAGTAGCCACGCGGCCAAGGTTGTACAGGAGCCGGCCTCCCAGAAAGGAAGCGCCGGAACCCCTGCCAACAGGCAGCGCCATAGCAATGGGGCCGCACATCCCCACGCAATGAAAGCTACTGATAAATCCAATGACCAATCCTGCCCACAACATGGCGTTACAGGGTTACGTCCTGGGCCTGATAATATTCTTTTCCGTTTGCCTTGCCGGTGAGCTGCACGCGCCACAATCCTTTTTTCAAAGACGCGGTATTAATGTGCTGCAGGCCCTCTGCGGTCAGCTTTAAGGGCAGTACCACATCCAGCTTGGCATCTGAGGGCCGGAACAGGTGAATAGAGCCGGTAGCACCATTCAATTCTGCGGGGAACTGGATCACCAACTGCTCAGCGGCCGTTGCCGAGATGATGGTGATAGGGTTCTCCAGTCCCTGGGCCTGGGCCACCTGTTGCATGCGCTGCCCGTAGGCCAGCTCCTCAGCATAATATTCTTTGCTCACCAGGTTCACGTCACTTTGCATGGCCCCGTAGACCATGAAACCAATGTACCCGCCAAACAATAAAAACACAGCGGTAATGATGTAGGGCAACATAGAACGTTGCGCTACCGGGTTTGAAGTTGATATATGGTCAGACATCTTAGTTGCTCGCTATTGGTCATTCGTTACTCATCTTTGGGGAGAGGAAATTTCCTATTCACTCCATCTCTCCACTCTTCAATCACTCATTCTCTCAATGCCCCGGCCCCAGAAACTTAGTGGTCTCGGTGTCTATGAGTTCATCCCCGTGGTAAATGCCTATCTCTATTTTAGAGGAAGCAGATTTGATGCTGGCATTGGGGATCTCAGCGAAGAACACGCCTTCTACCAGGCCCTGCTTGGGCAATACCAACTCATTGCGCACTACCTTAATAGATCCTTCGCTGGAAAGTATCTTGAGGGTGACAGGCATCTCCTCATCGGTTTTATTGATAAGGGTGATGTTGTAGAGGTTGGTCACGGTCCCTTTCTCGGTTTGCTGGTAAAGCATTCCGGGGGTGCGCAGAATGGTCGCCTCAATATTGGAGCGGGTGGCCAGCAGAATGGCAAAGGCCGTAACCAGCACCACTAACACGGCGGTATAGGCCCGCATGCGCGTGGTAAACTTCCAGGGCTTCTTCTCCTCAATGCTTTCTTCGGTGGCTATCCTGATGAGGCCTTGCGGCTTGTTCACCAGATCCATAATGGAGTTGCAGATGTCTATACAGGCGGTGCAGTTAATACACTCCATCTGTTGCGACCCGTTCCTGATGTCTATGCCGGTGGGGCACACCTGCACACACTGGTGGCAGTCAATGCAGTCACCGTCGGTGCGTTCCTGGCCTTTCCTCAGTTTTCCTCTGGGTTCGCCGCGCTCATAGTCATAGGCTACGGTAAGGCTTTGCTTGTCTAGCATAACGCCCTGCAGGCGGCCATACGGGCAAACAATGGTACATACCTGCTCCCTGAACTTTGCGAACACCCAGTAAAACACCCCCGTGAACACCAGCAGGGAAACCAGGCCACCCACATGGTTCATTGGCGAGTCTGTGACGATCTTCTGCAGCTCGTCTACCCCTATAATATACGCCAGGAAGGTATGGGCAATAATAAATGACACTAAAACAAAGAGCGTGTGCTTTGCCGTCTTCTTGAAGATCTTCTCCTTGGTCCAGGGGGCGCGGTCCAGGGCCTTTTGGGCGGGGCCATCGCCTTCAATCCAGTACTCAATCCGCCGGAAGACCATCTCCATGAAAATGGTCTGCGGACAAACCCATCCGCAGAATACGCGCCCGTACACTACCGTAAACAGGATAATGAAGACCAGGAAGGCCATGAACCCCACCAAAAGGATGAAAAAATCCTGTGGCCAGAAAATACTCCCGAACATCACAAATTTGCGAGCCGGTATATTGAACATGAGCAAAGGCAATCCATTCACTTTAATGAAAGGCCCCGCAAAAAGTAAGGATAAGAGCAAATAGCTCACATACTTGCGGTACTGGTACAGTTTCCCGCTTGGCTTTTTAGGGTAAAGCCATACCCGTTTCCCCTCTTTGTCTACCGTGGCAATGGTGTCGCGGTAGGCTTGCGGGTCTTTAACGCTTGTACTCATAGTCTCTTACCGGTTGTGCGCCCGGCAGCGAGCGATGGTGTATTTAATCTGCGGGGCAGCTTCCTGCCTCTGCTGTTCTGGCTGCCGGGGCAGCCTGTAGGTTAGTTTTGTTTAGCTGTAAAAGCAGCAAAAACGCATTCTCACTAGTTTGATAGACCAGGCACTTTCAGGGCCAGGCCAATCATCGGGGGGCAACTAGCAGACACAAGGGCGGTTCCCTTTTCTGAGTATCTTCCGGTTGAAGTACTTTACAAAAGTAGGCACCTTCCCTGCCGCAGGGGATTGCCCTCGTCACCCACGAAAATGATCTTCGTCATCTTTTTGCAAAACAGCTTGCAAGGCAATTCCCGTTTTGAGCCTGTTTTCTAAAAAAGGTGCTCAAAACGGAAATCACTGGTTACTTCTGACCTGGCGCGAGTCTCCAGATTCGTGACGAAGGTTGCGGGTAATACAGCAGTGAAAGGACGCGAGGCTGGTCTTTATGCGTTGCTGGGTCTTGGTGGGTCTGGAACCCTCTCCAAGGGCTTGAAAAGTTGTGAAACAGCCCTGAACAAGAGTTACCCTTTATTACCGTGATTCCCCTGCAACAGCGCTTGCTCTAAAGACTTCGTAGTGTGCGCAGCTCCTACGAGTGACTATGCCAAGGGCTTTTCTAACGTGCATCTCTGTTGGTGTAACCCCCCCTCGCCCCCCTCAAGGGGGGAGTCTACATTTAGTATGCGGAATTGGATATTGTGAGACAAGCCCCGTTTTAAGCCTGTTTTCTAAAAAAGATGCTTAAAGCGGGGGTTTCCCATCTGCCAGGGACCAGAGTTTCTAACCACCACCCAGTCATACCCCTTGAATCGCCCTTCATAAATCAGCTACCAGCCTTAAAAAGCAAACGCCTCTCCCAGATAGGAAGAGGCGTTCACCCGGTTTTTCCAAAACACTTTTCTCAATTCACTAAAACACTATTTTTTCGCTTCCTGCTTTTCACCTTGCGGGGCTTTGGCGTTGGCGGGGTTGGTGCCCTGTATGCTGAGGATATAGCTGGCCACTTCCAGGATCTGGTCGTTGCTCAGTTTCTTTTGCCAGGCCACCATGCCTTTGCTGGTGACGCCATATTTGATGGTTTTGTATACCTGGTTCACGTCACCGCCGTGGAGCCAGAACTCATCTGTAAGGTTAGGACCAACGGTTCCCTGTCCTTCCTGGCCGTGACAGGCGGCACAGTTCTGAATGAAAGTGGCCTTACCGGCTTCCAGTTTAGGGGCGTCTTTGAGGGCCGTGAAAGTGGTTACCTCATTGGCGTTTTCCTCACCAGAGCCAGCCGGGTTAAGGAGAGCTGCTGTCTGCACTTCTGCGTCATATTCAGCTAATTGCAGGTCACCGCTCATGAACACGTGGTAATGGAGCAGATAGGCCACCCCGAAGACAATAGTGGCGTAGAACATGTACTTCCACCAGGGCGGCAGGTCGTTGTCAAACTCGAAGATGCCGTCATAGGTGTGGTCATCCATGAGCACGTCTTTGTGGGTACCTACAATGGTAGAGGTATCTCCGCGGAGCAAGCGCACCAGACGGGCCATGCTGGTCTGGCGCAGGGCCGGACGGTCATAGAACTCGCCTAAAATGGGCAAGGCCTGCATAAAGGTGACTACCATTACGGCCAGTACCACCAGCAATAAGAAGGCAATCAGACTGAATAACACCAGCGTGGTGCCGGGCAGGTCTTTCAGGCTGAAACTGGTTTCTGCCGGGGCAGTAGCGGTTCCGTCTTTTTTGCCGTCTTCGGGAGTGGCAACAGGTGGGGCAGCGGCCTCAGCAGGTTTTTCGCTTTCCTGCTTCACAAAGGCAATCACGTCTTTGATATCACCGTCTGAGAGCGAGCCCTCAAAGCTGGTCATGGGTATCTTGCCGAACTTCTCAAAGACTTCCACGGCCTGTTTGTCACCGGACTGGATCACTTTGGTGGAGTTCTTCACAAAGTTGATGATCCATTGCTCCTCGCGTCGCTTGTGCACGTCTTTGAGGGCGGGGCCCACCACTTGTTCTTCAATGCTGTGGCAGGCGGCGCAGTTCCCGTCAAATACGGCCTTGCCCTTTACGGCGTCCTGCGCGGCGGCAGGCTGCAGGGCGGCCCCGGCCAGAAAGACCGCCGACGCCAGGTAGAGTTTCAATCTTTTCATGACCGTAAATCAAGGGGTTGGGCAAATCCGTTTTCGTTCTGCAGCGGCATCTCTTTCATGCTCTGGATGTAGTCTTTCTTCACTACTACCACGTAGGCGATCAACCCCAGGAAGAAGAAAAAGAAGATGAGAAAGGAGATGATGGGGTATATGGCAATGCCATCTATGGACTGTAATATTTCTTTGTACATGATCTTACCTTTTGTGCCCACCGCCGGCCCTCCCCATAAAGACAGAGGACCGGTAGCAGGACTTATTATTTAGCTTCCTTCACTTTAATATCTGTCCCCAGACGCTGCAGATAGGCAATAAGAGCCACAATCTCCTTCTCTGGTTTCACCTCTATGTTCTCTTTGCGGAGATCAGCAGAGATTTCGCGGGCCTGACGCATGAGGTCTTCATTGGCTTTCTGGGCGTATCCTTCTTCATAAGGGGTGCCTAAACCAGCCAGCGTCTCAATCTTGGCCTCTGTAGTAGAGATATCCAGGTCTTTCTCAAACAGCCATGGGTAATTTGGCATGATAGAGCCCGGCGACATGGAGGTAGGGTCCAGCATGTGGTGGTAGTGCCAGCTGTTAGGGTACTTGCCACCTACGCGGTGCAAGTCTGGCCCCGTACGCTTAGAACCCCACAGGAACGGACGGTCATAGACAAACTCACCGGCCTTAGAATACTCGCCGTAGCGTTCAGTCTCTGAGCGGAACGGCCGCACCATCTGGGAGTGACAGTTCACGCAACCTTCTTTGATGTAGACGTCACGGCCTTGCAATTCCAGCGCGGTGTAAGGTTTCACACTGTCAATGGTAGGCACGTTAGATTCTACCAGGAACGTTGGGATCATCTCCACGGCGCCCCCAATCAAGATGGCTACGGTAGCGAACACGGCCATTTGTACCGGACGGCGCTCAATCAATCTGTGCCAGTGACCACCAGCGTGCGGGGTCTCGCCTTTGATAACCTCGGCAGGCATTAACGGGGCCGACTGGGCTTCTTCATTAGCCAGCAGAGAACCACTTTTCACGGTTTTGATGACGTTGTAGATCATCAGGAACACGCCACTCAGGTACAGCAAGCCACCAATACCACGCAGGTAGTACATAGGCACAATCTGCAGCACGGTCTCTAAGAAGTTAGAGTACTGCAACAGGCCTTCATTGGTGAACTGTTTCCACATTAAGCCTTGGGTAAACCCAGCCCAGTACATAGGCACGGCATAGAACAAGATACCCATGGTGCCTAACCAGAAGTGCCAGTTGGCCAGCTTTTTAGAATATAACTCGGTTCTGAAGATGCGGGGTAGCAACCAGTACAGGATACCGAAGGTCAGGAAGCCGTTCCAGCCCAGGGCGCCAACGTGTACGTGGGCAACTATCCAGTCTGTATAGTGGGCAATGGCGTTTACGTTTTTCAAAGACAGCAGCGGTCCTTCAAAAGTGGCCATACCGTAGGCGGTAATAGCTACCACCATAAACTTAAGCACCGGCTCTGTGCGCACTTTATCCCAGGCACCTCTTAGGGTTAAGAGACCGTTGATCATCCCGCCCCAGCTTGGGGCAATCAGCATCACGGAGAACACTACACCCAAAGACTGTGCCCAGTCTGGCAAGGCGGTGTACAGCAAGTGGTGAGGACCGGCCCAGATATAGATAAAGATCAAAGACCAGAAGTGGATGATAGATAATCTATAGGAATATACCGGTCTGTTGGCGGCCTTTGGCAGGAAGTAGTACATCATGCCCAGGTACGGGGTGGTTAAGAAGAATGCCACCGCGTTGTGGCCATACCACCATTGTACCAGCGCGTCCTGCACCCCGGCGTAGCCAGAGTAAGATTTCATGAACGTTACCGGTATCTCATAAGAGTTTACAATGTGCAGCACCGCTACGGTTAAGAAGGTGGCAATGTAGAACCAAATACCCACGTACATGTGGCGCTCGCGGCGTTTGATAATGGTCCCGAACATGTTCCAGCCAAACACTACCCATACCACGGTAATGGCAATGTCAATTGGCCACTCCAGTTCAGCGTACTCTTTAGAGGAAGTGAAGCCTAACGGGAGGGTAATCACCGCCGACAGAATCACTAACTGCCAGGCCCAGAAGTGGATCTTGCTGAGCACATCTGAATACATACGGGCTTTACACAGGCGTTGCAGCGAGTAGTACACGCCCATAAAAATACCGTTGCCCACAAACGCAAAAATAACCGCGTTGGTGTGCAGGGGCCTGATCCGCCCGAAGGTGGTGTACTCGGTGCCCATGTTCAACTCGGGGCGCGCCAACTGGAACGCGATGAGTACCCCAATGAGCATACCGGCTACCCCCCAGAACAGGGTGGCGTAGGCGAAGTCTCTGACAATCTTGTTGTCATAATAGAATGTTTCTACCGTTCGGACGCTGCCTTTCAGCGCCTCCCCGGGGGCTTTTAGAACCTCAGCTAACATGTGCGGTGTCCTCCATAGGTTTGGTTGAAATTGAAGTAAGTGATTGTTTTTGGGTTAATTCATTATCAAAGAGAATGCGAACGGAAGGTGTGTAATCATCCTCGTACTGGCCGGAGCGCACTGCCCACAGGAACGCTCCCAGAAACAGGACCGCTACCAGAATGCTGATGCTGATAAGTAAAAAAATGATGTTCATGGCACTACCCGTTTTAGCTCTTCCTGAACTGGACCAGCAGTGGCGTAGAGTAGTGAATGTGCTCTTATTACCGCTTGCCTAGTCCTTTCAGCGTTACAAAGGTCATAAGACAGGCGCGCGAAAAAGATGACGGAGGTCACTTTTAGGGGTGATTGATGTCAGAGTGGGAATGTGCAGGATGATTACCCTGCACCGTCAATAAGCAATAAAATAAGCAATAAAATATTATTCCGTATTAGTTAAATTATAATAAATCTTTTATTTTTGTTATCTGTTGGATATGGTGCCTCCTATGGTAAAGTCAATTGAGCTGATTTTTACGATAGATGACTTCCTTCACAAAAGGCAGGTGATCAAATAACTCAAAGTTGCACAGACTTAAGTCTTATTAGTAAGCGAAAAATCACACAAATGCTTTCATAGGTTAGCTAATCAACTATTATTGAAGCTTTAGCACCCAGGCTTTAACCAATTCAATGTTTTATTAAAGAAATCTTAATAATCACTTTTAACCCTCTTTTTACTTACAATCAAATCATTATGAAGAAAACGTTACTCCTACTCACCTTTATCTCTTTTCTATGTTCAGGATGTCTTACAGAGGAGGAAGAGGTTACCTCAGAACTTTCACAATATGATCATAGTGTGATCTCCTATTTCCAAGAGATTGCCCTAGGCTTTTTCTATGGGGGCAGTGATGAAATTACCAGAAGATGGGAAACTGATATCAAAGTTTATATTGAGGGAAACCCAACTGCTGATAACCTGAGCGAATTCCAAAAAGTACGAAATGAAATAAATAGCCTATCTACGAATGGGTTCTCTATAGAGGTAGTGACTGATAAAAATCAATCAAACACTACCCTATACTTTGGTAGTGTGGCCCAGTTCTCTGCGCTGTATCCGGCCTCCGCAGAGGTGGCAAGGTTGAACTTAAGGGCATTTTCTGTTTGGTGGAATGCTAACCAAGAGATAAATAAAAGCCTTATCTTCATTGATAATCAACAAGCCACTGCAGCCCAGCAGAAAAGTTGGACACGAGGAATGGTAACTGGCGCCATAGGATTAGGGCAAGTATCTCCCCTGTATCCTGAAAGTATTTTTTACTCCAAGGTACATACTAATGCAGCCTTTACTCAAATGGATAAAGATTTGATAAGACTTTTATACCATCCTAACATGCGCATTGGCTTACATGAGAATGAAGTAAGCGCAGTACTGGAAAACATTTTATTGAAAGAGAAAAAATAAGTAGAATTTTCTAAAGCAGTAATAATAATGGCTGTGGCCCTTAGGATATCCTAAGGGCCACAGCCATTATTATTTAACTTAATACTTAGCTCCTGAAATTCAATTAAGGATGACTGGCTTTAAATCATAACTCAAAGCGGTATTTATTAACTGTTCTGAATGCGCATATAGGTCGTCTAACGTTTGAATCTCATGTCTGGACTCTTTCTTCGTCTCATCAAATAGGACGACACTTTTCTTTGTACCTTCTAGATAAAGCCGGCAAATAGGACAACGGTTATTATTGTCTAAAAGGATTCCGAAATAACTCTGATTATCTCTATGATGCACTCTGTTGGCATCTACTTTTCCTCTGAGTATTGACCGGATGATATAAAAAGCCTCTTTCTCCATTTCAGTGGTCAGAATTTTACTTACCGGTTCATTAATCACTGGCTGCACTGTGGTATCTTCTTCTACCCGGGTTTGCACAAACCCTCTGTCCTCTTCGGAGGCAAGTGCTGATTTAAGCCTATCACTAATCATTTCACTGACCAGCCCATTAATAGACTTTTTAACCAGCCCGGTAAACTGCTCCATTACTTTTGAAGTCATGGGTCCGGACACAATCTGCTTTGCGAAATGCTTTACAAATGTGTCTGTTGGGCTTGCCATTTCCTCCAGCATTATTCTCTTAATTTCCTTAGCATACTTAAGCTCAGTGGCCGAACTCAAAATATTCTCCACGCTAAACTGAGACTTGTGGTATTTCTTCAATTCAAATATCACCTGCTCACTTACCTCTGTAATGTTGAACTCCCAAAAGGGTTTGTCATCCATTTTATTGGCTTCCACTAAGTCAGTATAGAATCTATAGACAATGCCATTGGTCAATATTCCAAAACGGGCAGCGGTTACATGGAAGTAGCGGTGTAACTGAGAATTATGTACGTCTAGCTTCTCTTTCCAATGCTTGCATTCAATAATTATGGAAGGGGCACCATCCTTGAAAATACAGTAGTCAACCTTCTCCCCTTTCTTAATTCCCAGGTCAGCGATGTATTCAGGCACCACTTCCATGGGGTTAAACACATCATACCCAAGGGAGGATATAAAGGGCATGACAAAGGCCATCTTTGTGGCTTCCTCGGTTTGAATTGATTCTTGCATGCGAGAAACTTTCTCGCCCAGGGCTTTAATTACATCTTGAAAATCCATTATTATATAGGTTAGTTATTAAATCTTAAATATTACATAAGATAGATATAATTTTCATTTTTCCATAAAGAATCAAAGAAATCTATGTTCTCGAATTCTCGCGCCTTTATATCATAAGAAGAATAATCAGGTTACCGCTTAACTTGGATTTTAAGAAACATGCCTTAATTACTCTTTTGAAAGAAAGAACCTAGAGGTCCTGGCAATAGTAGGGCATGTTTCTAATTACAGAGTACCTTAAGGGCTACTTTGGTTTGGACCTGTTTTCTGGAAAAGATGCTAGAAACGGTAATAGCCTTTTATTTTAAAGCTACACGTACGCGCTCCAATTCCTCCTCATTTTCTACCATGATCATGAGTTTGTCATCGGCTTGGAGCACCGTTGAGCCGTTGGGTGTGACAAAGGAGCCGCCCCGGTCAATGAGTACAATAAGGGCGGTTTTGGGCAGGCCTAGTTCTACAATGGGTTTGCCAATGGCCCGCCAGTCCTGGCCCATCTCTAGCTCTACCAGAGAGTTTTTAGACGCGTAGCCTCTTTCGGCGCCAAGGGCCAGCATCTTAAGTGAATGGTCCTGCTCACTCAGATTTAGCCAGTCTGCCACCACTTTAAGGGTAGTACCCTGTAGCATAATGGAGGTGAGTACAATAAAGAAAACTATGTTAAAAATCATCTCTGCGTTATGCACCCCTGCCAGTATAGGGTACATGGCAAACACAATGGGCACTGCCCCCCGCAACCCTACCCATGACACATACACCTTATCCCTAAAGGAGGTCTTGAAGAAAGACATACCCAGAAAAACACTTATTGGCCTGGCCACAAAAATCAGGAACAAGGAGATTAAAAGCCCAGCTCCGGCCACGGGTACAATCTGCGACGGAAACACCAGCAAACCCAGCGTGAGGAACATGACAATCTGCATGAGCCAGGCCAGACCGTCATAAAAGCGGGTGAGGCTGCCCTTGTGCAGAAAGTTGCTGTTGCCCAACACCACACCAGAAATATACACCGCCAGAAAACCGTTGCCCTGAATGAGGTTGGTAAAGGAAAACGTGAACAGCAGCATGGCCAGCATAAGCGCCGGATACAGCCCCTCCTGCTGCAGCTTTATCTTATTGGTTACCCAACCCTTTAAACGTCCCATGGTGAAGCCGGCCACTGCCCCTATGCTCATCTGAAGAAAAAACATGGGTACTAGTTGCCAGATGCTGGCTCCCTGGCTCGTGATCAAAAACGTAAAGCTCACCGTCAGGAAATAGGCCATAGGGTCGTTACTACCAGACTCCAGTTCCAGGGTTGGGCCCAGGTTGTTCTTCAACGCTATCTTGCTTGACCTGAGAATAGAGAACACCGCGGCAGCATCTGTAGAAGACACTATGGCCCCCAGCAATAACCCCTCCATGAGCGAGAAATCCATTACGTAGGTGGCATATAAACCTACCAGTATGGCCGTGATGAACACGCCCAGGGTAGAGAGCGCTATGCCCCGCCACAAAATGGGCTTGGTGGCTTCCCAACGGGTATCCAACCCGCCCGAAAAAAGGATGATGGTCAGGGCTATAGTACCCAACGACTGGGCCCTCCCGAAATCATCAAAGTAAATGCCGCCAATTCCTTCAGAACCAGCCAACATGCCCACGCCCAGAAACAGGGCCAGCGCGGGTATACCAAACCGGCCCAGGTTTCTGCTCAGGAAGATACTCAGGAGCAACAGCAACGAAGCCCCCAACAGTAATTCTTCAATGGTAAACGTCATAGGTACAGGCTGCATGTAGAATCCTTCTTTACGGCTTGCCCCTAGTAGCCGTTCCCCCAGAAATATGAAGAAAAGCCTCAGCGCTTTTTCGGGCACGTCCCGCCTTCACTTTAGAACTAAAACCGTACATTAAATCTACCATGTAAACCAAACCAACACCATGAACAAAATAGCCATTACCGGAGCCACCGGCCATTTGGGCCACCTTATCATTTCCAAACTGAAAGATAAATCACCTGACGCCCAGTTAGTAGGTCTGGTACGATCTAAACAGAAGGCCGCAGACCTGGGCGTAGAAGCCCGTGAAGCCGATTATGACAAACCAGAGACACTTGGACCAGCACTGGAAGGCGTAAATACCTTGCTTCTGATTTCAGGGAGTGAGGTAGGCAAACGCGCCGTGCAGCATAAAAACGTGATTGACGCCGCCAAGAAAGCCGGCGTGAACTGGATTGTCTATACCAGTCTCCTGCACGCCGACAAATCTTCCCTCAGCCTGGCCGAAGAACACAAGGCCACCGAGGCTGCTCTGAAGGATTCTGGCATACCGTACACCTTGCTGCGCAACGGCTGGTACACTGAAAACTACACCGGTTCTATAGGCGGGGCACTGGCCGGGGGAGCATTCATTGGTAGTGCGGGAGATGGCAAAATCTCCTCAGCGTCGCGTGCTGATTATGCAGATGCCGCCGTGGCTGTGTTAACGGGCCAGGGACAACAGGGCAAAGTCTATGAACTAGCCGGAGATAAAGCGTACACGCTCCATGACCTGGCCGCCGAGATCTCGCGCCAGACGGGCAAAGAGATTCCCTACAAAAACCTTCCGGAAGAGGAATACGCCGCCGCGCTTGCCAGCTTCGGGTTGCCGCAGGGGCTGGCCCAGGCTATTGCCAGCTGGGATGTTTCTGCCTCTAAAGGAGATTTGTTTGATGACAGCCACCAGCTTTCCACCCTTATTGGGCACCCTACCACACCTATGGCCAACACGGTGGCTGAGGCATTGAAAAGCGCTTAAAAGAACCCGGTCACAACACGTATTCCTTTGAAAGCCCTGCGGGGCTTTCATTTTTTCTACCCGCACAGGTATTGCCAGTGAGGACTTACATTAAAGGCAAAACAGAAAGGTAATAGCCACGCCGTTGGTGCTATTGGCCATAAACTCAGGCCTTCTCCCGCACTAAAGCAAATAAAGAGTGATGAGGTTTCTAATTCTGTTGTTTATTGCTACCTTCCTAAAGGCAAGCAGAACACAGGTTTTTCCTAGCCTTTGGGCAAGGCGTAAGGCCAATTGCCATTTACCTTCAGCTAACCCGAAGGTATTTTTTACCACGCTTATTTGTTTGAATCCTATTGGACACTCGGTGGGGAGCGACGCAGATAACCTTACAAGGCCGTCGGCAAGGCTCCTGGTATTTTGGCGCTCACATGCAATTATTCACTAATTCTCTCTTCTCCATCACTTATGGAAGCGATTAGCACTGACCTTACTGAAGAAATCAAGAGCCTGAATTCAAAATTTATCCATTTGTACAGCCAAGGCAACACTGCCGCGGTAGCTGATCTTTATACTATTACCGCCTTGCTCATGCCCGCCGGCCAAGATGTACTTAAGGGCCGCGAAGCTATTAGCCAGTACTGGCAACATGCCCTGGAAACGGGGGTAAAGGATATTTCCTTAGAAACCGTAGAAGTGGAACAACTAGACTTTACCGCCATTGAGCTAGGTACCTTCGCCCTCAAGGGAGAAGGGGGCCAACCCATTGACCAAGGAAAGTATATGGCCGTCTGGAAACGCGAGAATGGCCACTGGAAAATGCAGAAAGACATTTGGAACAGCAACCAACAGTCATAGTCTAGTCTACCCAGATCCGGTCTTGGACTACCGCCCTGGATCAGCCTTTCTCCAGAAAAGGAAGGTTGGTTCAGGGCGGTGGCGTGCCTGGCCAGTGCTCCTCCCTAAGGCGAAAGAAAAATTTATCTCGCTCTCAAAAATAGATAGCAAAGCCTTCTTCGTTTTACGCTGTAGCCGTAAAACCGTAGTATGTATTCAAATAGCCCAGAAACATAGCCAAATTGTCTAACTTGTTATTGGCTTTTGCACGTACTGTGGGTTTCAATGACGTAATTTGGCCCGTTATCCAACTCCTTCGCCTAATATAGCCATGATAAGGAACGGCGCGTTTGCGTTCTATACTAGCAATTTAAAATGAAGAACAGGTTCCTCTCTTTAGTATCTATACCCCTGCCAGCCGGCGGCCAAACCAATGCCCAATTAGGCCAATTCCCTGGGGCTTCACTCCCTTTCAGTTGGAAGCGGGGCGGTTCTACTCAGGTACTGCTGATTGCTATCCTGCTTTTGACAGTTCTGCTGGCTCCCCAGGCCTCTCAAGCCCAACGCACCCGCCAAACTACCAGTAATAGCGTCCTGCGGCTTTTCAAGGTCTCTAACAAGCTTACTTTTTCCGGCGGCGCGGGTGTGGTGGTCATGAACAGTGATTATGCCGCAGATGACAGAAGCACTAAAAACCTGCTGCAGTCCAACGGCTTTGGGTATACGGCTGGGTTGGGCGCTATCCGGCAAGTCACCCCCTACCTCTCGGCCTTAGCCAACGTAGATTTCTTTCAGGTCAAGGGGAAGCAAACCTTTACGCTGGACCAGAAAGACCTCAACTTCAACTCTTCTATTGTGACGGCTACCGGCTCTGTGTCTATGCACCTGGCCAGCCGAAACACCCTTAACAATTTCTACAACCGGTCTTTTCAGGGAGCCTTGGTGATGGTGCCCTACATCAAGGCCGGCGTTGGCCTGGTAGGCTATGATGTGGCCACCAATGAAGAAGTTGCGGAAGGTACTGAAGCCAAGCAATACCCGGCTATGGCCTTAGTCATCCCTATTGGCGGAGGCGTGCGGTTCAGGTTAAGCGAGGAGTTCAGCCTAGCCACCGACCTTACCCTTTCCATGCCGTCAACAGATTTCCTGGATAACCGCCAGGGCACCAATTCTTATCTGGGGTCAAATGATAAGTTTGTGAGCTTTACCGTAAAGGCGCTATACACGTTACCCAAGAAAAGCGTGCGGTAGGCAGGTTTGCCCTGGCCAGGAATTTCGAAAGCGACTAAGAAATCTCTCTTTAAAAATCCAAAAAGCGTTTCGGGCCTGTTTTCCAAAAAACAGGCCCGAAACGCTTTTTACTGCCATTACAGGAAAGGATTGGTGCGGCGGGCAGGATAGAATCAACTCAGGCTTCTTCTGAATTTCCTTATTTGGCTTTGTGGGGTATAGGTGCTTATATTCAGCTATTAGAAAAGCTATATACCATATTCCATCCTTTAAGCCATCTTGTTATGTTGTCTCGCGCGCTCTTTACCTTACTGCTGTTTTTCTGGCTGTCCTCAGTATATGCCCAGAAGTGGATTCCTCCGGTGCCGCTGGTGGCTAATGCCCAGTTACAGAGTATTGCCAAACTCAGTTACCATGACAGCCTCAAGACCTACGTGATAGAATTCAATCCAGAGTTGGCCCAACAAGTAGGGCCATTTGTGACCGCCTTTCACCAGGCCCATGAATACGGACACCTGCAAAGAGGCCACGTCAATAAAAAGAAATTGAACAAGCAAGGCACCGGCATGCTGCAGCTTAACCAAGACATGGAAATTGGCGCTGATATTTATGCCACCGAGTACCTGTACCTGCAAGACAAATCCATTCTGCTCAGCATGCTGGATTACCTGCACACCAGCGCCCAGGAAGACTTGTTGCATTACCCGCGTAAAGCAAGGGCCCACCGCCTAGACCAACACCTACAGACCCTCTCTGCCTACTCTACCCAGAATGTGGCCTGCAGACATAAGCTGCATTATGAGGATGAATCTGCGTGTACCCATTTATCCTCTACCGGGCGCCCCCTGCATGGCTCAGACGTCACTCCTTGCCTGCATGTTACGCACCCTGAAGGCGACAATGTAAAGGTGCGGAACCAATAACTGCTTCTTGCCGCTTTTGCCACAGATAGGGTTTACCAGTTGCTGTAAAAACACCGATTTTAGCAGTCACAGGTAAAGTCGCGGGAGTTGTAGTGGGCAGAGGCCACGTCGCCTACTTTCACCAATTGGTGAAAGGGAATTTCCTGCCCGGTGACCAGTTCCAGCACCGGCCCTTGCTCCTTGTCCTCCATTTTCTTGATCATGGACGTAACGGTCAGGTAGTCATTCAGATCGGTTACGTATTGTATCTTCAGGAACTTCTTTTTCTGCATGGCTTCTGTGACCGCGTCCAGTAGGGGCTTATCCATTTTAAGTAATGCTTAGGGTTTATAGGGTATACGCCTGCCGTGTTTTAGGTTTGTTTTCTCAAAAACGGGCTTAAAACAGGAAAGGCCATTTCTTCTTTTTTTTATGGGATTCCTTCCATTTGAAAACTTTTTGAGTTCTTAGGAGTTAGTTTCTCTCATACTGTTTATTTACCCCTAACTGCCCAACGCTCCCCTCATGGATTTTTCAAGAATCTTCCAGAAGGCCCCAGACAACTATGTGGTGCTTTCTCCTGATTACATTGTGCTGGCTGCCACAGAGGCTTACCTAAAAACCACCCTGCGCACCCTGGAAGAGATTAAAGGTCGGCATTTTCTGCTGGAGGCCTACCCAGACAAAGACTATTCTTATGAGGAAAACCCTGTAAAACTGTCCTTGGACCGGGTAGTTGCCACCAGGCAGATAGACCACATGGACCTGGTGCGCTACCACATTGCGCGCCCTGCCCAGGAAGGCGGCGGATATTATGAAAGTTTCTGGGAGGCCTCCCACACCCCTATCTTAGACGACCAGGGTACCCTGCAGTACATTGTGCAGAAAACCGAAGACGTGACCGAGCGTGAACTGGCCAAGCAGGCCCAGCAGGCCAGCGAGAAGAAGTTCAACATCATGACCGATACCATTCCGCAATTGGTGTTCACCTTCACGCCGCAGTTGCAGGTTACGTACGTGAACAGCCGCTGGGAGAAATACACCGGTTTCACTGCCCAGCAGGCGCTCCAGGCAGACTATAACTGGGAAAACGTAATACACCCCCAAGACCTGCCCGATGTTAAAAGCAGGTTGGAGGAGACTATTGCCAACAAAAAGGAACTGCAGATGGAAGCCCGCTTCAAAAACCATGAAGACGCCTACCGCTGGTTTCTGTGCCGCATAGTTCCCGTGCTCACCAAAGATGGGAGCGCCATTGAAACCCTGGTGGGTTCCTGTACAGACGTGCATTCAACCAAACTCATGGTGCAGGAGCTCCTGGAGTCAGCGGAGCAAATGTCGGCATTGGCAGATCAGGTGACGTTTAATCATAAAAAGGCCGAAAGCCGGCGCCTTACCCTAGAACGCCTTATCATGCAGGCGCCCGTTTTCTTCTGTATTCTCAGTGGCCCCACCCACCGCTATGAACTGGTCAATGAGAAATACCAACAGTTACTGCCTAACAAAGAATTGCTGGGCAGAACCGTGCTTGAGGTAGTACCAGAGGTAGAGGAACAAGGCCTTATTGCCGTGCTGGACAACGTCTATAACACCGGTGAGACCTTTACGGCTAACAACATTCTGATTAAAATTGACAAGCACAATGATGGTGTCTTGCATGACCTGTACGTTTCCTTTGTGTACCAAGCCATGTATGACGAAGAGCAAAAGATCACAGGCATTTTGGTCTGCGGCTATGAAACCACAGAAAGCATGTTGCTAAAACAATCTACCCAAGGTCAGGCAACGCCAGGCCAGGAATAAAACGACGAGGTACTTTATACCAGAACATGAATACCGCCCAGGTAGATTTTCAGCAGCTTCGCATCAAGCACATCTTATATAAGTCAAAAATACGGTCTGCGCTGTACGGCGGGGCGTATGATGACGCGTTTTTCTCGGCCTCGGGCCCGGTGAACATGTGGTTCACCAACGTAGGGCAAGCCACCTACCACCGCGAGGCAGAGTTACAGCAGCTTTCCCTCTTGCAAAATGAACTTAACAGAACCGCCAGGCAGTACATAGACCTTTACCAGGCGGGTAAAATAGATGAGGCCCATGAAGGCCTTGAGAAAGTAGAGGCCCTCTCAGAGAAATTTTTGGACTTGCTTTCCAAAATGGAGCAGAGACTCCGGTAGTCACCCCCAACTTATCTCTAAAAAGGGAACGCGCTTTTGGCACGTTCCCTTTTTTCTTGGCTTTTCTGGTAGGTGTTGTGGGTTCTCTTTTCCTGGGTGGCGTTATTGGAAAGGCAAGAAAAGACACTTGCGTTTTAGGCCTGTTTTCCTGAAAATGGCATCAAAACGCAAGTGCCCAAATACCCCTTTCCTGCCTGAAGGTCAACAGGTTAACAACTAACTCTCTAAAAAAGGGCTCGTATCTCTTAAAGTAAGTAATACTTCACCAGTCAAAACTAAACCAAAACCAGATGGACAGAATCTTAGGAACTTACGCCCCCCAATTCTATGCCCTGCTACGCATTGTGGCCGGTATCTTGTTTATGGCGCACGGCACCCAAAAGCTGTTCGGCTGGCCCGGAGGCAGTCCGCCCGTTGAAATAGCCTCCATGATGGGCGTAGCCGGGATTATTGAGTTGGTGGCCGGTTTCCTGATTGCCATTGGGTTGTTTGCCAGTTGGGCCGCATTTATTGCCAGTGGTGAGATGGCGGTGGCTTACTTTATGGCCCATGCCCCCAATGGCTGGGCACCTATCCTGAACCAGGGAGAACTAGCGGTGCTCTACTGCTTTCTGTTTCTCTACATTGCCTCACAGGGAGCAGGTATCTGGAGCGTAGACGCCGCCAGAGGCAGTAGACTGCGGTCTGTGGTACGGCCATAGCCCTTTCCTACCAACCATGGCCCGTGTATATGCCAATTTTCATGGGTCAAACACACGGGCCATGGTTGGTAGGAGCCTTTTTTCTCAAGGCGCTGAAAAGAGGTGGCTTATTTTTGAAGGGCTTGCTGCACCTCGGGGCTCAACGGGGAAACGGCCGGGCCGAAGTAGTGGGTCAATACACCATTTTCATCCAGCAGGTACTTACTGAAGTTCCAGTCTGGCTCATGCTCATTCCAGCCGTTTTGGCGCGCATCTGACAACCAGTTGTACACATGGTTCTGGTTTTGGCCTTTCACCACCACGCTTTTTTTAGCCAATGGAAAGGTGACGCCATAGTTCACCTGGCAGAACTGTGAAATGTCAGCGTCATTGTCTTTCTCCTGTTCCTTAAAGTCATTGGCCGGAAACCCGATGATCACCAAAGAGTCTTTTTTCTCTTCATGGAGTTGCTGCAGTTCCTGGTACTGCCCGGTATAGCCGCAGTTAGAGGCAGTATTCACCAACAGCACTTTTTTGCCCTTCAGCTGGCTGAAATCCAGAGGCGTACCGTTGTTGAGAACAGTGGAGAGCTGGTAAAACGGCTGCGCCGGCCTTACCTTTTTATCGTTTTTTAGCACCCTGCCCTTTGCGGTTGCTTTAGACAAGCGCATAATAAGTGGGTACAGCGTTTTAAGTATTCGTTTTTTCAGATCCATAATCAAGTAAAACCAAATTTGGGGCTCAAAGTTTTGTTTCGCTACGCAAATTCATAAAAGAATCTGTTTTGAGCCTGTTTTTCTTAAATCAGCCTTAAAACGGATGCAGATGCCTGCTTTATTACCGGGTTGCCCAAAGTCTTAGTCTAGCCGCCCTCCTTAAGAAGATCGTTTTGTGTAACAGCCGAAGCATGGTTTAGGGCCGTTTTACAAAAAACGGCTTTAAAACACCTCTTCCACTTTTTTACCGCAACATCACCAATTGTACTTTACTGGCTTTTGTGTCACCCTCTTTGCAACTATCAACCGGGGCATCCGTTTTAAAAGGAACCAATTGGTACAGTGTAAAACAACTTATGAAATGAAAAAACTAGCATTTATAGCGGCCTTATCAGCCGTCGCCTTTCTGCAGGCAGTTCCTGCAGAGGCTTCTATCCCTGCTGTGCAGGACTCCCTGAAACACCAGACCAACAAAGAGCGCGCTAAAACAGGTACGCACCAGATGGGCCATGGGGCAAAAGAGTTAGGCAAAGGCACTAAAAACGTAGCCGTGAGCGGCGCTAAAGCCACTGGCAAAGGAGCCAAGAAAGTAGGCACCGGCGTGGTAAAGGGCACTAAAAAGGCCGGTAAAGCCGTAAAAAACACCACTAAAAAAGGAATCAATAAAGTAGACGAGAAGATTGACTAACCTTCTGCCAGCTTCTGACTGGTGGGGTCACCTGTAGTAACCCCATAAAAATCCCCGGGCCCTGCCTTCCTTTACCAGGAAATGCAGGGGCCCGGGGATTTTCCTTTTTAAGCGGTTGGCTGCGGCCAACCTAAGGCGAAGGCAGAATGGAGGAAAGGTTATCTCTCCTATTCCTCTTCCTCGGTTTTTGGTATCTCCCGGACGGGCATGAGTACAAACTCCAGTATGCGCCAGTTCAAGCCTTCAATCTCTTCTCCCAGCTGGTTTAGGCGATTTACCAGATTTTCATCCGTATGGGGCACCACATAACCTTCGCCCAGGTACACGTGGCCTTCTTCGCGCATCCTGAACGCATGTTCTTTGACCCAGGGCTGTTTCTCCAGAACAGCATGCACCTGGTCCAGCAACGGGTCTTTCTTCTGGTCTTCCACTTTCTTGGGCTGCTCATCCATCAAATCAAAAACGGCTTGTTTGAGGTTGGTAAAGCCGTCTTTGATAATGTCAAAAGAAATAAGGATAGCCGCCACGGCATCTGCCCACCAAAACCCCAACCCAATCCCAATAATACCAAGAATGGCTGCGGCCCCGGTCATCCAGTCGGCTTTGTTCATCTCTGCGTCTGTGAACAGGTTTTTCTCGTGCAGTTTTTTTGCCAGCGGCAGTTTCTGGCGCCCCAGAAAAACGGCCGGCAAGGACCCATATACCAGTGCCACCATCATCACATAGCCCAGCCAAACCTCCTGCCCAAAAATTACGGCCACGCCAATGGTGGGGTGCTCCTGCTTGATTAGGGTCATGCAGGAATCTATGATCAGGAAAGCGCCAACGGAAAACAACGCAATGGCGCTGCACAAATAGGCAATGCTCACCACGCGGTGGTACCCGTAGGGGAAATTACTGTTGGGCTTTTTATGGAATACCTTAGAGGCAATCAAAAACGAGACAGACGGGATAAGGCTCAACACGTCTTCAAACCAGGCGGTTTTCATGGCCTGGGAGTTGCCCATGGTAAAGAACATGACCAGCGCCGCCGAGATAAGGTACCCAATGGTAATCCACTCCAGCTTTTTGGCTTTTCTAAATGGCTCCCTGAGCTCAGGAGGATATTCAAATCTGTCCAGTGGTTTCATGGTTGCTGCTTTTTAAGTTCTTCTTCTTTCTTGTGCAGGAACTTCTCCAGCTTCATCACAAAGGCGTTCTCGCCCATGACCACCCCAAACACGTGCTTTTTTTTCCCCAGGGTAAGGTAGGGCCGGGTAAAGGATATCTTACTTTTCCAGGGGGAGTCATCTGTGAGGCCCGCCACCACCAATTGAAGTTTCTTTTTCTCCAGGGCTTCCAGCAGTTCCTGTTCTGTGTCCTGGTGCCACTGTACGCGGGCATTGATGGTTTTAGCGAAGGCCTTGACCATTTCGGGTTCCAGGCCGGTGGGCTCCTGAGCGCCTTTTACCACCCAGGGCGGGTTCTCTGAATAGCCTACATGCAAGGTTCCGCCGGTTACTTGGCGCAAGGTATCTTCAGGGTCTTTAGGAATTTTATCACACCCACTTGTTCCCCAGAAGGCAAAAAGCAGAAGCAGCAATAGACCATTTTTTTTTGTCATGGTGGGTTCAGCAAAAATGATTAAACCTGGTAAAGCCATTGAATAAGCCTATCCCGTTATTTTTTTTGGAAGCGTAAACATTTCCTTAAAATTGCTGTTATAACGGCCCAAAAGCCTAATGGTTCTCTCAGGCCTTCGGCCGCAGGCCCGGAAAATTTCAATTTATGGCTACCATATCAAGGAAAGCGCCTAATTCTCTATCTTTGTATATCTTTTAGAGGTACGTTCCATGAAAAAGCTGTTGGTATTATTTGGTTTGCTGTTAGTGGGTTCATCGGCGTTTGCCCAGGTGCACCAGGTGCGCGGAAACTTTTTACCGGGATATTACTACACCAAAGAGGGCCAGCGGGCGGAAGGCCTGATCAGGCACCAATATGGTACTCAGACGGGTCAGGGCCCCGTAAATCAGATTGAATTCAAGCCTTCAGACAAAGCCAAACCGGTTACCCTCACCACTAAAGACATTCAGGCTTTTGTACTGGGCCAAGACAGCTTTACGGTGCAAAAAGACTTTGACATCAACTCCTTTGATCACTTCCAGGAAGACTTTATGCGGGTGGTGAAATCTGGGGCGCTCAATCTCTACCTGCATTACGCCACTACCACCTTTCCCACCCGCCAACCCGTGCTAACCTATCTGGTTGAGAAAGACGGCGAATTCTACCGGATGGTACGTCCCAAGAACTTCTCAGAGCAGATTAACCTGCTGATCTCAGATAACAAGGAGCTACTAGCAAAGGTCAAAAACAAGGACTATACCTTTGAGGACCTTCAGGTGCTCATTGACGAATATAACCTCTGGGCCGCCCAGAAGACGGTAAAATCGGAATAAAGGGACCGGGAAACACCCTGTCTGCTGATGCAGAGACTGCACCGCCTTTTTACTTTCAATTTTATGCCGTTGGTGCAGACGCTATAGCCTTTGTAGCGTCTGCACCAACGGCTTTCCTTTTTCTTGCGGAGCAGGCCCTTTGTCGCTCTTCTTTTTTACTTCTTCTTACTTCTGTGGAGAGTTTGATCTAATTAAAGTCTTTGGAATTTAGGACTGTTTCTCGAGAAACGGGCCTAGAACGGAATGGATCTGAACGAGTGGTCATCCCCCTACCCCCTTCAAAGGGGGACGGCATGCGTGCGGTGAGGCAGAGGCCTCAGGGAAGTTGGAAACTTCCCGAATGGTGGGTCCAAGTTGGAAACTTGAACCAGGGAGATGTCTGCTGGTGTAAACACCCCCCATCGCCCCCCTCAAGGGGGGAGTCTGCGCTTAGTAAAGGGTATGGGGTATTTTGAGGCAGTAGTGCGTTTCGAGGCTGTTTTTGGGGAAACGTGCCAAAAACGCCAACGGCCCAATGCGGTCATTGAAGAACATAACCCTCCCCCCCGCATTCCCAGTTCCAGTCTTTACTTCGAGCGCCTCGCTTGTGGCCCTGCAATACCAAAGCTAAAGGAAGACTACAACTCGGCCGCAAGGGCAGTGCGAGGGGGAAAGACGGGGCCCCGCGGCCGTGAGCGCTCGGAGGGAAACCATGCAACAAGAAAGCATAAGGGCTAAGACGACAGCGCTCACTACGCCAGCAGGAGGCAGAAAGGCGTGCACCAAGCAGTTACCAAGGGAAAGGCAGTCTCGGTCGTTGGTCTATATGAACACCAAACAAATGCTGGTAAGTCAAAGCATTTGCATACACTACTCCAGCAAGAAGCAGAAAAGAAAATACAAAAAGCGAAAGCAAAAATTCCGTGAAAGCACCAGGTAACCCAGCCACTCCCACGGAATTAAAAAGCATTAGCAAAAAGTCTATCTGAGCCCTGCCCGCCGGCCGGCAATTTTCACGGAAAGCACTGCAAAGGAAATCACGCTCAGGGTACTCACCGGCATAAGGATGGCAGAGACAATGGGCGTAAATTCCCCCATCACGGCCATGGTGAGACCAATGATGTTGTAAACAAAAGATACCCCAAAGGCCGCCAGAATCAGGCGCAGGCTGGTTTGCGAGAACTGGATGAAATGGGCCAGTTTGGTGAGTTGGTGCGCATCCAAAATCCCATCGCAGGACGGAGAGAAGCCGGTCACGTTATCGGTGAGGGCCAGACCAACGTCGCTTTGGCGAAGGGCACCGGCGTCATTGAGGCCGTCGCCAATCATCATGGGTGAGTGGCCCTGGGCTTTTAGTTCGTTGATGTATTCCAGTTTCTGCATGGGGCTCTGGTTGAAGCGCATCTCGGCGTCCGGACCAAAGAATTCGCGCAGCCTGGCCTCCTCGCTGTCATTGTCACCGGAGAGTACGGCCAGCTTTTTGGTCTTGCCCAGTTCCTGCACCAGTTCTTTTAGGCCTTTGCGGTACACGTTCTGGAATACATAGTAGCCGCGCACTTTCCCGTCTAAGGAGATATACACACGCGTCTGGCGCACGTCACCAGCTGTGGCAAAGTCAGCGTTCACCCAGGCAGCAGAGCCAATCTCCAGCAGGGTGTCGCCTACAATCCCCTTCAGGCCAGCGCCCGGCTTCTCCAGGAACTCCAGCACCGGCTGGGGATTGCCTTTAAGGGTTCCGTACAGGCGCTGGCTGAGCGGGTGGGTAGAATGCTTTAGCACCGACCGCACCAGTTGCTCTTCCTGCGGCGTGAGCGCGTGGCCTATGAAGGTGATCTGGGCCGCGCTGGGCTCGGTGAGGGTACCGGTTTTGTCAAAGACCACGGTATCGGCCTTGGCCATGGCTTCTACTACCCCACTGTTCTTGAGGTAGAATTTTTGCCTTCCGAAGATCCGCAGTGTTGCCCCCAGCGTGAAGGGCGTAGCCAGTGACAAAGCACAAGGGCAGGCAATCACCAGCACCGAAGTAAAGGCCTTCACGGCCATGTCGGTGTCACGGGGCACCCAGTACCAGAGCGCGCCGGCGGCGATGAGCAATGTCACGGTCAAGAAGTACTTGCCAACCGCGTTGGCGTAGTTCTCTACCGTCTGCTTTTCGTCTTTCTTGAAGTTGGCGTGGTTCCAGAGTTGGGTCAGGTAGCCTTGGGAAACTTCTTTCACCACTTCCAGCTCAATGCCTTCGCCCAACTGGCGACCGCCCGCGTAGATGACCTCGCCGGCCACCCGCGCCACCGGCACCGACTCACCGGTCACAAAGCTGTAGTCAATATTGGCCGTGCCGCGCATGAGAATGGCATCTGCCGGCACCAGCTCATGGTTACGTACCAGAATGCGGTTGCCCTTCTGCAGCTCTTTGACGGAGGTAGGCGTTTCCTGCCCGTTTTTCAGCACCGATACCGCAATAGGGAAATACGAGGTGTAGTTGCGGTCAAAGGCCAGGGAGTCATAGGTGCGGCGCTGCACGTACTTGCCAATTAGCATGAAGAATACCAGCCCAGTGAACGAGTCCAGGAAGCCGGGCCCTTTGCCAGTGGAAATATCATAAATACTAACCGAGAACAAAGCCAGCAACCCAATGGCAATGGGTACATCCAGGTTAATGATACGCTGCTGTAAGCCTTGCCAGGCGCTGGTAAAGAAACCGCGCGCGCTGTAAAGGAACACCGGCAAGGCCAGGAGCACGTTCAGCCAGCCAAAGAACCGCCCAAAAGAGTGCTGTAGCCCACCAAAGTACTCGGGAAAACTCAGCAGCATTACGTTCCCGAAGCAGAAGCCCGCCAGGCCTAGTTTGTAGTAGATGGAACGGTCCTGCTTTGGTGCCGGGGCCTCCATGTCTGCCAGGGTGATCTGCGGCTCATAGCCGATGTGGGCCATGAGTTCCACCACCTGGGCCAGCGTGGTCACGCCGTGCTCAAAGGTGACGGCGGCCTCCTTGCGCAGGAAGTTCACGCGCACATCGGTCACGCCCCCGTTCAGGCGGTTGAGGTTCTCCAGCAGCCAGATACAGGAACTGCAGTGCATCTGCGGAATACTGAACGTAATTTTACTAACCGTATCGTTCTGGAAATCCAGGAGCTGCTGCTGGACTTTAAGGTCATTGAGGTACTGGAACCGCGCCGAGGCAATGGGGTCCTTGATGGAGATACCGGGGCGCTCATCCAGGGTATAATAAGTGCAGAGGTCGTTTTCAGAAAGGAGTTCATACACTACCTTGCAGCCATCGCAGCAGAATTCCTTGTCATCAAAAGGGATAATGGTGCTGGTGCATTCGCCCCCGCAGTGGTAGCAGGTATGGACGTCGGTCTCTAGATGTGCGGTCTGGAGCATAACTGGTCTAATTAGTCTGCCACAAAAGTACCGCCTCTGCCCCGGACAGAAGATGACATAAGTCACTCTTGCGCATGACTCTGCCCCAAACCGTCTGTTTTAAGGCCGTTTTTGGAAAAACAGGGTTAAAACGGGTACACTGCTTTTCTTAGATCAGCTGCCATGGTTTGGCACAACCGTAATTGTAAACTGGAGCTTCTCCCGTTGCGACCACTCTGACCCTTACAAGTTAATGTAAGCGTTTCGCTTGAATCTTTTACGCCGAGAAGATGGTACGCCGGGGTTCTTTGCCGTCTTCCGGCAGAGCTGGAAAAGAAAGCACGGGTATTACATTGTCTTGGGTCAGGCGATCTGTGGCGCTGCTATGGAAAAGGCCTTCCATGAACGAATAGTGCTGTTTGGCCACAATAAGAACCTGGGCGTGGTGTTCCTGCACATAGGCCTCAATGCTGCGCACCACTTTGCTGGAGAAGACCCGCACAAATGTAAGTGCTGGCGCCACCTGGGCCCATTCCTGGCTAAAGGTTTTCCAAAGGTGATCAGATTTATCTCCTTCTTCCTGCACGTGCAGCACCGTAATTTCTGCCCCCAGCATCTGGCCAATAGCCTGCAGTTGGTGGGCGTGCCAGATAAATTCATGGGCGGGGTCTGTGGCGTACACCATAGGCGAAAAGCCTTTGAACGGCAAGGTAGCCGGCACTGATAAAACCGGACAAGGCGCGTGGCTCATCACATCGGCAGCGTTGGTTCCCAGCCAGCGGTCTAGGGTAGAATTTGCCCCTTTGCTACCCATGACAATGAGGCCCACAGATTCATGGGCCGCGTAGATGGAGGCCGCCTCCATGCCCCTACCCACCAGCAACTCACCCCAAACCGTGAGGTCCTGCCCCTGCGTTGCCTGTATGGCATGCACCTGTTCCTGCAACCGCTCTTTGAGGATGGGCTCTATCTCCTGGTCTATCATCAAAGATTCTGCCGGATACAGGACCGGGTCTGTCCAGCCCGCCCCAGGAAGGCCAGTAGAGAAATCGGTCCGGACCAGGGGCATCAGGTGCACGTGCAGCAACACCAGTTGCGCCTGCAAGGCACGAGCCAGTTCTACCGCATAGGTAACCGCGTTTTGCGAACCCTGGGTAAAATCAGTGAGGATAGCAATGGTTTTCATGTGAATGGTGGGCTAGGGTTTCTATTGTATTTCTACCTGATAGAGCCCCGTAAAGTTGTGCTGGCCAAAATTGACTTCTGGGGCGCTCCTAGATTTTGGGCTGGGCCGTGCCTGGCACAGGCAAGTGCATGTGTTAATCACAAGTGTTGATAGCTGTTCCTGGAGCTAAGAAGCAGAGAAGGAAAACACAGTCACCCATTGCTTGCCCGGCTTTTACAAGTTTAGGGCAGCACCTATTTTAAGGCTATTTTCAGAAAAACAGGCCCGAAACAGGTTTTCGCGGGGGCGAATTTAGAATGGGGGTTACAGCGGAATTTCAAGGGCCTGCAGCAGGCGTTCTTCCAGTTCTGAGAGGTCACAGTAGCCGCGGGAAAGAAGGCGGGGGCCCTGCGCATGGTCCAGGTACACGCTGGGCAGCGTAGACACGCCCAGGTGCTCTATTTCCTGGAACTCCTGCTGGGTCTGGCGGTAGATTTCCTCGGTCTCATAAACGGCCAGAAACAGGTTCTCATCAATCCCGAAGGGCCGTACCACGTCTACCAGCACCTGGGGTCGGCTCAAGTCCAGGCCATCAGCAAAGAAGGCTGAATGCAGGGCACGCAGCACTTCCAGGGTGAGGTTGGGTCGCAGGTGGCGCACGGTGAGCAAGGCCCGGCAGGCAGGCTCGGTGTTGAAGGTGATCTCGGGTTGCAGGAAGAACCCATAGTCAAAGGGCAACCGTGATTTTTGCTGGGCGCGGTGCCAGCCCACGGCCAGTTGGTCCTTTTCCTGGGGCGAAAGCACGTCCTGGGGGTTAGGCCGCAGCCCGCCTACCATCACCTGCACGGTCAGCCGCCCGTACCAGAGCGCCCGCAGCCGGCGTACCACCGGGGTAAAACCGTAACACCAGGCGCACATGGGGTCTGTCACATACAATAAGTGCGGGCTTCCGGGAATGTTCTGCATGGGCGTACTGGAAAAGTGTTCTCTTATGTACTGAGTTCTGGGGAGGAAAGGTTTAGATACAGGGCCAATTCCAGGCGGGAAATCCTAGCCGCGATTAGCTGTTTTAGGCACGTTTTTCAAAAAACAGCCCTGAAACAGCTACTCGTGGTAGATCATTTTCACGGTCATGCCGCCGTCTATGGTCAGGCTCTGGCCCGTGATAAAACCCGCCTTGTCTGAGCACAGAAAAAGAGCGGCCTCGGCTATGTCCTGGGGAGTGCCTACGCGGCCCACCGGGTGCTGCTCCCGGTCTTCTGTGCTGTGGTGCGGCTCGGTTTTTTGGCCTTCCTGCTGCCAGGGGCCGGTTTCCACCCAGCCTGGGGCGATGGCGTTGACCCGAATGCGCTGGGGTGCCAGACTAATGGCCAGCGAATGGGTGAGCGCCTCCAAGCCGCCTTTAGAGGCAGTGTAGCCAAAGGTGTCTGGTTCAGATAGAAAGGCGCGGGTAGAGGTAATGTTTAAGATGGAGGGGTTGGTGCCTTTCTCCAGCAGCGGCAGGGCGTATTTGGCGCACAGAAACGGGCCACGCAGGTTCACAGACAGCACCTGGTCAAACTCTTCTACCGTGACCTGGGCCAACGGCTTGCGGGCGGGGGCGGCCATACCGGCATTGTTGAGGAGCACGTCCAGATGGCCGTATTGCTGCCGTATCTTGTTCATGAGCTGCTGCACCTGCTGTTCTTTGCTTACGTCACAGGGCATAAACTCTGCGGCCAGGTTTTCCTTTTTCAGCCAGGCCATGGCATCTGCGCCGGCGTCCCAGTCCAGGTCTGTGATAATCACCTGGGCTCGCTCCCGCGCGAAGGCCTGGGCCAGGCCTCGGCCAATACCCTGGGCCCCGCCCGTAACCAGTACTACCTTAGAAGTGTAATTAGAAGAAGTTGCCATACGGTGCAATACGCCTTCAGCAGGTCTTTGACTATTGAGTTACTTCTTCTTTTTGGGGCTTTTCTTCCTTTTGGGGGCATTTTCAAAGTCTTCTACCTCTTTCAGGAGAGACTTCAAATCTGGTTTCACCTCTGCTGAGAAATCAATGGTGGCGGTGTAGTCCTGCTTTTCAATGTCCAGCACCTTGATGGGCTTGCCCAGGTACTTTTCAATCTCGTCCAGGATAGGCTTCTCCTCAGGGCTGCAGAACGACACCGACTTTCCTTTGTGGGTACCCCGGCCGGTACGGCCCACGCGGTGCACGTAGTTCTCCGGCACGTCTGGCAGGTCATAGTTCACCACGTACTCTACCGCAGGTATATCAATGCCCCGGGAACTCACGTCTGTAGCGATGAGCACCATCACCTCGCCTTTCTTGAAGCAGGTAAGGGCGGCCAGGCGGTCTTTCTGCTCCTTGTCGCCGTGCAGGGTGTCGGCCTTGATGCCTACGCGCTCCATGGCGGCGTGCACCCTTTCGGCGCGCACCTTAGTCCGCACGAACACCAGTATCTTGCTGCCTTCGTTCTCCTTGATCACGCGCTCCAGGAAGAAACGCTTGTCATCCATGCCAATGTAGGCCACGCTGTGGTCCACGTTTTTGGAGACGGGGTCTTTGGGCGAGATCTGGATCCGGATGGGCTTGGTCACCAGCGAGTAGGCCAGGTCTTTGAGCACTTCATTGATGGTAGCCGAGAAGAACAATGTCTGACGCTTGCGGGGCAGGTGGCGCAGTACATCTCTAATGTCTTTGATAAAACCCAGGTCCAGCATGTGGTCGGCCTCGTCCAGGATAAGCACCTCTACGCGCTCCAGCCGGATGTGCCCCTGGCTGACCAGGTCAAACATACGGCCCGGCGTGGCCACCAGCACGTCAATGCCGTCTTCCAGCTTGGTGATTTGGGGGGCTTGTTCCACCCCACCGTACACGGTCATGGTTTTGACGCGGGTATGCTTGCCCAGGGTCTGGAACACCTCAGTGATCTGAATGGCCAGTTCGCGGGTGGGCACCATGACCAGGCATTTGATGCCGTCTTGCCGGGCGTACTGCTTGCGTTCATGCAGCATGTGCAGCACCGGTATGGCAAAGGCGGCCGTCTTGCCGGTACCCGTCTGCGCAATGGCCAGCACGTCTTCCCCTTTCAAGATGGGCGGAATGGCCTTGAATTGGATATCGGTGGGTTTCTTGAAGCCCAGTTTCTCCAGGCTTTTCTTGATGGCGGGGTTGATATGGTAATCGTCGAACTTCATGGTTGCGCGGGTGTTCTGGCCGGGGCCGAGGTGACAAACGGTTCTTGCTTGTACGCGGTACTGGCCAAAACCTTTACAAAGGTGCAACTTCTTTCCGGGTTTTGCAGAGGGAGGTGGTGCATTGGGGACGGTTTTACGTTTTGGGGCTACTTTCAGAAAAACAGGCTTAAAACAGGGGTATCGGTTTTGGGTTGGAAATTGATGCTTCCCTCTCCCTACCTCTTGCCATACCACAAGGCTGGTAAAATTATGCGTGTATACCCGTGTATATCCGTGTAATACACGGCTAGGCTAAACTCAAAGATTCTAATGCACTGTTGCCTGCACCGCTTCGTAAGGGAAAATTCGGCCTGTTTATGCCCTTTTTCTTGCTTCAAAGTTGTTTTAAAGGTGTTTTTTTGGAAAACATGCCAAAAACGCTATCTTGTAAAGAGAACCCTAACCAACTCAAAGAAGCCTAGGTTAGGCAATGAAAACCTCCGCACATAGTGCAGATAAACGTATGTTTACGTTTAGCAACTAGTTGGCGGTAAGGCATAGAAAAATGAAAAATAGAATCTTAGCAATTTTATTATCGCTGATTTTTCTTAGTTGTAGTGAGCAGAAAGAATTTGCAACAACAAAAGAAGAGTCAATAAAATATGCCACCGTGGATATTGAACAGCTTCTTGAACACCCTGCCCGATTCGATGGAAAATATATAGAATCATCGGGAATCTTAGTCTATGAATTCGAGAATGTAGGAATCTACAAAACACGGACGGACGCAAACAGGAAAGAGCCGAAGAACGCTCTATGGACAGAATTAGATAAAGGGCTTATAAGTGAAAAGGAGCTTGAAAAGCTAAATGGCAAAGAAGTTATTATCCGTGGACTTGTAAATTTAGAAAGTAAAGGGCATCTAATGCAGTTCGCTGGTACTTTAGAAAAAGTAAATTATATAAAGTACTAGAAAAAGCCCTACCGCCAACAATGCATAAACGTCACCCTTCGGCCGACGGCCTTGCGCGTCGTTTATACTAACCGTTATAAAAAGTCCAACCCTAAAAGTCAGACCGACTAAAAGCCCTTATGAATGGAACAGAGGAACAAAGAGGAACAGACAGCTAATACACAAGGAGCAACGCCTTTCGCCCAAACGTATTTTCACGGAACAAAAGCAGATGTAAAGATCGGCGACTTGATTGAAGTTGGATTCAACTCAAACTACGGGCAACAGAAAAACGCAAAATACATATTTTTGACAGCCACCTTAGACGCAGCCATTTGGGGCGCTGAGCTTGCTTTGGGAGACGGAAAACAGAGAATTTATTTAGTTGAGCCCACCGGAGAAATTGAGGATGACCCAGATTTGACTGACAAAAAGTTTCCAGGTAACCCTACAAAATCATATCGCTCCACTTATCCTTTTAGGGTTGTTGGAGAGGTAGCTGTTTGGCAAGGACACCCAATAGAACAAGTGAATACCATGAAAAAACACCTTGAACAACTAAAAGCACAAGGGGTAAACTCATTGAATGAATAATTAAAAAAACATGGGCTAACCCCTCCCAAAACGCCACGGCCTGCCTTCTCAAGAGAAAGCAGGCCGTGGCGTTTCTATGCTTTTACCAGAGCTGAGTTAGAGACTGACTTCCGGCAAGGTGGCTTCCTGGCGGTCGCTTTCGTTGCCCATGCGGTCTACGGAGGTAACGGCTACCTTCTTCAGCGGAAGCGCTTGTCCGGCTTTATTAGGCAAGGAACGCAGCAGCGTGAAGGAGCGGTCGTTGCGGTTCAGGACTTTGTAGTTCCAGGCGTTGCCATATTGGTAGTACACCACCGTCCTGAACGCATCTTTGGCCTCTTTGGGCACCCACACCACGCGCACGCTGTCGCCCTGCAGTTCGGTGCTCACTGAGGGAGTGGCCGGGGCCTGCTGGTCCAGCCAGGGGCTGGTGGGCACCAGCGCGTCATTTTTATAGGGGCCGGCCAGCAGGGCTTTGGCCATGGGCGGGTTTTTGGTCACCGAGGAAAGGCTCCAGTGGATAACCCCTTTGCTGTCTGGCAGCATGCCCCTTGATACCATAATCTGGCTCATGATTTCCTGCACGTTGAGCGCGCTGCTGTCGCGGCCCACGCTGATGCCGGGCCACAGGTGGCGCTTCATGGTGTTCTCCTGCGCCCACCAACCCAGCAACACCGGGAAACTCTGGTTCATCTGGTTGATCTTCCAGTACAGCTGCGGTGCGAAATAGTCAATCCAGCCTTTGTTCAGCCACAGGCGGGCATCGGCGAAGAGGACGTTGTGCTGGTCAAAGCCCTGCACCGAGGCCGGGTAGCCGGGCCGCCAGATCCCGAAGGGGCTCAACCCAAATTTCACGTGCGCTTTCTCAGCCTTGATGCCTGCGTAGAGGCGCTCAATGAACTGGTTCACGGCCTGCCGGCGCCAATCTCCTCTGGACAAGGTACCGCCGCTTTTCTGGTACGCCGCCCAACTCACCTCATCCGGGAAGTCCTGGTCGCCGTTGTAAGACGGGTACGGGTAGAAGTAATCATCAAAGTGCACGCCGTCAATGTCATAGCGCTTCACCAGGTCCATGACCACGTTGTAGGAGTGGTCCTGCGTGCCCTTTTGGGCGGGGTCTAACCAGTAGTAGCCTTCTTTCAGTTGCACCACCAGCTCGGGGTGCTTTTTCACAATGGACTGCTCGCTCACGGGGCCACCAGCCACGTGGTGGGCGCGGTACGGGTTCAGCCATACGTGCAGCTCCAGGCCGCGGTCATGGGCGGCCTCGGTCCAGAATTCCAGCGGGTCATAGAACGGGTCCGGGGCTTTGCCCTGCTCGCCGGTGAGGTAGTAAGACCAAGGCTCCAGGTCACTTTTGTAGAGGGCATCGGCCTGAGGCCGAACCTGGAAAATGACGGCGTTGTAGTGGTGCTGTTGCAGGAAATCCAACAGTTCAATGGCTTCGCGCTGCTGCTCCTGGGTACTAAGGCCCGGTTTGCTGGGCCAGTTGATGTTGGCCACGGTGGCTACCCAAGCGGCCCTGAACTCAGACTCGGCTTTGGCACCCGGGGCCGGGGGAGCTTGCTGCGAAGTAACTGGCTCCTGCGGAGCGACGGGCTTGGCGGGGGAGCAGGCCTGCAGGAACGCAAGGCAACAGAGGCTCACAAGGGAGAACAGTAGATTTCTATGCATGAGGTGTAGGTTTGGTGAGAGTTTGGGTTGCTGCATGCCAGCAGGAACAGAGGCTAATTTAGACAGGGATTCTGGTGGTATGCAACCTTTCTTTTCTCGCCCCCCGCGTTTTAGGGCTAAATTTCAAAAAACGGCTCTAAAACGCAGACAACGCTTCCGGCACCCGATTGGATATAGGCGAAGATTTCTGTTCTCCAGGATGGGCTATCACGTATGGCCGCTCCGTCAACATCAGGGCAATTAACTCTTAAAATCACCATCCTGCCTTCGAAGTTACAGCCCCAGGCCAACGGCAAAACCATTCCGCCCACCAACAAGAAATTCAAGCCTACCTTGGCCACTCTTGGGCAATGGAAAGATAGAAAATGGTGGCGGAGCATCTGGCCAAGGTAACCAGCTGTTCCTGAAACCAGTAGAGAAAGAGGGAATTCCCTAACCAAGAAGCTAAAACCCGAAAAGATGGAAGAATCCTATACCCTTCCCGCCCAAACCCGCATTGGGCATGTGCACCTTAAAGTAGCCGACCTGGACCGGTCCCTGGCCTTTTACCGCGACCTACTGGGCTTTGAAGTCACGACCATGTACGGAAGCCAGGCAGCGTTTATTTCGGCGGGCGGCTACCATCACCATATTGGCCTGAATACCTGGTACAGCAAAGATGCTCCTCCCGCCGAGCAGGAAGGTGTGGGGTTGTTCCACACCGCCATTCTATACCCCACCAGAAAAGACCTGGCCCTCATTTTTGACCGGCTCAGAAAAGCCCGTTACCCCTTTACCGGCGCCAGCGACCACGGCGTTTCTGAGGCGCTCTATCTCAATGACCCAGACGGCAACGGCGTAGAGCTGTACTGGGACCGGCCCAAGGAACAGTGGCCCTCCAAACCAGACGGTTCCTTAGACATGTACACCCGGCCCCTGGATCTGCAAGGCTTACTTTCAGAGATAGAAGAAGCCTAGCCTGCCTTTTGGGGGCCAGAAAGCGGGTGCTGCTTCAGGGCCGTTTTTCAAAAAATAGCCCCGAAACAGAAAAAGCCGTACCCTACAAAACAAAACTGTCACTCAAAAGGTAACCAGACCATTGGCCTGCGTCGCCTTGGGCGGCAGGCGCTGGTTTTATATGGCCAGGCCAACAAAAAAACAAGTATTCACTGCAAACTCACCTCCGTAATAAGATGAAGTTATTCCTTCAATGGACGGTCATTATTCCCCTTCTGGCATGGGCCCTCTACTTTTCAGGACTCGTCCAGGACAGCAGTTTCTTTCAGGTGGTGGCCAGTGGCTTGCTTATCCTTAGTGTTATGTCAGCGGTGCACTATTCAGAGATCATTGCCCAGAAGGTAGGCGAACCGTACGGTACCATCATTCTGGCCATCTCCATCACCGTAATAGAGGTATCTATCATCATTTCCCTTATGATAGCAGAGGGGGCTGAAGCTGCTTCCCTGGCCCGCGACACGGTCTATTCGGCTACCATGCTCATCTTGAACGGAATAGTGGGCCTTTGTCTGTTGATAGGCAGCCTGAAGCATTATGAACAGAACTTCTCCAAACCGTCGGTTACTATTGCGCTGGTTTCCCTGATTTCTATTATTGTTTTCACGCTGGTGTTCCCCACATTCACAGAAAGCGTATCGGGGTCCTATTATTCTAACCCTCAGTTGATTTTCGCTTCCATTGCCTGCCTGGTCATTTACTCCACCTTCCTGTTTGTGCAGACCAAGCGGCACCGCAGCTATTTCTTAACCGTGGGCGATGATGATGAAGAAGCTGAGACCACTCCCCTTCCCATCAGCAACCAGGTGTTTTTCCTGAGCCTTCTCTTCCTGATCATTTGTCTGGGCATAGTGGTCTTACTGGCCAAGACCCTTTCTCCCACCATTGAAAGCATCATTACAGGCTACCAACTGCCCAAAACCCTGGTGGGCGTGATTATTGCGGCCATCATCCTGTTACCCGAGGGAGTGGCCGCCATCATTGCCGCCAGAAACAACAGACTCCAGACCAGTCTGAACCTGTCACTGGGTTCTGCCCTGGCCAGTATTGGCCTCACCATTCCAAGCGTGGCTATTGTTTGCATCCTTTTTGATTTCAAGATCATTTTAGGCCTTGATATAAAATCCATTATCTTGCTGGGGCTCTCTGTATTCACGGTCATGCTTTCTTTAAGCAGCGGAAAAACCAATATTGTGTATGGGGTGGTATTGCTGGTGAACCTGTTCGCCTTTATCTTCCTCATGATCTATCCTTAAGCCAAACCGTGTAGCCATTTAACCTGGTAATTTCTTGCGCCTATGAACGTACAGCAGGCCTACAACCAGTGGGCAGAACAGTATGATTCTAACAGAAACCGAACCAGGGATCTGGAGGCCGTTTCCTTGCGGCAAACGCTGGCCTGCCTACAGGTTGAACGTTGCCTGGAGATTGGGTGCGGAACCGGCAAGAACACAGCCTGGCTGCAAGAGATAGCCCAGGAAATAACCGCCGTAGACTTTTCTGAGAAAATGCTTGCGGTGGCCCGCCAGAAAACCCAGGCAGAGAAAGTACATTTTGTCCACGCCGATATCACCCAAGAGTGGGCCTTTGCCCAGGGTGTGTACCAGTTGGTTACCTTTAGCCTGGTGCTGGAGCATATAGAAGACCTGCCACGTATTTTCCGGAAGGTAAAAGCAGTGACTGCCCCCGGCAGCTTGGTGTACTTAGGCGAACTTCATCCTTTCAAACAATACATGGGCACCAAGGCGCGGTTTGACACGCCCCACGGAACCCAGGAGGTTACCTGCTACACCCACCACTTCTCTGACTTCTGCCAGGCGGCATCAGACAACGGGTTCTCCCTGGAGCTGGTCCAGGAATACTTTGATGAAGATGACCGCACCACTGTTCCCCGCATACTCACCCTGCTTTTCAAAAGAAGTAACTCCTAATAACCTCATCGCCAGCATGGGGCAGTTCAGGGTTTGCCAGCACGAAGAGAATTCAAGAAAGCGAAAGGACTTACCTTCTTATATACCCTCCGTACACGCAAAGAACCACCTTCCTTACCTTGAACATACAGGTTTATTTACCGGCGCCTGGCCTGCGGGAATATGTGCAGTCTATCATGGTCTTCAGCCTGAAGTCCGATAGCGGCAGCGCTATGCCCCTTAACCCCTTCCCTCCTACGCCCCAGCACAGCCTGTTCTTTTATATCAAGGACCCGGTGCAAACCCAGGTGTTCGGGTCAGAAACGTTGGTTACTAGTCCTGCTTGTCTGCTGATAGGGCCTCAACTGACCCGCGTTAACATAAAAATGGGCCATGACCATTTAATGGTGCACGTAGGCTTTAAAACCGGTGGCTTACACAAACTTACAGGGGTACCCATGCATCTGCTTTTAGACCAGGGCTATGACGCTACAGATGTCTTAGGCGCTGACGTGTCCCACCTCCTGGAACAGCTCCGGAACACCCCCACTCAGGACCAGATGGTGAAACAGGTGGAGGCTTTTTTGTGGAGGAAACTGAAAGCAAGTGGTCCTCCTTTACCGTTTGACAAGGCTTTGGCGCAACTGGTAGGTGCCACGGGAAATATGCCCATTGAGCAGGTAGCTGACCTGGGGTGCTTAAGCCTGAAACAGTTTGAACGGAAGTGCCGCGAGCGAATAGGCCTCCCGCCCAAAGTCTTCGCCCGGCTTATTCGATTCTCTAACGCCTACCGCCTGCGCGAAACCCGGCCCGACCTGAATTGGACCCAAATTTCCTACGCCTCGGGGTATTTTGACCAGATGCACCTCATCAGGGATTTTAAAGAATTTGCGGGTGTCACTCCAAGTATCATCGCCAAAGATTTGGGGCATACGCCTTACCGCCTGCAGTCTAACATTCTGGTGTAGAATGTCTATTTCATACTATTTCCGGGCAGGGACAACCTCTAGTTTTGGGGTATTACTTCACTAAACAGAAAGGAGAATAGCCATGAAAAAGATGCTGCTCACAGGGTGCGTTTGCCTGCTTTGCCTAACCGGTTTTGCCCAGCACAGAGAGAAAGACCAAACCGCCATCAATGCCCAGATTGATGCCATGATTGCCGACTGGAACCGGCACAACTTTGATAAGATGGAGACCTACACCACCCCAGATTTTGATTGGGTGAACATTGTAGGCATGTGGTGGAAAGGCCAGAAAGAAAACCGGCACGGCCTGGAGGCCTACCACAAGACGTTCTTCAAAAACACGCCCCAGACCAAAACAAAAACGCACATCAGGTTCCTGACCGATGATGTAGCTCTGGTGCACCTCCTTTGGGGCGTGGGCGCTTTCTACCCGCCAGACGGCGTAGACAATGGCCACAACAAAATGGGCGATGATGAAGAGCTAGCCACCCTGGTTATGGTAAAGCAAAAAGGTAAATGGCTGATCACCGCCGGGCATAATATTGTCATAGACCCTTTCGCCGCCAAGAACAACCCGGTATTGTACATGAGCAAGGAGTAAAAACTAACTTTCTGTTTTGGGGCTGTTTTTAGAAAAACAGCCCCAAAACAGAAAGTTCCTAAATGCCCTTCCAGGAAAGAAAAGGATGGATAGGTGCAACTGTTCTATAGTTTTCAGGACTTCTTGTTCAGAAGCAAAATCACAACTTATTAATCTGCATTTTCTCTAAGCCACGACCCTGGTTTTCTTGTTATCCTGTTAGACAACAAAGCGTAACAGGCCGGTCAGGCATGGCCTCTTCTAAAATGGTCTGGAGCCAAAAAATAATCCAGCCCCTATGCTGTAATTTCTCTGAAAAAAGCGGAAGTTGCCTCGCAGCACCGGTCCCCCTATCCCCCACCAGCGTTATTGCCAAAAGTAACTTCCCGGGAAGATAGCAGAACCTTATGCACCAACGGAAAACCCTCGCGTTTCTAATCATCGGCATAGCCGCCCTTTCTGTGCTGGCCACCACTACGGGCATTTTTTCTGACCAAGGCCCTGGGGTGTACCTGTATCAAAGCATAAGAGGCGAGACCATTCCCATTTACGGCAAGGGCCTGTACCAGCACATGTCCGCGGAGGTGGCCATACAGGGCATAGCGCAGGATTACGTGACCCTTTTCCTGGCGGTGCCGCTGCTGCTGGTTTCCTGCTACGCGGCTTTAAAAGGCTCTTTACGGGCTCGGTTTGTGCTGGCCGGTACGCTGGGGTACTTTCTGGTGACCTACCTCTTTTACCTGGTTATGGCCATGTACAACGCGTATTTTCTGGTCTATACGGTTTTGCTGGGTCTCTCCTTCTTCGCGCTGGCTGTTACCCTGCTGTCTTTCCCGGTCGCGCAGTTGCCTTCGCTATTTAAAGAAACCACACCGGTAAAACTTCTGGGCGGCTTCATGAACGTAATTTCCCTGGCCATTGGCCTTTTATGGCTGAGCATTGTAGTGCCACCTTTACTGGACGGAAGCATTTACCCCAAGGCTCTGGAGCATTACACCACCCTTATAGTGCAGGGTCTGGACCTGGGCCTGCTTTTGCCGCTGGCCTTTGTAACCGGGGTGCTGCTTAGAAAGAAAAAGCCTTTGGGCTACCTGCTGGGCCCTACCTATTATTGTTTTCTGGCTTTGCTCATGACGGCCCTGGTGGCCAAGATTCTGTACATGGGCCTTAAGGGCTATACTATTGTACCAGCCATTTTTATCATTCCGGTCTTCGCGCTTCTGGCCATAGTAGGATCATACATGCTGCTCAAAAACCTGAAACCAAGGGTAGAGTAGCACGGCGCTTGGGTTAAGAATATACAATCGTCAACTACTTCGTGTACCAGTTCTGTTTTGGGCCTGTTTTTGGAAAAACAGGGCCAAAACAGGTTGTAAGGGTTCTACTCCAGGCTTTACATCTTTCCTGCTTTCACTTTAAACCTCTCTTGTGTTTTGCTTGTTATCCTGCTAGACAACCGCAAGAAAATGGAAAACATAGATATCACCACAGATCAGTCCGCTGAAACCAGAAACAGAATCATTAACGCCTACATAGTACATGTGCTGGAGACGGGTAAAGAGCCGGTATCGGTGTACAAGTTTGCCCAAAGCCTGAACCTCCCCGAAGAAGAGTTTTACAACTACTTCACCTCGTTTCAGGGAATAAAAGCCGCCGTCTGGGACCGCATCTTTGACGAGACCATGGCCATGATGCAGGCCCAGGAAGTTTATCACGCATACTCGGCCCAGGAAAAACTTCTGTCCTTTTACTATACCTGGATTGAGGTTTTGAAGCGGCACCGCAGCTACCTGCTGGCCCAGTATGAAAGCCACCAGGACTTCAAGAAGGTGACACCCCAGGAGGTAAGGAGCTTCCGCCTTAAATTCAAGGATTTTGCCAAAAGCATTGTGCAGGAAGGCAAAGCCAACAGTGAGATTGCCGACCGCAAGTACCTCTCTGACAAGTATGATGAAGCCCTGTGGCTGGAGACCCTGTTTGTGTTCCAGTTCTGGCTCAAAGACACCTCCGTTTCGTTTGAGAAAACAGACGTGGCCATTGAGAAGTCGGTGCGGCTGGCGTTTGACCTGATTGGCCGATCCCCGCTAGACTCTTTTGTGGACCTGGCCAAATTCCTTTACCAGTCTAAATAACCATTCATGAGCAGTAGCCAACCAGAACAAAACCATATTCCCACCTCCAAGGTACAGCGGGCCTCTAAATTCATAGGGACCGGGGCCAAAGTAGGCGGAAACTACATTAAACACTACGCCAAAAAAATAGTAAATCCCTCGCTTAGCAAAGAGGAGTTGCACACCAGCAACGCCCAGGATATCTATGCCTCGCTGAGCGAACTCAAAGGCAGTGCCCTGAAAATGGCGCAGATGATGTCGATGGACAAGAACATCTTGCCGCAGGCCTACCAGGACAAGTTTACCATGGCGCAATACAGCGCCCCGCCGCTCTCCTACCCGCTGGTGGTAAGAACCTTCCAGAAAGCCTTCGGCGAGGCACCCGAAGCCAAGTTTGACACTTTTACCACCTCAGCGGTAAATGCCGCCTCTATTGGCCAGGTGCACAAGGCTACCAAAAACGGCAAAACCTATGCGGTGAAGGTGCAGTACCCCGGCGTAGCCGATAGTGTTACCTCAGACCTGCGCATGGTGAAGCCGTTTGCCTACCGCTTGCTCAACATGAACGAGAAAGAGATGGCCCACTACCTGGAGGAAGTAGAAGAGAAACTGCTGGAGGAAACCGACTATAAATTGGAAGTGAAACGGTCTACCGAGATTTCGGAGGCCTGTAGCCACATCCCACACCTCAACTTCCCGGTGTATTACCCAGAGCTCAGCAGTGAGCGCATCATCACCATGGACTGGCTGGAAGGCCGTCATTTGAAAGAATGGCTCCAGACCAACCCTTCACAAGAAGCCCGTAACCAGATTGGCCAGGCGCTCTGGGATTTCTATCACCACCAGGTCCATCACCTAAAGAAAGTACACGCCGACCCACACCCGGGCAACTTCATTGTGCAGGAAAACGTGACCCTGGGCGTGATTGATTTTGGGTGCGTGAAAGTGATTCCCGAAGACTTCTACCAGGGCTATTTTTCCCTGATCAGAAAAGATGCGTTGGGCAATGAGGCCGAAATGACGAAAATCTTTTTCGATCTGGACTTTATTAGTGACCAGGATTCTCCGGCGGAACAGGCCTATTTTAAAGGCATTTTCCAGGAAATGATTGCGCTGTTGGGCAAACCGTTCCACGCACCCACCTTTGACTTCGGTAATGACGCTTATTTCAAGCAGATCTATGACTTAGGTGATAGGCTGGCGCGCGATAAAATAGTCAAAAACTCCAGGCAGGCCCGCGGCTCCCGGCACGGCTTATTCGTAAACAGAACCTACTTTGGACTATACAGTTTACTGAACCAACTCAAGGCCAATATCAACACCACCAAGCCAGACTGGCTGAAATAGGTAGCCGCTCTTTGGCTCCCATGCCTCTGTTTTAATGAAAGCGTTTCTGGCCTGTTTTTCTAAAAACAGGCCAGAAACGCTTTCTGAGTTTTGAACCCGCCAAGACAGAAGCCGGCATCAATTCAGCACCAGGTCATTAGCGTGCAGCAGTTTACGCAAGGATAAAGGCTCAAAACAACCGCCTGTTATCTGAGGAACTACTACCCGGCTACAAAAAAGGAGTATAAAGTAGTAGCACCAGGTTAACGGAACCTGAGCTTTGCCAAAAGCTTAAGGAACCTTGCCGCCTAGAGGAATAAATTTCGCGCCTTTCCATCATGGGAAAGGCCCTTACTAACCTAAAAACCTACTACTATGGAAAGCTCTCATTACAAAAAGTTCTTCCTGATGCTACTGATCTCCTTTGTGATCATGTATGCCGTTATGTTTTTAAACGTAGACAAGCTGGAGCATGTGTACCTGAGCACCACGCGCCTTTACATGACCCTTCTTATGGTAGCACCCATGGCCTTTTTCATGCTGCTCATGATGTCTAACATGTACCAGGACAAGAAACTGAACAGCCTTATTCTGGCGGGCAGCGTACTTGTTTTCGCAGTGGTCCTTTACCTGCTTAGGTCACAGATCTTCATAGGTGATGTGCAATACATGAAAGCCATGATTCCGCACCATTCCTCGGCTATTATGGTAAGCCAGAAAGCGAACCTGCAAGACCCCGAGGTAAGGAAATTGGCCGACCAAATAATTAAATCACAGAAAGAGGAAATCGCCCAAATGAAAGCCGCCCTGGCCCGTTTGCAGAAGTAAAAGTTTGCGTTCTACAGAGGGAGAAAACAGTTCTTTTTGCTGAATAAAACGGAGTAAAAACTTCACTGATCACTGGGTCACTATGGAAGCAGGCCAGCACTATTGATGCGTCTCCTTAGTTTTCCGTTTTGGGCCTGTTTTTCCAAAATCAGGCCCAAAACGGAAAGAAGCCCTTCTTCCCAATCAGGAGAAAGAAGGGCTTCTTTTCTTTGAGGTAACAATCTCTAATTCAAACTCAGCACCAGATCATCAGCGTGCACCAGGGTGCCGTCTGGCAAGTGCACCTCAGAGATGACCAGGTCTTGGGGAGCGGTGACGGTCGTCTCCATTTTCATGGCCTCAATGATGAAAAGCGGCGTATTCTTTTTAACGGCCTGCTCCCGCTTCACCAGCACCTTAGACAGCATTCCCTGCAGAGGGGCGCCCAGTTGTTTGGCGTTGCCGGCCTCGGCTTTGCGGTTTGAGACCTTCTCCACTTTCACGTTTTTGTCAAGTACCTCAATGTTGCGGGTCTGGCCGTTGAGCTTAAAGAACACGGTGCGCATGCCCTCCTCGTCGGGCTCGGTCATAGACATGTACTGCACAATAATAGACTTGCCCTTGGCCATGTCAATGATGTACTCCTCGCCGGGCCTCATCCCGAAGAAGAAGATACGGGTAGGTATTTTAGACACATCACCAAACTGGATCTGGTGCTGGCGGTATTCTTCCCACACCTTGGGGTACAGCTGGTAAGAAAGGAAATCGGTGAAGGTCCTGTTTTCGCCGTGTTTCTCCTGAAACTGTTTAAAACCACCTTCCAGGTCAACGGGCGGCAGGTGTTCGTTGGGCCTATCGGTATAGGGCTTCTCTTCCTTGAGCACCAGCTTCTGCAGCTTCTTCGGGAAACCGCCTTCGGGCTGGCCAATATCGCCCCTAAAGAAACTCTGCACGCTCTCCGGGAATGAAATCTGCTCGCCGCGCTCCAGCACGTCTACCGTGGTGAGGTTGTTGGACACCAGGTACAGGGCCATGTCGCCTACTACCTTTGAGCTGGGCGTGACCTTGATCACGTCCCCAAACAGCTGGTTCACCTCGGTAAAGGTCTGCTTGATCAGTTCCCACTTCTCACCCAGCCCCAGTGCCTGGGCCTGCGGCCGAAGGTTAGAATACTGTCCGCCCGGAATCTCGTGTAAATACACTTCGGCGGTGCTGGCTTTGAGGCCGCTCTCAAAGGGGTAATAATACTCGCGCACGGTTTCCCAATAGTTGGAGAACTCGTTCAGGCTGTGCATATCAAACTCCCGGTGGCGTTCCTGGAACCGCAGCATCTCCACCACAGAATTGAAGTTGGGCTGTGACGTGAGCCCCGACATAGACCCCAGGCACACATCAATCACGTCTACCCCGGCCTCTACCGCCTTCAGGTACGTAGCGGCCTGTATGCCGGCCGTGTCATGGGTGTGCAGATGAATGGGCAATTTCACGGTATCACGCAGGGCCTCTACCAGCACCTGCGCGGCGTAGGGTTTGAGCAGCCCGGCCATGTCTTTAATAGCGATGATGTGGGCGCCTGCGTCCTCCAGTTGCTTGCCCAGCCGCAGGTAGTAGTCCAGGGTGTACTTGGTTTTGGCGGGGTCCAGAATATCACCGGTGTAGCAGATAGAGCCTTCGGCCAGGCCGCCCGTCCTTTTGCGCACGAAGTTGATGCAGGAGTCCATGCCCTTCATCCAGTTGAGTGAATCAAAGATTCTAAAAATATCTACGCCCGTCTCCCAGGACTTTTCTACAAACGCCTCAATGAGGTTGTCTGGATAGGCCTTGTAGCCCACGCCGTTGGCGCCTCTTATGAGCATCTGCAGCAGAAGGTTGGGCATGGCCTGCCGAAGCTGCGCCAGCCGGTCCCAGGGGTCTTCATGCAGGAACCGCAGGCACACGTCAAAGGTGGCGCCGCCCCATACTTCCATGCTAAAGGTCTGCGGGTGCATCTTGGCGTAACCCTCGGCCACTTTCATTAGATCAAAGGTGCGCACGCGGGTGGCCAGCAGGCTTTGGTGTGCATCCCGGAAGGTGGTGTCTGTGTAATGGATCTGCTTTTCCTGGCGCAGCCATTGCGAGAAGCCCTCGGGGCCCAGTTGCCTGAGCAGGTCTTTGGTGCCTTTGGGATATTCTGCGTGCTTAGGGAAGGCCGGAATACGGGGCTTGTCCTGCAGGCGGTACGGCTTCTTGACTTTGATATCGGGGTTGCCGTTCACAATGATTTCGGCAATGAAATTAAGGAAGCGCGTGGCCCGGTCTTTCCGTTTCTGAAAGAAAAACAGCTCGGGGTGGTCTTTCACAAAGTCTACGGTAGCATTGCCCTTGATAAACTCGGGGTGGCTTACAATGTTGTGCAGGAACGGCATGTTGTGCCGCACGCCGCGCAGCCTGAACTCATCCAGGGTACGCTGCATCTTTACGGCCGCCCCTTCCAGGGTATTGTCATGGGCCAGCACCTTCACCAGCAGCGAGTCAAAGAACGGGCTCACCTTGGCGCCCTGGTACACGCTTCCCTGGTCTAACCTAATGCCAAAGCCCCCGGCGCTGCGGTAGGCAATGATGGTGCCGTAGTCGGGTTTGAAATCGTTTTCAGGGTCTTCTGTAGTGACGCGACATTGGATGGCAAAGCCCGAGGGAACAATCTTCCGGTCAGGACCCAGATTGATCTCCGGCGCTGAGAGGTCATAGCCAGCGGCAATGTAAATCTGGGTCTTGATCAAGTCTATGCCCGTCACCATTTCCGTTACCGTATGCTCTACCTGAATGCGCGGATTCACCTCAATAAAGAAAATCTCCTCAGTGACTGGGTTCACCAGAAACTCCACGGTACCCACGTTGTTGTAGTTCACGGCCCGGCAGATGCGCAGGGCGTAGTCATACAGTTCCTCTTTTACCCGCTCAGACAAACCCAACGCAGGGGCCACCTCCACCACCTTCTGGAACCGCCGCTGCACGGAGCAGTCGCGCTCAAACAGGTGCGTGATATCACCGTGGTTGTCTGCCACCACCTGCACCTCAATGTGCTTGGGCCGCTCCACAAACTTCTCCAGGAACAGGGTATCATCCCCGAACGCTTTGGCGGCCTCATTCCTGGCTTCAAAAAAACCTTTCTCCAGTTGCTCATCGTCGCGGAGCACGCGCATGCCCCGGCCTCCGCCCCCGGCGGCAGCTTTGAGCATGATGGGGTAGCCAATGCGGTGGGCTTCCTGCAGAGCCACGCCTACATCTGTGAGTTCCTGCTGGTTGCTCTGGATGAGCGGCACGCCGTTAGCTTGGGCAACTTTCTTGGCGGCAATTTTATCACCTAACGCGGCCATGGCTTCGGGCTTGGGCCCGATGAACAGAATGCCGTTGTCCAAACAAGCCTGGGAAAAGTCTTTGTTCTCTGACAGGAACCCGTAGCCCGGGTGAATGGCGTCTACCTGGTTTTCCTTGGCAATCTGAATGATCTCTTCAATATTGAGATAAGGCTGCAGAGGCTGGTTGTCTTTGCCTACCTGGTACGCTTCATCTGCCTTGTAGCGGTGCAAGGAGTAGCGGTCCTCATAGGTGTAGATGGCCACCGTCTTAATGCCCAACTCATTGCAAGCCCGCAGTACCCTAATAGCAATTTCGCCCCGGTTAGCGACGAGGAGTTTCTGAATGTTCATAAAAAAGGATTAGGATTGGAACCGTAAAAACTGCCAAACCACTCTACTCTTACCTGCTGATTTCCCCTGTCCGGCTTGGCTAACACTTGTTAGTTACGAATTCCTGACCAGAATGTCCAGTGCTCATTATCAAAACCTTATCAGTTTTAGGAGGGAACAAAGAGGGTGAATTTCAGGAAATCGATTTTCTGGCTTGTGGTGGCAGAAAACGAAATACTTTTATACCAGCTATTTTTCTGAAACGCATTTCAGGGCTGTTTTTTCAAAAAGGCGTTGAAACCACCGGTGAAAAAATTGTTTGATTTTTATATTAATCTTATACTATATGTAAGCGTCTGTGTGTTATTAGAAATAACAGACGCAGTATTTTGGCACGCACCTTTAAACCTCCACGCTATGCCTCTAAAAAAAGCCCTCACCTTTCTGTTGCTATTACAAGCCATTAGCACAGCGGCCTTTGCCTCCCTCCCCGAAGGGCAGAAACTTGAAAGTCTGGCCAAGGTCTGGGGCTTTCTAAAATACCACCACCCAATCGTGGCGAAAGGCAAAATAGACTGGGACGCTGAACTGTTCCAGAAAATAGAAGAGGTTAAAAAGGCTCGCGACCGCCAGGAATTAAGCGACCTATACAGCCAGTGGCTGCAGAAACTGGGCAAGGTGAAGCGGTGCGGCGGGTGTGACAATCAACAACCAGATAGCCTGCTGCGGAACGTGACCTTCGGTTGGCTCTATGATTCTACCACCTTTACCCCTGCCCTTATCAACCAGTTGGATTACCTGCGCCAGAACAGGTACCAGGGGAAAAATCACTATGTGGCCTCTAAGTACCCAATGTTTGACACCCAGGTCCATTTCCCCAATGAAAAGCCTTATGAGAATTTACCGGACCTGCCCACTGAGGAGTACCGGTTGCTAACCCTTTTCAGGCACTGGAACATGGTCAACTACTATTTCCCTTACAAATATGCTATCGGGCAAAGTTGGGATGCGGTGCTGGCCCAGATGCTTCCCGCTTTCCAGAACGCCACCACCCCTGCGGCCTACCATCTGGCCATTCTGGAACTGGCGGCCTCAGTCAACGATGGGCATGCCTTCTTTTATTCAAAATATACCGGACAGCACTTCGGCCCTTACTATGTTCCGTTTCAAGTTAGCCTTATAGATGACAAAGCGGTGGTGACTGGCTTTTACAATGCGGAGATGGCTCAGGCGGTGGGTATTCACTTAGGCGATGCCATTACCAGAATAAACGGCAAGACTATTCCAGAGGCACTGGAGCCTCATCTTAAATACCTTACAGGGTCTAACTTGGCCTATAAAAAAAGCAAAGCGCAGGTGGCCTTATTCAATGGCCACACCCCTGACCTGGAGGTAACCCTGGAAAGGGACGGCCAATCGGAAACCAAAAAGATAACCCGGTACTATTTTGCGCGGTTCGGGTACCGGGCAGATTCCGTTACGGTGCCCGCGGTACGGCTCTTAAACCCGCAGACGGCCTATATTGACATGAGCCGTATTAAGCCCAAAGAACTGCCAGCGTTTATGAAAACCGCCCTGAACACCAAAGGAATGGTAATAGACCTGAGGGAATATCCTAAACCCGGAGCCCATGCGGTAGCCGCCTACCTGAAAGCCAACCGTACCCATTATGCCCTCATGACCTACCCAGATATGAGGTACCCCGGCGCGTTCAGGCCAAAATACTCCTGGAAGTCTGGGGCTAAGAACAACAAGAACCCGTACCAAGGCAAGGTAGTGGTGCTGGTAAACGAGGGCACTATGAGCGCCGGAGAATTTGCTGCCATGAATTTCAAGACAGCCCCTAACGTAACGGTGCTGGGTAGCCCGACGGCAGGGGCAGACGGCAATATTGTGTACCTACCGCTACCAGGCGGCTTGAAATCTTCCATGAGCGGTTTAGGTGTTTATTTCCCAGATGGGCGGGAAACCCAACGGATTGGGATTATACCAGACCTGGAAGTAAAACCAACCGTGGCCGGAATAAAGGCGGGCAAAGACGAGGTGCTGGAACGGGCCTTACAGTTGATTGAAACCGGGGAATAACGGCTTCCCTCCTCTCAGCTTCGCCTGCTTTTAGGACAGTTCGGTCCAACTATTACTCAAAAGCCTGGCAACGAAGACTCTTTAAGGATGGCTTTAAGACAAGGCTTGGAGAAGAGAAGCGATGGTTCATTAGGAGGAAATAAGGTCTTACCCATACTCCTTCCATTTGCTCCAAGGAATCTGCCAGAGGCTATTTTCTTCTACGTGGCTAGTCATTTCAAGAGCACATACAATTCCTTAGCCCTGGTGGCCTCTACCCTGGCTTCCTTAGGCTTGCCAAGCGTCTGCAGCAGGCGGGCCCGCCGCCGGTGGCACTCACGGGCCAGGTAAGAATCTGGGAAAGATTTGGCAGAGCGGGTGAACAGGTCATAGGCCTGCCGGAGGGCTAGCGTGTCCTTCTTTTGCTTCATGAGGTGCAGGGCCTGGGTGTAATCCTGGTGCCAGCCCTTAGCAATTTTACCCATCCGCTCGGCCTCCTGAAAAACCGGAAACGGCGGAACAGTGACGGAAGAGTTTTTAGGCAAGATCACCGGAACGCGTTTTTGAAAGAAACTTTCCAGGGCCGCCACATAGGCCAGGGCTTCCTGCCGGTTGTACTCCTGGTTTTTCAGGCGCTGCTCTTCCGGGGCGTTGGTAAAAAAGGAGGCCTCTGCAATCACCGCCGGAATACCGTAGGTGCCGCGCAATACCTTGGCCCCCGCCGTGGGGAAAATAGCATGGTCTGAGGCAATAGACACGGGTACGTTGGCCTGGTAATGTCGCTGGCGCAAGGCCTGGGCAATACGTTGGGCCAGCGCCACGCTTCCCTTGTTCTCTGAAGCATAGCCGTGGTAATAGATGATAGGAAAATTGACCGAGGAATCTGCCGTGGCATTATGGTGGATGGATAGAAACACCTGGGCCTTGTTCTCCAGAGCCAATTTAATGCGGTCATCAAAAGGAATATTGTCATCTGTGGTGCGGGTCATCAGCACAGTGGCCCCTTTTTCCTGCAACAGTTTCTGCAGCAGCAAGGCTACCCGCAAATTCACCCATTCTTCCCGCTCGCCCGTAGGGCCTACCCGGTAGCTGTCGGTGAGGGCGGTGCCGCCGTGGCCCGCATCCAGGCAGATCACTTTTCCGGCCAGAGATCCCTTTTTATGCTGGGCAGAAGCGCTTGATCCTAAAGCCAGCAAGGCCAGAACAGGCAGGAGAAAAAACAGAAAGGGTTTCAAGGAGAGCATTACTTTATCAGTTTAGGATCTACATAGGTGCCGTACCGGGTAGCGTTGCCAATTCTCCAGAAATACTGGTAGAGCACCGCAGACACGTCTTCCAGCACGTGCCCTGCCTGGCCCATGGGCTTATAGTTTTCCATAATGGCCACCGCATACGGTCGTTCGGGCAGCAGCACCAAGGCCCATTCCGTAGACACGCCGTTCAGGACGCCGGGCTTGAACGCAAGAGGCACGTGGTCTGGCAGGCCCGGCGCCAGGCGGCTGGTTTCGCGGTTGGTTTCCTGCAGCAGGGAAATGATCTCTTTGGAAGTGGCTTTGTTTATAAACTCGCCTTTGTAGAGCATCTGCAAAATGCGGGCGGCCTCTGCGGGCGTGGAAATGTTTTCTTCGCCCCGGCCCGAGGCCGCGGCCTGGATCATTTTGCGCTGGACCCGGGTCTGCTTCAACCCTGTGGCCTGCATGGTGGCGTTTATGTTAGCCATGCCCACCAGGTCAAGCAGCGCATTGGTGGCGGTATTATCACTCAACGCAATCATCAGCACTGCCAGGTTACGAATGGTAAAGCGGGTGCTGTCTGGCAGGTCTTTGATAATTCCAGTGCCTCCCACCACCTGTTCCGGCGCAATCTGGCGCTCCTCTGTTAGGTTGAACTTTCCGGCCTGGGCCTGCTTGTAGACTTCCAGCAGAATAGGCACCTTAATGGCGCTGGCCTGCGGAAACACTACTTCCTGGTTAAACCTAAACGCCTCACCAGAGGTAAGGTCAATGGCTACCAGCCCCACTATGCCAGGAGCTTTCTCCAGAATGGCCTGGATTTCCCGCTCCGTTTTCTGCCGCAGCAATTCTTTGGGAGCAGATTGCCCCCTTCCGTTCAAACTCATGACCAGGAAAGAGAAAAGTAGAAACAGGTACCGTTTTATATGCATGGGTTTGGGCCATTGGTGTTTTTACCTTTCTGCCCTATTACCAATGTAGAGGTTACTGTGGTAAATCAAAAACAGACGGCAAACAAAAAACAGACCCCGCTGCGTTTTAAGCCCGTTTTGGCTAAAACAGGCTTAAAACAGGCTTTGACACTCTTCCCTTTTTGCAATCGGCTTGGCCAGCCACGAGGCACGGCAACACCTGTGGCCGGTTTCTTCGTAGAGGGAGCAACCCCGTTTACACAGGCCTTATGAAACCAACCTTTCTCTACCTGGCGTGCCTGCTGCTGGCATCCTGCACCCTTTCCAAAAACATTGTAACGGTACCCTACCGCGCCGACGAGAAATTCCTGACTCCACCAGAGCTACAGCAACTGAAAACCACCGGCCAGGTAACCAAGGCATTTTCGGCCACCTCCCCCACAGACACCATCAACGGCACCATCAGGATTCTGGCCAAAGGGGATGATTACCAGTACATAGAGGTAGGGGATTGGGTGGAAGTGCTCACATATCACCCGCAGGTCTGGATAACGGGCAAAACCAGGGCCGTTACCACCTTTGACAGCCTGGGCAATTTTGTCACCCGCAAGGTCTATGAGAAACCAAACAAACAGAGCGCTTATTACCTCCGGGAAGAGTGGAGCACCAGCCAGGTTAAGGAAGGAGACCAGACGCGGCACCTGGAAAGCGTATGGGTATATTCCCCCACCGGCGATAAGACTTTTGAACAGTTCTGGGTAGAGGATTTTGACACCCCTGCCAGCTGGCGCCAGAAGAAAAAGACGCACATAAATTCCTTTCAATACTACAACGCCCAAGGCACCCTTATCAAGGAGAAGGTCTACAATGCTGAAGGGAAATTGCTGGAGACCAAAAAGCACTAACCCAATTGATGGCAGTTCTGTTTTAAGCCTGTTTTCTGAAAAATAGGCTTAAAACAGAACTGCCATAATTCAAGCAGCCAATACAAAGCACCCAGCAGATAACTTCGCCACCCATGGGCACAAAAAAAGGAGACCCTTTTCAGGGTCTCCTTTTTAGAATGTAATAAGGTGAACCGGTTAGCTTTTCACTTCTTTGCTCTGCATAGAAGCTTTTTGGTGCTGACCTTTTTGGCCTTTAGGTCCTTTGTGACCTTTTTTTCCTTCTTTGTGCTTCATGTCGCCACCTTTGGCTTTTTTATCTGCCTGGTATTGGGCGTACTGCTCTTTGGTAAAGATACTTTGCAGTTCAGAATCCCATTGGGCGTGTTTAGCTCTCATGGCCTCTTTCTGCTGCTGGCTTACCTCGGTGCCGCGTTGGGCGTGCATGGCGGCCATTTCATTTTCGTGCTTAAGATGCACCGCCTGAAGTCTGGCTTGCTGGTCTTGGGTAAGGTTATATTTTTTGGTGAGCATCTCTACCCGTTTGGCGGCTCTTTCCTCTGGGGTCTTGCCTTCTCTGCGGGTCATTTCCTGTCCGGAGCGCTCCTGGCGCACTTTTCTATCTTGTTTGGGTGCTACCTGGGCAAAGGAACTTCCAGCCACTAACATACCTAAGGAGAACATCACAACTAAGTTTTTCATTTTCGTATTTTTGGAGGGTTTAAATGCTTTTTATTGACTTGGCTAAGGCCTTTAAAGCAAAGTCTTTTCCCTATAATCAAAGCACGTGCCAGAAAATTATAACAACTCCAAAACTCACCAATACACGCCACAATTAATTAACAAACAACCATTTACAGCATCTATTTTTATTAGATAAATTTCAAATCACTACTAAAACCAGTTCATTCAGGCTGGATCACCTGCATATTAGGATGGATGAGTTTATAACCGAAGCGCCCAAAAAGAATCGTCACCGTACTGTTTCAGATAAGTGGCTGGCACCTAGAATTCAAACCAAACCCGCTGCTAAGGAACGTTGCATATAGAAGCTCCTTTCGGTTTAGGAAAAAGAGTAGAGTAAAAGCTAGGCTGAAAGGCTTGCTTGTGAAAAGATAGAAAACAAAAAAGCCACGTCCTGTAAAAGGAGGTGGCTTTTTAAAAGTGATCCCGCTGGGATTCGAACCCAGGACCCATACATTAAAAGTGTATTGCTCTACCAGCTGAGCTACAGAATCAAAAAATAAGAAGGTGGTAAAAAAAGCCTTTCCGGGGGTGGCCCGGAAAGGCTTTTGGAAATCAAGTGATCCCGCTGGGATTCGAACCCAGGACCCATACATTAAAAGTGTATTGCTCTACCAGCTGAGCTACAGAATCTTTTACTACCTTTGCTTAGGAGGGCGTTACCCTCATTTGCGATGCAAAAGTAAAATCTGTTTCCTTAAATGCCAAACATTTCTCGCAAATTCTACTACCTTTTTTGTGCCGCCTGCCTGCTTTTCAGCCAACCTGTTCTGGCTCAATCACCTAGCCAACGGCTTACGCAAGCAGATTCTTTGTTCACCCAGCACCGTTACACGCAAGCTTTGGGTATCTACGAGAATTTGCTCACTCAAGGTCAGGTGTATTCCCCCCAAATGCTCCTTAAGATGGCTTACATCCATGAGGGCCTACAGCAGTACACCAAATCTATGTACTACCTGCAGCTGTATTACAGCAAGCACCCAAGCCGGTCGGTGCTGCGCAAGATGGAAGAAGTGGGTTTGCAGCAGCACCTCTCCGGGTACCAATACACAGACTGGGACTTCTTTAAAACGCAGTTCTATAAGTATTACGCCCACATTCTGGAGCTTCTGCTGGCCGTGGCTGTGATTGCCCTTACTTTGCTCTTCCTACGCTGGGTAAAAAAGCGGCCCATGCCTCTCAATGCCAAGGTAGTGTTTCTGCTCTATCTGGTATTCCTTTTTTACTTCGCCAATTTTCTTACCCTTGGCCGGCAAGGCATCATCCAGGCCGGAAATGCCCCTATCATGACCGCCCCGTCGGCGGGCTCTTCTTTGGTGGCTGCCGTAGGCATGGGCCATAAGGTGCGGGTTTTGGGCGAGCAAGACATCTGGTACCGCATTGAGTGGAATGACCAGACCGCTTACATCCGGAAAAACAACCTGCTCCTTCTACCCCAGCCATTAGGAAGCCAGGAGCTTTTTTAAGGGCAAACCCCTGTCTTTTGCCTTTGTGGTAAAGTCAGCTTCCTCCTATATTACTTAAAGGGAGAATCTGCCTCTTTTTTCATGTGGTTATAGACCAGCTTGTCGGTGAGGCCAGGCAGCCACCTGCTGAGGAACACTGTTAGTTTGCCCTGTCCTGTCATGATCAGTTCCCGCTGACGTTTGATAGTTCCTTCCAGAATTCTATCGGCTACTTCTTCGGCAGACATCATCTTGCCTTCATCCCGCGGAGACTCGCCTTGCTGTTGCCCATTGGCGGCCAGCGCGGTGTTCCTGATGTTAGAGGCCGTGAAGCCCGGACAGGCCACCATTACGTGCACACCCTGGTGCCTAACCTCGGTGCGGAGCGCGCCCAGAAAGCCCTGCATCGCAAATTTGGAGGCCGAGTATCCCGTGCGGCCCGGCAAGCCCTGATAACCGGCAATGGAAGAGACGCCAATCACAGAACCCTTGCGCTGCTGAATATAAGGCAGCGCATATTTAGTGCAGTACACGGTTCCCCAGAAGTTGATGTCCATGAGCTGCCGAATTACCTGAAGGTCCACGTCCTGGAACAGGGCCCGCATGCTGATGCCCGCGTTATTGAGCATCACATCCACGCCTCCAAACCGCGCCACGGTCTCCTCCACCAGCCGTTGGCAGTCTTCCTCCTTGCTCACATCGCCGGGCACGGCCAGGTATTGGATGCCGGCCGCCGCCAACTCCTGCCCTACTTCCTGCAGTTTCTGAGCGTTTCTGGCGCTGATTACCACTTTGCCGCCCGCCTTCCCGAAGGCCAGCGCACAGGCCCGTCCAATGCCCGAGGAGCCGCCAGTAATGATGATGACTTTATCTTTCATATGTTTTGTAGGTGCTTCTGTTTATGTAAACAAAGCTACAAGAAGTTTTTGGTTGCCACCGCGGTGCCATTCAGCGAAATAATCGCGTTTTGATTGTTTGGTTTCGCCATCCGCCGGTGTTGGTGATTTCAATAACAAACAATCGTCCCGTCGGAGTTGGTGTTCCTTGGTGCCCACGACTAAGGCTGCCCCTCCCTAACTTAAAACTTGTGCACGCATTTCCGCCTGTGGCTGGCGTAGTACCTGCTGTCGCCTTAAGCCCTTATGCTTGGTTGTTGCATCTTTTCCCTCCGAGCGCTCACGGCCGCGGGGCCCCGTCTTTCCCCCTCGCACTGCCCTTGCGGCCGAGTTTTAATCTACTCTTAGCTTTGGTATAGCAGGGCCACAAGCGAGGCGCTCGAAGTAAAGACTGGAACTAGAAATGCGTGGGAAGGTAAGCAGAGGTTATTGGCGTTTTAGGCACGTTTTTCCAAAAACAGCCTCGAAAAACACTACTGCCTCAAAATACCCAATACCCTTTACTTAACGCAGACTCTCCCCTTGAGGATTGCCCAAACGAGAGTTTGAGGCAGCGAGCAAAGCTCAAAAGAGAGGTGTCAACACCAGCAGACATTTCCCTGGTTCAAGTTTTCAACTTGGACCCATAATTTGGGAAGTTTTCAACTTCCCTGAGGCCCAGACCTCACCCCACGCATATCGTCCCCCTTTGAAGAGGGTTGGGGGATGACACACTTTTGCAGATAATTCCGTTTTAGGCCCGTTTTTCCAAAAATAGGCCCCAAATGCAATTTCCAGCATCTTCACCTAATAAGGTGATTCCCCTCCAAACCTCCCCTAACCAACTTTACAATTTCAACCCATCGGCGTTACATTTCTTCGTATTTTTGCGGCATCGTGAGAAAATTCAAGAAGAAGAAACATAAGTTCGAGAACATTGCGCAGTTGCGCGTGGAGGAGATGGCCGCGGAGGGTAAGTGCATTGCCCGCCATGAAAACCTGGTGGTATTCATTTCAGACGTCGCCCCTGGCGATGTGGTGGATGTGCGCGTGACCAAGAAGCGGAAGAACTATCTGGAGGCCGTACCGGTGCATTTCCATGAGCGGTCTGAGCTGCGCGTACAGCCTTTCTGTGAGCACTTTGGCGTGTGCGGCGGCTGTAAGTGGCAGCATATTTCGTATGACACGCAGCTGTTTTACAAGCAGAAGCAGGTCAATGACAACATTGAGCGCATTGGTAAGATCAAAGGCCACCAGATGCTGCCTATCCTGCCCTCAGACCGCATCAGTTATTACCGCAACAAGCTGGAGTTCACCTTCTCAGACAACGCCTGGCTTACCAAAGAGCAGATAGACAGCGGTGAGGCCTTTGAACGCCGGGCCCTGGGCTTCCACGTGCCGCTACGCTTTGACAAGATCGTGGACATCAAGCACTGCTACCTGCAGCCCTCGCCCTCCAACGAGATACGCCTGGCAGTAAGGGACTACGCGCTGGCCCATGACCTCGCATTCATCAACCTGGTGAAGCAGGAAGGCTTTCTGCGCAACCTCATCATCAGAACCGCCAACACGGGTGACCTGATGGTGATTCTGCAGGTGTTCCAGGAAAACCGCGAGCAGTTGCTTCCGCTGTTGGACCATTTGATAGCGCAGTTCCCGCAGATCACGTCTTTGCACTACGTAGTCAACAACAAGGGAAACGAGACCTTCCATGACCTGGACGTGGTGTGCTACCATGGCGAGCCCTACATTCATGAGCAGATGGAAGGCCTGCGGTTCAGGGTAGGACCTAAATCCTTCTACCAGACCAATTCTGAGCAGGCCTACAACCTGTACAAGCTTACCCGGGAGTTCGCACTGTTGAAAGGCACCGAGACCGTCTATGACCTTTATACGGGCGCTGGCACCATTGCCAACTTCGTAGCACGGTCGGCGGCGCAGGTGGTGGGCGTGGAGTACGTGGCCAGTGCCATTGAAGACGCCAAGATCAACTCTCAGATCAATGACATCACCAACACGCACTTCTACGCCGGTGATATGAAAGACGTGCTCACCGACGAGCTCTTCGCCCGCCATGGTCGCCCCGAGGTGATCATCACCGATCCGCCCCGCGCCGGTATGCACCCAGACGTGGTCACCAAACTGCTGGAGGTGAAAGCTGACCGCATTGTCTACGTAAGCTGCAACCCTGCCACCCAGGCCCGCGACCTGGAAGCGCTTTCTGAGCTCTATGACGTAGTGAAGATTCAGCCGGTAGACATGTTCCCGCAGACCTACCACGTAGAGAGCGTGGCCCGGCTGACCCTTCGGGATGCTTCTATCCCATTACCAACCCAAGAGGAAGAAGTTTAGAATTGATTTCTATTTTGAGGCCGTTTTTCTAAAAACGGCCTCAAAACACCTTCCCTCTATAAATTCGTACGTGCTACCAAGCACCGATACTTGCTACCACTATGCAGAACGATCCAGAACTGAACGGAAAATACCTGGGCACCATCACCAAAGATTTCGTGCAGGTGTCTGACACGCTTAAAGAAGCCTCTTACCTCATCAGGCAGCGGGACATCTCCAAGTACCCCATCTTTGTGTTCTCCCGCGAGATCACCAAAATTGGGGGCCTGCTGATTGCCGCCGAGGAGCGCCAACTGGAATGGCACATCAATGCCTCTTACCTGGAGGACTTTGTGAACCGGCAACTGGTGGGCCAGGACAAGATTGAGGAATTTCAGCAGGCCTATAAAGATGCTGACGAGTTCTGCTGCCTTTTTGTGATAGACCGCGATTTTATGAACTTCGTGTTTGTGCCTTACCCAGAGGATTAACGAAGGCCTAAAGCACTAGATGAACGTCCTTTTTATTTGCAGCCGCAACCAGTGGCGCAGCCCCACCGCAGAAAAGATATTTCAAGGTTACCTGAACCATCACTACCGCTCAGCAGGCACCTCAGAAAGTGCCCGCATCAAGATTTCAGCGAAACTGTTGGAGTGGGCTGATTTGATTTTTGTGATGGAGAAAAAGCACAAGCAACAACTCATGGCCAGATTTGGAACCGCCGCCCGTGACAAAGACATTCAAGTGCTTGACATCCCAGATGACTACGAATTTATGGACGAGGAATTAATAGAAACCCTGCAGGAATCTGTAGCGCCTTACCTATCAGAATAGCCTTTACCGAGGACCTGGTTTTGCCTTAAAATTCAAAAAACATCCCTAAAACAGAAACCCCCAGCCTCTACCTGAGAAGCTGGGGATTTCTGTTTTTAAGAGCGCTTATTTACGCGAAGTGGTTCCAGCCCTGCGCTTTGATGGGGAAAGCGTTTCCGCTGGGCGTTACCAAACGAACGCCTTCGCCGGCGTCTGTGATGTTGCCAATGATAGAGATATCCGGGTGGTTCTTGATCTTTTCAAAATCGGCCATTTTCACGGTGAAGAGTAGTTCGTAGTCCTCGCCGCCGTTCAGGATACAGGTCACTGGGTCTAGTTTGAATTCTTCAGCGGTCTCCAGGGTCTGCGGGTCGGCGGGGAGTTTGTCCTGGTAAATGGCGGCGCCCACGCGGCTCTGGGAGCAGATGTGCAAAAGCTCAGAACCTAGTCCGTCTGAGATGTCAATCATGGAGGTAGGGTGCACGCCCAGTTCCTTCAGCTCATGAATCACATCCATGCGGGCCTCGGGCTTCAACTGGCGGCCTACCACGTAGTCTTTGCCTTCCAGTTCGGGCTGCGTCTCAGGGTCAGCTAAGAACGCCTGTTTCTCACGCTCCAGCAGCTGCAGCCCCAGGTAAGCTCCACCTAAATCTCCAGTCACGCAGATAAGGTCATTGACGGTGGCGGTGCTCCGTAGCACAGCTTTGCCTTTTTCCACTTCGCCCAGGGCGGTCACGCTAATGACCAGACCGCCGCGCGAGGCCGTGGTATCACCGCCCACCAGGTCTACTTTGTAGTTTTCGCAAGCCAGGCGCATGCCAGCGTAGAGCTCTTCAATGGCCTCTACGGTGTAGCGCGCGCCAATGGCCAGGCTCACCACAATCTGAGTGGGCACGGCGTTCATGGCGGCAATGTCAGACACGTTCACGGCCACAGCCTTGTAGCCCAGGTGCCTGAGCGGGCAGAAGGTAAGGTCAAAATGCACGTTCTCCACCAGCATATCAGTAGAGACCACAATCTGCTTCTGGCCGGGTTCCAGCACGGCGGCGTCATCGCCTATGCCTACCACGGTAGATTCATTGTGCACTTCCAATTGTTCCTGCAACCGGCGTATCAACCCAAATTCACCTAAACTTTCTAGAGGAGTATATTCTGACATAAGAGGCTCTGTTTATGATTTTTTGCAAAAGCATTCCTAAAAAGTGAACGATGTACGTGTTTTCGTCTTATTTTTAGAAAATTATGCTGAAAACGCAAAGATAGCTTTTTCCAGGGCACCTTCTATCTGCCCCGTCAGGGCGCACCAGATAAAGTTGAGTTGCCCGCCCGCGTTCACATGAGTAGTTTTGAAGATAAACCGTATTTCTATGTCCAGTACCCCATTGTCGCGTAAAGAACAGATAGACCAAGTAGCCACTTCGCTCTTCAAATCCAGAGGTTTCGCCGCCACCACCATGCGGGACCTGGCCCTGGAACTAGGCATTGAGGCCGGCAGCCTTTACTCCCACATCAAATCTAAGGAAGACATTCTGCAGCGGGTTTGCTTTAAGATGGCCGATGAGTTTAACGCGGCTTTTAACGAAGTGAAAGACAAGGACGTACCCGCCAGCGAGAAACTTAGGCTGGCCATTGCCGCGCACGTACGGGTGCTCACTAAGAACCCACAGGCGGCGGGCGTATTCCTGAACGAGTGGCGCCATTTAAGTGAGCCCTCGCTGGGCAAGTTCCATGACATGCGCTACCAATATGAAGAAAGCATGCGCCAGATTGTGCGCGAAGGGATTGCCAGCGGCGAGTTCAAAGTAACCGATGAGAAGTTTGTGGTACTGACCCTTTTCTCCAGCCTTAACTGGCTGCACATGTGGTACAAACCCGAAGGCAAGATGAGCCCCGACGAAATTGCCGAGTTCTTGTCTAACCTGCTCTTGAACGGGTTAAGAAACTTCTAGCCCTAATGCCAAGCAGGTTTGCGTCCTGTTCCCGCTTACTCGCATTGCTATAATATTATTAGACCCGGCCGGCCCTCCCTCCTGCCACCGGGCAAGGCCCTGCTTTGGGTCCCGGCCCGGGGCGCTGTAACGGGAAGCATGGCAATTACGTTTGCAGGGTGTCAGGTCGTTGGGGCGGCCGTAAAACAAGCCCTACCCGTCGCCTGACCCGTTTACACAACCTATCTATGAAAAAACAATATTTCCTGGGAATTGCCCTGGTGTTGCTAGTGGGAATGATGGGGTGTTCCAAGGATTCAGGCAAAACCGGCCGCCTGGCCCGCCCCATCTCTGATGACCAACTGCGTCAGGAACTTACCACCCTCACTGACACCCTCACCGGAAAGTGGAACGTGATGATGCAGAGTGACAGCGTAAAGCAGCGTCAAATGGAAGAGATGCTGGCCGCTATTCCGCCCGCCGCTATGGCAGACAGCCAACGCGCCAGCCTGCAACACGCCATCCGGCGGCTCTCCACCATCAGGTATGACCGCAACACCGTTCGCGACTCTAACCGCATAGATGCCTATGACACCGCCAATGATTCCATCTGGAGCGCGTTAAGGGCGTTTCTGCCCGAGAATGGCCCCACGGGAGTGCAATTAGTAGACTCCCTTCAGCAGAGCATCAGCAACCACCAGAACGAGGTGGTTTTCTACCGGGGCCGCTATGACCAAACCGCCAAGGAAATCAATACCTTGCTCAGGAGGTACCGCAAGCAAGTACCCAAATTAGGCAAGCCCTATGACACGCTGCAGGCGTTCCCGCTGTTTCAGTGGGTAGATAAAAACGCCCAACCTATTGAGGAGGACGAGGAGGAATAAGAAACAACCTAAAATACCAACGTGCGTTTTGAGCCTGTTTTTGCCAAAACACCCCCAAAACAGAGCGGCCGCAGATTATTTCTGCGGCCGCTCTGTTTTTACTGATTCCCCACTTTTGATGGGTCTATGGTACTTAGCTTTCCAGTTTGGCTAGTTCCTCCTTTACAAAGTCTACCAGCGTCTGGATGTAGGCACTGGAAAAGTCAAACCGGATTCCGGCCGCCTCGTAGATCTCGCCAATGGTGACGGTGTAGCCCAGGCTAAGGGCCTTTTTATAGCCTTCCAGGGCTGCTGTTGGGTCAGACTTATAACGTTTCCAGACGGCTACGGCGCCCAGTTGAGCCATGGCGTATTCTATGTAGTAGAAAGGTACTTCATAGAGGTGCAACTGTTTCTGCCAGATATAGGGTTTCAGGTAATCCAAGCCACTCCAGTCTACTTCCTGCTGGTTGAACTCCTCAAAAATGCGTACCCAGTTCTGGTGCCGTTCCTCTACCGTGTGGGCAGGGTTCTCATACACCCAATGCTGGAATTTGTCAATAGTAGCTACCCAAGGGAACGTCTCTAACACGCTTTCCAGGTGCTGGCGCTTGGCGCGAACCAGATCCTCCTGGTTAGGAAAGAAAATATCCCAGTGGTCAATGGTAAGCAGCTCCATAGACATGGAGGCCAACTCGGCCACCTCAGAGGGCGGGTGTTTGGCGGCGTTCAGCGGCAAGTCACGGGTCAGGAAGGAGTGCACGGCGTGGCCTCCTTCGTGCAGCAAGGTCACCACATCGCGCAGCGAGGAGGTGGCATTCATGAAGATGAACGGTACCCCAATCTCATCCAGCGGGTAATTGTAGCCCCCGGGAGCCTTCCCTTTCCTGGATTCCAGGTCCAGGTGCCCAATCTCGCGCATGGTCACCAGGCAGTCACCCAGGAACGAATCCAGTTTGTAGAAGATGGCAATAGTTTTCTCCAGTAGTTCCTCTCCCGTCTTGAAAGGCTCTAAGGGCGGCTTCAGGCTAGGGTCTACGTCCAGATCCCAAGGGCGAAGGGGATTAACTCCTAAGAGTTCTTTGTGCTCTCGGTCTATCTGGCGGGTAGCCGGAACCACCTGCTCTTTAATGGCCTGGTGGAACAGGAACGTGTCCTGGGGCCCGTAGTCAAAGCGGCCCAGGGCGGCAAACATGTAATCCCGGAAGTTGTCAAAGCCGGCATTGAGGGCTACCTGGTGCCTGAGCTGGATCAGCTCCGTGTAAAGGTCGTCCAGCTTTTCCTTGTCTTGTTGGCGGCGGTTCTGGATAGCCAGATACGCTTCCTCGCGCACGGCGCGGTCTGTTTGCTTGAGGCGGTCAGAGGCGCGCTGCAGGGTCATCTCCTGGCCGTCCAGGGTTACGGTCATGGCCCCGGCAATGGCACCGTACTGTTGCTGCTTGGTGCTGATCTCGGTCTGTAGGGGAATATTCTCCTCCCTAAACAACTCTATGGCCCGGCGCACGCCCCGCAGGTAAATCCTGAACCGCTGCTCATCTAACCCGTTCACGTACGGTGATTCCACCAGCTTGCGGTTAAAGGCATCATCATACGGCGAGGCCTTGGGCTCAATCTCCGTCACGAAGAACTGGAAGGCCTCCGTGAGGGCTTGGTCCTGGGTGTCACAGGTCATTTTGATGTAGCGCCAGGCCAGGTTCTCAGAAAGCACGCTTTCCAGTTCGCTGCGGTCGGCAATCCACTTCTCCAGCTCTTCCTGTGAATGTAATGCCCGGGTTTTCAGTTCCTCAAAGTACGGTTCCAGGGAGTTCCAATCTGAGACCTGGAAATCCTGGGGCAGGTACGTGCGGGGCTTAGGCTGTGGCAATACAATTGTTTTGGGGGAGTTTTCCATAAAACAGGTCAAAAACGATTAGCCAATTTCTATCACTACATTGGCGGTAAGCGGGTGGCCCACGCAGTTGAGTACGTAGCCTTTCTCAATTTCGGCATCTGAAAGCCCCTCGCGCTCATCTAAATGCACGCGGCCGCTCAGGCATTTGCCAATGCAGGCGGTGCAAAGACCGGCCTGGCAAGAGTAGGGCAAATCAATATCGGCTTTCAGGCCGGCTTCCAGAATAGTTTCATCTGGCTCAACCTCCACCTGGTACTCTTTGCCTTCATACAAGATGGTGACGGTGCGGGCAATAATTTCATCTGTTTCAGCGGCAGCGGCCACATCTGCCCCATGGTCTTCCTGGGTAGTGGGCACGGTGAAGCTTTCCTTGAACACTTGGTTGGCCGGTACACTCATGAACTGCAGGGCATCACGCACCTCATTCATCATGCCTTCTGGGCCGCACATGTAGTAGCTTTCCTGGTCATAGCCCGGTACCCGCAGGTTCTCCAGCAGGCGTAGCACCATTTTACGGTCTAGCAAGCCTATATTTTCCTGAGACTCAGTGGCATCTGCCATAGACTCATTGAATACGTGCACGATCTTGAGCCGGTCTGGGTTCTGCTGCTCCAGCTGGTTCAGCTGGTCTTTAAAGATAACAGAGTCCAGGTTGCGGTTTCCGTAGATAAGCGTGACACGGCTTTGCGGCTCATATTTCAAGGTGTTCTTGAGCATGGACATAAGCGGAGTGATGCCGCTGCCCCCGCCGAAGAAGAAAAGATGTCTTTTTAGCGCTGGGTTTGCTTGCAAGGCGAAATTCCCCAGGGGTGACATCACTTCAATTTCATCTCCAATCAAGACATGGTCTGCCAGGAAATTGGATACCATGCCGCCTTCCACGCGTTTTACGGTAACGGAGAAGTAAGGCTCATCTGGGGTGCTGCATAAGGAGTAGGACCGGCGTACTTTTTTCCCGTCAATGGTGAGAATTAAAGTAAGGAACTGGCCCGGGGTATAGGGGATGTTTTTGCGGTCTGGGTGGTCTAAATGAAGGGTGAGGGCATCTGACGTTTCCTGCGTGATGTCCGCCACTTTCATGGTGTAATAGGCGTTGCTCATAGTTTGTGTACGAAAAACGGAAGCGGTTTGGGTTTGCTTAAACTAATAAAGGAGGAAAGTTACAACATTTCATTCTCCCACCCGAACAATCAGAAAAAAAAGCGATCGTCCGTTTGGATTTTCCAGTAACTTGCCCTATTCAATCTTTACCATTACGTTTCAGAGCCCTTCTATGGATAACTCTTCCAAACTGACTTCCCTTTTATCTGCGCCCCGCGTCTCCTTTGCCCCTCTTTTAGACCAAGACCTGAACGGTCCCCACGTGGCGCACCTGGACTTTACCGCCGCCAACCCCGCCCTGCTACACGCCGACTTACGCGATACTGCCACCTTTGAGCAGTTGGTCCAGCACCTGCTGGAGGAGAAGCAGGCTACGATAGGTGTGGGCGGTTATTTTGAAAACCGGGTTATTTACCGCCGAAGCGCGCATTTTGATAATACTTCTGAAGCCCGCTCCCTGCACTTGGGGGTAGACATTTGGGCGCCCGCGGGTCTTCCCATCTACGCCCCACTGGCCGGTCACGTGCACAGTTTCCAGGACAATGCCAACTTCGGGGATTACGGCCCTACCATCATTATGCGGCATGAACTGGAAGGCCTGGAATTCTTCACGCTCTACGGGCACCTGAGCCGAACCTCCTTAGAAGGGCTTTTTGCAGGAAAACCAGTAGCCGCCGGTGAGCAGATCGCCACCATGGGCCCCTACCCCGAGAACGGCGATTGGCCCCCGCACCTGCACTTCCAGGTCATGACGGATCTGCTGGGCAAGTCCGGTGACTTCCCGGGGGTGTGCGCCCCCGCAGAGGAGGCGTTTTACCGCCAGATCTGCCTGGACCCTAATTTAATCTTGAAATGTAAGGTTCTGTCGTAAGTATCCTTTTTCCAATTCAGCTTTTTATTCCCCAGATTCTCTGGCTATTTTATGCTTAACTTTTCTTCCTCCCTCCAAAAAATCCAGGACTTCGCCCTTCTCTACGGCATCAAAATCCTCATCGCGCTTTTCCTGCTGCTGGTGGGCCTCTGGATAATCCGGCGCATCACAGATTTCACCTACCGGCTCATGAAGAGCAAGAACGTGGACCCGTCTTTGCGCCCCTTCCTGCGGAACCTGCTCAAAATAGTGCTGCTGGTGCTGCTCATCATGATGGTGATCGCGCAGGTAGGCCTGGAGATTACTTCTTTCATTGCCCTATTGGGCTCGGCCGGTCTGGCCGTGGGTTTAGCCTTGCAGGGTAGTCTGGCCAACTTCGCCGGCGGGGTGCTGATCCTTACTATTAAGCCCTTCCGGGTGGGGGATTTCATTGAGGCCCAGGGGCAGAAAGGGACCGTGTGCACCATCAATATCTTCAACACCGTCATCCGGACCGAAGACCATAAGACCGTCTACCTGCCCAACGGGCCTCTAGCCTCCTCAGTGGTGGTGAATTATGACGTGGAGAGCCACCGCAGGCTGGATATCACCTACTCCGTAGATGCCGGCGTGCCCTTGACCAAGGTGCGGAGCATTTTGGAGCGGGTCATTGCCTCAGACCCCAGGATCCTGCAGGAGCCGGCCTTCTCTGTGGGGGTGGAAAAGCTGGCGGGCCAGACCATGACGCTTTCCCTCAAGGTATGGGTACAGCGCGGCGATTACCGCATCCAAGAGGTATCTGAAGCCTTGAACGAGAAAGTAAAGGAAGCCTTTGACCGCGAAGGGATAGAGTTCAAGTAGGCCTCGCCGGGCGAAGGGAAACCCTGGCGCCAACTGGGCAAAAGGCCCGAAGGCTTACCGCCAAATCACCCATGAAAAGTGGCTAGCAGCACCTTGCGTTTTAAGCCTGTTTCCCGAAAAACGGGCTTAAAACACCATATTATGCCGAGATAATGCCCACCAGTAAATGTGCTGGACATTAACCAAAAGAGTATCGCCTGCCCCGTCCATAGAAAAATCAGACGACTCCTGTTTTGGGCCCGTTTTCTGGAAAACAGGCTTAAAACAGGAGTGCACGTTAGTTAATCAAACTTGATGGCTTTGACCGGGTGGATGCGGGAGATAAGCAGGGTGGGCAGCATCACAGACACCATGGTGAGTAGGAACGTCACCCCGTTTATGCCTACCCAGATGCGCCAGTCCCAGTGGATGGGCACGGTGTCCATGTAGTAGTTCTCGGGGTCCAGAGGGATGAGGTGGAAATAATCCTGCACGCCGCAGAACAGAAGCGCCAGCACGTTGCCGCCTATCAAACCCGCAATAGTAAGGCGCAGGCCCCGGTGCAGGAAAATGCCCCGTATCTGCCCGTTGGTGGCTCCCATGGCCTTGAGGGCTCCAATCATGTTGGTACGCTCCAGAATCATGATAAAGAGCGTAGAGACCATGTTGAACGTGGCCACGAACACAATGAGCACCAGGAAGATGATGACGTTTCGCTTGAGCAGCTCCAGCCAGTCAAAGAGCTGGGCGTAGGTGTCGGTGATTTTCTCCAGCTGCAGGTCATAGTTCATCTTGTCAAAGACTTGGCTGGTGACGGTGTCTATCTGGGTAAAGTCGCTGAGCAAAATCTCATAGCCGCCCACCAGGGTATCGGCCCACTGGTTGAGGTCGCGTATCTGCTGCAGGTCGCCCAGCACGTACACGTTGTCAAACTCCTCCAGGTCGGTCTTGAAAATGCCTTTCACCGTAAAGCGACGCATGCGGGGCGGGTTCTGAATAAAGTAAAACAGCACCTTGTCGCCTACCTTCAGGTGCAGCTTGTTGGCCATGAGCTGGCTCATCATGATCTCGTTGGAGGCGGCCGTATCACTAAATTTGAGCACATTGCCGTTCACCAGGTTGGCCTTCATGCCCCTAAAATCATAGGTAGAGTCCACCCCTTTGAGCACCACGCCCAGCACCTCGTCCTCGGTTTTGATGATGGCCGTCTTGCGCGCGAAGGGCTGCAGGTGCGCCACCCCGGGTATCTTTTTGTAGTCTCCCAGGCCGGTGGAGGTGCCCATGGGGTAACCCTCAAACGAATTGTTGGTGTCAAATTTGCTAATTTGCAGGTGCCCGCCAAAACTGAAGATCTTGGCCTGTATCTCATACCGGAAACCTTCCAGGATGGCAAAGGACACAATCATGATGGCAATGCCCAGCCCTACGCTGAACTTTGCTATTTTTGTGACCGATGCGGTAAAAGAGTCTGAACGGGCGCCGGCCAAACGGCTGGCTATGTAACGGGAAAGATTCACTTCGTCTAATTTGTGCTTAAAGATAGTTCTGTTCTTAATTTAAACCTATGCTTTCTACCCTCCTCCGCACCGCGGCCCTCTGTCTCACCCTGGCCAGCTGCCAGCAAACCGCCTCTGTGCCCGCGGTCAGCAGCTCGTCCACCTCGGCCAACGCGGGCTCTGCGGCTAGCGCACCCAAGGCCAAGCCGCAGACCTCCCTCCTAACGGGCGCGCAACAGACAGAGTTGTACCTGCCCTACCTGCAGGGCAAGCGCGTGGCCATGGTGGTGAACCAGACCTCTACCATCGGTAAAACCCACTTGGTGGATACTTTATTGAGCCGGGGCGTGAAAATCAGCGTCATCTTCGCGCCGGAGCACGGGTTTAGGGGTGATGCCGATGCCGGCGCCCACATCAGTAACACCACCGACTCTAAAACCGGTTTGCCCATCCTGTCCCTTTACGGAAGCAACAAAAAGCCCTCTGCCGAACAGCTCAAAGACGTAGACGTTGTGCTTTTTGATATCCAGGACGTGGGCGTGCGTTTCTATACCTACAGCAGCACCATGCACTACGTGATGGAAGCCTGCGCCGAGCAGAACAAGCCTATGCTTCTACTGGACCGCCCCAACCCCATTGGTTACCTCATTGACGGGCCGGTGCTGGACGCCAAGTTCAAGTCCTTCGTGGGCATGAACACCATTCCTATTGCCCACGGCCTCACGCTGGGCGAGTACGCCCTGATGATCAACGGCGAGAAATGGCTCAAGAACGGCGTGCAGGCCCAGGTCAAAACCATTCCGGTGAAGAACTACAACCACAAGATGTTCTACTCGCTACCCATCAAGCCGTCGCCTAACCTACCCAATGACCAGTCCATCAGACTCTACCCGTTCCTGTGCCTGTTTGAGGGAACCACGGTAAGCCAGGGCCGCGGCACCCAGATGCCCTTCCAGGTGATCGGCGCGCCGTACTACCCTGACAAAACCTTCTCCTTCACGCCGGTGCCTATCCAGGGCATGTCCATGGACCCACCCTACAAAAACCAGGTGTGCTACGGCAAAGACCTGCGTAACCTGAAACTGAAGGAGAATTTCACCCTGAGCTACCTGCTGGACTTCTACCAGAAATCTGGCCAGAAGGAGAAGTTCTTCAACAACTTCTTCAAAAGCCTGGCCGGCACAGACGAGCTGCAGAAGCAGGTCATGGCCGGCAAGACCGAAAAAGAGATCCGCGACTCCTGGAAACCTGGCCTGGACGCGTATAAGAAAATGAGGAAACAATACCTGCTGTACCCAGACTTTGAATAACATCATGCGGAAAGAAGACCTCCGGATTATCTTTATGGGCACCCCAGACTTTGCGGTGCCCGCCCTCCAGGCCCTGGTGGAGAACGGCTGGAACGTGGTGGCCGTGATCACAGCGCCAGACAAACCCTCGGGCCGGGGCCTCAAGCTGGTGCCCTCGCCGGTGAAGGAAGCGGCCCTGCAGTTCAATATTCCGGTGCTGCAGCCCACCAATCTCAAAGACCCCGCCTTCCAGGAGGAGCTCCAGAGCTACGAGGCCAGCCTGCAGGTGATTGTGGCCTTCAGGATGCTGCCCGAGGCCGTCTGGAACATGCCGCCGCTGGGCTCTTTGAACATCCACGCCTCCCTGCTGCCGCATTACCGTGGCGCGGCGCCCATCAACTGGGCCCTCATCCACGGCGACCAGGAGACCGGCGTCACCTCCTTCTTCCTACAGCACGAGATTGACACCGGCGATATCATCCTCCAGAAGAAGGTGGCCATAGACCCCAAAGACAACTTCGGCACCCTGTATGAGAAACTCAAGCACGCCGGGGCTGAGCTGCTGCTGGAAACCGTGCAGGCCATTGTGGAGGACCGCATGCAGCCCTATCCGCAGCCAAAGCTGCAGGAACCGCTCAAAATGGCGCCCAAGATTTTCAAGCAGACCTGTCAGATAGACTGGCAGTGCCCGGCCCAGGAGGTGCATAATTTCATAAGGGGCTTATCGCCATACCCGGCGGCCTGGACCCTGCTGGATGACAAACAGTTCAAGATCTTCTCGGGCCATCCGCTGGATTTCCCCATGCATTCCTCCCCAGGCCTCTACACTACAGATGGCAAGAATTACCTCTACGTGCAGTGCGGCAACGACACGGGCTACGCGGTGGAGGAGCTGCAGATGGAAGGCAAGAAACGCATGACCGTCAAAGAATTCTTGCGGGGCTTCACTTTTCACCACACTTTATGATAGGCCTAGTAGTAGCCATGGCGGAAAACCGCGTCATCGGCAAAGACAACCAACTGATCTGGCACCTGCCCCAGGACCTCAAGCATTTCAAGCAGCTTACCATGGGCCACCCCATGATCATGGGCCGTAAAACCTTTGAGGCCATAGGCAAGCCTTTGCCTGGCCGCACCTCGGTCATTGTCACCCGCCAACCCGATTACCAAGCCCCTGAAGGCTGCCTAGTGGCTTCGTCCCTGGAGGAGGCGCTGCAGCAAAGCCTGGCCCTGGACGAGCAGGTGCTGGTGGTAGGTGGCGGCGAGATTTACCGCCAGGCCCTGCCCCTGGCCGAGGTGGTGTACCTCACCCTGGTGCATGAGTCTTTTGAGGGCGACGTGTATTTCCCGGAGCTGGACACCGAGGCTTGGGAAGTCACCGCGCAGGAAGAGCATCTTGCCGACGAGAAACACGCCTATCCCTACACCTTTTTCACCTTCCAACGGAAAGCAGGGTTCAGCCAGAACTAGCGCCGGGCAACCTCCAGTGTTGCCGGCTGTTTTAAGGCTGTTTTGGCCAAAACGGGCTCAAAACGGAAACTGGTTCATACACTGAATTTTAAAACAGAAAGGCCACCGGCAATGCCGGTGGCCTTTCTGTTTTAGCTGTTTGGCGTTTTGGGCCTGTTTTCCGAAAAACAGGCCCAAAACAGGTATTACCGCAGGATGTAGATTTTGCCGTAGCCTTTCTTAAATGATTTGTCGCCGGCGGTGCTGCGGTGCTTCATCTCCTCGGGACCGTTGTCCATGACTACCCGGTACAGGTAAACGCCATTGGCCAGGCGGTCGCCGTACTCGTCGGTGCCGTCCCAGGCGAACTCAGAGACGTTGTTGCCTATGTGGATGGGTCCCAGTTCCTCTTTCTGCACCTCACGTATCACTTTTCCGGTCACGGTCATGATTTGGATTTTCATCTTATCTGGCACCTTGCTGCCGGTCAGCGTAAAGATGAACTTGGTCTTGGACGAGAACGGGTTAGGGTACGGGTAGAAGTTGGAGACCGAAGCCTCGTTCACCACCTCAAAATTGATGCTGTACCGCTCATTTCCGGCCCGTTGCCCAAGGGCGTCAAACCCTTGTACCTCTAAGGTGTATTTGCCGTCTGCTAATCCTTCTGGCTGGTACTCCACCCGGAAATCATTTTTGTCATCAGCGGCAAAATAACGCACATTGGGGTTACTGGCTACATCAATCTCCACGAAATCGGCACCCGGTTTTTTCAGGTATACTTTCATGGATGATGGATCCGTGATAGGAATCTTGCGGTTATTATCTTTTAACAGCATGCTGATTACTGGGCTAGGCGAGACAATGTCACCATCCAGAATCCTTACTCCGTCAAACACTACATCCAACACCGGCGGCATTCCAGCTAAAGTCCCGACCGTAAATGGAACTTCAAGAGTATTGTTGAAGTAGTACTGCTCCGGTAACAGGCGAGGGTTCACCGTAACCCTTAACCGGTTGTTACCCTTCAGATTCACCGTAGAAAATTTATGATTGAAGTATACGGTATCTCCTTTCAACAGTGGCTTCACCTTGAATTTGGTAAGCGTATTTTTCCCACTCTCCCCAAATACATTCGCCTCCACAGTAAGAGAATCACTGAAATTCATATCACTGATGTTATGGAAGGCAAACCGTAAATCCACCTGGCCTGAATTTGCCTGCTCAGAAAGGTTCTTGTATTTATCTACCCCCACCAAATCTGGGCGCACAAGTCCTTCTGGCACACCTTTGTATAAAACGGTCCATTGTTTCAGTTGGGGAGCGGTCCGATTTACCTCATCCTTTAAGGCTAACTTCAATTTCAGGTAAGGGTAAGTGCTGGCACTTATGTTTGTCAGGCTCAATGACGAGGAAGTAACATTAGTAGACAATACCGTCTCCTTGGCGTCTTTGTCTACCCCAATGACATCTAACTGATAGCTGTCTGAACTTTCCAGCTGGACCTGATGATGCAAAGAAGTCCATTCAGTAGCCGGCCCAATAAGGGAGGAAGTAAGCGTTCCCTGGTCGCCTTTCACCTGCAGCACTTTTTCTACCTGCACTGCCTGCATGTTTCTTGGGGCAGCGTCTGTATCATTACCTCCTAATTCCAGCGCGGTGCCAGAGGCAGCTCCTTTTTTACCAAGAATCACAAATGGATCACCATTCTTGAGACCATCAATAATAGAAGAACCAATTCCTTTAAAAGCATCTTTCAAGGATGGCTTAAAGGTCTCATAAGGAATAGCATTGATCCCTACCATAGCTACGTGGTATCCTGCTGGAACAGCCTTCAAGAAAGCTTCCAGCCTGTCCTGATAAGCCGCATAGTTCAAATCCCCGAATTGATAAACAAATTGCTGCTCTAAACCACATCGCCAACCAGTATTGGTAGGCATGCCGGTATAAGGTTCTAACGTCACATCATTAAGCACAATTGCCAAAATATTAGCAGTAGTGTACCCGCAGTTATCCCAGAAGAAGGCATTGTTGTCAATAAACACCCCAAAAGGGGCACTTCTGGACATAGGCAAACCGCCACCGCCGCCTTTTAGCAAAAGGGTTTTATAAAGGGGTGCAAATTCTACCTTATTGGCGCTTGTATTAAGCTCTACTCTTTGCAGGTTTGCTTTAGCCAACTGCCCTATATGGGCCTGTGACCAACCAGATGGGCTTTTAGGGATATGCCGGAACGAGCTTACCGCCCATACCGTATCTTCGCCTGCTGCGAATGTGTTGTACCTTAATCGCCAGAAATACACCATACTGTCCTTAGGCATTCCGGTGGTAGGGAGTTGCATTTCCCAAGTGGGTAAAAGCCCTGCATTCACAACTCGGGTCTTTTTCCATTGACTTTTAAAGGTGGCAGTAGTATCTATTTCAAAATAGTAATCCCTGGCAGAAGATAACAAGTCAGTTGACTGCCCTACCAGTTTTACTTTATCCCCTGACACGATTCCATATTCATAAGGAGTTAAAGCCACTACCCCACTTCTAGAGATGAAAACTTCAAACGTGGCTTCATTATTAGTTTCATCAATTTCCGGAATTGTGTCTGTGTGGTCTAACTTAACCCTGAATTTGTTCACCCCTGACCCATCTGGTGTTTTGGCGGCTAACTCCAGTTTAAGCGTGTCTCGGTAATAGATGGCCGGCACCTTAATTGAATCATACAGAATTTCTGTGCCGTTCTCCAATGTTCTGGTGACAGATACATAGAAGGGAGAGTCATTTACTTTACCAAGGTTTCTGGCATCTACTGACAACATAAAGCTTTCAGAGTTTGCCGTGATCTTCCCGCCATCAAGGGCGGTTACCTGAACCCCACCTTTCTCAATGGCATAGTCTGCTTTTTCAGGAGCAACCAGTACTAAGGCAGGATCAGATTGCAAAATCATTTGCGTAATCATGGCAATGGCACTTTCTCCGCTCACGGCGGAAGCAAGCGTATTGGTTACCTGTTTGTGTTGGATACCCAGTGGCTTACCAAAGTAATTTTCATCACTGAAACAGGTCTTATAGAAATAAGTACTAAATATATTCAGCAGGGATGAGTACCCATAGCTGTCTTGTCCTATAAAAGCAATAGCGCCTTTATCTGGGGTTAATAACCAATCCTCCCCAAAAGACTTAGCAGGAATAAAGCTGTTTCCCACGTTACACCCATTCATCAAGATCATTGGGTATTTTCCCTGGTTCTTATAACCTGTTAGAACATTAGATACTAAGCCAATATCTAAGTCTGAGGTGGTAGTTGAGCTGTGGCCAAAGAAGGTAATTAAGCTTAGACCAGCATTTACTTCCTTAGAAACATTGACGGTATCTAGCCCGGCAGTAGCACTTCTAAACTTTGAAATCACGTTTGCACCCCACCATTTCCCTTCGGCAATTCTTTCGTAACTCTTTAAGTAAGCAGCCAAGGTGTTGCGTTCTGCCCCCTCTATACCACCCCCTAAATGGAGCACGTTTTTCCGCCAATCCAGATTTTGGGGAAGTGACTCATGAAGCCGCACTTTATTTAAGTAGTTCAACACTTCTTGGGGCGTATTTGCCGGAATACGCCCGGTAGCCACCTTTGGTGTGTACTCCCCTATTTCCCAATCTGAGGTAAATAAAATATCTGACCCAGGAAAACCGGCCGTAGGCACCAAATCCTTAACCCCTAAAGTATTAGGATTTTTACGCACATCTGCCGTCTCTGCCGCCTCCAATGCCTTGCCAATTAAGAACAAATGTTTTGGCTGGCCATTGGCTATGAGAAACTTCATGAACCGCCTGATGGCAGCAGAGGATTTATCTCCGTAAAAGTATTGGTCGTACAGTTGCCCTACCTCCATCACCAGCGTATCATATTTGCCTCCGGCAGCCGATGCACGGTAGGCGGCATAATCACGGACTGGGTTAGTGGAAGAACCTACGGCCTTCATCAGGCTTTGGTGCGAGATAATCACATAGGAGGCTTTATTGCCGGCCATTGATCTGAACTTAACTTCCTTAGCAGCAAGCGGAACAAGATTTGCCCCCGTCCATAAGATACCTTTGGTAAAACCAGCAGGGAAAACAAAGCCTTTCTGGGCCCCACTCACATTTCCTGCCAAACGCTTGATATTATCAGGTGATGAAACATCATACCCGGTGGCATTGACTGCACCACCTCCCTCAAAAAGGTAGTACAAGGGGGCCGCGGAAGGGGTTGGGAAATATAAGTTTACACCTGCAGTGGCAATAGTATTACGTTGCGGGTAGATAGTCTTAAAATAAGTAGTCCTGACTCTTGATCCGGTCGTTTTTGATGTTATCCGTAATACTAAGGTACCGTTTGTAGCAAAGTCACTGGTAGCGAGAGTAAATTGCTGCTTTGCGGCACTATACCCATTCATCTTTACAGTACCTACCAATCGTTCTGTGCCGCCAGGAGGGGTAACAAAGACCTCCACATCATGGTTAGTATCACTAGCACCCATAAAAGCAATTTCCACCTTAGGGGCACCGCCGCTGCTAAACATATTAGTGGCCATACCAGGCAGACTAAAATTCCAGGTAGTGAAAGGGCCACCGGTGAATCCTTCCCCGGCATCCATCCAAGACATATAGTTCTCGCCGTATCTTTTCCCTCTGGCGTACTCCCAGTTATCAATCAATAAGTTTTCCTGCCAGTGCCAGGGCTCAGCGGTGAGACCTGTCGCATCTTGGTTGGCAGTAGTCATTCTTTTCCCTCTCACCGATGACCAGGTCAGGAAATAAGCGGCGGTATCTGTGTATAGACTATAGTACGTGTTGATGTGGTTGGCATTAGGGTCTTTGTACAGTTCGCGGTCAAGCGTCCCGTCATTCATCTCCCCGTAGAACTCAATAAAATCTCCGGCATCGAATGAGCCATCAGCTTCACCGGAAATATGGATGGAAACTTCCTCTCCTCTTCGGAACAGCTGGAAGTTACGCGGGTCTACGCCTGTGATGCCAGCGGCCTGAAGGTAAGCCTGGTCCAGTTTATAGATACCGGTTGCCGGCACTTTGATTTTGTAGTATTTCTGGCTGTAGTTGATCCACTCATTGCCATAGGTTACCTGCTGCGCAAAAGCGGTCTGCACAGAAGCCAGGACGGCCATGGAAGCAACAAGTGCCAGGAAAAAGCTTTTAAAATAGTAGGGTGTTTTCATATTAGTACCTCGCACACAAAAATCAATCAAAACTATAGGCTAAAGAAACAATCACGGAGGACACTTGGGAGTTGTCAGATACCTTAGACAAAGCCAGGTCTAGATTCAAGCCGTGGGTGGCTACCCCAATTCCAAAGTTGGGTTGTACTTTCCAGCTGCTCTTCCCGTTCAGGTCTTCTATCTTTTGCACGTTATTAAAGCCGCCGCGCAAAAATACTGCGTTGGCATACCCAACTTCCAATCCTACCCGTGGGTCAACAGAAACCAGGCCCGTTGAGATAAGAGTGTTGCGCTTGCCGTCAAAGGTGATGTCCAGGTCTGTGGCCACTAAGGCAGAGAAGCGGTTGGCAAACTGAAAGGACCGCCCTGCGCCCAGGATCAAACGGGGCAACGTAATCTCAATGCTGTTGGCATTAAATGAAGTCTCGTCCTGCAGATACGTATCTTCCAGTTCCTCCGGATTCAGTTTCCAGGCGGTGAAGGTGGTGGTAATGTCACGGGCCATGGCGCCAAACTGCCAGTTGCCGCGGCGCAGTTGGGCACCGGCATCAATGCCAAACCCCCAGGCGTTGGCAAACTTACCTACGTTGCGGTAGATGATCTTGGCGTTGGCGCCCAAGGTAAGGCCTTTCAACAGATTGCTTTGCCGGGCATAAGAAGCCAGGAAGGCGTAATCTGCCACAGAGAAGAATTCAATGCTATCATATTGAATAGCCCCGTACTCATTTTGCAGCCGGCGGGTATCTGCTATGTCATCTACCCCCACCCGTATCACCGAAAAGGCCAGCGCACTGGCCGAGTCCAGGTTAGTGGCGTAGGAACCGTAGTCATTTTTGATGATGCCGGCAAACAACTCAGAGTGCATGTACACCGCATTATGGCGTTTAGGCAAGCCTACCAAGCCGGCGGGGTTCCAGAAGCCGGCGGTGGCGTCCCGCACAATGGCAGACTGCACGCCTCCCATGCCCAAGGCCCTGGCACCTACCCCTATGTTCAGGAATTCATTGCTGTACTTGGGCGCAGAGATATCCTGGGCCTGGGTGAGACCAGGCACTAGTAAAAGAAAGAGAAGAGGTATAAGTGGTAATAGTTTTTTTACCATAAAAATCAGAAGATTATTGCAACTGGGGATAACAGGCAAAGATAGCTTTCTATAATTATAATATAACGCATTCCTGCTCACGCCTAATACACCCAATTGGCCTTCTCTGTTCCACTCAAGGCCATATTTCTTTTATATCCCTCCCTTTGAATTCTCCAAGTGACCTTTATTTCCCTTAAAACCGAAATAAGGCCCTAAACCTGAAACAAAAAATAAATTTCACCAGTACCTTGTTTTACATAGTACCTTCTAATATATTTGTATCAATAATTCAGACTCACAGACCATGAAAGTAGAAAACACACAAGTGCAGATGCGCAAAGGGATTCTGGAGTACTGCATTCTGGAGATCATCGCCCGCGGCGAAGTATATGCCTCTGATATGTTAGAGGAACTTACCGCCGCCAAAATGATAGTAGTGGAGGGGACGCTCTACCCACTGCTGACCAGATTGAAGAACGCCGGACTCCTAGACTATTCCTGGGTGGAATCCACCTCAGGGCCGCCGCGCAAATACTACAAACTCACCGCCACCGGCACTGAGTTTCTAGAGCAGCTCCGCCTCACCTGGCAGGAACTGGTAGACTCCACCACCTTCATCATCAACCGCAAGAAATCCAACTAGCCATGAAAAAGAACATAAGTGTCAACCTGCAAGGCATGATCTTCCATGTAGAGGAAGACGGCTACGAGATGTTGAGCCAATACCTTGCCGCCATCAAGGGCTACTTCTCCTCGTATGAGGGGCATGAAGAGATTGTGGCAGATATTGAGTCCCGAATTGCGGAGATCTTCTTCTCCCGCCTGAACCCCGGTAAGCAAGTGATCACCCTGGACGACGTGCAGGCCCTCACCGCTCAAATGGGAACCATAGCCGACTTTGAGACCGTAGAAGCCGAACAGGCTGAAACCGGGCCGGGACAAGCCCAGTATGGCACCATCCCTCCCGTTGAGCCCGCGCCTACTGAACGCAAGCGCCTCTACCGCGACGTGAACCGCAAGGTGGTGGCCGGGGTATCTGCCGGCATTGCCAATTACCTGCAAATTGACCCGCTCTGGATACGGCTGGCATTTGTCTTAATGGTGTTGGGCGTTCCCTTCACAGGCGGTTTCACCCTGTTTGGCGTGATTGTATATGCCATCTGCTGGATTGCCTTGCCTAAAAACGAGGCTTTGCCAGAGATTCCGGTACGCAAGCTGTTCAGAGACCCGGTAGACAAGAAACTGGGCGGCGTAGCCAGCGGTATCGCCATCTACTTTGGAGCAGACGTGGCCATTATCAGGTTGCTGTTTGTGCTCCTGTTCTTCTTTGGCGTGGGCCTTATTGCCTACATTGTCTTATGGATTGCCGTACCAGAGGCGAAAACCATTACAGAGCGGGTGCAAATGCAGGGAAACCCCGTCACGCTCTCCAGTATAGAGGAATCTGTTAAAAACAACCTGAACATGCAGGACGCTAACGGCCAGGAGAGCACCTTAGCCAAAGTCCTTCTGTTTCCGGTTAGGTTGGTGGCCCAGATCATACAAGCCCTGTCCAGAGTCCTGAAGCCGGTTATGTCTGGCATCATTACCCTGGTGCGCATATTTGCCGGGCTGCTGATGATGGTGATCTCGGGCAGTTTTATGGTGGCTCTTATGGTAATGGCTATGGTGGGCTTAGGCTTATTTGACCAGCCAGACTATATCCAAATGGGAGATATTCCGGCAGCCGCCTTCTTCAATGCCGTGCCTGCGTGGCTGGTATGGGCCGGTTTCTTTGCCGGGTTCATTCCTTCTCTGCTCCTTTTCCTGCTGGGCATTGGCTTGCTGGCCAAAAGGTTCTACCTGCGCCCTTCAGTGGGTTGGTCTATGCTGGGCGTGTGGCTTTTAGCCGTGGCAGCGCTTATCACGGGTATCATCCTTACTTCGCGCAACTTCCAGGAGTCTGGCGAGATCTCAAAAGAACAGGCGTTCCCCGCGGCTACTTACGGTACGCTGGTCTTTAACATCAGAGACACGTCTCACCAGTACGGCCACCGCATGAACCTCACCATGGAAGGCTACAACGGCCCAGACCTGAAGGTAATCCAGACCTATTCGGCCCAAGGCCTGAACGAAGAGGAAGCCATCAAGAATGCCCAGATGATCCACTATAAAATGGTACAGCAGGATTCTGTGCTAAGGTTTGATGACGCCTTCACCTTCAAGCAGGACGCCATCTTCCGGGACCAGAACATGAGCCTGAAAATCTTGGTGCCTGAAGGCAAGAAACTGCGTTTTTCAGAAGGCTTTGCAAACCATTTCAGCGATGACATTACCGACGGTGAGTACAACTCAGACGACCTGTCCAGCAACACCTGGCAGATGAAAGAGGGCCGCCTGGTTTGCCTTACCTGCAGCGTGATAGACTCTACCGCCAGAACTTCGGCCAACAGAACGGCCGCCGCCGCCAGCATGGATGACGACCTGGCTATTCTGGATGATGACTACGAAGGCATTTCCAAAATCTACAACGTGCGTGACTTCACAGAGATTGAGGCCGGCGGCGCCTACCACATACGGGTAAGGCAGTCTTACCGCACCCACGTACGGGTAACGGGCTCAGAGAAAGAGCTGGACAAGCTACAGCTGCGGGTACAGAACGGCGTGCTTAAGATTAACCGCGACAGCGAGTTCCTAAAGCTATGGCAAATGAACACCCGCCCGGTACTCATTGAGGTTGAAACCCCAGACCTGTCTTTGGTAGACTTCAGCGGGGCGGCTAAAGCCGAAATCATAGGGTTTGCGCCCGAAAGCTTTAGCTTGAAACAATCAGGCGCCAGCGAAGTGGCCATTAACATTAGCACCGGCCGCCTGGAGCTTGACCTGAGCGGAGCCGCCAAAACCATCCTGAAAGGCCATTCAGATGACCTTTCCATTGAAGGAAGCGGCGCCAGCAACATAGAGGCTGCCAAGTTAGTGGCCCAGCGCGCTACCGTAGACCTGAGCGGCGCCAGCCAAACCGTGGTGAACGTGCAGGACTTCCTTAGAGCCGAAGCCAGCGGCGCCAGCAATATCCAGTACACTGGTGATGTAAAGCAGGTGGAAACCGACCAATCCGGTGGGTCTCGCGTGAGCCGCAAAAAATAGCCTTCCTGTTTTAAGGCCATTTTCCTGAAAACAGGCTCAAAACAAAGAAAGCAAAGGACCTCTTTCTTGGATTTCTTAAGAGGCTCTTTGTACAAGGAGGACGCGCTTCTGGCAAAGTCCTCCTTTCTTTCCCCTCTTTTAGTTGTAGTGGTTGTGGAAGTACCAAGTCTGCCGGCAGCGCCCCAGGGCACCAAGTCAGGCTTGGGCTTCTTCCCACCTCTAACAACTTCTTTTATCTTCTCCAGCGTAGAAGCCTCTTCTTCCCTCCCCTCTTCCTGATCATCCTTCCCATCTATCCTGAAACAGGAAGGGCACAATTGCTATTTTCTCCCCAATCCTATAGCAGTAAACCTCAGGCCCACAGCCTGACATTGGTTTCTTCTTTCTTCTTGTAACTTCAGATTATTGGTAAGCACTATGAAGCCGTTCTTCCATACCCTGTTTTCCTTCCCGTTTTTACTCACCCTAACTTTCCTGCCTTTTTGGGGCAAGGCACAGGGATGTGAGCAGAAACTGAAATCCTACAAAAACTGGAAAGAATCTCCTACCACCCAATGGAGTTTGTTCCTATCCGGCCCCGCCGGAGGGAGCCTTACTTATATGGGTGCCCAACATTCCACAGACCCCGCGCATCCGCAGTTTGCCCAATTCAAACAGGCCTGGCAAACCCAGAAACCCACCCTGGTTTTCTTTGAGGGCCCTAACAGAGGCACGGCCGCCACGGCAGAAGAAACCATTCAGCAGCTAGGTGAATCTGGCTACGTGCGGTTTCTGGCCTTGGCCGAAGGCCTGAAAACCCAATCTCTGGAAATGTCGCCGCAGGAGGAAGTAGACCAATTACTGAGTACCGGTAGATTTAGCAAAGAGCAGATAAAACTGTTTTTTGTGCTTCGTGAAGCTTGCCGCCTGCGGGACCGCAAAGGCCTGAAAGACGAGCAACTGCAAAATGCCGTAGCGCAACTGCTTGCTAAGGTAAATACCGTCATAAAAGGCTTTGAGGATGTGGTGCCAGATGTGGCGGCGCTCCAGGTAGCCTATCAGAAATACTGGAGTGCACCGGCAAACTGGTGGCAAGCCCCGGCCGCGTGGTTCACCCCCGGCGGGAACGGTGAAGAAACCGGCGGGAAGTTCACCAATGAAATTAACCGCCTAAACAGCGAAAACCGGGACCGCCACATGTACCGTCTTCTTTCGCAGGCAGTTCTTAAAGGTGAAAAGGTCTTTGCCGTAGTAGGGAGAAACCACGTTCCCATGCAGGCCGAAGCCTTGAAATGTGCCTTAGGCAAGTAACAGCCCTAAAAATCTAAATCCCGTTTTGGGCCTGTTTTCTGAAAAACAGGCCCAAAACGGGATTTACTGTTCCGGTAATTTACTTTTCCCCGGTTCTATGAAGCCACTGGGGTAAGCCCTAGTTGCTTGCCTTTCTCTAGTAGGTACGGGAAAGCAGCCTCGTATTCGTTCCGGATCACCCCTTCCAGAATGGCCTCGGTGATGGCATTCTTCAGGACGCCCACTTCCTTAGACGGCGCAATTCCGAAGGTCTGCATGATAAGGTCGCCGGTGATGACCGGCTGGAAGTTGCGCAGGCTGTCTTTCTCCTCCACCTCTTTCAGTTTCATTTCTACCCGCTCAAAGTTCTGCAGATACCGCTTTACCTTATCATGGTTCTTGGAGGTGATGTCTGCCTTGCACAGCTGCATGAGCAGGTCAATGTCATCGCCGGCCTCAAACAAGAGTCGCCGTACCGCCGAATCTGTGACGGTTTCCTTTACCAGCGCAATGGGCCTTAAATGCAGCCTTACCAGTTTCTGCACCTGTTTCATGTGCTCGTTGAGGGGCAGGCGCAGGTCAGCGAAGATTTTGGGCACCTGGCGGGCGCCGCGGTCCTCGTGGCCATGGAACGTCCAGCCTACCTTCTCATTGTAGCGCTTGGTCTCGGGCTTGGCAATGTCGTGCAGGATGGCGGCCCAACGCAGCCAGAGGTCATCAGAGACTTCGGCCACGTTGTCCAGCACCTGCAGGGTGTGGTAGAAATTATCTTTGTGAGAGTTCTTGTTGATGGTCTCCACGCCGTGCAGCTTCACCATTTTAGGAAAGATGAGGTGCAGCAGACCAGTCTGGAACAAGAGTTTGAACCCGTACGATGGCGTTTTGGAAAGAATGATCTTGTTCAGTTCATCCGTGATTCGCTCCTGTGACACAATCTTGATGCGTTCCTTGTTCTCGCCAATGGCGTCAAAGGTGTCTGGGTCAATGTCAAAATTGAGCTGGCTGGCAAACCGGATGGCACGCATCATGCGCAGCGGGTCATCTGAGAAAGTAATGCCCGGGGCCAGCGGGGTTTTGATGTTCTTTCGCCGAATATCTTTGAGGCCTTCATACCGGTCAATCACCTGGCCATAGGTTTCCTCATTCAGGCTGATGCCCAAGGCGTTGATGGTGAAATCGCGGCGGGCCAGGTCATCTTCCAGGGTTCCCTGCTCTACCTCGGGTTTGCGGGAATGGCTGCTGTAAGACTCCTTGCGGGCGCCTACAAACTCCACTTCCCACCCATCCTCGGTGCGCAACATGGCCGTCCCGAAATTCTTAAACACCGCCACTTTGGGCGTATGGGACAGTTTCTTGGACACGGCGTGCGCCAGATCAATACCGCTGCCAATACAGACCACGTCTATATCTTTGGAGGGACGCTTTAGTACCAGGTCCCGCACAAAACCTCCAATCACGTAGGCCTCTACCTTCAGTTCATGTGCGGCATGGGCAATGGTGGCAAAGATAGGGTGATCTGGAAGCGTGATATCGGTGGTCATGGGCAAAAAGTATTGTTATCCCTTCCGCAGCCCCCACCTGTCAGGTGAACCACTGCCTTGGGTCTGCAAAGGTACGGGAACAGGCCGCCTTAGACAAACTTGCAGTTTTTTCCGTTTTAGGCCTGTTTTTGGGAAAATAGGCTTAAAACGGAAATGGGATCCTGAGCTTCAAGTGTCTTGGTAACCAATGAGGTCGTTAGCACTTTGCCAGAGACACTCGTAGGAGCTGCGCACACTACGAGGTCTTCTGAGTGGCGGGCGGCACTACTTGTCTTTTGGCCAAGTATCTTAACACGTGATTATCTTAGGCTATAGTTTCCTGGAAGGAACCAACCTTTACTAGGTATCCTTTAGGAAAGCGCAAGAAGCAGGTTCCTGGAAGGCAATTTGGCCTACCATGGACGGACAATAAACGCGGCCGACCTCGTAGTGCGCGCAGCTCCTACGAGTGTCTATTGCCCTTCCAATCATCTCACTCTGTCTAATTTCTGTTTTAGGCCTGTTTTTGGAAAAACAGGCCTAAAACAAACGTAATCCGCTATCCCTTAATCTCCTGGCACAGTTCCACCAGCACACCATTGGCAGATTTTGGATGTACAAAACAGACCAGTTTATTGTCGGCGCCGCGCTTGGGCGTCTCATTCAGCAGCTGAAAACCCTCGCCTTTCAGGCGTTCCATCTCCGCTACAATATCTTCCACCTCAAAGGCAATGTGGTGAATGCCTTCCCCTTTCTTCTCAATGAACCTGGCAATGGCGCTGTGGTCGGCGGTGGCCTCCAGAAGCTCAATCTTGGTGTTGCCCACATGGAAAAAAGACGTGTTTACCGCCTCGCTTTCCACTTTTTCTTCTTTATAGGGCTCGGCACCCAACAATTTTGTAAACAATTGATTCGCGTCCTGAAAATTTTTCACCGCAATTCCTATGTGCTCTACCTGCATACTGCTTATTTAAACTTATTCTAAGTGATGATTTTTATGTAATTTTGCACGCATATCAAACTAACTGATGCCAAAATCTGTTTTTCTGATAAGCGAAACCAAGGAAAACTACTGACGAAGATGCTGAAATTTCCGATTTATTTAGATAATAATGCCACCACGCCCATGGATCCGCGTGTGTTGGAGGCTATGTTGCCGTATTTCACCAACCATTTCGGGAACGCTGCGTCCCGCAACCACCCGTTTGGCTGGGCCGCCGAAGAAGCCGTTGACTATGCCCGCGAGCAGATTGCGGCCCTGATCAACTGCAACCCAAAAGAACTTATTTTCACCTCTGGGGCTACCGAATCTGACAACCTTGCCATTAAAGGCGTGTTTGAGATGTACTCCTCCAAAGGGAACCATATTATTACGGCTACCACCGAGCACAAGGCCGTGTTGGACACCTGCAAGCACATTGAGAAACTGGGCGGACAGGTAACCTACCTGCCGGTGAACAGCGAAGGCCTTATTGACCTGAAGGAACTGGAAGCGGCCATCACGGACAAGACCATCCTTATTGCTATCATGTATGGCAACAACGAGGTAGGTGTGATCCAACCCATCAGAGAGATTGGCCAAATTGCCAAGAAACACGGCGTGCTGTTCTTCTCAGACGCTACCCAGGCCGTGGGCAAAATTCCGGTTGACGTAGAAACTGACGGCATTGACCTGATGGCCTTCTCCGGTCACAAAATGTACGGACCTAAAGGCGTTGGTGCTCTGTACGTGCGCCGCAAGAACCCACGGGTAAAAGTAACTGCCCAGATGGACGGTGGCGGACACGAGCGTGGCATGCGTTCTGGTACCTTGAACGTGCCTGGTATTGTAGGTTTAGGCAAGGCCGCTGAGGTAGCCCGTCTGGACATGGAATCTGATACCAAGCGTATTAAAGCCATGCGTGACTACCTGGAGACCGAACTTCTGCAAATGGAAGAGTCTTACCTGAACGGAAATAAAGAGCACCGTCTGCCGCACGTGAGCAACATCTCCTTTAAATATGTAGAGGGCGAAGGCCTGATGATGGGCGTGAAAGACATTGCCGTATCTTCTGGTTCTGCCTGTACCTCTGCTTCTCTGGAGCCTTCTTATGTATTGAAGGCCATGGGCATGAGCGATGACCTGGCCCACTCATCCCTGCGTTTCGGCTTAAGCCGTTTCACTACCCAGGAGGAAGTAGATTTTGCCATCAATCACGTGAAAGAGGCGGTGACCAAGCTTCGTGAACTTAGCCCGCTGTGGGAAATGTTCAAAGAGGGCATTGACCTTGACTCTGTAGAGTGGGCAGAACACTAGAATTAATTAAGAATTAGGAATTAATAATTAATAGAACACCATCTTTTTCTAAGAGCGTATATATTAGTTACTTAAACCCAATTCTTAATTCATAATTATTAATTGTTAATTAAAACAAAGCCATGGCTTATTCAGATAAAGTAATAGATCATTACAGCAACCCACGTAACGTAGGCACGCTGGACAAATTAAAAACAAACGTGGGTACTGGTTTAGTGGGTGCCCCTGAGTGTGGTGACGTAATGCGCCTGCAGATTGAGGTAGATGAGAACCAGGTGATCACAGATGCCAAGTTCAAAACCTTCGGCTGTGGTTCTGCCATTGCTTCTTCTTCTTTGGCCACTGAGTGGTTGAAAGGAAAGACTGTAGATGAGGCTTTGGCCATTGACAACATGGAGATTGTGGAAGAGCTGGCCTTGCCGCCGGTGAAAATTCACTGCTCTGTTTTAGCCGAGGACGCCATCAAATCTGCTATCAATGACTACCGCGTGAAAAACGGTCTGGAGCCATTGGTAGAAGCCAAGTCACACCACTAAGACCTACACGAGCGCAATGGAGGTAAACACCAATGTGCACGTGGAGAGCGCCCGGATCCAGAAACAGATTGAAGACCATCTGGGCATGGAAGGAAGCCAACTGTTGTTTGACTTCCGGCCCATGGACGACAAGATGCGCCTGGATCTGATTACGGTGAACCCCCGCCACCACCAATCGTTTCTGTTCCATACAGAGACGGGGTATGATCGGGTAGATGCGCTCCGGAAGATGCTGGACTATGTTCGGCAAAGTAAGGACCAGGAAAGCTCCTTCACTATCCAGTGGGTGGCCAGAGGCGAACGCGAACTGAACACCTCGTACTTCCGGGCCACTAACATGTATGACGCCTTGGATAAACTGTATTACGGCCGGGACATCAATACCATTACTGTCTTTAGTGTGGTTTTGAATCCCGTCTCTTAGATTAAAGAAAGGAGGACACGCGTATGATTACCGTTTCTGATAAAGCGAAAGAAAAAGTAGAGAAGCTGAAAAAGGACACCAACCTGGATGACAGCTTCCGGTTAAGAGCCTCTGTGGCCGGCGGCGGCTGCTCTGGCCTCTCCTACCAGCTTGACTTTGATGACGAAGTAAAGCCCATGGACCAGGAGTTTGAAGACAAAGGCGTAAAGGTGGTGGTAGACATGAAAAGCTTCCTCTACCTGGCCGGCACCGAGTTGGATTTCTCTGACGGACTTAACGGCAAGGGTTTCTACTTCAACAACCCCAACGCCAGCCGTACCTGCGGCTGTGGCGATAGCTTCTCTGTATAGAAAGTTATAGCTTTAAAATAAACAGAAAAGGCACCGCATGCGGTGCCTTTTCTGTTTTAAGCCTGTTTTTAAGAAAACAGGCAAAATCCAGGAGGTAGGAAAATTGTTTAAGGCCTCTACTAGATAGTCTATTCAATTGCGGAGAAGTAGGGGCAATCCCTTGTGGTTGCCCTTCTGCGGGATAAACGTAAAAGGGCAACCACAAGGGATTGCCCCTACTTTGGAATATCTAAATCAGCTTTTTAGTGGCAGCCAAAGAGAGGTTCTATAACAGTACCGGGTAATCCAATCCATTACCAAATGAATAGCAGAACCAGGATAATTAAACTTCTGCTCATCATTAAACAAAAAAAGGCCTGAAGGGAAACCTCCAGGCCTTTTCTATTTAATACTAATGTTGACTAACGTCTCACCTGTACCGGATGGTCTTCCAACTGGGCATAGGAAAGTTTCCAGGCGCCTTTGTCGTTTTTCTTCCAGAGCAGCATAAAGTTTCCTTTCCCCTCGCCTCTAGGCAGGTTACGGTCATTAGGGATCACGTCTACCACAAACGTACCGCCTTCATAGGCAATGTTCTCATCGGCACCAGAGCTAACCGGGAACGTTTTCAGGTTTTCAATGGTACCCATGGTTTCGTGTACCCATTTCTGGGAAACCTCAGATTTGCCGCTGTAATGAACCTCGCCTTGTACAAAGTGCACGTCTTCGGCTAAAAGTGTATCTAATTGGGCTGAGTTTCTGCTGTTCCAGGCCCCTACAAATTGTTGGTTTAAATTCTGCACGTTCACCGGCTCCTTCTTGTCTTCCATTTTAGAACAGGAAGAGAGCAAGGCAGCAAATACGAATACAAAAAGGTATGATTTCATAAAAATGAGTTTGGTGAATAACTAAACCACATACTCCCTTTGAATATTAGGAGTTTCAAATATTTTATTTTTCTGATAAAAAAAGCCCAAGCACAGGGCTTGGGCTTTCATATATTTTGAGGCGTATGCCCAAAGCTTACCAACTTTTTCTTCTGTACTCAGAGTCAGCGTATGGTTTTGAGTAGTCACCGTAGTCTTCGTTAGGCAAGAAAGACAGGTTAGACATGCTCATGATCTGCGGCTGACCAGCGGTATACCCAGTGTAGGCCATAGTGGCCGGAGCGGCTACCGCAGCAGTTTTGGCCGCTGAAGAAGAAGATTTTCTGGTTGAACCAGAAGATTTTCTGGAAGAGGAGTTATAAGCATAGGCTCTGTTAGCCGCTACGTTTCTGTTAAATTCAGCTTCGCGTTCAGCGGCGGCTTTTTTCTGTTTGTTGTCAATGATTTTACCAACACCGTAACCGGCGGCTCCACCAACAACTCCACCTACCACACCACCTACTACGCGGTTTCTTTTATGGATGATCGCACCTGCAGCAGCTCCGGTACCGGCACCAATTACCGCACCTTTAGCTTGAGGGCTCCACTTTCTATCTTGAGCCTGAGCATTATTGAAAGCAACAGACACTAAGAAAATCAGGCTGAATATTAAACTTAGCTTTTTCATAAAACTGTTTTTTAGAGTTTGTAAATTTTTACTCATGTACTGTGCATCTTGCAAGTCCCGTGCCAACTTTTAATTTTGAATCAGAATCTTTTTATCCTATTTAAAAAAAATCTGAATCGTTCTCCTTTATAGCTTGGCAAAGAATTTAGGTGCTTGAACGCATTCTGCAATATTTGGATACAAACACTTTGCCAACTTGCCCCAAAAAGGCAAAAAAAACTCCTGTTTTATTGGTTTTTCTTACCTCCTTCAAAACCACATCTTATAACTCATTGGTTTACAGTATTTTTTCATAACCACATTTTACAGGCTTCATTCTGCAAAGCGTTCCACCCCAAACGGGCTTTTCTCCAAAAATCCTTTGTCATAAGATTCACTCCTCTACTTTAATTCGCTCTTTTTCTGTTTCAGGGCTGTTTTTAGAAAAACGGCCCTGAAACAGAAAAAGAGGTACCTTATAAAAAGACATAGATTCATTGGGCGGCTTTCAGATTACCAGGGCACTTCTGCTTATTTACCTTCCCGTTCAATTCAGGAATCTGTTATCTTTACTAACCTGAATTTCTCCTATTCCCGTGAAGATAGCCGCCGTCCGATTTCTTAACCTCAATTCGCTGCAAGGCGAGCACCAGATCAAGTTCAATGAGCCGCCGCTGAGCGATTCTGGCCTGTTTGCTATTACCGGGCCTACGGGTGCGGGCAAAACCACCATCTTAGATGCCATAACGGTGGCCCTATATGGGCAGGTGCCGCGCCATGGGCGGGAGGTAGCCGAGATAATGACCCGCCACACCGGCGAGTGCTGGTCTGAGGTGGAGTTTGAAGCCCAGGGGAAATTCTACCGCGCCCGCTGGAGCCTTCGGCGTAGCCGTAGTAAACCAGACGGAAAACTGCAAAGCCCCGTGATGGAGCTTGTGGATGCTAATACCCAGGAAATATTAGAGAGCAGGCTTTCTGAGACCCGCCAACGCATTATTGACCTTTGCGGCCTGGACTTCCAGCAGTTCCTGCGGTCGGTGATGCTATCACAGGGAGATTTTACCAGGTTCCTGAAGGCCAGCGAAAGCGAGCGCAGTGAACTGCTGGAGAAACTCACCGATACCCGCATCTACTCGCAGATTTCGATGGCGGCTTATGAAAAGGCCAAAGGGGAGAAACAGAAACTGCAGGAGATTGAGCAACGCCTTCAGTTGGACCAGCTACTGCCAGAAGCCACCCGTCAACACCTGAAAGAAGAAGCCCAGCGGCTAAAAGAAGAAATCCTTCTGGCGCAGCAGCAGATAAGGCGGCATGCAGAACAACAGACATGGCTGGAGCACCTGCAAAAGCTTACCCAGAAAGAAACCACCCTTAGCCAGGAATTAGCGCAGGCACAAACCCGGCAAGAGGCATGGCAACCCAACCAGCAGAAATTACAGTGGCATGAGAAGGCCCAGCCCTTCCAGAGTGAGTTGGCGCGCTTGCAAGAGATACAACGCCAGGGCGAAACCGTGGCCCAAACCATAGCGGCGCTGCAGCAACAAATACCTGCCCAAGAGCAAAACGTAACCGCCCAAACAGAAGGGGCCAAAACCGCCCGTACCCAACACGGCCAGGCGCAGCAAACCCTTTCTGCCGCTGAGCCCAAGTTAGACCAGGTGCTGCAACTAGACTCGCAGTTGGCCGCCCAGCAAACCCAATACAAAATAGACCAGCAAGCCGAAGCCCAGGCACAGCAACAGGTACAGCTGCTTACAGAACAACAGGGGCAACAGCAGGCCACCCTGCAACAACTGGTTCTGGAGGGCAAGCAATTAAACGACTGGCTCAAAGAGCACGCCCTGGATGAGGAGTTGGCACAGACGCTTCATGAAGGTAAGTCTGAGCTGCGTAACCTAGAGGAAGTGCAGAGACAGCAAGCTAAGCTGCAGAAAGAACAAGCTGGTTTAAGGCAGATTTCAGAAAAAGAGGCTCAAAACGCCGCTTCGTTGCAACGGCAATTAGCCGTTATTGAGCACCAACTGCAAATCCAGCAGCAGCAACTCTCTACCCTGCAAAACCAGGCCGCCTCTACCCTGCAAGGCCAGGAGCAAGACGCGCTGGAACAACTTTGCCAGCAATTACCAACCGTATGCAGCCAACTTGAAAAGCAGCTGGACCTAAGCAAGTCCTATTTGCAGCAGGAAGCCCGGCGGCAAGAATTACAGTCCCAGCTAGCCACCACCACGCAAGACCTGCATCAGCGCCGCCTTAGGTTCACCCAAACCCAGGCCGACCGGGAGAAAGCGGTAGATAAACTCAAGGACCTGCAACAGATTATAGACCTGCAGCGCCAGATTCAGAAATATGAAGATGCCCGGGCCCAATTGCAGCCCCAGCAGCCGTGCCCGCTCTGCGGCTCCGTGCACCACCCTTTCGTAGAGTCACACGAACCGCAAACCTTGTCTGAGGCCGAGCGGAACCTACAACAGCAACAAACCAAGGTGCAGCAATTAGACACCCTGGAGCGTGAACTGGCCGCCGCCCTGCACCGCCTGGAACTCGCCGAGCAGCACACGCAGGAGCAGATTCACCACATCGGTCTGGATACCCAACAGCTGCACACCCAATTCACAAAATTGAACACCGCCCTGGACCTGGCCCATGAGATTGCCGTTTCAGACACCATAGACCAGTACTGGACCACCCGCAAAACCGAACTCCAACACGCCACAGCCACGCTGGAAAGCCTGCGCGGATTACGCGCCCAACTTGACCAGGCCCGGGCCATGGAGCAACAGCTTCTTTCTGAGCAGCAGCGGCATAGGCATGACCTGGAGATCACCACCCAGAAACGCAAACAGGCAGACGCGCAGCTAGCACAAGGCCAGCTGGAGCTGGATGATTTAACGGAACAGGCCCAAGTGGTGACCCAGACGCTGCAGGGGTTCTTCAGCACCTACGGCCTTTCTTACACGGGCACCAACGGTCCTGAGCTGTTGGCGCAGTTAGAGGTTAGACGGCAGACGCATGCCCAGAAAAAGGCGCTGTTACCAGAGTTGCGCGTAAAATACTCAGAAGCCAAAGCCGCCGCCGACAACGGAAAGGCCACCCTGGAAGACAAACAGGCGGAGCTTGGCAAGCGGCAAAACCATTTGCAAACGGCGCAGCAACAGTTGCAGGAACTTAGCCGGCAACGGGTTGCCCTGTTACCCGAAGGCGTGCAGCCGCAAGCGGAAAAACAACGCCTGCAACACGCCTTACAGCAGGCGGCCCTCACGCTGCAGGCTGCAGAAAGTGCCCTGCAGCGTGAGCAGGAACAGCTGAATCTTCTTAATCACCAACTAACCCAAAAGCAAAACGAGTATAAAGCCAGCCAGGAAACGCAGCAAGAACTGGAGACAGCGCTTTTACAGAAAATTCAGCCCTTAGGCTACGCCTCTTTGGCAGAACTGCGGGCCCTGCTGCTGCCAGAGCAAGAGGCGCGGCAGCTAAGGGCCGAACAGGACCTGCTCCAGAAAACGCTCACAGAACTGTCGCATAGTTTACAGCAGTGCCGCAGAGAGTACCAAACCGAAAAAGAGCGCCATCTTACTGAACTCACCCTGGAGGAAATACAGCCGCTTATGCAGGCGCTGGAAGAAGAGAAAAACCAACAACTATCCCAACGCACACGTCTTGACGTGCAACTGCAGCAGGATGACGCCCTGCGCGAGAAGCATCAACAATTAACCACCCAGCTAGACTTACAGAAGGGCGAGGCTGAGCGCTGGGACCGCCTCGCGCGCCTCATCGGCTCTGCCGACGGGAAGAAGTTCAGCAAGTACGCGCAAAGCCTTACCCTCGCCCGCCTGGTAGAATTGGGCAACCGCCACCTGCACCGCCTTAACGACCGGTACCGCATCTTGAAAAGCAAGGAAGAGGAACTGGAACTGCAGATCCTGGACTCCTACCAAGGTGATGCCATCCGGTCTGTGAACTCACTCTCCGGCGGAGAAAGTTTTCTAGTAAGTCTGGCCTTGGCACTGGGCCTCTCAGATTTGGCCAGCCACAAAGCCCAGATTCATTCGCTCTTTATTGACGAAGGCTTCGGGACGCTGGACGCGGAGACCCTGGACATTGCCATGGACGCCCTGGAAAGCCTGCAGGCCAGCGGCAAAATGATTGGTATCATCTCGCACGTTGAAGCTTTGAAAGAACGCATCAGTACGCAGATAGTAGTAGAGAAGCAGGCTGGTGGCCGAAGCCATATCAGGGTGGTAAGCGGAAATACCGTACTAGTTTAAGTATAGATGGTTTTCAGAAGTAGCATATAGTAACCATCCCTTGGGTCATATCCAGGTTTCTGTTTTGGGCCTGTTTTCCTGAAAACGCCTTTAAAACAGCCAAGGCCCTCCGTAAGAGGACCTTGGCTGTTTTACTTTCTGCTGCAGACTAAAGATAGAGTCATTACATTTTCTCATCGTGTTGGGAGAGGTCCAGGCCCAGTTGTTCTTCTTCCAAAGAAACCCGTAGTGGCGCAATCAGGTTAGTGACCAACAGCAACAGGTAAGAGCCGGCAAACGCGAAAATTGAAACCCCCACCATGGCTCCTAGCTGCACCAAAAACAATTTGGTTTCGCCATAGAAAAGGCCCTGGTCTGCCACGGCAGGATTCACGGACTTGCTGGCAAAAACGCCCGTTAAGAGCATGCCCACCATGCCGCCTACACCGTGGCAGGGAAACACATCTAAGGTATCATCTACGTTGGTGCGGGAGCGCCAGTCCACCAGCAGGTTACTGACAACGGCTGCAATCACCCCAATGGCAATGGAATGCGGTAAGGTAACAAAACCGGCTGCCGGCGTAATGGCTACTAACCCCACCACGGCCCCAATGCAGGTGCCTAGTGCAGAGGGTTTACGGCCTTTCACGGCATCAAAGAAAATCCAGGCCAGGGCAGCGGCCGCCGAGGCCGTCATGGTAGTGGCCAGGGCCGTAACCGCCAACGGATTGGCGCCCATAGCCGAACCTGCGTTAAACCCAAACCACCCAAACCACAGAAGGCCGGTGCCCAGCAGCACAAAGGTGATATACGCCGGTGAATGGCTCACCTCGTTTCGCTTCTTCAGGAAGATGGCAGAGGCCAACGCAGCCCACCCCGCCGACATGTGCACCACCGTTCCGCCCGCAAAATCAAGCACCCCTAATTGAAAAAGCACTCCCTGTGGGTGCCAGGTAGCGTGCGCCAGGGGGGCATAGATAAAAACAAAAAACAGCAGTATGAAAACGGTGTAAGAGGTAAACCTGATGCGCTCCGCAAAGGCGCCCGTGATAAGAGCCGGCGTGATGATGGCAAATTTCAATTGGAACATGGCAAACAGCGCCAACGGAATAGTGGGCGCCAGTTCCCATGGTGCTCCGTCCAATACATTACGCATCATAAAGTATTTAGAGGGGTTGCCAATAACTCCGCCAATTGAATCGCCAAAGGCCAGGCCAAAGCCAAAAACCACCCAGATGACCGAGATCATGGCCATACAGATAAAGCTCTGCAACATGGTGGAGATCACGTTTTTGCGGCTCACCATACCAGAATAGAAAAAGGCCAGACCGGGCGTCATGATCAACACCAGCGCTGAGGCGGTCAGCATCCAGGCCATGTCTGCCCCGTTCAGGTCGCCCTGCACCTGCCCGGTAGGGTTAGAAGGGAAAACAAAGGTGAGCAGTACAATAAAGAGCAGTACTACAAACGGAATCTTGGAAAGCTGGGTCATGCTGCAGAAGTTGGTTGTTGATAGGCCACAAAAGACTTTACAACTTCCAATTTCACAAATATTTCATGATTCCAAAATAAAATATTCAACAATACTACAGATAAACAAATAGCAAAATCATTAAAAAGAAATTTTGTTTGATATTTTGGCAATTACCTATTGTTATAATAAAACCCTAATAAACATACTGGCAAAAAACGCAGACATATTTTTCAGGATTACTAATTTATCGCTTTTAAATTGTACCGTGATGGAGAAGGTAAATTGTGATAGGCTTTTAATACTTTTTAGAATGGCCTTCCCTTCCCCATCAATCGCTTTATTCTCGTAACACGGTTATCACCCTAGACTCCTATACCTATGCGCTTCCTTTCTGCCCGTACGCCTTATGGTTTTTGGCTTTTGTGCCTTCTATTTTTACTGGCCTGCAAGAAAAAACAGGAACAACTGGTAGAGCAGCAAAAGGAAGGCCATTACCGGGTTATTGCTATTAAAGACGGCGACACCATTGAATTGCTCAAAGACGGGAAACCGCTCAGGGTAAGGTTACAGGGCGTGGATTGCCCTGAAAAGACACAGGCTTTTGGGGAGAGAGCAAGGCAGTTTACCTCAGACCAAGCCTTCGGGAAGTTTGTGCAGTTAAAAGTTAGTGACATAGACCGCTATGGCCGTACCGTGGGGGAAATTATTCTGCCAGATGGCCGCAACCTGAACTATGAACTGGTGAAATACGGTTTTGCCTGGCATTATACCGCCTACTCAAAAGACCAGGAATTGGCTCGGCTGGAGCAGGAAGCCCGCGCCCATAAATGGGGACTTTGGGCAGACCCCTCCCCGCAGGCCCCCTGGGACTTCCGGAAGCAGCGGAAATCTAATTCCGCCAGTCCGGCCAAGGCCTCCACACAGGCCAAAAGAGCTTCTACCGGGGGCGCTACCATTACCAATAAAAATACCCCCGTATATCTTTGCCAAAGTAAGGCTGCCACCACCTATCATATCAGAACCAACTGCTACCGCTTACAGACTTGCAAAAAAGGAATAGAAACGGTTACCCTTGCCCAAGCCAAACGCCAGGGCCGCACCCCCTGCAGTGTCTGCGCCCAATAACTTTTCCGCTTATTTTCAGATAACTGCCTGACTAGTTTCAAACCTAGTCAGGCAGTTTTTCTTTTAGCTTTTCCTATCCAAATCTCCCGCCTCTCCACAACAACTTGGCCCCTAAATTGGAAATCAGAAGAAATTAGCTGGCTTCCACTTTCCCCAACCTTTCTCTAAGAAAGGCCAACCTTTAGCATGGGCAGTATGCCCAGACCAAGGTCTCACCTATTCATTTCCACAACTCTTCCTCATCTCCTTAACCCCCTCATTTTAAGCCTGTTTTTCAGAAAACAGGCTTAAAACAGAAAATCTTGGCTTTTATTCATCGGGTAAAAAACCACATTCACCGGCCAAACTCGCCTGTCTACCTAATTGCCTTAGGCCTAAGAACTTATTCATAAGCAAAAAAGTTAACGCTCTCAAATACAGTATTTAACATTTTATAAAAGAGCGAATTACATATTTTGGTTATGAGAAATAATTGGATTGCCTGCAAAGGCAAAAAAGGGTTTGGGGCCTGGATGCTGGTCTGGGCTTTCTCTATTTTCTGGTATAGCCCCCTCCAGGCCCAAACCTCTTACCAACCCGGCGATTACCGTACCGCCTCCTCCGGAAGCATTAGCCAGCAGGAGGGCACTTCCCTACTGGAGCAATTCACCAGCCAAGGCACGTGGGTTGCTGCCTCCTACCCTGTACCGTCATCAGGTACGCTGTATATTATACACGCTACTCAGTTAGCGGGCAACCTTCAACTTAGCACCATACAAGTCTCCACCCAACAAATCCTCACCATTCCGGCAGGCGCTAAACTTACCATTGCCACTAAATTGGCGGTAGCCCCCTTCGCGGAAGTAGCCTTAACCGGCGAGGTTGAAAACAAGGGTCTCCTGCAATTACAGTCCTCCTCTAAGCTTACCATTAAGTCTCCTTCTTATCAAGCTTCCAACCTGCTCTGGGCAGGTACCGAAGACATAGATGCTACCTCTGAGCTTAGAATAGAAGCTGCCGTCCCTAATAGTCTTTTATTTAGCGCCGGTCAGCTTAGCCTGCAAACCCATGGATATTGGTTTGGCCGGGTCTCATTTGCCCCTACAGTAGCCAACACCACCTGGAAATTAACAGATAGCTCCGCCCCTTTGGCCGCTGATGCATTTAGTGTGGTACTACCGGCTAGTTCCTCATTGCTACTTCTGGATGGACCCTCCCTTTCCCTGTCTGTGGGCAAGGACATAACCTTAACTGGAGGCACCTATTTCCTGCAGAACCAAGCAAGCGGTACAGCTTCCTTACTGGTGCCGGTTCAATTAACCCTTCAAAACTCCACCTTCACGCTCAATCAAACCTCCAGTAGCGCCGCCGTCACTACGGTAGACCTAAAAGGAAATCTGGTTACAGATGCTACCTCTGCTATCAATAACATCAGCAACACAAGCGGCAGTGGGTTGCGGTTCATTGGTAATACATGGCAAACCCTCCAAGCAGTTGGAGCTATAAGCCACGTGTCCTTGACAATTAAACCAGCAGCCATGGTCAAACTGGGGCAGCACCTTATCCTGAACCCAAGCAACTCTACCAACGTTGGCACCTTTACTGTAGAAAATGGGGCTACGCTAGATTTCAGTGCTGATGCCAATAACAATGCCTATCAGGTGCAGGGCCAGGGCTATTTTAAACTAGACCAAGGCGGAACCTTATACATTACTAGCGCCCAGGGAATAAATGCTACCGGTGCCATCGGCAACGTAGTGGTCACAGACAGCCGGCGCACCTTCAATCAACTAGCTACGTTTGTATTCAATGGCAAAGTACCTCAGCAAACTGGCAATGCTTTTCCTAGCGTAGCTAGCGGCAAAGTAGTCATCATTGACAATCCTACCTCCGTCACAGTCACTTCCAGCTTTGGCGTTTCAACCAATGCCACAATATCTCCTGACGGCGGAAGGTTAGAAATAAAGCAGGGGGAATTTATAGCTACCCCTACCGCAGATGTAACCGGCGGAGGGAAATTGGTGATGACGGGCGGAACCTATAAAATTGCTGCGCTCACCACTGTTCCTCAACTAACCGGGGCCTATGACCTGACAGGTGGAGCGATAGAACTAACTGGGACCGGCGCCCAAACCCTTAGAGGAAAAATTTATCCTACTATCATTATTGGTGGAAGCAACACGCCTGGGGTTAACTCTAAAACCATTTCCACCACAACCACCATCAACCAGAACCTCACCATTCTGCCCAATGCTATCTTAGACATCAGCAACAAAACCCTGAAAGGAGACGGAGGCTTGACCATGACCGGAGGCTTGTTCAGGACCAATAAAACCACCACCAGCGTGCCCGAACTGACCGGCATAGCAAAACCTTACCAGCTCACCGGCGGTACCGTTGAATTTTATGGTTCGGTCAATGGGCAGTCTCAGTCTATACGAGGCACTTACGGCACCAATGCCCAGAAACTGACCTATCATCACGTGCTCTTAACGGCCACAGAAGCCAATACCCTCAATGAGTCTGGGAACCACATGCTCAGCGCAAGCTTTGACGTGACTGGAACCCTTACCGTAATGGCTCCGGCTGTATTGCAGATGGCTTCCAATAGGTCTGTAGGCGGAACTGGGAACTTCTCCCTGGAGCCGGGCGCCATGCTTTTGTATGGCTCGCCGCAAGGCATTAAAACCATTGGCACCGGCACTCTGGACGGAAACATTAGAGTGAGCGGCTCCCGAAACTTCTCTTCCCAGGCCAGTTACGGTTTCATAGGCAATGGTGACATGGTGTCGGGAGATGGTTTGCCTGGCACGGTGGCTAACCTGTTGGTAGCCAAGACAAGCTCGGGCGTTACCTTGTCTAAAACGGTGAACGTGGCTGAGGTCTTCACCCTTAAAAGCGGAACTTTCAAAACCGATAGCTATGAGTTGTCCATTTTAAGGCAGGATGTTAATGCCCTGCAACTGGCAGACCCTTCGTTTTATATCCAAGGTACTGTACGGCGGGCCGTGGGTACCAGCGGCACCTATTCCTTTCCGGTAGGCAATGCCGCTGGAAAAAGGCAGTTGGAGATTATGTCCATCGGGTTGAGTGGTAACGGCTTCCAGAGTTTAGTAGTTGGTTTTAAGCCCCTTTCTAATCACCAGGATGATGAAATGGCCGTAATAGAAGGCGGATACAGCTACACCCACATAGCCACCGAAGGAGTCTGGAACGTTGAGCCGAACACCACACCGGCAAGCGGCACGTTTACTGCCATTGCCTCTTTACAGGGGTTCACCAATCTGGAAGATAATAAATTTGCTTTGTTGACCAGACCCATCAATTCTACCTCTGGCAGCGACTGGCAAACGGGCGGCGGTACTTTAGACGCCCCAGATAAAGAAGGCCGAACGGTGGCTGGCGGCTATGCCAAACGGAACTTCATCACGCCTTTCGGTCAATTAGGTATTGCCACCCTAGAACCGGTCACCGTGCTTCCGGTCTCCTGGCTTTCCTTCACTGGCGAACGCAAAGGCCAAGAGGTGACTCTGCATTGGTCTACAGCCACTGAACTTAACAATGAGCGTTTTGATATTGAGTCCTCTGCAGATGGAAAACAATTCAGCGCCATAGGCAAGGTGCCAGGGTCTGGGAATAGCAACATCATCAAGCGCTACCAGTTCCAACATTTGTCTGAGGCCACAACTACCATTTACTATCGCTTAAAGCAGGTAGATCTGGACGGAAAGATTGAATACAGCAAAGTGATAGCCGTAAAACCAGGAACTAGGCTGCAAACCCAATTGGTAGCTTACCCTAATCCAGCCCAGGACTATCTGTACCTGACCAATTTCAAGACCGATTCAGCCTCTAGCCTGGAGGTCCTGGACATGAAAGGAAAGCGCATGACCCTGCCTCTCCCTGCCCTTCATGGTAATTCTCAAGTACTGGAAATAAAGCACCTGCCCGCTGGCAACTACCTCCTTCAGGTGAAATCTAGTGAAGGAATTCAGCAACACAGGTTTTTGAAACTGTAACCCGTTTTGAGCACGTTTTTGGCAAAACAGGCCCAAAACAGAAAAAAGGAAGCCGGCCCCAATAGGGAGCCGGCTTCCTTTTTATAAAGCAGTGTCAGTTTACACATCAGAACTTAATATGACCTGCCTTCTTTTCCTTCCATGAAGTTGACAAAAGCCCGGTTCACTACCCGCATACCCCCAGGGGTTGGATAGTTCCCCGTGAAGTACCAGTCACCCGTGTGGTTAGGGCAGGCCTCATGCAAACCTTCAATGGTCTGAAAAATCACCTGCACCTCGGCACGTACATTAGCGGCTTTCACAATCTGGGCTACCTTGCTGCTTACCTCCTCGGGCGTGAACTGATCATAGAGTTCCTGCACAAAGTTTTTCTCTTTGGCGGCACCAGATACCAGGGCGTCCTGGCATTTCTGGTAGACCTCACGGGCCAACTCTTCTTTATTCTGATCTTTCAGTAAACCCATCATGGCTCTAAACGCCACAAACTCCTTCATTTTTGACATGTCAATGCCGTAGCAATCTGGGTAGCGAATCTGCGGAGCACAGGAAACAATGATAATTTTTTTAGGCTCCAGCCGGTCCAGCATCTTGATAATGCTTTTCTCCAAAGTAGTGCCGCGCACAATGGAGTCATCAATTACCACCACAGTGTCCACGCCTTTTTTCACCACTTCATAGGTAGTATCATAGACGTGCGCTACCAAGTCATCGCGCGAATCATTGTCCGTGATAAAGGTGCGGAGCTTGGCGTCTTTAATGACCAGTTTTTCCATTCTGGGCCTAAACGAGAGAATGTTCTCCAGTTTCTCTAGGTCGCCGTTGGCGTCTGCAATAGCTTTGTGCCGGTAAGAACGCAGGTAGTCTTCCACGCCTTCCATCATGCCCATAAAGCTGGTTTCAGCGGTATTGGGAATGTAAGAGAACACAGTATTCTCCAGATCATAGTCAACTGCTTCCAGCACCTTGGTGCTTAACAGCTTGCCCATCATCTTGCGCTCCTGGTAAATCTCAGGGTCATTGCCGCGGGAGAAATAGATGCGCTCAAAGCTGCAGGATTTCTTCTCAAGCGCCGGAATCACCTCGCCCTCAGAGGCCTCGCCGTTTTTCTGGATGATGAGCGCATGGCCAGGGGTTACTTCCTTGATCTGGTCATACTCAATCCCAAAGGCAGTTTTGATAGCCGGTTTCTCAGAGGCCACCACAATCACCTCGTCATCCATGTAATAATAGGCAGGGCGTATGCCCGAGGGATCACGCACGACAAAGGCGGCACCGTAACCCGTGAGGCCTACCATGGCGTAGCCACCGTCAAAATCCTTGCAGGCCCTCCTAAGTACCCGGTTCAGATCCAGGTTCTCTTCAATGAGGGCTGTAATCTGCTCGTTGTCATGGTCGGGTTTGAAGTAGTCAAAGAGGCGCTGGTTTTCCTCATCCAGGAAGTGGCCAATTTTCTCCAGTACGGTGACGGTATCTATCTTCTGGCGCGGATGCTGGCCCAGTTCAGTGAGAACGTGGAACAGCTCGTCTACGTTGGTCATGTTGAAGTTACCGGCCACGGCCAGGCTGCGATTGCGCCAGTTGTTTTCGCGTACCATGGGGTGGCAATTGTCAACGCTGTTCTCGCCGTGGGTACCGTAACGCAAATGGCCCAGATACACATCGCCCAAAAAAGGGAGATTCTGTCTGAGCCATTCAATGTTCTTTGCGTTCTCTGGGTTCTTTCGCTTCAGCTTGCCGTATTTCTCGCTTATTCTCCCAAAGATGGCATCAATTGCCTTGGTTTTCACGGATCGGTAACGCGCAATGTATTCGGTGCCGGGGGTGGCGTTGATCTTTATGCTGGCAAAACCGGCACCGTCCTGCCCACGGTTATGTTGCTTCTCCATGAGCAGGTACATTTTCTGTACGCCGTACATGGGGGTGCCGTATTTCTGAGCATAGTATTCTAAAGGCTTACGAAGGCGGACCAGGGCAATACCGCACTCGTGTTTTATCGCATCACTCATGGTAAAAGGTTTTAAAGCGAAAGCACGTGTTCAATGGCTCTCTGCAACCAGTCTGCCTTAAAGAAGAAAAGCAGAACAGGCACGCAAAGTAAGGGTAAAAACACGTAACCCGCTACAGGAAAAACCAATTTCTGCAGGCTTTCATTCCTTTTAAAGAAGAGAAAGAACAGAACCCGTACATAGTAAAACAGGGATACAACGGTCAGTAATAACCCGCCTAGTAAAAGTACCATCCATACCACATTGCCAGACGCCTCATAGGCCTGCCACAGTTGGGTAAAGAGTAAAAGTTTGGCCATAAACCCTATCGTAGGAGGCAAGCCGATCAAGCTCAGCAGAAAAACGGCGGCCACTACTCCTAGCCACGGACTTTGACGCCCTACCCCACCCCAATCTTCCAGCTGCACAGACCCTACCGCCTTCTCCAGCACCCGAATCAACAGAAAGAAACCCAGATTCCCGAACAACAAAGCCGTGGCGTAAAACAGCATATTTCTTCCCGCTTCTGGCTGGCCCGAGATAAGCAATAGAAGCAAGAAACCTGCATGCGCCACCGAAGAATAACCCATAAGGCGCTTCACGTTTTTCTGCCATAACGCCGTAAACGTGCCTAAAACCAAAGTAACTACCGTGATTGATTGCAGAAGCCACAGGAGTGTAGTATTAGAAACAAGCAGGGTATCAGCCTGCGGTGCCAGTATTCTTAGTAGTACCAATGCCGCCGCCACTTTAGGGGCTGTGGAGAAAAAGGCCACTACCCCGGTGGGGGCAGCTTCATAGACGTCGGGTGCCCAGAATTGAAACGGGAAGCCAGCCAGTTTAAACAGCAAACCAGCCAGTACCAGCCCCCAGGCCACTGTCAAAATAAGCGGCGGTTTCAGACTTAATGCCTGCCAGAAAGCCGGCTCCAGGAACTGAAGGCTGCCGCTGAGACCGTATAAAAAGGAAATACCGTATAACATCAATCCGGAAGCGAACATGCCATACATGATGTATTTCAGGCCTGCCTCGGTTTTGCGGGCACTGTTCCGCCACAAGAATACCAACAGGTAAGACCCCACGGAGACCAGCTCCAATGACAAAAACAACATCAGCAGGTTGGCCGACCTTACCAGCAGGTTCAGGCCCAGCACTACCGCCAGTAGCACGGCGTAAAACTCAGAAGCCGTATTGTTACGGTCTGAAGCAAGGTTAGATCTGGTCCAGAGCACCAGCAACGAAAACAAAGCTGCCACACTGAACAAAAAACCACCCGCTAAGGCCAGTCCGTCTTGCCAGAGCATGTCCTGAAACAAGTACCCCTTTACAAAAGGAACTTGGCCCATGATCTGGAGAATTTGCCACCCCAAGCAAACCAAAAACAACACAAAAGTAAAACCAGGGAGAGTGCGGCGTAACTTAGGGAAAGGAAGCAAATCAAGGACAAGGACCAGCAGAAAACCCGACAGCAATACCATTTCCGGCACCAGCGCCTGGAGGCCGGTTACCGTCTGAAGAATAGATTCCCGGATGGCAGTTGGTTGGAGTGAAAGTACTTGCAGCATCATGGACCTACCATTGAGCTTGTAGCCCCTGCTCCCGGCAAAATATGCTTTAAATATTCTGCCACGGTGGCGCCGGAATTATCCAGCAACAGCGCCGGGAACAACCCAAACACCAGTACCAGCATTGCCAAAGGCAGCAGCATGATGATTTCCCGCGCGGTAAGATCCGGGAAAGAAGTAGGCAAGCCGGGCGTGACCCAGAACCGCCCGAAGAACATCCGCTGCAAGGTCCAGAGGTAATAGGCGGCCGCTAATACCAATCCGCCCGTGGCCGCCATGGCCATCCATTTAGGTAAGTTTCCGCCACCGGCCTGCGACCCGAAGGCACCCAGCAGTACCAGCAGTTCGGCAATGAACCCAGAAAAGCCCGGCAATCCCAAAGAGGCAAAAAAGGCCATGACCACAAATACCGTGAAGACCGGCGCCACCATGGCCAACCCCCTAAAATGCTCAATGTTGCGGTCATGCATACGGTCATAGATCACGCCTGCAATCAGGAACAGCATAGCAGAGATGAGCCCGTGACTGAATAACTGGTACAGGGCCCCGTTCCAGCCTTCGGGCGTGAGGGCGGCAAGTCCCAGCAACACAAAACCCATGTGGGAGACCGAGGAATAGGCAATCAGCTTTTTAAGATCGGCCATGGCCAGAGCGCATAAAGCCGCATAAATAATGGAGATGATACCTAAGAGACCAATAAACCAGGAAAAGGCCACCGCCTGTTCCGGAAATACTGGAAAGGCGATCCGGAAAAGCCCGTACCCACCCACCTTCAACAGAATGCTGGCCAGCAACACCGAAATAGGCGTGGGAGCTTCCACGTGGGCGTCGGGGAGCCAGGTATGCAGGGGCACGCCCGGCAGCTTGATCAGGAACCCTACAAACAAAAGCAGAAATGCCACTGCCCGGGCCGGGTAGCCTAGAAAGGTGATGCCTGAAGTGAGGTGTAGCACCGTACCTGGAATAAAGTTGGCCGGCTGCAGCATATCCGGGAGGTTGAAGGCGTGCACCACTTGCCCCGATGAAAGTTGCCCCTGTGCCAGAAGGGCCTGCACCTGTTGCAACCCCGCCGGACCCGTCATACCCACTTGTGCCGCCGTGGCTGCCGGGTCCATCACAGAGGCATACAACCCAATAAAGGCCACCAGAATAAGCACCGATCCCAGCAACGTGTACAGAAAGAATTTGATGGCCGCGTATTCGCGCCGTTTGCCGCCCCACATGCCAATCAGGAAATACATGGGCAGCAGCATGAACTCAAAGAAAAGGTAGAACAGGAACAGGTCCAGGGCCACAAAGCAGCCCACAATGCACCCCAGCAGCAGCAGGTACAAGCAGAGGTAGCCTTTCACCCGTTTCTGGATGCCCCAGGAGGATACCAGGCCAATGACCCCAATGATGCCCGTCAGCAACACCAGCGCCACGTTTAGGCCATCTACCCCCAGGTAATAATAGATTTTAAGCTTTCCCAACCCGCCCAGCGACATCGCTATCCAGGGCAGTTTTTCCTGGAACTGGAAGGTTTGCAAGATCTGCGTGGAACCAGCTCCGTCAAAGGAGGCGAACAATACTAAACTAAGCAGCAACTCCACTACCATAGCCCCCAGCGCCACGCTTTTCAGCAGCCGGTACCTGCGCGCGGGCAGACATAGCAGCACCAGGGCGGCTACCAACGGGACAAAGATGAGACTGCTTAACAGGTAATTCATGCAGAAGGATAATACACGCTACAGCAACAGCCAGAGAAACAACAGCAGCAGGCCCAGCAGCGAAAATAGATAATAAGATTGAATGTTTCCATTGTGGAGGTTCTTGCCCACCCACCCTAGCCCCCTTGACAGCCAACCCACGGCATACACCGCCCCGTCCACCACCCACCTATCACTCCAAGCAGTGAGTTTGGAAAAGGCCACGGTGCCTTTGCCCCAACCGTGCAAGAGGTAATTGATTTTCTGGTCGGTGCCCTGGGTCAGGGAAGCCAGTTTTAAGGTCATGAAAACGATTCCTCGGGTATACAGTTCATCCAGGTAAAATTGGCAAGCCAGTAGATGACGCCACCCAGTCTGCTCCCGCCCTTCTTTCTTCTTGACAATGATGCGCTGGGTAAACCAGGCCAGATTCCCGCCGGCCACCACCAAGATCAAGGCCACCAACCCTACCCAGGAAGAATGACCATTAGCATAGAGAGGGACAAAGCGTTCCATGGAAACTTTTAAGCCATTCAGCAGCCAGCTACCTTCTATAGACCAAGGCACCGGAGCGTAAAAGATCCACAGGCTCAAGCCACTCAGAATCAGCACGGGGCCCAGCATCAGAAAAGGAGCTTCCTGCCGGGCCGTCTGCCGGAAATACCGCAACGACACTCCCAATCTAGCCTTTCCCAGAAACACGAAAATGATTTGCCGCAGCATATAGTAGGCCGTAAAAAGCACGGTGGCAAAAACCAACACGGGAACCACCAACCTAAAAGAGAATTCTCCCTCCGCCCGGGCCCACTGCCAACTGGCCAACAGCAACGCGTCTTTAGACAGGAAACCAGAGAAAAAGGGCAATCCCACCAGTGCCGCCGAAGCTACCAGATAACAGCCAAACGTCACCGGCATGACCTTCCGGAGGCCTCCCATGTTGCGGAGGTCCTGCGGGTCAATGGGAGCCTCAAAGAGAATACGGTGACTGTGGTGGCTCCAGGCATGCTTCACGGCGTGGATGATGACACCGACATTCAGGAAAAGGGCCGCTTTGAAAAAAGCGTGGGTGAACAAATGAAACAAGGCAGCATCTGGCGCACCTACGCCAATGCCCATCACCATGTACCCTAGCTGCGAGATAGTGGAAAAGGCCAGCACTTTCTTGAGGTCGTACTGCATGGTGGCCGCCAGTGCACCCACCACAGCGGTAAGCGCCCCCACCAAGGCCATGGCGGTCAACACCTCGGGCAGAAACAGCGGGAACAGCCTCGCCAGCAGGTACACCCCAGCAGCCACCATAGTTGCCGCATGGATCAGCGCGGAGACGGGCGTGGGCCCTTGCATGGCATCGGGTAACCAAACCTGCAGTGGGAACTGCGCCGATTTCCCCATAGCCCCGGCCAACAGGCCAAAGCCCGCCAGCAACAGTATTCCCCGGGGAAGCCCGCCCGCCCCAACCGCCGCCAGAATAGTCTGCAGATCAAAGGTCTGGAACAACAGGAACACCGCCAACAAACCCCACAGTAATCCCACATCACCAATGCGGTTAATTAGAAAGGCTTTGCTACTGGCCTGGGCTGCTGCCCGCCGGTGGTACCAGAAACCAATGAGCAGATACGACAGAAACCCCACCAATTCCCAGCACATGAACAGCACCAACAAGTTATCTGCCAGCAAAAGGGCCAGCATACAGGCCGTGAAGAGACTTAGGTAAGAGAAATAACGGGCATACAAGACTTCGCCGTGCATGTAACTGATGGAGAAAACCTGCACCAGCAAGGAGACAAACGTCACCAGCACCAACATCGCCACGGTAAGGTTGTCCAGGTAAATACCGGTATTGAACGCCAAAGCGCCGCCATTCAGCAAAGGCACCGAAAACCACTTTAACTGGGCCTGCAGGGGCGTCTGGCCCCACACGTGGTAAAAGAGAAACCCAGCGGCGACCGCCGATAAAGCCATAGCAGCCACAGAGAGCCAATCGCCCTGGCGTGGAAGCCGGCGGCCTAGCAGAAACAGGAGCAGGAATGAAAGCAGCGGAAATCCCAACACTCCCAGGACCGCCAGCTTTCCCGCCGTAGACGGAACCTGAACGGCCAGTGGGGAAAGGAGGAGATAAAGCACGCTTAGCCTTTTAACTGATTGATGTTCTCTAAACGGGCGGTTCTGAACCACTTGAACGCCTGCAACACAATGGCCAGCGCCACGGCGGCCTCTACGGCGGCAATTAGCATGACAAAGAGGGCAAACACCTGGCCCTGGATCAAGGTAGGGTCATAGCGGCTAAAGGCCACCAGATTGAGGTTAGCCGCATTGAAGATGAGTTCTATTCCCATGAGCACCGCAATGGCGTGCCGCTTGGTAAGGACCACCGCCACGCCCAGGCCAAACAGAATGGCCGCCAGCAAAAGCACATGCAACAGGGGCGCTTCCATTAGGGTCGGGCGTTTTGTTTGGTAATGGCCGCCGCGCCTACCAGCGCCACCAGCAGTAACACAGAGGCAATCTCAAAGGGCAGCACGTACCGCAACACCAGTTCCTGGCCAATGGTAAACAAGGTAGTAAACTTACCGGTACCAGTACTCTGGGGTAAAGCAGAGGCCTGTGGACCGCCCGCAAAAGCGCTACTGGTTTTTAACAGCAAACCGCCCAGACCGGCCACTATGCCTATGACTACGGCCGCGCCCCAAAAGGTATTGGCGTTGCCTTGCAGCAGAAAATCACGCTCGTCTGAAGAACTAAGCATCAATCCGAATACAATCAGCACCAGTACCCCGCCCACGTAGACCATGAGTTGGGTCACGGCCACAAAATCAGCGAAGAGCAATACATAGATAGCCGCTACCGCCAGCAGGCAAAGCAGCAGCGCAAAGGCCATGTGCAGCAGGTTTTTGCTAAACACCAGCCAAAGCCCCGCCCCTACCGCCAGCGCGGCAAAAAGATAGAAGAGCAGGGTAGGCAGTGCCAGCATAGCAGGGGATTAAGGGCCTAAGATCGTAAATGCCCGGGAAAGAGACAAACCGCTCTTTTACCGCCTGCCTTGCGTTCTAAGCCCGTTTTCCAGAAACTAGGGCAAAAACGACAGGGCAAGGTTAGGTCGGGCGGCCTTTGGGTGCCTACCTTTGCGGCTATGAACAAACAAGTACAGGTGCACGGCGCCTTGTTTACGGTGGCCCTTCTGTACGGGGCCAACTACAGCATCGCAAAGGAGGTCATGCCCGCCTACGTGCTCCCTTTTGGGCTGATAACCATACGAGTACTAAGCGCTACACTGGTATTCGGCCTTTTTTCGCTTCTGTTTACCAAAGAAAGAGTCACCAGCCGCAAAGACTGGGGCCGAATAGCCTTGTGCGGCCTTTTTGGCATCACCATTAACCAGCTTTCCTTTTTCAGTGGCCTTAACCTTACCTCCCCTATCAACGCGTCCTTAGTGCAGACCATTTCACCGGTGGTGGTATTGGTGATGTCTTCGGTGCTACTCAAGGAGCGCATAAAGGTGTTCAGGATGCTGGGGATTCTGCTGGCGGGTCTGGGGGCCATGCTCCTGATCTCAGGTTCAGCCAATAATAACCAGGAAGGCCATGTGCTAGGCGATTTACTGGTGCTTTTGAACGCAGCCTCCTTTGGGGTGTTTCTGGTGCTGGTGAAACCGCTCATGCAGAAGTACAACGCCATCACGGTCATGAGCCGGGTTTTTCTGGTGGGCTGCCTGGGCGTGGTGCCGTTTGGCTGGGGTCAGGTCATGTCCGCCGACTTCTCCTCCTTCCCCGCCTCTATCTGGGCGGCCATTGCGTTTGTGGTGATAGGGGTTACCATTCTGGCCTATTTGCTCAATGTGTGGGCCATGAAATACGCTAGCCCGTCTTTGGTGGGCGTTTATATCTACATGCAGCCTGTGATTGCTATTCTAATTGCTGTGAGCCTGGGCAAAGACACTTTTACCTGGCAGAAAGCCCTGTATGCCGCCATGATTTTTGGAGGAGTATACCTGGTGAGTAAGCCCAAAAAACCCGTGCTGCCGGCTTAATCTTCAAAAAAGTATTCCCCTTAGGGCACCCGGTTGGCTAATTGGGTGTTTCCCTTCAAAATCTTCCCCTGACATGGTAGACGAACCAACCGCATATGACCACGACACCCTCCACCACCTCTTCCTGCTGGTAGAGGCCCAGGACGCCACCTGCATGTTGAACCTGGCGGGCCACCCGCTCCGGATCAGGGAGGTAGTGTTCCAGATGGTAGAGAATGGCTGTCGGGTAAGCAGAGTAGAGGCAGATGGCTACAATACCTTTCTGTATGACAAAGAAGTCACAGAAATCTATGACTACCTCACCACTATCATCAAGGTAAAATTTGCGAAGGTCTAAGCCCAGCCAACCCGTTTCGGGCCTGTTTTTGCAAAAACAGGCCCGAAACGGAATTCCCGCGCTACCTACTCCAACATACCCCTCTAGTGCCCCTGTTCATGGTCAGGAAAAACCCTGGCGAATGTTAAAGTCTTAGCTTCCCGCTATATTCCTATCAGATTCTTAGCATAGCGTCATAACGTCTCCTGTCTTACTTCGTAAAATACAATACAAACCACAAAGTAAGACTATGAAAAATCTAAAGATATCTCTACTCATGCTTTGCTCCGTTTTTGTTCTGGGCGCCAGCATGCCCCAGGAGGTAAAAGCACAGGAGGTACAGAAAAAAGAGAAAAAAGGCTGGAGTAAGAAAGCCAAAGGTGCCGTGATTGGCGGGGCCGGCGGGGCTGCCGCAGGAGCCGTGCTTGGCGGCGGAAAAGGCGCCGTGATTGGTGCCGCAGCCGGTACAGTAGCGGGCGGGGCCATAGGCAAGAAGAAAGACAAGAAAAAAGACCCCAAACGCCACGAAACCTATACCCGGAAAGATAACCACTAACCCTTTTATTGCCCTGTTACAAAAAGCCGGTGCCCCTCAAAAGGCATCGGCTTTCTGCTTTTATACTCTTTCAAGGCAGCAAAACGCACTTTAACAGGTTTCCTGTTTTAAGCCTGATTTTCTAAAAACAGGCTCAAAACAGGAAAAGGCGGCCAGGGGCACTTTAGAACTGCTCGCCTTCCTGCTCAGGCCTTTCCTGGTTGTTGTCCTGGCGGTTTTTATCGCGCTTCTGGGCATTGGCGTTCCCGAAGCGGTAACTGAAGCCCACGTACACCAACTGGCTTTGCGGCTTGTAGCGGCTGGTTTCCTCAAACCCGTCCAAGGCATCGCCACTGAAACTGGTGGAATTGAAACGCATGGTATTGAACAAGTCCTGCACCCGCAGCGTGATGTTGCCTTTGCCTTTCAAGACTTCTTTTCTGGCGCTTAGATCGGTCATGAAAAACGCTGAGCGCTCGCCCTGCACGGTGACTACCGGCGAGCGGTAATTCACAGAGAACTGCACCTCGGTTTTAAGCGGGAGGGTGAAGTTGTTGTTCAGGCGGCTTGTCCAGGAAAAGCGGCTGTTTTTGGCCAGGCCCACGCTGGTAGCGTCAATGATGTACTGGAACGCCGAGGCATTGGCATTCACGCGCCACCACGGCGTAAGGGTAGACGTGCCAGTCAGTTCCAGGCCGTAAGACGCGCCGCTGGCAATGTTCTCAAAGGTAGAGACGGTAGTCCTATTGTCTTCCTGCAGGGTCCTGATGGATTGCACCACATCGGTCATTTGGCGGTAGAAAACACCGGCCGTAGCGGTGGTATTTTTCCAGAAGCGCAGGTAGTTCACCTCATAAGAATCAATGAACTCTGGGTTGAGGTTGGGGTTGCCCTGCCGGATGTTGAAGATGTCTGAGATATCCCGGAACGGGTTCAGTTGCCGGGTGCCCGGGCGGTCTATGCGGCGGCTGTAGCTGGTCTGCACCTTCTGCTCTTCAGAGAACTCATAAGTGAGAAACAGGCTGGGGAACAGGTTGAGGTAGTCTCTTTTGTTGCGCTGGCGCTGCGTGCGCTGGTCTGCTATGATGTTGGTCTGCTCCAGGCGGGCACCCAACTGGTAACTGAATTTACCCAGGGCATTGCCAAAGTTACCGTACAGCGCGTGCACCCACTCATCATACACAAAGTGGTTGGTTCGGCCAATGCTGTTCAGGAACTGGTTGGTTTTGCTGTCAAAATCGGTGGCCAGAATATCAGCGTCCTGGCGCTCAAACGTAGACCGGTAGCCAGCCTCCCATTTGCCTTCCTCGCCAATGGGGTGCACGTAGTCTACCTGCAGAGAGGCCTCGCGTTCTTTCTCCAGGGCCGAGTTTTGCTGTAACAGGCGTTGGCCCTTGGGCGTGGGCGTGCCTTCGGGAGTAAAGAAAAGCTGCGAGAAATTATCGCCGCCGTCTTCGCTTTCCTGGTTGTAGACAGCATCGGCGGTCAGCTCACGGCCTTTCTGCGCGAAGGTCTTGCGGTAACTCAAGGAATATTCCCACACGTTGCTTTCCTCAGAACCGTTGGTGGCCCGGGTAGAGGTGCTGTCCAAATCCTGGTTGGCGTTAAGGAAACGGTAAAAGTTGGCGCTCTCGTTTTCCCGGCTCCCCAGGCGGTACAGCACCGATCCTGTCAGGCTCTGCCGCTCGGTTAGCTGGTAGTCGGCGCCAAACCGCAGGTTATGGCTGGAAAAGGAACGGGTGCTGTTAGAAGTACTCTCCTGAAACGTATTGGCCCCTTCGCGGCGGTTGGTCCTGAACGAGGAGCCTGTGCCCTTGCGTTTGTCTTGCCGGAAGTCATAGTTAGTGAACAGGTTCACCTTGCCCAGGCGGTAGTTGAGGTTGAGGGACGAATTGTAGCGGTTGCCCAGGCCGGCATTCAGAGAGACAATGCCGTTCAGGCCGCGCTGCTTTTCTTTTTTCAGGATGATGTTCAGGACGCCGCCCGTGCCGCTGGGATCATATTTAGACGATGGATTGGTGATCACCTCTACCCTATCAATGGTACTGGCCGGAATCTGGTCCAGCCCCAGTCCGCTCAGCGCCGACGGCTTGCCGTCAATAAGGATGGTGATGTTAGAGGTGCCCCGCATGCTCACGGTGCCTTCCTGGTCTACGGTGACCGAGGGCACGTTCTGCATGACGTCTACAGCCGTACCGCCTACGGTGGAAAGGTCTTGCCCCACGTTGTACACCCGTCGGTCCAGGTTATATTCTACGGCCTCGCGCTGGCCCACCACTTCTACCACCCCCAACTGCGTAGCCGCCGACCGCATGGCCACCACGCCCACGTTCACGTTTGGGCTAGCGGAAGACACGTGCACATTGGGCACCAACCGGTTGGCGTAACCTACCAGCGTGAATTTTAAGTGATACCGGCCCGGGGCCACCGGCTGAAGGGTGAACGCGCCGTTGGCCTCTACCAGGGCGCTGGCTACAATGCTGGAGTCCTGGGCGGCCAGCAGCACGGCCGTGGCAAAGCCCAGGGGCTGTTTGGAAGAGGCGTCCTGCAAAGTGCCACTTATTTTACCGGACGCCGGTACCTGGGCCTGCACCTTTAGAAAGGAAGCCAGAACGAAGAAAAGAAGGAAGGGAAAGAACTGTTTCATGCAAAAGAATAGGTACGCTACTTCTAAACAAAACGCCTGAACCCAGCACAACGGGTATACTCCTGGTCAACTTGTTTCAGGGGCGCCTCTTTAACCAACTAGGACTCAGGGTCAAAGGTTTTGAAAAGAGAGCGATTGTTTGACCCGTTTTAGGGCCGTTTTTGGAAAAACAGGCTTAAAACAGAAAAGCCCGGGCTTGGCAGCCCGGGCTTTTGTAATGGTATTAGATGTAAAGATTATAAGTGGATCACTTCGCCGTAAGCGGCGGCAGCGGCTTCCATAATAGCTTCTGACATGGTTGGGTGCGGGTGCACGGCTTTGATGATCTCATGCCCGGTGGTTTCCAGTTTGCGGGCTACCACTACCTCGGCAATCATCTCAGTTACGTTGGCGCCAATCAGGTGAGCGCCCAGGAACTCGCCGTACTTGGCGTCAAAGATCACTTTCACGAAACCGTCTTTGGCTCCGGCGGCAGAGGCTTTACCAGAGGCAGAGAACGGGAACTTGCCCACTTTGATCTCGCGGCCCATTTCCTTGCACTCTTTCTCAGTGTAGCCTACAGACGCAATCTCTGGCACGCAGTAGGTACAGCCCGGTATGTTTTTGTAGTCAAGCGGCTCTGGATGATGACCGGCAATGGCCTCCACGCAAATGATACCCTCGGCGGAAGCAACGTGGGCCAAAGCAGGACCTTTCACAATGTCACCAATGGCGTAGATGCCTTCCACGTTGGTGCGGTAGAAATCATCTGTGGTCACGCGGCCACGCTCTACGGCAATGCCCAGTTCCTCCAGACCCAGGTTCTCCAGGTTGGTTTGGATACCCACGGCAGAAAGTACTACGTCGGCTTCAATTGTTTCTTCGCCTTTGGCAGTCTTGATTTTCACCACGCAAGCGGCCCCCGAGGTGTCTACTGACTGTACCTCAGAAGAAGTCATGATGTTGATGCCGGCTTTCTTGAACGATTTCTCCAGTTGCTTGGAGATTTCCTCATCCTCAACGGGCACAATGGTAGGCAGGAACTCTACAATGGTCACCTCGGTGCCCATGGTCTTGTAGAAGTAGGCGAACTCTACGCCAATGGCGCCGGAGCCTACCACCACCATGCGCTTTGGCTGGTTTTCAAGCACCATGGCCTGGCGGTAGCCAATGATCTTTTTACCGTCAATAGGCAGGTTTGGCAACTCGCGCGAGCGGGCACCGGTGGCCAGAATGATGTGCTTGGCTTCGTAGATTTCGGCTTTGCCACCTTCAGTGGTCACTTCAAGCTGGCCTTTGCCTTTGAGTTTGCCGTAACCGGCTATGTGGTCAATCTTGTTTTTACGGAACAGGAACTGGATGCCTTTGCTCATGCCCTGGGCCACGCCCCGGCTACGGGCCACCACGGCACCAAAATCTGCAGAGGCGTTGTCTACGTTAATGCCGTAGTCTTTGGCGTGCTGAATGTATTCAAATACCTGCGCGCTTTTAAGCAACGCCTTGGTAGGGATACAGCCCCAGTTGAGGCAGATACCGCCCAACTCAGCTTTCTCCACCACGCCTACTTTCATACCCAATTGTGAGGCGCGGATGGCAGCCACGTAGCCCCCTGGGCCGCTGCCCACCACTATCAAATCATATGTTGATGCCATGTATCTGGATGTAAGGTTTTACTTCAGGCAAAGCTACATCATAAACACGCTTTTGCCAAGTTTATAAGACAGAAGGCGTTTTGGGGCTGTTTTGCGAAAAACGGGCTTAAAACGATATAATGGTTCACACAGCCCTCACAAAAGGCACCCATCAATTACAGAAACATTTTTTGACAAGTTTATGAGTTGCCGCTGGCTTTCTGGTCCATGTAAGGTTGCCAGTTAACAATGAGCACCTTCTCCTCTGGCAAGAGTAAATACCCATAGTCATAGCACAAGTGGTAGGTGTTTCCTTTCTGGGTGGTATAGAGCTGGGTGAGGTACCGGAAATCAAAGCCCGCCAGCTCCAGGTACTGGCGTGGGATGGTAGTCTTGCCATGCGGGCTGAGTTGCTTCAGAATACTACGGTTTTTACGCAGAGCGGCATTGATCTGCCGAATGCGCTCCTCGCCCAGGCTCTGTCTCTTAACAGTGTTGTTAGTCAGGTACCGGCACTGGTCAGAGCAGAAGCGTTTGTCGGTCCTACCTACAATGGTGGTGCCGCACTGTTGGCATGCCTTCTCCTGTGTCATTGGTTAGCCGTGTTATTACCCGGGTATATCCGTTTATACCCGGGTAATAACACGGCTAAGGGAGCAGAAGGTTTTATCTTGGTCCAATTACTCCCGCTACTGTCATGTCTTACCAAACTCAACTTCCGGTTCTGTACTTAAACCCGCTGGATCACGCAGGTAAAGCGTTTATACGCCTTTACCATAAGGCCAATCCTTTGCTATCGAGGTACTTGAAAGAAGCTACCTGGATGAAGTATAGCAAGACATACAAGTGCTATGTGATGCACCATTCTAACCAGGCGATTGAAAAGACGCACCAGCACTTTCAAGGCCTGGCCAAGGTAGATGCCCGGTATTTGCACAGGCCCCAGCGCCTAAGGCCCGCGAAGGGAGCGGTTATTCTACAACAGCACAAAGCCCTGGTGGAGCCTCTGGAGAAAGGCCCTGTACGCCCAGTGGTACGCCTACAACCCCTGGAGTTGAAGGGCAAGGCAGTTGTGCAGATAAGCTACCAATCTCATAAAGCTATTTATGCGTGCCTGAAGAACAGCAAGGCTGCAAACTGGGTACCAGAGTTGCATTGCTTTGTCATCTCTACTGAAAGTACCAGTATGCACACCTTGCTGACCGAGCTGGCCCACGTGGCCCAGCTGTGGCTATCCCAGACCATGCAGGTAAAGGATATGTCTTTGCAAGCAAAACTTTGGGAGCAAACCTACCAGAAAGGGCCAGGCTATATTCCTTGCCCGCTTGGCTACCTTGAAAAACTGTTTCTCTTAAACTACAGCCTTAGCACCCTACGCACGTATCACAGCCTTTTATTACGCTTTTTAAACGCCCACAAAGACCAAGACATGGGGACTATAAACGCTTTCTCAGAGGAAGCCATCAACCAGTACCACCGCCACATGGTGCAGGCAGGTACCTACTCGGCCTCCCTGGTGAACCAGTCCATTAATGCAGTTAAGTTTTATTACCAGCGTGTATTACTGCGGCATGAGGTTAGGCTGAACCAGATAGAACGCCCAGATAAGCCGGAACGTTTGCCCCAGGTATTGAGCAAAAAAGACGTGCTAAAGATCCTTTCTGTGACGGAAAACCTGAAACACCGGTGTATGTTGCAACTCCTGTATGCCGGTGGTCTGCGCATTGGGGAGGTAATCAACCTGAAGCTCACAGATGTGCAGTCTGACAGAAACCTACTTCTGATTAGAGGAGCCAAGGGCAAGAAAGACCGTACCACCCTGCTGTCTCAGAAGCTGCTGGAGAGCCTGCGGGCCTATTACAAGGTATTTAAGCCAAAGCTATGGCTCTTTGAAGGCCAGGCGGGCGGACAGTACACGGTAGAGAGCATAAGAAATGTTTTTAGGGCCAGCAAGGAAAAGGCCGGCGTAAAAGCCCCCGCCACACCCCACACGCTGCGCCATTCCTTTGCTACGCACCTCTTAGAGCAGGGTACAGATTTAAGGTACATCCAGGTTTTGCTAGGCCACCGTTCCAGCAAAACCACCGAGATTTATACCCATATTACCACCCACGCCCTAGATAAAATTGTAAGCCCGTTGGATAACCTCTAGCAATACCTTACATTGGCTATACTATATACAACGATGCTTCTTCAACTCTTAACAGTACCAAATCTGCGCGAAGAGAGGAAAATGCACTTCGCATATAGTGCAGATAAACGTATGTTTACGTTTAGCAACTAGTTGGCAGCAATTGATAAATAAAAAACTGAATTGAATAAAGAAAAAGATAAAATCAATTGGGCTGCCATTGGCTGGTTCGCCTTCTCTATCCTATGGATAATAGAAGGAATAATCTTCATCATCAAGGACAAAGCAATTATTGGACTTCATCGGGACTCAAGCCTGAATGTTGTTGGTGGCTGGTTAATTGTTCTGGTTGGGTTAGTTTTCTTTTATGTAGCTTTCCATTCACTCTCACCATTCGGAAGTGTCAGGAGCTTTTTTCAAGGAACTTCCGAAAACAAGAAAAAAAGGCCACACAATTCCGACTGACATCAGCATGTCCAACGGATAAATTTCTAAGATTGAAGGTAAAGTGATTTGAAGAAATCTTTTGCTAAGAATTAATTTGAGTGCGTTTTTGACCTGTTTTTTGTAAAAGAGGCCAAAAACAGGAAAGCAGCAATTTGAATTAGAGGCAGTACAAAAAGAACAACTCCTGCCAACACTGTATAAAAGTCAGCATCGGCCGACGGCCTCGCCGTCTTTTATACTAGTCCGTTGTAAGAAATACATATGAATAGAATATCCCTAATTCTTTTGTCACTCGTAATCAGCTCTTGCTCCTTCCACACAGCCGTAACCTACCAACAGGAAAAAAAGAGCGAATACATAAGACAAGACGGATACATTTTGAGCTGTAAGAAAGAAACTATCAACGGTAAGGACTTTCTCATTGTGGGTGCTTATACACCAGTAACATATAGACCTTATTACACATTTTTAGACGGAATAAAATCTGATAATGCAGTTGCAGTTCAAAAAGTAAAAATAAAATTCACCGACACGGGTGACACTTTGGAATTAATGAAGGTAAGTGAAAATTATTCTTACTGGTTTTATTCTGAAAACCTGGACGACATTATCCATAGAAATAAAGAACTCAAGTTATCTGTACAGTTGGAAGACCTAAAAACAGGGAGAATTGAAAGAAAGGAGTTCTTGCTAACCAAAAAGAAGCGGACTTATCCAACTGGAACTTTCCCGCACGCATAGTAAAAAAGTACTTCTTACAACAACACCTAAACGCCAGACTTCGGCCGACGGCCTCGCCCGTCGTTTAGCTTAGCCGTTAGGGTTAATTAAAATAAAAAGATGACCAAATCTCTACTAGAGCGGATACAGGACTGGTATAGGAACAACTGTGATGGGGATTGGGAACATGGCTTTGGAATCAAAATCACAACGGTTGACAATCCTGGCTGGTCAGTTGAGATAGAGCTACAGGATACCGCTCTTGAAAATGCCGAATTTAGCCAGCAATATGACAATGGTGACGAAGACTGGTTGTTTATCGGAGTAAAGGATGGGAAGTTCACTGGTGCGGGTGACCCAGACAAGCTTAATGAAATCTTCAGAATATTTTTGGAGGAAGTTTTGCCGTCACAAATAGACCAGAGCTATACGCATTTCATTTATGTCCCTATCCCAAATAGTCCAGTGCCTGTTTGGAAAGAAGTAACAGCAAGGGTAATTAATGAAAGTGTTTTTGAAATCACTCAAATAGATGAAACTACTCTTCAAAATTTACAAGTGTTGGATATTGATGATTATCAAAGCATAGACCCGAAGAAACTTAGCGAATTGGAATATAAAGAAGGTGACAAAGTAAGGTGCAAGCTGCAAGCATTCTTTGAAGGAGTAGGCCCAGTTGTGACAGAAAAAATAGAATAACAAACCCTAACACTGTATAAAATTCATGCTACGGCCGACGGCCTAGCACGTTTTTTATACTAACCGTTGGTGGTAAGGCTAAGAATAAAAATGAGAAGACTTTACAGCGATTCTAAGCTAATAGATGACTTTCTACAAAGACTAAATCTAGTGGAAATTCTTGACGGTGGCTGGGCTGCAAAGTATCTCGATAATGAAAACGGGAAACAATGGCTAAAATACCAAACCGATTCAGAATATCACGGTGGTGGACAGACAACTCTAATCCGACTTCCTGAACCAACCACTACAGAATTAATCGACATTGCTCTAAATTCAGAATTTGACGACGAAGCTTCAGCAGCAGCAATTCGACTTAGTGATAATGAACAATATGCGGACAAGGAATTTCGCCAAGAACTAATAGACCGATTAAAAGCAAAAGAATTTCAAAAGCTAACAACAAGAGAGAGAAGCAGATTAAAAATGATAATCGCCTTCTCTGAGCTTGACCAACCTGAGAACAGAAGGGAAATTGTTGGGAAAAGCATTCATGAAATAGAGGAAGATTCACAGTTCTTCCAGAGAATTGCACAAAAAGCTGTTTCCATTTTAGAAAAGCTATAGAAAGAAAAAAAGCACTACCACCAACACTGCATAAACGCCAGCATCGGCCGACGGCCTCCGCCGCCGTTTATACTAACCGTTGGCAGTCATAAATAAAAATGAAGAAGATATTAATACTTGTATTTACTATTTCGTTGCTAAGCTCGTGCAAAGAAACAAAACGGAAAGTCGAAGAGAAGCCATTTCCGACGTTTACCTATAATGGGAATAAATACTTAAGGTTGCCCAGTTCAGAATATTATCCTTCAGATAACCGACCTTTTGAGGAGGATGAAAAACCTTATGGGGCGTTAACAATCGATTCTGCTGGGGACTTTGAATTAGTAAAAGTAAAGTTTTGGATGCTTGACAGCGTTTTCAAAAGGCTTGCACAAAAAGAAAACCTCTCATACTCTAAAACTTATTTACTCGATACGACTCAAAAAGAAAGGATTTTTGATTTTAGCAATGGCTTTAAAGTAAAACCAATAGGTGACACTGCTTACTTTAGTTTGAAAATAAAGAACCGCAAAGTGACACAGCAAGAACTCAAGGAGAAATGGTCGATAAAAATCAATTGCCACTTTGAGGATAAAAATGGGGTTTCAGTTGACACCTTCTTTGTCAGTAACTTCAACGCTGAATGGATGAAATAATAATTACGTCTGCCAACAAGGCATAAACGTCACCCTTAGGCCGACGGCCTAGTGCGTCGTTTATACTAGCCGTTAGCCGCCATTTAAGAAACCTCTCCCCAAAAAATTAAAAATCAAACAATTTACTTACTTTTGGCGTTACTACCGTAAATCAGGAGTATGATAATATCATTTGGCTCAAAAGACACGGAAAAGATTTGGAACGGAGAAAGGGTCGCAAAGCTCCCGATGGAAATTCAGACGATTGGTCGGCGAAAGTTGAGGATGCTCCAAAACTCGCAGACCGTCGCGGACTTGCGGATACCCCCCTCCAACCAACTGGAAAAGCTATCCGGTAATTTGAAAGCATTCTACAGCATCCGGATAAACAACCCATGGAGAGTCATCTTCCAATGGAAAAACGGCCAGGCCTCAGAAGTAGAAATCATTGACTACCACTAAACAATATGGAAAAGCTACCTAACATACACCCAGGAGAAATATTGCAGGAGGAATTCCTCGTCCCCCTGAACATTACAGCCTACCGACTTTCAAAAGACATCAATATTCCGCAAACCAGAATATCAGAGATATTGAAGGGAAATAGAAGAATCACGGCAGACACCGCACTCAGGCTAAGTTATTACTTCGGGAACTCTCCTAAGTTTTGGCTCGGGCTCCAAGACGACTATGATTTGGAGGAAGAGAAAAACAACAAGAAGCATGAGTTGGAAAACATAAGAAGGTTTGAAAAAAACGCCGCCTAACAAAAGGTAAACGCCAGCCTCCGTCGCATTTTAGCCAAACGGTTAGAAGGCACTTAGTTCCCACTGCCCATATCATCATTGAAATAGAGTACCAGAATAATTCTATTAGAGCGGGTAATATCTCTTAGAAATTCTTTTTATCATTCTTACTGCCTTAACTTTTACCTGAATGAAAGGAAACCACATGGTAGAGTTGAATAAAGCAATACTGATAAAGGCGAACGAAGCTATTACCCAAGGTGACAATGAAGGGTTTCTGTCTTTCTGCACCGATGACACAGAATGGACTTTTGTAGGCGACCAGACCCTAAGAGGGAAGGAAGCTGTTAGGCAATACATGGCCACGGCGTACATAGAACCACCTAAGTTTATGGTTGAAAACCTAATCTCTGAAGGTGATTTTGTCACAGCCCTTGGTACAATCAAAATAAAAGACAGTGGCGGGGAAATGGCTGACTACTCCTACTGTGACGTCTGGCGATTTCGCGACGGTAAGCTGGCTGAATTAAAGGCTTTCGTTATCAAGACTGACTAAAAATGCAAACCCCCAACGGTACCATGCCAAATGGGATCAATTACCCATAACAGGGAACTTACCCATATTAAAAAAGTAACGTCTAACATCACCTAAAAAGCAGTAAACCGCTTTGAGCTAAGCCTTTTAGACCATATTCCTGGAAATGAAATTTTTAGTTTCTATCCCCAAGAAATCAACGAAGGAATTAGAAAGCATTCTTGCCAACCGTCAAAAATATGTACCAGAGGCGGTTGAAACAGCTAGGAATGAATTAGAAAACCGGAAGAGGTTCATTTCACAAGAAGAACCGAAAACAACGTATCAGGAAGAAGAAGCGCCCCAGAAAGAGAAGAAATCAATATATGAAAGAAGCTGGATGCCCTATTTTCTGATAAGCTTTTCTATAGCAATTCCAGTATTTTTCATTGCCACTATACATGATGAGAAGAGAACGCCTCCCACCATTTTCACCTCTCTCGGACTACTTTTGACTATGTGGTGGTCGTACATTCGGGCAAAACGAAAAGTAAAATAACCTTTTAATTGCCCGCCTTGCCCGTCATTTACAAAAGCGCAGCAGGCACACTCAACAGGAATTGCATAACCTAAAACCAAAGGCCATTTATCATGAGAAAAATCATCGTCCTATCCATGTTTTCATTAGACGGCGTGATGCAGGCGCCCGGCGGACCTCAGGAAGACCCGTCTGGAGGCTTCAGGTACGGCGGCTGGGTGGCCCCTTACGGGGACGAGGTTTCTGATAAGGTGATGCAAAAACTCATGCAGCCCTCTGATCTTCTTTTGGGCAGAAAGACCTTTGAGATATGGGCCAACTATTGGCCAACACATGCACAGGGCTGGCCAGGCATCAATGAGGTCACCAAATACGTGCTCTCCACCACCATGAAGAAATCAGACTGGAAAAACTCAGTTTTCCTTAGCAGTCTGGCCGAAATAGAAAACCTTAAAAACTCAGAGGGTCCTGATTTGCAGGTCTGGGGCAGCAGTAAGCTTATTCAATTGCTCCTCTCCCATGCGCTGGTAGATGAACTCTGGCTCATGATCCACCCCTTGATTCTGGGCGAAGGGAAAAAGTTGTTTGACGCGGGTGCCATGGCCTCTGCCTTTACCTTAACGGAGAGCATTGTGAGCCCAAGCGGCGTGATTCTGGCGCATTACATCCGGGCCGGAGAAGTCAAAACAGGTACGGTAGGGGAATAAGGATAATAAGTATCTAGAGTCATTTCCTACCAAGTGGCAATAAGTAAATTTTCTGTTTTAGGCCTGTTTTGGGTAAAACAGGCCTAAAACAGAAGGTGCCTCTTACTCAAAAAACAGGTAAAGCCGGTCCTTCTCTTTTTCTGCCATGACCACGGGCGTGAGCCGGTAGGCGGTTTTAATAGTAGCCGCAGTGAGTACGTCCCATTTAGTACCTTCGGCTAGCAGACCGCCTTGGTGGATCAACACAATTTTGTCTGCGAACTTGGCGGCCAGGTTCAAGTCATGCACTACGCCCACCACCACTAAATCTGGCTGTTGGCGCAACAGATCCTGGACCTGGTGCATGAACTGAAACTGATAGTGCACATCCAGAAACGAAAGGGGTTCGTCCATGATGAGGTAACGGTTTTGGCCAGGCACCGGGTACCAAATCTGGGTCATGACCCGGGCAAACTGCACGCGCTGTTTCTCACCGCCGCTTAAGGTCAGGTAGTTTCGCTCTGCCAGGTCCCAGACGTCAAAAAAGCGCATGGCTTCAAGGCAGGCGTGCTCATCTTTGGCGGTGGGTTTGACGGAGAAATGTGGGTAACGGCCCATCATCACCACTTCCCAAACGGTCAGCGGAAACGCCAAATCCACATTCTGCGAGAGCACCGCCCGCCGCTGGCCCAACTCCAGATCTGAATACGCCCTTAGGTTCTTGCCCTCCAAAAGTACCTCGCCGTGCGCGGGTTTCAACTGTTTGCATAAGACCTTGACCAAGGTAGATTTTCCGGCGCCGTTCGGGCCGATGATGAGGCTGAGTTTGCCGGGCTCAAAGGTGGTGGAAACGTCTTTCAATAACGTCTTACTTCCAATTTTATAGGTAATGTTTTCTGCCTGTAACATTAGAAATAGACGTTTTTCTTACGCAACAACAACAAAAAGACCGGCACCCCTACCGCCGAGGTCACAATGCCAATAGGTAGTTCAGCAGGAGCCAACAACAGGCGGGCCACCAGGTCGGCCAGACTCAGCAGAATACCACCCATGAGCGCGCTGCCAATGACCAGAAAACGGTTATCTGAGCCCTGCATCAGCCGCAGCAAATGTGGTACGATCAAACCAATGAAACTGATTACGCCTGTAAACGACGTGGCTACCGCCACCATGATCACGTTAATGAGCAGAATGGTGAATTTTAGCCGCTTCAGGTTAATGCCCAGGTACTGCGCCTCCTCCTCGCCTATCATGAGCGCATTTAGATGCTTGGTATAGCGCAAGGCCACCCCCAGACACACCAAAGACACCGTGCCCACAATCATAACAGAATGCCAGTTAGCCCCAGACAGCGTGCCCAGGGTCCAGAAGGTGATGGACCGGGCCTGCGGGTCACGGGCGATGTAAGACAAAAAGCCCACCCCACTCAGAAACAAGGCGTTAATCGCGATGCCCGTGAGTAGCAGGCCCACAATAGAACTTTTGCCCGTTTCCTTAGACTGGGCCAGCGTGAACACCAAGCCCGTAGCCAGAATACCTCCCGCACAGGCAGCCAAAGGCAAGGTCCACTCCCCCGTCCCGAAGTTGAATACCGCGCCCAGCACAAAGTACAGGGCCGCCCCAAAGGCCGCGCCACTGGACGTCCCCACTAAACCGGGCTCCACAATGGGGTTCCGGAACAAGGATTGCATCAAGACGCCGCCCACAGCCAAAGTAGCCCCTACTATCACCGTTAAAAGCGCCCGGGGCAGGCGTATTTCCAGAAAAATGCGCTCGTTCAGGGTCAGGCTCTCGGGCTGGGAAAACACCTGGCTCAGCGCCGAATTCATTTCCTGCAAGGAGATCTGCACCGCTCCAAACCGGATGGAAAGCACCGTCACCCCTGCCAGCAGTACCCCCAACCCAAGATACAGACGGCGGTATTTTTTATTGAACCTGCCCATTCTTCTGGTGAATCAGTTTCTGCAGCAACAGTACATTTTGCCCCGTTCTTGGACCCAGGTACACCAGGTCATGCTCCTCCACTCTAAAGATGCGGCCGTTCTTAAAGGCATTGGTCGCGGAGACGCCTGGCAGTTCACTTATCTTCTGGTTAGAGCCCAGTTTGTCATAGCCGAAGTCGGTGAGTAGAATCACGTCCGGGTTTGATTGGGCCACCACCTCGGCTGAGAGTTGCTTCATGCCGCGGTCGCCTTCCACGGCCATGGTGCCGCCCGCCCAACCTACCATTTTGGCTGCGGTGCTTTTGCCCGTCATGACCAGGTACACGTTGTTGGCCTGCCCGTAATGGATAATGAGCACCTTTGGTTTCTGGGCATAGCTTTTAGCATTATCCAAGGCCTGTTGCATTTCCTTTTCTAACTTCTGGGAAAGGGAATCGGCTTGTTTTTCACGGTGGAAGTATTGGCCCATCTCCTGAAACAGGAGTTTGGTGCTGTCCAGGGTAGAGCCGCTCACGGAGAACTGCTTCATCGGGATTTTGAGTTGTTCCAGTTGACGCACCACATGCTCAGGGCCAATGCTGGCGGGTCCGTCATGGATAATCAGGGTGGGCTTGGCCGCCACTAATCCTTCTAAACTCAAGGCGCGGTGATAGCCTACGGTGGGCAGCTTTTTGGCCGCTTCTGGGTACGTGCTGGAAACGTCTACGGCCACCAGGTTTTGGACCGCGCCCAACGCATACATGATCTCAGTGTGTTGCTTGGAGACGCTCACAATACGTTCGGTATTCTCCTGCTTCTGGTCTTTGTTCTGGAAGCGCTCGCAAGAGACTAGCACCAGGCTGGCGAAAGCCATGATAAGGTATTTTTTCATTTCAGTGTTGGTTTCTGGTTGGTGATTGTTGGTTGTTAGTGTTTATTTAATCAGGATTAGAAATTCCTGAACAGTTTATTATTGATTCATTTATCTCTTTAAACCTCTGTTCAATTTCCGGCAACTTTTCTCATACTATATCTTCGCTTAAGTTTGGATTCTCTTTCTGACATCCCTCACATTTGTCAGCCTGAAAGGACCTTTTGGGCGGGTTAGAAAAGCGCTTACTCTGGCGTCATTACTGTTTGCCACCAGGACCCTTTCAGGATGACAATAGAGAGAAGATTAACTAAGAAGGAAAGTTGACCTCTTTACTTAGGCAACACATTTACCCAATCAGTAGTAGCGCTTTTCAGTTGTCTTTCCAGTTCGCCCACAAGGTCCTTTCAGAATGGCAGGGATGGAGGAAGGAGTAAATAAGAAATTAGCGAAGAGGGAAAGAAGTATTGATCAAGTTCTGTTTTGGGCCCGTTTTTGAAAAAACAGGCTCAAAACAGATTAGGGAAAAAGCACTCTCTCCGTTGGGCCGAGGATTAAAACTTATACCCAAAGTTCAAGCCTCCAAAGTAGGTAGGCTTGTAGGCCGCCGGCAGGTAGATATTGGGGTTGTTAGAAGAGGAATAGGCATCCAGGAAGACCATGTGGTAATACAGGTCACCGGTGAGGTTGTTGCCGCCAGCGAAGACATCCAGGGAGACATGGCTGCCCAGGTTTTTCCGCCAGCCCAGTTTGGCGTTTAGCAGGTTGTAGCTGGGGGCGCGGTGCTTGGCATCATAGGTAATGGGCAGGTCATCTACGTGCTGGAAGGTGGTGTACAGGTAGAAGCCTGGTTTCAGTTCTACGTCTACTCCCGCGTTGAAATTCTGCTTGGGAACACCAATCACTGCCTTGCCAGAATAGTCTGCCACTACCCGGGTGTTCACGTTGTTCACGCGCACAATGCTTTCGCGGGTGAAGGAATCATAGGTGAAATCTGAGTAGGTGTAGTTGACAAACGGCTTCACCAAGGTCACCAGGCCTTCCTCGTTTTGGAGGAGGCTGTAGTTTAACGCCACTTCCAGGCCCTGGTTGGTTTGCTTTCCGCCGTTGGCGCTGAGGGTGTACAAGATGGAGCCGGACTGCGGGTCTGCGTAGGCCTGGGTCATGATCTTGTCCTGCACCTTCAGGTGGAAGAGCGCCAGTTGGTAAGACATTTTTTTATCAAGCAGACTACCTTTGCTGCCCACCTCCATTTGCGTGCCTTGCTCCGGTTTAAGGTCAGTCAGGACCCTTCCGGCCTGCGGAACTACCACAGAGGTGGCGCTTGGCGGCGAATATCCCTGGCTCACCGAGGCATACACCGTCATGCTAGGCGTAATCAGTTTCTGCAACGCTACTCTGGGCGTCACCACGGCGTCAAACTTCTTATACCCAGACTGGTCAGCGTGGGTGGGGTTAGCGGTATTGGTCAGTTTGTCGGTGATGCCGTACTCCACGCGGTTGGCACTCAGGCCTGCCACCAAGGTAAAGTCCAGGGGCAATTGCAGGTTCCACTCCGTGAACGCCGAATACTGCATAGCCGACACCTGCAGGTCTGCCGTGATGCCGCCCAGGGCTCCGCCGGTTCCCAGGGCATTTGTTTTCCGGAACGAGTTGGTTTTCTGGTATTCGCCGCCCACGGTTCCCGTTAAGCCTTGCAGCACCTTAGCAAAGCTAAAATTGAATTCTGTGCGGCCGCCCAAATTATAGGCCATGTTGCTGTTGAGGCCAGCCGCCGAGGCCTGCTCTTGCGTGTAGTTGCTGAAATAGGCGCTGGAGGTGTTGCTCAGAAAAGGGGTAAACGAGTACGTGTGGGCCAAACCGCTTCTAATGCTTTCATAGCGCACGCGGCCGTTGTTCTCCAGGTATTTGGCCTCACCCTCGTTTTCCTTGTTAAAAAAGGAGGCGCTGTCTAATTGGCCCGCCATGGCATTAAAGGAGTTGTTGTAGGCGGCGTAGGCGGTGATGGATTGCTTCTCTGAAGTTCGGAAATCTCCCACAAACGTGGCGAAGTCTTTCCTTGAGTTGGTATGCACCCGGTAACCGTCATAGTTTTGGTGGCCGTAGTTCACCAGGATGGACGCGCGCTCATTGGCGCTTTCCAGGCGCGTGTTGGTGCTCCAGAGACCGTAGCTGCCTGCCAAGCCTTCCTGTACCAGGCGGGTGGTCTGCGCCTCGGGCCGTAAGGTAAACATCTTCACTACCCCGCCAATACCGGTCCCGTACAGGCTGGAGGCTGGTCCTTTGATCACTTCCACTTTGCCCAGCGTGGAGAAATCCACGTCGTCCAGCACGGTCACACCCTCAGCATCGGTTACCGGAATTCCATTGAGATAGGCTTTGTAGCCAGCCCCATTAAAGTTAAGCTGGTTTCCGTTGGCCGCAGGTAAGCCGTAGCCCCTGATCAAGATGCGCTGCCCGCCGTTCATGGTGCGTTTCTCCATGCGCACGCCCGGTATCAGGTTCAAAGAGCTTTCCAGGAAAATGCCCTCGCTGCGGGTCAGTTCGCGGCGGGTGAGCAAGCCAATGGAATGCGGCTGACGCAGCACGGTGTTTGTTTCAGAGGCGGCGGCACTTACTTCTACTTCGTTTAAGTTGGTGTTGGAGGGCGTGAGGCCAATCTGCAGGTATTGGTCGCAGGATTTAACGGAGCCAGAAAAAGTCTCATAACCCACAAACTTGACGGTAAGGGAAGAAGCACCCGCGCAGTCCAGGGTGAATTCGCCTTTGGCATCGGTGGTGACGCCTTGGGTAGTGGAAACCAGAACGGTGGCACCTACCAACGGCGTTTTACTGTAGGCGTCAAATACGCGCCCGCGCAACTGGCTACTCTGGCCTGCCGCTGTAACAGACAGCAACACGCCTACCAGGAGGTGTATATATTTTTTCATTTGAAAGTTAAGATGGTAACACCTTAGAAAGACACATCAGGCAGAAGACGGCCGGGTAAAGACAAGAACAAGCCTTGCTGTTTTGGGCCTGTTTTTCAGAAAACGGGCTCAAAACAGAACGTACCTCTCACTGCCTCTGGGTTGTTTTCCCAAGGAGGATTGTGGTAAAATAAAACTGATGAGTTTAGTCGTAGCCAACCTTGTTAGACAAGAGTCTAGCTATCTACCAAAAGAAACCGGATTAACTCCTTCCCTTCCACAACAAGCGCGGGGCCGCCTTATTGATAGCAGCCAGACATACGCGTAGCCAAGACCTTTTAACAGGCCCGCAGGTATTTTCAGGACGAAGGCAGAAAGAAGAAATTCCTATCCAGAAAGAAAATTACCCGCGCTTGGGCGGAGGAACAGGAATGTCCTGGATGCTGGTGGAAAGGGAGAACTGATAATGGAATTCCGGTTTGGGAACCGTAGAAAGGAATTCAAGTGGGTACTGTATTTTGTTGGTTTGGCAGGCCTTGGCCAGGTTCTTCACCAGCAGCTTCAAAGACTTCTGTTTGGCAGAGCGGCCCATATGGTCTTGTACCAGTTGGTCCAATGCTTCAAACAGGTTGCGTTCCTGGGTGTCTGTGATGCACTGGTAGAGCAGCTGGCCCCCTACCTGTTGTACGCGCACCACATCATAGAACATGCCCTGGTATTTGAACTCGCGGCCCTGCTCTTTCCAGTCCAGGGCGGCCGCCTCCTTAGCGCTGAAGGTGAGTAGATGCAATTGCTCCGGCGCCAGTCCCTCTTTGATGCGTCGTTTCACTTCCCGGCGCACCTGCGCCTGCAGGGCCACTACCAGAAAGGAACTGCCCACGCTGTGGAAAAGGAAAAGCACGATAAAAAAAAGAGGGAGCAGTCGTTTCAAAAAGCTATAAAGGAAAAAGCGCGGAGTAGAAGCAAATTACGCACATAGGGGCTGCACTTACAATGGGCAAAGATGGGTTCTCCTAAATTTTATAAATGGGCTTCGCCTGCAATCCTGGGTTTCTGCTTCAGATCTGTTTTTCAAAAAACAGGCCTGAAACAGAAACTTCTTGTTTACCCTACCGGGACGGGGCACCTACCTGTAATACCTCTACCTTGGTTTCCTGGCCCTCCTGCAGAGTTAGTTTGAACAGGTAGTCATATTGGGCATCAGAAATCTCAGCGAAGGGCTTTTTGCCGCCCAAAGCCTCTACCAAGGGCAGCAGTGTATTGGAGTGGCCTGCCACCAGCACGGTTTGGCCCGGGTGCTTTTCCTTGATGGTTTGGGCCAGCCCCTTGAAATCATGCGCCTCATAGGTGGCAATAGGCAGAGACTTGCTTTGGGCCAGGGGCTGCAGGGTTTGCCGGGTGCGCACGTATTTGGTGGCATACAAAGCAGCCACCGGCTCTTTCGCCAACAGGGCTTTCAGGGCCTGGGCCCGCTCCTGACCGGCAGGCGTCAAACTGGGGTCTTCGTTCTTGGGGTCAGAAGTATCTTTTTCGGCGTGCCGTACCAGGTACACCACCGTTTCGCTTTTGGCTGGGGCCTTGCCCCCGGTGGTAGTGGTAGCCCCTTGGTTTTGGGTACAGCTCAGGAGCCCCGTAAGGGAAAGGCAGCACCAGCTTAGCAAAAGGAGAAAGGTACGCATCTGTTTCATGGGTAAAGGAAGGTTTAGAGGGTAAGGTAGCAAATCTTGGGCAATCCTTTAAAAATGCGGGCGTTAAAGCAGCAAGGCAGGTCGTTTTTTTATAGGAAGTTTCTTGTAAAGCCCTCCTTTTCTACCCGCCCGGGAATATTGACGTATAACTATATTCCCCCAAAGTAAGTATGTAGCCTCAATTACTCCTTTTTATATGTTACTTAATCTCCCTTTTCTTCGGCACAGCCGAATTCTTTTGATGGTGCTATTGCTTACCGGAGGCGCCAGCGCCTGCAAAACCGCCAAAACCCACTACAAAGAGGGCATGGAGCGCGCCAGCAAGAATGACTACAGCGGGGCCGTGCGCGAATATGACGCCGCCATTGCCAAACGACCAGATGACGGAAGTCTTTACCGCCTGCGCGGCGTGGCCAAATATGAGATGGACGACTTTGATGGGGCCTTCGCAGATTTCTCCAAAGCCGTAAGCCTGGTGCCCAATGACGCGGAGTCGTTTAAGTTCAGGGGTGATATCAAGCAGAACCGGTTGCAGTACAGAGAGGCCATTGAAGACTATAACCAGGCCATTACCCACCAACCCAACTACGCCAAGGCTTACAATAACCGGGGTCTTAATCGGGCCAAACTTAAAGACCTGAAGGGCGCTTTGCAGGATTTCAGCCAGGCCATTACCCTGCAGGAGGACTACGCCGTGGCGTACCTGAATCGGGCCAACCTGTACATGCGCCAGAAAAAGTACAACCCCGCCATGGAAGACTATGACAAGGCCATTTCCTATGACCCCAACATGGCCCAGGCCTACTATAACCGCGGAGTTTTAAAGCACACCCGCAAGAGCCGCAAAGGCGCCTGTGAAGACTGGCAAAAGGCCTCTGACTTAGGCATTACCCAGGCTGCAGCCCTCTTGAAACGCTACTGCAAATAACCCTAATGCCTTCTTTCCGCTAGCACCTTCGCTTGGCGGCGAGGCTTCTGTTTTAGGCCTGTTTTTCAAAAAACGGCCTTAAAACGCAGGTTGGGGTGCAAATGTGGCGGGGGAGTTCTTTGGCTCCCGCGGGCAATTAGTATATTTGAGGCTAGACCATTGCCGCGTGCCGTCTGTAGCGCCGGCCCATAAGAAAGAACTATGAAATTATTGGAAGGAAAGATTGCCTTAGTAACCGGCGCCTCCAAGGGGATTGGCCGGGCCATTGCCAAAAAATACGCCGAGCAGGGCGCCAATGTGGCGTTCACCTATCTCTCCAGCGTGGAGAAAGGCCAGGCCCTGGAGCAGGAACTTGCGGAGTACGGCATTCAGGCCAAAGGCTACCGCTCAGACGCCTCAGACTTTAAACAAGCGGAGGAACTGGTGGAGAATGTGGTAAAGGACTTCGGGAAACTGGATGTGCTGGTGAATAACGCCGGTATTACCAAAGACGGTCTGCTGATGCGCATGTCTGAGGAGCAGTGGGATGCCGTGATCAACACCAACCTCAAATCTGTCTTCAACCTCACCAAAGCCGCCACCAAACACATGATGCGCGCCAAGAGCGGGTCTATCATTAACATGACTAGTGTGGTAGGGATCAAAGGCAACGCGGGCCAGGCCAACTACGCCGCCTCCAAATCTGGTATCATTGGCTTCACCAAATCAGTGGCCCTGGAACTGGGTTCCCGCAACATCAGAAGCAACGCCATAGCCCCCGGCTTCATTGAAACCGACATGACCGACGAGCTGGATGCCGCTACCGTAGCCGAGTGGCGCAAAGCTATTCCGTTGAAACGCGGCGGTGCCCCCGAAGACGTAGCTAACGCCTGCGTGTTCCTGGCCTCAGACCTTTCTTCCTACATCACCGGCCAGACCCTGCAGGTAGACGGCGGTATGCTTACTTAATTGTTGATGGTTAATTGCTGATTGTTCAGGATGAATTTAAAAGCCGATGTGGGTGTAGAACCTCATCGGCTTTTTTTATTTGTAGGGGCAATCCCTTGTGGTTGCACTTGCACGTTTGGCATGCGTAAGGGCAACCACAAGGGATTGCCCCTACTCCCCATAAGGCCCATCTTACCCTCCACCTCGCTCACGCATTTCGCCCCCCTTTGAAGGGGTAGGGGGATGACCACTCGTTCTGATAATCCTACTTTCCCCGTGTTTTCAAAAAATCACCCCTGAAACAGTTTGCCAAGCAATAAGTATAGATTGTGTCAGTTGAGAATAAAAGTCTTGGGTCTTGGGGCTCATGTCTTTATCTTGCTTCCTGATAACCTGGGTCTAACCTCACCTTCTGTGCAATCACTCCAAATCCACACTGTCCATTCTCCCTGGTTTGCCTTGTTGTGTCTGGCCGCGGGCGTAGGCGTGGCCTGGCTGATGTACCGACGGGGTGGTCCCTGGCCTACCGGGCTTAGGTGGTTGCTGGCCTCGCTCAGGGCGCTGTTGGTGACGTTGGTGTTGTTCCTGTTACTGGAGCCTTATACCCGGCGCACACGGCAAGAGGAGATAAAACCCAAAGTGGTGCTAGCCCTGGACAATTCGCAATCGGTAGGCATGTTTACGCCTAAGCCCCAGCTCACCGCCACGCTACAGGCCGTAGACCAACTTGCCCAAAGGTTGGCAGCCAAAGGCCTGGAAGTGAAACGGACTGCTTTTCAGGCAGGAGACACTACGTTACAGCAATTCAGCAGCATTCCTTTTACTGCCCAATCTTCTAACCTGCACGCCCTGCTGGAAAAAGGGATTGCGCCTAACCGGGACCAGAACCTAGCCGCGGTGGTGTTGCTTTCAGACGGAATCCATAACCAGGGCCCCACCCCTACTTTCCAATTGTATGACGCGCCCATTTACCCGGTAGCCCTAGGTGACACCATTCCCAAACCTGATGTGGTGCTGGAAGAGGTGCAGTACAACAAGATCAATTACAGCGGTACGTCTTTCCCCCTGGTGGCCTCCATCCGGCAGGCTGGTTTCAGTGGCCGACCGGTGCAGGTATTGCTGCAGGAAAACGGCAAGACCATTCAACGGCGCACCATTACCCTGCCACGTAAATCTACCGTGGAGGTCCCTTTTCAGGTAAGTGCCGCGCAGCCCGGCAAAAAGCATTATGAGCTCCTGGTACAGCCGCTGCCTCAGGAGTTCACAGCGGTCAATAACCGCCGCCACGTGTACCTGGATGTGATCAAGGGGAAGCTGAAGATTCTACTGGCCGCCGCCGCCCCGCACCCAGATATTAAGGCCCTCCGCAGCGCCTTGCGCAGCAACCCCTTATTAGACGTAGAGGTGGTGCTGGGGCCCTTCCAGAGTCCGGCTTTTAAAGCGCCCTATGACGCGGCCATCCTGCACCAGATCCCGAACACCGGCAACGTAGGCACCGACTGGCTCCGGCGGTTACGATCAGCTAAGGTTCCTACCTTTTACATTCTGGGGGCGCAGACAGATTTTGCTGCCTTTAACCAACTACAGGCCGGAGTTCAGTTAAACAATCCGTCGGTCCAGTTTGATGAGGTGCAACCGGTCCTCAACCCTGGTTTCCAGCGGTTCTCATCAGAGCCTCTGGCGCCGGGTCGCATCAAAGCCTGGCCGCCCACGGCCGTCACCTTCGGAGATTGGCGGGTAGCCCCCGGCACCGAGGTGATCCTGCGCCAGCAGGTGGGGGCCGTGAGCAGTTCAAAACCGTTGCTGCTGTACAAGTCGTCTATGCCCGTGCCGGCGGCGGTGCTGCTCACAGACGGCAGTTGGCAGTGGCGCCTCACTGAGGCCTCAGATCATGGTTCGGCCCAGATCTATGATGCCTTAATGACCCATTTGGTGCAATTGCTGGCCAACCGCCGCAATGAGAAACGCCTGCATGTTTTCCCGGTTAAAGATCAATTTGAGTCTTCAGAGGCGGTGGCCCTGCAGGCCGATGTCTACAATGCCGTGCAGGAAGAGATCTTCGGGCAGCAGATTGCCGTCACGATTACCCATGAAGGCGGAAAACAAACCCGGCACCGCTTTAGACATGAGCAGGGCGGCGAGGGCCTTAAGGTAGGCAATCTGTCGGTGGGCCTTTACCGCTACACCGCCACGGCCAACGTAGAAGGCCAGACCTTTACAGACACCGGCGAGTTTCTGGTGCAGGAACAGAACCTGGAATCCTTGAACGCCCTGGCAGACCACAGCCTGCTCCAACAACTGGCCGAACGATCCAACACCCGTCTCTTCTACCCCACCCAACTGGCCCAACTGGAAAAGACTCTGCTGGACGCTAATTTCAAAACCATCCTCCGGAGCCACCAGGAAGAGAAAGACCTCCTGGAGCAGTCCTGGTACTACTTCCTGCTTCTGGGCCTGGCCTGCGCCGAGTGGGCGCTTCGGCGCTTCTACGGAAGCCTCTAATTTCTTTGCCTTATGCCCATGACAAAAGACACCCTGGTCACCATTGCCACGTATTCTGGTTCGATTGATGCGCACATGGCCAAAAACAAGCTGGAAAGCGAAGGCGTGCTGGCTTTTCTTTTTGACGAGAACATGGTGTCGCTTAACCCGCTTTATAACATCTCAATAGGCGGCATTAAACTGAAAACCCTGTCCAGCGACGCTGAAAAAGCCCTGGAAATTCTACATGGCCTAGACGCCCTGCCCTACACCAATGAACAGGACGTGCCCGTGGCTTGTCCGCGCTGCGGTTCCCAAGACATCTCATACGCCTATGACTCCCGAAGCAAGCTCAAAAACATTGGCGGCTTTTTGCTGGGCTTGATCACCTTCAGCCTGCCGCTCTTAGCTAAAGACAAATACAAATGTGGGCAGTGCGGGCTTGAATTTCAGAAAGAGCCCTCCTAACCGTTTTCTGTTTCAGGCCTGTTTTTGGAAAAACAGGCCTGAAACAGAAAACCAGTGCCTTACATTTGTCCTTCCTTCTATCTCTTCACTAACCCTTCTTTCCCGTGCGTTACCTGCTCCTCAACAAGCCCTTTGAAGTATTAACCCAGTTCACTGATGAGGCGGGCCGCCAAACCCTGAAAGACTATGTGACCGTGCCCGGCGTGTACCCCGTAGGCCGCCTGGACTATGACTCAGAAGGCCTGGTCTTACTCACCGATGACAAGCAACTGCAGCACCGTCTGTCTGACCCTAAATTCAAAGTAGAGAAAACGTATTGGGTACAAGTGGAAGGAGTTCCCACAGACCAGGCCCTGGATGAACTGGAACGCGGCGTATTGCTACAAGGCAAGAAAACAGCCCCCGCCAAAACCCGCCTGCTGGAAGACGTAACCTTCTGGGAACGCTCCAAGCCCATCCGGTTCCGGGCCAACCTCCCTACCAGTTGGGTAGAAGTAAAAATAAGCCAGGGTATGAACCGTCAGGTCCGCAAAATGACCGCCGCCGTAGGGTACCCCACCTTGCGCCTGGTCCGCGTGGCCATCGGGTCTCTAGTTCTTGGCGATTTGCAACCCGGGGAGTTTCGAGAGTTGAGGGCAGAGGAGGTGAAGGTCTTGAAGGGGCTGGCCAAACCGGTCAATACATTCCAACGGCCTTATAAAAAGCGGTAGTTCTCGCTTGGGTCTGTTTTGGAAAATCGGGCTGGAAACGGCTGTTCTGAATTCTGAGTCCTTAATTGATCTGCAAGAGAGGGTCATCCCCCTACCCCCTTCAAAGGGGGACGATATGCGTGTTCTCCTGTGTAAACACCCCCTTCGCCCCCCTCAAGGGGGGAGTCAGCGCTTAGTAAGCGGTACTGGAAATTGTCGGGCAGTAGTGCGTTTCGGGGCTGTTTTCCGATAAACGTGCCCAAAACGCCGCTACCGCTAAACAGGTCATTAAAGAACATCATCCCCACGCATTGCCCGATTCCAGTCTTTACCTCGAGCGCCTCGCTTGTGGCCCTGCAGGGGCTTCGCTAAGGGCAGACTGCAACTCGGCCGCAAGGGCAGTGCGAGGGGGAAAGACGGGGCCCCGCGGCCGTGAGCGCTCGGAGGGAAACCATGAAACAATACAGCATAAGGACTTAAGGCAACAGCAGACACCACGCCAGCCACAGGCGGAATGGCGTGCACCAAAAGTTAAATGGCAATGGTGGGCAATTCGAGTCGTTGGCCCCTAGAAACACTAACAACGGCGTAAAACATTAATAAAGGCAACCAACAAAAAGCTTGAAAAGACAAAATCACATTATCAGCGAAAGCAAAAATAAGCCAAAAGCGCACCTTCTTCTGACACCTCCTGCCGAATGTTCGTATAGCCTACAGAACCAAGCAGCCTTAAAATGACATTGTGTCACAAAAAACCAGAAAATCGGCCTTGGCACATGTCTTGTTACTAACAGTCCAAACGAGTTAAATCAGAAACTACAATATAAAACTATAGACAATGGGAAAAATAATAGGCATTGACTTAGGAACTACCAACTCTTGCGTGGCCGTAATGGAAGGGAACGAACCAGTGGTAATTCCTAACAGCGAAGGCCGCCGGACTACTCCGTCCATCGTGGCATTCCTGGACAACGGGAACGGTGAGCGTAAAGTGGGTGACCCTGCCAAGCGTCAAGCTATCACAAACCCCCAAAATACCATCGCGTCCATCAAGCGTTTCATGGGCCGCGGTTTCTCTGAAGTTAAAGACGAAACCAGCCACGTGTCTTACAACGTGGTAGCCGGTACCAATAACACCGTACGCGTGAAGATTGGTGACCGTGAGTTCACGCCGCAAGAAATCTCTGCCATGGTGTTGCAGAAAATGAAGCAGACCGCCGAAGACTACCTGGGCACTACTGTGACCGAGGCCGTGATCACGGTTCCTGCCTACTTCAATGACGCCCAGCGCCAAGCCACCAAAGAAGCCGGACAGATTGCCGGTCTTGAGGTGAAGCGTATCATTAATGAGCCAACCGCCGCCGCTTTGGCCTACGGTCTGGATAAAAAGCATGCGGATCAGAAAATCGCGGTATACGACTTAGGTGGTGGTACTTTTGATATCTCCGTGCTGGAACTAGGTGACGGTGTATTTGAAGTATTGTCTACTAACGGTGACACGCACCTTGGTGGTGACGACTTTGACCAGGTGATCATTGCCTGGCTGGCAGACGAGTTCAAGTCTGAAGAGAACATGGACCTGCGCACAGATCCAATGGCCCTGCAGCGTTTGAAAGAAGCCGCCGAGAAAGCTAAGATTGAGTTGTCTTCCTCTTCTGAGACCGAAATCAACTTACCATATATCACCGCTACCCAAACTGGTCCTAAGCACTTAGTGCGTAAATTAACCCGTGCCAAGTTTGAGCAGTTGGCAGACTCTTTGATCCGCAGATCAATGGAGCCGGTGAAAAAGGCGTTGCAGGATGCTGGTTTGCAGCCATCTGACATTGACGAAGTGATTCTGGTAGGTGGTTCAACCCGTATCCCAAGAATCCAGGAGGAAGTTGAGAAGTTCTTCGGCAAGAAGCCATCTAAAGGGGTGAACCCTGATGAGGTAGTAGCTATTGGTGCTGCTATTCAGGGTGGTGTATTGACCGGTGAGGTGAAAGACGTTCTTCTTTTGGACGTGACTCCGCTTTCTTTGGGTATTGAAACCATGGGCGGCGTAATGACCAAATTGATTGAGTCTAACACCACCATTCCAACCAAGAAATCTGAGGTATTCTCCACCGCTTCTGACAACCAGCCAAGCGTAGAGATTCACGTGTTGCAAGGCGAGCGCCCTATGGCCAGAGACAACCGAACCATCGGTCGTTTCCACCTGTCAGACTTGCCACCAGCCCAACGCGGCGTTCCGCAGATTGAGGTAACCTTTGATATTGACGCCAACGGTATCCTGCACGTGTCTGCTAAAGACAAAGGCACCGGCAAAGAGCAGAAAATCCGCATCGAGGCCTCTTCTGGTTTGTCTGAAGAAGAAATCGAGAGAATGCGTAAGGAAGCCGAAGCCAATGCTGAGTCGGATCGTGCGGCGAAAGAGCAGGTAGAAAAAGTAAACCAAGCTGACTCTATGATTTTCCAGACGGAGAAACAATTGAGCGAGTACGGTGACAAACTTTCTGCCGGTAATAAAACCGCCATTGAAGGTGCCCTGGCCGACCTGAAGAAAGCGCATGAGTCTAAAGACTTAGCTGCTATTGATAGCGCCATGACCAACATCAACAACGCCTGGCAGGCCGCCTCTCAGGAGATGTACAACGCCACCGGCGGCGCCGGACAACCTGGTGCTGACGCCGGATTTGGTGGACAGCAGCAGCCTGGTGCAGACGGAAGCGCCGGCCAGACCTCTGGCAGCGACACCGTCACCGATGTGGACTACGAAGAAGTAAAGTAATTTAAATTTAGGTTTAGTTGAAAAAGCCCCACCGCGTTGCGGTGGGGCTTTTTTTGTGGCTTTAAAAATGGGGCAAATAATTGCTTTTGAACAACTTACTAACTACAAGTTTATCCGCAAACGGTTCTCACTCTGGTTTTACCAAATGAATAACGGTGTCTGCTTTGTTATCAATTATAACTTTCATGTCATCAGATAAATAATACCTGGGTCTAGTATAGAAATAGCCTGTCCTATTTTGCTTTGTATCCTCTAAAATAAAATCTGGATTCCCCATTACCTGCAAAGCTTGTTCCTTTTTCATCCCTACCTTGAGACGTTTGAACCTCTGGTAGTTATCTACTCCTTTATCGGTTAGGTAGAGATACAGCAGAAAACCCGCAAAGACAAAAGCTATGGTAATGGCAATCTTCCTCATCATATTACTCTTAGAGAAAAGGCATCTTGAGGTAAGTTACTTAGTAACTGGATAAATAAATCTACCTAGTGTGTAACTTGCAGCTATATTCTTAAAATTCAATCATGAATTTCATTACCCTTGACTTTGAGACGGCTACCCCTGAGCGGGACAGCCCGTGTGAGATTGGATTGACCTTTGTGCAGAACGGACAAATCATGGGCACCCAGGCCTGGCTGATTAAACCCAGGTCGTATCCTTACTTCAACGGCATGAACATCAGCATCCATGGTATTAAGCCCCAGGATGTGCAGCACAGCCCCACCTTTGATACGGTCTGGCAGGAGCTGAAGCCTTTGCTGGAAAACCAGTTAATCATTGCCCATAACGCCAGCTTTGACATGAGCGTGCTCAGGGCCACCTTGAATACGTATCGCCTGCCCTTCCCTGAGTTACAGTACGCCTGCAGCGTGCAGTTCTCCAAGCAGGTGTGGCAGGGCTTGCCGCAGTATGACCTAAAATCGCTCTGTAACCGGCATGGCATCCAGTTCAAGCACCACCGCGCCGCCGCAGACTCCTACGCCTGTGCTGAATTAACCTTGAGAGCCCTGGAGAAGACCGCCTGCCATTGCCTGGAAGATTTCCCTGAGAAGCTGAAAATCAACTTCGGGCGATTGTTTGAGGGTGGGTACACGGCTTCTTCGGTGAAGAAAGCTCCCAAGCCCCGCAAGGCATTCCCATTTTAGACATTCTCTGGTAGAACGAGGAAATCCTGTTTTGAGCCCGTTTTTTGTAAAACGCCCTCAAAACAGGATTTCTTCGTTTATGGCCTCCTCCCTATCACTACCACTTCAGCTTTATTCCTACCTAAGTTTTTAGGAGTATTTCCTTTGCAGGTGTCTGGGCTTTTTAATTCCTGAATTTTAGAGAGGGCACCGTGCAACCCTTGGCCTAAAGCGGTGTCTTTCTTCTACAGTCCCCCACCCTGGCTTTCACTCCTATTTCATTTTCGTATGAAAACAAGATTCCTCTTTTTAATTGGGCTGCTCTGCCTTTTCCTTTTCGGGCCAAAAGTAGGTTGGGCCCAGGAAACGCCTACGGCAACTGCTCCTGCCCAGACGCAAAACCCCGGTAAGATCACAGGCACCTTAACAGACTCCCTTACCGGCAAGCCCATTGAGTTTGCTACGGTGGCCTTGCTGGAGGCCGGTACCAAAAAGGCCGTTAACGGCACCGTGACCAACGCCCAGGGCCAATATGCGTTCACGGGGGTAGTCCCGGGGGAGTACACCCTTTCCTTCAGTTTTATTGGGTACGTCACCAAGGTCCGGCCGCAGGTGACGGTAACAGCGCAGAAACCCGAAGTGGCCATAGGCACGGTTAAACTAAGCAACTCTGCTACCCAGTTAAAGGAAGTGACGGTACAGGCCCTCAGGCCTACCATTACCCAGGAGGCAGATAAGATAGTGGTGAGCATAGAGGGCACGGCGCTGGCGGCGGGTAGAACGGCCTATGATGTGCTGGCCAAGTCGCCGGGGGTGTTTGTAGACCAGGACGGTAACATCCAATTGAATGGCCGGGGCGGGGTGACCGTGATGCTGGACGGCAAGCTGACCTATCTCTCGGCCTCTGACTTGCGCACCATGCTGGAAGGGATGTCTGCGGAGAACATCAAAAATATTGAGATCATCGCCAACCCATCGGCCAAGTTTGATGCCGAAGGCACGTCTGGTATCCTGAACATCAACCTCAAGAAGAACGAGCTGCGGGGGTTGAACGGCAGCGTGTACGGCACCTATAACACCAACTTCAAGCAGAGTGGCTATTCTACCGGGGGCAACGTCAACTACAAAAGCGGCAAGTGGAATTCCTTTGCCAGCATAGACCAGATGCAGCGTGTGGGCAACCGTGAAGGCACCTTTGAGCGCGTATATGACGCCGAGGGCGGTAAAATCTATTTTGACCAGACGGCCCACGGCCAACATAAAAACCAGGGTCCGCCTACGTTCAGGATTGGCACTGATTACAGCATCACTGACAAGCACAGCGTGGGCGCCATGACCAGCTTCAACCAGAACACGGTCTGGGTAGACTTTATCTCAGACTCGTACATGGGGCTTAATCGTCAGAACCCTGCCACGTTCATCAATGCCAACAACTTTTTGACGAACCGGTTTAGAAGCTCTACCAACAATGTACACTACAACGGCAAGCTAGACACCCTGGGCACCACCCTGTCGGCTGATTTTGACTTCGTAAAAATCTCCAACGCCGGGCACTCCAATTTCTACAACTTCTACACAGATTTAGCCACTGAGGGCCGCCCCACCACCCAGGATTTCCTGTTCACGGACACAGATAACGGCTTTGACATCTACTCCGGTAAGATTGATTTTGCCAAGCCCTTGACCAAGGTGAGCAAGCTGGAGCTGGGCGCTAAGGCCAGCCGCGTGGTGTCTGACAATGACTCCCGGTTTTACTTCAACAACAATGGCCTGGTGCTGGACCCTAGAAGAACCAACCACTTTATCTATGACGAGAACATATACGCGGCCTATGTGAACTTCAATACCAAGTTCGGGGAGAAATTCCTGGTGCAGGCCGGTCTGAGGGGAGAGAAAACCGAGTCTACCGGGGAATCTGTGACCACAGAACAGGTCAATGACCGAAGCTATTTCAACCTGTTCCCCAGCCTGTTTGTGCAGCAGAAAGTAAGCGAGAATTACCAGATTGGCTACAACTATAGCCGCCGCATCCAGCGGCCCAACTACGGTAACCTGAACCCGTTCATCAGCTACCGTGATCCCTTCACTTACACCACCGGAAACCCGCAACTGCGCCCGCAGTACACCCATTCCATTGGCCTTACCCAGACGTTCAGGAAAGACTACATTGTCACCCTTAACTACCAATACGTGAAAGATGTGATGTCTGAGTTGCCTTACCTGGATGTGGAGAACGCCACCACCATCTACACCACCGGTAACGTAGACGACCTGCAGAACGTGAGCATGACCGCCATTGCGCCGCTTAAAATCATGAAGAACTGGGACACCAACAACACGCTCACCCTGTCTTACAATGAGTACACCATGATGACCAACGTGAATGGTGAGCTGAACTCTAACAACAACACCCAACGCGTGACCAATGCTCAGTTTTTGTACATGCTGCAGTCCAGCCACAACATCCTGTTGCCGTACGGTTTCCAGATGGAGGTAAACGCGGTGGGCCGAGGACCGGGAGTATCTGGCTTGTACAAAATTGAGGCCATGTGGTGGGTGCACGCCGGCTTGAAGAAAAGCTTCCTTGACAAAAAGCTGGACCTGAGCGTGAACGTGAATGATATCTTCCGGAGTTACCGCCTGCGCTTTAACACCACCATTGGCGAGAACATCAACAACTTTGACCAGTACCTATACCCCAGAAACGTGGGCGTGACCTTGCGCTACAAATTCAGCAAAGGGCAGAAAGTGGAGCAACGCCGTACCAATACCCTGGACGAGGTGAACCGGACCTAAACCGTTAAAAAGGCCCAAATGCGAAACAATAAATGCTCTACTGGTTTACGCTGGTAGGGCATTTGTGTAGGGTTGGAACTGCTGGGTAGCTCCTTCCTTTTCTGTCCCTGACTGAGGGTTGCCTTAATCGCTGGCGGCTTTTTCGGCGTGCTGTAGGCCAGCGTCTGTAAGGCGGCAGAACAGGGTCATGTCTGGGGCGTGGTCTAGGACTACCAGTTTCTTGGTTTCCAGGTCCCGTATTTCCTGCTCTATCTCGCCTAAGGAAAGCCCCGGCGTTTCAGCTGAGATGGCCGCTGCGTCAATGGGCCAGGTGGTTTTGGTCTCGTGGTCTTTTACCACCGCATACATTGCTTTCAGGATTCTGTGTTCGTGTGCCATGTTCTTTCTGGTTAGGTATACATTTCTCCGCCTTTAAAATAGGGCCCATTCTCCTTCCTCTGCCAAATCAAACGACCGGAAAAAAACAGCACCCGCCCGGCAGGCCCTACAGGTTAGTTCTGTTTTACGGCTGTTTTTGAAAAAACGGGCTTAGAACGGGTAAGCTTATTTTCCTAGTTGCGTCACCCCCACGTACCCGCGCCCGCCGTCGCGTAGCACTTTCCAGCCCTGGCGTTTTAGGGCACGCTTCACAAATTCATTCAGGAAACCATGCGCTACCAATACTGCCAGTCCGTGGGTATCTGCCTCGGTGGCCAAATGCTGGGCCGCCTGGGAAGCCCGGGCCTTGGCCTGCTTAAAGCTTTCAATGTCTTTCTGGTTAAGCCCCAGCAGCCAAAGGATTCTAGACGTCACTTGCCACCAGATCAAAGGAAACTTGCCCAGCGGCAACCCCCAGATGCGGTTCTCAAACTCCCGGAAGGTAGCATCCTCTATTAATTCTACCTCTTCGCCAAACAGCATTTTGGCCGTGGCCTTGGCACGGGGCAGCGTGCTGCAGAAAACTTTCTTAATCCGGTCCAGGGGCAGATGCTCGCTTTTCTCAATGATCTTCTCCACGTCTACCACATTATAGTCCTGAATGTACTGGGCCGCCGCCGCCTTACTGAACAAGCCAGAACGGTTAATAATAGGCCGCGCGTGCCGAATAAGGTAGATATGGGGGGCGTTTTCTGACATAAGTATTCTTTGACTGTGCGTTGTTATACGTTTGGTGCCCGGCCTTGGCTTCTCAGAATACGTGAACGTTAGTACCAAGATCAGGCACCTCTTCCTGTTGGTGGGCTTCCACTTTTAGGAAAGCACGCGCACCTCACTTGAATTAAGCATCCCGTTTTAGGGCCGTTTTTGTGAAAATGGCCCTAAAACGGGATGCTGTTTTTAGAGTAAAGCCACAATGCGTTTTGAGCCTGTTTTCCAAAAAACAGGCTCAAAACGCATTGTGGCTTACATGGAATGGCTGGTTTATTTAAGGGTAACGGCTTCCGTGCCTTTGTGCCTTCTAAGCGCTTTCAAATACACTACCAGGTCATCCAGTTGCTCCGGTGAAATCTCATGTTCTTTAAAGGAGGGCATTCTGCCCAGGCCTAAGAGAAAAGCCCTGCTACGTACCCTAAACCGTAACACACCTCCTGGCGCGGGCACATTATTCAGGGAAGGGCCTTCCCCCGCCTCGCCGGCCGGGTGGCATTTCTGGCAGTTCTGCATGAATACCAGCCGCCCATTTTCCAGTTGCTGCGAGGAAACGGCCAATGGACCCATAATGGGTTCGCTGCGTCGGGCGCTGCCGCAGTTAGACATTAGCAGTAAAGAAAACCCGCAGACCGTTAGCCAAAGGAAGTTTTGCAACTGGGAACGCTTTTTCATCTGTTGCTGGTTTTAGTGATTTTCCAGACCACGCCGGTTTCCTGCTTGGGCGCCGGGCCTTGCTCTGTCATGGGCATGATACCAAAATCCACCACGTATAAGGCGGTTCCTGTGGGGTCAAACTTCACGGCAATGGGTCTCTCCAGGCCACCGGTCTTCATTTCTGAGGCGGGCCCGTTGGTCTTGCTCTTGTTTACGGCAAAATCTTCAATCACGCCGGTACTGGGGTTCACCCGCACCACCTTAAACCCAACCGGACCATAGATGCGCCCCACGTTAGGGGCCATGTCGCCAAACTGCGCAATAAAGGCCTCGCCTACGTGCCCAAAGCCGGCATTGCGTGAAAAGTCCAGACCATTAGAAGAACTATGCACCCCTAAGATAGCCGCTGGTTTGGGAGGCGTGTTAGGGTGCTTGGCCAGGATAAACTTTGGGTCATCTTTAGGGGTTTTGTAATCTTCATTGGCCATGGGCTGCCCAGCAGAGAAGTCTGGCCAGCCATACCATTGGCCTGGCTGAATAGCCCACAACACGTCTCCGGTGCCGTAGCCCGGCCGGCTACCGCGGGTATCATAGGCATTGTCTGTAGCGTACAGTTGGTTATTGGAAAAGGCTAGCCCAAAAGGGTTCCGCAGGCCCCAGGCCACTAACTCAACCGGCCCTCCCCGCAGGGGCACTCGCATAATGGACCCAGAACAGGGCACCGCCCCATTAATGATTTGGTTTGGCGTACTGGCCATCCCGAAGGGCAGGTACGCGCCGGTTACGGCTTTGTCATCTTTGGCTTCGGTTAAGACGTTGTCTGAGGTGAAGTTCTGGCCCACCAGCACAATGTCTTTGCACGGAATGTCATGGAAGGTGGGGTTGCGCTTCAGCCAGCCAAAGTCCAGGTTGTCTGGCCCCACCACCCCCGCGTTAGTGGCCGTTCCCTGCCCGAAATAGAGATACCCATCTGACCCTACCACCGGAGCATCTGTGTGGTGGTCGCCCAGGCTGGGCAGGTTCTCCACCAGGTTGGTAATTTGCCCGGCTTTAGAGATTTTAAGAATACGCCCGCCTTCCAGCTGCCCGCCCTCAGACACATAGAAGAAGCCGTCATGGTAGGCAGCACCGGTCCAGGGGCCGTTCTTTTCGCCGGCGGCTACCTGGGTGGTGGAACCGTCTGGGTTTATCTTCAGCAGTTTGGGCGGCAACCAGACCTCGCCGTAGGCATAGCCAGATTCGGTCACATAAGGGGTGCCCTGCTCATCAAAGGTGATGCCCGTAGGGTAATTTAGCCCGGTGGTGACGGCCTCCACTTTATAGCCGGCCGGCAAGGCTACATCAGTGGCTTTGATGGTACGGGCCTGGGGCGTGAAACTTTGGGTGCCCCCGTAATGGCCCCTTATTTTGTAGCAGCCAGACAAGGACAGCACTGTCAAAACATACAAGAATGCGCGTAGAGGTTTAACCATAGGTACAAGGAGTTAGGTGAGGTACTTTGTAATACTATTTTAAGAAATAACTGTTTCATTTATAGTCTACTACAAAACCTTACTCTCTTCCTTAAAGTATGAAGAAGCGCTTATCACCTGTTTTCCTGAAGCTTCATGAAAATTCTGTGTCTCCAGCTTTTCCTGTGCGCCTGCTGTCTCTCCGTGTCTGGAAATAATCTACTGTCCCCGCAAGACAGCACGAAGACCAATAAACTGCGGATTTTGCCCGTTCCTTCCTTCGGCTACTCCCCGGAAACGCGCTGGTACGGCGGGGCAGTGGCCATGTTCACCAAGCGCTTGGGGGCAGACACGCTCACCCGAACCTCTAACGGCAAGGTGGAAGCCATTTTCACCCAGAACAAGCAACAGGTGTTTTCCCTGGGTTGGAACGTCTTTACCCCACAAGACCAGTATTTTCTCACCGGTGATCTCTCTTACAACCAGTTCCCGGAGAACTTCTACGGCATAGGCAACCGCACCACCAATGACATGGAGGAGCTGTATGACAGCCGCCGCCTGGAGGCGAAGCTGGTGTTTCAGAAGCAGATAGGCAGAAAATGGTACTTGGGCCCGCGGGTGCAACTACAGCATATGGACCACATAGAACCCAAACCCGAGGGCCTTTTAGCCACCCAACCCATTACCGGGCAGCACGGGGGCACCAGCGCCGGGCTGGGTTACACCCTCACCCTGGACAAACGCGACAACCTGCTCAACCCACTCCAGCACGGGTATCTGTCCGTTTCGCAGCTGTATTTCGGGAAAGGGACCCAAAGCGATTTTTTCTTTGTGCGCTATGAACTGGATGCCCGGCGCTACTGGCCGCTCTCCAAAAACACAGAACAGGTGCTAGCCGCCCAAACCATTTTTCAGTTTCATACCGGGCAACCACCGTTCAGGATGCTGTCTTTGCTGGGGAGTGATGCTGATATGCGCGGCTATTACCGGGGCCGATTCAGAGACCGGCAGTACCTGGCGGGGCAAGTGGAGTTGCGGCAACCGCTTTTCTGGCGCCTGGGTGCCGTGGCCTTCGCCGGGGCCGGCCAGGTAGCCTCTTCCCTGGGGGACATTTCACTTGCTGCGTTCAAGCCCAGCTACGGCGGTGGGTTGCGCTTTAAGATTGACCGGAAAGAAAACGTAAACCTGCGGCTGGATTACGCCGTGGGCCAGAACAGCACCGGCTTTTACGTGGCTTTTGGCGAAGCCTTCTAACGTTTCGCTCTTTCCTAATTCCCTGGAACCTGATACACCTTTTGGTATAAGTCCTGTACCACGGTGTGGAAAGTGTCGGCCCCTAAGGCGGTGGGGTATGACATGATCTGCAGCGGTACCCAAGGCTTTTCCGGGGCGTACGGCGGCTGTTGGTAAGGATAAGCATTCAGGTGGAAGCCAGACCGGGCGTAAAACCCAATGCGGCGCTGGGCAAGGGTAGTATGGGGCGGCTCCACTTCCAGAACCATGACACGTGACGGTGATTTATCTTTGAGAAGATCCAGCACCTGTTTGCCCCAGCCCAGGCCCCGCTGCACGGGAGTCATGGCCAAGTGCTCCAAAAACTCAAATTGGGCAAACTGCCAAAGGCCCACTACCCCTACCGTCTCGTCTGCCTTCTGCACCGCATAAAAGCGGTAATGTTCCTGAGCCAATAATTCTTCCTGTTGCCCTAGGTTGCGGCGCTCCTCTGCCGGGAAGGCCTCTTCATACAACTGCCACGCCAGCGTAAATGCTGGCGTGGCAGTATCAAAGATGGGTTGTAGGGTAAGCAAGGCCTTAGTCTACGTCAAATTCACCCCGGTTTAACTGTTCCACGGAACGCATGACCTTGTCTCGTTGGGTAACCCGGTGTTTCTCCAGGTTGTCGGCTACTACGGCGTTGGTGGTACCCAAAATCTGGGCCGCCAGAATACCGGCATTGGTGGCGCCGTTCAAAGCCACGGTGGCCACGGGCACCCCGCCCGGCATCTGCAGGATAGACAAAATGGAATCCCAGCCGTCAATGGAGTTGCTGGATTTTACAGGCACCCCAATTACGGGTAAAGTAGTAAGGGCTGCCACCATACCAGGCAGGTGGGCGGCACCACCAGCACCGGCAATGATTACTTTCAAGCCCCTTTTACGGGCGGCTTCTGCGTACTCTACCATGCGGTGGGGCGTGCGGTGGGCAGACACAATGGTCAGTTCATATGGGACCTTTAGTTGCTCCAACACATCGGCGGCACCAGACATCACTTTCAGGTCTGACTGGCTGCCCATAATAATACCCACTACGGGCGCGGCTTTTTCTGGCGTTTGGCTCATGCAATAATTCTTAAACGGTTCTTTATGCTTTCAGCTTTCGCTTTTACTTCTTCAATGGTGGGGGCCAGCACGGTCAGGTGGCCCATTTTACGGTACGGCCTGGTAAATTTCTTCCCGTAAAGGTGAATATAAACGCCAGGCTCCCGCAAGGTTTCCGCCAGGCCTTCATAGACTGCCTCGCCGGAGTAACCCGCCTCCCCCAACAGGTTGAGCAAAACCGCCGGGCAATGCGGCTCAGTATCCCCTAAGGGCAAGCCCAGGATAGCCCTCAGGTGCTGCTCAAACTGCGAAGTGGCATTGGCTTTCATGGTATGGTGGCCACTGTTATGGGGCCGGGGCGCTACCTCGTTCACCAGAATCTGACCGTCTCTGGTCACAAACATCTCTACGGCCAGCAGACCTACAATATCTAAGGTGGTAGTTACGTGGGTTGCAATCTCAATGGCCATGCGCTGTAACTTATACGCAATTTGAGAGGGCGCCAGCAGATAATCCACCAGATTATGTTGCGCGTGCATGACCTGCTCCACCACTGGGTAGGCCTTCACCTCGCCCTGCACGTTACGGGCACAGATTACTGATATCTCCAGCTCAAACTCCACCAGTTTCTCCAACACCCCAGGGGCCTGAAACGCCTTATTGAAATCAGCGGAGCTGTTTAAGCGCATTACCCCGTTGCCGTCATACCCGCCCTTGCGCAGTTTATGGAAGGCGGGCAGAAAGTCCTGGTGCGCCCCTAACTCAGAGGCCTCCTCCAGTAACCTGAAGGGGGCGGTGGGGATGGCATGTTTCTGGAAGAACTCTTTCTGCAGGCCTTTGTCCTGGATGGTCTTCAGGGACGCTGGTTTGGGGTAAATGGCCAGGCCTTCTTTCTCTAATTGGAAAAGCGCGTCTACGTTTACGTGCTCTATTTCTATGGTGAGCAGGGTGCAACGCTTGCCAAAAGCGTAGACGGTGTCATAGTCTTTGAAATCTCCGTGCACAAACTCCTCGCACAGGTGCCGGCAGGGGGCAAACTCATCTGGGTCCAGAACCAGCGTGTACAGGTTGAAGTCAAGGCCGGCCTGCAACAGCATGCGGCCCAGTTGCCCGCCACCCAGAATCCCTAGTCGTGTATTATTCATGTAAGTAGGTTAAAACCAAAACAGCCCTAGCCTTATCCAGCTCATTTACAACAAATTACCTACCCTTAGAACCTTTATCTGATTTTAGGGATTGTAGATGCAAACAAGCCAGGCAAGCGCGAACGTACCAAGAGACAAAACTACGCATTTGTGCCAAATTACCTCAAGCAGCCTAAAATCTCTGGAGTTAGACTATGCCAACAATATTTTTTGATTTTTTCCTTCATATTTTATTTAAATAACATAATTATCCTATATTTGTCAGCATATGCAGAATATATATCGCTTGATACTCATAGAAGATGATGCAGCCTTTGCTGGGTCACTTTATCTGGCCTTAAACAAACAGCATCTCTACACGCTTCCTATTGAGATCCGGACGTTTACGTATGCCGAATTCCAAAACCAAATTAGCCCTGCGCGTAACTCCAGCCGGGAGATCCTGGTCTTTGGCGGTCGCGCAGACTTGGGGTACAACCCAGACCAGCGGTTGCTGAAGCAGTTTCTGGGACAGAAGGAACGGTGCCATTATTTTGTACTGACCCCGTCTTTGGAAGGCAAAGATATTTTAGCCTTGTGGCAGCCCGGCGTATCTGGCGTAGTGGAACGCGGCGAAGCAGCCAAGAAAGGACTGTTTGACTCCTTAAAGCGCATTCAGTTACGGCAACAAGCCAGATCCAGTACTGGTACTTACCCGGTTTCTCGCCCTAAACACAGTTTCATGGGGCAGTTCAGAACCATGCTTTTCAGCTTTTTCGCGTAATTTCTATACCCTTATCCCTATAAACGGCCCAGGGAAGACATTCTAGTCTTCCCTGGGCCGTTTTACGTATGCCCGTTGACATTCCTGGTAAAATACGTATTTTGGCCTCAATGGAAATTCTGCTTGCTACATTTTCTGCCCTGTTTTCGGTGGTGAACCCCTTTGGCGCCATGCCGGTGTTCCTCACCCTCACCCATGATGACTCCGCCACCCGGCGTGGCGAACAGGCCTTGCGCGCCTGCATTTACATGGTGCTCATTTTAACCGTCTTCTTTCTGGCCGGTCAGGCCGTGCTTGATTTTTTTGGCCTTCGCATCCATGACCTGCGCATTGCGGGCGGTATCATGATCATGCGAGCCGGTTTTGATCTGTTGAACCCCAAAGCCGAGGAAGGGAAAAAGATTTCTAAAGATGTGGTGGCCGAAGGGGTAGAAAAGGAAGACATTTCTTTCACGCCGCTGGCTATGCCCCTGCTCTCAGGGCCCGGCTCCATAGCGGTGGTGATCAGCCTTTTCACTAAATCGCTTACCGTCATAGACATGGGCCTTACTATTCTGGCCATTGCCCTGCTGGGCGCGGTAAGCTATATTATCCTCCTCTTCTCCCCTAAGTTGATGATCTTCATGGGTAAGGCTGGTCTGGCTGCCCTGTCTAAAATCATGGGCTTCATAGTCCTGTCACTGGGGGTAAGCTTTATTGTGACGGCGCTGCTGGCCTTGTTCAAGTAAAAGCCTAATGGCGTTTTAAGCCTGTTTTTCTGAAAACGGGCTCAAAACGACTTTCGTCACCATGGTTAAATAGATACATCATTCTTCACAGAACCTCTTTTCCTTTATCTTTGCGTCATGCAATTAAAGAACGACCTGCTGCTGCGTGCCGCCCTGGGCCAGCCAACTGAGAGAACCCCTGTCTGGCTGATGCGTCAGGCGGGCCGTATTTTACCGGAATACCGCGCCGTGCGGAGCCGTCTTTCCGGGTTCAAGGAATTGGTGGAAACCCCTGACCTGGCCGCCGAAGTGACCATTCAGCCGGTAGATTTGCTGGACGTAGACGCCGCCATTATTTTCTCTGATATCCTGGTGGTACCCGAGGCCATGGGTTGCACCTATGAAATGGTGGAAAGCCGCGGGCCCATCTTCCCTAATACCATTAAAACCGCTGCCGATGTGGAGCGGGTACGGGTAGCAGACCCGCACGAGCACCTGGGCTACGTGTTGGATGCGATTAAAGTGACCAAACGAGAATTGAACGGCCGGGTGCCCCTTATTGGCTTTGCCGGCGCGCCCTGGACTATCTTAGCCTACATGGTGGAAGGCAGCGGCTCCAAAACGTTCTCCAAAGCCCGCAAGATGCTCTACGCCGAGCCTGTGTTGGCCCACCAGTTGTTGCGTAAAATCACAGACACCACCATTGCCTACTTAAAGGCGCAAGTAGAAGCCGGGGCCAACCTGATCCAGATCTTTGATTCCTGGGCCGGTATTCTGCCCCCCGCCCATTACCGTGAGTTCTCGTACCGGTACATCTCAGAGATTTGCCAGGCCATTACTGAGGTGCCGGTGACGGTCTTCGCCAAGGGCGCTTTCTTCTCTCTGGAGGAGTTTGGCCAACTGGACTGCCAGGTGATTGGACTTGACTGGAACATGGACATTAAACAGGCCCGCGCCGCCGTAGGACCTAACAAAACCCTGCAAGGCAATTTAGACCCGTGTGCGCTCTACAATTCCTTTGAAGGCATTAAACAGGAAACCAAAAAAATGCTGGATGCCTTCGGGCCTACCCGCCACATTGCCAACCTAGGCCACGGCGTGTACCCAGACACGGACCCGGAGAAAGTGAAATGCTTTATCCAGACGGTGAAAGAATACAGCCAACGGTAATCATTCAAGTTAGAACACCAACAAAAAAGCCTTCTGCAGTAACTGCGGAAGGCTTTTTTGTTTATACAATTACGGCTGTTTTAAGCCTGTTTTTCAAAAAACAGGCTTAAAACGCAAATAGCTTACACCTCCTTTAACTCAAAGGCAGCCAATTCATTTTTCAGGACAGCAGAGGCCTGGGCTTCTTGTTGCAGTTGCCCTTTGTCTATGGGTACCACGCCAACGTGCTCGCAGACCAGACCGCCGCCCAAATTGGCCAGTTCTGCTAGGGCGGGCAAGGGCAGTCCGGCGGCCAGGCTCAGGGCGGCAATGCTTACCACGGTGTCACCGGCGCCAGATACGTCTGAGATGGACCGCACGTGGGCATCCAGGTAGGTTTTCTCCCCATTGGCGGCTTGGCAGAAAACGCCGCGCTCAGATAACGTGACCAGTACATTCTCCAGTGCCATTTTCTCCTGCAACTGGTTCACAGCCGCCTCAAAAGCCTCCAGGTTAGCATCCGCGAAGTCTACTTTCAGGCCTTCCTTTAATTCTTTGAGGTTGGGTTTGAACAGGGTACTGCCTTTGTAAGAAAGGAAGTTCTTCTTTTTGGGGTCTACCACGGTGGGCACCTGGGCCGCTTTGGCCAACGCCAGCAGTTCCTTGATCACTTCCTCGCTCAGCACGCCTTTGTCATAGTCCTCAAAAATGACCACATCGGCTTTCTTTAGAAGATAGGAGAAGCGTTGCACCAGCGCCCGGCGCTCAAATTCAGTTAAGTCTGTTTCTACTTCAGAGTCAATGCGCAGGAGTTGCTGCCCTCCAGAGATGATGCGTTGCTTTACCGTGGTGGGCCGTTCCGGGCTCAGCACGATTCCCTCATTGGTCTGGCCCTGTTCCTGCAAGAGCCTCAAAAGGGCTGCGCCGTCCTGGTCATCGCCTATTACGGAACAAAGTAAGGGCGTGGCACCCAGGCTTTGCACGTTCAGGGCCACGTTGGCGGCACCGCCCAGACGCTGCTCTGCTTTGAGGCGGTTCACAATGGGCACCGGCGCCTCTGGCGACAAGCGCGAGGATTTGCCCCAGAGATAGGCGTCAATCATCACATCACCTACAACCAGAACCCGCAACTGACTAAAGCGGTGAAACAAAGCGGAAACAGTGCGCTGAATGGGCATTCCAAAAAAATTGGTTAGAAACAAAACATTGGATAACGCGCCACTTCAGGCCGGGCGTGTTATCCAATGTCTGGGTGCAAAGGTAGTAAGAAAAACGAATTGGTGGGCTTAGCTCAATTTAGCCAAGCTGGCTTTGATGCGGTCCAGGGCTTCAATAAGTTTGGCGTCTGAGGCCGCAAAAGAGAACCTGATGCACTGCGGCGCGCCAAACGCGGCACCGTCTACCAAAGACACGTGCGCGTCATTGAGCAGGTACATAGCCAGGTCGTTGGCATCCTGGATCTGATACTCCCCGCCAGATTTGCCAAAGTAATGGCTTACGTCTGGGAAGATATAAAACGCGCCTTGCGGCACATAGGTCTTAAAGCCCGGTATCTGGTTCATCAAGCCCAGCACCAGGTCACGTCGGCGCAGGTACGACTCGCTCATCTCTTTGGCAGATTCTTTTCCGCCTTCCAGGGCTGCCTGGGCCGCTTTCTGGGCAATGGAACAGGTACCGCTGGTGATCTGGCTCTGCATTTTGTCGCAGGCATCAGCGATGTCTTTGTGGGCGGCAATGTAGCCCACGCGCCAGCCGGTCATGGCATAACCCTTAGAGAATCCGTTCACAGTAACTACGCGGTCTTTGATAGCGTCAAAACGGGCCAGGCTGTACGGTTCACCGGTAAAGGTGATGTACTCATAGATCTCATCTGCGATCACGTACACCTGCGGATGGCGCTCCAGAATAGAGGCAAACTCGGCCAGCTCTTCCTTTGTGAACACTGACCCGGTAGGGTTGCAAGGCGAAGAATACATCACCAGCTTGGTGTTGGACGTAATGGCGTCCTCAAATTGCTGGGCGGTTACTTTATAGTCGTTCTCAATGGAGCCCATTACCGGCACGGGAATCCCCTCGGCCAGTTTCACCACTTCTTCATAGCTTACCCAGTACGGCGAGAAAATCACCACCTCATCCCCGGGGTTTACCAGACACATCACCGCATTGGCAATAGACTGCTTGGCGCCCGTAGAGACTACAATATTCTCAGGGCCGTAGGTAAGGCCGTTGTCGCGTTTCAGCTTATCGGCTATAGCCCTGCGGAGTTCTGGGTAACCGGCCACGGGGGTGTAAAAGGTATAACCGTCATCAATGGCCTTTTTGGCGGCGTCTTTGATGTACTGAGGGGTCTGGAAATCGGGTTCCCCGAAGCTTAAATTTATAACGTCCACTCCCTTAGCCGCCAACTCACGGGCTTTTTTGGCCATGGCAATGGTCTGGGACTCAGCAAGAGAAGTGATTCGGTCTGAAAGTGGTGTTTGTTGGGTGGTTATCATCTTACGCAGACATAAAGGTACGGACCCAAAAATAGAGCCTTTTACCGTTTTTACAGTAGTTTAAAGAAAATTTAATTAAAATTTCATGGAATTAACCTCATTGCTATCAAAACAATGAATTCCAGGCGCCTTATCACTTCTAATGTACTAGATTTATTATGAAAAGTAATGGAGGCCGGGCATTGATGCTTGTACGCTGTAACGCAGAATAAGTAATTGGGAGGCCCTGTTTATTTCAGGCTTCGGCCTTACGTGCCTGGCAGCATGAAAACTGTTTTGAGCCTGTTTTTCAGAAAACGGCCTCAAAACGAAAATCTTTTGTAAGAACCAGGTTAACGGTTGCTTTCAGGGGTTTCGGCTGGACGGCTTGTTTGCAGAATGGAGTTAGGCGGGCCGCCCCAACTGTGAAAGGTTGCGGGAGATAATAACCAAGTCTGAATAAGGCGTGTATTCCTTGGCGTACACCACCTCCATCTGGCGGGCCGCGGCCTGGCTTATTCTCTGGCCGGAAGGCTTATCTGCCGGAGACAAAATAGAGGGCTTGGTTTCTGGGGTGGCCGTGGCCTTGAGGCCCACCCATTGGTAGACCCCTATTAAATTACCCAGGCAATTCTTCAGGAACTGCTTTTTGCTTTTCATGCCCCAGATCAATACCGGAGATACAGCCAGCAATACCGCACTCACTAAAGAATTGAGCACAACTTTGTTGCGCCGGTGGTAAGGATTCAACAGGTTTACCTCAATGTGCAGGGCGTAGTAATCGCCGCGGGTATTTTTAGAGGAGGAACCGATGATGTAGGCGCTGTTCTCGGGCAGGATCTTGAATTCAATGGCGCTTTTATGAATCTGCACCATCCATTCTATGATCTGGGAAACCGGCAGGTCCTTGCCGCAAAAAATGAGTTCGTTGATTTTATAGATTTCGATGATCTCCTTAATCTGGCCTAGGTCTGCGCCGTGGTGCCGGGGCTCAAACTGGGCCAACGGATTCTGCGCGCCAGCCTGCCGAAGCAGCATAGAGGCCCGTTTCACCTCATTCTGGCTGCCAATCACGGCTATGCGCTTGGCCTTGGGCTCGCCAAATCGCCAATGCCCGTACATTTTATAGTGGTGCAGCAATCGCCAGGCAGCCATGCCCACCAGCCCTACCAACACCGCCACTAGGAGATGCTTTTTATTGACCTGCCCCACCAAACCTGAGATACTGGAGAGCGCCATCAGTAAAATACTGCCCCAGAGCATGCCCCTTACCAGGCGGTACAGGCGCGTAGGTCTATCATAGGCCCCACTGAAGAAAGCCGCGCCCAGCCAGACCACAAAATAGGCAGCCCACATGGTAGACACTTCCAACGACAAGGGGTCTGGCACCAGCCGCTCCCCTACCAGCACCCCGGCCATCAGGCAGAGCCCGTCCAGAAACATGGGGAACAGACCTTGCAGGGCCCGGGCCACTATGGCCACGCCTGCCCTTAAATAGATCGCCAGCCTGATTAGGAGGGAATATAGGCGGGCCTGCCGCCCACTGAAATGCTTCTCAGCGAACACCATCATGGCGCGGTAGAACATGAACACATAGTTCACGCTGGTCTTGCGGGTGCTCTCGCCCTTATAGTGTATGATGCGGGTCTCCGGGAAATAGACTACGTCATAGCCGCCCTCTTTTATCCTGAAGGACAGGTCTATGTCTTCGCCGTACATGAAGAAATCCTCATCCAGGAGCCCTACTTTCTCCAGGGCCTCGGTGCGCATGAACATGAAAGCGCCCGCCAGGATATCTACTTTGTGTACCTCTTCACTGGAAAGGTGGCCCAGGTGGTAGCGGTTAAAAAGCCCAGAAGTGGGAAAAAGGGTGGCCAGTCCGAACACCTTTGAAAATGCCACCCAGGGGGTGGGCAGCCCGCGTTTGGATTCAGGAAGAAACTTGCCGGCCCCGTCCATCATCTTTACCCCCAGGGCGCCGGTCCGGGGATTTTCCTCCATGAACCTAAGGCATTTCTGGAAGGTGTCTTCCTCTACAACCGTGTCTGGGTTCAAGAGCAGTACATACTTGCCCTGCGACTGCCGGATGGCCTGGTTATTGGCCTTGGCAAATCCCAGGTTCACTTTGTTGGCCAGCAGAATCACCTCGGGGAACCGCCGCCGCACCATCTCCACAGACCCGTCTACCGAGTTGTTGTCTACCACAAAGACCTCCACCTGCATGTCACGCACCGCCTTTCTGACAGAAAGCAGGCACTGCTCCAGAAAATAGCTGACGTTGTAATTGACAATAATGACGGAAAGGTCTTTCAAGCGGGGTAAGATTGGGGACTACAAATTTGGGATAGGAAAGATAGGTGAAAGAACTACAAACATAAAAAAAGCAGGAACGTTTGTCCCTGCTTCTTGCGGTATTTTAAGCCTGTTTTCGTAAAAACAGGCTTAAAACGCTAACTCTGGCTATAGGCCGTGCGGTCAATGATACTGCGGCCCAATGTAATTTCATCTGTATACTCCAGTTCGCCACCCACCGGCACACCCCGCGCAATGGAGGAAATACGGGCCGGGAAATCCTTGAGCTTGCGGGTAAGGTAGAAAGCAGTGGTGTCACCTTCCATGGTGGGGCTAAGGGCCAGAATGATCTCCTTCACCCCAGAGGCCGGCAAACGCTCTACCAGAGACTGAATGTGCAGGTCTGAGGGGCCAATGCCTTCCAGCGGCGAGATCACGCCACCCAGCACATGGTACACGCCTTTGAATTGGGCCGTATTCTCAATGGCGATCACGTCACGCATATCAGAAACCACGCACAATAGGGAACGGTCTCTGAGCGGGTTGGTGCAGATGCTGCACACTTCCATGTCTGAGATGTTATGGCAGGTTTTGCAGTATCTGATGTTAGTGCGCATGCGCACCAGGGCCTCAGAAAGTTGTTTGGTATCTTCGGTTTCGGCTTTGAGGAGGTGCAACACCAGGCGCAGGGCGGTTTTCTTGCCCACACCCGGTAATTTGGCCAACTCTTCTACCGCGTTTTCAATCAGTTTAGAAGGAAAATTCATCCAGTTAGGTCAGGGTTATAGTATATCTGCTGAGATACCCCGGTCATGGATGGCGGTGCACATGGTCTCCAGTTCAGTGAAGGTGCCCAGTTTAACGGTACACTTGCCTTTGTAATGGATAAGCATGGTACACTGCTCGGCTTGTTCCTGCGTGTGGCGGCATACCTGCACCAAGGTGTTGATCACGTGCTCAAACGTATTCACGTCATCATTGTACACCACCAGTTCGCGCATGTCGGTGGTGTCTTCCAACACCAGCACATCTTCCTGCTCCAGAATTTCGGTTAAAATGTCCATGGCACAAAATTACGCAATCTGCACGAGTTAAAGAAACCATCTGCCGTGTAGGCCTCAGCGTAAATAAAACAGCTAAAAAACACCCCTTGTTCCGGAAGAATAGAATGTTTTTGGCTTATTTTTGGGGAACGAGCCTTTACCCGGGCCGCAGCGGAAATCCTTTTTCCGGCTGCTATTTTGTTTCCCTATTAACCTAAAAACATGCGTCATCATCCGCTAGTACATGTAACGTGGTTGTGTCTTTCTGTGTTATTGGCCCTTCCGGCCCAAGCGCAACAGAAGCTGCTTACCATGGAAGATGCTTTTATCAACCCCACCCTTTCGCCGGCCAACCTGCGCCAGCTTACCTGGGTGCCGGGCACCAATGACTACAGCTACGTGGCAGACAAAGCCGACCAGCTCCTGCGGGGCAGCGTGAAAGACAACCCCAAAACGGTCTTGACCGCCCCTGACCTGAGCGCGGCCCTGGAGAAAGCGGGTGCCAGCAAGGTTTCTACCGTCAATGGCCTGCAGTGGCTCAATACCAATGAGTTGTTCCTGAACCAACGCGGCACCCTGTACCGCTACAACCTCAAGACCAAAGCCGGACAACTATTCTACAAGCTGGACCCAGCCGCCGAGAACACCGACTTTGCGCCCAATGGCCAGCGCGCGGCCTATACCAAAGGCAACAACCTCTTTGTTTCGCAACCGGGCAGTGAGAACAAGCAGATCACCCAGGAAACCAATGCCGGCATTGTAAACGGCCAGGCGGCGCACCGCTCTGAGTTTGGCATCACCAAAGGTACCTTCTGGAGCCCCAGCAGCCAGAACCTGGCGTTTTACCGCATGGACCAGACCATGGTCACGGATTACCCACTGGTGCAGATCAACGAGACACCGGCCAAACTTGACAACATCAAATACCCCATGGCCGGCGGCAAAAGTCACCACGTAACCGTGGGCGTGTATAACGTGGCCTCGGGCAAAACGGTCTTCTTGAAAACCGGCGAGCCCGCGGAGCAATATCTGACCAACCTGACCTGGAGCCCCGACGAGAAATCCATTTACCTGGCCGTGGTGAACCGCGCCCAGAACCAAATGTGGCTGAACCAGTATGATGCCAGCACCGGTGCCTTTATCAAAACCCTGTTTGAGGAGAAAAACGACAAATGGATTGAGCCCGAGCGTGGCATGTACTTTGTACCCGGCAAGCCCTCTCAGTTTATCTGGATAAGTGAGCGCGACGGCTATGACCACCTGTACCTCTACAACACCAGCGGCCAATTGATCAAGCAACTGACCAAAGGCGACTGGATTGTGAAAACCCTGGTAGGCTTTGACAAAGGCGGCAAGGAGGCCTACTATACTTCTACCGCCGAAAGCCCACTGGAGCGCCACCTTTACGCCGTGGAACTGAGCTCGGGCCGTACCGGAAGATTGACCCAGGGCAGCGGCGTGCACAACATCACCTTCAACCCTAACGGCGAGTACTTCATTGACAACTACAGTAGCCCCGTGACGCCCCGCACCATCCGGATTCTGGACACTGATGAGGCCAAAGTGAGAAGAACCTTAATTATTGCCAAGAACCCACTGGAAGGCTACGCCCTGGGTGAGACCCGCCTTTTCCCTATCAAGGCTGAAGACGGCACCACCGACCTGTACTGCCGCATGATCACGCCGCCCAACTTTGACGAGAAGAAAAAGTACCCGGTTGTGGTGTATGTGTACGGCGGCCCGCACCTGCAGATGATCAACAGCAGCTGGCTGGGTGGCTCTAACCTCTGGATGCAGCTCATGGCCCAGAAAGGCTACATTGTCTTCTCCCTGGACAACCGCGGCTCCGCCGATAGAGGTAGGGAATTTGAGCAGGCCATCTTCCGGCAAGCCGGCGAGGCCGAAATGCGCGACCAACTTAAAGGCGTGGAATACCTGAAAAGCCTGCCCTACGTTGATGCCAACCGCCTGGGCGTGCACGGCTGGAGCTACGGTGGCTTCATGACTACGTCCCTCATGCTCAAGCACCCAGACGTGTTCAAGGTAGCTGTGGCCGGTGGCCCCGTGATTGACTGGCGCCTGTATGAGATCATGTACACCGAGCGCTACATGGATACGCCCCAGGAAAACCCGCAAGGCTATGAGCAGGCCAACCTCCTCAACCACGTGAAAAACCTTAAAGGCAAACTACTTATGATCCATGGCACCGTAGATGATGTGGTGGTATGGCAGCACAGCCTCAACTTCCTGAAAAAGGCCGTGGATGAAGGTATCTTGGTAGATTATTTTGTGTACCCCGGCCATCCGCACAATGTGGGTGGCAAAGACCGCGTGCACCTCTACAAAAAGGTGACGCAGTACTTTGACGAGAACCTGAAATAGAAAACCGTTTTGAGCCTGTTTTGGCCAAAACGGGCTTATAACAGAAAGGGCGCTTCTAATGTAGAAGTGCCCTTTCTGTTTTAGGGTAGAGAGGTCATCGGATTAAATTTTAGTTTTTGGATTGGTTGAGTGAACAGAGACCCTGCAATTGCACCTCATTACTATTAAACAAGGCTTCATGTTCTCGCCATCTTCAAGGATGTTACACTATAACGTCGTAGGCATTGCTCCTTTCCTTGCAACATTGATTTAGATGGGTCTTCAATTATAACAAATGCTACTGCGCTTGTTGGTGAGAACACGCAACAAGGGAGAGGATTTAGCATTGTCTTTTCAGTAGAGCCTCTTTCTTGCTGCCTTTGTTGGTGTTCTCACCAACAAACCTTTCTGGCGGTTTCTGTCCCAACAGAATTATCCTTATTTTACCCGTCACCTAACTAACCAACTATGTTCAAACGCACGCAACTCTGGGCCTTGCCGCTCAGTATTACGCTTCTGGCCAGTTGCCAGTCCAATAGCACGAAAGAAACAACTACCACTGAAACTGCTACCACTTCTACCGGCGCCGATTCGGTTACCCTGGAAAGTTACAAGACCTACGTGACGGCCATTGCTGCTGATGACATGGAAGGCCGCAAACCCTTTACTAACGGCGAGAAGAAAACCCTAGCCTATTTGGAGAAAGAAGCTAAAGCGCTTGGCCTGGAACCTGGCAACGGCGACAGTTTTCTGCAGGAGGTGCCCATGGTAGAGATCACCTCCACCGCTGCACCAACCATGACTGTGAAGGGCAAGCAGACCATGACCCTGAAAGGCCTGGAGGATTACGTGATCTGGGCCAGGCGCACCGATGCCAAGGTAGACATCAAATACGCGGAACTGGTGTTTGCCGGCTTCGGGATTGTGGCCCCTGAGTACAAATGGAACGACTATGCTGGCCTGGACGTGAAAGACAAGATTGCCGTGGTAATAGTAAGTGATCCAGGCTTCTACTCCCAAGACACCACTTTCTTTAAAGGCAAGACCATGACCTACTATGGCCGCTGGACCTACAAGCTGGAGGAGGCCGCCCGCCAAGGTGCCAAAGGCTGCCTGATTGTCCACGCCGATGAGCCCGCCGGCTATGGTTTCAAGATTGTGCAGAACAACTGGAACACCTCTAAATTCTACCTGGCCCCCAAAGGCAAAGAAGTGCACCGCAATGCCATGGAAGGCTGGATTACCACGCCCGTGGCTGAAAAACTGTTTGCCGCCGCCGGCAAGAGTTATAAAGCCGAACTGGCCCGCGCCGCCAAACCGGGGTTCAAAGGCGGGCCGCTTGGCTTGACCGTGAGCACCTCGTTGCAGGCCAAAACCAAATACGACAAGTCGCATAACTTCATTGCCAAGATCACGGGCAGCAAACGCCCAGAGGAGGCCATTGTCTACTCCGCGCACTGGGACCACCTGGGCATTGGCAAGAAGGATGAAAAAAATGACAGCATCTATAACGGCGCGGCAGATAACGCCAGCGGCACCGCCGGTTTACTAGCGGTAGCCAAGGCGTTTAAGGCCTTGGGGAAAGCCCCGGATAGAACCGTGGTCTTCCTCTCCGTGACCGCTGAGGAGCAGGGCCTGCTGGGCTCAGCGTATTATGCAGAAAACCCGGTCTTTGCCAAAGAGAAAACCGTGGCCAACTTAAATATGGACATGCTTAACCCCTTTGGCGCCACCAAAGACATCGTGCTTATTGGCATGGGGCAGTCTGAGCTGGAAGACATCTTAGCTGAGGAGGCCAAAAAGGCCGGCCGCTACCTTGCCCGCGACCCTCACCCAGAGGCGGGGCTGTATTACCGTTCAGACCACTTCAATTTTGCTAAAACTGGCGTGCCCGCTCTCTTCACCGGCATGGGCACAGACCATATCCGACTCGGTAAGGCCGAAGGCAAAAAGCTGCTGGATAACTTCACAGCCAACATTTATCACAAACCCAGCGATGAAGTGAACGACGCCTTCAAAATGGATGGTGCCGTGGCAGATCTGCAGTTACTCTACCAGGTAGGCAAACGGTTGGCGTTCTCTAATGAGTGGTCGCAGTGGAAGGCCGGCTCTGAGTTCAAGGCCGTGCGGGATAAATACATGCCCCGCCAATAATCTGCTTTTGGCCGGTTTTGGCTAAAACGTGCTTAAAACGGAAAAGGCTGCCTCTTTAAAAAGAAGCAGCCTTTTCCGTTTTTACGATTCTCTTATTTCTTTTACTCCGACCTACGGGGGCAGAATCTTCCTTTACCCACTTAAATAAAAGCCACTTTCTGTCGTCTTCTAGGTCACCCCCTTTTGCCTGCTATCTGCCATCCTTTTTTAATAGGACAATTCTTTCAGCTTATGAAACAGCAAGGCAGGGTTTTACCAGAAATATGGCTTTAACTGTTTGTTTTACACCTTTCAAAACATAATGTTAAAATATAATTATTTGATTCTTTTTTATTTAGGGAATGTTATCCGACCTTAGTAAAATAAATATGTACTATATTAAATAAGACGTAACCCACAACCTATTCCCTACGCTTACTACCTCACACCCTTTATGTTAAGAAAATTATTCCCTGTCGCCTCAGACTTCAGGTGGAAGCTCTTTGTTGTAGCTCTATTATTCCTGGGCGCCACCCAAACCAGCCAGGCACAAGCAGATTATGCTATTCAGGGGGCCGCAGTGAACCCTACCTCCACAGCCGCCGGTAATTCCATTTATGCCACAGGCTCTATTTACAACCTGGGCACGGCTGCAGGGCCATCCTCTAACATTGGGTATTACCTGTCTACCAACAACACCCTGGATGCGGCAGATACCTTTATTGGGTCTTCTACCGGAGGAACTTTGAATGCGGGCAGCACTTCTTCCAGGTATGTCTACGTTACCATTCCGCCAAGCACGGCCTCCGGTTCCTATTATATCCTGTTTGTAGCCGATTACCTGAACGCGGTCTCTGAGTCAAACGAGAACAACAACGTGAGCAGCGTCTCTATCTCAGTGGTGCCGGCCAGCGTGGATTTCACTATTCCCTACACCTACCTGTACTCTTCCTCCGTTTCGACAGGCGCTGCCCTTACGGTAGAAGGGAGTATCTCCAACCAAGGGAACACGGCGTCTTCCTCCAGTAATGTTGGTTTCTACCTTTCTTCCAACGCCACCCTGGAATCCTCTGATGTATTTATAGGCTCCTACACAGGTTATGGCCTTGGACCTGGCAATTCTACCAGCTTCTATTCTTCCCTGACCATTCCGGCCAACACCGCTCCGGGCACTTACTACATTATCTTCATGGCCGACTACCTCAACAGTGTGGCCGAAGGGAATGAGTCCAACAACACCAACTACCGGCAGTTCACGGTGATTGCCCCTTCCCTTGACTTGGTTATCCTGGAGCCTTACCTCCCTACCACCACCTTGTCTCCGGGATCTTCCACCGCGGTCAGCTGTTACATCTATAACCAGGGGAACACACCTTCCCCTTCCAGTAATGTGGGGTATTACCTGTCTACCAACAACACCCTGGATGCGGCAGATACTTTTGTGGGGTCCTCCACCGGGGGCAGCCTCTCTGCTAATTACTCCAACTACCGCAGCGCCAATATCACCATCCCGGCCACTACCCCAACGGGCAGTTACTACATCTTGTACGTGGCGGATTACCTGAACGGCGTTTCTGAGACCAATGAGACCAATAACGTTTCTAGCCGCAGCATCAGCGTGGTGGCGCCTTACGTAGATCTGTATTTACAGAACGCTTATTTAAGTACTACTTCTACTACCCCGGGCTCGGCTCTTTACGGCGAATTCTACATCTACAATTCGGGTAATACCGCGGCCAGCTCCAGTAACGTGGGGGTCTACCTATCCACCAACAACATCTTTGACGCGAATGACGCGTTTATTGGCTCTTCTTCCGGCAGTACTCTGGCGGCTAACAGTTACGGGTACCGCTCTGCTTCCTTTACTATTCCCAGCAATACCGCCGCCGGCAACTATTACGTGTTTTTTGTGGCAGACTACCTGGGAAGTGTAGCGGAGAGCAATGAAAACAACAATATCGCCGCCATGGCTTTATCGGTTTTATTGCCTTATGTAGACCTTTCCCTTGAATCTGTGGCTGTGAGTGCCAGCTCAGTTTCTGCCGGCAACGTCATTGCGGCCACGAGCACCGTGCGCAACTCCGGGAACTCCAGCGCGGCCTCCAGCCACATGGGGTACTATTTGTCTACCAACACTACGCTAGATGCCAATGACGTGCTGGTGGGGTCCTCTACCGGATCTGCTATTGCCGCCGGTGGCTCCAACTACAGAAACACATCAGTTACCATTCCTTCCAACACCACGCCGGGCAATTACTACCTTATCCAGGCGGTGGATTACCTCAATGCCATCACGGAGAGCAATGAAAACAACAACACGGGCAGCTCACTTATAAGCGTGACGGCCCAGGGCACTACCTTCCTGGTGCCGGTGAGTGGCAGCACCAGCTTCACTACCTGCTCCGGTAAAGTATATGACAACGGCGGAACTGGCCCTTATACCTATGGTTCTTCAACTTACGGAACCCTTACCCTGAACCCTGGCACCAGCGGCAAAAAGGTACAGCTTACCTTCTCCAACTTCTCCCTGAGTTATTATGATTACCTGGAGATCTATGATGGTACCTCTACCTCAGCTACCCTGATTGGCAGATATTACAGCACCTCTATCCCACCCGTGACAACGGCCTCCAACTCCTCTGGTGCCCTCACGCTCAGATTCTACAACAGCGGCTATTATTCTGGTTACTATGCGGGCTTTGAGGCAGATATTGCCTGCGTGACCCCCTCCGTGGATTTAACAATGCTGTCTGCTTATACGTCTTCCACCAGCCTGAGCCCAGGAAGCAGTTTCACGTCCAACAGCTTCGTGGCCAATGTGGGTACCACCACCTCTGCCATCAGCACAGTGGGCTATTACCTTTCGGCTAATGCTACTTTTGAGTCAACTGACCTGTATTTAGGTGCCACCGCCGGGGGCAGCTTGGCCAACGGAACATCTGCCGAGCGCAGGGGCTCCATGACCTTACCGAGCTCCGTGACGGCAGGTAGCTATAACCTGTTGTTTGTGGCAGACCCCTCTAATGAGGTGGATGAAACCAATGAAGGTAACAACGTACGGACGGTGCCTATCACGGTGAACTCCTCCAATTTCATAGACCTCACCATTACGGTTAGAACCTTAGCTGCTACTTCGGTGACCGTGGGTGCAAAAGTAAATGCCACTGCCACCATTAAGAACGGCGGAAACGTAGCTGCCCCTAAAAACGCAGCCGGTTTTTACCTCTCCACTAATACCACCCTGGACCAGGAAGATGTGCTGTTAGGGACCACCTATACAGTAGGCACTTTGGCGACCGGAGACTCAGAAGTGGTATCCGCTTCCCTGGAGATTCCTGCCGCTACCAAAGCCGGCAGTTACTATGTCCTGTTTGTGCCAGACCCAGAAAACCACGTGGCTGAATCTAATGAGACCAATGGCATCATGACTCTGGAGCTTACGGTGACCAATCTTTCCATTGATCTTCTGGTGCAAACGCCCACGCTTTCTTCTTCATCTGTCTTAGCGGGTAGCTCGGTAACCGCCAACTCTTCCCTCAAAAACCAGGGAGGCCTTGACGCCAGCACCAGCACCCTAGGGTATTACCTGTCTACCAATAACACATTTGATGCAGCAGATGTAGCATTAACTACCACTACTGGTGGTTCTTTGGCAGCAACTGCCAGTGCGGCTAAGTCGGCCACGCTCACCATTCCTACCGGCACCGCAGCAGGGAGCTATTATGTCCTGTTTGTGGCTGACCCGGCCAAAGCCGTAACGGAAAGCGACGAAGACAACAACGTGGCCTCAGTAGCTTTGACGGTGATTGAGCCTACAGTTGACCTGGTTCTTAAAACGCCTGCCTTGTCTGTTGCTACCGTATTAACCGGAAACACTGTTGCGGCTTCCGTAACGATAGAGAACACCGGAACCGTAGCTGCCAGCAACAGCACCGTTCACTACTTCCTGTCTGCCAACAACACCTATGAGGCCACAGACGTGGCACTGGGCTCTTCTACCGGAGGTTCTTTGGCCGCTGCCACCTCTGCCGCTAAAAGCGAGACTCTCACCATCCCGGCGGGGACCGCAGCCGGCACCTACTTTGTGCTGTTTGTGGCTGACAAGGACAATACCATCTTAGAGAGCAATGAAGGCAATAACGTGCAGAACGTGAAGCTTACTGTTCTCACTCCCTACATTGACCTGGTGGTACAGAATGCCACTGTGTCCCCGGCTTCTGCGGTGGTGGGCACTACGGTAACGGCAAACAGCGTGATTATGAACAATGGTACCGTAGCGGCTGCCTCAAGCGTAATGGGGTATTACCTTTCTACTAACAGCACGTTTGAGAGCACAGATGTGGCCCTTGGCACTTCTACCGGGGCTTCCCTTGGCGCTGGTGAAGCGTCAGCTAAAACGGCTTCCCTGACCATTCCGGCCGGTACTGCCCCTGGTAGTTACTATATCCTTTTCATGGCTGATCCAAGCCAGGCGGTAAGTGAGAGCAACGAGAATAATAACCTAAGCGCCGCCATCCTTACCTTAACCGCGCAGGCCGTCGCCCTCCCAGACCTGGTGGTGACCACTACCGCAGGTACACCTGCTGGCAGCACCATTCCCGGCGGAACCATACAAGCCGCTGGCACGGTCTCTAACCAGGGAGAACAGGAATCAGCCGCCAGCAAGATCACCTACTACTTGTCTGAAAATGAAATCTGGGACAATGCAGACACCTATTTGGGCGAAACTCCATTCGCGGTCCTGGCGGTGGGAGGTTCCTCGGCGTTTTCAAAAGCCTTAACGGTGCCGGCTGGCACTCCTTTCAAAGAGTACTATATCTTGATGGTAGCTGATGCCGCCGTCCTTATTTCTGAGAAAAATGAGGCAAACAACGTGGCTAGCTTCAAATTCACGGTGAAAGACCCCAATGGTATCAAAGAATTGGCCGCTGAGCACAACCTGAGCCTCTGGCCTAACCCAGCCACCCATACCTTGAACATAGAGGCAAAAGGATTCCGGAACGGGGAGAAAGCCGCTGATATCACCGTCTACTCTGCCACCGGCCAGAAGGTATTGAGCAAGAAAGCCCCTATCCTTCAACGGGATCTTAACACCACTCTGGATGTGACCACCCTGAACCACGGGCTCTACCTGGTGTACATCAAGGTAGGTGATACCCTTACCATTAGAAGGGTTATGGTACAAAAATAACCCTCCAAACCTTCCTTTATGAAAGGAGCCCTGCTAATAGCGGGGCTCCTTTTTTATTGCCCATTTCTGTTTTGGGCCTGTTTTTCTCAAAATGGCCCCAAAACAGGTCCCATTTTATTTACCAATCCAAAGGTGTAATTTTGTCCCCTGAAACTGAAGGAGTTATTGCCTATAGCCCCTGATTCTAAATTTCTAAAAAGTCCATAAAATGCCCGTACCCTCCGCTGACTTCAAGCAGGCGTTGAAAAAATTAAGTGAGAAAGAGAAGGAAGCCCTCATTCTGCGCCTGGTCCGGAAAGACGGCGAGGCCTATGACACGCTGTCTTTTGAGCTGCTGGAAGATGTTACCCTGGAGACCCTTTTCACCCGCAGCTCAGAAACCATCCATGATATTCTGTTTACCGTCTCAGGCCGCTCCCTGAGCAAGGCCCTGAGCCGTGGCCTCAAGAAAGCCACCCAGGAAATAGCCCGTTACTACCGCGTTACCAAAGACCGAAAAGGCGAGGTAGAGCTCCATCTTTACCTGCTGCAGCTTATCTTTGACAACTTCACGGGCCAGTTTGAGAGCGTGTACAAAACGTTTTACGTGGCCACGGCCCGGCTGGCGCTGCGCACCATGATGCTCATCAAAAAGCACCTTCATGAAGATTACCACCTGGAGTACCAGGACACGCTCAACACCTTTCTGGATGACCTGAACGGACGCAGCAAACGGCGGCAACTCCCCTTCAATCTACCCATGCAATTTGAGGTTGACTAAAATCCTGTCCTCCTGTTCTGAGCCCGTTTTCATGAAATCTGCCCTAAAACAAATGCTGTTCTGCTGGCTGGCGCTGGGCCTGCTTTCCCCCTTGGGCACGGCCCAGGCCCAAACCCAAAGCAGTTTGCCGGTGTACCGCAACCTGGCCCTTGAAGGGGGCGGTGTGAGGGGTATTGCCTACGGGGGCGCCCTGCTGGAACTGGAGAAACGGGGCATGCTGCAACCCATAACACGCGTGGCCGGCACCTCGGCAGGAGCCATTCAGGCTTGCCTGCTGGCCGTGGGGTATTCGCCCCAGGAAATTACGGACATCACATTCCAGACTCCGCTACAGAAATTCGCAGATGGCAGGTTTCTGTTCTTTGGGGGCTTTAACCGCGTGGCGCGGCGGTTTGGATGGTACCGCGGCGAAAAATTCACCCAGTGGCTGGCCCAACTTCTGGCCCAGAAAACCGGCAACCCAGACCTTACCTTTGCCGAGCTGCACGCGCTGGCCGGTAAAAACGGTTTTCGGGACCTGTACATCACGGGCACCAACTTATCCAGGCAGCGCCTGGAAGTGTTCAGCCACGAGACCTACCCCCAGATGCGCGTGAAAGACGCGGTGCGAATTTCCATGTCGGTGCCGTTGTTTTTTCAGGCGGTGTTCATGGATGCCAACGGGCGCGTCTACCCAAAACCCCAGCCCCAGGGGCTTACCTCAGTCATGGTAGATGGGGGTTTATTGGCTAACTTTCCGCTTACGGTATTTGACCACCAGCGGTATGCCTCCGTCCCTCCCCCTGTACCGGCGGCTGGCGAGGCCCGGTTCATTAACCCAGAGACCCTGGGCATACGGCTGGACCATGACGACCAGATTGCCTATGACACCGAAAGGCGCGGTCTGGCGCCCCAGCAGATTGAAGACCTCCCCTCCTACCTCAACGCCTTTTACCGCATTGTGCTGGAGAACCTCAACCGCCATGAACTCACCCCCGCCGACTGGGACCGTACCGTTTCGGTGAGCACCGCCGGGTTTGGCCCTAAGGTGAAGCGCCTGTCTGAAAAAGACAAGGCCAAGCTTCTGGAGAGCGGCCAGGCGGGCATGCTGCGGTTCTTTGCCGCCTGCGAGTAAACTTCATCTTATGTATGGGGCTGGTTTCTGTTTTAGGCTTGTTTTTACAAAAACGTTCCTAAAACAGAAACCAGCCTTTCTGTTCTATCCCGGGCAGCGTGTAATTTTACTTTTCCTAACCCTGGCACGGCGGTTCACGTTGATAAAAGTTCATAAACCATAACCGAACGTATGTCAGCAAATGAGAACAAGAAAGTCGTGGAAGTTCTGAAGGAACTGAACGAGTTTGTACATGATGGCCTGGAAGGTTACGAGCGCGCCGCCCAGGAAAGCAAAGACCAGCTGCGCCAGGATATCTACCGCAAATTCTCCCAGCAGCGCCTGGCCTTCGCCAATGAACTGAACCAGATTATACAACGCCACGGCGGAAGCCCGGAGCGGGACACCACCACCAAAGGAAAACTTTACCGCCAGTGGATGGACTTTAAAGCCGCCCTCACGGGCCGCGATGAGGAAGCCATCTTAGGCTCTAACATCTACGGGGAAGAGTGGGCCCAGAAAGCCTACCGTGACGCCCTTGACCAGGACCTACCCGCCGAGGTACGGGGCGTGGTCTTGCGCCAGCGCGAAGCCTCTGCTGATGTGTTGCAACGCTTGCACCAATTACGCGAAGGTTCTACGGATGCCACCAAAGCGCCATCGCGCAAAGCCTCAGGTGGGGCTGCCTCTTCTGCCGGTTCTGGTAGCGGCGGCAATGTAAGCCTGAAAACCGCCTTGATAGCTGCCGGTGCCGCCGCTGGGGCCGCCTTAGTTTACGGCCTGCTTTCCAAAAGAATCCCCACGGATAAGCTAGTCTCCTCCATTTCCAACCTCACCAAAGGTAAATCTGGAGAGAACGGGCAAATGGCCACCAAGACCAAAAAGAATAAGACGAAGAAAAAAAATAAGACCAAAACCCAATAACAAAAAAGCGGCGGACAATGTCCGCCGCTTTTTTTCTCATCCTATAACACATTCACTACAACTAAAATATCTTAGAACCTGAACCCTACAGAGGCTTTAAAGCCATGGTTAAAGGTTTTATAATCTGAGGTGCCGTCCAGGGTGGTTAAGCCCATATCATAACTGCCCCCTACGTTTAAGCCGTTTTGCAACTGGTAACCGGCGCCCGCTGAGAACCCCAGGTCTACCTTGCGCTGGCTATCCTGCCACTCAAAGTCCTTGTTGTAGGCAGAAAACCCAAAAGCCCCGGCGTTCACGTTTACTTTATTGGAGAGCAGGAAGGAGACCTGCGGCCCGGCAAACAGGTTGAAGCCATCGGCTACGTATACTTTGGCCAGCAAGGGCACATCAATGTATTCTCCTTTGTTGGTAAGCGTTACTTTGGCGTTGGCGAATTCAGCGGCATCACCGGGCACCCGGCCTTCCAGCACCATGCCTTTCTGGGAGTACTGTACCCCTGGCTCAAACTCAAACCCGCCGCCTAAAGGAATACTCAGGAACCCGCCCGCATGAAAACCCTGGCGCATTCTGGTGGTCACGTTGCCGTTGGTATACTCCAGCAGGTTGTTAAAGCTTTTCATGGTTTCCCCCTGCCAGCCAAACACGCTGTAGCCACCTTTCACCCCAATTTTTACTCCCCCATCCTGGGCGTAGGTTTGGTGCAGAAGACCTGCCATCAGCACCACTGTCAATAGTAATATCTTTCTCATTTCCTTTGGATTTTCGCTGCCCGGCCCGGTGTAGGCCTGTGACTTCCCAAATGGAAAAACCGTGCCAAATTGAAATCCCTAAGTGTGGCAGAAAACTTAAAAAGCTGAAATTTAAATTTTAAGTATTTTATTTACAGTATTTTAAAATTTAAAAAAATTTTACTTCTGGGCTTAAAACAGGAGCGCCCCACCTGTTTCCAGATGGGGCGCTCCTGTTTTCTTTAGGGTACGTTCTTATAATTTAGTGAGCTTTACGTCTTCCCAGTAGCCCATGATTTTGTCATGGGGCCCTACCAGAATATCTACCCGGTTACGGATGCGGCGGTGCATGGCGTCTCGTACCACGTACACCCCGTCTAACTGCGGAGAGATCCCCTCCACTTTTACTGAATCTCCATAGTCAATCTCGCCCCCCCAGCGGGCCAGCAGGTTTCTGGACAAGGCCAGCCACCGGTGCTTGCGTGGGTTACGCTCATTGATTTTGGAGCCATCTGCCGTGATTAAGGGATCTGCGTCTGTCTGGTCTTCTTCCGGGAAGTACACCGAGGCATCTACGTTGACATGATTGGGCTCTTCTGCCGGTTTGGGGGGCGCCGGAATTACCAGGCTATGCACCGTAGCCGTTGGCATGGCTGGGGCGGGCGTGGTAGATCCTGTAATTTCTTTCAGGAATGGGAAAATAATAAGTAGAAGTAGTCCATACGTTTGGTTCTTGACCATGCTTTCGTTATTGGTGGAACATCAGGTTAGGCACTAGGTCTTAAACGGTTTATATTTTATAGGGTTACTCATGTTAGAATAATTACATTTTAACAGTTTTGGGCCGTGCAGGCCCTTAGTGCCCTGGCTTGGCCACCATGAAACTTAATAGGCAAAAAAGAGTAGGGCCCGCCCCTTTGCGCAGGGAGCGGGCCTGTAAAATAGAGGGCGACTTAAAAAAACTTCCTTTAGAGCCAGCCGGCCGCTAAAATTTTGCCTTTAGGCGGGCAACTGCTGGTCCAGGGCCTGCACGGCGCGCAGAATGGTTTCTACCGCTTTCAGGTAAAAAGAGGGATGGATGTTTTTGTATTCGTCAGTTTCCTGGTGGTAATGCGGGTGGTCTTCTACCCCAAAATAGACATACGGAATCTTGGCTTTGTGGAAACTGCCGTGGTCTGATTGAAAGGTCCAGTCGTCATGGCCCTGCTCTGGGCGGTCATGCCCGAAACTGAGTTTAAACTGCTCTGGCAATGCCACTTTCTCCAGGATAGGCTTCACCCAAGGATAGTGGAACGTACCTGAGGCGAACAACTCATTTTTGGCCGAGATGCTGACCATGTCCATGTTCACATTGAGAAGGATTTTGTCTTTGGCTACAGGAAGCTTCTCCACAAAGGCCTTGGAACCGGAAAGGCCTTGTTCTTCGGCGTCAAAGGCGACGAAGTAGAGCGTATGCTGGGGCTGGTGTTTCTGGAAATAGGTGGCCAGGGCCAGCAGAGCACCAACGCCGGAAGCATCATCATCGGCGCCGTTAAAGATCTTTCGGTTACGTGTGCCCACGTGGTCATAGTGCGCCGTGATCACAATCACCTTCTCAGATTTGCCGGCAATGGTCCCTATAATGTTCGTTCCTGTTACCTGTTCCTTGGTGGCTCTGGCGGTAAACTGGAAGGGCTGCAGAATGGGGCTTAGGCCAATCATCTTGAACCGTTGCAATAGATACTGCTGCGCCTTGGCGTGGCCGGGCGTGTTTGGGAGCCTCCCGCCCATAGAATCGGCGGCCAGGATCTCTACGTCTTTTAAAACCTGTTGCGGCGTGTAGGTTTTCTGGGCGCAGGAAGTAAAACTGAGGGCGCAAAGGCCTAAGGAACCCAGCACTAATGTGGGCCAACGGAAAAAGCGATTCATAGCCAAAAGATAAGGCAAAAAATGCAAGAGTTTACCGCCTGAAGGCCTGAAAGTACGTTTTGAGCCCGTTTTTCAAAAAACAGGCTCAAAACAGAAAGCAAAAGCGCCACCCTCGCTTTGGAGGGTGGCGCTTTTGCCAAAAGTATCAGGTAAGGTTAAGTGTATTAAGTAGTAGTAAGAACACCCACACGTCTTCCGTCTTCATCCATTAAGACGCCGTCTGTGCTTACAAACAGCGAGGAGAATAAGGGGCTCTCCAGCACGTAAGGGAAATTGCGGTTATTGGTTTTCTGCAGCGTACCTATTACCTGAAAACCGTCTGCGGTTTCGCGCACCACTTTATAGGCGGTGGTGACAAAAATGCGTTCCTGAGGGGCAGAGGCCAGTTTCACCTGGCGCAATACCCGCTGGGCAGGCATTCTGGACGAGGTACGTCTGGAGGACGTGGTAGAGGCCACGGCCGGAGCGCTCATCGCAGAGGCAGCGCCTTTAGGCAAGGCCACGGACCGGTTGGGCGTACCTGCCTTAGAGCTGGCCACAATCTGGCTTTCGGCGCGGCGCCAGCCTTTACTGATGGCCGCTAAACGGGCGCTTTTGCCAGGGTGCGTATAGGTATCTTCTTCGTCTGCCAGGACCCCAATGGCCACCTGCGCCTCACTAAGGCTGGCCCCCATCTTCCGGAGCACAAAGCCAGAGAACTCATCTGCCTCCAGCTCGTCTCTGTGGTTGCTGCCCGTTTGGGAAAGCGTATGGCCGTTGAGATGGTGCCCAATCTCATGCGCCAGAATGCTTACCCCCGCCCAGTCAGTCCGGACGGCGTTGTTGAGGGAGTTCACGAAGTTCTCATTGTAGAGAATGTAGCGTTGCCCGTTCATGATCACGGCAGCGGCATTGGGCACGTTGGCGGCGCGTACTTCAAAGCGGGCTTTCAGGCCTACCACGTCAATTATCTCCGCAATAATGTCACGGGCTCCTCCTTGCGCGAAAGTCCCGTAAGGGGCGGCCGTTCCCTTGCTGGCTCCAGCGGTGGCCGGCGTTTCCGCTACCAACCCGGTGAGCAGCAACCCGGCAAGTACTGATAAAAGAACCTTTTTCATATCATTATCCTGTAGAGGTAGAACACTGGAATACGCCCTGAAATTCAACGATAAACCTGCCAAAATCATTGCGTATAATTCTAATAGCAAGTTTTCTGCCAGTTTTGAAAAAACGGCCCTGAAACGCCCCCGGCGGGGCATGGCTCCCAAAATATATTTTTAGTTCAAGACAAGGCGAAGAAAAGCCCTTAAAAATTAATTTAAGGGCTTCACTGCCATTGGTCTTTTTGTCACTTAGTTGTTTTCGCTGTTGGCGTCACCGTCATTGGTGTCCCGCTCGTCCAGGCTGGCCCCTGGGGTTTTGTCTGTGCCGGTAAAGTTCTCATCCTGCTTGGAGGCATCATTCCAGGTCACGGAGCGTTTGTACAGGTCCTGGTCGCTGGCATTCTGCCGCTCCCGCTCAGACTGATTTCCCTGGTTGGTATTCTGCGCTGACTTATTGGTTTGATCTGGCATAGGCTTGGGTCTTTGGTTAAAAAAAAGAGACCGCAGGTGGTTTCCTGAGTCCTTCCTGTTGTACTACTGCCCGGTTAAAAAGTTCTTTCTCCCTAGCGTCAGGCATAAAAAAACCGCCTGCCAATAGGTAGCAGTCGGTTCCAGGGAGGGGCCTTGGCTTTTCTTAGGTAAAGGATTCAGCCTTGCGTTCAATCACGTCCAGCAGGTGCAGGAGCTTGGCCGCTATAATGTCTACCTCGGCTAAGCCTTTTAAGGCCTGGTCCTGCTGCCCGGCCTGGTATTCTTTCCAGAGGCGGCGGGCCAGCACGTGCATCTCTTTGTGGACCTGTTCCAGTTCCTTCACTTCTTCCAGGTGCCCAATACGCGGGAGGGCCGTATTGTAAATCCATTTCCCCAGCGAGCACTCCGTGGTGGAGATGACCGGTTCAATGTCTATGGTGGCCCCATACAACATGGCCCTGAGCTTAGATTTAAACAACACGTGCTTAATGCGCGCCTGCTCAAAGTCCAGGGTGCCAATGCTTTCAAAATATAGTTTGCTTTCTTTCAAGGTAGATTGTTTTTCAAAGGCTGCACGTACAAGTGGTGCCCACTTTATAAGGCAAAATTGTAAACAATAGTTTACAATCTACTGCAGATATTTTATAAAAACTGAAGTTCCCTTGAAAGCTTTTCTGTTTTAGGGGTGTTTTTCTAAAAACGCCCCTAAAACAGAAAAGCCCAAAGTCTACTACCCTGCCTACAACTCATTGTTTTTAACGGCTGCTTCCTGCAGCGGGGCCGTGAGCGGCGACTGGGATAGCGGCGTCTCTGCCTCATAGCCCCGCACACGGTCATGGCCGGGGCCCGGTCCTGGCAGCAACTGGTTTACCAGTCCCATCAGATCTGTGACCATGCCCGGGAAGAGACCATGCAGCCCACTGATAAACTTGGCGTTAAGCCCGAGCGTGGCTTCGGCCTCGCCGAAACGGCAGGCATCAATGATCTGCCGGGCCGCGTTCTCTGCCGTGAGCGACAGCAGGGGGTTGGCATCTGCCAGGGCAAACCAAGTGTATTCCTTCTCTTTCTGCCCTTTCACAAACGCGTTGCGGGCGCTGCCGGTGCGCATTAACCCCGGGTTGATGGTGGTCACGTAGACTCCATGCTGCAACAATTCTGACCGGAAGCCTTCTGACAAACCCACTAGCGCAAACTTACTGCCGCTATAGGGCAACAGGTGAGGCACGCTTACTTTCCCGCCAATAGAGGCAATGTTCACAATCCGGCCTTCACCGCGGTCCTTCATGTCTGGTATTACCTCCAGCATGGTGTAGAGTGGGGCCCAGTAATGAATTTTCATGGCCTCCTCAAAGTCTGCCAGGTTGAGGTTATCTAATGGCCCCGCCGAAATCACCCCGGCATTATTGATGAGCACCTCTACTGGTCCCAGCTGTTCCTTAATGTCAGCGATCATGCTTTTGACTTGGCGTTGGTCACTTACATCACAGTCAAAGGCCAGCACGGTAGCGCCCCCGGCCGCAAGTTCGGCACGAGCCGCTTCCAACTGATGGTCGGTGCGGGAGCAGATGGCCAGCCGGGCGCCCTGCTCGGCCAGCATGCGGGCCAGCACAAGCCCCAAGCCGCGGGTACCACCGGTAATGAGCACGGTGCGGTCTTTAAAGGAGAACTCGCGTTTGTTGCGCCGCAAAGCCCGTAAGGCCAGCAAGGCCCCTACCCCGGCACCAGCCAGTAGCAAGGAGTTTTTCTTATTTCTTTCCATGGTCTTCTTGTTTCAGTCTTTTGAGGTAGGCCGCCACGTCTATGCCTTCGCCCAGCACGGGCTGGAAGATATCGCCTAGCTTTTTCACGCGTTGCAGCACGTTCTTTATAGTAAACTGCGAAGGGTGCAATCCGGTTTTGACTTCTTTCCATTGCAGCGGCGTAGAAACGGTGGCACCGGCTTTGGGCCGCACGCAATACGGGGCCGCAATGGTCTGCGCGATGGCGTTCTGCAGAAAGTCTATGTAAATCTGGTTGCGGCGCTCTTTGGGGCTGCGTTCCAGGCTGGTAAGGTGGGGCAAGCGCTCATGCACGCGCTGGGCCAGCGCATAGGCCAGTTCCTTGACTTGCTCAAACGGGAATTTGGCGGCCAGTGGCACGTACAGGTGCATACCCGTGGCGCCAGAGGTTTTAGGGTACACCGGAATCTCCAGCTCGTCCAGGACCTGTTTAGCCACCAGGGCCGTTTCCACCACTTCATCATAGGTATTTTCGCCGGGGTCTAGGTCCAGCACCAGGTAGTCTGGGTATTCCAGGTGTTGCAGCCGCGAGTTCCAGGGGTTAAGCTGAATACAGCCCAGGTTGTTGAGGTACGCCAGCGTAGCCCTGTCCTGGCAGACCACGTAACTCACGTCTTTCCCTGTAGATTCTGCGGTAATGTCTTCGGTCTGCACCCAGTCTGGGGCATGGTCGCCGGCGTCTTTCTGGAAGAAACCTGGTTTGGTAATGCCGTTGGGGTGGCGCAGCAGGCTCTCGGGGCGGTCTTTGAGGTAGGGCAACAGCACGTCTGCCATGGCTTGGTAATATTCCACCAGGTCTTCTTTGGTGATGCCTTCCTCAGGCCAATACAGCTTATCTGGGCTACTGATGGGCACTTCCCGGCCGTCCAGGTGCAATACCAGGCCTTCTTTGCCGTTTTCCTGTTTTAGGGCAGTTTTTGGTTTTTCGGGCTTATTTGAGGAAGCTATCTTGGCAGGGGCTTCCGCCGGAACGGTGACGGCCCGTTCATGTACCACGTCTTTGGCTTTCTTGTCTACCCGCAGCCCCTCAAAGATGGCTTGGCGCATTTGGCCGTCACTGGTCCACTCCGCAAAGGAGAGTTCGCAGACCAGTTCTGGCTTTACCCAGGTCACTTCCCTGGACAGGCCCACTTTTTCTTTGAACGGCGATTTCTCCTGCACCAGCGGCTCCAAGCGGGCAATTAAATCTTCCAGGCTTTTTTTGTTGAATCCGCTGCCGCTCTGGCCCACGTATTTGAGTTCCTTGCCTTCATACACGCCCAACACCAATGCGCCAATATGAATACGGCTGCCCTGAGGCTGGGTAAAACCGGCTATAACCGCTTCCTGCCTCAGGTGCGTTTTGATTTTAAGCCACTCCTGAGACCGTTTGCCAAGGAGGTATTTGCTGTTGGCGGCCTTGGCCATAATACCTTCCCATTGGTGCTTTTGAGCTTCTTTGAAGAACTCCACCCCAGTGCCTACCCGGTGTTCACTGTAACGCAAAGGCTCTTTGGCTCCTTCCAGCACCTGGGCCAGCAGTTCTTTGCGGCGCAGAAGCGGTTCCTGGGTTAGGTCCTGGCCATCCAGGTAAATCAGGTCAAAAATATAGTAGTAGAGGTGCTCTGAGGGTGTGTTCTGGTAATTCTGCAGCGCCTGGAAATCAGCTTTTCCTTGGGGGCCCAGCACCACCAGTTCACCGTCAAAAATGGCCTGGTGCTTGAGTCCTGCCAGTGCTTTCACTACGGGGGCATACTTCTGATTGAAAGACTTACCGTTACGGGAATAAAGATGCACCTGTTCGTTCTCCACCTCGGCCACGGCCCGATACCCATCCCATTTCATCTCAAACAGCCAGTTGGGGTCATCAAAGGGGCCATCGGTGAGCTTGGCGGTCATGGGCACTATGTCATGGGGCATTTCACTAGGCTTCTCTTTACCTGTTTTTGCCTTGGAAGAAGAGGCTTTCTCCTTGGCGGCTATCGCTTTTTTGGGGGTACCTTTGCCGGACTGGCCAACCGGTTTTGCATCACTGAGATCCTCAGCGTCAAATTCTTCATAGATGGCAAATTCATCTTGCTTTTTGAGTAGCAGCCAGGCGTTTTTCTGGCGGCCTTTCATTTTTACCAGCGTAAATTCGCCTTTCAGCTTTTTCCCTTCCAGCACAAAGTGCAGGCTTCCGGCTTTCAGTTCCTGCAGCATTTGCTTTTCCCCTTCGGCCCGTGAAGGATGGTCTACGGCATGAAAGGTGCCCTGGTCCCAGATGTCAACGTGGCCGGCGCCGTAATTCCCTTCGGGAATGTCTCCCTCAAAGGTGCGGTAGCTGAAGGGGTGGTCCTCCACCTCCATGGCCAGACGTTTGTCTGCCGGATTGAGCGAGGGCCCCTTGGGTACCGCCCAGCTTTTAAGTACTCCGTCCAGTTCCAGCCGGAAATCATAGTGCAGGGTGGAGGCCTGGTGCCGTTGCACCACAAATTTTAGATCCCCTTTGTTTTTGGCCTCTTTGCCTTCTGGTTCAGGGGTCTGGTTGAAATGGCGTTTCTGATTATACTCTTCTAAGCTCATAGTTTGGTAGGTCAGGTTATGGCCTTCCTTCGGCTTCTTGGTCTTGCCAGGCGGCAGAGAGAAAGGTAGAGGTTGGCCCCAGCCTTTTACGAAAAATATCCCTTGGCCGCCATGGTTAGCCAAATTGCGTTTTAGGCTTGTTTTCCTAAAAACGGGCTTAAAACGGAAAGGCCTGCCTTCCTTTACGAAAACAGGCCTGCTGTAGAAAAAGCCGCGCTCATTTACCGTATTTAAACCCGTAGTCAGGCTTTTTGGTGGAGCGGCGTGGGCGTGGCGGCACGTATGAGAGGGACAGCGGTTTGCGCCATTTGCCGGCTTACCTCTTTTACTTTCAGGAAATTACGGTAGAGGATTTGCGGCTGGGCCAGGGCCGCCAATTTGGACCTAGCTGAAATGGCTTTCACTTTGTAAAAGTCTGCAACTTCATTGTTCCCGCTATTTGCCAGCTGGTTCAAAAAGGCTTTTCCCCACTTAGCGGCATACGAGGCGGCAATCAGCAGTAAATGAAAGTAAAAGCCATGCTTGCTGCGGCTGCCTTTGTTCAGGAAAATGCGGTATGGTACAATCACCTCCTGGCTTTTGGCCCCTTCTTTCACCAATCGCAGAGTGTAGTCCCAATGCAGGCGTCCGTTGGGCATGAAATGCTTGAACCTAAGGCGGTCGTCATACCAAATCTCGTACCCGGCCATGGCAATGGCGTAGCACAGTTCATAGTCTCCGCCGGCGCTTAGTTTTGCCCCTAGCCTATCTGTGAGCAGAGGGGTGAAATTGGTTTGTGCAATAGCCTCTATAGCGGTTTTCCTGATGATGCTGCCCGCCCCGTACACTACATTGTTTTTGACGCGGCCAGAACTGGGCGCCTGCGCACCGTTGGCAAATAGGCCGTGCCCCCTGGCCCAAAGCGTTACCGGGCTTTCAAACACCAATTCTCCTTTGCCGCCTAGTACCCCTACTTGGGGGTGCCGCTGCAGCAGGTCATAGGCAAGGGTGAGGTAATCGTGGGCCAGCCAGTTATCATCGTCGCAGAACAACACAAAATCATATTGAGCGGTAGCCAGGGCCATTTCACGGGCATAGGTTAACCCGGGTTTTGGTTGGTACACCACGGTAAGCCTGGCCGGCGGCTGGTTGGAAGGCCACTCGTTCTCTATCACGGCCTGGGTTTGGTCTGTGGAAGCGTTATCTACTACCACCACTTCCCAGAAGATGTCTGGCCGTACCTGTTGCCGGGTCAGGTGCTGCAGGGTTTGGGGGAGCAAGGCCGACCCGTTATAGGTGCAGATGACTACGGAGATACCTGGCGCCATACCCTGTGCAAGTGAAGGATTGCCTGTAATTTCAAACTGGTTAGATACAAAAAAGGGCTTTTGTAGAGGAGAAGGGCCTGTTTAATCTGAGTCTTTACCACCTGTGGGTCATGGCCTTGGTTCCAAAGCCGGCGGGCTATCTGCAACCCATACGAAGCATAATACCGTCTTGAATCCTGCAGGATCTGGTGTTGCTTGTCTTGGGGCAGATGCGCCTGAATCATGCCCATGGCGCTGGCCAGGTCCTGCAGGTAGGCCCCAGTTAAAATCTTACTCCCCGAAATAGAAGCATTGTGCTGCCGGTAAAAAGCTAAAATCTGTGGGGTGTAGGCCACGGGATAATGCCGGGCAATTCTCACCCACATTTCCCAATCCTCGGCGTAGTCTATGCCGTAAAAACCGCCTAGCTTTTCATAGACTTCACGCTTTACAGTCATGGCCACGTACTGAATCTGCTGCCGGGCTCCAATGCGAGGGAGCCAGTTGGCCAGCAGGCCATCTTCTTTCCGCTCAGAGGTTTTATCATAGACTTTCTGCCCAGTTTCATCTATACACCGGTATCGGCAAAAAGCGGCACCTGCCTGGGGGAACTGCTCAAAGAGCTGTCCTATGTGGCGGTAATAGCCAGGGGCCACGGTATCATCGCCGTGCAGCAGGTGCACCAACTGGCCCCGTGAGCGGTTCAGGCAGGTCTCAAAATTACGGAGGCTACCTACGTTCTGCGGTTGCCGGAAGTACTGAATGCGGCCCCTTCCGATTCTCTCTACCAGGGCCTTTACATCCAGGTCTGTACTGGCGTCATCTACCACTTCAATCTGCATCTGTTCTTCAGGGCTGGCCTGGACCAGGACACTCTCAAGGGTCTCCGGCAAAAACTGCCCACAGTTGTACACCGGAATCATCACCGACCAAAGCGGCCTCTCCTTTTCATTGGCCAAAGGGGCGATCACAGGTGGCGAGGTGGGAATTCTAGTCATAGGGCCAGTTCAAAATCAGACAACAGCGCTTTGGTTTTCGGGATGGGCGTAGGAGAGTACTTCAGGCAAGGATGTTTCCTGAGAAGGGCTTGCCGCAAGAGCCGCCCGCTTGGCTTCCTGGCGCTCACGTAAAGCCGTCCTGAAAAACCGAAGCAGTTCTTTGGGCGTGAACGTTCGCAGTAAAAGATAGGCGCTTTTGTACCAGGGGAGCTTCTGCAGGAAATGAGAAACGATGTAGCGCTTTTTATAGGTGGCCGCCTTTTGCACGTCCTGGGGCTTTAGGTTCACGTTCTCTTTGGCTAAAATGCAGGAAGTAATAAAATCTAGTTCTTTGACGCAGGCAGTAATCGCCCTCACTTTTAACTCCTTTTCCAGCGGCGCAAAGTTGTGCTGCAGACACTCTATGGAACTTTCCGGTAGGGTGTACTTTTCCCCGGCAAAATGCCTGAGGTTGCGTAGTATTTGTTCTTGCTGGGCCTGCTGGTATTCCTGCTTTTTCAACACCTGGTGCAGGCTTTGCCCGGTGACCCGGTAATCTAGCAGTATCTCTGGCAGATTATAAAACTTAAACCTGCGGGAAAGCTGCCAGAAAAGTTCATAGTCCTCTGCATAGGTAACGGTATACATGCCCACCTCCTGCACGGCTTGTTTGCGGTACATGACCGTGGGGTGATAAAGCCAGCAGATAAAAGTGAGGTTGTAATAAAAGTGCTCACTTTTGAACTTGTCCTGCCGCACCATGTTGCCGTCTTCAGAAATTACCCGCACCAGGGAAGAAACCATGGCGCAGCTTGGGTTTGCCCTAAGGTAGTCAACTTGGCTCTGCAGCCGGCCGGGGTAACTCACATCATCAGCGTCCATACGGGCAATGAGGTCTGTGCGGGCCAGTTCAATGCCTTTGTTGAGGGTAGCACTAATGCCCAGGTTTTGCTCATTCTGGTATAACCTGATGCGCGGATCGGAATAAGAGGTAACAATGGCCACGCTTTGGTCAGTGGACCCATCATCTATGATCAGAAACTCAAAGTCTGTAAAGGTCTGCTGAAGAATGCTCTCCATGGCCAGCGAAAGGAATTTTTCAGCATTGTACACTGGCATTAAGACCGTAACCGCCGCCATTAGGTAAGCGCTAGTTTGTGGAGGCCCCTTTTTACTACTCTTCTAACTTCTTTTGGCAGCGTGCAGGTAAGGAAGTACCTACCCGGCTCACGGTAAGGCATGAGGGCATGGCGCAATAACTTGGAGATTCCAGCCGCCTGTATTTGTTTTTGCTGCAGGTATTCTTCAAACCAGTGCAGGAAAAACCGGCGGGCCAGATGGTAATGCCCATTCGCCTTGGCGCTTTGCTCTACCGAGCCTTCCCTGATTCTATACAGGTTGTGGCAGGCAGAGGAAATAAACACTTTCTCCTGTAAGTAAATTTTGCTTAGGAAAGCCTGGTCTTCATACATAGCGTACTCCCTGATAAAGGATTCTTCAAAGCCCCCATCCCTGCTCACCGCTTCTCTGGTGACCATCAAGGCAGACGGACACGCACAGGGCTGGGGCTGCAAAGGATATAACAACGTGTTCAATTCCATTGGTTGGTAGACTTGCTCTGATGGTACCCCTACCATCACCAAGCGGTTTTCTGCCGAAGGCGTTGCCCAGCTGTACCAATACAAAGATGCCTCTGCCACCAGGCCAATACCAGGGTTTTCCTGGAAGATGGAAACCTGGTGCTGCAGTTTTTCCGGTAACCACCTATCATCTGCATCTAAAAAGGCAATCAATTCCCCCTTGGCTTGCCGAAGTCCCGCATTTCTACTAGCAGCGGCCCCTTTGTTGGCCCGGCCTTCGTGCTCTATATAAAATATCTTTCCTGCGTACCGCTGGGAGAATTCTTTGGCTATTTGGACAGCCCTGTTGGTAGAGCCGTCATCTACTAACAACAATTCCCAATGGGGGTAGGTCTGTTGCAAAACGCTCTCTACCGCCTCTGCCAGGAACGTTTCTTCATTATAGAACGGGATAATAACTGAGACCAATGGTGAATGCTTGCTGTTCATGGCCAAATCAAATTACTTACCTTGGATACTCTAATAACCAGCTGAATTCCTTCTTTCCCAGGTTTTTCACCTGCACCCTGCCCATTTGAAAAGGGCTGGTGTGGGGGTCGATGGCCTTTTCTTGGGTAGTAAAAGCCGCTTGATACCCGGCTTCCCTTACCGCGGCCTCCGTGTCTGCACTTATCCCGCCATACGGGTAGGAAAAAACGTCAATGGATTTCCCCTTAACCTGCTGCAGGAATTCCTTGTTCTGTTCCAGCTCCTTCTGCTGGCGCTCCCTTGGGTGTGCGGGCAAAAAAGCATGAGAAACGGTGTGGCCACCCAAGTCAAACAAGGGATGCCTGGCCAATTCCTGCACCTGGGCCGCGTTCATACTCCGGTAGCCTTCCCGGCAGTGCTTCTCTATCCCGGCCCAGGCCCTCAGATCTTGGAAGTGGGCTTGCTGTTCTGCCCAAGTTAGCGGCCTCAATGTCTCCCATAGCTGCAGGAAAAGCTGTGACCTGGCCGAAACGGGGGGTTGGACATAAGCTTTCCAGGTTTCATGTTTCTGCTGCAAAGAAGCACTGAGATATTCTTCCCCGGTTAAGTCCGTTTCCAGCCTGGTTTTCCCAATCTGCAGGGAAAACAGAGACGGCAAATGCGGGCTCGCCAGAATCAACTCCTGCAGTGAATCCCACCAGAATTCTTGCTCCGTCCCTATATTTCCGGAGGTCACAAAAAAGGTGGCCGGCAGATGATACTTCTCCAAAAGGGGCTTGGCAGCCAAATAATTATCTTCATAACCATCATCAAACGTAATAGCAATGCTTTTCCTTTTCAGGGCTTTCCGCTGCATGTTCTCCACCATTTCTGCCAATGGGATTACCCTGTAGTTGTCTTTCAGAACTTTAAGTTGCTCCTCAAACACTTGGGGGCTTACCTGAATGTTCCAGACATCCTGCTCAGGCACCATAATTCTATGGTACATCAACACCTGGGCATTGGCCCCAAGCAGGGTATGTGCCACCCTCTTTAGCCGTTCTTTAATCATAGGGCCGACTTCACCGCTTTCACGGCCACGGTTACCTGAAACTGGGGGTCTGCCACCTCCAATTTCTCTATTGGTACTTCGGGTAGGCCCATCCCATACAGAAAAGCGCTGGCCGCAAACACGTTTCCATAGGTAGAAATCTGGACCTGCCCTTCCGGGAATGTCTCTGCCATCATTCGCTTCATGGCCTTGTCTGTAAAGGACCAATACCAGATATCCTTCCATTCGCCGTGGTCAATGGGCGTGATGCCAGGTACGGTCATGAGAAGGCTTCCTCCTGGTTTGAGAATGCGGTGACAAGTTTTAAGAGCCCCCATAAAATCATACACCAAATGAAGGGTTTGCGTAAGCAGCAGGCAATCAAAGGTGTTGTCTGGGATATGCGGCGCATGGCTGATGTCTGCGATGAAGGTGGCCTTGGGGTTGGATTCATCTACATGCAGGATATCGCTCTGGGTCACGCGCTCCCTCCCAAACCGCAGCGTATATTCGTTATCCCCTATCTCCAACACCCTACCGGCAATAGCCTCTGCCTCCTGCTCCAGAAACTGCTCAATGTAAAAGCGGTCAATGGGTCCTCCTCTGTCATAGCCGAAGTCTCTGCTAAAGGGGTTGGTTCCGGCAAAATCGCCTAGGCTTACCTGCCCTACCGGGGGGACAAAATTCTTATACCAGTTGTTTCTGTGCAGGTATCTTAACCAAGAGACAGGTACTAGTTTCTTAACTTTTGACTTTATCATGGCCTTGTTGGTGTCAATGGAGTAACGTACCGCGTATTGGGGTCTATGCCTCAAAAAAGTAAGGAAAACCTCAGAAGAAGCGGGTGCCCGGCTTTTTTTAAGGGACTCGTATAATTCCTTACAATAATATTTCTTCCAGGACAGCCGGCCTTTGGCATAGGCCTTTCGTTCCTGGTTAGTTCTGAGACCCGGTTTCTGCCGCTCAATAGTGCCTAATGCCCCTTTCAGCATGGTAGGGATATTGGAAGACATGTTGGCCGTATGAAACCGATAGACCGCTATTTTCTGCAGGTGGTGGTACACCGGGTATTTTCTGGCTATCCTGAGGTAGAGATCATAATCTTCACAGTTCTTTAAAGTTGCATCAAAATTAAACTCCTCCAGAACCGTCCGCCGGAACATGACCGTGGCCACCATACCAATGTAATTGCCCTGCAGCAGTTGGCAGTAATGATTGGCTGTCACCGGCACTACTCCTTCCTTTATAGCGTTTTCCTGCATGTAAAAGGCGTCAAATGTTCCTGACACAAAAGCTACCTCTGGATGCGCTAACAGGGCTTGCACATTGGCTTCCACCCCTTTTGGATACAGCCAATCGTCTGAGTCCAGAAACAGCAGAAACGCTCCCTGGCTGTGGGCAATGCCGGCGTTTCTGGCACTGGGCAAGCCCTGATTTTTCTGGTACACATAGCGTACGGTTGGGTAAGCCTTGGCTACCCCCTCTGTATGATCCGTTGATCCGTCATTTATGACCACTATCTCTATATTGGGGTAACTCTGCCTGAGCACGCTTTCAATGGCCTTCGCCAAAAAATGCGCCTGGTTGTAACACGGAATAATCACCGATACCAGCGGTTGCCCAGAAAGAGTAGTTCCTTGCCCCATCTCACTTCATGGAAATTTGTCTTCGCCTACTTCTATGTCTGAGGTAAAAGGAAAACCCAGCTACTACCCCCGTCACCTGTGACCAAAGCGTTCTGTATTGGAAAGTATAGGTTGGAAAGCCCTTTATGGCAGACCGGCTGTAAGAAATCAAAAACAGTTTGAGCAGGTATTTTAAATAGCCCGCCCGATGTTGCTGGCGTTGCAGCAGAGCAGCCACGGTGTGGCCCCGCATGTAATGGTAGATCTGCCTTTTTAACTCCTCCACTTCTTGCCGGTGCGTATGGAAGACAATTGCTCTGGGGTTGTAGTGAATGGCCTTACCATGGGCCAATAACCGGTACCACATTTCTGAATCACCGTTACACCCGGCGGCCCCGGCATCTAACATCTCATCAAAATAACCCACCTCCTCAAACACAGATTTCCGGAAGGCCATGTTGGCGCCGGCCCCAATTTTCCAGACGGGCGGCCCTTTTTGAAAGGTGGCCCGAAAGAAATCTGCCTCAAACATTTTATCCAGGTAGCCGCGGTTAAAGCTCCAGTGTTTTTCAAAGATGCACTGGGCCTCTGATTGCAGCTCGGCGGCCATAATCAGGCCGGTCATGGCTGCTACCTGGGGGTTCTGGAACGTTTCCCAAACGCGATAAACCCACAGGGCATGAATAGTCACGTCATCATCTACAAAGGCCACCACCGGATAACGCGCCTGCCGGGCTCCGGTGTTCCGGGCCACGTCTAACCCTACCAGGGCCTCCCGGATATACCGGACCCCTGCAAATTGTTGGACTACCTCTTTGGTGGCCTCATCCCGGGGAGCGTTGTCAATCACTAATATCTCCTGGGGCGAACATAATAGGTGCGTGAACCTTGCCAGGCATTGCTGTAGCTGCTGTGGCCGGTTACAGGTGCAGATCACCACCGAAACCGGAACCCGGGCGGGTAAATCCTCTGGAACCTGATTTTTAAAGACACGCTCCAGGTAAGAAATAAGCCCTTCTTGATGCTCACCCAGACCCATTTCTAGCCATGCCTGGTTTTCTTCTGTGCCCTGCCCAGCGTAAAAGGCAAGGGTGGGCTTAATGGCATTTACTACCTTTTCCTGGTACTGAGCCAAAGAAAGACCTAAACCAGGCTCCAGGTACAGATGCCCCAATGGGATGGATTTCCACCAGAACACCAGGTACAAGCCTTCCTCCTCTTGTTCTGGGGTAGGCAGAGACAAAGGGTGGTCTAACGGAACGTGCAAAATCTGATAAGGATAAGGCGCTTGCATAGGCAGGAAGGCTAAACCAGGTGTTACTCTAGGACCATTTCAGAATGCTTCAATTCAAAGGGAAGTTTTGGCCTCACAGCCCCCCACCATTTCCCGTACCATTGTATGTTACCGCGGTAATCTTCCAGGTCAAAGGAGAGGCACTCTTCAAAATCAAACAATGGCACAGAGGTGTCTTTCACAAAATTGAGGGAGATGTAATAAGACCCGTCATTCAGGAAATTGCCCGGAATGGTGCACTCCCCCTCCATCATGCCAATCTGGCTTTGGGTGGTAGGGGACGGAACGTCAAACACGCACTCGCCGCTGGCAGTGAATAGAAGCAGGCCTGCACTTAGTACCACGTCTTCTTTCATGCTCCAGAACTGGAACCTGACCGTGAGCGGCACCCGGATATCTAGAGGATCTCCTGGGTTTTCTTTATGCGGCACCAACTCCACTGATTTTATCTTGACCCACTCATTGCCCGGAGCTTCCTGCGGCGTTAGCCAGCTCTGCCGGAAGTTGGTATGCTGGGAATTGTTTAGGTATTTATTGACCACGCCATTCACGTTCCCGAAAGCCTGTAACTGACCTTTATTTAGCCAAAGGGCTTTGTCACACAGGTTTTTGATGGCTTGCATGCTGTGGCTCACAAACAAAATGGTTCGGCCCTGGGCCTGTGATACCTCCCGCATCTTCCCCAGGCATTTTTTCTGAAAATCGGCATCGCCTACGGCCAATACTTCATCCACAATCAGGATATCAGGTTCCAGGTGCGCGGCCACGGCAAACGCCAGGCGCACATACATGCCAGAAGAGTAACGTTTTACCGGTGTGTCAATAAATTGCTCTACCCCTGAAAAGGCTACTATCTCATCAAACTTGCGTCTAATTTCCTGCTTGCTCATGCCCAGCAGGTAGCCACTGATGTAGATGTTCTCCCTACCAGTCAGGTCCTGGTGAAAGCCCGTACCCACCTCTAGCAGGCTGCTTACCCGTCCATTGCCTTTCACGGTGCCTTTGGTAGGACGCACAATGCGTGAGATAATTTTGAGCAAAGTAGATTTCCCGGAGCCGTTGCTGCCTATAATGCCAATGGCTTCGCCGTGTTTTACCTCAAAGTTGATGTCTTGCAGGGCCAGAATGGAGGCGTTGGCGCCAAGGTCCCCGTTGATGGCCAACGGGTTGAAAGGGTCTTTCTTTTTCAACAGCACCGTGGTCCACCAGCGTTGCAGGTCTCGCCGGAACGTGCCGGTACCAATGGTACCCAGGCGGTACATCTTATATAGGTGCTCAACTTTGATGACAGTCTCCGGCATGGCTCCCTCCCTGGTGTTATACTACATCTATCAACCTATCCCCTTGCTTGTTAAAGAAAAGAAGCGCGCCTAATAACAGAAGCACCGTAAGCGTGAGGCTATAGCCCAATTGCAGGGGCGTGACTACCCCCTGCCCTAGCAATGAAAACCTGAACAGCTCAAAAAGCGAGGTAAGCGGGTTTAACTGCACAATCCACCGCAGATTTTCAGGAATGGTTTCTACCGGGTAAATCACCGGGGTCACAAACATAAGCAGCCGTACGCCCAGGGCCACCAGGTTATTGATATCACGGTACTTAGCCGTTAAAACGGAAAACAGCAGACCTAACCCCAGCCCAAACAACCCAATCAGGGCAATGGCCACAGGCAGCCACACCAGGTTCCAGGAAAGCCGGAAGTCAAACCCCACCACTACGCTGTAATACACCAGCACCACCAGAAACAAAACCAGTTGGAGGAGAAAACGCAGAAACTGGGTGCTTACCACCGAAAGCGGCATCACAATGCGCGGAAAATAGACTTTGCTGAAAAGCTGGATGTTCTCCCGAAAGGTATTGGAAGTGCCCGTAAAACTGTCACTGAAGAAATTCCAGAGCACAATACCCGATGCGTAGAAAACCACTGGCGGCAGCGCCCCGGTGGAAATGCCCACCAGTTTGTTGAACACCAGCACGTAGGTAACCAACGTAAGGATAGGTTGAAAGAGAATCCAGAGGGGGCCTAGCACGGTTTGGTTGTAGTTAAGCAGGAAGTACCGCTTCACCAATCCCGCCAACAAATGCCGATAGGCCCACAACTCCTGCGCGCTATGGCTCCAGAAGGTGGTTCTGTTATTGATTTCCCAATCCCATTTTGTAGTAGCGGCAGACATAGAGAAGTAATTATGGTTGGCCCGGGCTTTACGCGGCAGGCTGCCTCCAAAGTGAAAAGCCATTTCTAGGTTCACACCCAATAGGCCTGCAGAAGAATAAGGTTTATGCACGGAAAGACCGCACACCTTCTATAACTTGGTACTATACGTATATTTAATTAAATAGTGTAAGGAATAAAAATTGAAAACTGATAAAGGGCTTAATTTCTCTGTAGATATTAATGGTAGAGGCCGGCATACGGTTTAAGAAGTACAGATACTTCCATTTCTTCCTGAAAAGGGTAGTGTAAGAGGCCCATACCTCAATCTCCTTGCTTTTCTCCTTATGAGACGCCAGCGCACTCCTTATGCCAGCATTGATCACTTTATTGGCGATAAACTCATTGCGGTAAAAATCGCCTACCTGCACCAGGTCATACCACTTCTCTGAACAGGAATCGCCTCTGAAGTACCGGTCTCTTAACCCACTAAACTGCTGGTTGTACACCACCAATACCTTAGGCGTGAACACTACCTGGTGTTGGATGGCTATCTTGCCACAGAAGAAACTGTCTTCCCCACTAACCATACCTAAAGGAAACCCGCCCACTTGCTCACAGATGGCCCGGGGCACTACCATGGCTGAAAGGCGGGTGATATTTTGCTCCAGTTCGGCCTTGAAGTAATTGTCCACCACGCCCTCAGGCAAGGTGTAAGGCAGGTTATATACTTTATTTTTCTTGGCAATTTTATAGGCAGCCACGTAAATGCCAGCCTCTGGGTAACGCTCCAGCAATTGCCTCATCTGATCCAAATAGGAAGGTTCCCAGAGATCATCGGCGTCCAGAAAGGCTATATATTCACTCTTAGCTCTTTTTATGCCATGGTTACGCGCCGCTGAAACCCCCATATTCTCTTGGGTTAATACGCTTACTCTGGCGTCTGTGCAGGACCTGACCACTTCCAGGCCCTGGTCTGTGGACCCGTCATCCACCACAATCACCTCAAAGTCACTGAACGTTTGCCGCAACACCGAAGCCAGCGTGCTGGCAACGTGGTTCCCCTTATTGTAAAGTGGTATTACCACACTAAAAAACGGGCTCTTGAAAATCATAGAAAAGCAGGAATAGCCAACACATTAACCAGAGGGGAAAGTTAAGTTACGTATTTAAATAATAATTTCAAGGTAAAAGATGATTTTTCTATTATAATTTAACTAACGCTTTATGTTCTGCCAGAAGTTCACCCGTTGCAGCTAATTCCAGCAACCAATCTCAGATCCTGACGATACAGGCATTTCTGTTTTGGGCCTGTTTTTCAGAAAATAGGCTTAAAACAGAAAGGCCTGTATCCATTTCTGGAAACAGGCCTTGCCGTCCTTATAATAAGAGGTTAGTCTTTTCTGGCTCCTCTTCCCGCTACGTTAGGGTCAGCGTTTTCATCTTTGCCGCCTTTGTTAGGGGAGTATTTATGGTCTGCCGGGTCACCGCCGTGGCCTGCGTGTCCGCTGCTGCGGCCCCCGCCGGTACCGTCATTGCCGTTGTGGTTGCCTTTAAAGCCGCTGTGGCTGTCTCCCAGGCCACCGGCGTGGGTTCCGTAACCAGTATCTTTATCGCTTTCAGCGTCATGTTTAGGCTGGTTCTTGCCTTGGGTAGACTCCTGGCCCAGGTGCATGTTGCGTTCGCCGGTGCCTCCGCCCTGGCGGCCAAGAATATCCCCTCCGCCGTTTTTGTCGTCTTTGGCTTGTCCCCTGTCCAGGTTACCGTCAGCGTCATAATTGGCGGTGGCGCCGCCCTCTGCCTTGGTGCCGTAGTTATGATCTGCAAAAGTACCGTCACCGCGGTTGCTGTCCTGGTTGTTGTTGCTGCCATTTCCGCTCTGGTTGGCGGCTCCCTGGTTTTTATTTTGCTCTTCCATGGTATCGTCGGGTTATAGGTTTGGTTAAAACTTGAGTACCTGTTTACGGGAGAGGGCGCTTAGAGTTGAAAGTACGGACTTAATGGCCTTTTCGGGCTTTGGTATCTGCCAAGGAAGGCAGCACCTTATTCTTGGCCCATTCTACCGCCAGCAGGGTTTTCCCGTCAATGAAGGTATATTCTGCCAGCTCTTGGGCGTCCAGTTCCAGGGTTTCAATGCTTTCATGCTCGTCGTCCTTACCGCCGCCCTGGCTGGCCTTTTTACTTACCTGCGCGTAGAAAAGGTAGATTTTCTCAGAGAAAGCGCCCGGCGAGGGGTAGAACTCACAGATCCGCTCCAGTTTATCCACGGCGTAGCCGATCTCCTCCTCAATCTCCCGGGCTATGGCTTCCTCAGGTTTTTCGTCTGGGCTGTCCAGCATGCCGGCCACGGCTTCCACCAGGTCCTGCTCTATGGCGGGGCGGTACTGTTTGGCAAAAATGAACTTCTGCCGTTTGGTATCATACACCAGCGCCGCGGCGGCCTGCCCGGTCTGGAACACCTCACGCTCAAACTCCTTGCCCTGGTCCTGCAGGGTGTACACCTGCAGCCGGTAATGGCCCTGGTAGGCGGTCTCTTTTTTGATGATTTTCATACGGCTGCTCTTTACGTAAAAGGAAAACTGCTTCATTATGGTCCTCCCGCTCTTACGGCGCTTCTACGCGGTGGTTTAACCCGGCACTTATTCTGAATAATTACCTGATAAATAAGGCTTTTGCCCCTTCGCTTACGTACTTAAATGCAACCATTCTTTTCTCATGAAAAACTTATTTACCCTTTGGGTTGCTCTGCTGTTGGTTTCAGTGGGCAGTGCCGCGGCGCAAACCCAAAGCAGCCATTACAAGGCTGCCGAAACCCTGCTCCTGACCATGGGCACCCCTAAAACCCTTGACGACAACCTGCAGCAGATGCTGACCATGCAAATGGAACAGGTACCGGCCATGAAAGTGGCCGAGATGGAAGTACGCTCCTTCTTCTCTAAGTATATGAACTGGGAGGCGGTGAAAAAAGACATGATCCAACTCTACATGGCCGAGTTCACGGAGAAGGAACTGAAAGAAATGAACCTGTTTTACCGTACCCCTACCGGCAAGAAACTGGCCATGAAACAAGGAACCCTCCACCTCAAGAGCACCCAGATTGGGCAGTCAAAAGTGGAACCGCACATGATGGAGCTGCAACAGGCCATCCAACAAAAAATGCAGGATAATTAAATCTTTTCCTGAAAATATGCGATCTTCAGTAAACAGAAAGCCCAGGCGTTTCCGGCTGGGTATTCTGTTTTAAGGCCGTTTTTGTAATAACAGGCTTAAAACGCACCAGTGGCACACCGTAAAGGGCCATCGGCCCGAAAAGTAACCCAGACCGGGCAGCCGGACAAAAAACCAACCGACAGAGAAACTAAAAAGCTATTTCTGGACTTATTCCCTTCATCCACTCTTTCTTAAGGAAGCACCATGAGGCTACAGCCGTTGCTCTTCGCCTTACTCTTTTCCCTGAGTACCCAGGCCTCTGTTTTGTTTCCTTATCCATCCCCACCGGTATCTGACACCAGCCTAACCTTGGTTACCCCAAAACCTGCTTGGGTACAGAAACACCGTACCTTGTTGGCAGGCACAGCGGGCGCCATTGCAATTACCGGTTTTTTGGTAGGGTCTTACCAGCAATATGACCGGCCCATCATGGACTTTGCCCAGCGGCACCGTTCCTCCTTCACCAATGAGGGGGCTCGCCTTCTCAGGCCCATGGGTACCGCCCTGCCCTTACACGCCACCTTTGCCACCATGTTTGCTGCAGGGGCCCTGACCCGGCAGCCAAAACTAAAAGAGGCGGCGGTGGTGGGCCTAGCCAGCTTTTACCTGAATGCTGCCGTCACAGACCAATTAAAGAAGAGTTTCCAGCGGTACCGGCCCAACGTTACCCAAGACAGCCATTTGTTTGATGGAGCCGAAGGGGCGGGCATCAACACGTCTCTGCCTTCGTCACACACCTCGAATGCTTTTGCCGCCGCCTCCGTTATTTCCTCGGTATACCGTGACAGCCGGTGGGTACCGCCCGTGGCCTATGGAGTTGCTACGTTGGTAGGTTTGTCCCGCATTAACGATAACAAGCACTGGGCCTCAGATGTGCTGGCGGGTGCCACGCTGGGGTATTTGTCCGGGAAGGCCACCTATTGGGGATACCAGCACCTGAAAGGGCACCTGCCCAAGCAAAGGATATTGCTCACGCCTGGCTGGCAAAGCGGGAGTCCGGCTATAGCGGCTAGCCTGCAGTTCTAATGCCCAGAAGGGTAGCGCCTTCCTTTACAACCAGTGGTTTATCAGGGGAAAGTAACCATTGAAAACCTTTGGGGCCAGGACAAGTTTATAGTTCTCTATGCGGCCTGTTATCCTTTGGATTTTTGCTGGGCTGCAGTTCATTCCTATTCCTAACCCTAATTTTCCTTCTGCCATGGCAAAAACTTTTTACGCGCTTTTAACCCTTTCCTTCCTTTTTATGCACCAGCTTTCGGCCCAGAAACAACAGATCAAGACCCAACTGGTAGAGTACAAAGACGGGGCTACCACCCTGGAAGGCTACCTGGCCTATGACCCCGCGCTCAAAGGCAAGCGCCCGGGCGTGCTGGTGGTGCACGAATGGAACGGCATCAATGACTACACCAAAAAACGGTGCGAGCAACTGGCCAAGATGGGCTACGTGGCCTTCGCCGCTGATATCTACGGAAAAGGCATAAGACCTAAGACGCCGCAGGAATCTGGCACCGAGGCGGGCAAATACAAAAACAATCCGGCCCTGTTACGCCAACGCGTAAACCTGGCCCTGGCCCAACTGAAGAAACAACCCACCGTGAATGGGGCCAAAGTGGCAGCCATTGGTTATTGTTTTGGTGGGTACACCGCCCTGGAACTGGCCCGCAGCGGCGCTGACCTGGCCGGAGTGGTGAGTTTCCATGGTAACCTGGCCACGGCCACGCCGGTGGAGGCAGGCAAGATGAAAGCGAAGGTATTGGTGGCCCACGGCGCCCTTGACCCCTATGTTCCCCAAAAAGAGGTAGACGCTTTCTTCAAGGAAATGAACGAGGCCAAGGTAGACTATCAGTTCATTGCCTATAGCAACGCCGTGCACTCCTTCACCAACCCAGGGTCTGGCAATGACATCAGCAAAGGGGCCGCCTACAACGCCGCCGCCGACCGCCGCTCCTGGGAGGCCATGAAAACATTCTTTGCTGAGATCTTCAAGTAATTAGCTGGTTTAAGGCAGTTTTCCCAAAAACAGGGCAATAACGGCAGGGTTAGGGCGTAGTCTAGTCAGATAGATTAACCTAACCCTGCCGTTATTTCGCGCGTAAGGGAAAGGCTCTTACCCGGTACCCTCGCTTTTTTTGAGGGAGCTAAAAAGAAGCGTTTCTTGCCTGTTCACATGTTATCTGATTCGGTTAAAAAAAATACCTATCTTATTTATTGCCTCTTGGCGCTGCTGGCGGCCCTTCCCTTTGCATCCTGTAAAGAAAAGAAACCCCACGCCGAGGATACGGTAGTCTTCAAACCCCAGCCCATCTTACCCGAAGACACCATTAAATACCCCAACGCCCTCATAACCGCGCTTAACCGCAAAAACAAGTGGGTAGATTCTGTCTTTAAGCGCATGACCCCAGATGAGCGCATCACGCAGCTCATGATGGTGGAAGTGTTCTCTAATCAGGGTCCGGAACACGAGGCAGACGTCATCAGGCTCATCAAGCGCTACAAGATTGGCGGCATCATCTTTTTCCAGGGCGGCCCCGTGCGGCAGGCCAAGATGACCAATCGCCTGCAGGCCGCCTCTAAAATACCCCTCTGGATTGGCATGGACGCCGAAAACGGCATTGGCATGCGCATGGACAGCGCCATGCAATATCCGCTGCCTATGTTGCTGGGCGCCATTAACAATGACAGTCTCATCTACCGCATGGGTTCTGAAATGGCCTTTGAGTTCAAGCGGATGGGCATGCACGTGAACTTCGCGCCAGTGGTAGACATCAACAACAACCCGGCTAACCCCATTATCTCGTACCGGGCCTTCGGCGAAAACAAAGATGATGTAAGCTCCAAGAGCCTGGCCCAGATGATGGGTATGCAGGACAACGGCATCATTGCTACCGCCAAGCACTTCCCCGGCCACGGCGACACCGACGTAGATTCCCACTATGACCTGCCCGTGATCCCCTATGGCCGGGAGCGCCTGGACTCCCTGGAACTGTACCCCTTCCGGCACCTGATCCAAAGCGGGGTGGGCGGCATTATGGTGGGCCACATTCACATGCCCAAGCTTGATTCTACGGCCAATCTGCCGGCCTCCCTCTCCAAACCAATTGTGACGGGTCTTTTAAAGAAGGAACTCAGGTTTGGTGGTCTAATCTTCACAGATGCCATGGTCATGAAAGGCGTGACCAAGTATTTTGCCCCAGGTGAGGCCGAGGTGATGGCTCTGGAAGCGGGCAATGACGTGCTGGAGCGTCTCGTGAGCGTCCCCAAAGCGCTGGCGGCTATTAAATTGGCCATTCGGCAGGGCCGTCTGAGCCAGAAAGAGATTGACCGGCGCTGCAAAAAAGTGTTGGCCGCCAAGCACTGGGTAGGCTTGAACAAATACCAGCCCATCAAGACAGACTCCCTGTACCAGGACCTGCATACCTCCCACGCCCATGAGACGCTCAAGCGCCTGGCCGAGGGTTCCCTTACGCTGCTTCAGAATAAGCACCATCAAGTACCAGTAGAGGAACGCCGGCGCCGCCAGGTGGCCAGCCTGGCCGTTGGTGCCTCCAAACAAACCGCCTTCCAGAAGAAGCTGAAGACCAAACTCTCTGCCATTGACATTTTCCTGCCCCGCAAGACCGACAAGCGCGATTTGGTGAAACTGAGAAGGCGTCTGCTCAAATTTGACCTGATCATCATCAGCATTTACGGCCCCAGCATCAGGCCCAGCAATAACCTGCGCTTTACCCCAGAAGAGCGGGCCCTGGTGAATGAACTCATTAGAAAAAAGCGGTGCGTGGTGGTGCTTTTTGACAACGCCTACACCTTGAACCAGTTTCCAGACATTCACCAAGCTACCTCTTTGGTGGTGGGCTACCAGCAGCTATCAGCGGTGCAGGTAGCGGCCGCCAGGTTGGTGACCGGCGGCCTGAAGCCTCAGGGCAAGCTACCGGTCACCGTGAACAAGCATTTCGCCTACGGCGATGGGCTGTAGAACCTCCTGCTGTTTTAGGCCCGTTTTTCAGAAAACGGGCCCAAAACAGCAGAACACCTTTGCCGATGGGGCCACTTCTTTTACTATATTGGCTTCATGAAGACATTCTCCCCTTTCCGGTCCTTTTTCCTGCTGGCACTTTTCTTTCTCCCCTTACTTAGTGCCCAGGCCCAGGCCAACAAATCAAAAGCCACTTCTTCCGAGGCCCGCGTCATCATAGGCATTGAGCGATTGGTTACCCCAGAGTTTCTGCCGTTCATCCAGAACCGGCGGGTAGCTATTCTTACCAACCACACCGGGGTGTTGCCAGACAAAGGCCACCTGGTTGACCTGCTGCACCAGCGCCAGGACGTGAAGGTGGTGAAGCTTTTCAGCCCTGAGCACGGCATACGCGGCGAGGCAGACACGCACGTAGCCGATGACGTGGATAAAAAGACTGGCCTGAAGGTGATCTCGCTCTACGGGAAACTGCGCAAGCCTACCCCTGAAATGTTGCAGGACGTAGACGTGCTCCTGTTTGATATCCAGGACGTGGGCGCCCGGTATTACACCTACATTGCCACCATGGCGTCTTTGATAGAGGCGGCCGCCGAAAACAAAAAGCAGATCATAGTGCTAGACCGTCCTAACCCCATTACCGGCCTGTACGTGGACGGCGGCGTGGGCACCAATGCCCGGCAACCCGTTATTGGCCCTAATTATTTGCCCATTACCCACGGCATGACCGTAGGGGAACTGGCCCGCATGTTCAATGGCGAGCGCGCCCTTAAAAAACTGCCCCAAGCCGAACTGATTGTGGTGCCTATGCGCCATTATAACCGCAGCCTATGGTTTGACCAGACTGGCCTGCCCTGGGTGAAGCCTTCGCCCAACATGATCAACCTCACCACCGCCACCCTGTACCCGGCCACCTGCATTCTGGAAGGCACCAACCTTTCTGAAGGGCGCGGTACCATGCAACCCTTTGAGTTTATTGGTGCCCCCTGGGTAGACGGCGAAAAACTAGCCAAGCAACTGAACAGTTACAAACTGGCGGGGGTTACGTTTAAGGCGGCCCAGTTCAAGCCAGACAGTGTGGTAGACGGCATACGTATTTACCCGCCTAAGTTTGTGGGCCAGACCTGCCAGGCCGCCCAGGTCATCATTACAGACCGCACCAAATTTGAGTCGGCTAAGGTAACGGTGTACATTATGCACGCGCTTAAGACCTTGTACCCTACCCAATTGGAATGGAAAAACACCCGGCTAGATGGTCTCTGGAAAACAGACGTGACCCGCAAGCGCCTGCAGGCCGGCGATGCCCCTAAAGACATTATTGCGGCCTGGGCAGAGGACCTGACGTATTTCAAAAAGGTAAGGGCTAAATACCTGCTTTACCCGTAATCCCTGCTTTCCATGAAAATTACGCCCTATAAATATTGGTGGTCGTTGGTCTTGGCCGTGGTGGCGTTGGTAGGCTGCCAGTCCTCCTCTGGGCCAGCGGTTCAGGCTTCAGCCGCCGCGCCGGCCATTCCGGCCGGCCAGAACGTGGTAGTGGTGGTGATTGACGGGGTGCGGTACGCAGATTCCTGGGGAGATCCTTCGCATAAGAATGTGCCCAACATGGCCAAAGAGCTGAGGCCTAAGGGGGCTTTCTATCCGGCTTTTTACAACCAGGGCGTTACCCTTACCAACCCGGGGCACGTGGCGCTTACTACGGGGCACCATCAGAACATGAGCAATGACGGCACCGAGATTCCGGAGCTTCCTTCTATTTTCCATTATTACCGCCAGCACACCGGCGCCCCCGCCACCGATGCCTGGATCATTACCAGCAAAGACAAACTGGAGATTCTGGCCCGCACCAAAAGCACAGAAGCCGCCGCCGCTTTCGCCCCGGCGGTTAACTGCGGGGTGAAGGGCTTGGGTACCGGCTACCGCGATGACACCACCACGCTGCGGGTGGCCAAACAGCTGTTAACCAAACACCAACCGCGCCTGGTGCTCATTAACCTCCGGGAACCAGACTCAGAGGGCCATGCCGGCAATTGGGAAGGCTACATAAACGCCATTCAACAGAGCGACAAACGGGTCACCGAGTTCTGGAAGTGGCTGCAGACCCAACCTCACTACAAGAATACCACTACCCTCTTTATTACCAATGACCACGGCCGGCACACGGGCACAGGCAACCGGTTCAAAAGTCATGGAGACTCCTGCGAAGGCTGCCGGAGGATTAGTCTGCTGGTGTTGGGCCCTAAAGTGAAAGCCGGGCAGCAACCTACCCAATCCAGGTCTCAGGTAGACGTGACCGCTACCATTGCGCAGTTATTACAGGTGCCCATGCCCAAGCGGGACGGTGAACCTATGGCTGAATTGTTCCAGTAGAAAAGAAATAAAGAAAGCGTTTCGGGCCTGTTTTTGGGAAAACAGGCCCGAAACGCTTTTATGCTCTGATAGTGAAATAAACACCTTCGCTTAAGATCCGGGAATGGTAGAAACCGCTGCTTTGGTTCGTGGTCAATAGGGTAAGCAAACCTACCGCCAAGGGCCTTGCGGCTTTCTAAGGACAGTTTCCGGCTGCAGCCACCGAGCTAAATGTTGGCAACGCTTTTTCTTAACAGATACCACATGTTTCCTTTAAAGGCTGGAAATGTTTTCCTTCAACCAAGGTGCTTCCTTAAGAAGCCGGCTTTTCCTCAGGCGGCTCTGGCGTAGCCTTTGGGGCGCGGCCGGCTTTTTTGAGGGCTTCTTGCAGAATCCATTCTATTTGCCCGTTGGTGCTTCTGAATTCGTCTGCGGCCCACTTCTCCACGGCTTTCAGCATTTCGGCGTTCATGCGCAGGGCAAACGATTTTTTATCGGCCATAGGCTAGTTATGTAAGGTTCCGGCGTTCACAATGGGGCTTACCGCCCGGTCTGAGCACAGCACCACCATTAAATTACTAACCATGGCAGCTTTCCGCTCCTCGTCCAGGTCTACCAGGCGTTTGTCATTGAGTTGGTGCAGGGCCATCTCTACCATGCCCACGGCGCCTTCCACAATCTTGGCACGGGCGGCTACAATGGCGGTGGCCTGCTGGCGCTGAAGCATGGCGCTGGCAATTTCCTGGGCGTAGGCCAGGTAACTGATACGGGCCTCCAACACGTGAATGCCGGCAATGGCCAGACGCTCCATGAGTTCGCGCTCCAGCTCATCGTTCACTTCCTGGCTGCTGCCGCGCAGGGAAATCTCGCTTTCGTCCTCAAAGTTATCGTAGGGGTAGACACCGGCCAGTTTACGCATGGCAGACTCGCTCTGTACCTTTACAAAAAGCTCATAGTTGTCTACCTCAAAGGCGGCCTTGAACGTTTCCTCTACCCGCCACACCAGCACCACGCCAATCATGATGGGGTTGCCCAGCTTGTCATTGACCTTAATGGGGTTGGTATCCAGGTTGCGGGCGCGCAGGGAAATGTCCTTGGTAGCGAAAAAAGGGTTTACCCAGAAAAAACCGTTCTGCTTGATAGAGCCCTTGTATTCCCCAAACAAAGTCAACACCCTGGACTCATTAGGATTCACAATCTTAAATCCTTTGCAGAGCAAGACGAAAGCAATGGAGAAGGGCACCATGCTTTCTGGCCCCACATAGTACACGCAGGCCGCGCCGGCCCCTATGACTAACAGCACCAGGACCAGGATGGCATAACCAGAGGCGGGATGATAAGGTCGTTCTGCTTTCATAACTTTATTTATTTTGATATCATTTTGATATCAATAAAAGTAGAAAATTCCTGACAGAATAGCAAGCCTTATAAGCAGAAGTTGATACGGCCCGGGCAATAGGAAAGCCTGCCTGTTTTGGGGCCGTTTTCTCAAATACGGCCCCAAAACAGGCAGGCTTCCTTTATAGCGAGGCTTGGGGGGCAGCCCGCTACTTCTGTTATTCCAGTTCCTGCACGTTTACCCGAAGAATGTTGGCAGGCTGCTTTTTACCTTCATTGGAGATATACAGATCACCTTGAGGACTGAAGGCGATACCCTCTGGTTTGTAGAAGGCGGCGTCACTCAGCTTGAACCTGTTTTTAATGCTTCCGTCTGGGTTCAGGATGAAAAGCTGCGGATTGGACGCCTCTGTCAGGTAAATTTGGCCAGAGACCGGGTGCACCGCAATCTCTGAGGGCTGCCAGCTTTTAGCGAGCGTTTTGGCTTTCTGTTTGGAAAGCAACTGGTCGTTCAGGTTCAGTTTGAACACAGGTTGTCCGGCCAGTTTCTTCGTAGCCAGGTCAAAGGCATACACGCCCTTGAAATCTGCGCCGTTGGCTTCCTCCCCTTTAATGGCCAGCAAGAGGCGATTATGTTTGGGGTCATGGGTAAGGCCCTCTACGTTGTGCTCTAGGGTAAGCGGCGTGGCATACTCTGTGATCTTGTTTTGGGCCGAGTGGATATTAGTTACCTCAAATAACCGCCCGTCACTTCTTACCACGTACGCGGTGGTACCTACCAGGGCCAGGCCTTCATAATCACCAGCGGCCCCAAAGGTAATCTGGCGCTCTATTTTCTTGGTATTGGTATCATAGACGAAAATTACCCCTGCCTCATCCTGCACGCAGGCAAACTGGCCGTTGCCCAGGTACACAATCCCGGATACTTCCTGAAGGATGGGCGGCACCTCCCATTTCTGGACTATCTGAACCGCCTTGGAGGCCGGCTCTACGGTTTTATTCTTCTTTTCTTTCTTTGGTTTTCCGTCTTCGGCCGCGAAGGCCATTTTTTGCTCACAGCCGAGCAATGAGCAGGAGAAAACCAGACTGAACAGGATATACTGAATGCGTTTCATAGTCTTGATGGTTTTATGGCAAATCCGGGCAGGTTACTTCCGTTCCGGTATTTTTGTAATAGATAGGGGATAGTCTGTTTTGGGCCTGTTTTTATAAAAACAGGCCCAAAACAGGAAGTTGGCTTTTAGTCCCAGTAAGGCACCTCTGAGGCGGTGCCGTTGGCGTCATACACTTTTTTGAGTTCCTCGGTTTGTTTCTCCAGTTCCACCTGGTAAAACACCTGTCCGTTGCGCTCCACTTTCTCTACGTCCTCTACCAGATAAGCCTGGAAATCGCGTTTCAGGGCCTGGGACACGGTTTCAGGGAGGTCTGCGGCCGTAAGGTCTTGCTTTGTGGCCAGGATCTGGCCAGTGGAGTCTAGGAGGGCGGTGTACTCTACCTGGCCCAGCAGGAATTCAGCCTCATAGGCCTGGCCTTCTTTTTCCCATTCAATGGCGGTTGCCGCCGGGAACTTGGTTTGCAAAGAGCTTTTCACCAACGAAGGAAGGTTGGAAGCAGTTACTTTCTGGCTGCAGCCCCAAAGGGTACTGGCGGCCACCAATAAGGTTACATACATGGTTTTCATAGGTCTTTTCTTTAGCATCATTCAAGTTGATGTGCCAAAGTTCGGACCCAAAACAGGAAACAATTGGGAATACCCTCCACCAGAAAGATTTTTTTAAAGTGGTAAAGGGAAGCGGCGATGCTACCGGAAGGAAACGGTGAACTGGTGCCCCTGCTGGAACGTGTACTGCAGCTGGAAGCCATAATGGTCACAGATGGCCTGGACAATGGCCAGCCCCAGACCGGTAGAAGCCGTGGAATTGCCGTCTTTATAGAAGCGGGTAAATATCTTAGCCGATTCCAGGGGCTCGGCTTGCCCGGTATTTTTAAGGGTGAGGGCCTGCGGGGTAAGGTCCAAATGAATAGTACCGCCCTGGTAATTATGGACAATGGCGTTCTTGAGCAGGTTCATGACCAAAATAGCCGCCAGGTCTGGGTTCATGTGCACGGTGACGCCAGGGGTAAGCTGGGTCTGGAGCGTGATGGATTTGTAGGCTAACTGGTCTTCAAAATCCTCTGCCGCCTTCTTAATCACCTCGGGCAGTGCCACGGCTTCTTCCTGCACAAATTGCTGGTTCTCAATCTTGGAGAGTAGCAGCAGGGATTTATTGAGGCGGGTTAGCCGCTCCAGGTTTTCTATGACGGCGCCAATCTGCTGCAGTTGGTTTTCCTGCAAGGGAGGGGTCTCGGCTAGCAGTTCCAGCTTGTTCAGGCTAATGGCCAGCGGGGTCTGCAGTTCATGGGCGGCGTTCTCAATAAAGCTTTTCTGGCTCTGGTAGGTGGCCACGTTTTTTTGCAGCAGCTTGTCTACGGTCTGGTTTAAGAGTTGGAATTCCTCAATAGAGGTTTTCTGGGGCGGCATGGGGGTGGCATCTTCCAGTTTAAAGGTGCGCAGGTGGCGCACCAGGTTATTGAAGGGCCGCCAAATACGTTTCATTAGCAGGTTATTGAGCAGAAGCAGCGTGGCCACTAGCCCTACATACAGCCAAAGGAGCGAATAGAGCAGATCCTCAATCAGGTCATCTTCCTCTACCATAGAGGTAATAAGCCGAAGCTGGTAGAACTTGCCTTGCCGCTGGAAAACGGTGGTGAGCATACGCACCGGCTCAAAGTCCTTCTCGTTCTGCATGTACATGAGCGTGTCCTGGTAGAGGTCTGTGGCCCGCAGTGCCTGCCGCGCAGAAATCTCCTGCACCTTATAATAGCCGGCCTCAAACTCCTGTTGGGCTAAGACGGTGCTGTCTTTGAGAGCTTGCTGCATGACCAGGATTTTCTGGTTCTCCAGGCCGTCATCCATGCTGTCATAGATTTCGTCTAGCATATTATAGTAGAAGAGCCCGGCCCACACCGTGATCACCAGCAGTAGCAGGCCCGCAAAATAAGCCGTGGCATGGTTGAGCAGTTTCATACAGCGGTGAGTTTATACCCAATCCCGTAGACGGCCTGCACCTCTACGCCCGCGCCGTGGTCCTTTAATTTCTTGCGGAGGTTCTTTATCTGGGAATAGATGAATTCATAGTTATCTGCCTGGTCTATGTAGTCTCCCCACACATGCTCTGCCAGGGCGGTTTTACTTACCAGCCGGTCTTTGTTGCTGACCAGGTACAGCAGAATGTCAAATTCCTTCCGGTTGAGCACTACTTCCTGCTCCCCTACCCACACCAGGTGTTTCTCTGGGTCTATGGTAAGGTTCTGGAGTTGCACCAGGGCTTGCCCTTCAAATTTGCGGCGGCGCAAAACGGATTTTACGCGGGCGTGGAGCTCGGCCATGTGAAACGGCTTGGACAGGTAATCATCGGCGCCCAGCTCTAGGCCCGCTATCCTATCCTCCACTGAATCCTTGGCAGATACAATGATTACCCCATCGGTTTTAAGCTGTTTTTTAAGTTCTTCCAGAATGGCCAGGCCGCTGCCGCCGGGCAAGGTGATGTCCAGCAGAATGCAGTCATAGGCATATACACCCACTTTGTCCAGGGCGCTGTCATAGTCTGTGGCGGTTTCTACCAGATACTTTTCCTGCTGCAGGGATTGCACCAGGGTTTCCAGCATTTGGGGCTCATCTTCTATCACTAGTATTTTCATAGGCACACGTGTCTACCGCAAATACGGCCCTAAAGCAGGAAAGAATTGGGAATGCGCAAAAGAAGGAAACTTTTCTCTACTAAAAAGCCAGGTTCTATCTGCTGTTTTTAGGCGCGAGTGAATTTTTAGAGCCGGTGAAGCCCATTTTTCTGGCAGCAGGAGTACACTAGGAACGGCTGACTTTGCCCTTGGCCTCCCAGTGGCTGGCCGTGATGGTGGTGCCGTCTTTTCCGAACTGAAGCCGCCGCACGTAACGTTCTCCGGTGATGGCGCCGTCTGGGCGCCGTTTGCCTATAAACAGCGTGATAGGGTGGCCTTGCTTGTCTGTGATGAAGGTAAGGTCATTGCCCGCAAAGACATCATCTATGCGGCTGTCTGGCTCGTAGACCTTGCTCAGTTTGACTTCCAGTTTAGGGCTTAACGGCATGGCAATAAAAAGAATCAGGCTTCGGTGAGGGACTGCAATAGGGCCAGGGCCTCGGTTTCAGTGGCTTCCACTACTTCGTCAATCACGTCCTGGATGGCGCGCTCAGACCAATTCTGCTGTTCCGCGGCTTTCACAAAAACGCCCAGGGCCACAAACCTTCCGCCTTCCAAGGGAAGCAGGGCCTTTACTTTCTTTTTGCTGTTCATGTACGGGAAATGTGTTTTGGGGCTATTTTACGGAAAACAGGCTGGAAACGCTGCTGCTTCCGCCATTTTCCTGGACCCAGCGCAGGGCCGCCGGCAACTCCTGGAAATATTCCACCTCTGCCTGGAACCTGGGCCGTAAGGCGGCAATCATGCTACTCACGGCCATCTGGTTAAAGATATCATCAGAGACTACAAATGCTAGCCGCTTAATGCCCAGCAACTGGAACTGCGGAAACCAACTGGCAATGGTCCATTCCTGGTCGGCTTGCCTGATCACTTTCATGAGTTTCATGTCCATGATCCAGTTCTCCATGCCTTCCCTTCTGGAGACCTGGATTCCTTCCATCATTCCCTCGCGGTAGGTTTCACTAGGCACAAAGTCCTGCCAGTGCAGCACCAAAAGATGATGCGGCCGGTCGGTCTCCAGTCTAAGGAATGATTCTATGTTTGCCATAATGTAATGCCTAGCGCACTCCTGCTTCCAACTTCTGCACAATGTAGTAAATACGGTGGCGTACTTACCCATTGTATTAACCTTTCTGGTAAAAATAGGTTTTGCAAAGAAATAATAATCAGATTGCACTAAGTATAGAAAACGTGCAGTAAGACGCTTATTTATACCCTATTTACCAAAAACAAGGAGAAAAATCCGATTTTCACCTTAAAAAAAAGGTCATTGGCTGCTAAAATTAGCAGAAATAGAAAAGGCCGACAGAGACACCTGCCGGCCTTTTCTTACGCTGGAAAGTTTAGCGGAACATGTTCTTCAACTTATTCAGTTTGGTAGCCATGTCTTCTTCCTCAACGGGCGCGTCCCGTCTGCTCGCAGTGTTATTTGTACTGCCCGGTTTGCGGTCATTGCTTCGGGTGGGTTTACCGGCGGCCTGTGGATCTGCTTTCATAGAAAGAGCAATGCGCTTGCGGCTTACCTCAACTTCCAATACGGTCACCTCTACTTTCTGGCCTACTTTCACTACCTCATGCGGGTTGCTCACAAAGCGGTCAGAAAGGTGGCTCACGTGTACCAAACCGTCTTGGTGCACCCCAATATCTACAAAGGCCCCAAAGGCAGTGATGTTGGTGATGATGCCCGGTAGTTTCATGCCCTGGCGCAGGTCTTTGATCTCGTTCACGCCCTCAGTGAAGCTGAAGGCCTCATAGCTCTCGCGGGGGTCACGGCCGGGTTTGGAAAGTTCGCTCAGGATGTCCTGGAGGGTTGGTAAACCTACGGTGTCTGACACGTATTTCTTCAGGTCTATTTGCTTGCGGAGCTCGGCGTTTTTAAGCAGGTCCTCTACGGTAGCGCCTAGGTCTTTGGCCATGCGCTCTACCAGTTCGTACCGCTCAGGGTGCACGGCGCTGGAGTCCAGCGGGTGCTTGCCACCGCGAATGCGCAAAAAGCCAGCGGCTTGTTCATAGGCCTTATCTCCCAGGCGGGCTACTTTGCGTAGTTCGTTACGGGTTTTGAACGGACCATTTTGGTTACGGTAGTCTACAATGTTCTGCGCCAACTGCGGCCCCAGACCGGAAACGTAGGTCAAGAGCTGTTTGCTGGCGGTATTCACCTCCACGCCCACAGCGTTCACACAGCTCATTACCACGTCATCCAGGCTGTGCTTCAAGGCATTCTGGTCCACGTCATGTTGGTACTGCCCTACGCCTATGGATTTAGGATCTAATTTTACCAACTCGGCCAAGGGGTCCATCAGGCGGCGCCCGATGGAGACAGCCCCGCGCACGGTGATATCCTGGTCCGGGAACTCCTCGCGGGCCACGTCTGAAGCCGAGTAGATGGAGGCACCGCTTTCATTCACCATGACTACCGCAATCTCCTTCGGCAAGCCTAGTTTCTGTACAAAAGTTTCGGTCTCGCGGCTGGCGGTTCCGTTACCAATGGCAATAGCTTCAATCTGATATTTGGCGCACATGGCCATGACCTGGTGCCCGGCCGTGGTGGCCTGACCAGCACCGTTGTGCGGGAAGATGGCTTCATAGTGCAGCAGCTTGCCTTGCTCATCCAGAGCTACTACTTTGCAGCCAGTCCTAAAACCGGGGTCAATGGCCAGCACGCGTTTCTGGCCCAGGGGCGCAGATAAAAGCATAGGCCGCAGGTTATCGGCAAATACTCTAATGGCTTCCTCGTCGGCGCGCTTCTTGGAGGACAGACGCACCTCGGTTTCCATGCTCAGGCGTAGCATACGCTTGTAGCTGTCTTTCACGGCTTGGCGCACCTGCTCAGCAGCGGCGTTGTGGCCTTTCACAAACAGGCGCTCCAACACGGCCAGGGCTGCTTCTTCCTCGGGTTGGGCATCCAGCATGAGCACCATTTCCTTTTCGCCGCGGCGCATGGCCAATATGCGGTGACTGGGGGCTTTCTCAATGGGCTCGTCCCACTCAAAATAATCTTTGTATTTCTGTCCTTCCACTTCTTTGCCTGGTATCACGCGGCTCTTGAACTGGCCTTTCTTTTCAAACAATTGCCGGATGCTGGCGCGGGCCTCAGGGTTTTCGTTCACCCATTCAGCGATGATGTCTCGGGCGCCAGCCAGGGCTTCCTCAGTGGTTTTTACTTCTTTCTCTTCTGAGACAAAGCCGGCGGCCTCGGCGGCCACGTCTATGTTGGCCTGCTCAAACAGCGTCAGGGCCAGAGGCTCCAGGCCTTTTTCGCGGGCGATGGTGGCCTTGGTGCGGCGCTTGGGTTTGAAGGGCAGGTAGATGTCTTCCAGCACGGCCATGGTCTCGGCGGCCAGCACTTGGGCTTCCAGCTCGGGCGTGAGTTTCTCCTGGTCTTTCAAAGACTTGAGAATGCTTTCGCGGCGTTTGTCCAGGTCACGCAGTTGCTCTACGCGGTCCCTGATGGCGGCAATGGCTACCTCGTCCAGGCTTCCGGTTACTTCTTTCCGGTAACGGGCAATAAAGGGCACGGTGGCTCCTTCATCCAGCAGCGCCACGGTGGCTTCTACTTGTTTCTGATTTACCTGCAGCTCCCCCGCAATCTTCTTGAAATGGTTTTCTGGCATGCTAAAATAATCGTTCTGGAAATAGACTTGTTTTTACCTTTTCTGCGTTCTGGCAGCAGGATTCTAGAGATCAAAGATACGGCTAAATTCAGTGAAACCGGTTACCCTTGCGGCGTCAATTGGGGGCAAAAATCCTGAGCGCAGGCTGGCCCGGTTTTTGTAACTTTGGCTTTTGGCTTCCGGGAAACGGCCTCCGGCACTGTGCCTTGGGAACCATTTTTGCCCGGTTTTTATTTCAATGCCTGAATACATGAATACTATGAGAAAATTTAGCTTACTCCTGGCCCTGGCCTTTATCACGCTTACCAGCCAGGCCCAGACCGCTCCTACCCCAGAGGCCCGCGCCCAAAAGATGACAGCCACCATGACCCAGGCTCTCAAGCTGAATGCGGCCCAGGCCACCAAGGTGACAGAAATTAACCTGGCAAGCATCAAGCAGTTGGAACAGGCAAAAAAAGACTACAAACAAGACCCACGCAAACTGAAGGCCACCATGGACCTGATCAGTGCTACCCGTCTTGAGTCTCTGCGGAGCGTATTATCTGTGACCCAATTCCAGCAGTACCAACAGCAACGGGAACGTAAAATGGGAATGCCCCAACAGGACGGCACCGGCGGCAGTATGTCCGGAAACCAATAACCTGGCTTAAAAGCTTTTTAGATAAAGGCCTGTTGCGTTTCGGGGCCGTTTTTCAAAAAACGGCCCCGAAACGCAACAGGCCTTTATTGTTTTCCCCCTTTTCCAAGAAGTGAACTGCGGCTTCTAAGACGGGCTTTATGGAATTATAGTCTTTCCTGTATCTTGTCTCTATCTGTTCACCAATCTTCCTTTCTATGAAATTCTTAGGGTTACTGCTGTTCTTAGTAGGTGTCGCTTCTCTGTTAATGGCCGCTTTGGGGGTAAATCACCTTTTATTGCTTTGGGTGGATACCTGGGGCACAGCCATTGCCTGGGCGCTAAGGTTTGGGGTAACGTTGCTTGGCCTAGTCCTGTATTACGTAAACCGGCATGATGACTAAAGGGGAAATTATCTTGCTTGGTGGTTCAAGCCTGTTTTCCGTAAACCACCCTTAAAACAGAAAGGCATTCCCGTTGAGGAATGCCTTTCTGTTTTATAAAAGTATAGTGGGCTTGGCCTACATCTCCAGGACGCCTAGTAAGATAAATACCAGACCTACAATGGCTACCAGTGTACCAACTACGCCCAGGCCAGGCAGAATACCCAGAATCACACCGGCTACCAGCAGAATCAACCCGATTTTCACGTATTGGTTCAGGGCATTGGCTTTCTTGGCGGCTTTGGCCTCCCGCAGGATTTTCTTGGTGGCCATTTTCACTTCTTTCTTGCTGGACGCTGAAGAAAGGTTGCTGGCCAGATCCTTCACATTTGCGTTTGACTCTAAGGCAGACGCTACCGCCGCAGACGTTAAGGGAGCCGTACGGGCCACTTCACGGGAAGCTACGGGCGCAGCGGAATTGGCTTCCAGGGCTGGGGCTGCTTTGGCTTTAGAAGCGGCCAATGGCGCAATTGCCTGAGCTGGCTCTGCCTGGGCCACTATGGCTGCGGCTTCTGGGGCCGCGGTTTCTGCCGGGGTGGCTGGCGTAACCGCTGCCGGGGCAGGGCTTGCTTTATGATAGGTAGTTGCCGGGGTGCTGAAGTCAAAGTACTGGCTGGAGCTACAACCTACCATGAACTGGCTGGCCACACCGCAAACTAAAAGAGACAGTAAAGATTTGATTTTCATAGAGAAAGGGGTTTAAGGGTGTTTAGTAAAAGCATAATTTAAAAGAACCGGCGTGCTTACGTAGTCCATGCGGGTTTCAAGCGCTAACTTCGCAGTACGTTCTCTAACGCCGCAAGTTCAAGATTCATTTTACAAAGAAAAGCGTGTAATTGTTTTTACCTGAAAATCAGGGATAAAAAATACGGCTGCCTATCTGTGGCGTCAAATATAGGCGAAACAAAATAATCTGCCTCACCTACGTTAGATTAAAAAAGAACCGCTCCCGTGCGCAAAATCATTCACATAGACATGGACGCCTTCTTCGCTTCTGTTGAACAGCGCGATAACCCGGCCCTGCGCGGCAAGCCGGTGGCCGTGGGCGGCACCCGGGCGCGGGGCGTGGTGGCGGCGGCCAGCTATGAGGCACGGCAGTATGGCGTTTTCTCGGCTATGCCCGCCCAATTGGCCTTGCGCAAATGCCCGCACCTGATCATGGTACCCACCCGCTTTGAGGTCTACCAGCAGGTGTCACGGCAAATACGTGACATTTTCCTGCGCTACACAGACCTGGTGGAACCACTTTCCCTGGACGAGGCCTATCTGGATGTGACCGAAAACAAACCTGGGTTTAAGTCGGCTATGCTCATCGCGCAGCGGATCAAAAATGAGATATACAAAGAGACGCATTTGACGGCCTCGGCGGGCGTGTCTTTCAATAAGTTTCTGGCCAAGGTAGCCTCGGGGAAGAACAAGCCCGATGGCCTGACGGTGGTTCTGCCCCACGAGGCGGAAAGCTTTGTGGAAGCCCTGCCCATTGAGAAGTTTTATGGGATTGGCGATGTAACGGCGGCCAAAATGAAGCAACTGGGCATCCATTCCGGCGCCGATTTAAAGGCCAGGTCTGAAGTGGATCTGCGGCGTCATTTCGGTAAGTCCGGCTCCTACTTTTACCAAATTGCCCGCGCCCAGGATGACCGGCCCGTGGAACCCAACCGCATCCGGAAAAGCATAGGCTCAGAGCGCACCTTTGGCCAAGACCTGGAAACCGAGGAAGAAATGCTGCCCGAACTGCAGCGCCTGGCCGAGGAAGTGGCCTATGACCTGCATCGGTTGGAGGCCTCCGGCAAGACCATCACGCTCAAGCTCAAGTACCATGACTTCACGCTGAACACGCGCAGCAAAACCTTCTTCTCTAACGTGCGCACCGAAGACGTGCTTTTAGACATTGCCGCCGAACTACTGCACACTCCCACTTTCCCACCCAAACCCATCCGGTTGCTGGGCATCACCGTCTCCAACCTCAGCTACGGCAACCACCAAGGCGGGCAACTGTCGTTTCCGTTTTAGGGAAATTTTGGATAATTGGATGCTAGATTTAAGATACTAGACCTTTTACAGTTAGTGGACCATGGAATTAGCTTCAAGGCCCCAGAAAACAACATGTCCCGTTTTGGGCCTGCTTTTAGAAAAGCAGGCCCAAAATGGGACGAATCATCCTTTACTTAAACGAGAAGCTTTCCTTCCAAAGGAACGCTTCTCGTTTAAGCGTAAGTAATTTCTTAGAAAATCTCGTGCAGCTCCCTTTTCAGGAACTGAAGCGCCTGCGCCGTGGGGTCTACCTCCTGGTGCAGGACATTCTCCAAAATGCGTTTGGCCAGATCAGTGCCTTTGCTTTTGTCCTGCAGGTTCTGGTAGTTCTGGTTGATCATGGAGACCACATCTTCCTTGGCTTTCTTTACCTGCTGCCAGGCGGCCTCGCTCATGTACAACTGCTGAGAGAGGTTGTGCGTGTATTCGGCCCGAATCTCCTGTAGTAATTCAGCTTGGTAAGCCCCGGCGCTCAATCCAGAAGCCCCCACCCTGATGAGCATGTTGCTGGGCGTGATGCGTTCCAGGAAAAGGATAATGCGCTCATAGGCCTGCAATCTGATGGGCAAAATCACCTCACTGTTCTTCAGGCGGATGTCCAGGATTTTTTTCCGGTAATCGCGTTCCAGGAATTTCTGGGTTAACAGGTACATGGCCCCTCCTACCAATAAAGCCGGAAGCGTGCTGCTTAATACTATAAGAATGAGGGAAGAGGTATCTGTAGTCATAAATTTTACGGGCAATTGGAGCTTAGGGCGTTTTTTTACTTGAAGTCTGCCCTCGTTACGGTTTTACAGGGTAGCGTATGATCGGGTAAATATCGGTAAAAAAATCGTGCGGAGATTCCTGAATCATTTCCCCGGTTTTTCGGTTTCTTATAGTATAGCGCTGTTCTTTAGAAACAGTCTAGTTTTTAGTAACTTTACAGCGCAAAAGCCACTACTATGGAAAGCACGAAAGTAAAAACAGCTCCTATTACCATCACTGAGCGTGCCTTGCACGAGGTGAAGGAAATTATGAAAGATAAAAACGTACCCGCCGACTATGGTCTGCGCATTGGGGTACAAGGCGGCGGCTGCTCCGGCATGTCTTACCTGCTTGGGTTTGACAAAGCCAAAGAAGCCGATGAAGTATATGAATTGGACGGCGTGCAGTTAGTGATGGATAAAAAGCACGGTATGTATGTGATGGGCATGGAAGTAGATTTCCAGGATGGCCTGAACGCCCGTGGTTTTATCTTTAACAACCCTACTGCCAAAAGTACCTGCGGTTGCGGAAGCTCTTTCTCAGCGTAGACAATTGCCGTTTATGGAATTTGAAAGGCCTGCTTTTAGCAGGCCTTTTTGTTTTTATGGAAGTAGTATTGGGCTAGTAGCTTGTACAAGCTTTTTCTCTTCCTGCTAGCGTGGCGCTTGTAATTGCTTCTTCTTTTTCACCGGTATTGGTGTTCCTAGGGGCAAACGACTTGAACCGCTTACCCCTAGCTACAAAATTTGTGCACGCATACCCGCCTGTTGCTGGCGCAGTGCCCGCCGTCGCCTTAAGCCCTTATGCTTTCTTGTTTCATGGTTTCCCTCCGAGCGCTCACGGCCGCGGGGCCCCGTCTTTCCCCCTCGCACTGCCCTTGCGGCCGAGTTGCAGTTCATTCTTAGCTAATGCCTGTCCAGGGCCACAAGCGAGGCGCTCGAGGTAAAGACTGGAACTGGGCAATGCGCGGAATGCTGTTATTAATTGTGCTTTAGGTTATCGTGTTTTAGGCACGTTTTTCCAAAACCAGGCCCTAAACACACTGACTCAAAATGCCCAATAACCTTTACTAAACGTAGACTCCCCCCTTGAGGGGGGAGTAGGGGGGTGTTTACAATGGAGGGCACTCATTCCGTCCCCCTTTGAAGGGGGTAGGGGGATGACCACTCCTGCAAATCAACTCAGAACTCAAGACTTAGAACTATGTGCTGCGGGCTGTTTCAAGCCCACTTTCCTAATAACAAGCCCAAACCACAATCCTATCAACTTATCATTTCAACCCCTTAATACGTCTTGGTCATAGTCTCAGGCACCACCAGCACCACATCTGCGCGTTGCGCATGCTCTTTTGCCAGGTCTTCCAGGCTGGGCTGAACTACGGTGGTAATGGTCTTCAACTTGCCTTCCGGGCGAAGGCGGCGGAGGTACCAGATAATGCCTTCAAAATGATCTGAATGATACGAGCCGTTGAGGTGCAACAGGTGCTGCCCAGGGGAAAGGTTCTGGTGGATAAAATGCGCCATTGTGGCGTCTTTGATGGCCTGCGCCTCTATCATCTGGGATGCTGCGGCTGAAGCGCCGTGGGTATCCCCGAACATACTGCGCATACGTTTATAGCCCGGCAGTTCCATGTCTACCATGATGGGCAAGGGGGCCAACCAATTTTTTTCCTGGGACGGGAGAGAATCCAAGGATTTGAGACTTTCACGGGCCACGGTTCGGGCATAGCGGCGTGGGGCGTTGGTAGCGATTACTTTCAGGCCGTGCTCCTTCGCGAAGAGTAGCACCGGCCGATAATCGGTGGTATAGTTGGGCCAGGCTCGGCCTCTCTCCATGAAAACGGCTTCTTCCAGTTGCCCCAGCAGAAAAGAATCTACCTCGCTTTGGGTATCTGCTTCCCACATTTCCATCCCTATCACCAGGTTTTTGCCATGGATGTGGTAGAGGTCTTTGGCCAACTCCAACTCCAGCCAATGCGCAATGGGGTCATTGTGCTGCTCCCCAAAAAAGACCACATCAGCGGCAGCCAAATCCTGGAGCACTTTCTTGTATTTAACCGGTTTCCCTTTCCCGGAGAACAGACGGTAGGCAGGCTTATCCATGGTGAAAGAACTTAAGAAGAGAACAGCCAAACAAAGCGGAAGCAGCTTTTTCATAAACCCTTATGTTAGACGCTGGATGATAGATGTTAGATGCTAGAGATTGATAAAAGGATTAGAATCTAATGTATAGCGTCTATCATCTAACATCCCAACCATTACCCTTTATAGAATAGCCATTTAGACAGTTCACGGTACGTGATTTTCTTGCCGTACATCAAGATTCCCACCCTATAAATACGCGAGGCGACCCAAATGGTACCGATGAAACCGGCTATAAGCAGAAGCATGGATAGGCCCAATTCCCAGTCGGGCACCCCGAAGGGCAGGCGCAGCATCATGACCACCGGTGAGGTGAAGGGCACCATGGACATCCAGAAGGCCACCGGCCCGTTGGGGTCTTTCATGATAATGGTCTGGGCCACTATAAAGGACAAAATGAGCGGCACCGTGATGGGAAGCATGAACTGCTGGCTGTCGGTTTCGCTGTCTACGGCGGCCCCTACCGCGCCAAACAAGGCACCGTACAGCAAGTAACCACCCAGGAAATAAAACAGGAAGCCGCCTACTAGCAATGGCACGTTCAGGTCCTGCACGGCGCTAATGATCTGGGCCGTCTCCTGGGCCTGAAGGGCATCGCGCTCGTTTTCCATGCCTTGCATGGTCTGCGAGATCTGCGCCTTGGAGAACCGGTCCAGGTCCAGTGCCGAGGATAGCCCAAGGTAAATAGCCGAGGACAGAACAATCCAGAGCAGGAACTGCGTGAGCCCCACGGCGGCAATGCCCATGATTTTACCGGCCATGAGCTGGAAAGGCTTCACCGAAGACACCATCACCTCCAGAATTCGGCTGGTCTTCTCTTCTATCACGCCGCGCATGATCTGGGCCCCATAGATGAAAATGAACAGGTAGATTAGGAACGCACCCAGGAAACCCACCATGGAGGTAACCCCCACGTTGCTGCTTTTCTCCCCTTCGGCGCTCAGGTTGATGGTGTTGATGCTCACCTTGGTCTTGATCTGGTCCAGCACCTTCTGGTCTATGCCCGAGCGGGCGAATTTCAAAGCCTCTAGCTCCTGCTTCACCTGCCGCTCCAGCGAGGTAATCACGGTAAGGCTCAGGCTTTTCTGAGAAAACAGCTGAATGCCCTGCGGCTTGTTGATGTCCAGCGGGGGGATATAGAGTAAGCCCGCGTCTTTGGTCTTCAGGTACTTTTCCTTGGCTGCCTCAACGGGACCGGGCACTGAGACATAGGTGAATTTCTCCCCAGAGGCAAACTTGCCCGCAAAAAGGCCACTCTCATCCAGCACCTCAATCACCTTGGCGTCATCAGACATCAACATAAGGGCGGCCGGAACAATCATAACCATTGCCATGAGCAGCGGTCCCAGAATGGTCATCACAATAAAACTCTTCTTGCGCACCCGCACCAGGTACTCGCGCTGAAATACTAACCAAATCTTATCCATGGGTTGGGGTCTGCATGACGGTTTTAATGAAAATATCATGGATGCTGGGCACTTTCTCCTGTAACAGGTTCACTTCTACCCGCTCAATGAGGTAGCGCAGCAAATCATTGGGGCCGGTGTTGTTCTCCAACTGCACCTCGGCGGTGAAGTTGTTGCCCTGCTGGCTCTGCTGGAGCACCTTAAAATCTGGAGACATGACCAGCAGTTGGCCTTTGCCCTGTACCAGAAACGTGTTGGTCCTGAACCGGTCTTTCACTTCCTGCACGCGTCCAGACAGCACTTTCTGGGATTTATGGATTAACACGATGTCATCACAGAGCTGCTCCACAGATTCCATGCGGTGGGTGGAGAAAATGATGGTACAGCCCTCGTCCCGCAGTTTCAGGATCTCGTCCCGGATGATGTTGGCATTGATGGGGTCAAAGCCCGAGAAAGGTTCGTCCAGGATCAACAGCTTGGGCTCATGCAACACGGTGGCAATGAATTGCACCTTTTGCTGCATGCCTTTGGAGAGGTCTTCTACGTTCTTGGAGAGCCAGGCGGTTAGGTCCAGGCGCTGAGCCCAGGCCTTTATTTTCACTTTCGCCTCTTCCCTGGTCAAGCCGCGCAGGCGGGCCAGGTAAAGGAGCTGCTCCCCTACCTTCATTTTCTTGTAGAGGCCCCGTTCCTCGGGCAGGTAGCCAATCTGTTTCACGTGGTGCGGCTGCAGCGGCTCTCCCTCAAACAGAATCTGCCCTTCGTCTGGGCCCGTTATCTGGGTTATGATTCTGATGAGCGACGTTTTACCTGCGCCGTTAGGACCCAGCAGCCCGAAGATGCTTCCTTTGGGCACGTCAAATGAAACTCTGTCTAACGCCTGGTGGGCTTCATAGCGCTTACTTACGCCTTGTATTTGCAGAATGGGTGGCAAGGAAATTAGGGTTGGTTTGGTTCGAATAAAGCTACGCGAAAGTGGCACGCTTTGCAAGAACAGCAGAAATGCGTTTTGAGCCTGTTTTCAGGAAAACAGGCCCAAAACGAAAACACCGGCAGCAGGCAGACGCAACTCTTCCCTACTTCAAGTTTGAGCGCAGCGGTAACTTGGAGTTATATATGACAGCCAGTTTTCAACTGGCGAAATGCATTACCTGATAAACCACCACGCCAGTTGAAAACTGGCTCTCATGGCAAGCCACAAGTTACGCTAGCGCTAAACTTGCGGCAGAGGAAGAGATAGCTGTTTTGGGCCTGTTTTCCTGAAAACGCCTCTAAAACAGAAATGCCCGCGTTCTTTAAAAGAAAGCGGGCATTTTCTATATTTTCCTGACTTAGGACTCTGAACTCAAGACTCAGAACTCCCAGTAGAATTCATTCTACTGAAAATACTCCTTCATTTTCTCAAAAAAACCTTTCTCGTTCTTGCCGGGGTTTGGCGCAAAATTCTGGGACTCGCGCAGGCGCTCCAGGATCTGGCGCTCCTCAGCGTTCACGTTCTTAGGCGTCCAGACGTTGATATGGATCAATTGGTCACCTTTGCCGTAGCCATTAATGTCTGGAATACCTTTGCCGCGCAGACGAAGGATTTTGCCAGACTGCGTGCCCGGGTCAATCTTGATCTTCACCTTGCCCTCAATGGTAGGCACCTCCACAGAAGCACCCAGGGTAGCATCCACGAAGCTCACGTACTGCTCAAACATGATGTTGTTGCCATCACGGCGCAGGGTTGGGTGGTGCTCCTCTTCAATCTGGATCAGCAAATCACCGGGAATGCCCCCCCTTTCGGGCACGTTCCCTTTGCCGCTCATGGAAAGCTGCATGCCATCGGCCACGCCGGCGGGTACGTTAATGGAAATCACCTCCTCGCGCAGCTGACGGCCCTCACCGTGGCAAACATCACACTTCTGGCTCACGATCTTGCCCTCGCCGTGGCAGGTGGGGCAAGTGCTGGCCGATACCATCTGGCCCAGCATGGTGTTCACCACGCGCTTGGTCTGGCCTGAACCCTGACAGGTACCGCAGGTCTGTAAAGCCGTTCCGTTCTTAGAACCGTTACCCTCACAGGCCTGGCAAGACTCGTAGCGTTTTACTTTTATCTTCTTCTCAACGCCTTTGGCTACTTCCTCCAGGTTGAGTTTTAGTTTAATGCGCAGGTTGCTGCCTTTGCGTACGCGGCGTCCGCCGCGGTTCCCGCCGCCGCCGAAGAAGCTCTCGAAACCGCCGCCACCACCGCCGCCGAAGATGTCACCGAACTGGGAGAAGATGTCTTCCATGTTCATGCCACCGCCACCGCCGTAACCGCCGCCGTTCACGCCCTGATGGCCAAACTGGTCATAGCGCTGGCGTTTCTGCTCATCGCTCAATACCTCGTAGGCCTCAGCCGCTTCCTTGAACTTGTCCTCGGCGGTAGGGTCATCAGGGTTTTTATCCGGGTGGAATTTGATGGCGATCTTGCGGTACGCCTTCTTTATCTCATCCGGCTGTGCCCCTTTGGCCACGCCCAGCACTTCATAATAATCTCTTTTGGTTGCCATGCTGCTCTTATGCTCCAATTACCACCTTGGCAAAGCGAACCACTTTGTCATTGAGGTAATATCCTTTCTCTACTTGGTCAATCACTTTGCCTTTCATCTCCTCAGAAGGGGCCGGAATCTGCGTAATGGCTTCGTGCACATCGGCGTCAAACGGCTGGCCAATAGCCTCCATGGGTTTGAGCCCTTTTTGCTGCAGAAGCCCTGTAAACTTATTGAAGATCAACTCCACGCCTTCCCGAACGGCATTCACGTCCTGGGCATCTTTCATGGCCACCTGGGCACGCTCCAAATCATCTAGTACCGGAATCAGGGCGATCATCAGTTCCTGGTTAGCGGTTTTAAACAGCTCCAGGCGCTCTTTAGAGGTACGGCGTCTAAAGTTATCAAACTCGGCGTGCAGGCGCAGGTACTTATCGCGCAGCTCGTCAGCCTCGTTTTTGCCTTCTTCGGTGCCCGGCGCCTCTTCTTCCTGGGGCAGTTCTGCAGCCGCGGCCGCATCCTCTTCCTCGTTTGCTTCTGGCAATTTTGGTTCTTCTTCCTGGGGATTTTGTTCAGCTGATGTACTCATATCGTTTATCCTTACAGATTAAATTCTACTTCTGGTGAGTGCCAAAGGCAAGGCAACTTCTTTGCCAAACCGGTTATGCTGTCATTCTGGCATTTTTAAGCCATGATCTACCCAAGGCAGGTGACATGCCTGACAGTCTCCTGTCCATTTCTACGCCGTGTTCAGCGCTTTCCAGATCAGGTCTTTGAGCTGGGTGATGTTCTTATTGGCCAGGCTGGAGATAAAAACGGTAGGCAGATCCTTGGGCAGGGTTTCCCGCATCTCGGCCTCCAGTTCATCATCAATCATATCTGCCTTGGTGATGGCCAGCAGCCGCTGCTTATGCAACAGCTCGGGGTTGTACGTGCGCAGTTCATTGACCAAAATCTCGTATTCGGCGGCAATGTCCGGGCTCTCTACTGAAATCATGAACAGTAGGATTGAGTTCCGCTCAATGTGCTTCAAGAACCGAATGCCCAGCCCCTTCCCTTCTGAGGCGCCCTCAATAATACCCGGGATATCGGCCATCACAAAAGACTTGTAATCGCGGTAAGCCACCACGCCCAGGTTAGGCACCAAGGTGGTAAAGGCGTAATTGGCAATCTTCGGCTTAGCCGCCGATACCACCGACAGCAGCGTGGACTTGCCTGCGTTGGGGAAACCCACCAGACCCACATCAGCCAGCAATTTCAGTTCCAGGACGGTCCACTCCTCACGTCCCTCCTCGCCCGGTTGGGCGTAGGTAGGCGTTTGGTTGGTAGGTGATTTGAAGTGGGAGTTTCCCAGGCCGCCGCGGCCACCGGGTGTGATGATGGCGGTTTGGCCGTCTTCGGTAATCTCAGCCTTAATCTCACCGGTCTCAACATCCCGGGCAATGGTGCCTATGGGCACTTCCAGGACAATGTCTTTCCCGAAGGCGCCGCTGGAGTGACTGGGTCCGCCGTTGCCGCCGTTCTCCGCGATCACGTGTTTTTGGTACTGCAAGTGCAGCAGGGTCCAGAGTTGGGAGTTTCCTTTGAGGATAATATGCCCACCCCGGCCGCCGTCGCCGCCATCCGGACCACCATGGGCAGTCTTTTTGTCGCGGTGCAAATGCGCTGAACCGGCCCCTCCGTGCCCAGAGCGGCAGCAGATTTTGACATAGTCAATAAAGTTGGATGATGACACGGCGTATAGATTGTATGGTGAATAATTAAAAATAAAAGGCTGGTGCTTGCACCAATTTGCGTTTTGAGCCTGTTTTTCAGAAAGTGGGCCCAAAAGAGGTTTCCCGTTCCTTAACGCTTTCCAAGTGACTTTCGCGCAAAAGGTAAAACTGCTCTTTAATGCGCTCAGATGCTTTGCTTTTACAATGCCTCATCAACTAAAAACCATCTGACAAGAAGCTTATCAGATGGTTTTTAGAGAATTAGCTATCTTCTGGAAGCTAGGCCATTTGGCAGGCTCCAATAATTTCACAGTTTTTGGCGAAGATCTCATCAATCTCCCCAATGCCGTCTACGGCGTAGAACTTGCCTTGCTGGGCATAATAGTCTGCCACCTGGCGGGTCTTGGTATTATATTCCTGCACCCGTTTCTGAATGAGGGTTTCATCAGCGTCATCTGGCCGGCCAGAGGTCTGGCCACGCAGCAACAGGCGCTTCACCAACTCTTCTTCGCTTACCTGCAGGGCAATCATGCAGCTAATGCCTTGGTCATATTTCTGCAACAGTTGGTCCAGGGCCTCAGCCTGCGGAACCGTGCGCGGGAAACCGTCAAAGATAAAACCGGCGGCCGTTGGGTTGTCAGCAATTTTAGACTCAATCATGCCAATCACTACTTCATCTGGCACCAAAAGACCAGCATCCATCAGGCCTTTGGCCTTGAGGCCCAGTTCTGTGCCCTGAGATATCTCTGAACGCAGCAAATCACCGGTGGAGAGGTGAATCAGCCCGTATTTTTCAATTAGTTTCTGGCTCTGCGTGCCTTTACCTGCCCCTGGAGGACCAAAGAGAACAATGTTCAGCATGAATATGGAGGTTGTGAGTATACAAAAGTAAGAATAATATCTTGGAAATGACAGCTTTTCAGGCAGTACCCAGACATACGCTCTCTCGTTTTAGGGGCATTTTCCTAAAAACAGGCGTAAAACGGTGCAATAAAAAACTACATTACTTTATAGATGTCTCTAAGGTTGCGACCCAGGCCATTATAATCCAGGCCATAGCCCACCACAAAGTCGTTCCCAATTTCCATGACCGGGTATTTGATATCCAACTCATGCTCATGTGCCTCAGGCTTTACCAGCAAGGCCGCTATCTCTACGGAAGCCGGCCCCTGACTCTGCAGTTGAGGCAATAGCGCCGCAATGGTATGCCCCGTATCCACAATATCTTCTACCACTACTACGTGCCGGTCTTTGATGCTTTCCTTCAGTCCCATGATCTCCTTCACCTGGCCCGTGGTGCCCATGTCTGAGTAGGAAGAGAGCCTGATAAAGGAAATCTCACAGTCAATGCTCATCTCTTTCATTAAATCTGAGGCAAACATGAACGACCCGTTTAGGACGGACAGGAACAAAGGACACTTGTCACGGTACTCATGGCTCAGTCGGGCAGCCACCACTTCTATGCTGTGCAGGATTTTGCGCTCCTGAATATAAATCTTAAACGTCTTGTCGTGGAGGGTTACCGGCGGGTGATTCATCTGTCTGTGGGTAGTTAACTTCAAAATTGCGGAAAACTGCCTGAAATAAAAAGAGAAAAGCCCTCTTCCGTAGAAAAGGGCTCTCCTGCAAGGTTTTAGAAACAGATAAGGTTACTGTTGGCCTGCGGCCGAAGGATACTGGACCGTGTCCGTTATTACTTCAGGGGACGGCTCTACCTGGCTGCTCACTCCCTCAATACGGTTCTCCGGAGCTTGGGCTGGCACCTCTCGCACTGAGATGTGCGGGGCTATCACTAATGATACAATGGACATCAGCTTGATGAGGATGTTCATGGAAGGGCCAGAGGTATCTTTGAAAGGGTCACCTACGGTGTCTCCGGTCACAGACGCCTTATGTGGGTCTGAGCCTTTGTATTCCATCACGCCGTTAATCATCACGCCTTTCTCAAACGACTTCTTGGCGTTGTCCCAGGCGCCACCAGCGTTAGACTGGAAAATAGCCATCAACACACCAGAAACGGTTACCCCGGCCAGCACGCCACCTAGAATCTCGGCGCTGGATACTTCGTCAAAAACATCTTTCAACCCGAAACCAATGATCAAGGGCACAATTAAGGCAATGGCGCCCGGCAACATCATCTCGCGCAGGGCGGCTTTGGTAGAGATGGCCACGCACTTGTCATACTCGGGCTTGCCCGTGCCTTCCATGATGCCTGGGATCTCTCTGAACTGGCGGCGCACCTCATGTACCATGGCCATGGCGGCCCGGCCTACTGCACTAATAGCCAACGCCGAGAACACAAACGGAATCATACCGCCAATGAAAAGACCAGCCAAAACCGGAGCCTTGTACAAGTCAATGGTGCTGATACCAGAAATACCCACGAAGGCGGCGAACAAAGCCAAAGACGTCAAAGCCGCTGAGGCAATAGCAAAGCCTTTCCCGGTGGCAGCGGTCGTGTTCCCCACGGCATCCAGGATATCGGTGCGCTCGCGTACCTGCTTGGGCAATTCACTCATCTCGGCAATACCACCGGCGTTGTCGGCAATAGGTCCGAAAGCGTCAATGGCCAGCTGCATGGCGGTGGTGGCCATCATCCCGGCGGCGGCAATGGCTACCCCGTAAATACCGGCTACGGCATAAGAGAACACAATACCGGCAGCTAATACCAGAATAGGCAGGGCGGTACTCATCATGCCCACGCTTAAACCGGCAATAATGTTGGTGGCGGCCCCGGTAGAAGACTGCTGCACAATAGAATTCACGGGCTTGCGGCCCATGGCGGTATAATATTCTGTGATGATGGAAATAAGTGTCCCTACCACTAAGCCAATAATCACTGCGTAGAAAATTCCCATAGAGGTGAATTCAAAACCGCGCAAGCTCAGGGTTTCAGGCATCAGCCAGTCAATCACAAAGTATGAGGCAATAGCGGTTAAGGCCACCGATGACCAGTTACCCATGTTCAGGGCAGCCTGTACGTTGCCGCCTTCTTTCACCCGCACGAACAGGGTACCAATCATAGAGAAGATAATGCCTAATCCCGCAATAAGCATAGGCAGAATGATAGGCGACAAGCCCCCAAAATTGTCCTGGACGGTGATTTCACGGCCCAGCACCATAGTAGCCAGAATAGTAGCCACGTAAGACCCGAACAAGTCGGCGCCCATACCGGCCACGTCGCCCACGTTGTCACCTACGTTATCAGCAATGGTGGCGGGGTTGCGGGGGTCATCTTCGGGGATTCCGGCCTCTACTTTACCCACTAAGTCAGCCCCCACGTCGGCGGCCTTGGTGTAGATACCTCCGCCCACGCGGGCAAAAAGGGCAATACTTTCAGCACCAAGGGAGAACCCGGTCAATACTTCCAGGGCAATCTCCATTTCCTCAGAGCTAGCGCTGGCGCCTACCCGGTGCACAAACCAATAGTAGAAAGCAATGAATAAAGAGCCTAAGCCCAACACCGCCAGACCGGCCACGCCCATGCCCATCACCGACCCACCGGTAAAGGAAACCTCCAGGGCTTTAGAAAGGCTGGTTTTAGCGGCCTGAGCGGTACGCACGTTGGCTTTGGTAGCAATGCGCATGCCTATAAATCCGGCCATGGCCGAAAAGACGGCGCCAATCAGGAAAGCAAGCACAATGATGGTAGAAGACTTTTCACCAACATACCCTAAATAGAAAAGGAAAATAGAAGCAATAATAGCGAAGTAGGTGAGCACTTTGTACTCGGCTTTGAGAAAGGCCATGGCCCCCTCGGCAATGTAACGGGCAATGGTACTCATTTTTTCATCGCCGGCGTCTTGCTTGGTCACCCAGGCAGATTTGATGGCGGTAAACAACAAGGCCACTAAACCAAAAGCAGGAATAGCGTAGAGAATGGTCTGCATAAGAAATGTTTTTGTTGGTTAAATTGGATAAAAGAGCGCATTTGACTTTCTCTTTGATGCGGGAATATCCCCAGCAAAATAGCCTGCAATTGCCTTTCCCACCCTCCGCAGAACCGCCACGAAGTATTGAAAATGCCTCCGCGAAGCTTTTCAACCATACTTGCCTACAAACAGATTTTCAAATAAACTCTGAGCTAATGACTGTACCGCAAGCTAGCGTTTCTACCCTAAAAAACAAATATATCTTATACTCTATGCTCTGAATTTTACAATTTCTGCATCAGCACCTTATACAGCTCTACCATGGCGTAAATGTCTTTCTTATGCACCAACTCATTGGGGGAATGCACATGGTCTTCGGGGGCCCCGATGAAACACCAGTCCCAGGGAATATTGCCGTAATGAAGCTCTTTGCCGTCTGAGCCACCGGCATCCTCTACTTCTATCTGGAAATCAATGCCCGCTTCCCGGGCCAGGCTTACAATGCGCTGGACATAGTTGCGGCGGGGAATAAGGGAATCGCGCAGCGAGATGGCCACGCCTTTGCCGGCCTCCACTCCTTCTGTTACCCAGGTGATGTCTGAAATGAGCGCCTGTGTGACGCCGTAGGTTTCATGGATGAACTTGGCCAGGTAGGCCACCGATCCTCCGCCAGTCTCTTCCCAGCCTCCGAAGGCAATCACGCCATGCTCCAAGGTTTGGGCCACCTGCAGGGCACTCCATACCCCTAGCCGGTTATCCAGGTAGCAGCTTTGCACGGTTTCTTCGGCTTCCCGGAAATCACACTTGAACACCAGCTCGGTGCCGCGCTCAATTTCCCGGTGGAAGTCATAGCTCAGGCTGTGGTCTTCCTCATCTACCTGCAGCGTGCACTCAATCTCGCCCTGACTGTCCTCGCCCACCAGCTTGATACCTGTTTCCTTGACCGGTCCCCCTATTTTGATCAGTTGCTTGCCGTACCGCACCATAAAGCCAATGGAGTCCATGTGCGCGAAAATGACCGTCCGCGGCTCCCCAAACACCAGCAACAGGCAATCCTGAAAGCCTTTGCCATGGATGATTTGCGGCTGCACCGCCCAGTTTTTCTGTTGGGTTAGTACATAGTCCAGCAGAAATTCCTTCATTTTAACCTCGTTGCCCGAGGGGGCCTGGATCTGGCAAAGCTGATGCAATAATTCCATGGTTTTTCGTTTTAGTCAAAGGTAAAGAAAATGGTCAAAGTCGCTACTTAGCTCCTACAGCAGGCTGTTCTGTTTCAGGGCCTTTTTTGGAAAAACAGGCTCAAAACAGGTTTTCCATCAATTAGCTTCGAGTCTATTCTTTAGCAGCAAAGCTACCCGCCCCTCCTCCAGGAAGGCTGTGGCCGAAGGAAAAAATTACAATAGTTTGCGTTTTGGACTTACTTTTCAAAAAACTGGCTTAAAACACCAAAGCAGGTAAGGGTATCTAATTTCAACAGTGTACCTTTGCTCGCTTTGCTACCTCTACCGGTCCTATATGATCTGGAATCAGCAGCTAGCCAGTAATATAACAGAATTGAAACCTACCCGCCCGGATGCTTGTTGAGGGGAAACCGCCTTTACGCCGCTCCGGCCCAGGAATTTAAGAATTGCAGGCGGTTTATTAATTATGATGCGTAAAACTCTCTTCTTGTTTCTGTTGCTTGTTTCAGGGTTTACTGGCGCCCAGGCCCAGGTAATTCCAGACACTACCAAGCAGCTAGACCAGAAATTTCTTGACTCACTACGGCTCACCGTCAACCTTGACTCCGTGGACGTAATGCCCCAGGCCCTGGATATCAAGGGCTGGCTCCTGCTCAATGAGGAAATCATGAATGAGTTGGGCGGTGCCGTGGACAACATGTACAACTTCAACTTTGCCACCGCAGAGAAGCAGTTCAAATCACTACGCCGCCGTTACCCCAAACACCCCATGCCCTACTTTCTGATCGGGCTTAGTAACTGGTGGAAGATGATCCCGTCCAACATCCAGGATCCCAGCTTTGACGAGCCTTTCCTGGCCTACATGGACACGACCATCACGCTGGCCGAAGCAATGTATGACAAGGACAACAAGAACCTGGAGGCCGCCTTTTTCCTATCGGCGGCCAATGGCTTTGGGGCCCGCCTGCACGCTGAGCGAAAGAACTGGCGCAAGGCAGCCATTATGAGCAATGAGTCCCTGGATTACCTCCAAAAGAGCAAAAAAGCCAATGGCTTAAGTGATGAATTCCTATTCGGGGAGGCCTTATTCAACTACTACTCCGTCTGGATTCATGAAAACTACAAGCTGCTGCGCCCCATTCTAATGTTCTTCCCGAAGGGGAACAAGCCCTTGGGACTACAGCAACTGCAACAGGTGGCCTTTAACGGGTTCTACACCGGCACTGAGGCTAAGTACTTCCTGATGAAGATTTACGCCAATGACAACAAGAACGGCGCCGCGGCCATGTCCTTGTCTCAATATCTGGCGAACACGTACCCCAATAACCCCTATTTCCAGCGCTTCTATGCCCGCATGGCGTTCACCGAAGGGCAATTAGGCATTGCCGAAAACATCTCCCTTTCCATTCTGGACAAGATTAACAAGAAACAAACTGGGTTTGAAGCCATTAGTGGCCGTTACGCCTCCTTTTACCTAGGCTATATCCAGCAATACCGTAACCGTGATTTGGGGAAAGCCAAAGCCTATTACCATCAATGCATTAAATTTGCCGAGCATACGGGGGAGCGGGAATCTGGGTATTTTATCTCCGCCAATGTAAACCTAGCCAGAATCAGTGACCAGGAGAAGAATGTACGGCAGGCCAAGCAGTACTATGAGACGGTAGTGAAGTGGGCAGAATCAAAGTCCTCTGCAGAGAAAGAGGCGAAGGCGTATTTGAAGAAGAATAAGAGGGTGTAGAAGGTATACAATTAAATAGCCTTAAGTTGTAAAGGTATTGCTCTCCTATTACAATAGTTTGATCCGGAAATTTATAATGCAAGCAATTTGTAATCAGCTGTTCATCCCTTATAATGAGCAAACTTAAATATCAGAATGGGAATAAAAGACCTTTTTTTAACACCAATATTTTTGCTACTTATTTATGGAATGGCTTATTGGCTCAGACCAAAAGTTACTTCTAAAAGAAATAAAAAATATTTTATTCCCGCTTTAACGGTTAAATTAATTGGTGCTTTAGCCTTAGGGTTCATTTACCAATTTTATTACGGTCAGGGAAGTGCTAGTGGCAGTGGGGACACTTTTCTTTATTTCAATCAAACCTCCCTGTTATATGATGCATTCATGGATTCACCAGGCATTTGGTTGAGGTTAATGTTTTCTAACGGAGAGTATGACCCTCTTACTATTAACTACACTGCACCCATGATTTGGTATGCTTCACCAACGGAGTTTATCATAATCAAGATTGCATCTGTTTTCTCTATCATTAGCTTCCATACTTATTCTGTAATAGCTTTATTTTTCGCTGTTATTAGCTTTAGCGGAATGTGGCAGATGTACCTTACTTTTTATAAGTTATATCCTTCCCTACACAAAAAACTAGCTATCGCTGTTTTCTTTTTGCCCTCTGTTTTCTTTTGGGGCTCTGGATTACTGAAAGACTCCCTTACTATTGGGGCACTAGGATGGATGTTTTATGGCTTTTACAAATTGTTTATTGAAAAAAAGCAGATTGCAAAGACCTTAGTAGTTATTATGATAGCCGCCTATGCGCTTTTCGCAATAAAAATATATATTCTTCTATCTTTTATTCCTCCTGCACTTTTATGGATTTTCAATGAGAACAACAAAAGAATAAAGAATGCTACAGTAAGAATGATAACTAAGCCAATAGCATTATTGCTAGGAGTTGGCTTGGCATTCTTGAGTGCAACGGGGCTTACAGAAGAAAACTCAAAATATGACCTTGACAAATTAGGCGAACAAAGCAAGATCAATAGTGAATATTTAGCTAAGCAAGTTTATACTGGTTCAGCGTATGATATTGGGATATTTGACGGAAGTATTCAGAGTTTTCTTACAGTGGGACCACAGGCGATAGTGGTAGCCTTATACAGGCCTTTCCTGTGGGAGGTAAGAAACCCGATTATGCTTTTATCCGCGATAGAAGCCTCCATTTTTATTTACTTCACGTTGCTGTTCATCTTCAAGATAGGCTTCTTTAAGATGGTCAAGTTTATCAGCACCAAGCCCATTTTAACCTTCTGTATTATCTTTTCCCTGGTACTAGCCTTTGGCGTAGGCACCAACAGTGGAAATTTCGGTACGTTGGTACGCTATAAAATTCCAATCATGCCTTTCTACCTGGCAGCTCTTTTCATCATGCAAGCCTATTTAAAGAGACCTAAGAAGTTGCCAAGATTGGCCACCACCGCATAATTGGTTTCGATTTTTCTCCGGGCCTGGCTCCCCATTTCTTGTCTCAACCCGGCATCCTGAATCACGCTTTCCAGCTTGTTATACCAATCGTTGCTGGTTTGGCAGATGTATCCGTTTAAGCCATCATCCACCACTTCCGTGTTCATCCCCACAGGAGACACTACCGCCGGAATACCCAAAGACATGTACTGCAAGGCCTTGAAGGCGCACTTCCCCTTGGCCCACTGGTCATCCTCCAAGGGCATAAGCCCTACATTAAACGCCAATAGGTCTTGTATTTCCGTTTCCTTTTGCCAAGGCGTAAACACCAGAGATTTCAAGTCATATTGGGGAGGCTGATTTGAAATAACCTTAAACGTGAAGGCATATTGCTCCTCCAGCTTTCTAAGGACCGGTATAACCGGATCCAGGTACTTCATGGTAGAATGGGTCCCCGTCCACCCAATCACCACGTCAGAAGTCTGCTGATCCTTTATTTGGTTGTGCAGGTGCACCGTATCAATGGTTGTGGGATTTACGATGGCATTGGGGTTATACTGGAGGGCATAGCTCTGTAGGTAACTGTTTCCGCAACTTACCTTATATGCCCATTTGCAGATATCCCCTACCTTGTGGTGCCATTTGATACCGGCCACGACCTTATTTGACTCAGAGGTATTGGGTACCCAAATGGCGTCATCGAAATCATAGATTACTTTTTTCCCTAGTACTTTGGTTACTATCCACTCAAAGAAAGGGGGGCCAATGGGGGTGGCTTCCCGGTGGATAAAAATGTAATCAAACTTGGCCACTGAGAAGAGCAGGAGTATTCTTTTAAGGAACCCTTTTAGAATACCTACCACTTTCTGAACCACATGCCCCGGCTTGTAAAGGATTTTCCAGGTAGCCTCATCCAGGAACGGGGCAAATTCATACTCCCCCCCGGCCTCTTCCAAAAGCCCTAAATATTGCTCAAACCTGAACCGCTGGGAAGGAGCCTTCCCAAAAGGATAAGGCACTACAAAAAGAATTTTCATAAAAGGTAAAAATAAGCCATACAGACCAAAGCCTTTCCTAAAAACGGTCAAGGTAAATCCATGGCACCGTTATAACAATTACCCGGGAAAGAGGAAGGTATAGTATTAGCCCAGCAATTGGCTGTAGACTCCCGCATACTTCCCAATGGCATTGTCTAACGTATAGTACTCAAAGGCGTTGGCCCTTATGGTTTCTGGCTCTTTGGTTAGAAGGGCCGGAATGTCCGCCACCACGCGCTCATAGCTCGCTTTGTCAAAGGTGTCAATGACAATTCCGGAGTCTGTGGAGTGAACTATCTCCTCTACATCCCCCACCTTGGAATTACAGATGACAGGAATCCCCATGGCAAGTATTTCTCCTAGCTTTGTGGGGGAACTTGCTATTTTGGAATAACTCTGCTTGATAAAAAACAGGTTGACATCAGACGCAGCCGTAAACAACGGAACTTCGGCCCGCGAGGCCGATCGAATGACAAAATCCTCGGCCGAAAGCCCATGCTTTTCAGCATGTTGCAAGATAAGGGCGGCAGGTTCTGGGGTGACAAACAGGAACACTGCTTGGGAATATCTGCGCTTGATCAGAGCCAGGAGCTCCAGCATTTCTTCCAGCATGTACCAGGCGCCTACTGACCCCAAGTAACTAATGACCAGTGCGCCTTCAGGCAGGCCCAACACACTTCTTGATTGAGCTTTTATGGCAGGGGTGGCTAGCGCGAAATGCTGGAAATCAGCACTGCAGGGAATCACCTGGATCCTGGCCTGCTGGTAACTTTCCCACGTCTGGATTTCTCTTTTCCCTGCCTCTGTCAAGCTGATGATGGCATCAGAATTGGCAATGTAATCCGCCTCCTTCTTTTTGTATTGCTGGTAAGCGTATTTAAAGAGAGGGTTTTTCAGGTTCCAGGCTCCCCCATCCACCCTTTCGTCTACCCAGAAACCACGCATGTCAAAGAGCAACTTTACGTGGTACTTCTTCTTCAGGAATAGCCCTACTGCGGCACTAACATAACTCCGGCAGTGGATTAAACTGAATGACTTCTCTTTCTGAAGCTCCTCGGCTTTCTTTCTCAGCTGAAACAGGTCATAATACTTCGCCAGCACCGGCGGGGAGGCGGTAAAGAAAATGGGTCTCCAGTCTATATTATGCTCTTTTGTAATTTTTTCGATAATGCCTTTGGTCTGGGCATACCGTTGCCTTTTTTCACAGGATAATAAGGTAATGTCGTACCCCTTTTGGCTCAATCCTGCTAAATAGGGCAAGACTTGGGACTGCCCCAAGGGGTCAGTCATTCCATCATATGAAATAAATAAAACTGACTTCGCTCCCATTACTTCTTCATAAACTCAACTAACCACTTATGGAGCACAATTAACAGCCAAATACGGTTATAGAGGTAATCCTTCCCGTTTAAAAAGTTTTTCTTCAGACGCTCTACTTCACTATACCGGACCACGCCAAAATTTGTCACCACAGACTCATTCAGATAATCCTCTAACAGATACCGCAAATCGCCTTTCAGCCAGGTTCCAAGTGGAACAGAAAAACCCCACTTAGGCCGGTCAAAGATTTCTTTCGGCACAAAATCATACAGCACCTCTTTCAACAGGTATTTACTGATACCGTTCTTAACCTTAAGCTCAGGGCTTAGGTTCAGGGCAAACTCTACTATCCGGTAATCCAAAAGAGGAACCCTGGTCTCCAAGGAGTGCCGCATGGTAGCCCTGTCCACTTTTACCAACAAGTCATCCTGCAGATAGTACTGCATGTCAAAAAAAGCCTGTGCCTCCATAGGTGTTAGTGACCGGGAACCATTCTCCCATCCTTCCTGAATAATCGGCTTAGCCGAATATTCCGGGGTAAGCAATTGCTGGATTTCTGCTTCTGAAAACAGGTATTGTTCCTGCGAGAATATGTGACTCTTCACCTTTTCCTCACTAGGATATTTAAACACTTGGGCACCCCTTTCATACCGCTCTCCCAAAAGGGGCAGACCAGCAGCAATGGTATGGCGGAAAGCCTTGACAAAAGGGTTGCTGAGCCGTTCTGCCCACTGGTACATCCCATACCCCAGGAAGAGCTCATCTCCCCCATCCCCTGACAACGTCATGGTGACGTGCTTACGGGCCAACTCTGAAACTAATATAGTAGGGATAGCGGAGGAATCAGCAAAGGGCTCATCGTAGATACTAGTTAACTCATCCACCCAGTTCAACGCCTCTTTCTCTGTCACCGTGAATGCGTGGTGGTCCGTCCCCAGATGCTTAGCTACATCTGCGGCAAATTTGGATTCATTATGCTTCCCAGATTCAAAACCAATGGAAAATGTGTTGACTGGCTTATCAGAAACTGATTGGGCAACTGCCGTTACCAAACTGGAATCTATGCCACCGCTCAGGAACGTCCCAAAAGGTACATCACTAATCATCCGGTACTGCACAGAGCTACAAACCAAATCTTTAAGCTGCTTCTTTGCCGATGTCTCATCTGAAAGAACTTCGTTGCTTACTTTTTTGGTAAGATCCCAATATTTTGAAATGGACATAGTCTCCTTTGTGATTTCCATAAAGGAACCGGAGTCCATCTTTTTAATTTCATTGTAAATACTGTTTGGCCGTGGTATATAGCCTAGGTACAGGAACTGACTGATTGCCTCTTGGTTAAGGGTAAGTTTTCCTTTTAAGAAAGGTAGCTGGACAAGAGACTTCAACTCAGAGGAAAAAGCAAAGCGATTACCATCATAGAAATAGTAAACCGGCTTAATACCCATTCTATCCCGGTAGAGGTAAAACTTTTCAGCCTTGCGGTCGAAAATGGCAAAAGCAAACATGCCATTCAACTCATGCACGAAATCAGGTCCCCATTTTATAAAGGCTTCCAATATTACCTCAGTGTCTGAGGTAGTCTGTAAGGGAACATTCAGCTTCTTTGCTATCTCCTGGAAATTGTATACCTCCCCATTATAGATAATGACATGATTCTCATTCTGTGCATACATCGGTTGGTTAGCCGCTTCTGACAAGTCAAGAATACTCAACCTTCTATGCCCTAACCCTACCGTCCCGTCAAAAAAATAGCCGGCTGCATCAGGCCCCCTATGGGCAATGCAATCAGTAATCAAGTGTAAATCAGCCTCTACACTGGCTTTTGTATAATCGATAAAACCGGCAATACCGCACATAGCTATTCAGAAAAACAATAAATATTAGTGTAATTTGAGCATTTTAGGACAGCTAATAATTGAGTAATAATCAGGTTAGAACGTAAGAGTAACTCGTTTCAACCTGTAGTACTTCTTAAAAGTATCCTCCCATAAAATTACCAGTTAAACATAAACGCATTAATTTCCAGCTGGTATCTCAATTATTCTCTGTTATAAGTTTCTGGTAGATTCCTAAAAGTCTTTGAATAAAATTATTCGCCGAGTATTTCCTTGACTGAATTAAAGCCTGCCGGGAAAATTCTCGTAAAATGCTCTTATTATTGAAAACACTTTCAATCTTTACCACCAAATCAGACAAAGAATTATATTCATAAAAAACAGCGGCGTCGCCTGCCGTTTCCCTTAACATTGAAACATCATTTAGCAAGGACGGCAATCCGGTTTGCATCACTTCTAGCAAAGAAATGGGCATTCCTTCATGCAATGAAGTCATCATGTAAAGGTCATACTGACTTAAAACTTCTGATGTCATAGCCATTGCCCCCTTCAAGGTCACTGACGCCCCGTTTGTTTGGATTAAATCCTGCAAATAACCTCGTAGGCTGCCTTCCCCATAAATATCCAATTGTATTGGTAAATGCGAAAGCTGTCCAAGAGCCTTAATAGCAATCGCATGATTTTTTATTTCATGAAGATTCCCAACCATCACTATTTTTAAGGTAGCCTCAGGGTTGAATGTATACAGGGGCTGAAAGCTAGTAGAGGCAAAGTTCATCATTACCTGCTCATGGTCTTTTATGCCTACTGCCTTTATGATGTTTTCCCTTACCGCACCAGAAACAAATAGCGAGAAGTACCTCTTCCTATAGGTTAACTTATCAAGGTAGCGCTCTTTACGCGCATAGGTAACCATAGTAGGTTCATAAAACACACTATGGTAGGTAGTTACTAGACCTACACTTTTGGGTACAGCCAACCTAGAAACTAATGTAGAATGCAGAAGATGGCTATGAACCACGCTTACCCTCCCCTCTTTTATTATCTTCTTAAGCTTTTTAATAGCCGGTAAGGGATTAAAAAGATTGAAATCTAGGGATTTATAGGTAGCAAGGGAAATAATTTGTTGCTTTAATTCTCCTTTATCATAGAGAGTTATTACGGTCTGCTTAATTTCTGGGTGTAGGTGCGCAATAGCCTGCACAGTATTCACCAACAATGTTTCTGCTCCCCCTCTCTCTAAAGAATCATTAATATGAAGAATATGCATTAAGAATAAGTTAAATAGTATTGCTTTAAACCCTAATTCTTAATTATTCCTAAATCAACTAAGACAGACTTGAACCTGCTTTTAAATGTATTGAAAGCATCTTGCTCCGTATAATTATTTACCACAATCTCTCTACACTTTTGCGACAATAACGTCTTTTCTTCTAATGGAAGATTGAAGTACCACATAATCTTATGAGTTATGTCAGTTATTGCTCCAGAACTCACTAACCTATTATCTGCTCTTGTTACAGCCTCCATAGAGCCTGTAGAATCTGAGACAATAGGTACTACCCCCGCAGCCATAGCTTCAATAATACTAATTCCCCAGGCTTCACCCCTTGATATATGAAGATAAAGCGCGGCTTTTTTCAAATAGCTTTCTATATCTGCCACATTACCTGCAAAAAATACAAACTCCCTAACCTCAGGACAATATTGCGTCAATAACTCCTCTTTAAGCTTTTCATCATAGCCCCCTATTACTGTAAAGGTTAGTTGAGGCATTTGTTTCTTCACTTGGTTGAATGCAGCCAGCATTAAATCCAAACCTTTATACCAGACTCTGTTACTGTTTGTAACAGCACCTATAAAAACAATATTAGTGCTGTTCAGATTTGGCACTAACTCCACTAATTTCTGCATGCGTACAGGCTCCACCCCATTTATGGTAGTATAAACAGGAATGTTATTCTCCCGTCCTATAAGATTATAAAGTAGTTCTTTCTGCAATAAACTCCCGCAAATAAATGCATCATAACTATTAAGCAATTTTATATTAGCTTTTTTAGTAGATGGCGCGAACCTGTCATGATTTAAGAAATAGAGAGTATGGGTGTTTAGTAAGGCAACAATTTTCTGGTCCTTTCTCAATAGCCCTAGCCATTTCATTAAACCAACCATAAAGTAGGGCTCTTCTGAAAAGATCACATCATATTTTTTCTTTGGGAAAGTAATAGCACTCCACAACCAACTAAAATACCTGCGTCCAGCACTTGCGCCTGGCAAGTCATGGTACCTCACTTTATAATCTACGTAGTAAAAATCTGAATTTACAGATTGAGCATATTTGGTATGGGCTGGGTGTGCATGAGGCCTTCCTTGAATAAATGCCACCTTCACTTTATTGTCAATCATAAATTATGTATTTAAGCTACAATACGTTAAATAGTAAGTCAACGCCCAATAAAATATTTAACGGTATGTTTGAAAATATATTCCCAGTACCTAATATTCTTAACAAAAGAAATAGAGAAGATTTTAGTGAACTTCAGAAATACCTGCCTGTCATCTGCAACCCTCTCTAAGCTATCCATATACCACAAGTAAAACAGGGTATTTGTCAGCTTCTCATGATCAAACTTCTTGATTTCCTTATTTTTAAGCAATATAGCTTTTACAGCTTCAATCTTTTTCTCGTAATCAAAGCCAAAAAGGTCAGTGGCATAAGAAGGCTCCTCTCCTTGAAGCTGAAAGAGTTCTACGGCATACTCCTCTCTAATTCTGTTCCTGGTTTGCCTTTGCACATCTTTAAACTTGTGCGAAACGGAAGAAGGGTGAAATCTGTACTTAACTAAGTAGTCAGGGAGATTGGCTCCTTTAGTGATTTGTAACCATTGCGTCCAAAATTTATAGTCCTCGCCATGGTGATACCCTTCGGTAAAATTAAGGCTATGCTTTTTGATTATCTCATTTCTAAAGACAACCAAGTTGTTTGGAAAGCAGGAAGTTATCAATAGCCGTAATTGCAGGTCCTCATGTTGTAAAGGATAATTCATGGTAGAATCCTCTGAACCAAAAACAATTAGCTGCGCCCCGCTAATTCCTATTAAAGGATTAGCCTCCATGAAGGCTACCTGAATCTCAAGCCTTTTCGGTAAACTAATGTCATCTGAATCCATACGGGCTATATACTTCCCTTCAGCTAAAGACAAGCCTTTGTTGAGACTTGCGATTAACCTCAGGTTAGTCTCATTTTTCACGTATCGTATTCTTGGGTCTTGGTAAGAAAGAATGATCTCTTCTGTTTTATCTGTAGACCCATCATTAACAATAATGAATTCAAAATGCGGGTAGGTCTGGCTTAAGATGCTATCAATAGCTTCTTTGATATACTTTTCCTCATTGTAAGCTGCCATAACAATACTTACAAGCGGCTTAGCCTCCTTCATACTCACGAGGTAACTACTCTTTTTCCGCGGTTTGTCACAAAATGAGTAAAACCCGTAGTCAAGTCTTTAAGTTCTTGTTCGTTCATAGCCATATCAATATTTATTCTGGGCAAGGCATGTAAATTTCTGCTATGTCCAATGAAAACATTTGCAGATCTGGTGGTGGCAGCTGTTTTCAGGTTACATTCTTTAGCAAGGGAGAACTCCCTTTCACCTACATCATTCCTGGTCCCAAAAGGAAAGGAGAAGTGCTCTACTTTCTTTTTGATTTGATTTTCAATAATGGCTATGGATTCCTGAATTTCTCTTTTAGCTTCTTGGCGGGTTAGTGCCCCTAACCTATAGTGGCTCACTGTATGGGCACCTATTGTTACTAACGGGTCTTTGCTTAGTTGAATAATCTGATCCCAACTTAAGACCATTGCTGCAGTACGGGCTTTGAGGTCAATCTGAAAAGGATCAAAAATAGCCTTCAATAAAAGAGGCGTATCTTGTTCATTACACTGTTGAATAAGAGCCCGGATTTGTATGAAAGCCTTGTTCTTCTCTTGCTCAGTTTCACATGGAAAAGTATATTCTTCGCTCTTAAATTTAAACTGGATATGATCCTGATCCCGGATTATATCCTCTAGAGGATACCACCAAATTGTGGCTTTTTTATCAGGGAAGTTGGTTGTGATATAGATCGCAAAAGGAACATTATATTTCTTAAAAACAGGATAACCATATTCTAAATTATCCAGGTAGCCATCATCAAACGTAAAAACAACAAATTTACCATTTGAGTTTTGGCTACTAAGTCTATGGTGCATTTGATCCAGGGAAAGGACATCAAAACCGTGCCTGATAAAAAACAAAATCACTTTCTCCAAATGCCCTGGACTGACTTCAAGAAAATTATTGGAAATCCTTAACCGGTTATCTTGTGGCACAACACTATGAAACATAAGAATATGTCCCTGCCCCCCATAAATCTGTTTGATAGGGAACCCATTCATAAGGGTTAAGGCCTTTTTTAATATTTTTCGGGCTTCCATCTTATTCAACTGCTGATACTATGCCCAACCTAAGCATTAATGATAAAAACTTCAGAGTACATAGTATCTATGTCCTCCTTTTTAAGGGAAGTAGATCTAAACAAAGGAGAAGAAAATGTTTTATAGGGCCACGCCTTTATTCCTTTACACTCTCCCAGCCAAGCGGCATTAGCCACCAAACCTATTATCTTCAGGCGCCGGCAGATTTCCCAACTAATACTTCCCAGTGAGCTCTGAAAGAGGCTTTTATTACTAACATAATGGAGTTGGCCTAGCAATGCGTGCTCCTGGATAAAGTTCGTTTTAAAGATTTTTTGGAAAAACCGGTTCACATAATAAACAGGTTTTAAAAAGGCCTGCGTTTGCTTTACTACCAGATAGCTGTATTCATCTCCGTGGTTAATATAAATATGGTGGCATTGAAAATTAAGATGGTCCTTGAAAATCTTAAGGTCCTCGCCTTTCAGAACTTTCTCGATTTTTAGGGGATCTAATTCAATGGACAATCCTTTTAAGGTTCTGGATCTAAAAGTTGGTATAAAATATTGCAGATTAGGCTCTATGTCTTCAAAACCAAGTTTTTTGGATATTATATACGTTTTTTCAGCTGAACTAAAATTGGTAATGGTATATTCATCCAATTCAAGAACCGGTAGGAAAAGAGATAAGCCATGCTTTTTATACTTTTCATCAATTATCCAGGTTGACAAATTGCAAAATTTCTCCTGTTGGCCACGGATTATTCTGCTACTGAAAATCCCACCTAAGAACCCAACTATCTTTTCTTCATCTGTTACCACAAACCCAAAGTAATTCTCCTTATGGTTCCAATGATTAATGAATAAGTTTCTCCAAATAGAAACATCTTTATTGAAATTCATAAGAAGAGGTAAAATCCCTTCAAAATCGTCTGCGTAAGCTTTACGTACTTCAACCATTCCAAATAAAAAAATTAAACAATGTCAGCAGCGGCATTCATAATTATATTAGTCCCGTTAATCTGCTGCGAGGCAGACACTAAAAACTGTACCGTAACTGCTACTTCCTCTGGTTTAAGCAACGTTTTTAAGGGGTGAGCTTTCTGCATTTCCTCTATCACCCGCTCATCTGTGTCTTGGGTAAGTTGCGTAAGCATGAATGAGGGAGAAATACAGTTAGAGGTTATATTGAAGGCGGCATTTTCTGCCGCCCATGATTTGGCCAAAGCATGTATATATTCTTTAGTGGCTACATACTCAGACAAGCCGGTGGGGGGCTTATTAAGGACATATGAAGAAAGTATGGTAATGATTTTGCCAAACTTCTTCTTCCGGAAGATATTAATTGCCGTTTGATTAATCTGAATGATGGGCAATACATTGTTCTTGAAACTGGAAAGGAAAACTTCAGGATCCATTTTATGGAAATGCTTTTTCTCCAGACCAGTCACAGCATTATTAACCACAACGTCCAAATCAATTGTTTGCAGAAAATTCTTCATCCGCAGAAGTGATTCTGCAGATGTAAAATCACAGGCAATAGCCTCTGTGTTAGAAAGCTCTTGGCAAATTTGCTCTGCCTTTGCCTGGGACCTGAAATAGGTGAAAAATATTTTATCTTGGCTGTTTTGGGCAAGTTTACGGGTAATTGCCTCTCCAAGGCCAGAGGCTCCGCCAGTTACCAATATGTTCATGCTGTCAAACCAATTTGAATTTTACCTTTAGCCACCTTCTTCCCTGCCTCATTTTCAAAAAAGAAGCTAAAAACAACCACTTTTACTGATTCAGAGTAGTCAGTTACTTCAGCTCTAAAGTGCAGTTTATCATTCAGGTACACTGGTTTATGGAACGAGATGCTTTGAGAATGAATGATGACATCTTTCATGGGCAACCCCTCTCCTATAAAATAAGAGAGGAACCCATTCAGGATATTGCCGTGCATTACTTTTCCTTCAAAGCCTTTCTGCTTGGCAACGTCTTCATACGTATGTAAGGGATTGAAATCATTGAAGGTTTTCTGGAAACCCTCATACACGCTTTGAGTCACCTGAAAAGTATGCGTAAATACATTACCAACCTGCATCAGGAACCCAGTTTCTTTTTAATGGCCTCATTCATCTCACCCACGTTCTTAAAGCTTACAATCTCATTAGCCGTGAATTTGATTCCGAACTGTTTTTCAATTTCTACCACCAAAACAATGTGGTTCAAGGAATCCCAGTCATCTACATCATCTGCGGTGGTTTCCTTTTCAATTACCAGCGTGTCATCTTCCAGTACTGACTTGAAGATATCGTTTACTTTTTTCAGTATTTCAGTGGTTTCCATTTTTCTAAGCTTTTGTGATAAAACAATCTTTTGCTTGGTAGATTTCTACCGGCAACACCCATAGGCCATTCTCTTGCATGAATCCTAGCTTCTGGTAATGGTCCTTTACCAATTCGTTTTTGGGAGTGGGAAGATACTCTCCAACAATTTTCGCAAAACCATACTCTGAGGCATAATTCACCAATTGGTCTAAGGCGAAAAACTCCATGCCACGCTTTAAAACCCGGCAACTCATGATCCAGGTGTCAATAAACAAAGTTTGATCTGTTTTCTTCTTCATGATTACGACACTAATCAGGCCATAATCTCCGAATTTGTCTTTCAGGGAGAAGGCAAAGTTGGCATACTCCTCAGAATGTGAGATTGCCACAATCTCTTCATCTGTATATCGCATGGTACGCAGATTGAACTGGTTAGATCTTTGCGTAAGCTGTGATACGCGAGGGGTATTGAATTTGTCAAAGCCGGTCACCTCGGAAACCATTTCCAGATTTTTCAGAAAGTCAGCCTCGTTGGCAAAGCTCTGCTGTACTATGGCACGTTTGGCTTCTACCTGATACTGCCTGGTGCGATCTGCATCATTCTCTGAGAAAGAGGCCGTTTCAAATAAGTTTAAGGTACGCAAGTAAGAGATGTAATCTGCCGGATCTTCTGGTAATTCAGGTACTTCAATCCCAGGCACGTTCTCACGTACCATGTTCCGTTCAAACGGGTTATCATCGAGAAAAACCATAGAGTCAAACCCAATATTCAGGACGGATTGAATATGGCGTATGTTGTCTACCTTATTGTCCCAATTTGCCACAAAAATGGCAATGTCCTCTAACCTCAACACCATATCTGGGTGTTTTTGGAAGGGTTCCTGAGCAATGGCCTCGTCATTTTTACTGCATACCGCCAGGATGATTCCCCTCCGTTCCAACTCCTTGGCCCATAATTGCAGGTCTGAAAAAGCTTTTCCAATACCCAATTCGCCTATTTGAATATTCTCCATCCCATCGTCGCCAATAATTCCTCCCCATGTTGTATTGTCCAGATCTAATACCAGACACTTTTTAAATCTACCTAAAATTGGGAGCAGAATATCAAGAATGTTCTTAGCCACGGCAGGCAGAAAATCAATGCTTAACGTTACGGAAGAATTGATATAGAGTTGATTATTGATTACCTGATTTACGCCATACTGGCGTTCTAAGTCAACTAAGTCATTAATAAACAGGTTCTTCTTAGCCTGGCTTAAATTCATTAGTTCATAATTGAGCTTACGTACCTGATACAGGAAAGAAGAAGCCACTTTGTTGGCGAAATTCCCATAAACCGAGTCATTGATCTCTGAAAAGTTGAAGTAAACAACCTTTGAGGGTTGAATCTGCTGGATGCTTTCATATTGACTATGGATATTATCAATAAGAATTTCAGCGAATGTATGTCGTTGGTCAACTGGTATTTTGTAGAACTTCTTTACTAATTTCTGTGAGGAAGCATAAATAATGGTAAAGTCTGCTTTGAAAGCATAGTACTCTGAGGAAGGATCAAATACCTGACGGTCAATTTGGTCATAGTCAGCTTCAAAAATCTCAAGATTGAGTTGCGCCTCATAGCCATATCCCTTTAAGGCATGTTTCAAGAACTGGGTGGCTGTGTCACCTAAGATGGCAACTTTAATATGTTTGAACGCTGAAAAATCCTTTTTTAAGTTTTTCTTTAATTCTTTAAACTCCATAAATACTAAATCAAAGGGCAAAAAATAAATCCTGAGATCTATTTAAGAAAAATATAATAAAAAATATCTTTATAGAATTTAAAACCTATAAAAGGATTATAAGTAATAATAGCCATAAAAGATAAAAAGGCTCGAAAATATTTTCTTCTTGCTAATAGTTCAAAAATATATTTTTTTTGAAGAAAAACTTTATCATTCTTAAATGTTTGTTCAACTTCATAAACAGCAGACAAATTATTAACTGTTAAATAATCCCACCCATCAGACTTTCTCTGATTTATAAAAAACCTAATCATTTCATCAGTATAGGTTTTACTAGAAGTACTGGCAGATTGGGTTATTGATTCCGGATTTTTCCTGTAATAATACAATGGCAAAGGCAAATTAATAATTTTGAATTTATCAATTATTAATGAAATCCAATACCAATCTGCTCCTCCCTTTTTATCGAAATAAAGGTTATACCCGCCAACTTCCTGGTAAACTTCCTTTTTAATCATAATGGAAGTACAGTGAAAATAAAAAGAATCAGGCAACCCCTTTTTTATCTGCTGATAATCTAAAGGGAATGAGGATACGTCTTCAATCTCACCTGATACATTAGTTAAATAACGCTGCGTGCAACACCCGCTTAACAAGGGATCTTTACCAAAGGCATCCAACTGTTTCTCTAACCGGAAACTATCAGACCAATCATCAGCATCCTGGATAGCAATGAACTCGCCCTTAGCTAATGAAAACAGTTTATTACATGTTTGTAAGTTTCCTAAATTGCTTTCATTATGACTTACTTTAATTCGTTGGTCTTGGTAAGAGTCAATTAATTCTCTAGTCCTATCTCTAGAAGCATCATCAGCAATCAACAATTCAAAATTTTTAAAAGATTGGTTTAATATGCTATCTATTGCCTTATTAATAAATTTTTCACAATTATAAGCAGGCATTATTATAGAAACCAGCGGGCCTTCCATCTAATCAAAAAATTAGTCTTTTATTAATTTCAATTTTACAGAAAGCGAACCGATTAGTTTATTAAAATCAACAAATCCTTTATTATTCAATAAACTAAAAATAAAAAGTTCCCATTCCTGTGATACGACCTTATAATCAAATCGCTCAATATTCTTGACAGCTGTCTTTTGCATTTCACGAAAGCGGTCATCTTCCATACTATACAATGACCCCAAGGCGGCAATTAGCTTTTCGTCATCCATCTTAACTACATACCCGCTTTTGGAATTAACAATTAACTCAGATTGCCCTCCTCGCTGCCGGGTCACCACCGGAACACCTAAAGCCTGAGCCTCTGCTACTGTTACACAAAATGTCTCCCCACCGTCAAGCCCTGTAACTAAAACACTACTGCCTGCCATCTCGCTATAAAGTTCCTTTCTGGCCAAAGTACCAAAAAACTTAATATCTGGATGAATATTCTTCCCATCAGGAAATAAGTAAGGACTTAGAAATTCCTCTTCAAATTCCTTTTCAACGTAGCCAGACCTTCCTACAGTTTCCGTTATTCCGTAAAGCTCAGAAGAGCCAAAAACACGAAGTTCAGAGTTAGGATATAATTTATTAAACTTGAAGAATACCCTAACAACATGATGAAACCCCTTATAGGAGGCTAACATTCCAGCAAAGCAAATAATAAACTTACTGCCGTGGCCTTCTGTTCTATTGCGTTCAACGCCTTTTCTGAACTTTGATATATAATTTAAATTAATAGGATTATATATATAAGACAATTTATTTATTAAACTCATCTTATACCGGTAAAGAGCGTGCTTTTCAAGACCAAAAAGAAGATAAGATAAATGAAAAGCACTAACACACACTATTTTATCAAGCCTGCTTTCTTTAAGTGCTTTGAGAAACAACGTGTTATTCCACATGCCTAAGACATGCAGCCAATAAATTCTTATTCGGGCATTACAGTTATACTCTTCAAAAATCTGCCCCGCACCTGCTATAGCAATGAAGGCATCAATATTTGGCAGGTTTTCTAAATAGGAGATAGCCCCAGACTGGGAATTAACAGAAACAAATTTAACACCATTAACTACAATATCTTCACTAAAACTTAAAACATGTACATCATGGCCTAATTCTGCTAATCCTTTTGCAACCCAGAGCAGGGTAGAAACAGTACCAGAAGTACCTCTAGTATAAATGGTTTCTAAATTAGCCGCGTTATGCTCTGTATGATAGAAAACTATTTTCAATGTAATTAATGGTTAACAAAAATAAATTTATCTTTTACTCAAAAAACCTTCAACCCTCACCTTTAAAAGTACAATAACTTTCGTTTTAAATAAAAGATTTAAGATCAAATACAAAACTAAAAAACTAATGCCCGCTTGTATCAAGGCTATTAACCTATAATCTGAAAAATAATGACTATAATACGTTAATGGAGCTACAATTATTATTGAAATCAAACAATACTGAAAAATTTCACGCAATTGGGAGCTCATTGTTAAATCAATTTCATTTTTAACAAAATATATATTCAACAACAACATAAAGAAATACACAATTACTAAGGAATAAAGAAAGCCATAAATTCCAAACAATAATCCAGACCCAAAAGCAAGACACAATAAACCTTTCTTGAACAATTCTAGTTTGAGAAATTTGTTAGATTTTCCTCGACCACTTAGGATACTAATCATTATGTTATTTAAGGGGAATGCATACCCTCCAAGCATCAATATTTGGAAGTACTTAACTGCTGGAAGCCATTTATCAGTAAATAAGAAAACAAATAAATCTTCAGCAGATAAATAGAAAAAGCCTAATAAACCAAAAACTAAAAAAGAAACAATTGAAATTACATTCATATAAAGTTCCTTTACTTCCTTCAGATCATGTTGAATATTACTAATAGTAGGAAAGAAGACCCTTGCCAAGCTTCCGGAAGTGTATTGGATAACTAAATTATTAAATGATTGGGCCCTAGTATAAAATCCCAAGGTATTAGCAGAAAATATCTTTCCAATAATTAAGACATCTAACCTGCTAAAAACACTATCTATAACACCTGAAGCAAACATTTTTGAACCAAAAGACCATAGCTCTCTTATAATTTTGGAATCAAAAAACAAAATAGGCTTCCATGAAGATCCTATCCAGATTCCGGAAACAGAAAGCACCGCACCAATTAAACTTTGAATTACAAGACTCCATACGCCAAAACCATTATATGCAAGGTAAACTCCTACCATGCCAGAAAGAAGTGTGGAGGTAACCCTTACAATCGCTGGAGTCTTAAAATTTAATTCTTTGGCAAAAATTGTATATTGTACAATTATAAAGGAGTCAATAAGGAAAAGAAACGATAAAGCTTTACAAATATCTTCTAGCTCAGGCCTTTCATAAAAGCTAGAGATAAGTGGAGAACTAAAATATAAAGCTATAGTTAGTAATGCCCCTACAAGAATATTTATAAAAAATACTGATGAATAGTGCTTATTAGTTACATCTTGTCGTTGAACTAACGCAGACCCAAATCCCATATCCAGGAACATTTGGGACATCCCTATGATGACCATTACCATGCCTATCAACCCAAACTCTTCTGGGGAAAGCAAGCGTGCTAAAATAATTGAAATGCCTAAACTTACTCCCTGATTGGAAAACTTCTCCACTAAGTCCCACAGTACTCCTTTTAACATACCTACTTAATTCTTGAAAGATAAGTGCATTTCCTAAAGGCTACACATCTCAAATAACTATTAGTAAATAGCTATTATAAAAAAATAGCAAAATGAATCTATTTAAATTTAGGTATACATCCATTTTACCACAACTACTAATTATTAGCAATCAACTTCATAAGCACATATAACTGCCTTTTCTGAGGAAATTGGAAAGACAATAATCTAAAAAGAATTGAATTGACAATACCATTTTTGCTCATTTTCCTTTCTCCCTTGAGTGCACTTGATTCAGACAAAAAATAATACAAATCAGATATCATGGGATATAATATCCTTTTATATTTTCCAAAAAAGTGTTTATTAATATTTTTATAATAATCAATTGCTGCCAATTTAAACTTATCGTCTTTTAAAGTCTGCATAACTCCACCAGGGTGAACTCTATAGACTCCCATTACATCATCAAAATATTTAATTTTCCCGTGTGCGGCTATCATTGAAAATAATGGAGCATCACCATATTCTAATTTAAAATACCATTCTGGCATATTTTTTATAAGGTTATTTTTATAGACCACGCTAAGAGGCCCTAGAAAATACCCCCCTATTATGTCTTCAATATTAAAATCTTTTTTCATATCTGCAGGATGCAAATTATGACTTTCCCTAAGATCATCATATTGAACTAATGTGTTATGAAAACACATTACATAATCTGTATTATTCTCTAAAAATTCTACTTGCTTTTTTAGTTTAAATGGATCTATCCAGTAATCATCTCCATCAAGCAAAGCTACATATTTTCCTTTTGCAGCAGCCAAAGTAGAAAGGAAGTTTAGCTTACCTGGTATTCCTTTATTTCGCTCAGGATGGAATATAGGTTTAATTATATTTGGATATTTATTACAATATTCCAGAATTATCCCCTTAGTCCCATCCGTTGAACAATCATCACCAATCACTAATTCATAATTAAAATCTACTTTCTGGTTTACTACGCCTTCAATAGCTTGACGAATAAATTTTTCTTGGTTATACGTAATTATTGATACACTAACTAGAATTTCAGGTTCCATATTTAAAAACTAATATAAAATTATACCCACTCAGCCCATCCAATGCCTGTTTTACCAAAACCATTTCCATTGTAGAACAAGTATTTCTTATTTTCAATTTTTATAACACATGGATACGTTTGCATTTTATTATCCCACCCTTCAGATGACAATTCTATTCCAGCCAAATGGTCTAGTCGCTGCCAAGAAACACCATCAATAGATTCTGCGTAGCCAATTTTATAACTATCTACCCCATCTCTATAGTCGAAACTCCCTCTATAACAAAACCACATTTTATAAATACCGTTCTCCTTAATGACCGAAGGGCGTGCGTTCGCTTCATCAGGGGTTTTAGGATATATACAAGTGACATTATCTCGGGTCCAATGAATACCGTCAGAAGAAAACCCATATTTAATAAGATATAAGGGCTCTGGTTTATTATTTGCGATTTTAAATCCAGTAGAGGAAGCATACCAAATTTGCCATTTATTTCCCTCCTTAAAAACACAAGGCGAGGCAGTAAAATATGGTTCTTGCATATTTCTATCAACAATTGGCCCTGAAAACAATCTTTCGAAAGTGAAGCCGCCATCATTACTAATTGCCACACCTACTGAATTCCTATATGGCACTGAAACACTTGGATTCCAACCTACATAATATAAATATAATTTACCATTATCTTCAATTACAGAGCATGGCATAATTCCTCCATCATCAAATGTACCTAAATCGCCTAGGGCTAAAATGGGTTTATCATGGACGTACAGAACCTCTGATGGATTTTCAGAAGAGACATCTATAAAAGTTGGAATGCTTTGCCCCTTCCTATTTCTCGGGGCAAAATAAATACGTATTTTACTATCTGGAATTACTATTGCTGTTGGCACACAGGCATGTGACACCATCCATTCATAGTTATTATCGGCATTGAAAATCAGTCCTCTCTTTGACCACATACCTATCCATTAGTTTTGTGAGAAATACTGTCTATTTGATTACTTTTAGCTTCTCTCATGGTAGTTTTTGCCCCAATCCATATACTATGCTCTGGGGTGTCTTTGGTAATAATAGCACCCATTCCAACCAAAGTTTCCTTCCCGATTATAGTTTCATCTCTTATAGTTGAATTAACACCAAAAAAAGAATGGTCTTCTATCACACAGCAACCTGATATAACCACCTGCGAGGTAATAAACACATGATCTTTTATTTCAGTATGGTGCCCAATATGATTTCCACTCCAAAGCACGCAATTATTCCCTATTTTAACATAAGGCTGGATAGTATTGTCTTCAAAAATGAAACAGTTTTCACCTATATTCAAATCAGGCCATGTTGTAGCTTTGGAACTCACATAGCTTATACATGTATAACCCTTTGCCTTTGCCTCCTCATATTTTCTTCTTCTTAGATGACTCATCTCCTTAAAACTGATTGGCAAAAACATTTTGTATTCACTCGGAGGATAAAGGGTTTCAATTTCCTCAAAAGGAATAACTGGCAATCCTTCATACTCATCTTGCTCTTTATAGGATTTGTCAACAGTAAAAGCAACGACTGTATGTGGACTATCATGCTTTAAATAAAAATGCGCAAGACTAGCTAGCTGACTAACACCAAAAATCAATATTTTATTTTCCTCCATAATTCCTGTTTTGTAAAATTTCATAACAAAGTGTACATATATTTTGAACACTAAAACCACTATCTCTTCTGAACCTGGCCTTTTACCAGCCAACTAAAGGTCACACCCTCTAGAAAATGTTTCTACTCTACTAACCATTTAATATTTATGGTTTCAAAAGATATTTAAGCTATAATAAACTATTTTTTCTCTTACAAATTTAGGATCAACTAAAACTCAACTAACCCTTAGAATTTCTTTCAAGCTTTTTTATATTATATTTATATGATCATCTATTAAGAACTGACCATCTATAAATTCTAATCGCTATTTAGCCTACTATAGAGAAACCTTCATTATGTATTGCACTTTTATAAAAAAAACGGCTCTAACTTTATTGAATAACAATCATTACTTCATTAAGTCAAAATATAGTCATCCAACATTTCACGAACCACCTCCTTAGAATTAAACATCAGAACATCTAGGATTGAAAGTCCGGGAACAAAGCCTTCTTCATAAAACTGCTTGTATAATTGAAACTCAGTTTTAATAAAGCTTAACTCAATGCCATTAAATAAGAAATCTGTTTTTGAATACAAATTCACCCCTCCTATAGGGTTTACATAATGTTTTGCCCCTTCTTGTTTACAAATATTAATTATCCTCTCTTGGCCTTTAAGATAAGAATTATTATACACACAAGAACTTTCAACAAATCTTGTATCCAAACCTAAGTATTTAGAAATTAAAATAACACTGTAAACATTTAGATTGGCTATGGTTTTACTATCAGAGCCAAATATTACCGTTAATAACCTTGAAACTTCTATATAAAAAGGCGCCTTTTTATAATTTTGCTCTATAGTTTTTAGAAATTTTATCACCCAAATTGGATAAATTTTAAAATTTAGCTTGGTATCTTTAATCAAATTAAACGAACTTGGACTATCTAATGGAACAGTAAATAGACTCGCCTTATTGTTTATTAAGATATTATTGCGATTTATCCACCCCTGTTTAATATAATTTACATCATCATAAAATATAAATTTATCAACTGATTTAATTAATTGAAAATACCCTAAATAAGGCAAAAAATAGGGCTGCATTATTGCAATAGTACTCATACTTAGTTATTTTGGGCCCTCAACAGCAACCTAATTATCATATCCTGCTCTTCACTAGATAAATCATGGTAAAGCGGCAAACAAAGTATTCTTTTAGCCAGATTTTCAGATAAAGGACAAAAAGAAGGCTCAAGATAATTAAGAGTATTTAAAGAGGGATAAAAATATCTTCTAGGAAAAATATTATTAAGATTTAATATTTCTATGGATTTCAATAACCCTTCCTCATCTTCAAAAACAATTGGAAAATAAGAGGCATTATATTCATCTTTTGATATAGGAACAGATAGAATTTTCACCTTCATACCAGAAAGCTTTACTTCATAATTAGCCCACTGCTCCCTCCTCCTAGCCCTAATCTCATCTATATATTTTAATACACACAACCCCATGGCAGCATGAAATTCTGAATTTTTGGCATTTATGCCAACCCCATCAAACTTAACAGGAGTTTCATGTCCAAAATTACGTAATAAAGCCATTTTCTTCAACAATGCAGGTTGCGTTGTAAAAACGGCTCCTCCTTCACTTGTATGGAATAGTTTTGTAGCATGAAAGCTGGTTGTACTTATATCTCCATACTCAAAAATTGACTTGCCCTTAAAGGTAGTGCCAAAGCAATGGGCTGCATCATAAATAACTTTTAATCCATGCTTTTCAGCTATTTTTTGAATTGCATCTATATCACAAGGGTTACCAAAGACATGTGTAGCCAAAATAGCAGTAGAATGGGATGTTATAGCTTCCTCAATTTTTTCAGGATCAATATTAAATGTGTTTGGATCAATGTCCACAAAAATAGGCTTACAATTTTCCCACACTATTGAAGAAGTCGTGGCAACGTATGAAAAAGGAGTTGTAATTATTTCGCCCTTTAATTCTAAAGCTTTAATAGCAATTTGCAATGCTATGGTGCCATTGCTTACATAAAGCAAATAAGGCACGTTTAAATACTCTTTCAGTTTTAGCTCTAATTCATTAAGCAAGGGACCATTATTTGTCAACCATCCTCTTTTAAATATTGATTCTATATAACCTTGATACTCCGTTAGCGAAGGCAGAAAAGCTTTTGTCACTGGAATCATATTAACCGCAATATTTTTTTACTTAATATTTTTTTTGCCACTATTAAGACACTCAGATTATTATTCAGAGTCCTTCTTTAAAGAAATTACTTATTAGCCTTTGAAATGACTATTTATTGCTTTAGATACTTTAAAATACTCTAAGGTTCTCCTCAACCCTTCTGCCCGTGGCACTTTTGGTTCCCATCCTAATATTTCTTTAGCTTTTGTAATGTCTGGTCTTCGTTTTTGAGGATCATTTTCAGGCAGGGGTTGATAACTTAACTTTAACTCTGCTCCAGTTAATTGACAAATTTCCTCAGCAAACTCTTTTATTGTTACCTCAGAAGGATTACCAATATTAACAGGAAGGGAATATTCGCTTAATAATAATTTATATATTCCTTCAACTAAATCATCTACGTAACAAAAAGACCTTGTTTGGGAACCATCGCCAAACAACGATAGCTCTTCTCCTTTTAAGGCTTGTCCCATGAAAGCAGGCAATACTCTTCCATCATTCAGACGCATACGAGGACCATAGGTATTAAAAATACGAGCAATGCGTGTTTCTAAGCCATGGTGCAGGTGATAAGCCATAGTAATTGCCTCCTGGAACCTTTTTGCCTCATCATAGCAGCCTCTTGGACCTACTGGATTAACGTGTCCCCAATACTCCTCTACTTGAGGGTGAACTTCCGGATCCCCATAAACCTCAGAAGTAGAAGCTATTAACATCCTAGCCTTTTTATTTTTTGCTAATCCTAGTAGATTATGAGTTCCCAAGGAACCAACCTTAAGTGTCTGAATGGGAATTTTCAGGTAATCAATGGGTGAGGCAGGAGATGCAAAATGTAGTATATAATCTAACGTCCCTGGTACGTGCACATATTTTGAGACATCATGGTGATAGAACTCAAAATGCTTCAATTTAAATAGATGTTCAATATTTTTTATATCTCCAGTGATGAGATTATCCATGGCCATTACATGGTAACCCTCTTCAATAAATCTGTCACATAGATGTGACCCCAAAAATCCAGCTCCGCCTGTAATAAGGACGCGTTTCCTGTCTTTCATCCTTTTAGTTAGTAGTTTCAATTACCGGCAGCACTTCTTTGACACCAATACCATAATAGGTGAAGCCTAACTCACCTAACTCCTTAGCATCATAAATATTACGTCCGTCTATTATTACCTTATTCTTCAGCAATCTTCCTACTACCTTAAAATTTGGCGACCTAAATTCAGGCCATTCTGTCACCACTAAAAGGGCATCCGAATCTATAAGGGCTTCGTATTCATCTTTAGCATAAAATACACTGTTGTTTTCCCCAATCATTTGCCTGGCTTCTTTAATGGCTACTGGGTCATATGTTCTCACCTTTGCCCCCTGGGAAATCAATCGATTTATGATAACCAAGGATGGGGCTTCCCGCATGTCATCAGTTTTAGGTTTAAAGGAAAGGCCCCAAATGGCAAACGTCTTGCCGGCCAATTCTCCTGCAAAATGCTTCATGGCTTTATTAAAAAGAACCTCTTTTTGATTCTCGTTCACTGATTCCACCGCTTTTAAAATCTGCATTTGATAACCACGTTCAGCTGCTGTCTTAATTAAGGCTTTCACATCTTTAGGAAAACAGGATCCTCCATAACCTATTCCTGGGTAAATAAACTTATTACCTATCCTTGTATCACTTCCTATACCCCGCCGTACCATATTCACATCTGCCCCCATGATTTCACACAGGTTAGCAATATCGTTCATAAAGCTAATTTTTGTTGCTAACATAGAATTAGCGGCATATTTGGTCATTTCAGCTGAGGGGACATCCATAAAGATAATGGGGTGTCCATTCAACAAGAAGGGCTTGTAAAGTTTACGCATTACCTCCTCCGCCTGCTCAGACTCCACGCCTATCACAATACGGTCTGGTTTAAGAAAGTCTTCGATGGCAGCCCCCTCCTTTAAAAATTCCGGATTAGAAGCAATGTCAAAGGCTAAATCTGATTGCCGGCTTTCCAATTCGGTTTTAATTACTTGCTTCACCTTTTTGGCTGTACCAACTGGCACTGTACTTTTAGTAACAACTACTAAATAGTCAGTCATTTGTTTGCCAATCTCTCTAGCTACTCCTAACACATATTTAAGATCAGCACTTCCGTCCTCCTCAGGTGGAGTACCTACTGCAATAAAGGCAACATCACAGTCTTTGATAACGCTGCCTAAGTCTGTAGAAAAGGAAAGCCGTCCTTTTTCTGCATTCCTTTGTACCATCTCCTCTAAGCCTGGTTCATAAATAGGAAGGATACCATTCGCTAAATCATGAATCTTCCTTTCATTAACATCTATACAAGTAACATCTATCCCAACTTCTGCAAAGCAAGTACCAGTCACTAGACCTACGTATCCCGTACCAATTACAGCAATTTTCATATATTCCTTAATTTTAGATGAAAAATAAATTTATCTTAAATAAATTTTTACGTTAATATCTCCAGGAAGCCCATCATAAAAAAAATTTCTAGAAAAAAGAAAACATTGATTCTGAGGGAAGAGGAGCTAAACTTTTTACCTCATTGTTAAGATGAAGTTTTCTAAAACCAAGTTGTAAAAAAATACAGGCGAGGCAAACACATAAAATTTTGGCAGATGCCTGTAATAGAGAAATTTAATAAAAAAGGTCATATAACTTTTAAAAACAGAAGGTTTCCAAAAGTTTTTAGTCTTCCTTGTAGAATTTGATCAAATGACACACTTGTTCATGCAAGCAAAGGTACTATCTTTTGTAAGAATTAACCGGTGGGAATCGACTGAGGTGAGATTTATCCAATAGACACAAATCCAAACGAACACGTGACAATTCTAATCTCAGATAAAAAGTGAATGTTTTATAAGAAATAAGAGAAGGGGAAGATAAAAATTATAACTTTAAAAATATAAATCATGAAACAAACCTTAAAGCTTTTCTATTAAAAGAATATCCCTACCCATATATATTCATTAACTGTATTAAATAATTCTCTTTATTAAATCCTTTGGCATGCTTTTCCCCTTTAGTAGCTAATTCTTGAAGAAGGATAGGCGACTTTAACAATTCTGAAATTTTAACAAAAAAATCATTCTCTTTGCTTAAGTCAAAGAATAGTGCATTTCCGTTTGCTACTTCACGGAAAGCAGGAATATCAGAAAGTAAACATGGCAAGCCACTTGCCATCCCTTCAATTGGGGCAAGCCCGAAACCTTCATGCTTAGAGGCGGAAACAAAAACATCATACTTAGTCAAAAGCTGAGAAATATTTTCTCCCATACCTTTCAAAGTAACATTTTTCATACCATAGGAACCAATTAAGCTTTGCAATTGCTCCTGCAGGGGTCCATTACCAAAAATATCAAGAGTAACTTCGTCAGGATTTACCTTACTCATTTCAGAAATAAGGAAAGCATAATTTTTTGCCTCTTTTAAAGTTCCTACAGAAACTAACCTAAGTGGCTTAGAGTAGCTCTTACCATCATGGTTTGCCTTCTTAAAAAAATCATCTGAAATAAAATTATGAAGCACGTAAGTTTTACCCTTTAAGCCTACATGTACATCATAATCCTCTTTTACCGCTTCTGAAACAAAAATTGCTTCCTGCCAAGCTTTGTATGTAAATTTTTCAAGATACAGGCTCTTAGGATAAGGAATAAAAGCATCTTCGCTTAAAATACTGTGCACACTGAAAACTAACCTCAAATTAGGAGGGCAAGCTAAACGACTAATGACAGAGGACCATAATAAATGAGCATGAACTATGTCAATTTGGTGCATAACAATAATTTTCCTTAATTTTATAATGGAGGGAAGGATAGAAAGTACACCTGTGTGCCCTAAACAAATTATTTTCGCATTATTAATCTTTTCTTTTAATTGACTAGGCTCATTTAAATAGACAATTATATTATTATAGTTTTCACTAAGAGAATTCACCGTATTAACAAGCAATGTCTCTGCGCCACCCACCGCTAAATTATCTATTACATGTAAGATGTTCTTCTTAATCATTACGTTTCAATAACCAAATTTTGCCAATTGCCTTGAAGTAGTACGACCTATTGAAATTTTACTAATAATTTCATTTCAAACATTTTAATAACATTTTTATTGCTAATACTTCTAATTTATTAAACAACACACAAGGTTTTTTTTCCAAAATGAAAATATAAGGCTATTGTTTAATCACCGAATATTAATCAAAAGATTTAAATTTAATCAACCGAGCAGGAACTCCACCAAAGATAGCATTTTCAGGAATATCCCTCACGACCACGCTATTAGCCCCCACCACGGCATTACTACCTATATTAATTCCCGGATTTATAAAAACGTTCGCCCCGATCCATACCCCATTGCCAATAATAATTGAACCCCTTTTATCTGCTTTTACTTTGGGTATTCTAAAATCCTGATCAGGATCAGCTGAACCCGTGTACATTCTTACATTATGGCTTATTTGGCAATTTTCTCCTATTTTAAGTATACAACCTGTTGTTAACTGCATAGTGGAATAAGATCCAATATAAGAATTCTGCCCCAATTCGATTTCACCATCCCCATAAAGCCTAATATCCGTACCATTGAACCCGAAGTTGGTATCTATATTATAGTGACACCTAAAGTATTTATACCGTTCAGCATAATAAGCTTCCTGGCATTTACCAAATATAAAACCTAAAATCTTATTGAACATTGGTTTTATTTTTAAATAAAGCATTAATAATCTTTGAAAAATTTAACCAAGAAATACGAATTAATTTATTAGCAATAATAATTACCAGAATCAATGTAATTAAATAAGACAAGCAAGTTGCATAGGCTGCCCCCAAAGCCCCATATTTAATAATAAAAATATAGTTAAAGCCCAAATTTGTCACAACATTTATAACCGCCAAATAAGCCAAATATATATTTTTGTTGAAATAATAAATATAGGCTGCAAAAAGCATATAAATTCCCCAAAGAAAATAACTCAGCGTGATCCAGAAAATATAAGGAATAGCGCCGATGAACTTAATATCAATAAACCAACCAAAAAGATACTGGCTTACCACGGTGATGCCTGTACAACCTAATAATAGGGCAAAGCCATAAAAATAACTAATTTGCAATATTTCAGTTTCTGCTTTATGGTTAAAATTGGATAAACGTTCATACAGGTAAGGAATATATAAATTACTAAAAGCAGTAATAAAAATAAGCATTATGCTGGCAAGTTGGTTGGCGATATTGTAAACCCCAACATCACCCACACCTACCATCTTTGCAATAAAAATCCTGTCCGATTGGCTGATAACAAATTTACCAATGGTATGTAAGATCAGTGGCAAACCAAAAAAGACACCAGCCTTATAATATTTAAAATTAATGTTAAACGTAAGAAGTCTTTGCCGCTGAAAATAAACCAAGGCAACAACGGTAAAAATACTAGTAACTAGAAGCCAGGATAGAATTCGCCCCATCCAACCCATATCAAAATAAATAATAAATAATAAGGTTAATCCTATTTCAAATGTTGACTTAGCCACATTGATAACCAGATAGTGTTTTGCCTCCTTTTTCACCACTAAATAGGCCAGATACGTTTCCAGGTAAATCGTGAGAATGGCTAATAAAGGAATTAAGAAAATGTAGCGTGCAAATTCAGTTGGTATCTCAAGTAATTCGCTTATGCTGCCTCTAAAGAGTACTGCAATAACTGAAAGCAAAGCAAATGGAATGACGGGGATTAACTGTACTGAAGAGAAAAACGAAGCAAATTCCGTTTTATCTTTTATTTTATAATATTCGATCGTAATCACGCCAGCAGCTACCAAACCCACAATAGGAATGGCAATGGTCACATAGGCATTAAAAATTGATAGAATCCCATAATCCTCTACCGATAAATAATGTGAAAGGATTGGTAGTACAAAAAAATTTGCGGCAGCCCCAAAAAAGCCAGCGAAAGAATAGGCGGAAAATGACCGAAGTAAACTTAAATTCATTTCCGCTCTACCAAAATATTACGTAATCTCTTGCCTGCGTCACCATCAAACTTATACATCCAACTATTAATAAAGCCTGCTTTATTTGCCTTTTGAACCTTTTCAATAGTAGCGATTTCCTTAAGCTTTGCTTCCAATTCTCTAAAATCATAGAAAGGTTCGCTAACCCCACTAGCCACTAAAAATTCAGAAGGTAGTAAATCATTCTGGGGGTGGCCTTCAAAAGTGAATAATACCGTGTGGGGTAAGGCAGCAACTGGAATTAACATGGTGGAAAAAAAGCCAACAAAAATTTTAGTTTTTGTTACCTTTTTTAAAAAATCTTCACTTGCGATCAGTTCTGCTTTTCCTTCTTCCAAGGCTTGGTTCCAAATGGAGGAATAGTCATAAGGATGCTTTTTAATAAGTAGCTTATAACCATTCTCTTCGCAAAAACGGGTAAATTCAGCAATAAAAGTACTTTCAAATGCTTGGGTCCACCCTAAAAATCCTTGCCCCGATAAGGGTTGATGAATAAAGATAATATTCTTTTCCTCTATTTCCGATGGCTTTATATTTATCCAATCATCGAATTCACTCATCCCAATATACCTAACCGGGTGCCCGGGCAGTAAATGATCTTCTTTCACATGCGCCTGAAAAATAGCTGGGCTATAGGAAAGATAGATATCGGCGGTGCGGTATGGTGATTTAATTTTTTTGAACGTGTGAAAGACGTTGTTTGCCTGTCTGATATTGTAGAACAATCGCAAAAATTCCTTTTCCTTTCCAGAGGTTTTGAATACTGTTCTGAAAAAGAATAGTTTTGTTTTGACCTTGGCAAAAGCATCTTTAATGGCTAAGGCTTTCAACAATATTCCCTTCAGGCTATTTTTGGCTAAACTGGGGGGAGCATAATTGCTGATCAGTGCTGTTTCTAATTTATACTCCCTAAATCCATGCTCCAGATGATATGTAGGAATCTGGAGGTTTTTACAGGCAACATTAAGGGCCACGTGGTTAAAGGATTCAATAAAAAAGAAAATAACCTTTTCGGGCTTTATTTTCTTCAATAGGCTAAAAGCATCGCTAAAATCTTTCCAAAAAAGGGCCTGTCCGTATTCTTTGTGGAAATCGGTTTTTATTTCAGAACTTAATGCATATTCGATAAAATAGAATTCAAATTCATTTTTGCATTTACCAAAGGCTTCAACAAAATCTCTCCGATTATAATCACCAACTATTAATAATCGTCTTTTGTTTTCCATTTATTAAAAATCACCATAGCCTTAACACTCCCATATTTTCACTTAAAGGGAGTATTAAGGCTAGTTTTAGACATTAGTTTTGTATAAAAAAATAAAACTGAAATTAATCGTTCAGCCCACCACCCCATACGTTGTGGCGCAATTTCCAGTTTCCCCGTTCGTCTTTACCCCAAAGGTGCGGAGAACGAAATTTATCACAAAGCTCCATGAAATATTCAGGTGTGAGCTCTAAGTAATCTACTATCTCATTAAAATAACGATCTGGGAATTCACCATCGAATTTTTTTACTAAAGCAACGCCTTCCTCTCGGGTAAGGTGATTATTCCTGATCTCTTGGGAGGCATCATAAGTTGCCCGCCCTATTCCAAATTTAATGTACGTTGTGTAATAATGCAGATCATCGATCTTATCATCAATGCTATTATATTTACTAAATGTACCCTGAGTACGAAATGGCCGCGCCTGAAAACCTGTATTTTCCACCGCATAATAATAAACCTCCTGTGGCGTCCATTTCAGGTAATAACCCAGGTAATGGACTTCTATTTTGGATTTTTCCATCTCCTCGGAACTGGCCGGCAAGAAGGACATAAGGTCCGCAATGGGTACATTATATTTTTCTTTTAATTCTGCTATGGAAACCCCGCCTAGATAAATATCATCCATGTGGGTCATGCTGTAGTAGGATTTGTCACGCAAAGAAGAGGCGTTATCAGCAATCGGATTACCATATTCCGCTTCATTCTCTCCGTAAAAGATCAATGGAATGCCATATTTAGCGGCAATTTTAGGTGCAAGATTTTTTTGCCCTAATATGAAGGTCTGGAATGGGTGCAGCAAGTTTTCAATAGAAAGCTTCGTAAGCAACTTCATAACTTTTCCATTACGGTAAAAGCTCATGTTATCGAATCCGCTATCAATCCAATTTTTAAAGTTTTTGTATCCGTACTCTGTATATAATATAGGCGGCCAAGTTACGGTAAGTGGGTTCATACCGTATTTGTATTTCAGAACATGGGCCTGGTAAGCGCTGTCTTTACCTCCGCTTCCTGGCACCAAACAATCATAGCTACCATCTTTGCTTCGGTGCTTATCCAATAATTGCAATAATTCTTCCTCACGTTTGTTCCAGTCAATGCTGTTTTTCTGCTCAGCAGTACGGCAGGCATCGCAGATTCCTTCCTCGTCTATAGCAAGGGTTGTTTTCTTGCTGTTTATAGTATGTTTAAATTCTGAGGTAGAGGCTGGGCGCTGGTTGGACATTACGCACCTTTTGCAGAAGGTAACTTCAGACGGAAGGCCATATTTCGTTTCGAGTATCTGGTTCATTGGGGAGTCGTTAATTTTTCAGTATGGTTTTAGCCCAGTTTTTATAAATTGAAAGACCGGAGTCTGCACTTTTTTCCGGATGAAATTGCGTGGCAAAGACATTATTTCTTAATACACTGGAGCTATACTCAATATCTTCGTACGTAGTAAGTGATAGGGAGTGTTCGGACTGTTCTGGCCGGGCATAGTACGAATGCACAAAATACATATATTCACCATCGTTCAGTTCTTGGTATGGTGTTCTTAACCAATCCCTTCCTGCCGGTTTCATGATTTGATTCCAGGCAATTTGCGGTACTTTTATTTTGGGGTGAGAAGAGGTTGCATTCGGAAATTTAGCGATTACCCCCGGAATGATATCTAACCCTTTGTGGCTGCCGAACTCTTCACTTTCCGTAAAAAGTAACTGCATACCCAGGCAAACGCCAAAGAATGGTTTTCCGCTGTCGGCAAAATCTTTGATCGGCTGCACCAAATCCTGCTTATGTAAACTTTCCATAGCATCACCAAAAGCGCCTACGCCTGGGAGAATTAGCGCTTCAGCCTTTGCAATCATGGTATTATCATTAGTTATTTCAGTTTCCAGGCCAACATTCTTACACGCCTGTTCAACACTAAACAAGTTGCCTAGACCATAATCTATAATAGTTACTTTTGCCATAATCAGCTTAAAGTCTTTATTTCTGAATTGTGCCGGCACGGAATACCTGCACTTATTAAATACTCCTTAATTTCTGGTAGTGTGGTATAGCTCATTTTATTGAAAGACCGCCCACTACGCAAAAACTCAGTGTTGCCCTCTGATTTATCGCCGGAGGTGGCGTTATTTTGGGCGAAATTATAGTGAAGCATAGAAGCTACTGCCACGGCGCTGGCATTACCTTTAGTAATTACTTCTGAAATATCTGACAATTTGCCGGGCCCACCGTGGGCAATAACAGGAATAGAAACCGCATTGGCTATTTTATTTACTAGTTCAATATCGAATCCAGAACCGGTACCTTCGCGGTCTACAGAAGTAATCACCAATTCACCTGCGCCTAGTTCTTCCACTTCTTTTGCCCAGGCAACAACCTCTTTCCCGGTATGCTCACGGGCATTATCTACAAAGGCTTGGTACTCGCCATGAGGCTGCTTTATAGCTTCTATTGCTACCACAATAGTAGAAGAACCAAACTTTAAAGATGCCTCCCTAATTATATTGGGGTTCTTAATTGCTCCTGTATTTAAGGCAACTTTATCAGCACCAGCGCGCAAAACATTTCGGATATCTTCAATGGTACGGATGCCGCCCCCAACAGTTAATGGAATAAAGATTTCCTTTGCCGTACGGCTTACGATGTCATGCAAACTATTGCGTTCATACAAACTGGCCACCACATCCATATACATTAACTCATCAGCGCCAGTCTCATAATAATATTTGGCAAATTCTTCCGGCTTGCCTAGAACCCGTAATCCTTCCAAGTGAATTCCTTTTACAAGATTCGGTCCTTTTATATCGAGTCGGGGAATAATTCTTATGTTTGACATGCTAATCTTATTCTAAATGCTGCACTTATTTTTTTGCTCCTTTCTAAAGAGAAAGATACCTCTCGAAATTAGATATTATAAAACTCGTGCTTGTATTTTCTCAGGTTGTGCTTTTCGCTGAACCACTCAATGGTGCGACTTAACCCCTCATCTAACGTTACTTTTTGTTCCCAATCAGTCAGCGTTTTTATTTTCTGGTTTGAGCCATACAACTGCCAAACCTCACTCCTATCTGGGCGAAGCCGCTGCTCTTCCTGGATTATTTTTGCGGCCGGGTTAATCTTATCGATCAGCTTTTGAGCAAGATCTCCTACCGAAATCTCGCTCTGGGTGGCAATATTAATCTCTTCGCCTATTGTGTTCTCATGGCGGGCAATGGTTTCGAAGCCGCGAACTGTATCTTCCACAAATAATAAATCGCGGGTTGGTTTGAGGTCGCCGAGCTTGATCTCAGTTTCACCATTCAGCAACTGAGTAATAATAGTTGGAATAACCGCCCTGGCTGATTGACGGGGGCCAAATGTATTGAAGGGACGAACAATGGTAACCGGCATTTGGAATGAACGGAAAAAAGATTCTGCCATGCGGTCGGCGCCAATTTTGGATGCGCTATAAGGCGATTGCCCTTGGAAAGGATGCTTTTCGTCAATAGGTATATATTGGGCCGTGCCATAAACTTCTGAAGTGGAAGTAACCAAAACCCGTGGCGTATTAAGCAAGCGCGCAGCCTGAAGTACATTTAAGGTGCCTTTGATATTGGTATCTACATAACTATCTGGAGAATGATAGCTGTATGGAATAGCAATAAGGGCAGCAAGGTGGTAGACAGTGTCAATTCCTTCCATGGCTACGCGAACACCGTTCGGATCGCGCACATCACCTGAAAAGAATTCAATTTCTTTTTGGACTTTCGGGTCGATCCCGTCAAGCCAGCCATAAGAATTAAATGAATTATAATAAACAAATGCCTTTACGTCGAAGCCTTGTTTTACCAAATATTCGGTTAAATGACTCCCGATAAAACCATCTGCGCCTGTAACTAATACTTTTTTCATTCTATCTTATAGGGTTACTAATCCTTCTTTTAACAGAAACTCGCAATATTTCCAATCAAGCGGCGTGTCTACATCAATGGAACTCAACTCATCCATAACGTATTTCTTAACCTTCTGGAATTCGTGCAGCTTTCTACTTTTTAGGGCTTGTGTATTAATTACATAAACGGCCCCATTGTATTCAAATACTTTAGGGCAATCCTGCCGCCGCGTAAATTTACCGCTTTTAGAGCGTATTAAAAATCCTTCCTTATTTTCCTCGAAAAGGGAATAATATGGGTTTGCCGGAGACTCTTTAACAGAAACCACCATTTCAACTTCCGAGGTAAAGGCTGCAACCGCTTCTTTCACGTGTTCGGGCCTTCTGAAAGGTGACGTTGGCTGTAATAAAACAATAGTATTTATTGGAGTGTCCGCCTTTTCATAAAATTCTAATGCATGGATCAAAACTTCATAGCTACCTGCGGTATCAGTTGCTAAATTATCTGGCCTTTTAAATGGTACCCTCAAGCCATAACCTTCCACCGTTTTTATTATTTCCGCATCATCTGTGGAAACACAAATCTGGGCGTCAGGTACCAAGGTTCGGGCGGCATCTATGGCATAACAAATAAGTGGTTTACCAGCGAGAGGTTTGATATTCTTTCCAGGAATACCTTTTGAACCGCCCCGGGCAGGAATTACCACAAGGGTGTTAAAATATAACATAATGGCTTATTAAAACTTAATATGCTTAATATCTTCTTGAGCTTTGGCAAAATCTGCCGGTTGCCCAATATCAAGCCAATACCCTAAATGTGGGTAGGAACTTACTTTACGGCCTTTTGCAATAAGCAATTCCATAAGGTCTGTAGCATTAAAGACCTCCTCTTTTGGAATGTATTTAAGCAATTCCTTTTTTATAAGATAAATGCCACCGTTGGAATAATAAGTGTATGTTGGTTTTTCTTTAAATGACCGGATAGTTTCATTCTCAAGTTCTAATACTGCATATGGAATGTTTACGTGGTACGGAATGGAGGCCAAGGTCATATCTGCTCCAGATTGCACAAACGTTCTAAAAAAGTCTTCAAAATCTATATTTGTGAGCAGATCTGAATTCATAACCAGAACATAGTCTTTGCTAAACTCGGGTACTAAACCAACGGCGCCAAAGGTTCCTATTGGCTTATCTTCATCTATGTAATCTATTCTAATCCCTTTAGAACTGCCGTCTTTAAAATAATCTTTAAGCAGGTCACCTAAGTAATGCACTGAAATATGAATATGTTCAACTCCATAATTTATAAGTTGGTCGATATTATATTCAATAATGGGCCTACCACCCACTTTAAGCAGTGGCTTAGGCACCAAATCGGTCATGGGCCTCAAACGTTCACCCCTTCCCCCGGCCATAATTACGGCTTCGCATGGAATATAGGATCGACGGTGAGAAAGGTCAATTATTTTAATTAAGCGCTTATCTTGCGTTAAGAGCGGTACTAAAGCAATTTCTTCAAGCCGAAGAAACTCAATATCTTTTATTGTGTACTCATCTTTTATCAGGTACTTAAAGCCGCGATACATAAAGGTAGTAACGCTGCCATCAATATCCAGGCCTTTGATTAAGCCTCTCCGGATATCGCCATCAGTTAGGGTACCTAAAAGAAACCCATCTCCAGAAACCACAAATAAAGTTTTTCCGCCGGCTGTCAGTTCTAGTTTAGCTAATGCCTGCCGCCCAGAAGCTTCTGGAGATATCAAATTCTCTTCTGTTGTAATCATATAAATCGCTGCGGATTACCTACTACTTTACTGTTATCAGGAAGGTTTCGGATTACTACGCATCCGGCTCCCACGATTACATTATCACCTATAACTGTGCCTGGCAAAATAACTGCCCCGGCACCAATAAATGAATTCTTCCCAATTTTAACACTCCCCCCCAAAACTGTCCCAGGTGCAACATGGGCGAAATCCCCAATTTCGCATTCATGTTCAATGATAGATCCCGAATTACATATTACTCCATTCCCAATTTTTGTCTGTGCATTGATAATTGCCCCCGGGCCCACCATTATGCCTTTTGCCAGAGAAACTGATTCTGAAATAATTGCAGACGAATGAATAGCGTTTATTGGTTCCCCAATGCGCGATTGCAAAAAGCCATATACTTTTTCCCTTAAAAAGTTATTGCCCAGAGCAATAAAATAATCAAAATTGTCCAGTTTCTCAATAGTTGATTCATTCTCTTCCCAACCTAAGTACTTTAAGCCATATGGATTAATATACTTTTCGGAAAAATCGCAATAGGCGGCTACCTTTTTTTTGGCAGAAGCGAAAATATCAGCCACTACAAAAGCATGGCCAGAATACCCAATCAAAGCGATTCTTCTTTCTAGTTTCATTTTTGTTTTAAAACTGCAATGATTTTATCGGCAGCCTTACCTGATCCATAAATATTTTCGCCTCTATAGGGTGTCAAGCTTTCAACCTGATGAATTACGGAGAGAATTGCGTTTTTTTCCACCGGACAGTGGAAAACATTAGCGCTTCCCTCACGGCCTAATTGTCGGTTTCCAATATTGACAACGTATTTGCCAAAGGAAGCTGCTTCTATAATTCCGCTTGATGTATTACCAATTAAGAAAGCACAATGCTGAATACATGAGAAATACCCCAGTGTACCAAAGCTTTCAATACTCTTTACTTTTGGATTCTGTTTTGCAAAAGCTACTAGTTTCTCCCTTACCGCAGAACCCATAGTATCGGCATTTGGCATCGTAATGATGATCTGGTAAGGCAATTCCTTTAAGGCAGCGATCAATTCATTGGTATGCTTAAGGTTAGCTTCAAATGAAACAGTTTCTGGGTGAAACGTAACCAATACGGTAGGAATTCTGATATCGATCCCGAATCGTTTCTGGAACTCAGGAATCGTAAACAATTCCATGTTATGAATATTATCTAAACTTAAAGCTCCTACATTGTAAATTTTTTCAGTTTGACCGGTAAGTTCTTTTACCCGCGCCGCATGGATTTCTGTGGAGGTAAAATGTAACTTTGATGCCAAAGTGATTGCATGGCGAAACGTATTATCAATAGCTCCTAACGTGGTTTCTCCGCCATGGATATGCGCTATGGGAATGTTAAAGGGCACCGCTGCCATTACCGCTGCAAACATCTCATATCGGTCACCAAGGGATATGATCAGATCAAGTTTATCCTTTTCATCCGCCCAAATGCCTGCAAACTTCAGTTGAGTTAACCCAATTGCAGAACTGATCGCTTCCGGTGAATCTCCGAGCACCAAAGATTCTATAGTTTTAAAAACTTCGAATCCGTCCTGGTGGATTTGCTTTAAGGTATAGCCGTGAAAGTGCGAAAGATGTGTCCCGAAAGCTATAATTTTCAGTTCGAAAAAAGGATCATCTACCAGCTTTTTAAGCAAAGGAAGGTAAATGCCATAGTCGGCGCGCGAACTAGTTAGTACCAATACCTTCACGCAAGATCCTCCCATCTAAGTTTCGCATCTGCTTCAAGAGCTTGCTTTGTGGTACGGCCAATAATTTCGTTTAAAGCTAACGGCGAAATACCATCACCTGGTCGTTTCATAATCAGGTGTTCTTCCTTTAACATTGTACCAGGAGCAATATCTTTTACTAGGTGAATGCTTTTGCGGGCAGCCGTTTTATTTTTTAGTTCTGTTTCGGAAGGCTTTTTAATCCCGTTCCCAAGCGCCGTTTCTATGTTGCGGATTGCTTTTACCATTGCTTTCAGTTCAAACGGTTCCAGCGAAGCCAAATGATCCGGTCCTTCCATATTACGATCCAACGTAAAATGCTTTTCGATACATTTGGCTCCCAAAGCTGCTGCCGCAATTGGAATTTCTATGCCTAAGGTATGATCAGAATAACCTACAGCAACCTTGAGGGCCTCTCCAATGGTTTGCATGGCTTTCAGATTTACATCCTCCATTGGGGTTGGGTATTCGGTACTGCAATGCAAAACCATAATCTGTTCGCGGGGTGTGCCTGCAGCCATCAAAATATCTAGAGCATCTTCGATTTCGCCCAGATCAGCCATACCAGTGGAGAGAATTACTTTTTTACCTAAAGCACCAATTTTTTTAAGGTATGGCAGGTTGGTAATTTCTCCTGAAGGAATCTTGAAAAATGAAACGCCTAGATCCAGCAACAGTTCAATACTTTCCAGGTCGAAAGCGGTAGAATTGAATTGAATTCCTTTTTGGTGGCAATAGTCTATCAGAATTCTGTGTGAAACTACATCTAGTTCCAATTTTTTAAGCATCGAAAATTGAGAAGTGTCTTCGGCCTGAATATTTTTGGCTTGATAATCTGCCTTTTGGGCATTTTTACTTACCAGTTTCTCGGTCTGAAAGGTTTGGAACTTTACTACATCCACTCCTGCTTCGGCGGCAACATCAATCATTCTTTTAGCCAACTCAAGGTCACCGTTATGGTTCACTCCTGCTTCGGCAATAATTAGAATTTTATTCATTTTAAAACAAATACTGACACACCAAGTAAAATTAGATTCCTACGCTGCTCGGAATATTGATCATGCGCCTCTCAAGGCTTTCAGATACGCTTAGGCCCATTTTAGGACAATCAATAAACATTGGCAATTTATTCATCAGAGTCCAGGCAGGACGCGTCATAATACCATTATCGTTAGTAAGAGCCAACAGTGCATCGCGTTCAGAAGCAAACTCCTCATCTAGGATAATTGTATTTAGCCAATAATTGCTTTCAGAATCTTCTGGTTCAATCATAAATCTAATACCAGGTAAGTCTCCAAAGGATTCTGCATAGCGTTTTGCCAATTGTCTTTTTTCCTCACGGAATCTGGGCAATTGCTCAAGTTGGGCTACGCCTAAAGCGGCATTTATGTTGGGTAAACGGTAATTATAGCCAATTTGATCGTGGTTGAACTCCCACCGATGTGGCACCTTGGCTTGCGTGGTCAGGTGCTTTGCTATTTTAGCTAGTTCCTCGTTATTGGTAAGGATAGCGCCTCCGCCGCCAGTAGTTATAATTTTATTTCCGTTGAAGCTTACTGCGGCGATTTTCCCGTAATTGCCAGTGTGCTTGCCTTTATAAAAAGAGCCAAGCGATTCTGCCGCATCTTCAACAAGGTCTATATTGTACTTTTCGCAAACTTTCGCCAGCTTTTCCAGATTCACCGGATGGCCGAATGTATGCATGGGCACTACGGCTTTAATGCGACGGTTTGTTTTTTTATTAAAACAATTTCCATTACGCTGCTCTGTAATTTGCGATAAGTAATCATCCAATTTTTGAGCATCTAGCCCCAGAGTTTTTTCCTCGATATCTACAAAATGCGGAGTGGCACCACAATAACTGACCGCATTCGCAGTAGCTATAAATGTTAAGGCAGGCATTAAGACTTCATCGTTTTGCTGCACACCACAAAGCAAAAGGCATATATGTAAGGCTGCCGTTCCATTCACAACAGCAACAGCATGCTTCACACCCGTGTATTCTGTTAGCTTAACCTCAAAATCGTCTACAAATTTTCCTACCGAAGAAACCCAACCTGTATCTAAACATTCTTTGACATATTTCCATTCATTTCCTGCAAATGTGGGAATATGTAAACCCACAAATTCAGAATCAATCTTCAAACTGTTTCTAAGGGCATCTAGAATTCCTTTTTTATTTAATTCTGGAGTTAGGGGATTCATAAAATAATGACTTGTATTTTAGCAAATACTAAATAGCAATTTAACTCTTACTCATTGAAACAACTCACTTAAAAGCCTATAATATTTCAAGTATCTATTTTACATTCTTCTACTTTAATAACCAAAATATAATTTAGAAACCTATTACAAAGCTTTTAAAGGGAGGTTGTACCTAAACGGCAATTATCACCTCTTTATTAATTATATTACAAAAAATTCAAAAGAGAATTACAGAGCTATTATCAGTAAAAAAAATATTATTACTCCTATACCAACCTGTTTTTCAAATCTACAATTAGGAAGTTTGCAGCAGGCAAGCACTTATTAAGCTTTTAAGGTTATCTTGCTATCCCCAATTACATCATCCACTTCTTCCACCAGTGCTGGAAAACCACTAGCGCCCAGATACGGGCATGCACGTCGCCGGGATTTTTAGAGAATAACTGCGTTTTTAACTGCTGTATTGCCTTCACACTGAATATTCCTTGGGCTTCTACAAAGGCATCAGACAGCAAATCATCCATGATCATAGGCTGCAGTTCGTTCTGGAACCACTTCAGGAGCGGGACCTCGAAGCCATGCTTGGGGCGTTTGTAAAGTTCTGGAGGGAGCATTCCCCGGAAAGCGTCCTGCACGATCTTCTTCTTCATGGTGCCGTCAATCTTGGAAGACTGGGGTAAAGAGAAGGCGAAGTTCACCACTTTATAATCCAGGAACGGGGTGCGTACTTCCAGGCTGTTCGCCATAGACATAAGATCCACTTTGGTGAGCATGTCATTAGGCAACACCAGTTGCATGTCTGTCAGGAGCACCTCGTTGATGTCACCTTTCTGTGATAGGTGACTCAGAATTTTCTGACGGCGTTTCTTGTAAACGTCTTTGGAAAGATTACGTTTGGATTTTCCGCTTAGCAGGGATCGGGCATCCTCCTCGGTAGCGAAGGAGGCCCAGCGCCAGTACCGGTCTTTGGCCGAGAGGTTCATGCCCTCCCCGAACCGCTGGAACTGCCTGACCCGGTTACCTAGGGCTGAATTACGCGATTTGGGCATCATCTCCCATAGCGGCAACAGAGCGGCCACCGTTTCTGCCACGAAACCTCCCTGCCTCACTTTATACTCAGCCATGTGCTTGTTGTAGCCAGCAAAGAGCTCGTCTGCCCCGTCGCCTGATAGGGCCACGGTTACTTTCTGGCGAGTGTAATGGCTAAGGATGTTTACAGCCAAGGCCGAGGAATCGGCAAACGGTTCGTCTATATAGTCAAGCGCCCGGAACAGGTGCTCGTATAAATCATTGTTGGTAAGGGAGAAGACCGTGTGGTTAGTCTTGTATTTCTCGGCTACCAGCTTGGCGTATTTGGTCTCGTCAAAGAAGGGCTCGTCTTTGTACCCTATGGAGAAGGTGTTAAGCTGGTCCGTATGTCGCGAGGCCAGGGCCACAATGGCCGAGGAGTCAATACCGCCACTCAGGAAAGACCCTAACGGCACATCCGCGATCATGCGGCGCTGCACGGCCCCATCCAGCAGGTCTACCAGCTTTTTCTGCTGAGCCTCATAAGAAAGAGGATTATGCTTTACCTTTTTCTCATCATAAGGAATCCTATACCAGCGTTTATTGTCTACTTTCCCTTTTTTTGTAATTAAGAGGTAATGACCAGGCATTAATTTCTTTACGCCTTTAAAAATAGAAGCTGGTCCGGGAATGTAGTTCAGTTGCAGATACTCATAGAGCGAGGCATAATCCAGCTTGCGCGGAATACCAAAAGCCAATAGGGATTTCATCTCTGAGGCAAACACCAGTTTATCCTCATCCTGGAAAACTAGTAGTGGCTTTACCCCGAAACGATCTCGGGCCACAAAAAGAGTCTCTTCTTCTTTATCATAGATAGCAAACGCAAAGAACCCGTTCAGCTTCTTCAAAAAAGAGGGCCCTTCTTCTATGTAAAGCTTTAACAGAACCTCTGTATCAGAGGTAGAGAAAAAGGTATAGCCCTTGTCCAGCAGCTGTTTCTTTAGCTCCTGGTAGTTAAAGATTTCACCGTTAAAGACAATAGTATATCGCTGCACCTCATCATGCATGGGCTGGCAGGCTACAGTGCTGACATCAATAATAGACAGCCTGCGATGCCCCAGCCCTACTGAGCCGTGGGTAAAATGTCCTCCTGAATCCGGTCCGCGTAACTGAAGAGCCTCTGTAGATTTAGGTAAGTTATGGATAGACTCTCGTCCTTCCTGACTAAAAGCGTAGATTCCTGATATTCCGCACATATTGCCGCAAAGATACGATTTATACCTGATAAGGTTTAGAATAGGTTAAATCTACTCGTAAGGAGCCGTAAAGCTCGATTCTGAATTTTGGTAATAATTAATTTTAAATAGTATAACTATTACTACTCTTTCCTATAGAAGTAATAGTTATACTATTCCATTGGAAAATATTTCATTCGTTTCATAATAAAACCTTACTAAGTAAACATAGATTGACCCCTCCTAAAAATTAAAAGACGCGTCTGTAATTAGTAAGAAGAAATAGAATGGCTTTTATAAGATAGTCTCTTAACCAAAAAAATCTTAGAACCTTAACACCAGAATATCAACTAAAAAGAATAAACATAGAAATCGGCCAGTTCATGCATTGGCTTTTCATCTTTAAAATCACTCAAATACTTTGAATCCTTTTTTACCCAGACAATTGAAATTCTATACTCTTTTATATTTTCAATAATTGGTTTATCTACAGGAAACAGAGGCTGGACTATCTTATTTAAAACAGGTTGGTATATGAGCGGCACCTGGGCTATTGAGTTTTTAAAAGTAGTTACGTCATAGTTAAACAAGAACATTCTATAATCATTTGCCCGTGCGTATCCATTCACATACGTAGGGTAAAACTTTAAATACCATTGGTCTTTCAGCACAAGGCTTTCATCAACATACAGTCCTCTAAGGACCCGCCCCTCTCCTACTTCTTCAATTTTTCTTTGCAGCTCATGGTCATAATTGGTAGCAACATTGACTCTGGCTAACGGGGATGAATAATCACTCAATAGCAAAAGCAATACAATGCACACAACTATTTGCTTCCTCTCTAGAAAATAATAAAGCAAAAAGAAGAAAGATACGTTTACTAGAATATAGGCTAAAATTTCTAACTGGTTTGCGTCAATTGACAAATCATGTATCAAGCCGAAAGCTAACAGATAGGCTATTAGTATCAACAAAAACCAATACCCTAGACTAAACACAAAGCCTTTTAATTTTAGCGTTGGGTAATTGCTCACAAATAGGTAACCTAATAATAACCTCATAGAAACAGATAAGGCCCCAAGCAACAAAACTCTATAAGTGAAGCGTACTTTATCTACCGTAAAGACTGAGAAGAATGCCTCACTTAAACCTAATGAGAAATATTTATCTTGCGTCTTCTCCTTGAAAACATAGAAGAATCCCAGATACAAAAGAAAGAAACCCACTCCTTTCAACAGGGAGTTACGGCTATATGTTGAATAGAAGCTTATATAAAAAAGAGCCAGCGCCGGCATAAATAGCACATTCTCAACCGAAGCTATCATTAAGAGCGCTATAGCCAGTTCATACCTTTTCCCCTGTATTGCTTTGCAAACCAACACCAACATAGGCAAAAACAGGATATCCCTTAGAGCCATTTTGTAGACTGGAGGGAAAACAAACTTTATTCCAAGCACCACAAAGCAGAATAAAACGCCTCCTATTATAAACCATTTGGCTTTACTTGTTTCTCTTTTGAAAAAAGAAGCAAAGACAGAACAGGCAGCCAGCACTGTAAATACTTTAAAAACAGGGTAAATAAAGTAAAACAAGACCAGGTCGCTTTTTACGTTGTAAACGGTTTTAAATAAACTTGCTAGCCAAAACTCCACAAAATGGTACAGGGAAACCCCAGAAGAACCTTTTAAAACCGATTCTGGGCTAATTGTTTCTACCCCACTATAATGCAAAAGGCTTATAATAGTGCTGTATATGTATCTTTCATCTTCTGGCGGATGGATATAGGAGATGTAAGCAAAAGGATCATGCAGAAAGCCAAAATTGAAATTGACCTGCAGAAAGAACAAGAATACATATAAGCCAACTGAATAGCTTAAAAACCTTACAATTGAAATGTCTGCGCTATCAGAATCTACCACAAGGTATTTTTTAAACGAGAGGAGTATAAATGGAAGCAGGATCAGAATGGATACAAAGGAGGCCTTGACAAGGGCAAACACAGATACAACCAAAAGTAACCCCACCCAAAAGTTTAACACATGCTGCAGAACCCCTGCTTGCTTTGAAACTTTTAAATGCAAAAACAAAGATCCAACCAGATAGAAGAATACAAATAAGGCAACACCAAGAAACAATACTGCAATCATCATCATTATATTCACCTATTTAGTAAGGCAAGGCACTAACTCTTGCTTTTATATAACCTCTTCCACTATATAAAGCGGCCTTTTTCTAGACACGTCCAGAGCGCGCCACACATATTCCCCTATAACACCTAAGGCGATCATTTGGAAGGAAGAAACAAATAGGATCACTACCATTAAGGCAGACCACCCTTCTACCGGCACAGCCCCACTTATTTTGGCTACTATGACAAACAATCCATACAAAAAAGCAGCAATTCCTAATATTAAACCCGTAACAGTGATAAATCTTATAGGGAAATAAGAAAACGACAAAACAGAATCAAGGAACAACTTTACATTTTTCCAGAAGGTCCATTTAGAGGTGCCAATAGTTCTTCGTCTTCTGCTGTAAGGAATGGTAACAAATTCATAACCTAGCCAAGCCATCAAATACATGACATTGCTATTCCCTTCCTTCAGTTTCACAACTTCTTCCCGCACGGTCCTATCAAACAGAACATAGTCAAAACCACCTTTAGGCAGGTTTGTAAAGGCTACTTTTCTCATGACTGTATGGAAGACCCCAGAAAAAAACTTTTTCATAACTGGCTCGTCTCTTTCCTTTCTGGTACCAATGACCAATTTAAAGCCTTGTTGCCAGTACCCAAGCATTTTCACCATCAACTCAGGGGGGTCCTGCAAGTCCGCAGAGATAATCACCGAACAATCGCCGGTGGCATATTCCATCCCTGCAATAATAGCGTTGTAAGAGCCAACGTTACCAGCCAGCTTGATCACTTTTATTTTGTCAGGGAATGATTCCTTTGCTTTTACAAGTTCCTGATAGGTATTGTCTTTGGAGCCATCATCTACGAATACATACTCAAACTGCACATCAGGGGAAAACAATTTTTCATTTGCTACCAGATCCTTGACGGTTACAGGAATATTCTGCTCATTATAATAACAAGGAATTATGACGGAAAGGGTTGGCATTTTTTCAAAAGGTTTTTAGCAATATAACCCCCACCCAGCCTGTAAACCTAATTCTAAAAGTAGAGCCTGGTTAAATTCAATTGCTTGGGGTTCTATCGCCCGGTAGTGCTTATTTCAGTTTACCGCTTAGAAATTGTGGCAAAACCAAAGGTTGTTTCATTTAGTTGGAGCTGAAGGCCAGCAGATGATAAGATTGTCCATAACGGAAGCCTAATTTCTCGCATGTTCTAATAGCTGCCTTGTTTGTGATCTGGGTAGGGTAAATTACATAGGCAGCCTTATTTTCCTTTGCGAACCATACGGCTTCTGAAAGAAGCTTCACCAGCCAACCCCTGTTTTCAATACCCACCGCGGCTAGCGCAATTTTCACAAAAGTTACTGTTTCATTAGGGAAAACGGTGGCAGAAAGATTAAAAGCTATAAAGGAAGCTACCTGAATGTCTTTTTGATTGGGCACCAAAACCTGGTCACAGAAACCTCTCACTGCGGAAGCAGCATAAGTAGCTAGGTATTGATCAGCCTCTTTTTCTGCGAATGTGTAATCTGCATGTAAACGGTCATAAGCATTAGGGCAGGTAGCAGCCACCCTTGAAAGAATGGGAATGTCTTCTAAAGTGGCTGTCCGCACCAACTCTCTCTTCTCTGTAAAATTCTGAAGATCGGCTCTATAGTAGTGGGCCCTGGTTTCTACTAATCTAAGGCCGGCTTCATTCAGACACTGAATCAGAAAAATATCTTCGGCTGGTATTTCTGCTGTACAATAGCAATTAGGTGTCTTTTGCAAACTGCTTTTAAAAACCTGAACTGCCTCAACTAGCGCAGGAGCATTTTCCTGGGAGTATAAAACCGTAAATAATCGGTAACATCTCCTGTTAAAGAATTGACTGTCCCAGGGCAGGTATTCATAAAGAAAGACAAAATCTTGCCCCTTAATTGAAATGACCTGCTTCAATTTATTTTCTTCTGCCCCATATTGTGCCGTTTTTGGTTGAATAACCGCCTCAAATTGGGCCAAAAGGTCTGCCACCTTCATGAACCCAAAGGGGCTATAATAGGCAAGCTGGTTTTTGCGGCAAGCCAAAAACTGCTCTATTCCCGGCTCCATGTAGTTCTGAATTGAGTATAGTCTCTTATATAGTCAGTTGCGTCGTACTCAGTGGAAGCCAACACTAACTGCACGGCAGAGGCAGAATATTGCATGGTATGCCAGACATTTGGTGGTATGTATACCCCCTTATTTGGTTCTTCCAGCACAAATAGCTTCAATTCGCCGTTGGCCATCTCTGTGGTGACCAGAATGCGACCAGTCACAGCGATAATGATTTGGTGGGTGGCAAAATGCGCGTGGCGGCCCCTTACTATACTCTCAGGCGTACCGTAGGTCCAAAATACCCTCTTCACCACAAACGGAACCTGCCTTTTATTCTCCGCCACTGAAATATAGCCTACCTCAGGCCCGCCAATGCCAGGGAATTGGATCAGGTAGGGAGTATCTACATTAGGCTCTTGGTTACCAACCGTCATTTTGCTGAGTTCGCTTTTGCTTCTTTACTGGCAAAGAGAAAGCAAGGTACCAAAAAAAGGTGATGCTGAAATCTGGCCAGTGGTTTGAGGAACGCTCAAGGCATATTAATTCTATTAAAACCGACGCTTAATGCCCTTTGTAGTGCCTCCTTGTTATCAGAGCATTAACCAATACCAGAAATACAGGCATAAGAATTCTCAGGCATTTAGGCCTACTCTAATACTTGCATCCTTTTCAAGTAAATTTTTTTAAGCCCTGATACATTTGGAATTTACCCCATGCCAGCAAAAAAATTAATTGTAGTAACCCAGTGTCCAGAACAAACCGAAAGCACAATCCTCCTACAAGGAGATAATGCACCCCTATAGTATCCTATAACCTGGCCTGAATCACGTTATAAGGCCAAGATTTTATACATTTGGAAAAGTACAAATAGGGTATGGTAAATGAAGAAGAACCAATTTATCATCCCTCTTTTTTTGTGGCCCACTATCATCTTACATCAAACTTCTATGGACACGCTCTCTTCCGTTATGGTAGCCCCTTTTTTGCCTTCGCATTACCCGCAGGTAAAGTCAATTTATGAGCAGGGAATTGCCACGAAGAATGCCACTCTGGAAACATCCGCGCCGGCTTGGCCTACCTGGGACCAGGGCCATCTGCCTCACAGCCGCCTGGTTGCCCTCTCCCCAGAGGGGGATGTGACAGGATGGGCCGCTCTCAGCGCGGTCTCCGGCAGATGCGTTTATGGCGGGGTAGCAGAAGTAAGCGTCTACGTTCGCACAAATTATCAAGGCCAGGGAATAGGGAAAGCCCTGCTTCAGGCCCTTATTTCTACTTCTGAAGCAAAGGGAATCTGGACTCTGCAGGCAGGGATTCTCAAGGAAAATGAAGCAAGTGTGCGGTTGCACCAAAAATGCGGTTTCAGGGTAGTGGGTCTGCGGGAACGGTTGGGCCAGTTGAAAGGCCAGTGGCGGGACATCCTTCTTCTAGAGCGCCGCAGTTTGGTGGTAGGCCTTTAAAGATTTAACTCTTACCCGTTTTGAGCCTGTTTTTGGTAAAACAGGCTCAAAACACATAATCAATTATACTTATATGCCTTATGTCTGTTGAATCTCCTTCCTGTTCCGCCAAAAGCCCCTGGGATTCAGATAGCACCATCTCTGATCCTTGCGAAGCAGTGGCACCGATATTCCTCCTGTACCAGGAAGCGCTGCAGGGCTTTATCCGGAAGCGGGTACAGAACTTGGCAGACGCCGAAGACTTGACGCAACAGGTTTTACTTAAGGTTCACCGGCACTGTGAAGCGCTGCCCCGGGTAAGAAATACGAAAGCCTGGCTTTATGGGATTACCCGCAAGGTGGTAGTTGATTTTTACAGAGAACGCCAGCGCGAAACCCATCTCCCAGAAGACACCGATCTGACCATGGATCCTAAAGAGGAGAACCCTTTTCAGGAGCTGGAGCCCTTCGTTCTGCCTCTGCTCCAAATATTACCGGCCAAATACGCCGTACCTCTTCGTCTTAGCGACCTGGAAGGGCTTCCGCAGCAAGAAATAGCCACCCAGTTGGGTTTAACGCTTTCGGGAACTAAATCCCGTATTCAGAGGGGGCGGGAGAAATTGAAATCTGTTTTTCTGGAATGCTGTGAAGTGGAACTGGACCGGAAAGGGAAGCTCCTCAGTGCCCGGCTTAAGCCCACCTGCTCGGTCATTAAATCTGCCTAATTTTTAAGCCTATTCATTGCAGCCTGCTGTTTTAAGCCTGTTTTTAGAAAAACAGGCTTAAAACAGCAGGCTGTCTGCATTACTAAAATTCCTGTTCCCTAAAACCAAAGGAGATCATTTAACGCACCGGTAATCAACGTCATTTAGTAGGGTTGGCAGGGGTGTCCAATAGAAAATCAGTATTCTCCTGCTATCTTTGGGTTACGACTTTTTTGGCCACTATGTCTTCACCCTCTACAGCCCTCATTATTGGCGCTGGCCCGGCTGGTTTAACGGCCGCCTTTGAATTTCTGCAGCAGACCAACTTGCATCCAATTGTAGTGGAAAGCACAGATCGCATTGGCGGTATCTCTGCTACTATCAACTACAAAGGCAACCGAATGGACATTGGTGGTCATCGGTTCTTTTCCAAATCTGACCGGGTAATGGAATGGTGGCTTTCTATCCTGCCCCTGCAACTGGAGCCAGGGCAAACGGTGGGCAACTTGGCCTATCAGGGAAAGATCAGGACAGTTCCGGCAATTGCCTCTACGGCTGCACCTTCCTCAGATGACGTCATGTTGCTTCGCCAACGGAAGTCTCGCATTTTCTTCAGGCGTAAATTCTTTGACTACCCGCTTTCCTTTACCGTGGGCACCCTTTCGCAATTAGGGATAGGTTGGTCTACCAAGGCCGTATTCAGTTACCTGAAACAGGTGGTAAAGCCTATTAAACAGGAGAAGAACCTGGAGGAGTTTTTCATTAACCGCTTTGGCGAACACCTCTACCGCACTTTCTTCAAGGCCTATACAGAGAAAGTCTGGGGCGTACCCTGTAACCAGATCAGTGCCGAATGGGGCGCACAACGCATTAAAGCCCTTTCCATTACCCAAGCGGTAAAGCACTTCCTCAAACAACAGTTCTTCTCGCCTTCAGCAGATTTTATGCAGAAGAACGTGCAGACCTCTCTCATTGAGCAATTCCTCTACCCCAAGTTGGGCCCCGGGCACCTGTGGGAAGTAGTTACCCGCCAAGTAAAGGAGAAAGGAGGCGAGGTGCACATGCAGCAAAAGGTGGTAGGACTGGAACTGAAGGATAACAGAATCATTTCTGCTACTATCCAGGATATGGTTTCTGGAATCACTCACCAGGTAAATCCTGACTACGTGATTTCCACCATGCCCATCCGAAGCCTGATACGGGCCTTGGGGAATGTAGTGCCGTCAGAGGTCCGCGAGATTGCCGAACATCTTCCCTACCGCAATTTTATCTCTGTGGGCTTGCTCTTGAACAAACTGGCCATTGAGGAAAAAGACCATCCTTTGATTCAGGACAATTGGATTTATATACAGGAACCAGATGTGCAGGCTGGCCGCCTGCAGCTTTTCAACAACTGGAGCCCCTATCTGGTAACTGACCCGGGCAAAGTATGGCTGGGGGTAGAATATTTCTGTCAGGAGGAAGATGTATTGTGGCACATGGCAGAAGAAGACTTAAAGCAACTGGCTATTGAAGAGTTGGATAAACTGGGCATCATCTCCAAAGACCAGGTACTGGACGGTACGGTGGTAAAAATGCCCAAGGCCTACCCTGCCTACTTTGGCTCCTATAGCGAGTTCCCTAAGGTGCAGGCCTTCCTGGACCAAATTGAGAACCTGTTTTTGGTGGGCCGCAACGGTATGCACAAATACAACAACCAGGACCATTCCATGCTTACGGCTATGCTAGCAGTAGAGAACATTGCCCAGGGCCGCACAGACAAGGCCAATATCTGGGACGTAAATACTGAACAAGAGTACCATGAACAGTCAAATGATTCAAAGTAAACCGTTTATGCTTTTACAGCGCAACAGCGCGTTTGCTTTGTTTTTTGTAGTGCTTTATGGGTTGCTATTGGCTTATCTAATGCCATTCCATGAACTATGGTCTGATGAAACAGAGCCTTGGTTATTGGCCTTGCATAGTAATTCTTACAGCGAACTACTGTATAATAAGCGGTTTGAAGGGCACCCTAACCTTTGGTACAGCATTCTGTATGTAGTCACCAGGTTTACAGATAACCTGCAGGCCTTGAAAGTCTCGCAATATTTTTTTGCGGTAGGCTTTGTGTTTCTTTTCCTGCGGTACGCGCCTTTTTCTAAAGTAACCAGGCTTTTATTCTGCTTTGGGTACTATGGGTTATTTGAATATGGTATTCTCAGTAGGCTTTATGCATTAGAATTATTCACCATGTTTTTGCTTTGTGCCTTTTACCAAAGGCGCTTTTCACATTGGTACCTATATATTGGATTATTGGCCCTGAACGCGCAAACGCATTTATTTGGCCTTTACTTCTCGGGTATTTTAGGCTTGCTCTTATTTGCGGAAGCCTACAAGGGCTGGGACAACATAACAGGATGGCAGAAAATAGGTGCAGGCAAGTTTGGCCTTGGTTTTTTGCTTTGGTTGGTAGGCTGTGGGTTCTCATTTTGGAGCATTACCCATTACTTAGGCCTAGGCCACAGTCTTATGTGGGACCCTTACAAAATACAGCAAGCGGCTACCCGTATCTGGCAGGCTTTTTTCCCGGTTCCGGATATGACCTTCCATTTTTGGAATACCTCCTACCTGAAAACCAGGCAGGAAATAATTCTCTCTTTTATTCTGGTTCTTTTCTTTATTTACTCCTTAAGACCCTACAGGCTTTTAATCTGTCTGCTCTTATTGTTTGCCGCGCTTTTCCACTTCTTCGCTTTTAAATACGAGTTGTACCTACGCCACCACGCGCACTTCTTTCTGTATGCCGTGGCCTTGTTCTGGCTAGGTTCTACTTATTACAAAGCTTCTTCAGGGCCTCCTTCATCAAGATTCTTCTTTTCTATTCCAGGGGGGAAAGCCAGGCTTTTCAGTTTCCTTTTACTCTTGGCTACTGTCTCGCAATTCTTGACTGGTTTGTATGCTGTATCCATGGATTACAGGTACTCATTTAGCCCAGGTAAAGACGTGGCGGCTTTTTTAAAGGCCAATTATCCAGATTACCTTCTGGCTTCTTCAGATGAGTTCAATGCTTCTACCGTTGGTGCCTACTTGAAAAAGCCAATTTACAATCTTGTAAGAGGACGCTTCAGGACTTTCTTTGGTTTTGATGAAGAATCTCATAACACCCTTACCCCTTTTCAGAACTTGCAATGGGCCCAGGCCTTAGCCCAGAAACAGCAACAACCGGTAATTCTGATCTCTTCTTCCTATTTACCTTTGGAATTCACCCCTTATCCGGTGAAGCACCTGAAGTCATTTGAAAGGGAGTACATCCTGCTGTTTGACAAGCATATTTACCTTTACCAGATAAACCCACTCCCAGTTGCCCCAACAGAATTTGTAGCCGGCAACCCCGCAACTTTGCGCTAAGTGTTTCAAGCCTACTTTTCTTAAAACAACCTAAAACTGGTACCGCGCCTGTACCCGCACATCGGTGCGCCGGGGGCCTTTGATTTCCTCTAGCCCGGTGCTGACGGTACTTTGCCCACGGTAATGGGTGTGGCTGAGTTTGACCCAGAGATCCAGGCTTTTGGTGAGGCGTTGCTGCGCCAGGAAGTAAAGATGCGTACCACGGCCCGCAAAAGCCGGAATGGAAAAGGCGTAGAGCACATCCTGCTCCGGGGCATAGATGCGGGTATCATAATCATCGGTGTCAAAGAGGGCGTAGCGGGCGCTGAGGCGGGTCTGCCTAAACTCCCAGCTAATATCCTGCGCCATAAAGTAACCAGTACGGGTTCGGCTACCCTGCCCGAACTGGCTGGCCTGCACCCTGGACCGAAGCCGTAAACTGAGCAGTTGACTTACATCCAGGAGCAATAGAAAGCGGTGCGCCTGTGTTTCGGTTACCTGGGTGAGCGCTTCTCCCGGTAGCGTTTCATTGCGGTCTTTGTGTTCAAATTGGTACTGCCCGTAAAGCAATGTGGTTTTGGAGGGCATAAACTGCAGGCGCATTAGGTATTCTTCCCCGGCGGAGGGGGCGTCTATGCGGTAGCGGAGCCAGGGGAACGAGAAACGGTCATAATAACCCGTTAACTGCCAGCGGTTGCCTAGTTTCAATTTAACGCCCGTATAAAGCCCGCTCTCGTTTTGGTTACGGCTGCCTTCCCCAAAGGCGGTGCCGTACAGCGTCTGGAAATGACGGCCATAGTAGCGGTAGACCATGGCCACTTCCACTTTTTCAGAAAGGCTCAGCAGCAATCCATTCACGGTGCCTAACCCGCCATTTCCAGAACGGGCGGTTTCACCAAAGAAATTCAGGTTCTGCCAGAGATAGCTGTAATGCAGGCCCACGGCAGTGTTTTTGGTGCCGTTGAAGGTGAAAAGGTTGTACGGTTCGGGGCGCTGTTGTAAGGGTAGCCCATAATCAGTATGGACCACGGTCACTCCTAAGCTATAGGTTTGGCCAGGATTCCGATAGGTGATATTCCCTCCAACTACCTGTTCTCGCGTACGTTGCCGGTTCGCCACCTCGGTGGGGGTGCGGTGCAGTCCTGAGGTCTGCAGGCCTCCTAAGGTGAACTGCGTGGTATCTTCCGCGAGCGTCTCTCCTACTGAAGCGTCTACCCGCCGGCTAGACAGAAACAGCGTAGATTCCAGCCCGCGCCAGCGGTGGGTAGCGGCGGCACCCCTGAAGAAACCGGTTTCCAGGGAAGAGGTATGCGGCCTAATGCCTAGTTGGCTGCGCCGGACGGTAGTGATGGTTTCGCTGCCTTTGCCCACCCCCAACCCACCCGACAATAACAACCCCTGCCCAAACTGCAGCTGGTAATCACCTAAGGCAATGGTTTTGAAAGGACCACGGTCATACAACTGGGCGTGCGCCGAAAGAAAGTCAAATCCATAGGTGCGTTGGCTGGGGTTCCACGTGAAGGCCTCCCCCGCATCTTTTTCGGCGGTCACGCCAAAACTGAAATCTTTGGGCTGGCTCAGCCGATACCGAACCAGGTATTTATCTGGGGAACCCTGGTACCGGGTCACGGAACGGCCTTCGGGCGGGGTGTAGCCGCGGCGTTGCTGCACAGTGCGGTCATAACGGAGCAGGAGCGTATGAGTATCGGCATTCTTGAGCCTTTCCTGCCAAGTGCGCTGCCCTATTTGCCCCAGCGCCTGCACCGTCACGAAGGGCAACAGCCGCCGGATGCTCAACAAATCAAAGCCGGGAATAGATTGCAGCTCATAAAGACTGACCAAACGGCCATTTTCCTGAAGGTGCAGGAGAAGCGCTGAGATCTGGCTTTCGGAAAGAAGAAAAAGGCTGCGGAGTTCCTCGCGGGAGGCGCGGTTCAGGTCCAGAGGCTGGCGGTAATACTGGAGCAGGTTCTCGTAAAGGTCTTCATAAGCCACGGCGTTCTCATCATCCTGCTGCGCGAAAAGCTCCTGGACCAGTAGTTCCACATCTACGGGTGGCCTGGGAACCTCCTGAGCAGTAGCCACCTGGTTTAGGGCTAAAATTAAAAAAACGGGCCAGAAACGGAATCTCATGGCTGCTTCCCTTTCAGTGGCAAATAGCCTAAAGACAGGTAATGACTCATCCCCAACCGGTGCTGCGCGCCCGCCGCATACCCCACCTGAAACTGCCCGAAGGCCACTTCCACGCCTGCGGTGCCTGCTCGGGTGCCGGAGTTGAATCCGGTCCTGAGGGCTAAAGCTGGCAGCACCTGGTACTCAATTCCCGCTTTTACAGCCACCGGGTGTTCCAGTTCCTTTTCGGCTTCAGCCACCAGCAGGACCTTGGCAGTGGCCTGGTAGCCCAGCCCCATTTTCATGACGGTGGGCACGCGTTCATCCTGGAACTGGGCTAGCTTGGCTTGGTTCAGGTTATAGATGAGGGCCCCAAACGTTAGCCCTGGTACTAATTCAGATTGCCCGCCCAGGCTCAAGGCTACCGTTTTCCGGCTGCCCCACTCCTTCACCCGCACCTGCAATACATCGGCCTTTAGGCCTAGGCGGACCACGCCTAGTTGGTGGGCCAGCCCAATGCCCAGCCGTTGCTCATTATAGAGATCCCCGCCAAACCGTTGCGCGTCAAGGCCTACGGTTCCCCATCTATGGGTAGGCAAAACGGCCAAAAGCCCCACGGTGGTAAGCTCTTTTAAGGAAAAGCGGTTGTGGGCATAAGCCCCTAATTGTACTTGCTTAAGGGTGGCTATGCCTGCTGGGTTATTGCTGAGGGCCCAGCTATCTGCCAATGTAACGGCTGCCCCGCCCAAGCCAACGGCCCGAGCCCCAACAGCGGCGTTATTGGTTTGCCCCTTGCCAATACAAGGACAACACAAGCAAAAAAGAAGCAGGCTAACGCGTAAGATTTGCTGCATAGGCTAGGGGAATGGCCAACGCATGTACTACGGAGAAGTGTGTCTAAAGTATTAAGCATAAACTATTTATTTTACAGACTAACAAAGACTTCGACAGCTCTAAAGATTGGTCCTTGACACTTGCCTTTGGTTTACCTATACAAAAAAACGCCCGGCGCAGGTGCACCGGGCGTTTCAAGGGTGTTTTTCTGAAAACAGGCCGAAACCAGCTTAGCTTTTCTTTTTCTTGGTTTCCTTCTTGATCTTGGTCTCGTTGCCTTTCTTCTTGATTTTAATTTCGCCTTCCGGAGTTTCTATTTCCATCTTGCCGTCCATTTTCACATCATTGATGGCCGGGTTGAAGGCGGTATTAGGATTGCCTTTGTCTACCAGGGTCATCTCGTTTACCAGATGGCCGGCCCCGGCAAATTTGTCCATGATAAAGAGAACGTACTTGATGTCTACGTTAATGCAGCGCTTGTACTCGGGGTCAAACACCAGGTCCCCGGTCATGGCTTCCCAGTTGCCATCAAAGGCCAGGCCAATCAATTCACCGCGACCGTTGATCACTGGTGAACCAGAGTTACCACCCGTGATGTCATTGTTGGTAATGAAGCCCACACGCAATTCACCGTTCTGGCCGTAGCGCCCGTAGTCTTTCTTGTTGTACAGTTCCAGCAGCTTGGCTGGTACCTCAAACTCTGGGTTAGTAGGATCTTCTTTTTCCGCCACACCTTGCAGGGTAGTGTAGTACTTGTAGTTCACACCATCACGGGGCTCATAGTCTTTCACGGTACCGTAGCTCAGACGCAGGGTAGAGTTAGCGTCTGGGTAGAACACCTTGTTAGGGTTCATCTCGCGCAGGCCAGCCACGTACAGGCGGTTGGCTCTGGCCAGGGAAGCATTGTACTCATTCAGCTTAGGCATGATGTTCTCCTGATAGTTGGTCTGCACGGCGCGCATGAACTTGAACGCAGGATCAGCTTCCAGGGCTTTCAGGGTAGGGTTAGCCAGGAACGCGTTGGCTTTGGCCTCTGAGGCAAGGAAAGATTTGCCATACACATCGGCGGCCCATTTCTTGAAATCACCTTTGTACGTTGTGGTCAGGTCTTTGAAGATAGCAGCGTGCTGTGACTTTGGAACGTCTGTGTAGTACATCTTCATCAGCTCGGCAAAGATTTTCTGATCAGAAGACGGCACGTAGTTGGCGTAGAACTCTTTGTTCATGTCCTGGTAGCCTTTCACCAGTTGGTCTAGCTTGGTCTTATCAACCTTGCCTTCTTTGAGGTAGTTGTATAGCGGGGTGTACTGGTAGGCATGCGCGATCAATTGGGGTGCGAAAGCGGCCTCTGTGCGATAGATAGCGGATAGGTTGTAGTCGCGTTGGCCGGCGTAAGAGGCGTTGATGTCAGCCAGGGCGCTGCCGTACAGGGCTTTGCGGTTGGCATCGGCGTTCGCCCAGGTCTGGAACGCTTTTTCTTCTGAGGCTTTCTTGTTAAGGGTTTTCATACGCTTGATGCCCTCGTTCTGCCCAATGTAGTATTTGTAGTAGTTGCTGATGCTGGCGTAGTTAGAGGCCAGTTTCAGGCGGTCTGCCGCAGAGGCGTCCATGGCTTCTTTCATAAGGGCCAGGCGGCGCTCGCGCAGCTTAATGCGCATGGGGTTAGACTGGTCTACGGCCATGCCCAAACCAGAACCGGCCATAAAACGGGTAGTACGGCCCGGGAACCCGAACACCATGGAGAAGTCTCCTTCTTTTACGGGGCTCATAGAGATAGGCAGGTGGTGTTTAGGACGGTAAGGCACGTTCTTCTCAGAATAAGTGGCCGGCTTACCGTCTGGCGCCATGTATACCCTGAACATAGAGAAGTCGCCGGTGTGGCGGGGCCACATCCAGTTGTCTGTATCGCCCCCGAACTTACCGATGCTCTCTGGCGGTGTGCCTACCAGGCGCACGTCTGAGAAACGCTCGTATACGAACATATAATACTCATTGCCATTGAAGAAATCACGCACGTAGCTCACATACTGGCCATTGTTCTTGGCAGCGTCAGCAATGGCCTTGGAGCGTTCGGCAACCAGTTTGGTGCGTTCCTGCTCTGGGGTTTGCGGGGTAATGCCCTGCAACACCTGGCCGGTCACGTCTTCCATGCGCACCAGAATGTCTACAAAAAGGCCTTCGTTTTTCTTTTCCTGCTCCTTTGTCATGGCCCACCAGCCGTTCTTCAGGATATTGTCCTGAGGCGTGGAGTTATTGGCAATGGCATCATAGCCGCAGTGGTGGTTGGTCAGCAACAGGCCCTCCTTAGAGATGAACTCACCGGTACAGAAACCGCCAAACTGCACAATGGCGTCTTTGAGGCTGGCGTTGTTCACATTGTAGATTTCCTCGGCGGTTAGTTGCAGGCCTTGTTTCTGCATATCTACGTGGTTGAGGCGCTTTACCAGCAGTGGCAACCACATTCCCTCATCGGCGCGGGCGGTAAAACCAGAGGCTACCACCAGGGCCAGAAGTATGGTATAAACTTTTTTCATCATTACAATTGTTCGTTTGTTATAGGGCAAAGGTAATGATTTGTCACTTTTTTTCGCGATACTAGACGTATTATGACGCTTTTGAAATGGCTTTTCCGGCAACTCTTTTTGGGCATTGTCTGGGTTTACCGCTATACCATTTCCCCACTTACCCCCGGCAGCTGCCGCTTCACGCCTACGTGCTCAGCCTTCGCGCAGCAGGCCATTGTAAAATACGGTCCCTTTAAAGGCGGCTGGATGGCTCTAAAGCGGATTGGCCGCTGCCATCCCTGGGGTGGTCATGGGTATGATCCTGTCCCCTAGTTATTTCTTCCCACTATTCACACAATCGTTGGCTTACCTCTGTATGACTGGTTCCACATTGGGCAATCCAACACCATAAGAGAGAAACAACTCTTTATCTTATCAATTTATTTAAATTTTTTATTATTTTAACACCAATTAATTTTGCTTTTGGTGTAGAGTTTAGTGAAATTCGTCTTAGCAAAAGTTCTGTTCTTCGTCTACCTAAAACTCAGAAAAAGATGGAAACCCAGCACACCATTTCACCGAACCACCTGCTTGAAATTGGGATCTCTGATCTGCACCAGGAAAGCAAAGCCTGGCTGCAGGATATTGCGTTCTGGGGGTTTGAGCTTAACTTTTACCAAAGGCTTTTGGAAAGAATCACCCAACAGGCTACCGCCGATGACAAAAGGCACCTGGACCATTTCCAGCAACTGATCATCTATTTCCAGGGAGAACTCCTGCCCCAGTACCGACAAGGTATCAGGCGGCACGAGGCGTATCTTCAGCGGCTTGTCCAGGACGGATTACCAGTCAACGACCAGCTTTACCGCGAGGTACACTTGAAACATAAAAACCAGATGGCCGCCTTCTCCAAAGACTTCAGCGAGTACAAGGGCGACTTTTTCCGGTTTGCCGAACGCTACATTTAACCTAAGGGTTGGTGGGTGAACCTTCTGTGCTAGCCCCAAGCGAGAAGGACAGGTTCACGGGTAACTATTCCTTTTAAACAGGAAAACCAAATTCGATAATTTTAATCTATTTCATTAAAGATATCCTACTTGTTACCCTAATTCGTTAGTATTTTTAATTATAGATTCGTATATTCATTAATAAAATCAGTGCATCACCGTTCTATCTTTGCATTAAAGCATTTTTTAGTGGCACCTGTTCTTTTAAGGTGTAGTTGGTAAACGTTTCGTTTGCTCCTCTTAACGCTCTGGCTCCTCTGTGACCGGTATTTGCCCGCCAGTAGGCTTGTACCTGTATCTTCTTCCTTCCCTGGAAAAAGCGATCAATTGGTAAGATACTGAAGCGCTTTGTATGGCGCTTTCCTATGCTCTCCTGCAGTAATCCCAAGCAGCCCTAAAATGACAAAGGGAAAGGGATCTACGCGCAGAGTTTCCGTTTCTGAGCCATCTTGTGTGGCGCACCCACCCTAAACCCTACCACCCAATGCCGTCTATCACTCCCATTCCTGAATCTGATATCATCTCAGAGCAAGACATCGTGCTGCTGGTAAAAGCCTTTGAGGAGAAAGGTCGCCTTCAAAACCTGCTTCCGCCCTCAGTGGAAAAAGAAATAGCGCACAACCAAGAACTCATGCTGCGTTTCTGGCAGTCTGTGCTGCTGGAGGCTTCCCCGTTTCTGCGTCACCCACTGGCCAGTTACGCATTTCTGCATCTGCCCACCACTCATATTGGCAGATGGATCCACTTATTCTACCAGGTCCTGGAGGAAAACTTTAAAGGACGCAAAGCCGAGGTGGCGAAGGCGAGCGCGTCAATTCTGGCCAGGCATACCTCGTTACATTTTCAACTTCCAGCCTAAGAAACCATGACCGCTACCGTAAAGCTGGAGCAGGTGCTCAACGGACTCATACAGGAAGAAGACATTAAGCAATTGGTGGAATCTTTCTGTGACGCAGTGGAACACGACCCATTGCGTTCCATGTATTGCCACCAGCTTCCGCTCCCAGAAAAAGAGAAAATGATGGGTGGGCTTTTTGCCTTATTCAGCTGGCTTTTGCTTGGCCAGAGCGGTGAAATGCCCGAAAGCATCTACACCTCCCTTAAGCTTTCCCACTCTTTCATAAGCCGCCAGTGGAGGCATTTACTCCACCAGGCCATTGAGCAGCAGTTTACCGGTCTTCTGGCCCAACTGGTAAAAGAGAAGTTTGCCGCCTTAGACCATAAAGGCCAGGTAGACATACCCCATATGGGGTTTTTCAACCACCGGTAAACCCTGCATGGCTTTTCTTTTGGCTTCCGTTTTGGGGGTGTTTTCCAAAAAACGCCTCCAAAACGGAAGCCTGTTTTTTTCTTTCCTGCCTCAATAACCCATCGCTTTACCCATTCCCTTACCGGGGTGCCTGTTTCATGGTCTCCTTTGGCGCTGGGTGATATCTCTTCCGGCTGCCGCCACGTACCATGCCGTAGGTGCTCCAGATTGGCAGTACCCTTATAAACATACGCTATGACAGATCAATTTATGCAGGCCGCCCTAGAGGAGGCTAAAAAAGGATACGCTGAAGGGGGAATTCCCATTGGATCGGTTTTGGTGCACAACGGCCAGATCATTGGCCGGGGCCACAACAAACGGGTGCAGCAAGGCAGCGCCATTCTGCACGGCGAAATGGATGCCCTGGAGAATGCAGGTCGGCAACCGGCGGCCGTCTACCGCGAGTGTACCATTTACACCACCCTTTCGCCCTGCCCTATGTGCTCGGGTACCATTCTGCTGTATGGCATACCCAAAGTGGTGGTGGGCGAAAACCAAACCTTTATGGGAGAGGAAGAATTATTGCGCTCGCGGGGCGTGGAGGTGACGGTGGTAGATGATCATCAATGTTACGCTCTCATGCAACAATTTATCCAGGAAAAGCCCGCCCTTTGGAACGAAGATATTGGCGTATAATCCGCACTAGCGTTTTAAGCCCGTTTTTGGCAAAACATGCCTAAAGCAGCAGTGCCGCCACCTGGTCAAGTGGCGGCACTGCTGCTTTAGGCATGTTTTATAAGAGGAACAAGTCCGATAGGTAAAGCCTGCTTATTCTGCTTCGGGACCTTTTTTGAAGTTGTTTCTTGCCTGAGAATGCGTTTCTTTACCAGCTAACTATTTAACGCAAAACACAGAATGGCATCAGCATTTGCCCATGCGCTGGTAGCGGTGGCCCTAGGGAAAGGCACCAGGCTTAAAGGAAAGACCGTTAAACTTTTGGCCTTGGGGGCTTTCTGCGCGGTGTTTCCAGATGCTGACGTGGTCATGTTTAAATTTGGCGTTCCTTACCAGCATTTTCTGGGCCACCGGGGTTTCTCCCATTCGCTGGTCTTTGCGCTGCTCCTGGGATTAGTCATCACGTCTCTGTTTTACCGGCGCACGCCTCTCTTTTCGGCCAGCGGCCTAAAATACGTGCTTTTCTTTTTCCTTTGCACAGCCTCTCACCCCCTCCTGGACGCCATGACCACCGGGGGCCTGGGTGTGGCCATCTTCTCCCCGTTTGACAATACACGGTACTTTCTGCCCTGGCGCCCAATTCAGGTATCGCCTATTGGGGTAAAGAATTTCTTTAGTAGCCGGGGGCTGGCAGTGCTTAAGAGTGAGTTCCTGTGGGTGGGTCTTCCTAGCCTGGCCTATCTGCTTTTGGTTTACCTGGTACGCCCGAGCTTAAAACCCCAGGCCAACAGTTTTCCTTCCAAAAGGTAAAGGCGAACATCTGGTTCCAGATTCGTTTCCAACTCACCTATCACAAACCGGCTAGGTAGTACATTTCTGCCCAGCCAATTGGCATTTCTGTTTTGAGCCCGTTTTACTAAAAACAGGCTCAAAACAGAAGAAAGGGCGTAAATCACATTTTTCTCAACCCCTGCTTTCCTGGTTTCGTTAAATAAAGTTCCGCCGCCAACCGGCCAGGACTTTTACCCACTTTACAGGAACCAGAATGAAACATGTTTCTTTTTCTAGACGATGCGCCCTTTTGGGGTTATCCGTTGCCTTTGTCTTAAGCAGTAACGCGCCCGCCCTGGCGCCGGCCGGCCCTTTGCGCCACCTGGCCCAATTGCCAGAGGCTATTGTTGAGAGTTCGGGGCTGGAGCTAGCCGATGAACCCAACACCTACTGGACCCACAATGACGCCGGCAACGGACCTGTGCTTTACAAGATCAACGAGAAGGGAAAACTGCTGCGCGAAGTAACGGTGAACGGTACCACCAACACAGATTGGGAAGACCTGGCCCAAGACACCAAAGGCTTTCTCTACATAGGCGACACGGGCAACAACAGCAACAAACGCCGAGACCTGCACATCTACAAAGTGTCGCCTAAAAATGGGTTCAAGGCCCAGGAAATCCATTTCAAGTATGAAGACCAGCCCAGCGGTAACCTAGAGAAACGCGACCGCAATTTTGACTGCGAGGCATTTTTCTGGCACAACAGCAAGCTGTACCTCATCTCCAAAGACCGCGGCGCCTCCAGGTACGCCAAACTCTATGAACTGGAAGACACGCCCGGCACCCACACGGCCAAACTCCTGCGCAAGCAGCAACTGCCCGGCCTGGTTACTTCCGCTGACCTTAGCCCCGACGGCAGGCACCTGGCGGTTTTGACCTATGGCAAGCTTTACCTGTATCCGGTTACCAAAGGGTCAAACCAATTTTTCGCGCAAGAACCCCAGGTGCTGGATCTACCCAAGGTGGGCCAGGCCGAGGCCGTGCTCTTCAAGGATAACGGCAACCTGATCATCAGCAACGAGGAAGGAAATCTCTTCCAGTTCAGTTTGTAGTACACCTTGCTTATCATATAAAACGCCCGGGTCCCGCTCTCTGTTTAGAGCGGGGCCCGGGCGTTTTAAGGGTGTTTTTGGCAAAACAGGCCTAAACCGCCTTGCTGTTGGCTACCATTTTGGGCTGCCGGGGTTGCCGTAACGAATAGATCAGGACGGCAATGCCAATCAAGATCAACGGAATACTCAGCCATTGGCCCATGTTCAACGGTAGTTCGTCTTCAAACTTCTCCTGGTTCTCTTTGGTGAACTCAATCAGGAACCTGAAAGTGAAGAGCAACGTCACAAACAGCCCAAACAGGAATCCTCTAATCTGGCCGGCCCCGCGCTTCCAGAGCGTGTATAGCAAAATGAACAACACCAGACAGAAAAGGCTTTCATATAACTGGCTAGGGTGGCGGGGATCCATATAGGCCGGCACGCCATTGAACAGCTCATTGTTGCGCATAAACTTAAAGGCCCAGGGCAGGTCTGTGGGCTTGCCAATGATCTCAGAGTTCATGAGGTTTCCTAACCTGATGAACATCCCGCCCACGGCCACCACAATCACAATGCGGTCCAGCACCCAGAGGTAATCAAACTTGTATTTGCGGCAGAACAGGTACAGTGACAGCAGAATACCAATGGTACCGCCGTGGCTGGCCAGGCCGCCTTCCCAGATCTTAAAAATCTCCAGGGGGTTAGACAGATAATACACCGGGTCATAAAACAGACAGTGGCCCAGGCGCGCGCCGATGACGGTACCCACAATCATGTACATGGTGAGAATGTCTACATCCTCGTCTTTGCGGCCGTCTTTGCGGTAAATGTATTTTTCAATGGGCTGGGTGGCCACAAAGGCCATGGCGAAGAGTAAGCCGTACCAGCGCACGGTCACCGGCCCCAGCGAAAAGATGTCGGGAGAAACGTCCCAGGTAATATAGTTTAGCATGTAGTAACAGGTTAGAATGGCTAAAATTACAATTTAATCCAAAAGTGACAAGAATCACTTTTGGTTCTCTGACTTTGGGGGAAACACTTTAGGCTAAAAACATGTTACTTTGCAGGCGCAAACGTCATTGCTTTTACCAAAGCAGGTCTTTGCTATTTACTTACGGACCTATAGGTTAGAAAACCTGGCGGCCCCTTTTGCAACTTTTACTTATTATGTCAACTGTAACTACTGATATCTGTATTATTGGCGCCGGGCCAGTGGGCCTGTTTGCGGTGTTTGAGGCAGGTTTGCTCAAGATGAAGTGCCACGTGATAGATGCCCTGCCCCAGGTGGGCGGTCAGCTTTCTGAGATTTACCCCAAGAAACCTATCTATGATATTCCGGGCTTCCCCTCCATTCTGGCCGGTGAGTTGGTCACTAATTTAATGGAGCAGATCAAGCCCTTCCACCCCACCTTCACCCTGGGTGAGCGCGTGGAAACGCTGGATAAACTGGAAGACGGTTCCTTTAGAGTAGTGTCTTCTGAAGGCACCGAGATTTTCTGCAAGGTGGTCGTGATTGCCGGCGGCCTGGGTTCGTTTGAGCCCCGCAAACCTGCCATTGACAAACTCACCGACTATGAAGGCGGCAAAGGCGTGAACTACATGATCCTGGACCCTGAGCATTACCGTGACAAGCGCGTGGTGCTGGCCGGCGGCGGAGATTCTGCATTGGACTGGGCCATTTTCCTGGCAGATGTGGCCAAGGAGCTCACCCTGGTACACCGCGGTACTACTTTCCGGGGAGCCCCAGAATCTGCGGCCCGCGTGACCAGCCTTTCTGAGGAAGGCCACATGAGCCTGCTTTTAAAGTCAAACGTAACGGAGGTGCATGGTGACGGCCAACTAAGTGCCGTGACCATTGTGCCAGACGGCGGAGAGCCTTACACCGTAGAAACAGATTACTTTATCCCACTCTTCGGGTTGGTGCCTAAGTTAGGCCCGCTGGAGAACTGGGGACTGGAGCTGGAAAAATCTGCCATTGTGGTGAACACCGTAGACTACAGCACCAACATAGAGGGCGTGTACGCTATTGGTGACATCAATACCTATCCCGGCAAGCTCAAATTGATTCTTTGTGGTTTCCATGAGGCGGCCCTTATGGCGCAGAGCGCGTACGCGCTCATTTATCCAGACAAGAAATTCGTTCTTAAATACACTACCGTGAACGGGGTGCCCACCATGTAAGCCATGCAAGAAGACATCACTGTTTACGTAGAAAATGAGGCCGGTGACCGGGTTGCCGTTTCTCTCCCCACAGATATGGGCCTGAGCCTGATGGAAGGCCTTAAGGCGAATGAGTTTGATATTATGGCTACCTGCGGCGGCATGGCCCTCTGTGCCACCTGCCACGTGGAACTGGTCAAATCTCCTGCTTTGCCAGAACCTTCTGATGACGAGCTGTACATGCTGGAAAACCTACCCAATCTGCGGGATGGCAGTCGCCTTTCATGCCAGATCAAAATAACCCCAGAACTGGACGGGGCGGTGCTTAAGCTTATGGCTAACCACTAAATCAAACTACTCTTGTTTTGAAGCCCCGGCGGTAGAACTCCTACCTCCGGGGCTTTTTCGTTTTAGAGGCGTTTTTATAAAAATAGTCCTAAACCATTTTTTTCACCATCCTTACAATTATATATATACCGCGGGAATTATTGCTAAAACCACTTACTATTTTTATATTAGGGTCTTGACATCCAAAAATCAACCAAAGTGAAAAGAACTTCAGAATTTGCTTAAACCTTCGGCTTTTTAAACCTCTTCTCTGTCAACAGCTTACAAATATTTTGCAAAAAGGCTCTGGGAAGGCAAAAAAAAGAGTAAAAAGTGTTTAACTGTTCTGTCTTGTTACTCTCTAAGGGGCGGATAACTCATACTACTTATCCAAAGATTAGAAATATTAAATATTTATAGAATAATAAAAACGGCTTTGTGCCATTTATACCAGAAAGAATAGTAATAACTACCTTGTCTATGGAATTAATAGTTTATGATGAAGCGAAGAAAATCTGGAGAGAAATCAATAAAGGTTCTGCTCTCCCAGCCTTGGAGCGCGAGCTAGAGATTCATAAAAAACTGTTTAACATCTTTCAGGCCGGGGATTATTACTACTTCATATTCAACAGCACCAACGCTACGATTGAATATGTGAATGAGAGTATCACGTCTATTTTAGGGTACCAACCCGAAGAATTCACCACTCCCTTCGCCATAGAAAGGATTCACCCCGAGGATCTTCCTTACTTTTTGAATTTTGAGGCCACCTTGGTAGAGTTTTACAACCAACTGGAGCCAGAGAAATGCATGAAGTATAAGGTACGGTATGATTACCGGCTAAGGAAGGCAGACGGCGAGTATATCAGAATTCTCCAGCAAAGCATTTTCTTCCAGGTAGGTGATGTAAAGGGCAGCCTCATGCGCAGCCTTATCATGCACACAGACATTTCACACCTGAAGCCAGAGGGCAAGCCCATGCTTTCTTTTATTGGCCTGGAAGGCGAGCCCTCCTATATTGACGTAAAACCAAAGCAGGCTTTCTCTCCGCAGAAGGAGGTCTTAAGCAAACGGGAAAAGGAAGTATTGGCCATGATTATTTCCGGAAAACCCAGCCGCCAGATAAGTGAAGAGTTGCACATTAGTATGCATACCGTCAATACGCACCGTAAAAACATTCTGGCCAAGGCCCAGGTTGGCAGTTCTTCTGAATTGGTGGCCAAAGCCATTAAAGAAGGCTGGGTGTAACGGTAAGGCCATAACCTGAGCCTCCCCGCAAGCGCTGGCACCTGCCACAGCAGGGAAACAAGAAGTTTATCACCCAAACTAAGAGTTTTAGCTAAAAATAATTGTCTTTACCTAAAGGCAGCCCTCGCAGGTGAGGGAGAAGGGAGCTTTATCCCCGCTGCCTACAGGTTAAATAGTAGCAAGGGTAGTTCCTGTAGCAGCCTGTTACCTTGCCTCTTTGGGTTTCTCCTGAAAAGCGCATGAAAATATTCTTTTACTATGTATACCTCTTGGCCCTTTGCGCTACCTGCCACGTGGAACTGGTAGAGGCCCCCTGCCTTACCAGAGCCCTCTGATGACGACCTGTACATGCTGGAGAGCCTGCCCAACATGCGGGACGGCAGCCGCCTATCCTGCCTGTTAAAGATCACCCCAGACCTGGATGACACTGTACTTCAGCTTATGGCCAACCACTAAGCCCCTGAATACCTATATAAAAGCCCCAGCTGTATGTATTCCAGCCAGGGCTTCTTTTAGAGTGTCTTTCTCAGGAAAGTCCTAATCTGATTTGCGGGTCAGCCGTCTACCCTTTCAATGGAAGTGAATGAATTATTGCTAAAACCGCTTTCTATCTTTAAATTAGAAGGGTTGGTGGTTTTCTGCTTCTTCCCCCTCTAGCAGGTTTCCTTTTTAATACGGCACAAGCACCAGGAACTTCCTCAAGATCAGGATTTTGCCTGAGACTCATAAAAACAACCCTTCTATTTTGGGTTTAATCTCCGTAAATCGGGCTGAAAATCCTGCTCCTGTTTTTTATTATTAGACTTAGCATTGTCTGATTGGCATACCCAGATCAGTAACAAAAGCGCCATTACTATTCATAAAATAATGATAAAAAAGGAATAAGGCGGACCATTGGTCATTATTAACTAAAGCATAAAATACCTAAATTCAATAATGGAATTTATAATTTACGACGAAGCAAAAAAAATATGGCAGGCTATCCATGAAGACTCCTCTCACCGCCCCTTAGACTTGGAGTTGAGGATCCACAAGCGCCTGATGAACACCTTTCACCTAGGGGACTACTATTATTTTATATTCAATAACCTAGAGGCTTCCATTGAATATGTAAGCGAGAACATGAGCACTATCCTGGGGTACCAACCAGAGGAATTCACTGTTCCTTTTATGGTGGAGAAAATCCACCCCGAAGACCGGCCTTTCTTCCTGAACTTTGAGGCCACCAAGGTGGATTTCTTCAAACAAATGGCCCCTGAGAAATGCCTTAAGTATAAAGTTAGATATGATTACCGTCTCCAACATGCAGATGGAAATTACCTCAGGATTCTCCAACAGTCGGTTTGTGCCCAAGTTGGGGAAGAGGCACACCTGCCGCTGCGGGCACTGGGCATGCACACAGACATTACGCATCTTAAACTGGAAGGCAAACCCATGCTCTCCTTCATAGGGATGGAGGGGGAACCCTCCTATATAGACGTAAAACCTAAACAAGCCTTCTCTCCGCAGAAGGAAGTGCTAAGCAAGCGCGAAAAAGAAGTCCTGGGCATGGTCATTGACGGCAAACCCAGTCGCAAAATAAGCGAGGAGCTGCACATAAGCATGCACACCGTCAATACCCACCGTAAAAACATTCTGGCCAAAGCCCAGGTAGCCAGCTCTTCTGAATTGGTGGCCAAAGCCATTAAAGAAGGCTGGGTGTAGCTTGCCAAAAGGCTCCCTCCCTTTCTTCACCGGGGGCAAATTAGCCGGGGTCTCTGTTTTTTGTTCATTCCTCCCGCTGTTGTTTCAGCCTAAGACCCTACCTGTGGTTGCCCCAGTCAGTGGGCAGATGTGCGTCTAGGGCAGGTGTTTAAGGTCCTATTTTACTTTTTTCCCCACTTTCCGCCGGGCTCCTTACCGGCCATTGCCTCTCTGTTTTCTTTTTTCCTGCTTTTTCCTGCAGAAGTTAAGGTTTTGTTAAAACATTTCTTTTTGTCTTAACGGCTGTAATATTCTCCTGCGCAAACATACTAATGCTTCAATTGTTCAGGTAAGGGTATCTGGCTGGAGGGGTTGAAAATTCCCTGTGGCCTTCCCTCTCCCTGGCAACCTAGCTACTTATTTCCTTTTACACCTTTATGAAAAAGCTGTTACTGCTTACCCTTTTAAGCTGCGCCTCTTCTGCCCCACTTTGGGCACAGGCTCCCACCACTACCCGGCCTGCGTCGGCGGCCCCGCAAGGCGCCGGCCTTCCATCGGCCCCTGCCCCGCAAGGAAACGGCAGAATAAGCGGTGTGGTGGTGGACTCTGCGTCCAGCAAACCCGTAGAGTTTGCGACCATTGCCCTTATCAATGCCAGCGGCAAGACCGTTGATGGCACCGTTACCGATGAAAAAGGCCGTTTCACGCTCAACCGGGTAGCCAACGGCAGTTATACGCTTAACATCAGTTTTATCGGTTTTGACACCAAGGAACTGAAAAACGTCACCATTTCCGGGCAAGACCAGGAAGCCAACCTGAACCGTATTTTATTGGCTGCTTCGCAGACCAGGCTTCAGGAAGTAACCGTAGTGGGTGAAAAACCCCTCATTGAAGACAAAGTAGACCGGTTAGTGTACAACGCCGACAAGGACCTGACCAATACCGGAGGCACCGCCGCCGACGTGATGCAGAAAGTGCCTTCCATTGCCCTGGACCAGGACGGCAACATACAGATGCGCGGTTCCTCAAACGTGCGCGTACTTATTAACGGCAAGCCATCTACCGTGATGGCGGGCAGCGTGGCAGACGCGCTCAAGCAGATCCCCGCCGACGTGATCAAGAGTGTAGAGGTGATTTCAAGCCCCTCCGCAAAGTATGATGCCGAAGGAACGGCCGGCATTGTGAACATCGTCACTAAGAAAAACAGCCTGCAAGGAGTAACTGGCTCGGTTTCCCTGACCGGTGGTACCCGTTCCAGCAACGGCAATACCAACCTCAGCATGAAGCAGGGCAAAATAGGGGTTAACGTGAACGCCGGCGCCAACCGTTTCTACAGCAAAGGCGGCATGGACATGACCCAGATCAACCAGGCCATTTACAAAGACAACCCCAAAACACTTCAGGAAGAAGGCGACAACCCCAATACCCTGTTCATTGAGAAGGAACGCATCACTGAGAATACCACCAGCCAGCTTGGCACCAGCACAGTAGACGGCATGTTTGGGTTTGGGCAATTAGGCCTGGATTATGACATCAATGAAAAGAACACCCTGTCTGCCGGCATACGCGTGAACTCGGGAAGCTTTAAATTGCGGTCGCACCAACAGGCAGAATTCAGCCAGGCAGACCAGAACGAAGGAAAAACCGGCTTTACCCAACCTAGGTTGCTGGACCAGTACCGCCTGTCTATGAAGAACAACAACAAGCGCCTGAGCATGGACCTGAACCTGGACTATACCCACCTGTTCAAAAAACCACAGCAGGAATTGACATTACTGGCCCTGTACAGCCAAACCCAGCAAGACAACAACGTAAACCAGACCAGATATGAGATGGAAGGTCCGGTACGCGCCATTACCCTCAATGAAAACGAAGGTCTTAACCAGGAACTCACTTTCCAGGCAGATTACGCCCACCCTATGCCCAAAAACACCCTGCTGGAAATCGGGGCCAAAGGCATTCTGCGCGATGTGTCCAGTGAGTCTCTCTACAACGGCGTAGACCTGAACGGCGATTTCTCCTATGACCAGAACGTATTAGCCTCTTACCTGTCTTATGGGTTTAACCTGAACAAGAAAACCGCCCTGAAATTTGGTGGCCGGTATGAGTACACAGACGTGGCTGGTGATTTTGTGAACCCCGCCCAGGATTTCACCACCAACTATGACAACTTCATCCCCAACATCACGCTGGCATATGATTTAAAGCCCAACATGAAGTTGCGCACCACCTTTACCCAGCGTATACAGCGGCCCCAGTTGTTCTTCCTGAACCCGTACCGCCAGCAGCAGGGACCTAACCTGGTGGTGTTTGGTAACCCCAGACTGGATGCTGAGCTAACAGATTCTTATGAACTGAACTACAGCACCTTCTTCAAGACTACCTCTTTCAACGCCGCCGCCTATATGCGCATTACAGACAATGCCATTGAGCAGATCTCTCAGGTAACCAATGACACTACGTTTGTGACCTTCAATAATATCGCCAAGAATAAAACTTACGGGATAACGCTTTCTGGTTCTACCAAACCGGTGCCGGCCTGGAACGTGAACGGAAACGTGAACGTGTATTATGTGGAGCTGAACGCGCCGTTCGCCTCTAACTCCGGGGTGATGTACAACATCAACGTGAGCTCGGGCTATACCTTTGGGAAAGGAATTAGTGCACAGTTCTCTGGCGGGTTCAACTCCCGCAGGGTTTCCTTGCAAGGGCAGAACTCCTCTTTCTCTAATCATAACCTGGCCATCAGAAAAGAGCTGTTTGAGAAGAAAGGCTCTATCAGCTTGGGCATGGACAATCCGTTCAGGGAAGCCATTAAGTTTGAGAATCAGATGGCAGGCTACAACCAAACCACTGGCCTTCCTTTCAGCACCAACGCCTTGGTGACGCAGTACAACCGCGGCTTTAGAATGAGCTTTGAGTACCGCTTTGGCAAGTTGCAGCAGCAAGGACCGCCGCGCCGCAAGAAATCCATAAAGAATGACGACGCCAAGCAGGGTGATACCGGCGCAGGCGTTCAGTAAGAGTTAGGTTTAGTTAGTGAAGAAGGGCGGTGTCAGCAATGGCATCGCCTTTTCTTTTTCCGTTTTGGGCCTGTTTTTCCAAAAACGTGCTCAAAACGCAAGGAGGTACTTGGGGATTAGAAATATTAAACTCACTATATACAATACTTGAATATTTAGGCCCGTTACCATACCAACACCTTCTGAGGTAGCAGTATAAAAAGATGAACCCCGCTTATTTCCCAGTTCAGATAAGGTAGTTTCTATTAGAACCTGCAAGGACCTAAGCTTACCAAAACATTAATTTGCACCATTACCTACTTATATAATGATAGACTTGTGCCACTACTTCTGCTAACAGACTACCGCCGTTTACGCCCAGGTTCAGGACCTAGAGCCTACCGCAGAAACCAGAGGCAGAATGCTTTGTAATAAACTACTGAATTGGGCTACTAATGGGTGGGTTTAGCTTTTTTCAGAAGAAAAGCCTTATTCAGGAAATAAGGGTGCAACCATCACCTTAAATCATTGTCCATAGTTTACTTACCTATTCTTATCAAAGATTCTATTTCTTTCCTTCACCTCCGCCGCTCCTATCCCAAAACTTTCCCAGGTGATTTCGCCAGCCGAATTCACCTTATTCAATAGCTGAAAAGCCTTTTATACCAGCATATTCTATACTTCTATCCTTCTATAACCTTTCTTGAAAAACTCTTTCATGCGTCACCTTTTCCTTACGGCCCTGTTGGGTCTGGCTTCGGCCGCCTGCCTTCTGGCCCAAACGTCCTCACATCTTCCCCTTCCCTCAACCGCCACAGCAGCGGGCGGCGGCGGACAGCGGATGGCTACCGGCAAAATCACCGGGGTGGTCACAGATGCCTCTACCTCAAAACCAGTAGAATTCGCCACGGTTTCTTTGGTTAGTACGGCTACCGGCAAACCCATAGACGGCACCGTGACGGATGACCGTGGGCGGTTCACCCTGTCAAGGGTGGCTTTTGGTACTTACTCCGTGTCGGTTTCCTTTATTGGGTATGAAACTGTTTCGCGCCCGGGCGTTACGCTTTCTGACAAGGAGAATGAACTGGTGCTAGGCAACATTACGCTCAAACCTGTCCAGAATAAACTCAAGGAAGTAACCGTGGTAGGGGAAAAACCGCTGGTGGAAGACAAAGTAGACCGCATGGTGTACAACGCCGAGCAGGACATCACCAACATTGGGGGTAACGCCTCAGACGTGCTCAAGAAAGTACCTTCGCTTACGGTAGATTTAGACGGTAACGTGCAGCTGCGCGGCTCCTCTAACGTGCGGGTGCTCATCAACAACAAGCCCTCCAGCATCATGGCCAACAGCGTGGCAGACGCGCTGCGGCAGATTCCCTCAGACATGATCAAGACGGTTGAGGTAATCACCAGCCCTTCGGCCAAATATGACGCCGAAGGCACCGCCGGCATCATTAACATCATCACCAAGAAAAACTCCATCACGGGCGTAAACGGAAGCGTGAGCACCTCAGTGGGTAACCGCAGCGCCAATGGCAACACCAACGTGAACGTGCGCCGCGGCAAAATAGGCTTCAACGCCAACCTGGGCACGCACCAGCAGTACAACAATAAAAATGAAAGCGAGTTAGAGCGTTTCATCAAATCAGGGTCATCTGGAGAAGGCTTTTCCAGCTCCCTTACCCAGAATGGCTCTTCCAGCAGAAAAGGCGGCGGGGTATTTGGCCAAGTGGGCTTTGACGCCGACCTGGATTCCACCAACAGCATCTCGGCGGGTGTGAACCTGTACCAGGGAAACTTCAACAACAGAGGCGGGCAGCATTCGCTTACCACCTACAAAGACGGCACCGAGGAACTACAGTCTTCTACCAGCAGCAAAAACAGAAACCGTTCCCTGGACCTGAACATGGGCTACACCCATATCTTTAAGCCGCAGCAAGAACTAGCCGTGCTGGGCCAGTGGACCAAGGGCAGCATGGACAACAGCTCAAACCAGGACAATGACATTCTGCAACGCTACAGCGGCAACCCCAGGTTACTGCAAACCCTGCGCAACACCAATGAGGGCGCTAGCCGTGAGGCAACCCTACAGGTAGACTACACCCACCCGTTCCAGAACAAGACGATGCTGGAGATAGGGACCAAAGCCATCTTGCGCCGCGCCGAAAGTGACGCCCTTTACCGCAGAACCTTCGCCGGTAACCCCAATGAGGAAGCGGAGCCCAATGCCTTCACCTATGACCAAGACGTGTATTCTACCTACGCTTCCTACGGCTTTAAACTGGCTAAGAACTACAATGTAAAAAGCGGCGCCCGCTATGAGTATACCAACCTGCAGGGCAATTACCTGGCGCCTTTCCGTCCGTCCTTTAAAGACACCTATGGCAACTTCATCCCTAACGTGATGTTGTCGCGCACTATTAAGAGCCACACCTTCCGGGTGGGGTACACTCAGCGGATTCAACGCCCACAGATCTGGTACCTGAACCCGTATGTGAATGAGACAGACCCCAAGAACGTTTCCTTCGGGAATCCTGAGCTGGAGCCGGAACTGACGCACTCCTATGAGGTAGGCTACAGTAACTACTTTAAGACCAGCTCCATCAATATGTCTGTGTACTGGCGCCAGACCAACAACGCCATTGAGTCTATCCGGAACATTGTGGGGGAACCGGGGGCTTTGCCTATTAATGAGGCTACCTGGCAAAAACAGGGTGTGGCCTACACCACCTACAGCAATATTGGTAAAAACGCCACCTACGGGCTGAGCCTTTCAGGGAACACCAAGCCTATGCCTAAATGGAATGTGGGCGGGTCGCTTAACCTGAACTACATTAACCTGAAGAGTTCCTTCCAGAACAACGCCGCCTGGCAGTACAACGTGAACGTGAATACCGGCTATGACTTTGGCAAAGGCCTGGCGGCCCAGTTCTTCGGGAACTACAGCTCCCCTAGACCTACCATCCAAGGCAAGTTCTCTGGTTACTACTTCTCCAGCTTTAGCATCCGGCAGGAACTCTGGAAAAAGAAAGGCACCTTGAGCCTGGGCGTAGACAACCCCTTCTCCAAATCCATCAAGTTCACCTCAGAATTGGCCAACAACAATTTTGAGCAGAACAGCATCAACCAGAACTACAACCGAGGCGTGCGTTTGAGCTTCTCTTACCGTTTCGGGAAAATGGAGATGAACCAGCAGCCGCGCCGCAGCAAGAAGTCCATCAGAAATGATGACGCCAAGGCTGGTGAGTCCAACTAAGGTTTATTTAGTAGAATTATAATAGAAGAAGCACCCGCTTTACGGGTGCTTCTTTTTTGTACTGATGCATAAACCCATGTATTGACACTTAATCACGACTCCACCAGAGGATTTCTGGTTTGGCCCTGCTTTTCTAAAAACGCCTTAGAAACCCAACTCTTCTTCTTGCTGACTGGTATTGGCTCTCTGGTCTTCCAATAGGTACAGTGCTTTCTGGGCCTCATAGCAGGCCAACAAATACAGCCGGAACGGCTCTGCCTGTTTCAAAACCTCCAGTACTGCTACTATCTCAGGAACATACACGCGGGCGAAGCTAAGGTCATAGGCAATGATGTCCCGAGTGTTGTCAATGATATCAGCGAGTTTGATGGTCTGGGCGCGCGGCGAAATAGCGGCCAGCCGCTGGCGTTCCATTTCCTTGCGGCGTTTGCGATTATGGCCCGGGGCCTGGGCTTTTGTAAACTGGTCGGTGAGGTCAAGCACCATCTGTAGCACCTCGGCAGGGTTAGTGATGGTACCGGCACATGTTTCGGAAAGGAAGGCCTCCATTTCTGGGGCGGTGACAGGGGTATCTTCTAGCACGTCATGTAGCAGGGCGGCCATGACCATGCCGGTGGTTCCGCCGTAGGCCATCACCGTCTGAGCCACGCGCTCCAGGTGCCGCACATAAGGCTCAAAGTTGAACTTGCGCTGCTGCTCCCCGTGCGCCTCTACGGCAAAGGCCCAGGCTTTCTGCTCCAGCGCATTAAAGGAAGGGGGGCATTGCAGCTGTTCCATGTACGTTTCTAGGTTCTATTGGGCATTTCTCCTTCACCAAGGCAGGTCACGTTTTAGGCCTGTTTTTTGAAAAACGCCTTTAAAACAAGATTTTGCTCCCCACGCCAAACCACAGATATAGACGGCAACCTGGGCCAAAAGTAAAATCTGACACAAAAAACTTCTGCTTCTGTTTTGAGCCTGTTTTCTAAAAAACAGGCCCATAACAGAAGCAGAAGTTCACCAGGTTATCTAATGCCTACTTCACTCAACTCTTCCCTAAAGCCTCCGCTTAGAATAGGGAACCTAAGCCAGCTGCGCGGGTCTACGTTGTAGTCATCCAAGTGGAAGGCCGGGGCGTAGCGTTCGCGTTTCCACTGGTTGCGGCTCCAGAGGGTGTAGAACCGTTGTACAAAGCCTTTTAATTGCTCATCTGGGTACGTGCCCCGCAGGTTGCTGAATACCTGCTGCGGAGACAGGCGGTCATAAAAAGCCATACGCTCAATCTGGTTCAGGAGTGGGTACGGCATCAGGTCCTCTTCATCGGTTTGGGTATTGGCCAGGGGCCTTAGCTCCGCCGAAGGCTGTAGGTTGTTCACATACTGCAGGCCTTCATAGCCCAGCTCTTTCTGGGCCCACACTAGCCACTGCCGCACAAAGGCTTTGTCAACGCCTGCAATAGGTGAGATACTTCCGGCGGTGTCCCCGTCCATGGTGGCATAACCCACTGAGGCCTCTGACCGGTTAGAGGTGGCCAGCAACAGCGAATTATTCAGGTTAGCCAGCATCCAAATGCCGGGGGCCCGAACGCGGGCCTGTATGTTCTGCAGCGTGATATCATCATGTTCCCAGGTAAGCCTACGGCCGATGGCGTGCTCAATTTTGCCTTGGTAGCTTCTTACCTCTTCGTCAATACCCCAGTGGTAGAAGACTGCCCCAATAGACCTGGCCAGTTCCTGCGCCGATTGGAAAGTGTTGTCTGAGGAGTTGACCGTACCCTGATAGGCGGTGACCAGCAGTTTACCTACCAACGCATTCCTAAGCTCTTTCCCGGAAAGTTGTTTAAAGTCAGAAAGCTCATTGGGGGTGCAGCAGTTAGTCTTGCGCACAAATTCCTCCAGGCCAATCTCGCTCACCGCGCGTTGCACCATCTCAGCCACGGCCACCGCCACCAAAGAAGAATCGGCGCCGCCGCTCAACGACAGCACAAAACCCCGGCTGCGGCTTTTGCGCAGATAGTCAAACAGAGCCACTGTGATAGCCGAAATGAACTCTACATTCTCATCTACCGGCGGCAAGGGCGTCACGTCTACCACGGGCAGCGGGGCGTCAAAAGAAACCTCAGCACACTCAAAGTCCACGCTCTTGAAGGAAAGCAATTGGTTACGTAGCACCACGTTGCCGTTCTGCGCGATCAGGATCTCGCCGTCATAGATCATCTTACCCGCCTCATTGCCCAGCAGGTTCACGTACAGGTAGGTGCATTCAAACTGCTTAGAGGCATCTACCACCAAATGGTAGCGCACGTCTGTCTTGCTCATGGCAAAGTGGCTGGCGCTGGGGTTGATGATGAGTTGCACGCCCTTGGGCTTGTGCCGGTAGGCGGGTCGGTTCTCATTGCGCCAGGCGTCTTCACAGATCTCAAAGGCAAACTTTACGCCCTGGTGCTCATAGATGATATCGCCTATCTGGTAGGTCTGGCCCAGCATCTCAAAGTCTTGCACCGTGTTGGCTGGCCAGGAGCTGAACCAGCGGGTTTCATAATGCACGCCGTCATTGGCCAGGAACTGCTTGGCCGTGAAGCCTACAATCTCCTTGTTTCTAATCACGCAGGCGGTGTTGTAGGTAATGCCGTTCAGCCGGATAGGCAGGCCCACGCAGACAATCACGCCCTCGCACCACTCCTTTATCTCCAACAGCTTCTCAAAACACTCAGCGGGGAACCACTCACTCAGGAAGAGGTCCTCGCAGCCATACCCGGGAATACTCATCTCTGGCAGGCAAAGAATATCTACCTGCTGTGCTTTGGCCTGCTCAATGGCCGTTTTGATGTTAAGTAGGTTATTATCCCAGTCAAGGGGAGTCTGGTTAAGGGCGGCGCCGGCAAGTTTCATAGTGTAGATCAGTTAATGGCCTTTCTAACGCAGGAATAGGGCCTCAAGTTAGAATAGTGCCTGTTGGCCCTGCTCAAGCAAGGCCTCTGGCTGCTGCAAAACTAAGAACCTTACCGGCAGAAGCAATTCTTTGCCGGGAAATGGGCGCTCGAAAAGGGAAAGAAGGAGGATTGGCTTTCCTAGGGCACAGCAATTCTAGCCAGCCTGTTTTGGGGCTGCTTTCAGGAAAAGAGGGGTAAAACAGAAAAGGGTTACGGGAGTTGGGTACCAGCCGCCTTGAGCACTTCCATGCTTTTTTCGGCGGCGGCTTGCTCGGCTTTCTTTTTGGAGAGGCCGCTGCCAGAGGCAATGATGTCATCATCTACCACCACGGCGGCGGTAAACTCAGTGGTGCTGCCAGATTGCTTCTGCCCTACAATCTCAAACCTAATGCTACGGTTCTGACCCTGGGCCCACTCAATGAGCTTGCTTTTGAAGTTGCTGGTGGTAGTGGTGAGTTGGTGCAGGTCAAAATGGGGCTTGACCAGTTTCTTTAGGATGAAGCTTTTGGTGTCTTCATAGCCCTTGTCCAGGTAAACGGCGCCAACCAAAGCCTCTAAGGCATTGCCGTTAATGAACTTGTGCCGGGTTACCCCAGAGATGTTGTCTACCTTGATCAACGAGTTAAGCCCAACCTTTACGGCCAGGCTATTCAGAGACTCCCGGTTCACCATGCGGGACCGGATCTCGGTGAGGAAACCTTCGTCTTTGTAGGGGTACTTTTTGAAAAGATATTCGGCAATGACTGACCCTAGAATGGCGTCTCCCAGAAACTCCAGGCGCTCATTGGTTTCCTGGTTGCCCTTGAGGTTCTGGCGCACAAAGGATGTGTGCGTGAACGCCAATTGGTACAGGTGCAGGTTGTCAGGTGCCATGCCCGTAATATGGGTCACGGCATTGACAAAGGCCTTATCTTTGTAAAAGAATTTATTGATTGCGCGAAAGACCGGTCTGATCGGGCTCAACACTACTCACTGAACTTTTTGAAAATCACAGATGTGTTGTGGCCTCCAAACCCAAAGGTGTTGCTCAAGGCAATGTTTACCTCGCGCTCCTGTGCTTTGTTAAAGGTGAAGTTCAGCTTAGGATTAAACTGCTCATCATCTGTAAAGTGGTTGATGGTAGGCGGAACAATACCATTCTGGATAGCCAGGATAGATGCTACTGCCTCAATGGCGCCGGCTGCCCCTAGAAGGTGACCGGTCATTGACTTGGTAGAGCTAATGTTCAGGTTATAGGCATGTTCGCCAAAAACAGCCTCAATGGCTTTGGCTTCTCCTACGTCACCCAGTGGTGTGGATGTGCCGTGCACGTTGATGTAGTCTACTTGCTCTGGTTTGATGCCGGCATCTTTCAACGCGTTTTTCATCACGTTCAAGGCGCCTAACCCCTCAGGGTGCGGCGCGGTGATGTGGTACGCATCGGCAGACATGCCGCCCCCAATAATCTCGGCGTAGATTTTAGCACCTCGGGCTTTGGCGTGCTCATACTCTTCCAGCACAATGGCCGCGGCTCCCTCACCCAGCACAAAACCGTCACGGTCTTTGTCAAAGGGGCGGGAAGCGGTCTCTGGAGATGAGTTGCGCTCAGATAGGGCTTTCAGGGCATTGAAACCACCTACTCCGGCCTCGGTTACGGCTGCCTCAGAACCACCACTCATGACAATATCTACCATACCCAACCGGATATAGTTATAAGAGTCAATAAGCGCGTTGGTAGCAGACGCACACGCAGACACAGTTACGAAGTTGGGACCTCTGAACCCGTATTTAATAGAGATATGACCGGCGCTGATGTCGGCGATCATTTTGGGAATGAAGAAGGGATTGAAGCGTGGGGTACCGTCACCGTTGGCAAAGTTCACGCACTCTTCCTGGAAGGTGCGGAGTCCGCCAATGCCGGAGCCCCAGATTACGCCAATGCGGTCTTTGTCCAGAGACTCATCCTCCAGATTGGCGTCTTTCACTGCTTGGTCGGCGGCAATAACAGCAAATTGCGTAAAGAGGTCCATCTTGCGGGCCTCTTTACGCTCAAAGTATTGCTCCGGATCATACCCTTTTACTTCGCAGGCAAATTGGGTTTTGAATTTTGATGCGTCAAAGCGAGTAATGGGCGCTGCCCCACTCACTCCGTTCACAAGGCCGTTCCAGTATTCAGAAACAGTTATCCCCAGGGGGGTAATTGCACCAAGGCCAGTCACGACAACTCTCTTAAGCTCCATACGCTGCTAGTAGAGGGAAAGAACCTGTATTGAATAGGTAAAATTGGATCAATAAAAGAAAAGGAGAAGGTGCAAAAACTATTTTGCGTGCTCTTCCAGGTAGCTGATCGCTTGGCCTACCGTTGCAATATTCTCAGCTTGATCATCTGGAATAGACACATTGAATTCTTTCTCAAATTCCATGATCAATTCTACGGTATCAAGAGAGTCGGCACCCAGGTCGTTTGTAAAGCTAGCCTCAGGCGTTACCTCAGATTCTTCAACGCCTAATTTGTCAATAATGATAGCTCTTACTTTTTCTGCGATTTCTGACATTTTTTTAGAAGTTTTTTAAAACACAATGCAAAGAAATAGATTTGGCAACACAATGTCAAACAAATTGTGCGCAATAGTTTTATTATGGCACATTTCTGTAACGGGTACTTGTGTTTCCAATTCCCTTCTTTAACTTGCCATCCTAATTACCAACTTCACAACAGAGTACCCCATTCCATGAAATCTTTCCGTCTAGACATAGAACATGATTTTGATTTCAATCTTTACGGGGTGGTTTCTTCTAGTAAAGAGTATACCCTGGCCTGGGCCCTTAACCAATGTTTTAAGATACGGCTGGTAAAACAAGCCGACCTCTGCATTGACTTTCTGCATAAGGGCCGTTTGGTTATTTCTAACTACCTGCACCGCGCCGACCACGGCACCCTACGCTTGCTGCGCAACCGGTCTGTGGGCACCAGCACGCTGGCCTCTCCTTTTCTGGTTCCAGATATTAAAGAGTATGACTACGTTATTCAGATAACTGGCGGGCTCACCCATTTACAGCAAGAACTCCTCCAAACCCTAAACGCCGTACCGCTGGTGCAGTACGTGCGCTCCTTTGACCCACATTGTTTACGTTTTAAAGAAAACCTGCTTTTTTAGCGCATGGCTATCCATTTCAACAAAACCAAGATTATTGCCACTGTTGGCCCCGCCAGCAACACCCCTGAGCGCCTTCGCGCCCTAATTCAGGAAGGGGTAGACGTTTTCCGCCTGAACTTTTCTCACGGCACCCATCCAGAGCACTTAAAGGTAATTGAGGCCGTACGGGCCATCAACGCCGAAGAAGGTTTTAATATCTGCCTGGTGCAGGACTTACAGGGCCCCAAGATCCGTTTGAACGACATTGAGAACGGAGCCGTAGAAATTGTGGCCGGCCAGCAAGTAACCATTGTCTGCGATAAATCTGTAGGCACTTCAACCCGCCTATCTACCAGTTACCTGCGCCTGGCGCATGATGTTCGCCCTGGTGACGCCATTCTGATTGATGATGGCAAACTGGAACTGACCGTTATCAGCACCGACGGCGACAAAGAAGTTTTGACGGAGGTAGTATACGGTGGCGTGGTAAAACCCCGCAAAGGCATTAACCTGCCAGACACCGTAGTAACGGCCCCGTCCCTTACCGAGAAAGACATTCAGGACCTGCACTTCGGGTTAGATAATGACGTGGAGTGGGTGGCGCTTTCCTTTGTGCGCAAGGTAGAAGACATCCATGAGATCAAGCGCATTATTGCCGAGCGCGGCAAAGACACCCGCGTGATTGCCAAGGTAGAGAAACCTGAAGCCATCCGGAACATTGACTCTATCATTGAAGCTACAGACGCCGTCATGGTGGCCCGTGGTGACCTTGGGGTAGAAATAGGCATGGAAGAAGTGCCTATGCTACAGAAGATGATTGTGGAGAAATGCCAAGCCATTGGCAAGCCCGTGATCATTGCCACCCAGATGATGGAAAGCATGATCACCAATCCGCGCCCTACCCGCGCCGAGACCAATGACATTGCCAACGCCGTTATGGACGGGGCTGACACCTTGATGCTGAGCGCAGAGACTGCCGCCGGTGCCTACCCTATTGAGACCATCCGGAGCATGAACCGCACCATCCAGTCTGTAGAGTCGCAGGCCGAGGTGTTTCACCGCAACTTTGTCTATAACCCAGAGGCTGACACGTTCTTTAATGACACTGTAGTAGCCAGCGCCGTAGGCCTGGCTCGCGACACGAACGCCCGGGCCCTCATCGGCTTGACCAAATCTGGCTACACTGCTTTCCAACTGGCCAAGCACCGCCCCAAATCGCATATCTTCATTTTCACCGATAACCGCGCGCTGTTGAACACTCTAAACCTGGTTTGGGGCATTAGAGGATTCTACTATGACCGTTTCGTGTCTACAGATGACACCATCTCTGACCTGAAGGAGATTCTGCTGCGCGAAGGCCACCTGGAAAGAGGTGACGTGTTCATCAACATCGGTTCTATGCCGGTAATGGAGAAGAAACGTGCCAACATGATCAAGTTGAGCATTGTCCATTAGAAGACGGTAGCTGCTAGATTTAGTAGCCAGACTTTTTATAAAAGAAGAAGGCCAGTTTCCTTAGAGAGACTGGCCTTCTTCTTTTAATATGGTTAAGGTGATTTAGATTCTGCGTAGGGGCGACGCCTAAATCTTCTGTGCTTTTATAGCCACAGGCAAGACTTTCCGTTCAGGCAACCTTACACCTTACAGCCTTCACGAGTAGCCAAAATAGCCCGAAAGCTCACCTAGGATAAACGAAACCACTACTCTTCATCCTTTCTGTTTTAAGCCTACTTTTCAAAAAGTGGGCTTAAAACAGAAATTGCCCCAACACAAAAAGCCTTGCATATAGCAAGGCTTCTAATGGTTTACCCAAGAACGGTAAATACTACCTAAAGAAACTAGGCAGCTAAGCTATTTACAAATTTAGCCAGCTTTGATTTGTTGTTGGCCGCTTTGTTTTTGTGGATAACATTTTTCTTGGCCAGCTTATCCAGCATACCAGATACCGTCTTGAACAGCTCTTGCGCCTCAGCTTTGTCGGTTGTGTTTCTTAAACGCTTTACAAAGGTACGGGTAGTTTTCGCCTGATAGCGATTCAGCAAGCGTTTCGCGTTGTTAGATCTGATTCTCTTTAATGCTGACTTATGGTTAGCCATGGTTGTGAATATAGATAAATGCTTTTGACTCTGATTCTAAATGAGTTTGCAAAACTACAAGCTTGCCCCTTAAATTCCAAGAAACTTCCTTAAAATTTAATCCGGGTCCGCTTGTTTCTGCCCTATGCAAGGAGCATGCAACGGCAAATGGGCCTTGATCCCCGTTTTGCCCTGCAAAGGTAACATTTCTGCAAATGTGGTTCTAGCTTTGCCACAAAAGTTTTAAGAAAGGTTTCCACATTTGCCTTGACGGGCTCCTAAGGCAGACCGTGCCGCCTGGAAAAGTTCGTCCAGAGAGCTACTTAACAATATTGCTTTTTTAGAGGTAACCCCGCGTTTACCTTTTTGCTTGAGGCAGAAAAACTACGGCCAATTTACAGGCTTTCTCTCTTCCAAATTTCCCTTACACCGCCACTCACTTGTCAGGTCCGTTCCCGCTCTTTATCAAAGCCAGACCAGTTTCCGGGCAAAGAATAACTATCCTTTTGGAAACCAGAAAGGTGGGTGTGGTGTTTTGCCCTTGATTTCGTAATTTTACGGCATAAACAGAATTCACCTTAATAGTATCTGTACCCATGGCAATGTACCCTGAATATATGGTAGCCCCTATCCGGGAAGACCTTACCTCTGCTGGTTTTGAGCAGTTAATGACCCCTGAAGAAGTAGAGGCTGTATTAAACCAAAAAGAAGGCACCGTATTGGTAGCCATCAACTCTGTGTGTGGTTGTGCCGCCGCCAAGGCCCGCCCAGCCCTTAAAATGGCAGTGGCCAGCACTGACCAAAAACCCGCCAAACTGGTAACCGTGTTTGCCGGTATGGAAGGAGACGCCGTATCCAAAGCCCGTGAGTTTATGCTGCCCTACCCTCCCTCCTCACCCTCCATTGCCTTATTCAAAGACGGTGAATTGGTACACATGATTGAACGCCACCACATTGAAGGCAACGACCTTACCCGTATTGTAGACAACCTGCAAGGCGCTTTCCAGGAGTACTGCTAAGCAGCCCGGTTTCCTAAAACAGAAAGGCCTGACCGTAAAAAGTCAGGCCTTTCTGTTTTAGGGCCGTTTTTAGAAAAAAAGGCTTAAAACGTATTTATAGTTGATTGTTCATTATTGGTTGCTGATTGTTCATTGCTGATCAAACAATAAACAATCAGCAACCAGCAATCAACAATTAAAGAACCTTGAACCGCTCAAAGGCCAAACGCTCTAATTCCGCTTGGTGCGTGGGGTGCGCGATCCTAATCAGTTCCCTGGCCCGCTGCCGCAGGTTCTTGCCATATAAATCGGCAATGCCGAACTCGGTGACAATATAGCGTACGTGCGCCCGGGTGGTGGTAACGCTGGCGCCTGCCTGCAGCATGCTCACGATCTTAGAGGTGCCTTTGCTGGTGATGGAAGGCAGCGCGATGATGGGTTTACCACCATCAGAGAGGGCGGCCCCGCGCATGAAATCCATTTGGCCACCTACCCCAGAGAATTGGTACGTTCCAATGCTGTCGGCGCAGACCTGGCCGGTAAGGTCTACCTCTATGGCGCTGTTGATGGCCGTCACCTTGGGGTTCTGCCGAATAATAGCGGTGTCATTGGTATAAGCGGCTTCCTTCATGACCACCATGGGGTTGTCATCCAGGAAGTCAAACACTTTCTGGGAGCCGTTCACAAAGCAGGAGACAATCTTGTTCTTCAGGATTTTCTTCCTGGCCCCGGTAATCACCCCTTTCTCCACCAACGGGATAATGCCATCTGAGAACATCTCTGTATGGATGCCTAAATCTTTGTGGTTGCCTAACTGCGCCAGCACCGCGTCTGGAATTCCGCCTATGCCCATCTGGAGCGTTGCCCCGTCTTCTACCAGTTCTGCCACCAGTTTACCAATCTGCGCCTCTAATTGGCCTGGGGCCTTGCTGCAATGACCAATAAGGGGTTCTTCTACCCATACCTTAGCCTGGAACCTGCTAATGTGCACCACTCCGTCACCGTGTGAGCGCGGGACCCGCGGGTTTACCTGGGCGATCAGAATCTTGGCGGTTTCTACCGCAGACAAAGCCACGTCTACAGAAGACCCCAGCGTGCAGAACCCATGCTTATCTGGCGGCGACACCTGTACAAGGGCCACGTCCAGGGGCAGAATATTACGCCGGAACAGGAAGGATATCTCACTCAGGAAAATAGGAATATAATCTGCCGTTCCTGCCACCAGCGCTGACCGGATGTTACTCCCTACAAAGCAGGCATTGGTTCTGAAATGGCCACTGTGCTCCGGCTGGGTGTAGGGTGCCGGGCCCTCTGTGTGCACATGCATGACCTCCACGTCCCGGAGTTCTTCGCCGCGCGCTGATAATGCGTTTATGAGCCGGATCGGAGTCATGGCGGCCCCGTGCACAAACACACGGTCACCAGATTTTATCAGCTTTACTGCTTCTTCGGCAGTGGTATAGTCAGGACCTGGAGGCGGTATCATGGGAATGAAATAAGGTTCTTGCTTCTACCACAAAGGTCAGGCTCCTGCTTGGGGTCTAAAATGACAAAGGCCGGTAACATTACCGGCCTTTGTCATTTTAGACCCCGCTATCTGGGCCCCAGCTGAACGCTAAAACTTGGAAGCGGGCAATTTCTTCAGGTCAAACCCAATGTCATGCCTGAAGTAACGGCCTTGCCACTTGACCTGGGCGGCGGCGGCGTTGGCTTTCTTGAGGGCTTCTTCCATGTTCAGGCCTAATCCGGTCACGGCAATCACGCGGCCGCCATCTGTCACCACGCTGCCATCCTGTTGCTGCTTGGTGCCGGCATGAAAACAAAGCGTGTCCTCGGGCAGCGCCTTATCTAAGCCACTGATCACCTTGCCTGTTTCGTATTCCTCGGGGTACCCGCCAGAAACCAGGAAGATGGTGGTAGCAGAGCGCGGGTCTACCTCAATTTGGTATTGCCCCAGTTCATGGTCATGCAGGGCTTTGAACAACTCAAACAGATCTGATTTGATGCGGGGCAGAATCGCTTCGGTTTCCGGGTCGCCCAGGCGCACGTTGTATTCAATCACAAAGGGGTCACCGTTGTAATTCATGAGGCCAATGAACAGGAATCCACTGTAAGGAATGCCTTCTTGCTGCAGGCCTTTTAAAGTAGGTTCTATGACGCGTTCGCGCACTTTCTGCATGAAGGCCTCATTAGCGAACGGCACCGGCGAGACGGCGCCCATTCCGCCCGTGTTCAGGCCCACGTCACCCTCGCCAATCCGCTTGTAATCCTTAGCCTCGGGCAGCATTACGTATTCCTGGCCATCGGTCAAGACAAATGCTGAGAGCTCAATCCCTTGCAGAAACTCTTCAATCACCACTTTATGGCCGGCGGCACCGAATTTGTGGTGCTTGAGCATGCCCGTAAGTGCGAAACTGGCTTCTTCATAATCCTTGGCAATGACCACCCCTTTTCCGGCAGCCAGGCCATCTGCCTTTAGTACCACGGGGTACGCATGCGCCTGCAGGTACTGCAAAGCCTGGTCATGGGTCTCGGCGGTGAAGGTCTGGTAACGGGCCGTAGGAATGCCGTACTTTAGAAGAAACTGCTTGGAGAAATCTTTGCTACCCTCCAGCTGGGCGCCGGCCTTGCAAGGCCCTACCACCAGAATATGCTTCAGGTATTCCTTCTCGGCGAAGTAATCGGCTATTCCTTCTACCAGCGCGGCCTCCTGCCCCACCACCAGCATCATAATGTTGAAATCGGTCGCGAATTTGGCCAGCTCTTCAAAGTTGGTGATGGAAATATCTACGTTGGTCGCTACCTGGGCTGTTCCGGCGTTACCGGGGGCCACGTAAATATGCTCACTGTAAGGGCTTTGACCCAATTTCCAGGCCAAGGCATGCTCGCGGCCACCCGCTCCAATAATCAGAACATTCATACTATCATGGTTAAGACCCGGGCCATTGCCCAGGCAATACAAATAGGTGTTTTTCTGTTTTGGGCCTGTTTTCAGGAAAACAGGCCCAAAACAGAGAGGTTTACAAAGGAAACAAAAAAGCAGGTGCTCACACACCTGCTTTTCATTTTTCTATAGAACCACGTCCATTTTTTAGTTGGCGTACTTTGAGAGGAACTTGATGCGCATCAGGCGTAGGTCGTCCTCCGTGTAATCATCGGTGCCCAGTTCTTTAATGGCGGTGGCCATGCTGTCTGTAGAAGCGGTCATGAAATAGTCAATCACCTCCTGCTGGCGGTCATCATCCAGAACCCCGTCAATATAATAGTCCAGGTTGAGTTTGGTGCCGGAATAGCAGATGTGCTCTATCTCCTCAATCAGCTCAGACATGGTAATACCTTTAGAAGAGGCAATTTCCTCCAGGTCCATTTTCTTGTCTATCTGCTGAATCACGTAGATCTTGAGCTTTGACTTGTTCACCGTGGTTTTCACCACCACGTCTGCGGCGGTGACAATGTCATTCTCCTCCACGTACTTGGCAATGAGCTCCAGGAATGGCTTCCCGAACTTCTGCACCTTGCCCATGCCCACCCCGGCAATATGCGCCAGGTCTTCTCTGGTGGTTGGGTAGGTAGTGGCCATCTCTTTGATAGACGGGTCCTGGAAGAGCACGTAAGGCGGCAGGTTCATGTCCTTGGCCAACTTCTTGCGCAGGGCCTTGAGCATGTCAAAGAGAACGGCGTCATGCCCGGCCGCAGCCTGGGTTTCCTCTTTCTCTTCTTCCTGCTGCACTTCCTCGTCAAAGTTGTGGTCCTTGGAGAATTTGATGGCGTGAGGGCTTTTCAGGAATTTCTCGCCTTTCTCGGTGAGTTTTAACACGCCAAACGCTTCAATGTCTTTCTCCAGGTAGTCAAACAGCAGGGCCTGGCGCACAATGGAGTTCCAGAATTGGGGTTCCTGCTCTTTGCCCACGCCAAACACTTCTATCTGGTCATGGCCGTAGCTTTCTACATATTGGTCTTTCAGCCCGATAAGCACATGGACCAGATGCTCAATCCCGAAGCGCTGGTTGGTCTGCACCACGGCCTTCAGGGCATAGGTGAGTTCCTGCTCGGCTTCAAACTTCTCTTTGGGGTGCACGCAGTTGTCACAGAAACCACAGTCTTTGTCATACTGCTCGCCAAAGTAATGCAAAAGCTGCCGGCGACGGCAAACCGCAGAGTCGGCGTAAGAGGCCATTTCCTGCAAAAGGAGTTTGGAATTATCACGCTCCGTTACGGGTTTGTCTTTGCTGAATTTCTCCAGCTTGACAATGTCATCATAGCTGTAGAACATGAGGCAGTTGCCTTCCAGGCCATCACGGCCGCCCCGGCCGGTTTCCTGGTAGTAGCCCTCAATGGACTTAGGCGTGTCATAATGGATCACGAAGCGTACGTCTGGCTTGTCAATGCCCATGCCAAAGGCGATGGTAGCCACAATCACGTCTACGTCTTCGTTCAGGAACGCGTCCTGGTTGGCCATGCGCACGTTTCCGTCCAGGCCGGCGTGGTACGGCAGGGCCTTAATGTCATTCACCTGCAACAACTCAGCAATCTCCTCTACCTTCTTGCGGCTGAGGCAATAGATGATCCCGCTCTTTCCTTTGTGTTTCTTGATGTACTGGATGAGCTGCTTCTTGGTGTTGTGCTTGGGCCGCACCTCATAATACAGGTTGGTACGGTTAAAAGAAGACTTGAACACTGAGGCGTCATCCATCTGCAGGTTTTTCTGGATGTCCAGCTGCACCTTAGGGGTGGCCGTGGCCGTAAGCGCAATGATAGGCAGGTTGCCTATGTTGTCAATAATGCCCCTGATCTTGCGGTACTCAGGCCTAAAGTCATGGCCCCACTCAGAAATACAGTGCGCCTCATCAATGGCTACAAAAGAAACCTTGGCCTGGCGCAGGAAATCAAGGGTGTCTTCTTTGGTTAAAGACTCAGGGGCCACGTACAATAACCGTACATCACCGCTCACGGTCTCTTTCTTCACTTTGTTCATCTCCGCTTTGGAGAGTGTGGAGTTCAGGAACTGGGCATTCACCCCAAAGGCGTTCAACTGGTCCACCTGATTTTTCATAAGCGCAATAAGGGGTGAGATCACAATGGCGGTACCTTCCATTGCCAGGGCGGGCAACTGGTAGCAAAGTGATTTACCGGCGCCGGTAGGCATGATCACAAACGTGTTCTTGCCTTCCATGATGTTCTGGATAATCGCCTCCTGGTTTCCCCTGAATTGACTATAGCCGAAAACTTCCTTTAATTTGTCCTTTAATGATTCTTGTTTTACTAACATGAAAAGAGCTTGTTGTTGCAAACAAGTGTTATAAGTACTATCCTTTTGTTGTCTTGTCTAATACAAATCTAACTTGAATATCACGAAAAATATCAAAAGCATTGCAAAAAATGTCTTGCAAGAAGAAGCTGCTGCCCTTCTTAAGCTAACAGACTACATCAATGATGATTTTGAGCACTGCGTACAGGCCATCCTGAATTTACACGGAAGAGTGGTAGTAACGGGTATAGGCAAGAGCGCCAACATAGCCGCCAAAATTGTGGCCACCCTTAACTCTACCGGCACCCCGGCCCTGTTCATGCACGCCGCAGATGCCATTCACGGGGACCTGGGCATGATCCAGGCCAATGATTTCGTGATCTGCCTTTCTAAGAGCGGCAACACCCCAGAAATAAAAGTACTGGTGCCGCTACTCAAACGCAAGGGCACCCAACTAGCCGCTCTAGTGTCTAACGTTGATTCCTACCTGGCCCAGCAGGCCGATTTTGTGTTAAATGCCACCATTGAGCGCGAAGCCTGCCCCAACAACCTGGCGCCCACTACCAGCACCACAGCACACCTGGCCCTAGGCGATGCCCTGGCCGTTTGCCTGCTGGAAGCCCGCGATTTTAGCAAAGAGGATTTTGGCGCCCTGCACCCGGGCGGATCACTTGGCAAAAAGCTTTACCTGAAAGTAGAGGACATCTATAGCCTGAATGCCGCACCCCAGGTAACGGAAGACGCCACCCTTAAGGAAATCATCATTGAGATCTCTTCCAAAAGATTAGGCGCCACCGCCGTGTTGGATAAGGTTGGTACCTTAACCGGTATCATCACCGACGGTGACCTACGGCGCATGCTTTCTAACTTTGACAACCTCTCTGGCATTATCGCCAAGGACATTATGACTCCTTCGCCGCTGACCATTGACTGTGACGCCTACGCCGTGGAAGCCCTGGCCACCATGCAGCAAAAAAACATTACCCAGTTAATTGTCACGAAAGGCGGTACCTTTGCAGGATTCGTGCACCTGCATGACTTACTTAAAGAAGGACTTGTATAACATGAACAATAATACGTTTGTCGTGATCATGGCGGGGGGAATTGGCAGCCGCTTCTGGCCCTTTAGCCGGGTACACCACCCCAAACAGTTCCATGATGTCTTAGGCACCGGCGAAAGCATGATCCAGACCACTGCCAAGCGGTTTAGGAAAATTTGCCCTCCTGAGAATATTTACGTGGTCACGCACCGTGATTATGCCGCCCTGGTACGGGAACATTTACCTGAGTTATCTGAGCACCAGATTCTGCAGGAGCCTATTGGCCGCAACACGGCGCCTTGCATTGCCTACGCCTGTTTTAAGATTGCCAAGAAGAACCCCAACGCCAACATCGTGATCGCGCCCTCAGATCACGTGATCCTGCGCGAAGAGGCCTTCATAAGTTGCATTCAGGAAGGACTGCAAGCCACGGCTACCTCCAATATTTTAGTCACGCTGGGCATTAAACCCACCCGGCCAGACACCGGCTATGGCTATATCCAGTTCCTGACAGATACTGACCATGTGCTTAAAAAGGTAAAGACCTTCACAGAAAAACCGTCACTGGAGATTGCCCAGATGTTTATTGACAGCGGCGAGTTTGTCTGGAACGCCGGTATTTTTATCTGGAACGCCCAAACCATTCTACAGGCCTTCAGGGAATACCTCAGTGACATGGCGGAAACGTTTGAAGAAGGCAATGCCGCTTTTGATACTGACCAGGAAGAGGCCTTCATCAATAAAGCGTACTCTCACTGCCGCAACATCTCCATTGACTACGGCCTTATGGAGAAAGCCAACAACGTATATGTGATTCTAGGCGATTTTGGCTGGTCTGACCTGGGCACCTGGAACTCACTTTATAGCCTGTCTGAGAAGTCACCGGAGGGGAACGTGGTAGACGGCAACGTGCTGCTCTATGACGTGCATAACTGTATTGTAAAGACGCCCCAGAACCAATTAGTAGTCTTGCAGGGCCTGGAAAACTACATTGTAGCCGAACATGACAATGTTCTTATGATCTGCCGCCGCGAGGAGGAGCAGAAAGTAAAGGACTTTGTGTCTGATGCCAAAGCCATAAAAGGCCAGAACTACATTTAACGTAATCAGTTCTTTCTAAAAACTAAAAAGAGCGGGTTTCCTGGTGTCAGGAAACCCGCTCTTTTTATGTACTATTTTCAAGTTTACTCCTGTTTCCTGGTTAATTGGTAGACATCGGTTTGGGTTCCCTGCTGGCGGGTGAGCGTAACAGTGCCGCCAGTGCTTTGCAAAGAATAGGTGCCTTTCAGGATGAGGGTCCAGTCAAAGTTTGCCGTCCAGAAGTTCTCATCTTCAAACGTAATGTCTTTCCCCTTTATCTGGTAGGTACCGGAGCCAATAGCCGGGTACGTAGGCGTATCGCTGTTGCCTTTGAACGTGTTTCCTTTTATTATCAGCGTTACCTGGGCTACTTTAGGCGGTGACTTGGTTTGAGGGTCTGTTCTGCTAAAGGTTCCGGTATAGGTGCCTTCTGGCAGAGTAGCGGGATCATCATCTTTCTCCAAACAGGAAGCGAAAAGGAAGGCGAGCAAAAGAAAGAGGAACATGTTTTTCATAGCCACGGCTTTTCTTAACAGACCCTTTGCCAGGCAAAAAGGCTGCATCTGCCTCCCCTAATGTAAGATTAATAACGCGAATCGGGGTAACGCAATTAAATGCCAAAAGCCGTTTTGGGCCTGTTTTCTTAAAAACAGGCCCAAAACGGCTTTTGCTTGATTAGAAAAAATCTTTATAGCAATCAGACTAACCTAATAGCCTGCCTTTCTCTGGCGCATGGTCTCAAACAAAACAATACCACTGGCCACCGACACGTTCAAAGACTGTATCTGGCCTACCATGGGTATCTTCACGCGTACATCGGCGCGTTTCAGGTACTCCGGGGAGATACCGTCTTCTTCAGAGCCCATTAATATTGCAATGGGGCCGGTCAGGTCAACGCCCGCATCTGTCAGGTTATCTTCGGCTTTCTCGGTACAGGCTACTACCCGTATGCCAGACTGCTTCAGGAAATGCAGGGTATCTTTCAGGTTAGGCTCGCGGCAAACCGGAATCAGGTTCAAGGCGCCTGCCGAAGTCTTCAGGGCATCGGCGTTGATCTGGGCAGCCCCACGGCTGGGGATTACAATGGCATGGGCGCCCATACACTCGGCGTTACGGGCTATGGCGCCAAAGTTACGCACGTCAGTTATGCGGTCCAGGACTACCAGCAGCGGATCAATGCCTTTCTCAAAGAGTGAGGCCACAATCTCATCTAGCGGCGAGTAGGAAATGGCAGAAAGATAGGCTACTGCGCCCTGGTGGTTTTTGCGGGTGAGTTGGTCCAGCTTTTCGCCGGGCACCAGGGAAATAGGAATATCGGCGGCCTTGGCCAACTCCGTGATTTCCTGGCTGATGCTGTGCTTCACCCCTTTTAACAGATAAATCTTTTCCATGGTTTTTCCGGCGTGCAACGCTTCCAGAATAGGCCGAAGCCCAAAAACCATTTCCATTTTATCTGCCTTGGGCTGGGTGAAATGACGGGGCTTTCCGCCGCCTTCCCTATCTCTGTAATTTCTGTTTTCCATGAATATGCTATTATGCGGGGCAGACAAACTTGTTCCCTGCCTACTCCACAAAGGTAGCCGTATTTCCGCAGAAAAATATACTCCTGAAAAGCAGTCCGCTTTCCTCTTCTCTGGAACGCCAATTCTACCCCCTTGGCCTGGGTCAATATCAGAGTGAATAGCCAGGAGGTCCATTCCTGTTTTAAGCCTGTTTTGGCCAAAACAGGCTTAAAACAGGAATGCTCACAAAAAAGCTGGCTACAAAAAAGGCCGGTATTGCTACCGGCCTTTTTCTGTAATACAAGTGCATTATCTGCCCATCTGGCTGTAATGCTGCATAAAGTTCTGTTCTATCTCGGCGGCCTTTTCATTCATGCCAACTTGGCGGGCCACCTGAATGAGTTGCTGCATAATAAAGAGGTTGATCCTGATCTCGGTCTCAAACACAGAGCTCTGGTTCAGGAAGTACCGCAGGGCCTTGTCAGACCGCGCTGACATCACATTCACGATTTCCTGGGCCCGCTTCTGTTCCCCTACCTGGTACAACGGCACCACATACGGCGGAATGTAATAGTCATACGGGATAGACTTGTCTGGCAGTTTAGTGAAGACGTAGTCCATGATTTTCTTGGCGGTGGCCTTGTCTCCAGCCTTCAGGTACTCAACGGTCAACTGGTAGTATTTGTCACGGGCGTTGGCTGGGAAGCGCAGGTAGTTCTCATCATAGAAGATGTCTTCGCGGTCCAGGTTACGCCACGAGAACTTATTCATCATGTTGTCATACATGATGTCTTTGGCGATGTAGCCCGTCTGCTCTGGATCTCTGGCCAGTACCGGTACTATGCGGTAAGCCAGGCCTTCCAGTTGCAGGTAGTTCTCCAGCCCCAGGAAGTCTGAGTTGTCTGCCGTGGTGGAGAAATAGACCGGACGTTTCCAGTTGTTATTGGCAATAAGATCCAGCATGGCCAGGTGCTTCTTCTCCAGACCGCCTTGCTTTATGGTCCAGCGCATTTGGCTCACAATAGAATCTTGGTAAGCAGCTGGTACAGCGTTGGCGGCAATCACTGCTTGCTTGTCTATGTTCAGGAAGAAGTTCTTGGTAGGGAAAGACAGGTACGTACGGCCAGAGCGGTCCCCAATCTGGAGGGCCTGGTGGTTCTGTTTCACCAACTGGATGTACTGCTTGAGGTCAATACCGCCAGCCACTTCAGGGCGTTCTACATATGGCAGGTAATCATTGATGCCCTGACGGTAGTTCTCGTTCTCCAAAATCATAGGGAACGGCTCAGATTTATAGGCCTGGCGTTTCATCTGGTCCAGATACCAGTCAGTGTTCATGTAGCTGAGCACGGCTACGCGCACATCGGTCCTGAAGCCTTCCACCTCCTGGGCGTACCAGAGCGGGAACGTGTCATTATCGCCGTTGGTGAACAGGATGGCGTTTGGTGCTACGGAACTCAACAAGTTTTTAGCCGAATCTACGGAATGGTAGCGGTCAGAGCGGTCATGGTCATCCCAGCCCTGGGCGGCCATCACGCCTGGTATGAGCAAGCCCACCAAGGTAGCCACTCCGCCGGCCAGTACGTCAGACTTCAAGAGCTTGCGCAGGAAATCAGCAAGGGCCAATACCCCCAGACCAATCCAGATGCAGTAGGCGTAGAAAGCCCCGGCAAAAGTGTAGTCCCGCTCGCGCGGCTCAATAGGCGGCTGGTTCAGGTAAATGACAATGGCAATACCCGTAAAGAAGAAGAGCAGGCCCACGATAAAGGCATCGCGTTGCTTTCTCCTGATCTGGAAGATCAAGCCCAGAATACCCAGGGCCAGGGGCAGCATGTAGAAGTTGTTGCGGGCTTTGCTTTCGGCTACGCGCTCGGGCAGGCCGTCATTGCTCTCCCACGGCCAAAGCACACCAGACTGCTGGATATCGCCTTCGCGGCCCACAAAATTCCACCCAAAATAGCGCCAGAACATATGGCCCATCTGGTAGTTGAACAGGAAGCTGAAGTTTTGGCCCATGGTTGGCTTTTTGCCTTCCTGCACGTCTACCCATTTCTTGTACTGAGCAATATGGCCCGGCTGGTTGCTGTACAGGCGCGGCAGCAAGGTTTTGTCTTTAGAGTCATAAACCGCCTCTATCTTGCGCTCTACCTCAATATATTTGTCTTTGCCTTTAATGTACTGGGCAGCGCCCGGCTCCTGGCCAATAGGCTCAGCGTTGAACTGCGGCCCAAACAGCAACGGACGGTCCCCGTACTGTTCGCGCTTGAGGTAAGAGACAAAGCTCACAATGTTCTCTGGGTCATTCTCATCAATGGTGGGGTCATACCCAGACCTGATGGGAATGATCATGTAAGACGAGTAACCGATCAGCACAAAAATGAAACTCAGCAACGCGGTATGCAGCGTGCGGTTGCCCTTTCTGATGGAATACCGTACCGCCCACACAATGGCAGCAATGAACAGCGCCACAAAAAAGATAACCCCGGCGCCAAACGGCATCCCGAAGCTGTTTACGAACAACACCTCAAACCAACCCGCCACTGACGGTAAACCCGGGATAATCCCTACCAGCACAATGCCTAAGATAAGGGCACTCACCACCAGCGTGATGATGGCGCCTTTATTGGAGTATTTTCTAAGCCGGAAGAAGAAGATGAAGGCCAGGGCCGGAATGGCTACCAGGTTCAGCAAATGGACACCAATGGAAAGACCCACCATGTAGGCGATTAGAATCAACCATTTATCTGACATGGCGTCATGGGCACGCTCCTCCCAACGCAACATAGCCCATACCACAAAGGCGGTAAAGAAAGAGGAAAGCGCATATACCTCGGCCTCTACGGCAGAGAACCAGAAAGAATCAGAGAAAGTGAACGCCAGGGCGCCCACGGCGGCACTGCCCATAATGGCAATGGTCTGCCCCAGGGTTGGCTCCACCAGATGATCATCCTCGGTTACTACGGCGGTACCCACCGTGGTTTTGGCGACGGATGGTACTAGTAATTTGCGGGCCAGAATGCTAATGGTCCAGAACAGGAAAAGCACCGTAAAGGAGCTGGAAAGGGCAGAAAGAAGGTTCACCCACCACGCCACCTGCGACGGATCACCGGCAAACATGGAGAAGATACGACCCAGCAACAAATAGAATGGTGCCCCGGGAGGGTGCGGTACCAATAACTTATAAGAGCAGGCAATGAACTCTCCGCTGTCCCAGAAACTGGCGGTTGGCTCTAAGGTGAGTACGTACGTGATGGTTGCCACCGCAAATACCAGCCAGCCTACCAGATTGTTGATCCGATTGTATTGACGCATGATGTGTTTAGTATTGAACTCTCGAAATTAGTAATTTTCTGAAAGCGTAGGCGCAGCTTACGCCAATAAATAAAAAAAGAGCCAGCTTTGGCTGGCTCTTTCTCTAGTATAGGTAGGGCAACTTATTGTTGCTGCAGGATCAATCGTTTGGTTTCCACCATCTTCTCGTTCACCAGAAGGCTGTAAAAATATACCCCGGCAGGAAGCGGTGAAAGATCTACCATAATGGTTTCTGTAGAGGTAGGCTGCATCACCGGAATCTCTTTGTAAACCTTACCTATGGCATTGGAGATCCTGATTTTATACTTTTCATCGCCTAAGGAGCTCAGGGAAATCTTGGTCAGCCCCCTGGATGGGTTAGGATACGCATTGAGGGAGGGGATCAACTTAGGTTCTTTCACTCCTTGAGCGGCCATTCCCTTAAGGCTGGCAACACTGGCAAAAGCAGTAGAGACATTCCGGCCGGTCAACTTGGCCACCAGCCCACCTGAGTTTTTAGAAGCTGCCAGAAAGGGAGAATATTTTTTCGCGTTGGGGTTATAAGAAGGGAAATGCAACACAGACAGAATACCAAAATCCGTCACCGTCAAGCTGGCGGGCGTACGCCACCCCAACAAGGCAGTATCTGACTTTGAATTTGTTTCTATGTACCGGCCAGCTGGTAATCCTCCGGGTAAAACTCCCAGAGTGGCCGCATTACTACCTAAAACTATACCCAGGGATAAAATGCCTAGGAAAACGCGTGTAAAAATTTTCATGCCATATAAGAAAGATGCTGGTGCCTACGTTGCGACTGGGTCAAATATAAGAACCATGTGCTAAAGGCCCAAATTAAACTTGTAAATATTTAATAACGCTATCCTTAAAAAGAACAATATCGCCTTTTAACAATCCAAAGCTGCTTTCCCTCTCCTTTTCAAAAACCAGGCCAGAATCAGTGATTGCCAATTACAAATTTTATCTCCTGGAACTGGAAGAACTGCAATTTCTGTTCCACCAGTACCGCCAGACGCCCTGTGGCATCCATTCCGGTAATCTGCCCGGGAACCACCTGCCCATTGATCTCAAAGTCATGCCACTCCTGGTACCGGTACAGGTGCTGCAGGTACTCTTGTTTCTGGGCCATGGCTGCTCCTGCCCGTAGCGCCAGGTAACGCCGCTCCAGGCTTTCTAACAACTTGCCGGTTAAGGCCGTAAGGGACAGTTCTTTGCCACAAAGTAAAGCCATAGAGGTAGCCCGATCCTGCATAAAAGAAACCTGGTTCACGTTAATGCCTATGCCCACCACGCTATACTGCAGGAAACGGCCATTAATGGTGTTTTCTATGAGAATACCGCCCAATTTCTTATCTTGGTGGTAGAGGTCATTGGGCCACTTGACGCTGGTACCCGCAGGAAGTACTTCTACCAGAAGGTCAAGCGCGGCAAGCGCCACCGCAATGTTGAGCGCGAACTGGTGCTGGGCCTCCAGAAAAGTGGGCTTGAGAATCACAGACAAGGTGATGTTTTTGTCAGGTTCCACCTCCCAGATATTGCCACGTTGGCCGCGACCGGAGGTTTGGGCACCCGCCACAATGACACAACCGTCCGTGGCTTCATTTTTGTTAAGAAGCAGCTGTGCCTCTGTGTTGGTAGAGGCACATTCTGGCATGAAAACCAGTTGTTGCCCTACAAAGAGTGTATTAAAAGAGAACTTTTGCAAAGACTTTAGTAATTTTGAAGATCAAATTTATATTTCCCAAATGAAACACACCACGATTAAGGACAATTCCGACATATTGGCAGAACTGGTCATCAAAGGCATGCAGGAAAAAAAGGCAGTCGATATAGTTGTTCTTAACCTGAAACACCTGAAAAATGCGGTTGCAGACTACTTTATCATTAGTTCTGCAAGTTCAGATACGCAATTAGATGCTATTGCTTCTTCTATTGAGGAAGAAGTTTTCAAATTAACCAAAGAGAATCCCTGGCAAAGTGAAGGCCGTACCAACCGTGAGTGGGTGGTATTGGACTACGTAGACGTAGTGGCCCATATCTTTCTCAAGGAAAAACGTGATTTCTACGCCCTGGAAGAACTCTGGGGAGATGCTGAAATTACGCATGTAGCGCCCGCCGAAGGCCCTACGCCGGCGGTAGTCTAAACAACTGCCTGCCCAGGTGGTTTACCCTTTATTGAAGAGAACAATCCATGTCAGAAAAACCAGAGAATAAGAAAAAAAGGAAAATAATCCCCACCACTCCGCCCCGCCCCACTATGCAGATTTGGGTGCTGGCGGCGCTCGTGCTCTTTATTTTCGGCCTTACCTACTACAACAACCTTAACGCCACCATAGAGATACGGCAACCTCGTTTTGAGGAAATGTTGCTGGCCCAGGATGTGAAAAAGGTAGCCGTTGTCAACAACAACATGGCCGAGGTGACCTTGAAGGACGAGGCCCTTAAAAACGAAAAATACCGGGCAGAACTGGAAGGCCGTAGCGGCATTACCAGCAGCAGCCAGGGAGCCCAATACCACTTCCCTATCATTACCGCCGAGTCTTTTAAGCAAGACCTGGACAAGTTGCAGGAAAACGTGCCACGTGAGCAGCGTGTGCCCCTTGAGATTGAGAAACGTACCGGTCTGCTTGAACTACTTATGGGCTGGCCATTCTTCATCCTGTTGATGGTAGGCTTCTGGTTCCTGATGCGCCGTATGGCCACCGGTGGCGCCGGCGGACAGATTTTCAATATTGGCAAATCTAAAGCTGCGCTGTTTGACGCCGACAACAAGGTGAAGATCACGTTCAAAGACGTGGCCGGCCTGGAAGAAGCCAAGGAAGAAATCCAGGAGATTGTGGAGTTCCTGAAGAACCCTACCAAATTCACGATTCTGGGAGGTAAAATCCCTAAAGGTGCATTATTGGTAGGTCCTCCGGGTACCGGTAAAACCTTGCTGGCCAAAGCCGTTGCTGGTGAGGCAGACGTGCCCTTCTTCTCCCTGTCTGGTTCAGACTTCGTGGAGATGTTTGTGGGGGTAGGTGCCGCCCGGGTACGTGACCTGTTCAAGCAAGCCAAAGCCAAAGCGCCTTGTATTATCTTTATTGATGAGATTGACGCCATTGGCCGTAGCCGTAGCCGTGGGCAGATGCCAGGCGGTAACGATGAGCGCGAAAACACCCTTAACTCCCTGTTGGTAGAGATGGACGGTTTCGCGACTGACTCTGGGGTGATCATTCTGGCGGCCACCAACCGCCCAGACATTCTGGACTCTGCCTTGCTGCGTCCGGGCCGTTTTGACCGCCAGATTAGCATTGACAAGCCAGACATTAACGGCCGTACCGAGATCTTTGACGTGCACTTAAAGCCCCTCACCCTGGCCTCTGATATTGACGCCCGTAAACTGGCGGCCCAAACGCCTGGCTTTGCCGGAGCTGAGATTGCCAACGTGTGTAATGAAGCAGCCCTGATTGCGGCCCGCCGTAACAAGAAAGCTATTGACATGGAGGACTTCAATGACGCCATTGACCGTGTGATTGGTGGTTTGGAGAAAAAGAACAAGATCATCTCTCCGGAGGAAAAGAAAATTGTTGCTTATCATGAGGCCGGCCACGCCATTGTGGGTTGGTTTATGGAGCACTGTGACCCATTGGTGAAAGTGAGCATAGTTCCACGTGGGGTAGCCGCGCTGGGGTACGCCCAGTATTTGCCTAAGGAGCAGTTCCTTTACAACACAGAACAATTGATAGACGAGATGTGCATGGCCCTGGGCGGACGTGCCGCTGAGCAAATTGTGTTTGGCAAAATCTCTACCGGTGCCCTGAGCGATCTGGAGCGCATTACCAAAATGGCCTACAGCATTGTGACCATGTATGGTATGAACGACCGTATTGGCAACCTGTCATTCTATGACTCCAAACAGCCGGACAACACCTTCACTAAGCCGTATTCAGAAACCACCGCTGAGGTGATTGACTCTGAGGTACGCCTGCTGGTGAGTGATGCCTATAACCGCACTTTGCAGTTACTGACAGAAAAACGTGCAGAGCTGGAATTGGTAGCGCAGGAATTGCTGCAGAAGGAAATCCTTTTCCAGAACGACCTGGAGCGTCTGGTAGGTAAACGTCCATTTGCTGGATTGACCACGTACCAAGCCCATACTGCCGGTACAGACCGTAGCAAGACCCAAAGCGAGGTAGCCGCTGAAGTGCACGTAACGCACCCGACCGGTGCCCAGGAAAACGGGGAAGATACGCCTCCGGCTGCAGAGCCAACGGGCACGCCCTCTTCTACCGGGGAAGGCACTACGTTCAGTTCTTAGGTGTTTTCTAAAAAATAGCTTAAAAACAGATACCGCATGTACGAAGCCAAATCTAAAGAGATTGTGCTCCGGAAGGTAAGAGAGGCGCTGGCAAAGTCAGCGCCTTTTCTGCCTCCTACCCCAGACTTCAGCACGTCTGTGTACGGGCCCTTGCTGGAAGACCTTTCGGTGCAGTTTGCCGAGGCCTTTATCAGGAACAGCGGCGTTTTTGTGTACTGTGAAAGCGAGGAAGATTTCTTTGACCAGCTCTTTGAGTTTAAGAAAGAGCGTGGCCTGGATAATCTGTATGTGTGGGAACCCATGCTGAAAAAAGTACTGCACGCGGGCGGCATCCACTTCAACGGCACCGAAGACGATTTCATCAACAATGCCCAGGCCGCCCTTACCACGTGTGAGGCCCTGGTGGCCCGCACCGGCAGCATTTTGGTATCATCGGCTAACGCCAGCGGTAGACGGTTGTCTGTATACCCTGCTATGCACCTGGTGGTGGCAAAGCTGTCACAATTGGTGCCAGACATTAAGCAGGCGCTGCAGTTTGTGCAGGAGAAATACGCCAACCGCCTGCCATCCATGGTATCTTTGGTAAGTGGCCCCAGCCGTACTGCAGATATTGAGAAAACCTTGGTCATGGGCGCCCACGGGCCCAAAGAACTCATTCTTTTCCTCATTGATGATCACACCGATTAACCCCCTTCCCGCCGGTAAGAAAGTTTATTTCGCCTCAGACTTCCACTTAGGGGTTCCTACCCCTGACAAAAGCTTGGCGCGCGAGAAAAAGATAGTACGGTGGCTGGATGAGGTGAAAACAGATGCGCACGCAATTTTCCTGCTGGGTGATATCTTTGACTTCTGGTTTGAGTACCGCCACGCCATTCCCAGGGGCTTCATACGCTTACAAGGAAAGCTGGCCGAGATAGCCGACAGCGGTATTCCGGTGTACCTCTTCACGGGCAACCATGACATGTGGATGTTTGACTACTTCCCCAAGGAACTCAACATTCCCATTATCCGGAAGCCTGTTTCCACCCAGATTGGCCCGCACACCTTTTACATTGGTCACGGCGATGGCTTGGGACCCAAGGATTATACCTACAAAGTACTCAAACGCGTATTTGCCAACCCGATAAGCCAATGGCTGTTTGCGCGCATTCACCCCAACGTGGGTATTGGGCTAGCCAGTTTCTGGTCGCGCCGCAGCCGGATACAGAACACCAAGCAAGACGAGGTTTTCTTGGGCGACGATGAATGGCTAGTGCATTATTGCCAACGCGTGGAAAAAGCCAAGCATCATGACTTTTACGTGTTCGGGCACCGCCACCTGCCGCTAGACTTACCTATTGGGGACCGCAGCCGCTATCTGAACCTGGGAGAATGGGTCAATTTTTGCTCTTATGCCGTATATGATGGCCAGGAACTTACCCTCAATTACTTTGAAAACGAGCCTGCGTAGTCTCTGCCTCTGGATTCTTTGCTGGCTTCCGCTCTGGCAAGCGGTGGCGCAGGCCCCTTCCTGGTCTTTGGCTTATACGCTGCCTGCCAAAGGCAACACCCTGCTTTCTATTGACCGCTTTGACCGCCTGTATCTCTCAGATGCCCGCCAGAACATCATTCAGCTAGATACACTGGGCAAGATCGTGAATACCTTTTCGCCGCCCGTGCAGGGTCGCGTGGCGATGGTGGAAGCCTGGAGCCCGGCCAAAATCACCGTTTTTTATGAGGACCGCCAGCGGGTTCAGCTCCTAGATCGCTTTCTAACCCCCCTGGGCCTGGCAGACCTGCGCGACTACACCCAAGGCACCATTCGCACCGCCACCCTGGCCGCCGATGATCGGCTTTGGCTTTTTGACGAAACCACCTTCCGGCTCCTGAAAATAGATACCCGGGTCAACCAGATTGTCTATGAAAACCCGCTGGAGTTGCTCCTGGACCGACAGCAGCAGGACATTACTTTTATGCGGGAGTACCAGAACAAACTCTACATGGTAGACCGCCTGTCTGGCATCTTAGTGTTTGACAACATGGGCAATTACCAGAAGAAGATTGCCCTTCCCAACCTCACCTATGTGGGTTTTCTAGGCGATGAACTTTATTACCTATCAGGTAACCAACTTTACTTCCAGCACCTCTACACTTTCAAAACCCGCACCGTGGTCCTTCCGGAGCAAGCCTTACCCTACCAACAGGTATTAGCCGGAGACAAATACCTCTACCTCACCACCCCAGACGCACTCTTCGCCTACCGCTGGAGGTAATTTTTAGCAAAAGCGTTTTAGGCTTGGTTTTAGAAAAGTAGGCTCAAAACGACTGTGCCGAGTTCTGAGAATTGAGTTGATGGGCAGAAGTGCGTCATCCCCCTATCCCCTTCAAAGGGGGACGGAATGCGTAATTTGAGGCTTTCGCCTGAGGGAAGTTGCAAACTTCCCGAATGGTGGGTCCAAGTTGGAAACTTGAACCAGGGAATGTCTGCCGGTGTAAACATCCCTCCTCAGAGCTTCGCTCGCTACCTCAAACTCTCGTTTGGGCAATCCTCAAGGGGAGAATCTGCGCTTAGTAAAGGGTTCTTCCGTTTTGAGCCTGTTTTGGAAAAGCATGCTTAAAATGACAGTACCAACACCATCAATCACTATTGCTAATTTCAATCACGCATTTCCCGATTCCAGTCTTTACTTCGAGCGCCTCGCTTGTGGCCCTGCAATACCAAAGCTAAAGGAAGAAGGCAATTGGGCCGCAAGGGCAGTGCGAGGGGGAAAGACGGGGCCCCGCGGCCGTGAGCGCTCGGAGGGAAAACATGCAACAATACAGCATAAGGGCTTAAGGCGACAGCGGTCACCACGCCAGCAGCAGGCGGGAATGCGTGCACAAGAAAATGTAATAGGAAAGGCAATTCAAAAGGCCAACTTAAAAGCATAAGAAGCCAGAAAAATATATTCTCTAGCCAGAGACAAAAACCTTATTCTTTCGCTAAAAACTTCAACCCCAACACCCCAACTATAATTAACCCAATACAAGCCAGACGCACCAGATCTTTGGGTTCATTAAATAGCACCATGCCCAGAATCGCGGTGCCCACGGCCCCAATGCCTGTCCAGGAGGCATAGGCGGTTCCTACGGGAAGGGTACGCATGGCTTGGGCCAACAGGATAAAACTCAAGATCATCACGATGACCGTGCCCACGGTGGGCCAGAGCTTGGTAAAACCATCCGTGTATTTGAGGCCAATGGCCCAGACAATCTCACAAAGGCCGGCTAGTATTAAATAAATCCAGGCAGAATTCATAGATTTCAGTTTAAATGGACGGAAGAATACCCAGTACAGGGAAACACATTTTCAGAAAGGTAATCTCCGCTTTGGTCAGTAATTACTTGTGTACCTACAGGTAAAACGCTTCTTTGCCTAAAACAACCAGGAGCCTGCAGGAATTTCTATCAGCAAATCTATGAAAAAAGGGATCAGTACGGTATTGTTCTTCTTTACGTGCCTGGCCACGGGGTGGGCACAACAGTCAGAAACGCCTGTCCAGGAAACCCTCCTTTCGGGCGAAGTTTCGCATAGTTACTATGTGGCGCCCCTGCTGCAACTAACCCACTGGCAAGACCGGTCTGGGGTGATGATAGGAGGCAAGGGCGCCTGGATGATGAACCAGAAATTCGGGTTGGGTTTGGCAGGTTTCGGGCTCATGTCCAGGAACAGCATTGGGGAGATTGACCAGTCTAACAATGCCTTTCTACAGGCCGGCTACGGCGGCGTGCTGCTGGAATATATTCCGCACCCAGAGCGCTTAGTGCACTTTTCTTTCCCGCTGGTGGTTGGCATGGGAGGTGCGGCTTACACCAACAATGCCATGGGCAGAAACAACACCGGCTCCTACAGTTATGAGGTATATGACACAGACACCTTTTTTGTGCTGGAACCCGGCCTGCAGGCCGAACTAAACCTGGCCAGGTTTATGCGCCTAGGCCTGGCATTCACCTACCGGTTTGCCAAGGGCGTCAACCTACCGGTTTCCACAGACAAAGACATGAGCGCCCCTTCTTTCTCCCTGATTGTAAAGTTTGGGAAATTCTAGACCTGGCGTTTTAAGCCTGTTTTTCAGAAAACGGCCTCCAAACAGGCCAAGGACGAGAGGCTAGTGGAAACTAAACCATCGGCTATCCTAAGCCACCATTTACTTTTATAAGAGCTACTTGTAAGGCTCACAACGTATGAAGCGACCCTTCCATTTTAAGCATAAGAAAGTAGTGCGCTACCTGGCCAACACAGGTATTGCCCTGCTCATCTTCTGGACTTTTTTCTTTATCCATCGCACAGGTTTTCAGGAGTTTGAGGTCCGGGATATTTACCGGATGCTTAATACTGCCCTCATGGTCAACGTGATCCTGGAGGGTACCCGCCGGATTGCCAAACGCCTGAGCAAGAAGTATGACTGGCGCGAGTACGGCCTAAGGCGGTTTGTCTACGAGTGGATTGCCGTGCAGCTGTATATTTTGCTGGTGATGGTACTGTTTGAGGTGCTTCCGCGGCTTATTTTGGGCCTCACGTTTTACAACCTCACAGACGCAGAGGCGGTGCAGAACATCAAGGAAGTGTTTGTATTCGGCAGCATTATCTTGCTGTTCGTGCATTTCATCAGGTCTGGTATTTACTTCTACAACCAGTGGCACCGGTACCTCATGCAGGCCGAAAAACTCAAAAAAGAGACCATTAAGGTGCAGTTTGAGTCGTTGAAGCAACAGGTGAACCCACACTTCCTGTTCAACAGCCTCAATGCGCTTTCTTCGCTCATTTACAAAGACCAGGACATGGCGGGCAAGTTTGTGGAGCAGCTTTCTAAGGTGTACCGGTACGTGCTGGAACACAAAGACAAAGAACTAGTCAGTCTGCACACCGAACTTGATTTCATTTATTCCTATCTCTTCCTGCTCAAGATCCGGTTCCGGGAAAACTTGCGCGTGAACGTGAACGTGCCAGATCATTTGCTCAATCACCAAGTGGCCCCGCTCACCATGCAGCTGCTCATGGAAAATGCCATCAAGCACAATATTGTAAGCCGGGACGAGCCCCTTTTCATTGACGTGTTTGTGGAGGGCGACTACATCATCATCAAAAACAACCTGCAACTGCGCGAAAGCCGCGAGGAGTCTACCGGCGTGGGCCTCAAAAACATCATTAACCGCTACAAGTTCATCACCGATAAAAAAGTGGACGTGGAGGTGACGGAAAAAACTTTCATTGCTAAATTACCGCTCCTAACCAACGCCGCCTGATGAACATCCTCCTGATTGAAGACGAGTACCTGGCCTCTGAGAAACTGGAAGCCCAGCTGTTGCGCTATGACCCCCGCATCAGAATCCTGACCACCATTGACTCTATCAGGAACGCGGTAAAGTGGTTTGAGACCAACCCAGCCCCAGACCTGGCTTTTCTGGATATTCACCTTTCAGACGGGAACAGCTTTGAGATTTTCCAGAAGGTAGAAGTGAAATGCCCTATTATTTTTACTACGGCGTATGATGAGTATGCGGTTAAGGCGTTCAAAGTCAATAGCATAGATTACCTGCTCAAGCCCATCAGCAATGAAGACCTGGCCGCGGCCATGGACAAGTTCAAGGCGCTGCACCAAAGCAAACCTGCCGCTGCCGGCCTGGACATGGAGCAGATCATGGCCCTTCTCAATCGTAACCGGACTACAGTAGAAACGCACCACTACAAAAACCGCTTCCTGGTGAAAAGCGGGCAGAAAATCAGGTCTATTCCTACGGAGGAGATCGCCTATTTCTACGCTGAGGATAAGATCGTTTTCCTTATCACCACCGGTGGACAGCGCTTTATCACTGACTTCACCCTGGACACGCTCCAGGAGCTCCTTGACCCTGAGCAATTCAGCCGCCTCAACCGTCAGTTTATTGCCCACATCCACTCCATTGATGAGATCCACCCCTACCTCAAAGGCCGCCTGAAGGTGTACGTGAAACCCGCTACGGATAAAGAAATCATTATCAGCAATGAGCGCGCTGCTGCCTTTAAGGAATGGTTAGGGAAATAGAGGCGTAGTTTAAATTTTCCTGCGTTGCACGCCGTTGTTGGTGTTCATAGGGCTTAACAATTGAGACTTTTTCTCCATTTGATCTTGTGCACGCCTTTCTGCCTGTTGCTGGCGTGGTGTCTTTTCTTGCCTAAGTCCTTATGCTTGGTTGTTGCATGGTTTCCCTCCGAGCGCTCACGGCCGCAGGGCCCCGTCTTTCCCCCTCGTACTGCCCTTGCGGCCTACTATTTTATTTCTCTCTTAGCTATTGTCTATCCAGGGCCACAAGCGAGGCGCTCGAAGTAAAGACTGGAACTGGGAAATGCGTGGATATACTGTTATTCATTGTCAGCTTTAGGTTGTCGCGTTTTAGGCACGTTTTCCCAAAAACAGGCTCAAAACACACTAATGCCTCAAAATACCCAATACCCTTTACTAAGCGCAGACTCCCCCCTTGAGGGGGGCGAAGGGGGGTGTTTACACAGGAGAACAAATTTTGGTCATTCAACGCATTCCGTCCCCCTTTGAAGGGGTTGGGGATGACCCTCTCCTGCAGATCTTTTCCGTATCCAGCCCGTTTTTTGAAAAACAACCCTAAAATGCAGATATACCCTACCTGGCCCCTAAAGCGAGCCAACTATACCATCCAACCTCAGCAGAAAGGTCAATACCATTACTTAACGCTACTGGATATTACTCCAGTAATAACCACACCAACACCATCTCCCTCTTAGTGAACCTCCTCTCCTTCCCGCAAATCTTTCACCATCCAGATGTTGCAGGCGAAGTGGCCGGAGTTGCCCAGCGCATGGGGCAAGGGTGTAAAGCCGGCTTTCTCATACATACTAACGGCCTTGGCTAATTCTGGGAAAGATTCCAGGTAGAGATGGGTGTAGCCTAATTCCTGGGCCAGGTGCAGGCTGGTTTGCAGCAGTTTCGCGCCAATTCCTTTCCCACGGCTGTCCGCAGACAAGTAAAACTTCACTAGTTCAGCATAGCCTGGTGGTAGGCCCTCTGTGGGGTACACGCCGCAGCCACCAAGTAGTACCCCGTTTTGTTCCGCCACCAAATAAGTACTTCCGGGCGTCTGGAAGAGGCCATACAGGTTATCGGTGGTGGGGTCTGTGTAGACGGTACCTGGCCGGTCTATTTTAAATTCCCTGAACACTTCCCGGATGAGGTGGGCAAGCGGGACATTGTCTTTTTCGGAAAGGGCTCTGATAATGACACTCATGAGTAAGGAAGTAGTGGCGACAGGGAATAAATTAAGCAAGCGTTAGCTTTAAATGCCGCGATTGCGAAAATACGCAAAGGGTGGACAATTGCACCTTTTCAGGATGCAATCAAGTCTTAAATTACCTGTGGATATCGCTGTACTCTTTTCAGTTTTGAGCCTGTTTTTAGGAAAACAGTCCCAAAACAACCTACTTTTTGAGTATACCCGCCTAAAAAATCAGTATTTATGTCAGTATCTACTACAAAATAATACGTATTTATACGCTATTCAAGTGGATTACTGCCGTTCCTGAAACTTAAACCAAAGGCGCAAGTATCATTTTAGCAGCGGTACTGGAGGCCTTAAGGGGTTAGCCTTTCAGGGTTCGCCTCTTTATCTGGCTTAGGGCCACCTAAAATGATGTCTCACTTTAATCCCAAAGGAAAACACCTATGTTAGCCATGAATTACCGAGGGCCTCTGCGGGTCCGGATAGATGAAAAACCCATGCCAAAAATAGAGCATCCCCAGGATGCCATTGTGCGGGTAACGCGGTCTTGTATTTGCGGATCTGATTTACACTTGTACAACGGCGCGGTGCCAGATACCCGCGTAGGAATGACCTTTGGCCACGAGTTTACAGGTATAGTGGAAGAAGTTGGCTCTGAAGTAACCAAGATAAAAGTGGGCGACCACGTACTGGTTCCCTTCAATATTGCCTGTGGCGAGTGCGTTTTCTGTAAGCAGGAGATGTACGGCAACTGCCATGAATCTAACCCGCAGGCCACAGCCGTTGGCGGTATTTTTGGGTATTCTCACACCGCTGGCGGCTACAATGGTGGTCAGGCCGAATATGCACGTGTACCTTACGCCAACGTAGGCCCCACCGTCATCCCCGAAGGCATGGACCCAGATGATGCCGTGCTCCTCACTGACGTGGTGCCCACCGGCTATCAGGCCGCCGAGATGGCAGGTATTCAGCCCGGCGACACGGTAGTGGTGTTTGGCGCGGGTCCTATTGGTATCATGGCCGCCCGCTGCTCCTGGTTATTTGGCGCCGGCCGGGTAATTATTGTAGACGAGGTAGACTACCGCCTGGAGTTTGCCAGCAACTACTCTCAGTGCGAAGCCTACAACTTTAAGGAAATGGACGGCGATGTGGTACAGTTCCTGAAGGAGAAAACCGATTGGATGGGTGCCGATGTCTGCATTGACGCTGTGGGCGCTGAGGCTTCTGGTAACGCGTTGCAGACCATTACGGGTAGAAAGCTGTTCCTGCAGGCGGGTTCTGCTACGGCGCTGCACTGGGCTATTAACTCGGTGAAAAAAGGCGGCGTAGTCTCTATTGTAGGGGTGTATGGCCCCACAGACAACTTGGTTCCTATTGGCAATGTGCTCAACAAAGGCCTTACCATCAGGGCCAACCAGGCTTCTGTGAAACGCCTGTTGCCAAGGTTGATTGAGCACGTACAGAACGGCATCCTCAACCCCAAAGGCTTGATTACGCACCGTATTCCGTTAGAAGAAGTGTCTGATGCCTACCGCATGTTCTCTGAAAAGCAGGACAACTGCATCAAGACCGTACTTATTCCACCATCTGCCAGAATGTAAACCAAAAGGAACATGGAAAATTTAGCAAGTAACTATTCACATATAAAGGGCTGGGGCATTGACGCTGACCCCAAAAACGACCCTACGTACCCCATGCGGAAACGCTCCAATGACCACCATGAAAAGTATGGTGAGTGGAATAGACCTACCCAACAGCAGGCAAATGTAGAAGTGCTGCACTCCACCGAAAGGCCAAACCTAACCACCGTCTTCGGTACGTCTACCCCACCCTCTGGTTTGAGCGGCATGCTCCGGCGCATGGCCTTTAAGCACAGTGAAAACCAATACAGCCACTGGCTGCCATTGCTCTTAGCTGACCGCATTAACGTGGTGGAAGGCTTTATTGAAGACTTCAAGAGCGGCAAGGTGCCTAATATCTTCGCGGAGAAAGGCATGAAGTCAGACCTGAAGCATGACAAGAAAGGCCTGGCCGAAAAAGCCGCCATTGTCTCTCTAGCCATTGCCGCCATTGTGGTCTGGCGCTATGGAAAGAAGAGCAGCTCTAGGGAATATTAACCTTCGCTCTAAGTTTGATTTAAAGCAGGAAAGCCCCGCCGGTTAAACCGGCGGGGCTTTCCTGCTTTAAAGGCCTTTCTATAAAATGGAACAGGTTGGGGGTACACAAGAGCGTTTATATTGGAATTAATCAAGGCCTGCTACTTTAACTTTGCATCCCTAATGGTCAGGTTGATGAGTTTATAACCTTTCTCGGTTCGTAAGAATCCAAAATGATCCTGTGACAATTCACCATTCCTCCTGCTGTTTATAACCAAATCAATGGTAGGGTATTTCTCGGTTAAGCTTTCCCCACAGTTGTTGTAGTAACGACTAAAGCTTGGCCCGTTAAATATGAAAGGGTTTAATCCATCAATAGAAATAAAGAAGTCAGCTTTTTTTTCTTTTAAGACAAGTAAACTTGTTTTGATCAGGTTTAGGTTTCTTTTCAGGAAGTCCGCTTTTGCTTCGTTTATCCAGCCATCAGGTTCATGCCAAAAGGTGATACTGTCATGAGATGCTTTAAGGAGTTTACGCGCGGTTAATGACTCAAGCAATTGGTTGTAAAGCCAATCCTTGAACTCTTTCTCATAGTCAATGAAGGAGTAGAATTGTCCGTTGGCACCTTCAAAATATTGTCTGATTGGGTCTGGAGCAGGTTTTGAAAAATGGGTTGTAAAAGAAAACAGGTTCAGATAGCTTTCCCGCTTAGTGTTTCTTAAGACAACTCCATTTTTGGTATTTAGGAGCATCTCTTCCCCTCCTTCATAAGAAAAATGCTCAGCGTCTTTGTCCAAGTACCTCTTGGTAGCTCCTTTTAACGCCCAAACATGCCCATTCTGGACCCTAGACAAACCGTTGTAATCAGCAGGAATAACTATTTTCCCATTTCTGTCAAACATTCCCACCAAGTCTGTTTTCTTTTCTCTGAAACGTATAAAACCCTCGCTTTCACAATCTTCCCCATTATCGTAATAGTATAAGCTGTCCCTTCCAACTATCTTACCTGCCTTGGTTAAATAATAAGATTTATACTTGCCATTCTCCTTCACAAACACGGCCATAATGTTATCAAAGTAGTTGGCACGGAGATTAGAAAACTTGGGTTCAACTTTTACCACTCCTTTGGAGTCTTTAAATCCCTTCAACTCATGGTTACTGTCCCAAAAGGCAATCCATCTCTCAGGCGATTGCGCTTGGCTAGAAAACCCAACAAGGAATAATAGACATGTAATTAAGAGTTTCTTCATCGATAATAGCTTACTATAAGGTATCAGTACTACCTATTGCTATCTGCATTAAATGCGAAGTAGCCCAATCCAAATTAAAAGCGGTACTCCCTTTAAAAACCTAAGGTAACTAAAAACTACAGCCCATCCTGTTTTAAGCCTGTTTTCCTAAAAACACCCTTAAAACAGCTAATTCTTCTCAGGCAGTAAATGATCTGTGAAGCCTTTTTGTTTTAGTTGCTCAAAGGCGGCCCACACCTCTTCCGGAATCTCCTGGTACACCTGGAACCCTAGGGCTGGGTAGAGCTTTATGCGCTGAAGATCACCCAGCATGATAGAAATAACCTGCTCCATGGATATTTCCTCATGGCAGTAGTCGGTTAAAGTAAGCTGCGGCGAGGTGACGCTTATTTCCAACTCGGGCCCGGGCCATTGCTTCAGGAAGGTGGCATAGGTGCGGCGCTCCATGTAGGGTTTCTGCACCAGAATCAGCTTTTGTAGAGGCACCTTCTTTTCCTGCAAGAGCTGGTAAGAGAAAGCAATGTTTTCACCGGTATTGGTAGACTGGTTTTCTATTAGAATTTGGCTTTCGGGCACGCCCATTTTCAGGGCAATCTTAGAGAAGAGATCAGCCTCTGCCTCAAGGAAGTTTCCGTGCGTTAACCGCCCAAACCCGCCAGAGAAAACCAGCCAAGGGGCGTAGCCTTGCAGCCAAAGTTCGGCGCCCCGTTCGGCCACCCGGGTGTCATGGCTACCCAGCACCAGAATAGCATCTGCCGGCTGAAGGGAATGGTGCATATGGTGATACTCCCAAATGCGCTGGCTAAGCTCCAGGGTTCCTTTATCTAATATCATGGTCTCTTCTCTATTACTAACTCTCTAAATAAAAGTGCCTACCTAAAATTTGGTATTTTATACTTGTTATTAGTCTATTCTTTCTTTATTTAATCTTAATATTTTTAAGATTCGTACTATATCATTATCCTACTGGCTGTAGTATCTGTCATTTCTCCCTAAGGTACACCATTCTCCATGCGCTGGGAAAGCGGTAGGGGTTCGTGTTTTCTCTGCTAGTCAAGTTTTCACTTCCTGCACTTCTCCTCCGGTTCAAGTAAGCCCAAAGTTGGGGCCTTTGCAACGTCGATTATTGCTAACAATCTTTCCTTTCACCTTCTATCTTTTAGCTATGGTTGTAAATGTATCTCTCTACACAATCCTTTCTTTTATTGGTTTCAGGCCCTTCTTTTTGGCAGCAAGGCTCGCCCTTCTGCTTTGTTTACTTGTATGCTCCACCCTGGCCGTGGGGCAGGCAAAACAATGGGACAAGTCCTACGGCGGTACAGAAGATGAAGAACTGGAGATTGTCAGGCAAACCAGTGACGGCGGTTACATCATGGGGGGAACCTCCTCTTCGGGCATAAGCGGTGACAAGACCAAAGCCAGCAGAGGAGGTCCAGATTTCTGGGTGGTGAAAGTAGATGCCACCGGGGCCGTGGAATGGAACAAAGTGTACGGCGGAGACGGGCCTGAGCGGCTCATGGCCCTGGAGCAGACCACAGACGGGGGGTACATTCTTGGTGGGTACTCCAATTCCGGTGAAAGCGGTGACAAATCTGACCCTTCCAGGGGAATCTATGACTATTGGGTGGTAAAAATCAAGGCCAACGGGAAGGTACAATGGGACCAGACCGTGGGAGGCAATGGGTCTGATTTTTTGGAAGATGTGATCCAAACCAGTGACGGAGGCTATTTACTGGGCGGAGCCTCTAATTCGGGCAGCACCGGAGATAAGACAGAGCCGTCAAGAGGGCAAACAGATTTCTGGATTGTAAAACTTAACGCTACCGGCATGCCCCAATGGGATAAAACCCTTGGCGGAAGTTCTTATGATTTATTGAATGCCGTCCTCCAGACCAGTGAAGGCGGCTTTCTTTTGGGTGGCGGGTCTACCTCTCCTATCAGCGGAGACAAGACTTCTCCGCAAAAGGTTTTCTGTGATGAAGAATGCTACTTTAATTTCTGGGCGGTAAAAGTAAGCGCCACCGGTACTTTGGAATGGGACAAAACGTACGGTGCCACGGGCGGCGAGACCGGCCAGAGTATATTAGACATGGTCCCAACCCAGGATGGAGGCTATTTATTGGTGGGCAACTCAGACTCTGATGCCAACTATGACAAGTCTGAGCCCAATAAAAGCACCTACTCAGATTACTTTGACTTTTGGGCCGTGAAAATAAATGACACCGGCGAAATCCAATGGGACAGGACCTTAGGCGGCGATGGAAGTGAAAGTGCTGTGGCGGTAGTGGCTACACCTGACGGTGGCTTCCTTTTGGGGGGCAGGTCTGATTCGGACGTAAGCGATGATAAAACCGAGCCTAGACGAGATACTGACAGTAATAACGGTGATTACTGGGTGGTGAAATTGGATGCCGTTGGTACCAAACTCTGGGACAAAACCTTTGGCGGCACCGGGAATGATGACCTTGAGTCATTAGACTACACCAATGACGGCGGCTTTATTTTAGGCGGAAGGTCAAATTCTCCTATCAGCGGGGACAAGACGGAGGCCAATGTAGGCGGGTATGACTTTTGGATAGTAAAAATGGCAGAAGAGGCCTGCGTAACGCCAAACGCGGCCATTGCGCTCACGCCAAGCACAACTACCTATACCGGCGGCGTCATGACCAATTTATATCTGGGCTACGGACCCCAAACGGTCACCCTAACGGCCAGTGGGGGCACCACCTATAGCTGGAGTCCGGCCGTGGGGCTAAGCAGCACCAACACCGCAGAAACCGTGTTCACGCCCACCCAATCAGGGGTCTACACCTTTACCGCCACGGTGATGGAAGGGGAATGCTCTGCCACCGCCTCGGTCACTATTACGGTCATAGATGTGCGCTGCGGACCGCAGAACAGCAAAGTCATGGTCTGCCACAAAGGAAAAATGCTGTGCCTGCCCCCTCAGGCCGTAAAAGCCCACCTGGACCATCACCCCGAAGACCGGCTTGGCAACTGCTCTGGGCCGGAAGCACAGCCTGCCCAGGCCTCTCTCCTGGCCTCCTGGCGCGCGTACCCAAATCCCTTCACTACCAGTGTTACCCTGGCGTTCACGTTCCAACAAGCCCAGGAGTACACGGTAGAGATCTATGCTGCCAGCGGTAAGCTCATGAAAAGGTGGTCTGCCGCCAAAGCCAAGGCCAATGAACCGGTACAGTTAACCTGGACCCCAACCCACGCTGAAAATGGCTTCTATATGGTAAGGCTCATTACCCAGCATGGCGCACAAACCATGGTACTCCTGCGGCAGTAAGCCATTTTACTTTTACTCAATTCAAAAGGCCACCGGTATCACACCGGCGGCCTTTTGCATGGGACAGCAACTTACTTCTTGGGCAGTGCTGCTATTTCAATGGAAAGCCTTAGTAAAAGAGAGTTTAGCCCGAGTTTTCTAATGGTCAGTCGCATTTACCAGGTCAGGCATCTGTAGTCTTATTTTTGAGCCAATCTTCCTTTTCAATTCTGTAGACATAATTCAGTTTGGGGAGTTCTCCAAAATAAGCCACCTCCTGCTCTCCTACCTTCTTCGCGCCCAGCCGCTCAATAGACTTCTGAGACCTGATATTCACGGCGCCAATATGGAACTCTACCCGGTCAACAAACTTGAAAAGGTAATCAAGCAGCAAGCTTTTCACCGCGGGGTTAAAGCCTTTGCCCCAATAGGCCGTCCCGAAGAATGTGTAGCCAATCAAGATACTGCGGTCCTGCTTATTGTAATCATAGATGCGCGTACTGCCGGCTATAGCGCTTGTTGCTTTGTCTATGATCTTAAAGGCTCCGCCGCTTTTAAGGGCTCCTTCAAAAAACGTCTGGAACACCTCTCTTCGCCAACGGTCTTTGTTAGGGTGCTGCTCCCATATCTTAGGGTCTGATGCCACCGCATACAAGGCCTCAAAATCACTTTCCTGCAAGGGAGAGAGGAGTACTTTGTCATTCTCTAAAGTGGGCTGGGTAGTAAAGGTCATGTCGGGTCTCCAGTATATTCTTGAATAAAATGTAAGCTGCCTATTCAATAATCAATAATGAATTCATTGGTTTTGCCTCGTTGCACCAGCACCTTCTCTTTGTTCTGTTGGAGCACATTATTTTTCCGGACGTTCCAATAAACGGTGGTGTACCTGTCAGCAAGGGTCCAGACGGTTAAAATGCCACACACATCTTTGCCAAACCAGTTGCCTGCCTCTGTGACTTGCACGGTACCGCAATTCACAAATTCACCTTTAGGCGATGCTATCCCATTCCCGTCTGAGAAATGACCGAAATAGAATTGGTCAGTGTCTGAAAACGGATTCACATTCTTGAACTTGATTTTGAGAAGCGTGGTGGCACTTAACAAGACGTCAAAGGTATTGGTCCCGTTTCTATTCAGGTCCTTTAGGTAAAGAGAGGCAGTTTTGTAGGCGTATTCCTGGGTGGGGTAGGCCCCATTAATGTGGTAGTCTAGCCGCTCAGCTTCTTTCAGGGCCTTGATCCTAATCCTGTAATATCCGTTAGCGTCTGTTTTGCCCTCTCCTACATTAGCCTGGCTACCGCCAAATATTCCGCCCGGCGTCATGGCCATCACCAAAATGGCAATATTAGCCACGGGTTGCTGGGTGATATCATCCCGTATAACGCCTTCCATGATGAAGGTATCCTTGTCTTCCTCTTGCAGCAAACAAGATACATTCACGCAGGCCAGCAATAGATACAGCAGGAGGTTTTTAAGTTTCATGGCATTGGGGTAGACCTATAGAAGTAATTTATAAGGATTGCCTTTCAACTCCTAATAAAATTAGCTGGGTTGCCTATTGGGTTGCTGAAGCCTCCGCATAAAAGACCTTTCAACCTGACTTCCGGTAAGAAAAAATTGACACGCCTGTTTTAAGCCCGTTTTCCCAAAAACAGGCTTAAAACAGCAAAATACCTTTTAGGCACCTATTCATGAACAAACCCGCCATAGCCCTTTAAGGCTTTTTACAAGGAATGATAGGCCTAAGCTTGCCCTGCCCAATATTCTACCGGAGTCACCGCGAATAGAACGTATTCCCTCAGGCATCTTTCCCGTTTCTTCATTTGTTTCAAGTCCATCTTCGCTTCCTCCTCCCCTGTCTCTCAGGCGTTTTAAGCCTGTTTTTTGGAAAACAGGCTCAAAACGCTATGTTGATAACTTGGCTAAACGTGCCGTCCAATTCGGATTTAGTTTATATATTTGTTAATTAGGGTCTCAGATAAAAGACCGGAAGGCGGGTGAGTAAAGAAAAAAGGACCCCTGTCACTGCTTTCAATCCCTTCCTTCCAACGCCCGGCACCTGGCACAATCGCTTGGTATTCAAGCACAAGCCCTGGCCTGAGCCCCTTACTTTTTTGAAAACAAGAATTATCTATATAAAGGAATTGACCTGTGGGATGTAGTTCATGTTCTAGTGGCGGCTGCGGCACCAAGACAACCAGTGCTGATGGCACCGAGGTAGTTGCGGGCTGTAAAAGCAACGGCGGTTGTAGCACGGGAGGCTGTAACCGATTAAATGTATTTGACTGGCTCTCAGACATGGAAATACCCGTGTCTTTCAAAGAGTTTGATATAGTAGAGATCCGCTTTAAGGGCGGGCGCAAAGAGTTCTTCAGGAACGTAAACCGCCTGCCGCTCATCACCGGTGATGCCGTGGTGGTAGACGTTCCCAACGGCCACCACATTGGCCACGTGTCGCTCAAAGGCGAGTTGGTGCGCCTGCAGATGAACAAAAAGAAGGTGCAGAACAATGACGAGCTGCGCACTATCTACCGCGTGGCCACCGAGAAGGACATGGAGAAGTTCAACGCCGCACGCGAGCAGGAACCCGCCACCATGTACCGCGCCCGTGCTATTGTGCAGGAACTCAAGCTGCGCATGAAGCTCTCAGACGTAGAGTACCAGGCAGACAAAACCAAAGCCACCTTCTTCTATTCAGCCGATGACCGGGTAGATTTCCGGGAACTCATCAAGAAGCTGGCCGAGGAATTCAAGGTGCGTATTGAGATGCGCCAGATCAGCCTGCGCCATGAGGCCGGCCGTTTAGGCGGAATTGGGTCCTGCGGCCGTGAGTTGTGCTGCTCTACCTGGCTGACAGATTTCCGGAGCGTGTCTACCACGGCGGCCCGGTACCAGAACCTGTCTTTGAACCCCAGTAAGCTTTCCGGCCAGTGCGGTCGCCTCAAGTGCTGCCTCAACTATGAGCTGGAAACCTACATGGATGCCCTCAAAGACATTCCTAACCTGAACCGCCCGCTGCAGACCAAGGCCGGTGATGCCTTCCTGCAGAAGACAGATATTTTCCGGCGCATCATGTGGTTTGGCTACCGCGGTGACTCCAACTGGTTTCCGGTAACGGTAGAACGGGTGCATGAGGTGATCAAGATGAACGCCGCCGGCGAAATGCCCGAGAATCTGGCCCAGGAGGTAAAGAAAGAGGAAGTAGAGGTAGTGGACTTTGTGGAAGCTCTTGAAGGCAACCTGGACCGCCTGGACGACCAATACGGCAAAAGCAAAAAGAAACGCAACAAGAAAAAGAACAAAGGCGCTGCCCCAGCCGGTGAAAACAACGGCCAGGCCGTGGCCACGGCTGCCACGCCAGAGGTAAGGAGAGACCGTCCTTCCGGTGCCACAAGGCCCGCAGGAGGTGAGGGAAGACCTCGCCCAGACCGTGACCGTAGTGAGCGTGGTGACCGCGGCAACCGCCGGCCCGAAGGCCAGGAGCCGCGCCAACGTCCAGAGCGCTCGGCCACCAAGCCAGAAGCCCTTGAAGGTAAACCGCAACCAGAGCGCGACCAGAACAGAAGCCAGCAACCGCAAGGCCAGGGCAGACCCCGGGGTGAGCGTGGCGGCGACCGTAACCGTGGCCCAAGAGAAAACAGACCAGAAAACAAAGGCGAGAACAGAGGCGAGAACCGTCCGCCCCGCCCAGAGCGCCCTCAGGGTCCGCGTCCGCAGCCGCAGCAAAACCGCGGGCAGGCAAGCCCGGAAGGAACTGCCATTAATGGAAACGGTGCGGCGCCAGATCAGGAAGAACGAGCCCCACGGCCCGAAGGCGAACAACGTGCCCGCAGAAGCCGCAACCGCAATCACCGTAACCGTAAACCGGGCACCGGAGAAGGTAGTGCTCCTACCCCAACGCCAGAAGGATAAATGAGAAAGCGCCTCCACCTATTCCTGGGCCTGTGCGCCCTGGTCATGCTGACTGCCAGCTGTGACACCAACCGGGTCTTTGAAGAAAACCAGGACATTGCCAACAACCAGTGGCCGGTGAAACTGGCCCCGGCTTTTGAGTTTGAGATTACAGACACCACGCAGCAATACAACGTGTACTTTAACGTGCGCAACGCCTTGCATTACCCGTTCTACAACCTGTACCTGCGGCATTACCTGTATGGGCCAGACGGAAAACAGTTAAGCTCCAAATTGCATGAGATGTACCTCATGGACCCCAAAACCGGCGAGCCCCGGGGCAAAGGCGCCGGTGATATCTTTGACCACCGGTTCAAGGCCCTGAAAAACGTGCGGTTCCCGCAGGCAGGCAAATACCGCCTCAAGCTCAACCAGTACATGCGCCAAGACCCTTTGCCAGGTATTATGGCCGTGGGCATTAGGGTAGAGAAAGCGACGGAATAAACATTTCCCGGCAAAAAAGAGTAGTGCTGTTTTAGGTCTGTTATTCTGATTACGGTCCCAAAACAGCACTACTCTTTTTAGGCCCGACCAGAACCTTTCCACACAGGCAACCCTGTACCCAGAAATGAGTATGTGAACGAACCAAATCCTATATTATGAAAACGGCCCTTGAGGTACTTGGCAGTATTGTCATTATTGCCTCTTTGCTTACCCTTGTAAAAAGCACCTATTGGTGGATCAGGGCCCTGGACTTCCCTAGGGTACAAGTGGCAACGCTTGGGTTTCTTACCCTGGCGCTCTATGGATGGTTCTATGGGTTTGACACCCTGTCGCAGCAGCTCTTTGGCGGGTTAATTGGCCTAGCCATCATGAATGAACTCATTCATGTGTACCAGTTCACGCCCCTGGCCAAAGTGCAGGCGCTGCGGTCAAAGATCAAGGCACCCAAAAACTCGTTCGGGTTTATGATCTCCAACGTGCGCATGTCTAACAAAAAATACCACAAGTTTCTGGAGGTGGTGCGGGAAACAGACCCAGACATGCTGCTCATCAATGAACCAGACCATGGCTGGGCAGACGCTATTTCTGAGCTGGACAAACGCTATCCCTATTGTATTAAGCAGCCCCTGGAGAACACCTATGGCATGATGTTCTACAGCAAGTTCAAGCTGGTTAACACAGAGGTGCGCTTTCTGGTGGAAGAAGGAATTCCGTCTTTCTACATGCAGATTGTGTTGCCCACCGGAAAGATGTTTGACCTGTTCACGGTACACCCACAGCCGCCGCACCTCAACAAAGACACTGATACCCGCGAGGCCGAGCTGCTCATGGTAGCTAAAATGGCCAAAGAGTCGCCGCTCCCCTCCATTGTGGCCGGCGATTTGAATGACGTGGCCTGGTCTTATACCACCAACTTGTTTCGGAAGATAAGCGGCTTGCTGGATCCCCGCATTGGCCGTGGGTTCTTTAACACCTACAATGCGCACATCCCTTTCTTCCGGTACTCTCTGGACCACGTGTTCTATGACCCGGCGTTCCGGTTAATCAGGATAAAAACGCTTAGGTTCTTTGGCTCAGACCACTTCCCTATTTTCATTAGGTTAAACTATGAACCTCTGGAGGCCGAGGAGCATGACGTACCAGAACCAAACCAGGAAGAAAAAGAAGATGCCTATGAGCTACTGCACAACCCGGTGGTAGAGAAGCCGCCCAAGGTAGAAAACTCTTCTTCCGCCACCATCACGGGCAAATCTTAGCCAACGAAATTACCCTGGGTAACAACTTTGTCTGGCCAGTAATTTTATCGCTGTTTTACCTGCAGTTGTTGGATGGAAAGGCCTAGTCCTGGCCCCAAAAACCGCCTGTTTTCCTTTGCTTTTTTTGTAGGCCGCTGGTCTGGTAAAAGCCTTGTGAAAGCTTCCTCTTTTCCCTAGCGAAATGGGAGTTAGGATCAGGTGAAATTCCATGACTGTAGCTATCTGCCTGAGTTAGGCATTTCCCCTGGCTTTGTTTCTCCAGAGAGGTTTTTACCTAGGAAAGCAGGAAAGCCGAAAAGCAATTTCCACCTCAAAAAAGTACGTTTATACGCCCGGTGTTTCGGGCCTGTTTTTCTAAAAACAGGCCCGAAACACCGGGCTTTTTTTAGGCCCTTTCATCCTAGCGGCATGGCACGCGAAATCCTAAAAAAATCATTTTCATAAAAGCGCTTTTAAATTCCCCCATTTCGTTCCGGTTTATTTCCTTTTAAATCCTTCTCATTTAAAAATTCATAATAGGTAGAGTTAACCATGCCCACATGTACTCGTATAGATTAAGCACTTGCTGAAGAAGATAGAAATGAAATTTCATTTTCTCTGGCATGAAAAACATCATACCTAACTAACCATTCACCAATCATTAACAAAGGAGATTTAACCATGAAAGACAATCAAAAAGAGCAGCAAAACAGCAACACAGGATCTACCTCTGGCTCAAGCAGCAACACTGGTACAAACGCTTCTTCTTCTACCTCTGGAGGCATGGGTAAAAGCTCAGACTCAGATGCTAGTCTGGGGTCTCTCAGTTCACAACGCATTACGGGGTCAACTACCAGCAACATGGGTGAAAGCGGATCAGGATCTGGCTTAGGCAGCTCTGGAACTTCCATGTCCTCTACCACTGGCGGCTCTACCGGCAGCTCTTCTGGTACTTCTAAAAAAGGCTCTTCCACTTCCTCCACTTCAGGAAGCAGCAAATCTTCTTCTACTCCAAAGGCCAGCTCTAAAACAGGCGCGTCTTCTTCTTCCACCGCCTCTAAATCTGGCAGCAGCAAATCCTCTTCCGGAAAATCTTCTGGCAAGTCTTCTTCTTCCAGCTCAGACAACTCCATGCAAGGCTCGTCTGCCTCTATGGGCAGCGGCATGGGCTACGGTGGATCCCAAGGAGGTGACTATGGCAGCCAGGGCAGCTCCTCTATGAGCGGCAACTCTGGTGGCGGCAACTACAATGAGGGCCAAGGCGGCTACGGCAACCAGGGCGGAGGCCAATACGGTGGCGGTAACTACGGCCACCAAGGTGGCTACGGCGGCTCACAAGGCGGTGGCAACTGGAACAACCAGGACGACCAAAGCAACCGCTATGGTTCTATGGGCGGAAGCAACTACGGTAACCAAGGTGGCTACGGCTCACAAGGAAACTGGGGTGGCTCTGGCTCACAAGGCGGGGGCAACTATGGCAGTTCCTCTGGCATGGGCGGCTCTATGAGCGGTGGCTCAGGCATGGGTTCTAACCCATACGGCATGAGTTCACAAGGCGGCTACGCCGGAAACTCCAGCCGCTCAGAATCTGACCGCGGTGGCTATTCAAACTACGGTGGCTCTGGCTACTATGGAAACCAGATGGGCTATGGCAATGAAAGCGGCTATGGCATGCACGGCGGCGACCAAGGCCGTGGCCAAGGCGGTTACAGCCAAGGCTTCAGCAACCAGGGCAACAGCCAGTACGGCTCAATGGGCTCCAGAGGCGGCTCTTATGGCGAGGAATACGGTTCACGCGGCGGCTCACAAGGCGGCGGCTATGACGGCAACTCAGACTTTAGCAGCAGCAGCAACCGCGGCGGCTCCAACTACGGACAAGGCGGCTACGGCGGCGGTTCTGGCTCCATGGGCGGTAGCCAATACGGCTCTGGTTCAATGGGCAGCAACATGGGTTCACGCGGCGGCTACGGCGGCTCCATGGATAACAGCAGCATGGGCTCACGCGGTGGTTATGGTTCGTCACAAGGCGGTAACCAGGAGTGGCACAGCGGTCAGCAGCGCTCTAACCAAGGTGGCGACAACAGCGGCTATGGCTCAATGAGCGGTCGTGGTGGTCAAAGCGGCCAGGGTGGATACGGTACCTATAACTCCCAAGGCGGAGACTTCGGTTCACGTTCTTCACAAGGGGGCGGCCAATACGGCAGCGGCTCTTCTTACGGCTCAAGCCAAGGTTCACAAGGCGGAAGCTACGGCGGCTCTAACTACGGCAACATGGGCCAAGACATGGGCTCACGTGGCGGGTACGGTTCTTCCGGATCAGACAGAGGCCAAGGCGGCTCTATGAGCGGCGGCGGTTATGGCGGCCAGAACCGTGACTATGGTATGGGTGGCTATGGCCAGGGCGGAAGCAACTACGGCGGCTCTAGCGGCTATGGTTCTTCGTCTTCAGACATGGGTTCACGCGGCGGCTACGGCAGCCAGGGACAAGGCGGCCAGTCACAGTACGGCGGCGGCGGATCTGGCTATGAAAACCGTTCTGACTACGGCCGTTCTTCCCAGCATGATGACAGATCTTCTGGTGGCAGCAACAGAGGCGGCAGCGGTAGCGGACGTTCCTCTCGTGGCGGTTCTTCCTCTAGAGAAGACCGTGACTAAGCGCTTTCACTAGCAATTAATAGAAAAGCCCCGCTGTTTTCAGCGGGGCTTTTTTTTGGTAAAGAAGTGAGGTCATCCATAATACACAATGCCCTTTTAACCACTAGCCAAATCAACCCTGGCAAATGAGACAGGAGAATGGGCGGTGTTTTCTAAGCAAGCTTATTTATTTACCCTATCCCTAAATGCGGGCGATGGCTAGCGCACAGGAATAGACGCTTACTTAAAAAAAGGAAAGATCTGTTTTAAGCCTGTTTTATAAAAACTAGCCTCAAAACAGATCCCTCCTTTTTGCTTTTAATGGTATCTAAAAACAGTCACGGTTGGTCTCCACAAACTCCTGGAAGCTGTACGGGCTGCGGCCAGTCACGGCCTGCACGTCGCTGGTCACGCCAGAGGCATAACCGGCCCGTGAAATGCTATATAATTCCAGAAGGCTGTCTATCATCCAGGCGGGCAGTTGCTGCTGTTGCATAGCATTACGCGCGGCGCCCTCGGGCACGTCTATGTACTTTATTTCCCGGCCCAGCACAGAGGAGAATACTTCGGCCACCTCGTCTCCTGTGAGGGCTTGCGGCCCGGTAAGGGTATAGGCCTTGCCGTCATGGCCCTCGGGCCGAAGGAGTATTTCAGCAGCCACTTCGCCTATGTCACGGGCATCAATGTAAGAAACGCGTCCCTGACCCAGGGGCAGGTAAAATGCGTTTTCAGTTTTGATGGTGCCGGCTTGCTGGTGCACAAAGTTCTGCATGAAAGACCCCGGCCGCAGTACCGTGTTGTTCAGTTCTTTGGCTTTTAGGTATTCTTCAGCCTCCCGGTGCCAACGGCCCAGCTGGATACCGGGCTTCGCCTCTGCCCCGCTGGCTGACAGGCGCACCACGTGCCGCACGCCCGCTTCCTGCGCCGCATCTATCAATTGCTTGGCCATCTGCACCTGGTCCTCAGAAAAAGGGGTAATCAGAAATGCCGTAGAAACCCCGGTGAAGGCCACGCGCAAGCTTTCCGGGTGGGCGAAATTCAGCTCTACCAGTTCTACCCCCGGCAGGCGTTTCAGGTTCTCGCCCTTAATAAGCGACCGCACGCCCGCCCGTACGTTGGCCCCTAAACTATCCAGTGCCTTTACGGTGGCAGACCCTACAGTGCCGGTGGCACCCGTTACTAAAATGATGTCAGACATAATCTTTTCGGTTTGATGAAGGGTCACGTTTCTGGATCCCCTTGTGCTTCTTTACAACGGAAAATCAAAGCCAGCGTTTTAGGGCCGTTTTCAGAAAAACAGGCTTAAAACGCAAAACCTGTGAGGCCTTAGCATCCCACAGGTTTCACTTAACCTCAATGGTTTTTAACCTTCTGGCGCTTGTCTCCAGTCGCGTGACAGGGATGTGGAGTTCTCCCAACATCCGCGGCGCAACATGGAAGACGGTAGCACAACCAGTAGTGGATTTACCAGCGCCCGGCCTTGCTTGGCACTACTTTTTCAAAGTCAGCATGAATAGGCGGCCGGCCTCGTTAGAGATCATCATGTCCGTGTCATTGGTAAAAACCAATCCTTCTGCCTGGCCCACTTTGCCTAACGGTATCTGCTCTTTCTTGCCTTTGAATACCTGCTCCGGGCTAGGTTCGTCAAACAGGTAGACCCAGCCTTCGCCCAGCAGGGCAATATGGCGACCGTTGGGCGAGATGTCTGCGGCCGTAATCTTAGTGCTGATCTGGAGGCTATCCAAGGCAGTGACGGTCTGGGTGCCGCCGGTCTGATTGGCTACTTTGTAGAGTTTCACCCAATCGCCTTTGCCGCGGTTCTTAGTGAAGAGGTAGAAATTATTGCCGTGCATGAGAAAGGCCTCCACGTCAAAATTCATCTCCTTCTTTTTCGGCGGGAATTCGGTTTGGTCGGCGTATTTAAAGGGAATAGTACCCACTACTTTATGGGCTTTCTCGTCTACCTTCAAAATCTGCAGGTCTTTCCGGTTGTTCTCGTTGTTGCCCATGTCACCAATGTACAGGAACCCGTCTTCGCCTCGGGCGATGTCTTCCCAGTCATGGTTCTTGCCGCCCTGCACGGTCATGGTCTGCAGCAACTCACCCGATGGGTTCACTTTGTAGAGCACCGCGTCATTGCCGGCGTCTGGGTGGGTCCAGTAATTTCCGTCGGCAGAGGTTTCCAGGCCAGAGCTTTCGGGCACGGTCTTCTTGCCCATCTTGCTTACCTCTTGCAGGTCATAGGTGTTGTTTACGGCAAAGCCCTGGGTAGCCTGGTTTTTGTCTTTCTTTTTCTTGCCTTCTTTTTTAGTGCTGGTGTCTGCGGTGGTTTCTTCTTTGGCAGAGGAGCCGGTGTCACAGGCTACCATAATCAAGAGGCAAAGCCCTACGGTGATCTCAAGTAATTTATCTTTCATGGTGTTGGTACAGTTCGCTTAGTCGTTGCCAGACCTGCTCGGGCTGGCTCCAGAACTGACGACTGTATACGGCCCCAAATTTCCAGCCCCGAGCCTTGAGGCGAAGCGGAACATCGGCGTGAGAAGCCTTGGCGGAGGGCCGACGGTAGTACAGGTCGTCGTCGGTTAACACTACGGCCTGGTAGCGTTCTCCGTTGCGGAAAGTAAGGTCTGCGAAAGGAAGTTCTGCGGATATTTCTGTTTCGGAGGCGTTTTTCCCAAAACGGGCCAAAAGCAGCGGGTACAACAGCAACGCCGACGGGATGTTGGCGGGCGGCGCGGGCTGCGGCGTGAAGCCTTTCTCGCTCACCTGCCGGGCAAAGGCCAGGTAGTCACGAAGCAGCCGTGGCCCTATGTGCTTGGCATTCTCTACCGGGAACTGCTCCGGCCACAGACTGGTCACCACATACACCCGCTTGATGGCGCGCGTAATGGCCACGTTCAGGCGGTTCTCGCCTTTGGCGGCGTTCAAGCTTCCAAACATGGCGCGCACCACGCCCTGCGCATCGGGCGCGTAGCCAATGGAGAAGATAATATACTGCCGCTCGTCACCCTGTATGTTCTCAATGTTCTTGATGATGAGCTCCTCAGGCAACGTGGTATTCTGGGCAAAGGCCTGTTCCTCCAGCAGGTCCTGCACCAGCTGTTGCTGCGGAAAGTTGAAGGTAATCACGCCAATGTTGGTTTCGCCCCTGGCGATGAGTTCAAATACCAGATCGCGTACGCGCTCTGCCTCTACCCTATTGGTTTGGTTTTCCCAGACACCGTTTACGTTCAGGTATTGAATGGCGGGCTCGGCGGCGTTCATGGCTTCAAACCTGGGTATCAACTGCAGCTTATGCTGGTAGAAATTCTGGTTGGAGAACTGGATGAGTTCTGGGTACTGGCTGCGGTAATGCTCAGAGAGCAAGGCCTGCGGCAGATGCAGCGCGCTCAGTTGCAGCAAGGATTCCACCAACAGTTCCTCGGTTTCCTCTTCTTCGTTGCCAAACCGCACGCGGTACAGATCTGAAGGCCCCAACTGCTGCTCATCACCGGCCACCACGGCCTGCTTGCCACGCACCAATGCCGGAATTCCTACTTCGGCAAAGCACTGCGAGGCTTCGTCAAAGATGACCAGGTCAAACACCCGCTCTAACGGGAACAGCGCCGACACCGTCTCAGGCGAAGCCAGCCAGCACGGCAGCAGCTGCCGTATCTCGTCGCCGAACTGTGCGTTGAGTTTGCGCAGCGGGTAAAGCAAACGTTTCTTACTTACCTGGGTAAGCAGCCGCCGGTAGGTGACCGGGTTGCCCAGGCGGTTATACTCCATGTTCTGGTAGGTCTGCTCGCGCAGGTTCAGAAGAATAATCTGGCGGCTGAGGTCAGACTTGCGCTTGATGAGTTCCTGCAGCTCGGTTTCCAGCCGGTCCAGCTCGCCAGTGCTCACCATGGTCAACACCGAATGGTGGGCCTCCATGTGCTGGAGCCAGGCCAGTAGTACGCTATTTTCCAGGGTTTGTAGTTGCGCCTCCACGCCTTCGGGTACGGCGGTGCGCACTTCCTCCAGCCAGGCTTTCAGTTCCGGGGCGAAGGTCTGCAGCAAGGCGTCAAAGGCCACCAGCCGGTCAAAGTTTTCCTGGAGACTCAATGTGAAATTCTGCGGGGCGGCGGGATCAGTGGCCAGCAGCTCTATTTGGGTTGGCGTGAGCAAGCGTTCCCACTCGCGCACCTGTTCTTTCAGTTGCTGAAGTTTTGGCAGGGTTTCTGAAAAAACGGCTTTAAAACGCTCGGGGGCCAGCTGCAGCATTTCATGGGGCAGCACCTCATAGGCCGTGAGTTTGTGCAGGGCCTTGCGTTGCTCCCAGGCGGGCAGCAGCGCCTCCAGTTCCTGCTTTGCCTCTGGGGAATAGAAATCCTGCGCTGGAATTTCCAAGATAGGCTCCAGTTCCTGCAGGCCTTTCCACTGGGTTTGCAACGTTTCCCATTCTTTTAGGGCCGTGCGAAGGTGCTCTACCGCCGAGTCTGGGTTGGTGAGTTTTTTGCCTTCGGCGAAGGCGGCCAGTTTCTTTTTGTCTGAAGAGAAACTCCAGCCGATCTTGCCAATAAAACCGCGGTGGGCCTGGTCATAGGCAGCCAGTAGTTGGGAGAGCTGCTGCGCCTCTTCGTGGGAAAGAGGCACTTGTGAGGCTGCCGTTTCTCGTTGCAGTTGCAGCAGCTGGGCCTCGCGTTGTTTGTATTCCTTGGTTTGGAGCAGATTTCCGAAAAACAGCCTCGAAACAGCTTTGTCCTGCAGCGTTGTCTGTACCGCCTGCAGCGTGTGTAGTTCCTGCAAGAGAGCCTGCAGGCCGTCCCAAGGCTCCGCCTGCGCGGGTAGCAATGGGCTTACCTGCGCGGCCGCGGCTTGAACGGTGGCCGGAATGTCTTTAAGTAGTCGGTTTAATTTCTGGCGCTCCGCAAAGGTGTGCAGGTGAAAGGAGCGTCTGTCGTTCCACGGGAAATCTGGGTCTTGCAGCGCCACGGCATCTTGCAGGTAATGCAGCAACCGCGGACGCCACTCTTGCCAGGTGCTGGCCGAAAGGCCTCTGAAAATCCCCTCAGCGGGCAGGTGCGGAGCCCGGGGGTTGCTGCGCAGGTACAGTTCCTTCGCTGACCACCCGCTAAGGCTGGTGTCAAACAGGGCTTCTTTTAAATCATTTAACCGTTCTGAGATCTGGTTAATGCGGCGGCTGGTTTCCAGGAACTGCCGCTCGGCCTGGATGTTGCTGAGGCCGGCGTTCTGTTTCTGGTACTCTTCTACCTGCTCAATCTGGTGGCGTATTTTGGCAAACACCGCGGGGCGGTCCAGGTTGAGGTCATGCACCAGCGCCGAGAACTGCTCCAGGCCGGTGGTAGACAGGCGCTGGTACACCACATCCAGGGCAGCGCGTTTCTGGCAGACCACCAGCACGGTTTTGCCGCGGGCCAGGTAATCTGACACCAGGTTGCAGATGAGCTGTGACTTCCCGGTACCCGGAGGCCCCTGCACCACCACGCTCTGCCCCGACTTCACTTGCCGCAGCGCCGATTCCTGTGAGGCATCTGCGTCAAAGGCGGTGAAGAGCTGCTGCTCCAGTTGGGCATGTGCCGGGTTGCCCTCAGTCTGGGGTAAAAGCAGTTCTTCCAGAGAGTCTGTAGGCGGATTCTCCAGCAGCTCCTCATAGTCTGAGAGTTGGTACGAGCCGGCTTGGGCAAAAATTCCCAATACAGCTTCGGGCTGGAGTTTAAGTTGGCCGGGTTTCCAGGTCTTTTCCAGGTCTTCGCGTTTGTAGGCCTTAAAGGGCAGGAGCACGTCCTGGAGCAGCTCCTGGTTGAAGTTGATCTCCAGGTTACTGGCTTTTAAGGTCTCATACAGTCTGGTCCTGAACTCCAGGGCATCTGAAGGAAAATCCTCAAAGTCCTCTTCCATGAGGTTCTCGTCTGGCGCCACGTTATAGTAGTGGGCGTAGGCCAGCAGAAAGCTTTTGTTGAAGAAGGCTGGGGAATCTTCACTGCGTACCAGTTGCCATTGCCGCTTGTCGCTTACCTTTAGCTCTACCGGGAAAAACACCAGCGGGCAACGCACCAGCGTGCCGTCCGGGAAGGCGCCTTCCACAAAGGGCCAGCCTACAAACAGTTCTTTGGCACCCCGCTCCTCCCAAATCATGTTGGCCCGCCGCTGAATGGTTTTCAGGCTCTTGGTCAAAGGCGCCAAGGCTGCGTCACGGGCATCTGCCACTTCACAGAGGGTAATGGTCTGCTTGCCGGCCATCAGGTCCTGCACGTAGCCAAATGACGGGCCTTTGTGGGCGTGGTCCAGGGCGTGCAGATCCAGGTGCAGGCTGGCCGAAGGTTTCAGCAACACCAAAGAACGGTTGGAGCCGCTCAAATTGAGCAGGCGGCGCTGGTATTGCTTGAGCAGATGGGGAAGTGACGTGGACGTAGCGGTCATCAGGTATGGTCAGGAACAGGAAATCAGGTAGCAGGGCAAGCCAAGAATAAGTATAAATGCCCGGTTCTGGAGGATAAACGGATTTCCCTGCCAGAATGGTGCATTTAGGCGCTTCTTCCCCAGACTGTGCTGCATTTTAAAGGGCACTAGGACACATTTAGCCCAAGGGGTTAAATTAAGCAATGCGAACGGGAATGCAAATTTGGAAGGCAGGGAGAGCTAAATGATCAGGAACAAAACCATTGCACGTTCCTGGCGTAGCCCTGAAAAACCATGAACCAAAAGGCGGCAGACCGGGCTACCAGAATATAACTTCTAGTAGCCCGGTCTGCCGCCTTATATGCCTCCAAATATGTTATCCTTTAGAACCGTCTGCCGTGTGGACCGGAATAGGAATAAACACCGTGATGGTGGTGCCGCGCTCTGGCTGGGTGTCTATTTCTACTGTTCCGTTCAGCAGTTTTACGCGGTCCTGGATAAATTTCAGGCCCATGCCCTTATCTGGCAGCTGCACGGGGTTAAAGCCTTTGCCGTTATCTTCCGCCTCCAGAATAAGGGTTCCCCGCTGTTCCCGCAGCAACAGGCTGGCCTCTGTAGCCTGGGCGTGTTTTACCATGTTGTTCGCCAGTTCCTGGGCAATACGGTACACGGCCAGTTCAAAGTGTTTCTCTAATGGGGTATGCAGGTTATAGGCCCAACAATTCAGCTTCAGTTGCTTGGTAGACAAGGTGGCGCAGATATCTTTGAAGGCCGCCTCCAGCCCCAGGTCAGACAAAGGGGTGGGCATGAGTTCATGTGACAAGGTCCTCACTTCCTGTATGGCCTGTACCAAAATCTGATCTGCCTTGCCCACGCACTCTTTTACCTGGCGGTCTTGCATAGCCGACCGGTCCAAAATAACCTGGTTCAGGTTGAGCTTTACAGCATACATGAGTTGGGCAATGCCGTTATGCAGGGCCTCGGCTATCCGGAGCCGTTCTGTCTCCTGGGTTTCCAGCACCGCCAACAGCAGTTCATTTTGCTGGCTTAGCTTTATCTTTTCGTTTTCACTTACCAGCCGTTCCATTTCCGTGATGTCCCAGTCCACCCCCAGGATCTTGGCTGGTTTTCCGTCACTGTCTTCCACCACTACCCCTTTCATCTTCAGGATCTTTACGCCTTGCGGATGTTTAATGTGTAGTGTCTCCTCAAAAGGCTGGTGGTGCACTCGTAAATTCTCTACAATGCGCTGGGCAATCTCCATGTCTTCCTGCACCACGTACTGCAGGTACAGCTCGGGGGGACCGGCGCTGCCCGGCTCTATCTGGAACAGGGTACACCTTCCCTCAGACCAGGTAATGGTGCCGGCCGCGATGTCATATTCCCAACTGCCCAACCCTGCCATCTCCTCAGACTGTTTGAGCAGGTGCAGGTGCTTCTTGATTTCGGCTTTAGCTTGCCATATCTGGCTCATGTCATAGCCAATGGCCAAAGCCGTGTCAACAGATCCATCTGGGGCCAGTTCTGGCACAAGATGGGTGACCAGTGAAATGGTTTTCCCTTGCATGGTAAACTCATAGGCACTGTCACGGGGCTGGCCCGTAGCAAAAACCTCTTTCAGGCAAGACAGGAAAGAAAGGATCGGCCCTGAAGGTGTCCCCATCTCATAGGCGCTCTTGCCCACTGCCGCTCCTGGCTCCAGGCCAAACTTATTCTCAAAGTTGGAGTTGGCGTACACACAGGTGCCATCTTTTTTCCAGCGCGAGATCAAGTCTGGCACGTTTTCCACCAACAGGTTAAGCTCCTCCTGTTTCATGGAAATAGCCTCCAGGGCCTCCACTTTCTCCGTAATGTCAAAGTACAGCACAATGAGGCCAGACTGGGCGGGCATGACATTGTAAAACAACCATTTTTGTTCTACCGGGCTATAGACTTCCCTAAGGGCTTGTTTCTTGGTCTGGTACACCTGTATAATCATCTGGTAGCAGCCATAGTCTTTCGCCTCCGGAAATACTTCCAGGTACTCTTTTCCCAGCACTTCCTCCGGCGCCTTGCCCCAGGTGGTGTAGGCCGTTTTATTGACGTACCGGAATCTTAGTTGCTCATCCAGTTCAAAGCAGACCTCATTGATGGTATCCAGGATAAGGTCTGTGCGTACCTGGTCCGTGATGTCATGCATGGCCCCCACAAATTTTACGGGCTGGCCGTTTTCATCAGAGATCACTTTCCCTTTGCCTTCTATGTAGCGCATCTGGCCGTCTGGCCAATAAATACGCCGCACGTATTGGTAAGCCCCTCTGGCCGCCAGCACCTGCTCCAACTGCTGCCTGATCCTGGCCGCGTCTTCGGGGTGGGACATGGAGTCTATGACATCCAGGGTAATCGCCACTGACTGGGGCTCTAACCCCAACAGGCGATACATCTCATCTGAGCAACTGAAGGCCTGGGTGGCCACATCTGCCTCATAACTGCCGGTGTGGCCCACGGCTTCAGCCTGCAGTAGCACGGCAGCACTGGCCTCCAGTTTATCCTGGGCCAGCTTTTGCTCCGTGATGTCCTGCATGGTGCCGAAGATCCTTACTTCCCGTCCTTCCACGTCCAGCACGCTTTCACTGCGGGTATGCACAATCCGGGTTTGGCCGTCTTCCCTGATGATCCTATGAATAAAGTCAAGGCCGCCTTTCTCCTGGTAAAACCCATGCACGGCTTCTTTGTAGCGGCTGCGGTCATCTGGGTGGATGTAGGAAGAAAACCCTTCAAAGATGATGGGCTCCTCATGCGGCTCCATCCCGTATATCCTGAATAATTCATCTGAGCAGAACACCACTCCCTCTGGGAACACCACCTCAAAGCTCCCCAAGTGGCCAGAGGCCTCTGCCTGCTTCAGGCGGCGTTGCTCTTCCCTTAATTTCTGCTGTACGGTTTGGGCCTGGCCCAGGGCGGCCTGGATGGCTTCGCGTTCCAGGGTGAGGCCTTCTATCAGGCGCTGTTTCTGCACTTGGGCAGTTACGTCTGTTATCTTATGGAGGATATGGAGGATTACCCCGTTTTCCTGCACCAGGGGGGTATGGAGCACCCGCCAATACTTCACATTAGAGGCACCATCCTCTTGCGGGTGGCTAGGCTGCTCTATGCGCTGCAGGCTCATTTCATGGGGCAGACCGGTGGCCAGAACCTGGGTTAAAGACTCTTCCAGGGCCTCTGCAAAGCTAAGCTCCTGCTCCTGAGAACTCCGCGGAAAAACATCCAGAATAGAGTGGCCAATCAGGGCTTCCCGGGTATAACCCGTGGTCTCCAGATAGGCGTTGGAAGCCCCTTTAATCTGTAGTTCGGGGGACAAGACCAGGTACGCGTCTGGCAAGGCTTCCAGTATACCAGAAAAAATTGCTGGTTCAGACAGCTTAACCTCTGTCAGCTTCTGGCGCTGAAGCTTTTTTTGCAAAGCTTTCAGGTTTGACTCAGCCTTTTTTTGAGATACAACTCCAGCACCAACGGTTTTCATGGCCATGGCGGTAGTATTAAGTTTTAAGAAAGTACTTTCATTAAACCTCTTGGGGGGAGAGTATTACTAACTGGGGAGCAGGAATTTATACGTATTTTTTTTCGCCTCTATCTGGCAAGCATAAACTAAGTTATATGATATATTCTATTTGTACAATAAAACTTAAAAATGGATAAAAATTACCTACAACTAGGTACGGAACTTCCTGTAAATCCAGTAATTGTACTTCTAAAAGGACCTAATATAGCAGGATGAAAGGGGCCCTTACCTGAAAGCCCGTGAGCGCACACAAAGGCCAGGTACGATTTATTACCTGACTCTATTGGCCTTCGCTTATTCTAGCAAAGTATTCCAGAAGCCTTGACCAACCTTTTACTGTACTGTGAGATATGGCTGCATTTTCTGAAAGGCGGGTTCTGGCAGCACCTTAATCTTCCTGAGTTCCTGCAGAGTAGCGTAAGGGCCGTGCTGCGTGCGGTAGTTGACAATGGCGCGGGCCAGGGCGTAGCCTATGTAAGGGTGCTGCCGAAGTTCCTCAAAGGTGGTCGTGTTCAGGTTGATTTTGCGGGGCTGAAAGGCTGAGCCTATAAAGCCGTACTTTCTTACGCTGTCTGCCACCTCGGGCGCCAGCCCATATACTTCAGAAAGTTGCTCCTCTGAATGGAAACCGCCCATCTTATCCCGGAAACTGACAATACGCCCCGACAATTTGCTGCCAATGCCTCTTATTTGCTGTAACTGGGTGGTGTCTGCGGTGTTCAGGTCAAAGGGCTCTGGTGCCCAGCGTTTGCGCGGAAATTCCGTTTTAAGCCCGTTTTTCTCAAAAGAGCCCCTAAACGCAGGGCCATCAGATTTACTGTTGGCGTACCCTGGGCTTTCCTCGGGCAGGTCAATATACGGGTACCACTTTTGAAAAAGGGAATCTGGCAGCCCGTAGATCTTCTGTAGCTGCGCCTTGCTTTTAAAATCGCCGGCCTTGGCACGGTAATTCAGGATTCGCTGCGCCACATATTTGTTCACACCCAGTTCCTGCCATTGCGCTACCGTTAATTGGTTGGGGTTGAACCGGTACAGCTTGATTTCTTTGGGACGGTATTTCTCAGTTCGGGCTGCCGCCGCCGCCGCTGCCTTGGTGTCTAGTTGTACTACCAGGCTATCCAAAATCTGTTGATCTGTGGTGGGGTCATACGGCTCATCTTCCTGGAACAGGAAAAAGGGTGCCACCAGTAGCGCCACCATCAAAAAGATTAGGACCAGAAACTGGTTCAGTTCTCGCTGAGAGAAGGAGAAATACGTCTTGATGGCCTGGAGGAACCGGTTCAGCATAGACGTACTCTACGGAATATCAGGCGTTTGGTGTCAGGCAGGCTCAGAAAGCCTGGTTACAAAAGGTAAAACCCGTTTTGGGCCTGTTTTTAGAAAAACAGGCCCAAAACGGATTTTGACTAAAGTTTACCTACTCCCTAGATCTGGCTTGCCACTATGGCAATGCTTTCTTTAAAAGTATGCGGTTTATAACCCAACTGGGTTTTGGCCTTGGTGATGTCAAACCCGGTGCGCGGCGGGCGTTTGGCGGGCTGCGAGAAAATGGAGCCGTCTACTTCCTCAATCAGGCTTTGGTCCAGATTGAAATAGTCTGCTACCTGCAGGGCCATCTGGTGCGGGGTGAGCAGTTCCTCGCCAGAGATGTTGAAGATGCCTTGGGCGTCATGTTTAGCGGCCAACCAGCAACCCTGGGCCAGGTCCTCGGCCAAGGTAGGCGTACGCAGCTGATCATTCACCACTTTAATTTGTTTGCCCTGCTCCAGGCTACCTTTCACCCACAGCACAATGTTGGAACGACCGTAGTCATGCACAATGCCAAAGACCAGAACCGTACGCAGGATAGCCCACTTACAGGCGGCGTTCTTCACCAGTTCCTCGGCGGCCAGTTTGCTTTCGCCGTAAAAATTGACCGGGCTGCCTTCAGCTTCCTCAGTATACGGGCCGTTTTCACCGTCAAAAATAAAGTCAGTGGAGACGTGGATGAGGTGCACACCGTGGTGCTCACAGGCCTTTATAAGGTTCTCCACGGCGTCTACGTTTTGTGCCCAGCACTCTTCGCGCTGGCTTTCGCAGTCATCAACGTTGGTCATGGCCGCGGTATGGATGATGTGCGTAGGCTGCGTATTGGCCACTACTTCCTCTACCTGTTCAGCATTGGTCACGTCCATGGCCACAAAGGCCACGTGCGGGTAGATATCTGCCAGTTTGTTGGTACCCCGGGAAGAGGCGATCAGCTTAATGTCTGGCTCCAGGTGGAGCAAGTCTACCAATTTCTGGCCCAGCAGGCCGTTGGAACCGGTGATGAGAATGGTTTTCATGGGCAGGTTATTGGTAGCGGTAGCCGTAAAGTTTGGTGATTTTCTTCTTGCTCATTTTTTTGGCGGCCACCGTCATTTTAATGTCTGTGGTGGGACGGTCCCGGTAGTCTTTGGGTTGTTCGGCAATCTTGTTGATGACCGCTAAACCGTCAATCACCTGCCCGTACACGGTGTAGTTCTTATCCAGGAACGAGACTCCCTCCTGGTTTTCCACCAGGTAAAACTGCGAGCCGCTGCTGGCTTTCTGGGGGTTCATGTTGTCACCCATGCGAGCGGCGGCCAGGGCCCCGTACACGTGCGAATGGTTAGGAAGGATCTCAGCGGGAATGGTATAGTCTGGGCTGCCGGCGCCGTCATTGGAAGGGTCAGAATCCTTGGTGTTCGGGTCGCCGCCCTGGATCATGAACCCGTCAATGATCCGGTGGAAGGTGGTTCCGTCATAGTATTTCTGCTTGGTGAGCTTTAGGAAATTCTCGCGGTGCTTGGGTGTGTCTTCAAACAACACCAGGCGCATATCGCCCTGGGGCGTGGAGATGGTGACCAGGTAGTCTTTCTTGCTTTTCTTCTGGCCGAAGCCTACCGATTGGCACAACGCTACCAGCATAAACAGGAACAGGTATTTTTTCATTTTTCAATTTGGGGCTGTTTTGCCAAAAACGGGCTTAAAACAGAGTTCTCTTTATAAATTATTTTTGGGTGGCTGTTAGGCTTTCTCCTTCCGGATGGATTCCAGAATACGGTCTCCTCCGCGGCTCAGCACTACATTAGCAAGTTGCTCCCCCAAAGATTCTGCCTCTGTGGCTGGAGCGGCGAGATTTTCAATAATCAGCTCTTGGCCGTCTAAACTGATGATGCCCGCCTGCAGTTTCACCTGCTCTCCCTCAAGGGTAGCCAGCGCGAAGGACGGAATGCTGCAGCCGCCTTCCATGGTACGCAGGTAGGAGCGCTCGGCTGCCAGGCAAATATGGGTAGGCTTATGGTCCAGGGCCAATTTAAGGTCTAGCTTTCGTTCCAGCGGCAGACTCTTGGCGCACTCAATGGCCACGCTGCCCTGCCCGGCTGCCGGAATAAACTCGTCCAGAGAAAGGTGCTGGGCAATCATGTGGTCATACTGCATGCGGGCCACGCCGGCGTAGGCCAACAGAATGGCATCATACTGGCCATCTTTCAGCTTCTGGATACGGGTCTGGAGGTTTCCGCGGCACTCAGCAGTAATTACGTTGGGGTAAAACCGCTTAAGGATGGACCGCCGCCGGGTAGAAGAAGTCCCAATCACCTGCTGCCCTTCGCCCAGTTTAAACAGCGGGTTAAAGGAAATAACCACATCGTGCACTTTCTCCCGCTCCATAAAAGCCAGCAGTTCCAGATCGTCGGGGATGGTGGATTGCACGTCTTTGGCACTGTGTACGGCAATGTCAATGCTACCGTCGCGTAGGCTTTCCTCCAGCTCCTCGGTGAAAACACCTTTGGCGCCAATCTTGTCCAGTGACTTGTCCAGCACCAGGTCGCCTTTGGTGGTGATGGTGATGATCTCTACCTCCAGGCCGGCGGCGCGCAGGGCGTCTGCCACGTGGTGGGCCTGCCACAAGGCCAAACGGCTACCGCGGGTGCCAATGCGTACGGGGGAGGTGGTTGAAGTTGCTTCCATAGAACAAAGTTAAGAAACCGGCCGAATGAGCTGGGCAATCTGGATAGAGGTATTTAAAAACGTGATTTTGGGGTGTGCGTTCCGCTCAATGTGGTAGTGCGCCTCATTTAATTCATGGGTAAGCTGGGCGCCATTCCCCTGGTGAATGAGCTTGGCGAACTTCTGAACAAAGTCCAGTTCCGGAACGGGCAGAAAAGTAATCAACTGTTGGTCCACGCCATAGAGCAGCACCTTGCGCAGCAGCCCCAAGGCAAACTGCAGGAAATTTTTCTGGTTCTCGCGGCCCAACTTCTGGAAATCCTCGCTCTGCTCCAGCACACCGTCAAACTTATGGTTGTAGCACAGGCGCATCCAGCTCAGGAAAAAGGTAAAATAGTCTGAGGTCATTTCCTGGCTCAGGACCCGGGCCGCCTGCAGGTTGCCCTCGGCCAATTGCGCCACCTGGTAGGCCCGCTCTTTTTCTATGCCCTGCTGCTCCGTTAAATACTGGATCACTTCCTGGTCTGTGAAGGAGCGTACTTTCACCAGTTGGGTACGGGATAGAATAGTGGGCAGGATCTTGTCTGAGGCATTGCTCACCAGCAGAAACACGGTGGCGGCCGGCGGCTCTTCCAGCAGCTTTAAAAGCGCGTTGGCGGCAGTGGCATGCAGCAGCTCGGGAAGCCAGATGATGATGACTTTGTATTTGGACTCAAAGGCTTTGAGCGAGGTAAGCCTGATCAACTCGCGGCTTTCCTCTTTGGCGATGTTACCCTGCTTGTTATCCGCGCCAATGAACTGCATCCAGCTGTTGAGGTTCTGGAAGGGGCTTTCGTCCAGGAACGTGCGCCACTGCTTTACAAAATGCTTGCTCAGGGCCTCGCTCTGGTCTTTGGTCTTGGTCACCGGCATCACAAAGTTGAGGTCTGGGTGAATGCGCTTGCTGATCTTGGTGCAGCTAGGGCACACGCCGCAGGAGTCCTGGGGCTGCGGGTCTTCACAGTTCAGGTATTGCGCATAGGCCAGGGCCAGGGCCAGGTTGGCGCCGCCCTCATTGCCCAGGAATAATTGCGCATGGGCCACGTGCTGCGACTGCACAGAGTTCAACAGCAGTTGCTTGGTATCCTGGTGGCCGTAAATCTGAGAAAAGAACACTAACGGAGGTAAATTTAAGATTCAGGGCGGCGGAAAGGCCCGGCCGCTATGCTTCTGTAAAGATAACATGGGTCAGGCGTTTTTGCCCTGTTTTCTGAAAAATAGAGCAAAAACGCCTGACCCATTAAAATCTTCCTGGTAATGCTACTAGGCTATTCCGTTTCCCAGGTGCGGGAAGAACGGGTGCTATCAAAAATGTTATGATACAGTTTTCGCTCCTCCACGGTCACTTCCATACCCCGACGGCCCAACACCTTTTCTGCCACCTCAAAGAATTTAGGCAACTGAAACGTGTCTGATTCGGTTACCCCGCCCCAGGTAAAGGAAGGGATAAAGTTACGCGGGTAGCCGGCGCCAAACACGTTGGCCCCCACCCCCACCACAGTGCCGGTATTGAACATGGTGTTAATGCCGCACTTGGCGTGGTCTGCCATGATGAGCCCGCAGAACTGCAGGCCCGTGTCTTCAAATTTATCCTGGGCAATGCTCCAGAGCTTTACGTTGGCGTAGTTGTTCTTGAGGTTAGAAGTATTGGAGTCTGCCCCCAGGTTACACCACTCCCCTATCACTGAGTTGCCCATGAATCCGTCGTGCGCCTTGTTGGAATACCCAAAGAACACACAGTTACTGATCTCGCCGCCCACTTTGCAGTAGGGGCCAATAGTCACGTCACCACGCATCTTGCCACCCATATTGATCACACTTTCCTCCAGGATAGCAAATGGGCCCCTGATCACGGTTCCTTCCTGCACCTGGGTGTTACGGCCAATATAGATAGGGCCGTTCTCCGCGTTCAGGATAGCCGCTTTGAAAATAGCCCCCTCCTCAATGAAGATATCCTCTTTGCGGTACGTCACCGTGTGCGGGTCATAGATAGGCTGGCTGATCCGGCCTTGGGTAACCAGCTTGAAATCTGCCCGTATCTGCGGGCCGTTCTGCCGGAAGATGTCCCAGAGATGGCGCACCACCGTTACCTCCGGCACACCTACCTGGCTGCTATTAGAGGCGCTATGCTGGTAGAGTTCTGTCACCGTCCTGAATTCCAGGGAGTCGGCGTTGAGGGCCACCAGCATACCATCTAGGTACAGAGTAGCGCCTACCGGCAATTGCCGTATCTGCTCCAGCAGCGCTTCTGTGGGGCATACCGCCCCATTGATGTAGACGTTGTTTTCCTGGCTTACCAGTTGCCCAAACTTGGCCTGCAGGTATTCCTCCGTAAGGTAAGACACCAACTCTTTAGACAGGAACCGCCATTTTTCGGCAATGGTCATAATGCCAATCCTGATCTCCGCCACGGGGCGCGTATAGGTGAGCGGTAGCAGGTTGGCCCGTAGGGTGGGGTCGTCAAAGAGGACAATGTTCATAGGATGTGAATAAAAAAAGTCTCCCTGAAAAATCAGGAAGACTCTTATACGGATAACCGCAAATTTCGCTTATTTCTTGTAACGCTGCTTGAACTTGTCAATACGTCCTGCAGTATCTACAAACAGGTTTTTACCGGTGTAGAAAGGGTGCGAAGCAGAAGAAACCTCTACCTTGATTACTGGGTAGGTTTTGCCGTCTTCCATGGTGATGGTCTCGTTAGAGTTCATGGTAGAACGGGTCACGAATTTAAAATCGCTGGAAGTATCTTGGAAAACTACTTCTCTGTATTCAGGATGGATGTCCTTTTTCATTATTCTATATTTTTAACTTCGGATTTCTGGAATAGGACTGCAAAATTAGCACATCTCCTTTAGAATTAAAACCCCTGCTCTTAAAATTTTTCAAAAAACCTATTATAACACCGCCTACCCCAGTGGTTTGGCGATATTTTCGGTAATTTGGCCCACCAACAGCACGTACCCATGGTCTTGACGAAAGAGAACCTTATCCTTACCCACCAGCAGATCCTGCAGAAAATCAAGCGCATGGCGTTTGAAATCTATGAGCAGAACTTTGAGGAAACCCAGCTGGTATTGGCCGGCATTCACGAGAACGGCTATTTTCTGGCCCAGGCGCTGGCGCAGGAGCTAAGGGAGATCTCCCCCATTCAGATTCAGTTAACGTCTGTGCGACTGCATAAAACAGAGCCCCTCACCCACCCCATTGAGGTGGAACCGGAACTGCCCGGGCTTTCCCAAACGGCGGTAGTGCTGGTAGATGATGTGCTGAACACCGGTAAGACCCTGGCCTACACGCTTAAGGCGTTTCTGGAGAAAGACTGCAAGAAACTGGAGATTGCCACGCTCATTAACCGTCACCACACGGCTTACCCTATTGCCGCTACCTATACGGGTTATTCCCTGGCCACTACGCTGCGCGAACACATTAGGGTAGTTAAAACAGACAGCACCTGGCAAGCGCATTTGCTTTAACCCTCTTAACCCATTCTATAAAAGAATCGGCCCGGCAGTATGCACTGCCGGGCCGATTCTTTTAGCACTCCTGGATTTATTTGTTCTTTAAGGTATCCCGTAGTTGGGTTGAGTCTTTGGGCGCGGTGACCGGGGCCAGCGTCTTGGTTTTCTTATCCTGGTTTAGCTCCAGTTTATTCAAGCGTTCCAGGCGCTGTTGCTCGCGCTCTTTCTGCTTGGCCTCCCGTTTGGCCCTTCTCCTGAAAAAGCCGTTCAATAGAATACTGTGCTGCAGACTTTCCATATTGGCGTCCAGTTTATCAGTACTGGCCTCCAGGTTCTGCATGGTCAGCTGCATGTCTAAGGCGAATTTCTCATCATTGAGCAGAACCCCCAGCGCATTGTTGTTGCTATTAAGCTTGTCTGAGGTGCTGTTGAGCTTGCTGGTGAGGTCTGCGGTGGCCGCCATCACGGCCTCTAACTGCGTGGCCGTTGCCTGAATTTTTTTAAAGGTGGCCGTGTCTGTGAGCATGTCATCTACCAGGCCACCCTGGGTGTTTAGCTTGGAGGAGAACTGGGCCAGAGACTGTGATACCCGCATGGTGGTGGCAGAGGTGCGCTGCAGGTTGGCCAGAATGGCATTGAAGTTCTGGGCCAGGGTTTCATCTGTAAGCAGTTTTCCTGCCAGGCCCTCCCCTTTGGCCAGGTTGGCGCTCAGGCCTTTGAAACTGGTGGTAATGGCCAGCAGGTTCTTGTTGTTTTCCTGCAGGGTCTGCATCATGTCTTCGGTGCTGAGCTGGGTCTCTGTGGCAATGCGGTCACCGGTTTGTACCACCGGTGCCTCTGGGGATCCTCCGTACAGCACAATGGTCTTGTTCCCGATCAAACTCTCAGAGCCAATCTTGGCTTTCACGTCTTTATGGATGTATTTCTGAGACTCCTCGGTAATGTCCATGGTGATGGCCACGTTGGAAGGCCCGTTGAAGGCGATGTTTTTCACTACCCCCACCCGTACCCCGGAGAAAATCACGTGGTTCCCGGTTTTAAGTCCGGTTACGTCATCAAACACCGCCGATACCTGAATGGTCTTGGTGAAGCGCTTCTGCTGCCCTCCCAGCACGAAAATACCGGCTACCAGGATTACCAATGCCAGCAGCACAAAGACTCCTACTATAACGGCACGCTTATTATCTGTTGCACTCATTTAGTCTATAAAATTGTAATCATGAAATAATCTTACCCGTTCCTCCTCCGTGGCAAATACCTCTTCAAAGGTGCCTTGCCGCTGGAACTGCCCGTCCAGGAGCATAACCACGCGGTCACCCACCATCTTGGCGCAGGTGAGGTCATGGGTAATAATAATGGAAGAGGTGTGGAACCGGGCCTGCACCTCATTAATCAGGTTGTTGATATCAATACAGGTTATGGGGTCAAGACCGGCAGTGGGCTCATCATACAGCATGATTTCGGGCTGCAGAATGAGCGTGCGGGCAATACCAATGCGTTTACGCTGCCCGCCTGAAAGCTCTGAGGGCATCTGGTTGATGGTCTGCGAAAGCCCCACGGCGTCCAGCACTATCTCCACCATTTTGTTTACCTCTCCCCGGGTCATATCCCGCCGGTTGCGCACCAAAGGGAACTCCAGGTTCTGCCTGATGGTCATACTGTCATACAGGGCACTGTTCTGGAAGGAAAACCCAATCTTGAGGCGCAACTGGTCCAGCTCCCGCCCTTTCAAGGTGTTCACCTCCTGCCCCAGCACGTTCACGGTACCGGCATCCTGGGTGAGCAACCCTGAGATAATCTTGATCAAGACTGACTTCCCGGTCCCGGATTTCCCCAGAACCACCAGGTTTTCGCCTTTGTACAGGTCCAGGTCCACCCCTCTGAGCACGTGCAGGTCACCAAAGGACTTCACCAGGCCCCTGATGGAGATAACCTTGGCGTCTCTGTCTATCACTGCTTTTTCCTTCTTCATAGCTTCATGTACCGTTAACGGAGCGCCGTGATGATCTGCAATGACAACAGCTCCTCAATAAATACCAGAAACATAGCCGTCACCACAGATGAGTTGGCAGCCTTGCCCACCCCTTCGGTTCCTTTAGAGGAGTGATAGCCTTTATAGCACCCCACTACCCCAATGGTAAACCCAAAAAAAGCAGATTTGATCACCGATGAAAAAATATCCAGAAAGGTAATGGCATCAAACACCTGCGTGAAGTAAGTGACAAAACTGGTGCCTTCATTGGCGTTCACGTTCAGAAACGCGCCTAGCAGGGCCACCAACATGGTGTACATCATTAATGAAGGAATCATAAGTGTAGTGGCCAGCACCCGGCTTACCACCAGAAACTTGAACGGATTGGTAGCCGATACTTCCATGGCCTCAATCTGCTCCGTCACTTTCATGGACCCCAGCTCCGCGCCAATCATAGACCCAATACGGCCTGCGCCTATCAAGGCGGTTACCAAAGGAGCCAAGGCCCGCACAATAGCCAATGATACCAGAGACGGCAGCCAAGAGGTAGCCCCAAACTCGGCCAGCGAGGGCCTTGACTGGTTCATGAATACAATGCCAATGATAAAACCCGTCAAAGAAATAAGGGGCAAGGACTTTACGCCTATCTCAAAACATTGGCGCACAATCTCCCGGCCCTCATAGGGTGGCAGGAAAACCTCCTTGAAAAAGCGGCCTATAAACGACGCGATATTGGCCAGCTCCACGAAAAAACGGTTCGCCTTTCTGGAGAGAGCCTGTCCGCGGGGCCGTCTTACCGGCTTTTCGTCATCATTATAAAACTTCATCTATCCTCTTTATATATCCCCTGGTGACCTACCTTAAAAGGAAGAACCCAGTGCAAGGCCCTGCCCAGATGGTGTGGCAGGCATTTTTTCACCGGCCCTCTGGTATTTCTGTTTTGGGCCTGTTTTTCAAAAAACAGGCTCAAAACGCAGCCAGGCCCGTTAGCATTTCCAGCAGGAAACAACCGGCAGAAAACACGGCGGCAAAATTACATCAAAAAGCCTGACCACCTATTAAAAACAAAGCAGAGTTCAAACAAGTACCCAGGAAAGCCAAATTACCCCAGTCTGGCCCCAGGCCTAGCTTGAAAATTGTTTGGCTTTTGCCTCTTCGGTGGCCTTTCACCGTAAAACAGGACAGTGCTTCACTTTTGAACTACCGGCCCCAGGTAGTATCATTGCCAGTCATTTTTACCAAGCCCATACGCTATGAAAATATGTTTCGCCTCTAACAATGCCCATAAACTACAGGAAATCCAGCAATTGCTGGGAGAACCGTTTGAACTCATCAGCCTGGAAGAACTGGGTTGCCAGGAGGAACTGAAAGAAGAACAAGACACTCTGGAAGGCAATGCCCTGCAGAAGGCCTCTTACGTCTGGGAAAAATATCAGGTCCTTTGCTTTGCGGATGACACCGGCCTGGAGGTAGAAGCCCTTGGCAATGAGCCAGGGGTGTATTCTGCCCGCTACGCCGGCCCCGCCCGCGACAACCAGGCTAATATGCAGAGAGTTTTAGACAACCTACAAGGCCAGGCCAGCCGGAAGGCGCGGTTTAGAACCTGCATTGCCCTTATCTTAGAGGAAGGCGAACAGCATCTTTTCAATGGCGTGGTGGAAGGACACATCATACAAGAACCGCGCGGCGACAAAGGCTTTGGCTATGACCCCATTTTTGTGCCGGAAGGCCATGACCGCACCTTTGCCCAAATGACGGGCCAGGAGAAAAACGAGATAAGCCACCGGGGCCGGGCAGTTCAGCAACTGGTTTCCTTCCTGCAGCACCGGTACGTGCAAACCGGCACCTGATGAAAAATCTTTTTGGCGGCATTAGGCAGCCTGCCGACAAAAGGTTAATTTTGCATCCCGTAAACCATACGTATTTATGCATCAAAAGCCATTTATTGTAGGAATTACGGGAGGGAGCGCTTCTGGGAAAACCACTTTCCTGAGCAGACTACTGGCTTCGTATGCACCTGAGGACATTTGCCTGGTGTCACAGGACAATTATTACCATGACCGGGACAAGCAGCACCGTGACGAGAAGGGCGTTCATAATTTTGACCTGCCTTCCTCTATTGACAGTGAGGCCTACGCCCATGACATTCTTCGGCTAAGCCAGGGAGAGACCGTTTACCGCAAAGAATACACTTTCAACAACCCCAATGTAATTCCGCGCCAGCTGGAGTTCAAACCGGCGCCTATTGTGGTGGTAGAGGGCATTTTCGTGTTCTATTTTGAGGCCGTGGCCAAACTCCTGGACCTGAAAGTGTACATTGACGCCAAAGAATACATCAAGCTGCAGCGTCGCATTATCCGGGACAAGGTGGAGCGCGGCTATGACCTGGACGATGTGCTGTACCGCTATATCAACCACGTGGCCCCTACCTATGAAAAATACATTAAGCCGTTTAAGTATGACGCTGATGTGATCATCCCCAACAACCAGAACTTTGACACCGGGTTAGAGGTACTGGTTACCTATCTTAACTCCAAGGTCCACACCAAGGTCTAGAAATAAACTTTCCCCGTTAGGGCACTTCTTAAAAGCCTCTGCTGTTCCACTCCCAGCAGAGGCTTTTGTTTTATTTCAAGAATCTTCTACCTTTGCTTACAGACATGAAACCAGGGCACTACATACAACGTAATTGGCGGCTGCTTTGCACCAGCATTGCTTTGCTGTTGGCGCTGACGGTGAACCACCGGGCCCTGCCTGCCTATGCCCATGCCGCTCCTTCTGAGAAAGCCGCGGTAAAGCACCTGGGTCATGACAAAGACGGTACGGTCGTAAAGCAGAAAGTCTCTTTTGAGGCCATCAACTCTGCGGCAGACGTGCAGCTGGCCGAACCGGCGGCGTTTTTGCCCCTTACCTTTGACATTCCTGCTCCGCAGACCGTTAAAATCCCTTTAGGCGTACCTTACTGGACCTTTTCCCTTCAGCAGCAGGCTACCCAACCTATTTCCCCCAACGCTCCCTAGCGTTTCTTTCCGGTGTAACCGGCCCGCCCAGCACCTTGGCCTGGGCCCTCTCTCTTGATTTTCATGGGCATTACCTCCTCTGCCAGACGGTTATTGGTCTGCGGTAAGGACGCGTAGCCTTTTGCTTGCCTTTCAATTCTTCATTTCAAACTTTATCTATTTTTAATTCACCAATGCGTAACAAAGGATTTATTCTGTTCCTGACGGTGATTGTATCGGCGCTATGCCTGTACTATCTATCGTTCTCTCTGGTTTCCAGAGGCGTTGAGAAAGACGCCGCCCAGTATGCCACTGATGCCAGTGGCAACGTAGACCACTACAAAAAACAAAGCTACCTGGACTCTGTCTGGAAAGCGCCCGTTTTCAACTTCCTTGGTGCTGAGTACACCTACCAGCAGGTAAAGGAAAGCGAGTTAGGCCTTGGTCTTGACTTGAAAGGTGGTATGCACGTAACGCTGGAGATTTCTCCGGTAGAGATCATCAGAGCCATGGCAGGCAACCGCAAAGACCCTGCGTTTGAGCAAGCCATTGCCAGAGCGCAGAAATTGCAGGTAAACAGCCAGGAGAACTTTGTAGACCTGTTCTACCGCTCTTTCAGAGAGTTGCAGCCTAACACCAAGCTGGCTACTATCTTCGCCAACAGCACCACCCGTAACCTGAGCTATAACTCTTCAGACAAAGAAGTGTTAGCCGAGATCAACCGCGAGGTGAATGATGCTGTGGCCCGTTCTTTCAACATCCTGCGTACCCGTATTGATAAATTTGGGGTAAACCAACCTAACATCCAGCACCTGAAAGGTACTAACCGCATTCAGATTGAATTGCCGGGTGTAGACAACCCTGAGCGCGTTCGTAAATTATTGCAAGGAACTGCCAACCTGGAGTTCTGGGAAGTATGGAACATAGAGGAATATGGCCCTTATTTCACCCAGATGAATGACTACCTGGTTAAGCAGGAAGCCGCCAACAAGTTGAAAGGTACTACTTCTGCTTCTCTGGCCTCAGCCGCTGACACCTCTGCCAATGCCTTGACTTCTGCCGCCGGTAAAGATACCTCTGCCCTGGCTGCCCAGTTAAGCAAGCCAGACAGCGCCGGTGCCAAGAAAGACTCTATCAACCCTAACCAAAGCTCACTGCTGGCCCGTCTTTTCACTACCCTGCCCGGTGGTTTAGGTACCAACGTGCGTGACACGGCCAAAGTGAACGCGCTGTTCAACACTCCTGAGATCAAAGCCATCTTCCCGCAGAACCTTAAGTTCCTTTGGGGCGTGAAGCCAATTGTCTCTAACGACGGTTCTGAGTTCTTGGAACTGTATGCCATTAAAAGAGGCCGTGACGGCAAAGCCCCATTAACCGGTGAGTACATTTCTGATGCCCGCCAGGATTATGACCAACAAGGTCGCCCTGAGATCACCATGGGCATGAACGCCGCCGGTTCTAAGAAATGGCAGCGTTTGACCGGCGACAACATTGGTCGTCAGGTAGCCATTGTATTGGATAACTATGTATACTCTGCCCCAACCGTACAAAGCGAGATCAGCGGTGGAAACTCTTCTATCTCTGGTTCTTTCTCTATTGAAGAAGCCCAGGATTTAGCTAACATCCTGAAAGCCGGTAAAATGCCAGCTCCTACCCGTATTGTGGAAGAAGCCATTGTAGGTCCGTCTTTGGGTCAGGAAGCCATCAACCAGGGGGTGCTTTCCTCTTTGGCCGGTATGGTGCTGGTGGTAGTATTCATGTTTGCCTACTATAGCAAAGGCGGCCTGATTGCCAACATTGCCCTGTTCTTCAACATCTTCTTCATTATTGGCGTGCTGGCCCAGTTTGGCACGGCCCTTACCTTGCCTGGTATTGCTGGTATGATCTTGACCATGGGTATGTCTGTGGATGCGAACGTACTGATCTTTGAGCGGATCAAGGAAGAAATGGCGCTTGGCTTAAGCGTGAAGGAAGCGATCAAGAAAGGCTATGACAAAGCGTTCAGCGCTATTTTTGACTCCAACGTGACTACCTTATTGGCCGGTATCATCCTGTACTTCTTCGGTTCTGGCCCGGTAAAAGGTTTTGCCGTTACTTTGATGATTGGTATTGCCACCTCTTTCTTCACAGCCGTGTACATTTCACGTTTGCTGATTGAGTGGATGACCTCTGGCAAGAATGCCAACAGCCTGTCTCTGGAGACTGGTATGTCAAGAAACTGGTTTAAGAACATCAATTTTGACATTCTGGGTAACCGTAAGAAAGCCTATATCTTCTCAATAGCGTTTATCGTGTTTGGTATTGTAGCTATTTTCCTGAAAGGCGGCTTGCCATTGGGCGTAGACTTTAGAGGAGGCCGTTCTTACGTGGTTGACTTTAAAAATGCCGTACCAGCCTCTGACGTACGCTCTGCCCTGGATGATGAGTTCCAAGGCGCCGGTACGGAGGTGAAAACCTACGGTGCTTCTAACCGACTTAAAATCACCACCAGTTACCTGGCCCAGGAAGAGTCTACTACCGCTGATGAAAACGTGAAAGCCGCGTTGGTACAAGGCTTGAAGCAATACCAGGGAGAGAATCCTACTATTGTAAGCTCCTCTAAAGTTGGGGCTACCATGGCAGACGACATCCAGAAGACAGCCGTTCTGGCGGTGTTATTGGCCTTTGCCGGTATCTTCATCTATCTTGCCTTCCGGTTCAGCCGCTGGCAGTACAGCTTGGGCGGGGTAGTAGCCTTGATCCACGACGTGTTGGTAGTATTCTCTGCCTTCACCATTGCTAACCTGTTTGGGTTCTCTTTTGAGATGGACCAGGTGTTCATTGCCTCCATCCTGACTATCATTGGTTACTCCATCAATGACACCGTGGTAGTGTTTGACCGTATCAGGGAATACACGCAGGAGAACCCACGTGTGAAGTTCCGTGATATTGTGAACCCCGCTTTGAACAGTACCTTTGGGCGTACCATTATCACTAACTTAACCGTGTTGCTGGTAGTGATCGTGCTCTTTGTGTTTGGTGGTGAGACCCTGAGAGGCTTCTCCTTTGCCATGTTGGTTGGTTCCTTGACAGGTACCTACTCTACCCTGTTTATTGCCGCGCCAATTGTAGTAGATACTACTAAAATTGACAGAGAGAAACTGGTAGCAGTAAAGCCAGTGGTGGTTTCTAAATAACTAGAAATCATACTCCATAAAAAAAGCCAGACTCAGGTCTGGCTTTTTTTATGGAGTAGAAGATCCAAAGGCTTGGGGTGACCTTGCCTTTTAAAGTGGCTTGCGTTTTGAGCCTGTTTTTCTAAAAACAGGCTCAAAACGCAAGCCACTTCTTTTTTAATACCTGACTTTAAGGATGGGCGTTATTCCTGAAAGGTAGAGAAAAGTAAAAGTCCCGTTCTGTTTTGAGGCCGTTTTATAAAAAACGGCCTCAAAACAGAACGGGACTTTCTTCGTGGTAGGCTTGGTTAAGATCCTATGGCAATTCGGGGATAGGTTCCTGCTTGGCTATGCTTCTTTTAAACCACCAGTACATTGGTATTCCCGTGAGCATCAAGACCATTCCTATGCCCGCCTCGCGCGGCCGAACAATAATGGTATTGAAGAAAAGGGCAATACAGAACAAGATCATAATGGCCGGTACTACCGGGTAGCCCCATACTTTGTAAGGACGGGGGGCATCGGGCATTTTTCTACGCAGAATGAATACCCCCAGCGTGGTGGCGCCATAATAGATAAAGACCGCAAAGATGATCATGTCAGTAAGCTGGTCAAAGGTACCGGACAGCACAAGAACACAGGCCCAGATGCACTGGAACAGCAAAGACTTGCCGGGGGCCTGGGCCTGGTTGAGTTGGGCGGCCTTCCGGAAGAAAAGCCCCTCCCGGGCCATGGCGAAGTACGTACGGCAGCTGGCCAGAATGGTGGCGTTGGTACAACCCAGGGTGGTGACCAGAATGAGCAGGGAGATAAAGACCCCGCCTGCCTCCCAGAAACTTTTCACGGCCTCAATGGCGGCTATCTTATTGCCGGCGGTGTAGACCTCTTCCAGGGCCGGAATAGGCAGTACCGCTAGGTAAGTGGCATTGACTAGTAAATAGATGGAGATGACGGTGAGTACCCCAATGGTAATGCCACGCGGGATATTTCGGTGCGGATTTTTTATCTCGCCGCCCACAAACCCCACTGCCGCCCAACCCTGGTACGCCCAGAACGCCGACAACATGGCCGCAAAAATCCCGCTGAAAGTGATGGGGGTATTAGAGGTAGTCTGCAGGTCAAAGCTTCGGCTCCAGTCAGCCTGGGGGCTGCTTAAGCCAAAGAAAATGATCAGGAAGATACCGGCAAACACCAACACCAGAATACCCGTGCTCAGGCCCGTTCCGGCTATCAGGCCTTTGGAGTTAATCCAGGTAAGGGAGATGATGAGCAGGATTGCCGTAAGCTTTACATTCAAGTCTGCGAAGGGATAAAACACCCCGCCCAGAGTCACCTGGGCCAGGGAAGGCAACACCTCAGGAAGGGGGCTTATGCTGTGCAAGGACTGGGCAAACACGTAGGCCAAGGACGAGATACCAGCCGTTTGGATAACCGTAAATAAGGACCACCCATAGATAAAGGCAAAGAAACGGTTGTAGATGCGTTTGTAATAAGCGTACTCTCCGCCGGTATCTGCAAGCAAGCCGGCAACCTCGGCGTTGCTCAAGGCCCCAAACAAGGTAATGAGGCCGCCCAACGCCCAGCAGATCAAGACCCAGCCCGGTGAGTGCAATTCAGCGGCCATGGGAGCCACCTTCTTGTATACCCCAGACCCAATAATATTGCCTATCACTATCACCACTACCAGCCGAAGGCCCAGTGACCTATTCAATTCTTTTGTTGCACTCATTTGGGTTAGATCAACGTTCAGATAAAAGATTTACTTGGCCAGGGTGTTTTTCCTGAGAAAGAATAAGCGTGTTAAAGGCGTAGATTAGTTACAGCAAAAGAAAGCCCCATGCGTGGTGCCTGCGGTTTGAGGGCAGACAGTGCCTTAGGAGAGTCAAACCAAAAGCACCTACCTAAATAGCTATGGCATCGTCCTAAAAAGAATAGGCTTTTTTGTTTGAAACATTGGCTTAAATATGGTTATTTTTGTCAACATGTTGGTCGGTAAAAATATAAAGGCTTCTCTAGTAGTATCTATTAAGGTGCTTGCTGGCTTTTTATTTTTTCTATTCCTTGCCTATTCCACATCTGTACAGCAACAGGCAGGCTCTTTAAAGCTGGGCCAAAGCAAGGTTCATACCGCCCAAAAGGAGTCCATTCCCCTTACCTTCACGGCCAGTGAACCCACAGAGTCAACGGGAATCATCCATGAGTCTGAGCATCTGCTGCTTCCCATGCTGGTGCTGTTGCTCCCCTTGCTCTTCCCGGTTTATGTACTCCTCCACAAAAGCCGCTACTTAAGTTCTGTCTATAAAATATTCAGGTTTTATAGAATCCTCCCCAACGCCCCGTAGGCATATTCCCTTTCTGTTTAAGGTATCTCCCTGTTTTCTCCGGGTTCTCTTCTTTTGCTTGCCTGTTCCTTCTATGTAGGGCCAGGCTCCAACAAAGCAGACTATCTCAAGGGCCAAGTACCTTCTATTTGAAATAATTCTGGCGTTTTCTCAGGCAAGCTTTACCGTGGCTTGCCCTGAAACGGAACCGCCTCCATTTTTATCCTTTGCCTACAAATGCTATTTATTCCTATTTTACTGCAGGTATCCACCCCTGAGGGAGGCGCCAGTCTCTCCATCTTCAGCATGCTTATGAAAGGCGGCGTGGTGATGATTCCCATTTTATTGCTTTCCATGGCGGCCGTTTATTTTTTTATGGAAAGGTTACTGTTTCTAAAAACGGTAGGCAAAACTGATCAGGCCTTTATTCAATTGGTTGGCCAGAAGGTACAGCAGGGCCAGGTGCAGGAAGCTATTTCCCTTTGCCAGATCCAGGCATCGCCGGCGGCGCGCCTATTAGAGAAAGGCATGAGCCGCCTGGGTTCGCCGGTACGTGACATTGAGTCGGCTATTGAGAATAGTGCGCAGGTGGAAGTCTACCAGATGGAACGGCACATGGGGTACCTGTCTGCCATTGCGGCCATTGCCCCCATGATGGGTTTTCTGGGCACGGTTACGGGCATGATCAAAGCCTTTTACCATATTTCCCTAGCCGACAACATTAGCATAGGCATTATTGCCGGCGGAATCTATGAGAAGATGATCACCTCGGCGGCTGGGCTGGTGGTGGGTATGCTGGCCTTTGTGTTCCATACCTTGCTGCACGCGCAGATTGAGAAGACCGTGCACAAGCTGGAGGTGATTTCCATTCAATTCATGGACCTTCTTTTTAAAGTACCGCAATATGAACTTCAGGAAAACTAAGCGGCAGGCGGCGGTGGTAGAGGCCGCGTCTTTATCAGACATCTTGTTTTTTCTGATGCTGTTTTTCCTCATTATCTCTACACTGGCCAGCCCTACGGCAATAAAACTGCTGTTACCCCAGGCCAAGCACACCCAGAGTATTCCTAAGAACCTATTAAATATCTCTGTAAACGCAGACCTGATGTATTTTCTGGAGAAAGAGCCGGTTTCTTTTGCCGGCCTGGAGAGTTCTCTGGCGCAACTGGCCAGCCAAGAGACCAAGCCCACAGTGGTTCTGCGGGTAGATAAAACCATTCAGGTAAGTGAACTGGTCAAGGTGGTAGACATCATTAACCAAAACAAACTGCCAATGGTCATTGCTACCACTAAAGCAAACTAAATCTATACCAACCCTTTTTTATGAACAGATTCACCGGCCTCATAGGCATTGCGCTTATTTTAGGTATTGCCTACTTGCTTTCCAATAACCGGAAGGCCATTAACCTGCGGCTTGTGGGAGTGGGCTTGCTGCTCCAACTGGTACTGGCCTTTTTTATCCTGAAAGTGCCTTTCGGGCAGGTCCTCTTCCAGAAGCTGGGCTATTATATTACCAAGATCCTTAGCTTCTCTGACCGGGGGGCCGAGTTTGTGTTTGGGGCCCTGGTGAAAAAGGAGCAGATGGACCGGGCCTTTGGGGTAGGGAATGACGTTATTTTCTTCTTTAAGATTGTGCCTACCATCATTTTTGTGGCGGTACTGGTAAGCATTGCCTATCACATTGGCCTTATGCAGCGCATTGTGGCCGTGGTGGCCCGGGGCGTGCATAAACTGATGGGGGTAAGCGGAAGTGAGGCCGTGTCTAACGTGGCCAGCGTGTTTGTGGGCCAGGTAGAGGCGCAAATTATGATCAAGCCTTACCTGCCCACCATGACCAACTCTGAACTGCTGGCCTCTATGGCCGGCAGTATGGCCTGTATTGCGGGCGGCGTCATGGCCGTGTACATTGCGCTGGGCGTACCCGCCGAATACCTGATTGCCGCCAGTATTATGGCAGCCCCGGGAGCGCTGGTGATTTCCAAGATTGTGTTCCCGGAAACAGAGGTTTCTGAGACCAAAGGGAAAGTAGGTATTGAAGTGGTGAAACAAGATGCCAACCTGGTAGACGCTATTTCACATGGCGCCTCAGACGGGTTACGGGTAGGGTTGAATGTGGTAGCCATGCTGGTAGGCTTCATTGCCCTTATTGCCCTGGTAGATTACGTGCTGGGCGGCTTGGGATTGATGCTGGCCCGTACCGGCCTAAGCCTGGATGCTATTGGCATTTCTCTGGATAATCTGAGGCTGAAAAGCATTCTAGGTAGTGTTTTCTCCCTTTTCGCCTTGGCGATGGGTGTTCCGTCTCAAGACATGTTCGCTGCTGGGTCCCTTATGGGCACGAAGATTGTAATCAATGAGTTTGTGGCTTACCTGGACCTGGCGGCAATTAAGGGAACCATTGCCCCAAAAACACTGCTGATTACTTCCTTTGCCTTGTGCGGGTTTGCCAATTTCAGCTCTATTGCCATTCAGGTGGGGGGTATTGGGCAGCTGGTACCGGAGCGCAGGAAGGACCTGGCCGCTTTGGGACTTAAAGCATTGATCTGTGGCACCTTGGCTTCCTACATGTCAGCGTCCCTGGCAGGAATCTTACTGTAATAGCCCGTGTCTTTTTCTAGTTTTTAACCAAACAGAGCAGCAAAAGACCAACGATATTTATTAATTTTGATAGCTCATTTTTCTTTGCCTACGCCAAAGGAATGGTCTCCCGGAGGAATTATACCCTTCAACCAGATGTACTAAGAAAAACATTACACTACCCATGCAGAAATATCTTTTAGCCCTGGTTACGGTGCTGGCCCTTTCCTCATTTACCAGTTTCATAGGGCCGTCCAACTCCCTGGCCACGCTCCTGGTAGGTACCTGGGAGGTACGCGAGGTGACTACCCGCCAATGGGACCAGGACGGAAAACTGGAAAAGGAGGACATTGTGTATCCTTCCAGCAGCATCCACTGGACTTTCTCCAAAAACAAGCTAAAGTTTCAGGACGGTACTTCTGTTACTTACGCGGTTGATGCCAAAACCCAAAAAGTGGCTATTTCTGACCCGGCCCAAAGCATTAAGGTAGTAACCAGCAGCAATACCCAAAACTACATTGACTGGAAAACCACCAAAGTAGTAGAGGGGAAAAAAGTAGAGCAGACCTTTGGTTTGCTACGATTGCAATAACCCTATGTCCTATAAAAAAGCCCTGTTTCAGTTTCTGCTTTAGAACTAAAATAGGGCTTTTCTGTTTAGGGGAAAAGGCAGGCAAGAACTTCTTTCTACCCTATGCTTTCGGGCTTTCTGGTTTTTACCTAATTTACAAAGTCTGCCTTTGCCCTGCTACGTTTTTTCCATAATTGACTATACTCTGTGATTCCCGTATCCCCCACTTCCTACTTAAAAACGGGCCCTGGGTCCAAGGTTCTTTCCACTAACAAGATCAACCTGCGGGCAGAATCAAAGAACATTAGCCTGATTATGCTGGGCATTCTGTCGGCGGGAATGGGTTTGAAAGGCTTTCTGCTTTCCAGCCACTTTATTGACGGGGGCGTGACGGGTATTTCCATGTTGCTGACCCATATCTTTGGCATCCCGCTGTCGCTTCTGATCGTGCTCCTGAACCTGCCGTTCATTTTCATGGGCTACCGGTACGTGGGCCACCTGTTTGCCATCAAGAGTTCGCTGGCGATTATTGGCCTGGCTATGGTGTTGCTGTTTGTCTCTTTCCCAGATGTGACCCCAGATAAAATGCTCACCGCCATTTTTGGAGGGGTATTCATTGGGTTAGGAATAGGCCTGGCCATGCGGGGCGGCGCCGTGCTGGACGGTACTGAGATTGCCGCTGTATTGGTGAGCAAAAACTACCCGCTGCTTAAGGTAAGTGACGTTATTCTAATCCTCAACATTTTCATCTTTTGCCTGGCTACCGTATTTCTGGGGGTAGAAGTGGCCCTCTACTCTATTCTCACCTACTTTGCGGCTTCCAAGATGATTGACTTTCTGCTGCACGGGATTGAGCAGTACACCGGTGTGACCATTGTTTCCTCTGAGAGCGAGGAGATTCGGCAGGCCATCACAGAAAAACTAGGCCGCGGCGTGACCATTTACCAGGGCAAAAGAGGTTTTGGCAAACGCGGTGACAACAACCTGGCCATTGACATTATCTTCACCGTGGTCACCCGCCTGGAGATACCCGCCCTCCGGAAAGAGATAAAAGCCATTGACCCCAAAGCCTTCTTAATTCAGCAGAGTATTGATGATACAGACGGTGGCATGGTCAAAAGAAGACCCTTGCATTAGCATCATCGGCCTACCGGCCGAAAAACAAGCCCAACAAAAAAGGCCCTGGAAAACCAGGGCCTTTTTTGTTATGAATAGCGGGTGAGCTTAGAGCGTTACGCCTTCAGCTACTACTTCCTGTACCTCAGGTACCATACGCTTAAGCAGGTTCTCAATACCCGCTTTTAGGGTAACGGTGGCAGATGGGCAACCACTGCAAGAACCTTGCAGGTTAACGGTCACCACCCCGTCTTTGTAAGAACGGAAGGTAATGTTACCACCATCCTGTTCCACGGCTGGGCGTACATAGTTTTCTAACAGGTCAATTACTTTCTGGGAGATATCGGCGTCTTCTTCAGAGAGGTCAGCAGATACCTCAGCAGCGGCAGTTGCTGCGGTGGTAGTGGTAGGAGTTCCCAGGAATATAGGTCCGCCGGCCTCTACATAAGACTTAATAAAGGTTCTCAGCTCTGGGATCAACTGTGCCCACTGGATGGGTGAATTCTTGGTGACCGTCACAAAGTTGCTGGCAATAAACACCCGAGAAACATAGTCAAAGTTGAAAAGCTCCTGCGCGAACGGTGACTCTGCCGCATCTTCAACGCTAGGGTAATCAACGCTGCCGCCTTCGCCCAACAAAGTGGAGTTCAGGACAAACTTCATGGACTCAGGGTTTGGGTTGGCCTCTGCGTACACAGAAACCGGTTTGGTTGTATTATCAGTCATGGCTGTATCTAGTTATATAGTAAAAACTTATGGGTCTTTAATTAAGTTTCCAAAAATAGTTAGAATTTCCGATACCTGGCACTTACTTCTTGGGTACCACCCTGTGTCTGGTTTGGGCACGTTTGCCGGAAAGGGGGTTAAAAACGTCTTCCGTTTTCAGGAGAAAGCGTAACTTTACCCTTCCAGATTTTTCCATTAACCGTGCCCTTATGCTTAACGCCACTGTTTTACTGGCTGCCTCTTTACCCAACGTGCCTGGTTTTCTCATTGCCCCCTTTGTTCTTTTGATTGGTCTCATTGCCACCGGCCCCATTTTTTTCCCGCATTTCTGGCATAAATATTATAAAACCATTGCGGTAGGGTTAGGCTTGCTGGTGCTGACGTATTACCTGTTAGTGCTGCATGACACCCACATGCCCATTGAGACCTTAGCCGAGTATGCTTCCTTCGCCATTTTGCTTAGCTCTCTTTATATAGCCGCCGGCGGCATCTATGTGAACGCCAACGCTAATGCTACCCCAATCATTAACGTGGCCATCTTGCTGTTTGGGGCCGTTATTGCCAATGTGATAGGCACCACGGGGGCCTCGCTCCTGCTCATCAGGCCGTTCATCCGGTTAAACAACCACCGCATAAAGCCTTATCAGATTGTCTTCTTCATCTTTATTGTGAGTAACGCCGGCGGAATGCTGACGCCTCTGGGGGACCCACCTTTGTTCATTGGCTTCCTGAAGGGCGTACCGTTTTTCTGGACCCTGCAGCACCTGTTCACGCCCTGGGCTATTGCCGTAGGTGCGCTGTGCACCATCTTCTTTATATTAGACAGCCGCAACAAGCCCACCTTTGTGCCAGACCCAGCAGTGAAAGCCAAAAACGAGGCCACTACTGAGTTCTATCTTAAAGGCAAACGCAACCTGGTTTGGCTGGCGGTGATTATTGGCGCCACCTTCCTGAACCCGGCCTCCTATGAATGGTTGCCATATATTCCGCTGGAAGGTGGCATTAAGATTTCATTTGCGCGCGAAATCATCCAGGTGCTGGCGGCGTTCATGTGTTTCAAGTTTGCCAGCCGTACGGCCTTGAATGGTAACCATTTCTCCTTTGACCCTATTCTGGAAGTGGTGTTCCTGTTCTTCGGGATTTTCTTTACCATGATGCCGGCCCTGCAGCTATCTGCGGAACTGGCTTCCTCACCGGCCTTTGCCGCCCAACTTACGCCCTCTGTGTTTTACTGGGTTACGGGCTCGCTCTCTGGCGTGCTGGACAATGCGCCTACCTATGCCAACTTCCTGTCTTTGGGTATGGCCAAGTACCACCTCAATTATGCCAACACTACCCAGGTGCATGACTTTGCCGTGGGCCTGGCCCAATTCCCGGAAACTCGTCTGATCTTAGAGGCAATCTCTGCTGGTGCGGTGCTGTTTGGCGCCATGACCTACATTGGCAACGGCCCTAACTTCATGGTGAAGTCTATTGCCGAGCAGGCGGGCGTGAAAATGCCGCCTTTCTTCCAGTATGTCTTTAAGTATTCGCTTATTTATCTTCTGCCCGTTCTGGTCCTGATCTGGATTATAGAAATTTTGTAAGGTAAGGCAAGAAACACAAAAGTCGTTTTGAGGCTATTTTTATAAAAATAGCCTCAAAACGACTTTTGTGTGAATACCCAATTTCTTCTACCAACCAGCGGTGGCTTGGGTTCTCTTTCTGTTTTGGGCCTGTTTTTGGAAAAACAGGCCCAAAACAGAATTAATCTATCTTATTGGCGCGCTGGCGTAGCATGAAATCTGCCAGCACCAGGGCGGCCATGGCGTCTACAATGGGCACCGCGCGGGGCAGAACGCAAGGATCATGGCGGCCTTTACCTTGCAGCACTATCTCTTCACCGGTTTTGTCAATGGAGGTCTGGGCCTGCAAGATGGTGGCTACTGGCTTGAACGCTACCTTAAAGTAGATGTCCTGGCCGTTGGAAATGCCCCCCTGAATTCCGCCGGAGTGGTTGGTTCGGGTTTTTACGTTGCCCTCTTCATCGGTGTAGAAGACGTCATTGTGTTCAGAGCCGTACATGCTCACACCTTCAAAACCGCTACCGTACTCAAAGCCTTTCACGGCGTTAATGCTTAGCATGGCCTTGCCCAACTCCGCGTGCAGTTTGTCAAAGACCGGTTCGCCTAACCCGGCCGGTACGCCTTTGATTACGCAGGAAACCACGCCGCCAATAGTGTCTAGTTTATCACGGGTCTCCTCTATGAGGCTTATCATGGCCTGGGCCGTTTCTGGGTGCGGGCAACGCACTATGTTGCTATCAACCTGGTTCAGGTCCAGTTGTGAGTAGTCTGCGGGGGCATGGATGGTGCCTACCTGGGAGACATAAGACGTGATCTGAATACCTTTCTGGGCCAAAAATTTCTGCGCCAGGACTCCGGCCGCAACGCGGGCCAAGGTTTCACGGGCAGAGCTTCGGCCGCCACCGCGGTGGTCACGGGTGCCATACTTGGCGGTGTAGGTGTAGTCTGCGTGTGAAGGCCGGAAAGCGTTCTCTATATGGGAGTAGTCATGGCTTGCCTGGTCTTTGTTGAAAACCGCCAAGGCGATGGGCGTGCCTTGGGTATGGCCATTGAAGATACCAGACAGAATCTGCACCTGGTCTTTCTCGTCGCGGGGCGTGGTGATCTTGGACTGGCCTGGCCGGCGGCGGTCCAGGGCGGCCTGAATTTCTTCTATGGTGATAGGCAGGCCCGCGGGGCAACCGTCTACAATAACGCCAACGGCCGTACCATGTGACTCGCCAAAAGTTGTGATCCGGAAAATGGACCCGTACGTGTTACTCATTTCCTCTTTAGTATGAAGATAAACAAACTAACCCCCAACATCACAGCCAACACAATGTTCGTGTACAGGCGTACTTCCTTCAACTGGGTCAGACTAATAAGCTGATTGCTCTCTGTGTCAGCAATATTGTAAAAATCACCCACATCTTGGGCCCTTATAAAAGTATTTTGATCTTCCTGGCCCCGTACCCGCACCGTTACACTGGGCCTGAGGGTATCATAGCGGGCGGTTACGGGGTTAAAATATACCCACTGAAACAAATCGCGTAGCTGAAATTCCCCAGACTGCCGTCCAACAATAAAGTACCGGAATGTCTTGTCTCCCAGCACCCTCCCCAGTCTTATATTTTCCTGAAATCTGATCTCGGGGGGGTAAATCTCCAGTTCGCTGGAGACAGCTATGTTTTGCGGTAGCGGCAAAGTCTTGATGTTGCCTTCGCCGCCAATGCGCAGGTGGTAGACCAGGTTCTGGTTTAAGGCAATAGTGCTACGTGACACCTGCTCCTCCAGTCGGAACACCCCCACCGGCACCTGGTCCCGCAGCGGGTGCGGCGGCAATGGTTTTATGTTGACGGTCTTACTTTGGGTGGCATAGGTCTTGTATTCTGGCTGGCGGTTCTGGGTGAGCAAGGAAGGGTTCTTCGCGATCTTGTATTTGATCATGCGCAGGTTGATCACCGGAAAGCTCAGGTCCTGGGGCGTGATGGGGAAGAGAATGGCTTCATATAACTTGTAGCGGGTAAAGGCCTTGTCTCCCACTTTCACCTTCTCTGGCAGGATTTCCTCCTGAGGCACGGTTTCTTCCAGAGCACTGCGCTGCTTGAGGGCACGGATAATCTCTACAATCTGGGTCTCAAACTGGTAAAAATCCAGCAGGCCCAGGTCTGTGTCTGCCACATAAAACCAGAGCGACACCGGTACGGCCTCGCCCACGTAGGCCGTTTGCTTGGGCACATGCAGCGTGAGAAAGGCATTTTCCTTTACGTCTATAAACTCGGGGGAACCAATGGGGGCAGCGGCGGCCAGCAAACTATCTACGGGGGTAGCGGTGGCCGGAACCACAGGTCCTACTTTCCCTTTGAAACCGGGTACGGCCACGCTTTTGCCGTCTACGGTAAGGGTAAAGGGCTTCACGGTAAATTCCTCTTCCTTTAAAGGCGCGTACTGCTGGGTAAGGGTATAGACCACTGAAACGGCCTTGCCCCGGGTGTAGGTGGTGGTAGAGGACTTCTGGGTGCTTTTCTGCAGGCCCTCAATTTCGGGAAACCCTTCCACCTTGGTGGGTTTGGTAGCCGGGGCTTTAAGCGAAATAGTAAAATATTGATCTATTGGAACGGTGGCGGCACCATACTCCACGGTCAGTTCCTGGGCCATAGTAAAGGGGGCCCAACAGAAAAGCAACAAAAGCAGGAGCGCGTTCTTCATTAGTTTTCAGGAAAACAGGCTTAAAACGGCCGTTCCATTTCTTTCAAAAGTACGAATTACCGGCCAAGGCTCCCACCCTTATCTGCAGCAGGCCCGGCCTAACAAAAAATAATCCTGCTTTTTTTGATTTTTTTCTCCTTCCCTGAAATCCGGGTCTATAGCCCTTGTCGTAGGTCTCGCTACTTCGGCCTATCAGAGTAAACTGCAGAAAACAGTCGTGGCTGTTTGCAGGCTCCGGTAGCAGCATTTGTTTCACCCTCAATAAGTTAAAACTATGGCAAAAAACACCACCCCAGTTCCTGAGAAAAGTACCCTCCAGGAATTGAACAATCCGTTGAACCGACGTTCTTTCCTACGCTACACCGGCGCCGGCGTAGCTGTTTCTGCCCTGCTGCTGGCAGGTTGCGATGACGACGATGATGACATGGGCACCAATACCAACGGCAGCGTAAACCTGGGCACCGGCGACGTAGGGATCCTGAACTATGCCTACGCCCTGGAGCAACTGGAAGCTGCCTTCTATACCCAGGTAGTGGCCAGCGCGGCTTTTTCTACCACTTTCTCCAGCGCCCTGGAGCGCTCCATTCTAACAGACATCCGTAACCATGAGGTAGCGCACCGTGAGTTCTTCAAAGCCGCCATTCCAGCCGCCTCCAGAATTCAGGACCTTACCCCTAACTTCTCTGCCGTTAATTTCTCTGACCGCGCCTCTGTACTGGCTACCGCCAAAACGTTTGAAGACCTGGGCGTAGCCGCCTACAACGGAGCCGGAAAACTTTTCACCGATACCGGTAGCGGCCTTACCTACCTCACCCTGGCCGGCAAGATTGTGTCTGTGGAAGCCCGCCACGCCGCCGAGATCAGAGACCTGATCAGCAACGGAGATTTCGCCAAAGGGGACTCCGGCATTATCTCAGGCAGAATGATCGTGGATTCTAACGGACTGGATGTTGCCTTAATGCCTTCTGAGGTGTTGCAACGCGCCCAACCGTTTATCAAAGAAACCATTGTAGCTACCGGTTTACCAACACAATAATTAAAGGAGAAATAAAGCCATGAATATATTCAACGTATTAAAAGAAATTGAAAAAGTAGACTCAGAGGTATTTGAGCGCTTAGATCCTCGCCGGAACGTTTTCAAGCATTTTGCCGGCTTCGGCAAGAAACTGGCCGCCACCGCCGTTCCCTTGGCCTTTGGCTCCATGCTGAACAAAGCCTACGCCCAAACTGGTAACAACACTGCTATTGTAGAGGTGTTGAACTTCGCGCTTACGCTGGAGTACCTGGAGTCTGAGTTTTACAAGCAAGCCGTAACGGCTGCCCCTGTGGTAGGCGCCAATGCCGCCGCTCAAGGCGCACTTACGCTCATCAGAGACCATGAGGCCCAGCACGTGGCCTTCCTGCGCACTACCATTACCAGCTTGCAAGGTACCCCGGTTACCTTTACCGCGGCCAACTTTGACTACACCGCCAGAGGCGCATTTGCTGATGTATTTACCAACTACGGCACCATGCTGGCGGTTGCCCAGGCGTTTGAAGACACCGGGGTACGTGCCTACAAAGGCCAGGCCGGTAATCTGGTAGCTAACAACACCGTGTTACAGGCTGCCCTGCAGATTCACTCAGTAGAAGCCCGCCATGCGGCCCACATACGCAGAATGCGCCGTGATACCCCTGGCATTGCGGTTCCAGGCCTTAAGCCATGGATCACCCTCAAAGACAGAGGAGGTCTACCCAGCGCTACCCAGCCAATTTATGACGGCGAAGAACTGACCACGCAGGCTACAGTGAACATCATTATGAACGCCAATGGGATCAACATTACCGCAGAGGCCGCCTCTGAAGCCTTTGATGAGCCGTTGACTAAAGACCAGGTATTAGCCATTGTGACACCGTTTATCCGGTAACCAGCTACTACCCAAAACCTTAAAAGGCAATCTTTCACAGATTGCCTTTTTTTATGGTATTATTTTAAAATTTCAGTATAAATCTCCTAGACAAAAGTGCCTGTTTTGCGTATATCTTAATCCTGAATAAGGAATCCTAACACAATACACTCACCTATATCTATTTATATAAAAGTCATGTTGGAGTACGTAAAATTGATTTTAGACAAAGTAAGCTTTGATTCTAAGTTGTTTGAGAAGGAATTGAGAAAAAGCATGCGAATGCTGGTGCGCTCTGAGTTAGAAACTCTGCGCGACTGGTGCTACAAGCGGTTCTCTACTTCTTACAGCACCATCTTAGACAAGGTCTTCGGGAACGTGATGGCCGCTTAACGGGGCCGGTTCATTGGCTACAAATCTCAGATTACGGGTAAGCCCGGCGTAGCCAGTGCGTTTAACCGCTGATTTTCTAAAAATTTCTCCAAACACATCCTGAGTTAGCTCCCTCCAATCCCCCGCGGAAAGGTGAAGCAGCTCAGGATGTGGCTTTAATAAGGGTTCCTGGTGCGGTTTACTGAACCGGTTCCAGGGGCATACATCCTGGCAGATATCACAGCCAAATACCCAGTTCCCAAACTTCCCTTCTACTTCCAGCGGAATCTGGTCCTTTAACTCAATAGTAAAATACGAGATGCATTTGCTGCCGTCTACCACATAAGGTTGAGAGATGGCATCAGTGGGGCAGGCATCCATGCATTTGGTGCAGGTACCGCAGTAGTCTTTGATAGGCCCGTCGGGCTCCAGTTCTAGATCCAGGATCAGCTCCGCGATGAAAAAGAAACTGCCCACGCCGGGCCTGATGAGGTTGCTGTTCTTACCTACCCAGCCCAAACCGCTTTTCTTGGCCCACACCTTGTCCATGACCGGTGCCGAGTCCACGAACACCCTGCCTCCCACCTCACCAATCTCTTCCTGAATGAACTGGTACAGGGTCTTGAGCTTGTCTTTGATGAGAAAGTGGTAATCCTGGCCGTAGGCGTACTTAGAAATCTGGAAGGTGTCTTCGGGTTGGGTTTCTTGGGGGTAATAATTCAGCAACAGACTCACCACTGACTTAGCTCCCTCTACCAGCAGGCGCGGGTCCAGGCGCTTGTCAAAGTGATTGGCCATGTAGTGCATCTGGCCGTGTTTGTTCTGGTTGAGCCAGTTCTCTAGCCTAGGTGCCTCTTCCTCCAGAAAATCTGCCTTAGATACCCCGCAATACATAAACCCCAGCTCCAGGGCTTTCTGCTTGATGAGTTGGGTATGTTTTGGTGCGAGGTTCAACATAGGTAGTAGAATGACTTCTGGTTTATTCAACAAAATTGGCGGAAAAGAATTTCAGTTGCTTTATAATTTCTGATTTAGGTTTGGTTTCCAGGAGAAGGAGTTTTATTCGGTAAGACTTATGGCGATTTTCAAATGGCTTTCTACTTCTGTCGTTTTTTTCTCTTGTTGGTATTCTAAGGGGCCAACAACCGAGATTGTCTTTCCATAGGTAACGCCTTGTGCACGCATCTTCGCCTGCTGCTGGCGTGGTGTCTGCTGTCGCCTTAAGTCCTTATGCTTTGTTGTTTCATGGTTTCCCTCCGAGCGCTCACGGCCGCGGGGCCCCGTCTTTCCCCCTCGCACTGCCCTTGCGGCCGAGTTGCAGTTCTCCCTTAGCAAAGCCTCTGCAGGGCCACAAGCGAGGCGCTCGAAGTAAAGACTGGAATTGAGGGAATGCGTGGAGGAGATTTGGTGAATTGTATTTTGGGCTGTTGGCGTTTCAGGCCCGTTTTTCGGAAAACAGGCTCAAAACGCACTACTACCAGACAATTCCTAGTATCGCTTACTAAACGCAGACTCCCCCCTTGAGGAGAGCGCAGAGGGGTGTTTACACAGAAGGACACGCATTCCGTCCCCCTTTGAAGGGGGTAGGGGGATGACTTCTCTTGCAGGTTATCTCGTTTCCAGCCCATTTTTCCCAAAACACCTCTAAACCAAAACCCACTACTCCACTGTCTCCATATCTTCACCCATAAAAAATCCTCACCAACGTGACCGCTGGTGAGGATTTTGTGCTTTGCGTTTTGAGCCTGTTTTAAGAAAAACAGGCTCAAAACAGGTTAGTCTGCCTGGTCAAAAAGATCGCCGGCCCGCACGTGGTTTGGCGGAATCTTGCCCAGGTGACGGTAGGCAGCTTCGGTGGCTTCGCGGCCCCGGCTGGTACGCTTGATGTAGCCTTCCTGGATAAGGAACGGCTCGTACACTTCTTCAATGGTTTCGGCTTCATCGCCACAGGCAGTGGCAATGGTAGACAATCCAACCGGTCCACCTTTGAATTTCTCAATGATGGTAAGCAGAATGCGTTTGTCCATTTCGTCCAGACCGTTGTGGTCTACGTCAAGGGCATTCAACGCGAACTTGGCAATTTCTACCGTAATAGTACCGTCTCCTTTAATCTGCGCGAAGTCACGGGTACGGCGAAGCAGGTTGTTGGCAATACGAGGCGTACCCCGGCTCCGGCGGGCAATCTCAAAGGCGGCATCCTCATGGATGGGCGAACCTAGAATCTCAGAGGAACGCTGCACAATGGAGGTCAACAGCTTGGAGTCATAGTATTCCAGCCGGGAGTTGATACCAAAACGGGCACGCAGCGGCGAAGTCAACAGACCCGAACGAGTAGTGGCACCAATGAGCGTAAAGGGGTTCAACGAAATCTGCACCGACCGGGCATTAGGGCCCGAGTCCAGCATGATGTCAATGCGATAATCCTCCATGGCAGAGTACAGGTACTCCTCTACGATGGGGTTTAGCCGGTGAATCTCATCTATAAAGAGCACGTCATTGCGCTCCAGGTTAGTGAGCAAGCCGGCCAGGTCACTGGGTTTGTCTAGCACGGGACCAGACGTGATCTTAATGTTAGAGCCCAGGGAATTGGCAATGATATGCGACAGGGTGGTTTTACCCAGGCCCGGAGGTCCATGCAGCAGCACGTGGTCCAAGGCCTCGCCGCGCATGATGGCCGCGCCCACAAATACCTTCAGGTTCTCCACTACTTTGTCCTGCCCCGCGAAGGCGCTGAAGTCCAACGGCCGGAGAGCCTTGTCATATTCCTTTTCGGCGGGCGAAAGGTTATCGGCTTCGCCGCTTAAATAGTCTTCTCTCATGTGTAAAAATCTCCTGGCGTAAAGCAAAGATTCAGTTGTAAAGATAACACATCAACCGCTAAAAACGCTCCCGAACAACTCCTAAAAGCCCACCTTTTTGCTATTATTTTTACCAATACGCTTTTTTTATCTAATCTCATTAGCATCTTAAAACCCAGTCCTGGGCATTAGGCTTGTATGTGTCCATCTACTTCTGCTGAAGCTGTAAAGCGCCAGGGTACTTCCTGGGAAATAAATAAGACTGCACGTTTTACTCATTTCCTTAACTATAGAACAACCTCACCTTGTCATTACTGGCTTTTTCCCGATGTGGCAATGCAGGAAGCTTATCGCTAAGATTCATGTACTGGTCATTATTCAGCCTTCTAGCAAAGAGATAAAAATTTAGCCTTTCCATTAAGAAGGACCTTCTCTTCCATTAAATCTTCTGGGCCCTTCTGCTTGGTTACCGAAAAGGATAAAATCCTATAACTGCCTTACCTTCTGGAAGATAAAGAAACGCTAGTCATTACCAATTTGGTAGCTATTTCTCTTGTTCTTTCAATAACTGATAAACATCACTCAGTATCCTAACCACCGTCATGTTCTACCCTTCAGTTGTGCTCTACTTTTGTATCAAATCAAAGCAGTCAACACAAATAACCATACGATCATGAAAACTCAGAATTCCATTTTCCGCCTAAACCTTTTACCAGCCCTGTTCGCGGCTATCCTGTTTTTTGCGCTTCCTTTGGTTTCACAGGCTCAAACTTACGGCCTGGTTTCTGGCAAGCAAGGATCTATCAAAGTATTGGGTACCTCTAACGTACACGACTGGGAAATGGCTTCTACCGTCATGGACAGCAAAGGCGACTTTAAGTTTGACAGCAACAACGCCCTTCAGGCTATCAGCAACTTCTCGTTTACAGTAGCTGCCAAAAACATTAAGAGCGAGTCTTCTTCTATGGACAGCCGCATGTACAAAGCCATTAAGGCAGATGAGTTCCCTAAAATAGTTTACAATCTGCGCTCTACCCAGGTAACCCCTGTCAGCAAAAACAAATTCCTGGTAAAAGCCATTGGTGATCTGACCATTGCCGGCGCCAAGCAGCCCATTGCCATGGATGTGAACGTGGTGGTAAACCCAGACAACACCCTAACCATTACCGGATCTGAGCCCCTGAAACTCACAGATTACAAATTGACACCTCCCAGCTTTATGGCCGGTGCCATGAAAGTAGGCAACGATCTTACTATCAAATATGCCCTCAACTATAAAAAATAAATAGTTCTAACCTTCTTAAAAGAACCCTTATTAAAAACCACGATTATGAAAACTAACTTTACCACCGTTATTGGCTCACTCTTACTGGCAGGTACCTTCTTTGCCGGAACAGCCAATGCCCAAGTGATGGGTCCCGTTGCTAACCTGAGACCCTATGACAAAACAGGTATCAATGTTTTTGAAGATCCTAAAGAAGATACCCTAGTGTATGATGGCCTAAAAATCAAGTTTGGGGCAGGTTTCACCCAGTCTTTCCAAGGGTTGAAACACAGCAATACTCCTAACAATGCCTCTAACGCGCTGTACAAAATCACGCCTGGCTTTAACACCGCCAACGCTAACCTGTTCATGGATGTGCAGCTGGCAGACGGTATCAGACTAAACCTTACCAGTTACCTGTCTAGCCGTCACCACAATGAGACTTGGGTAAAAGGCGGATACATCCAGTTTGACAAGCTGCCGTTCAAAGGCCAGATCTGGGAAGACATCATGTCTGTGACTACCATTAGAGTGGGCCACATGGAAATCAACTACGGAGACCAGCACTTCCGGCGCTCTGACGGGGGTAACACCATCTACAACCCATTTGCTGAGAACTACATCATGGATGCCTTCACCACAGAAATTGGCGGTGAGGTACTGGTGAGAAAAAATGGGTTCTTAGGTCTGGTAGGTGCTACCAACGGCATGATCAAAGGGAACATTGACGAACTGGCTCCTACTCCTCAGGATGACAACACCCGCAAATCTCCGGCCGTTTATTTCAAAGCCGGTGTAGACAAAGAAGTGATGGACAATGTGCGGGTACGGTTAACCGGTTCTTACTACATGAACAACAGCTCTGGCGGACAGACCCTCTATGCAGGTGACCGTACCGGTTCTAACTACTTCATGGTAGGAGAAAAAGTAGGAAGCACCGCCAGTGCCAACTTCACCTCTGGAAGATACAACCCAGGTTTCAGCAAAGCAGTAGACGCCCTTCAGTTCAACGGCTTTGTAAAAGCAAGCGGCCTTGAGTTCTTTGGTACCTATGAAAGAGCCAACGGTAGAACCAAAACTGAAACTGACGAAAGAAAAGCCAGCCAATACGCCGCTGACCTGATCTACAGATTCGGTAACTCTGAGAACCTCTTCGTAGGAGCCCGTTACAACAAAGTGAAAGCCAGACCAGCCAACGTAACCGGTGCTGCGCCTATCACTTACACTGAAGACATCAGCATTGACCGCAAAGCCCTGGGTGCTGGCTGGTTCCTGACAAGAAACATCTTACTGAAAGGTGAATATGTGATCCAGGAATACAACAAGTTCCCCACCGCAGACCAAAGACACAACGCTGAGTTCAAAGGCTACGTGATCCAGGCAGTAGTAGGCTTCTAATCAAGAGAAAGTAACTAAAGAAAGCTGGGTGGGGGTGGAACTTCCGCCCAGCTTTTTCATTTAACCAGTAAAACCAAACGGCTATGCGTGGTAGAAACTTATATATCTGGTGTCTGCTTCCTTTGGTCCTTACCACCCTGGCAGCCTGGGCCCCCACTAGCAAAGGGTACAATAGCGCCAAATGGGTTATCAGCGCCAGCAGCAATCTGCGGGTGAACGGGAGTACCAACGTCAATACCTTTGTCTGCGAGATAAACGGCTATGACCAGGTAGATACCCTGTCTGTGGTAGAGAACAGCAAAATGGTGAAACTCTGGGGCAGTCTCAATCTGGATATCCAGAACTTTGACTGCCATAACCCGGTCATGACCCGTGACCTGCAAAAAACCCTGAAAGCCAAACAATACCCTGAGCTCTGCATTAACTTCTTGTCTCTGAACAAGTTCCCGGAGCTAAGCCGCAAACCAGAGCACATCACCGGCTGGGTAGACATAGATTTGGCGGGCGTACGCAAACGCGTGGAAGTGACTTACAAAATATCTGTAGACGCCAACAAGACCATCCATTTAATTGGGCAGCGCGAAATCAGGTTTTCTGATTTTAACCTGGTGCCGCCTACCAAATTCAAGGGAATGGTGAAAACCAAGGAAGACCTGAACATTACCTTCCACCTGCAACTGAAGCCCATAGCCGCTTAGGCCTCCCGGCCGATGGCCGTTTTGAGAGTGTTTTTAGCAAAACAGGCCTAAAACGGAAACCTACAATTCCGAAGGCTTCTGACCAGTTACTCCTTTTCTTAGCACGTATTACTTCAAGGCATCCGGCGACACGGGTGCCTTTTTATTTGGTTTGCGCCTAGCTGCCTAGGCTTCAGATGGGCACAAAAGAAAAAGGCAGCCACGTTTCCGTCACTGCCTTTCCCCTGCCCTAATAGCGAGCAATTAATAACTATTTAAATGCCTGTATGCCGGTAATGTCAGCGCCAGTAATGAGCAGGTGAATGTCATGGGTACCCTCATAGGTGATGACGCTTTCCAGGTTCATCATGTGGCGCATGATAGGATATTCGCCGGTGATGCCCATGCCGCCGTGGATTTGGCGCGCTTCGCGGGCAATGTGCAGGGCCATGTCTACGCTGTTGCGCTTGGCCATGGAGATCTGCTGGGTGGTAGCCTTGCCTTCGTTCTTCAGGACGCCTAAACGCCATACCATTAGCTGCGCCTTAGTGATCTCCGTCACCATCTCGGCCAGTTTCTTCTGGATGAGCTGGAAACCGGCAATGGGACGGTCAAACTGAATGCGCTCCTTGGCGTAGTTCAACGCCGACTGATAACAGTCAATGGCGGCCCCAATGGCGCCCCAGGCAATGCCATACCGGGCGGAATCTAAACAACCCAAAGGTCCTTTCAAACCATCAACGTTAGGCAGCAGGTTCTCTTTGGGCACTTTCACGTTGTCAAACACCAGCTCACCGGTGCAGGAAGCGCGAAGGCTCCATTTGTTGTGGATCTCTGGCGTAGTAAAGCCTTCCATGCCGCGCTCCACAATAAGCCCTTTAATACGGCCCTGCTCGTTTTTGGCCCACACCACGGCCACCTGGCACTCCGGTGAATTGGAGATCCAGAGTTTGGAGCCGTTGAGCAGGTAATGATCGCCCATGTCTTTGATGTTGGTGACCATGCCGCCCGGGTTAGACCCGAAATCCGGCTCGGTTAACCCAAAGCAGCCCAGCCACTCGCCAGAGGCCAGCTTGGGCAGGTATTTCTTGCGCTGCTCCTCAGAACCATAGGCATAGATGGGGTACATGACCAGAGAGCCCTGCACCGATGCCGTAGACCGCATGCCGCTATCGCCGCGCTCAATCTCCTGCATGATAATGCCGTAGCTGATGTAGTCCAGGCCGCCGCCGCCATACTCCGTGGGGATGGTGGGTCCAAAGGCCCCTACTTCGCCAAACTTGGGCACAATCTCACTGGGAAAATGCGCGTCCTGGGCCCACTTTTCTATATTAGGCGAGATCTCGCGTTTCACGAATTCCCGCATAGACTGCCTGATGAGCTTGTGCTCTTCAGTAAGGAGATCATCTATATTGAAATAGTCTGGAGCAACGGAATTGTCTGTAGCCATAGTTGTAAGGTTAACCCCCTCGCGGGGAAATGTCTTCTCCCAAACTTAACAAGAATCTGGGCGAGCGCCAACACTTGTTAGCAAATCATGGGGTGGAGACAGAGGCTTTTCTGTTTTGAGGGTGTTTTTTGAAAAACAGGCCCAAAACAGAAATGTTGCTATGTACTGGGCAATCCCTTGTGGTTGCCCTCCTACTTTGGTAATGTAAAAGGGCAACCACAAGGGATTCCCCCTACTTAAAAATAGAAATGCCCCGCAGTGACTGCGGGGCATTTCTGTTGTGGGGCTGTTTTCTGAAAAACGGGCTAGAAACGCAAACTTACCTGCGCCAGGAAGTTGCGGGGGGCCTGCGGGAAATAATAGTTGTAGTCATAGCGGGTGGCGTCTCCGCCATAAAGTTCGGTGAAGGTGTAGCCGTTGGCCTCGTATTTTTTGTTGAAGACGTTGTTCAGCAGGAAACCCAGTTCTACTTCTTTCAGCCAGGTGGCCGGCTTGAAGGCGTAGAAAACGCGGGCATCCCCAATGCCATAAGGAGCCAAACGACGGCTTTGGCTGGCGGTGTTATCCAGGAACTGCTCACTCACGGTCTTGTATTGCAACTGGAACCGTAGGCCGGTGAGAGGCTGTACTTCCAATTGATTAGACGTAACCAGGCTGGGAGAATAGGCAATGGTGGTTTCTTCATACTCATTCACCACCACGTCCTCGGGGTTGTAATCAATGGCCAACACCTCAGTAAAGTTTTGAATGCGGTTGCGGCTCAGGGCCACGTTGCTGGAAAACTTGGCTATTTGACCCAGACCCAAACCCGCAGAGAGTTCTACACCCGTGCGGTAGCTTTTGTCAATGTTGGTTCTCAGGGCCGTACCCACGTCATTGATCTTCCCGGTGAGGACCAGCTGGTCTTTGTAGTCCATGTAAAAATAGGTAAGATCGGCGGTTAAGAGCAGCGGTTGGCCGTTGAGGTTACCCACCGGCTGGTTTACCCGGTACCCGGCCTCGTAGTCCAGCAGGCGCTCTGGTTTGGCGCGGTCGGTAGCGGGGCGGTCAATGAAGTCTGAACGGGTAGGCTCGCGGTGGCTTACCGCCACCGAGGCGTACAGGTTCTGCTGTGGCGTAAGGGCGAAAGTCACGCCGGCTTTCGGGTTGAAGAACGTATAATTGGCTTTGGTAGTAACATCGCGCAGGTCATCGTCTAAGCCGTTTACGGTATAATCAATGGTCCGTAGTTGGGCATCGCCGAAGAAGCCTAACTGCTCGGTGGCCTGAAGCATGACCTTGGCAAAGGCGTTGAAATCTGTTTTCTCGGCGCTGTTGTCATAATATCGTTGCCTGATCTCTGAGGAGGACGCGTACCGGGCCCAGATCACCTCGCCAAAGTGGTCGCCGGCGTAACGGTTCCAGCCGCCACCCAATATCCCAGACAGCTTGCCTTTGCCGTTGTATTGCAAGGAATACGTGATACCGTAGAAATCATTGTCCAGCCACTTGCGGCGCACCAGGTCACTTCTGGAGATGGTAGTTCCGCCAATGGTCACCGGGGCGATGCCATAGCCAGAGAAGCGGGCGTTCACCTTGTATTGCTCATAGAAGCCCTGGCCTTTGGTGTAGTGTAGAGCCGCATTTAAAGACAGCTCCGGGGAGAACTCATGGGCGTAATGCAATTGATAGTGGTTCTGGGCGTAATCATCTACCTCATTATCATAAGGGTCTTTACGCTTGCCATAGTCAGTGCCCGCCGAGTTGAAGGTGCGGTTGGTTTCCAGCATTTCCTCAGGAACCCCGTTCCAGGCCTGGTAGGTCACTTCCTTACCGCCAAAAATCACCACTTTGAGCAGGTCTTTGGTGCCATAGTAGCCCCCTGACAGGTAGAAGGATTTAAGGTCTGAGGTGGCGCGGTCAATATAGCCGTCTGAGGAAAGGCGCGATAGGCGACCATCTACAGCAAACTTGCCGCCGAGAAGGCCGGTGCCAAACTGCACGTTGTTTTTCCAGGTGTTGTAAGAGCCGTAGGCATTGTCGGTGCGGGCGTAGGCTTCTGGCCGGGCGTCCTGGGTCTGCAGGTTCAGGCTGGCCCCAAAGGCGCCCGGGCCGTTACTTGAGGTACCCACGCCCCGCTGCACCTGCACGTCTTGCAGGGAAGAAGCAAAGTCTGGCATGTTCACGAAGAAAACCCCGTGGCTTTCGGCGTCATTGACGGGTATGCCGTTCACGGTCACGTTAATGCGGGTAATGTCTGAGCCCCGTATGCGCATGCTGGTGTAACCCACCCCGGCGCCGGCGTCTGAATTAGTCACCAAAGAGGGTGTGTTTTCCAACAGATACGGCAGGTCCTGGCCAAAATTGCGGTCTTCCAGTTCCTGCTTGCCCACATTGGTGTAAGTAGTGCCGGTTTTCTCGTTGGCGCGGGTAGCGGTCACCAGCACTTCTTTGCTGGCTACGCTGGTACGGGTAAGGGCAAAATCAAGGGTCTGGGCGCTTTGCAGCTGCACGGTCTGCTTTACGGGCGCATAGCCCAGGTAGCTTACCTGCACGGTGTATTCGCCGGCGGGCATGTTGGTAAGATTGTAGCGGCCATTGGCGTCTGTGGCAGTGGCGCGGTTGCCCGGCGAAACAGAAACGGTACTACTGATTAATGGGGATTGGGTGGCGGCATCTGTGATGCGACCAGACAGCGTGACCTGTGCCATGGAAAGCCACGGCAACAGGCAGCCCGCTAAGAGGGCCAGTACTTTTTTCATGGTAAGTGGTGAAAATTGGTAAAACATTAAGAAGCCACCAGGGGCCGGCACTTCCACTTGTTTTGTTTCCCTTGTTTTTCCCTTCGCCGGCATTACCCGTGTCAGGTTCAATGGGTATGATCTCAGCCCGTTATCTTAAGGCACCCCTAAACTGCTGTAAAACTACGCCCCCCTTTTGGCAAAACCTACCCCCCTGCCAAGTTTGTGAATTTTTTTCCCCAAAGGGCCTAACATAGCATGGCGGCCCTACGTTGAAACAAGAAGTGCTACCTGTTAGGATATGACTGTGTCTGTGATGTGAGACTTCTAATGCCTTTGATCTTATGATGATCGTATACACCTTGGCGATGTTCGCCTTGATCGCTTTCCTTGCGTTGGCGCCCCGCAAAAGAATAAGCGTGCCGCCGCAAGATGACAATGACGATGACGGAGGTGAGCCGCTCAACGACGGTTTACCCGATCTGGACCTTCCGCCGGGCATTTGCCTGCCCATTAATGACTGGGAACCTGACTACAACCACACCCGCGTAAGATCTACCCCGTTGGTTTAGCCTTCTCCTTTGTAAATGATAAAACCCGTAAGCCAGGTCTTTGAACCAAGCTTACGGGTTTTGTATTTCAGGGGCAGGGCCCCGTTGGAAATCCGCTGGAGGCGGTTGCCTCTAGCGGTTCTTAGAAAAGGGTAGCTTATGACTTGGCTACTTTTTCTTTCTTGTCTGCTTTCTCTTTTTTGGCGGCCACTTGCTCTTTGGCTACCAGTTCCAGCTGCAGTTCCACATCGTCTTGGATGGCTTTGTCGCCTATGTTCTCAAAGAAGTTGCCAGACCGGAATTTAATGTCCCACTTGGTACGGTCAAACTTAAGAGTGGCTTTGGCCGTGGCTACTCCTTTTTTCACGGTTACCAGCGCCGGGAAAGAAATCTCATTGCTGATGCCTTTGATGGTGAGTGTGCCGGTGACGGTATAATTGGCCGTACCTGCCTTGGCATTCTGCTTAGGGGCCAGGTTGGTGATGGCAAAAGAGGCGGTTGGATTTTTGTCTACAGAAAAGAAGTCATCTGAACGCAGATGTTTCACCAGTCTTTCATTGGAGCCACCCTGCAGGTCATTGCAGGTAATAGTGGTCATGTCCATGATGAACGTACCGCCCCGTAGCGTGAACCGGTCAAAAAGCATAGAACCGGTGGCTAGTTTAATGTTCCCGTTATGCTCCCCCCCTACTTTGCGGCCAATCCAGGTGATTTTGCTTTCTTCCATGCTCACTTTATACGTCTGCAGGTTTTCTGCCACGGCAGTTGGGGCAATAGAAGCTTTACGGGTGGTACCCGGGGTAGCCATTTGGAACGCTGAAACACCAATAGCGGCGGCTACCAGCGTAGAAAGTAACACTTTTTTCATGGAAGTATGGTGGTTAGAAGGTTGATAGAGCAGGTAAGGTAAGTGAAATTTAGCTTCTTATTTTATCCAGTAAATGGCTTAGGTACGTGGCCTCCTCCTGGGTAAGGGCCTGCAGATGGTTTTCGCCTTCAAGAGAATCCATTTCCTTGAGCAGGTCCATGCCTTTTTTAGTAATGAGAATGTCTACCGTGCGCCTATCTGTAGGGCATTGCTCACGGGTCACCAGTTTCTTGGTTTCCAGTTTGTCTACTATTCTAGACGCATTAGAAGTTTTGTCTAACATACGCTCAATGAGCAGGTTGACGGTGGCAGGTTTGGGGTGTTGGCCCCGCAGAATGCGCAGCACGTTGTACTGGGGCAAGGTAATACCAAACGGCTTGAACATGGCTGCCTGCCTTTGCTGCAACCAGTTGGAGGTATAAAGAATATTGATAAAAGCTTTGTGGAATGCGTCTTTAAAGGCACTCTGCTTAATTTCATCTTCTATGTTCATGCGTGCCCGCCTAATTAAAGTGGAGGATGCCAAAGATAGGTACCTGCCGCAAAACCAGCAAGATAGCCCAGGCCCAAATATACGGGTAATCAACAGCATATACACCAACATAGGGTTTGTATTGTGCGTACTGCCTAACTAGCGTTTCTCCCAATTGGTATGTCAGAGGTATTTCTAGTTTCCATTGCAGAACTTTTCTCCAGCCCAGAAAACATGATACGGTACGGTGGGCTCACGCTTATTCTAGCCGTTGTTTTTGTAGAGACAGGGCTCTTGATAGGATTGGTGATTCCGGGAGGGGACTCTTTGCTACTGGCCACCGGCTTGCTGGCCGGCGCCAATGTGCTGCCCGTTCCCTTGGCCGTTTTACTGGCGAGCATGACCATTGCCGGCGTGGCCGGCGATTTGATGGGCTATTTTATTGGGCGCCGCATGGGCAAAAAGCTTTACCAGAAACAAGACACCTGGTATTTTAAACGCAAGCACCTGGAACGCGCCCAGAAATTCTACACCGAAAAGGGAAAATCTGCCATTGTGCTGGGCAAGTTTGTGCCGGTGGTACGCACCTTTAATCCTTTGCTTTCTGGCGTAACGGGCATGGACTTAGGCCGGTTTGCCATTTTGAGTTTGGTAGGCACCACCCTCTGGATCTGCTCGCTGGTACTGGCCAGCTATTACCTTGGCCAGCAGTTTCCGCAGCTAAAAGATTACCTGCATTATGCCATTCCTATCATTATCTTCCTTTCTATTTTACCGGGCATTTTTCAATACCTGAAAGAGCGGAAGAAAAGCCAGCAGTCCACTTAAAAACAGCCTCTTTCTGTTTCTGAGCCATTTTCCCAAAAACAGCGTAAAACCACCAAAATCAAAACCGCCTTATGTCCCTTCGTTTTCTATTCTCAGCTACCGTATTCTTTAGCACCTTGCTGGCTCCAGTGCTGGGGCAGGCTCAAAATGCATCTATCCAGAAACGGGTAAGCGGCCGCACCACTACCACCAGCGTCACTCCCATGCGCCAGGGAATTATCATCAGAAATGGGGTACCGGTAGAGGTGCAAGGCACTAAATTCACGCCGTTGGCCAGTGCCAGAAGCTATAAAAACGGAGCGGTGCTGCAACCCAACGGACAGCTTACCTTGCCTGGCGGCGAAGTGGTGCAACTGCAGGAAGGCGACCGCCTTGATCTGAAAGGCAACCTTACCCGCTCTACGGTAGTGGTGCAAAAAACTACCACTGTATCTGGTGACACCGCCGGCCTGGGAAAACAACTCATGCAAGCCCAGCACCAACAAGAGCGCCAAAAACTGTTACAGGAAAAAGTGCGTCTGCTGGAAGAAAAAAACAGGCTGCTGGAGAAAGCCGTGAAGAGCAAACCAGATGCCGCCCGGCTCCAGAAACTAGACGCTGATCTGGCTAAGGCCCAGCAGCAACTGGATGCGGAGAGTAATAAAGGACAATAACCAACACCGCTTTCGGGAACCAGAATACCTGGGCAAAAAAACTAGACAGGGCGCCTCAAGCCCAATTATTACTGTTCCGCCCGCTGAAGCACCCTCTCCTACTTTTGGTTTTTCTTTCCCGCCGGCGGGTTCTCTTCCTCGTCCTGGGCCACGTGCAAAATGTGCAGCAGCCGATGGATGATGGGAGCAAAAAACACCGCGGTAATACTTAGGAATGCCACCCCGCTGTAGAGCGCATACAGCGAGGAAAAGATTTTTGCCGGGGCTGTGGTCATTTCCACCACCGGTCCCATACCCGTCAGAATCATGCAAGCCATATGGAAGCTGTCCAGCCAGGAGATGGTCCCGAAATGATGGTAACCTACGGACCCAATTAAGACTGAGACTAGAATCAAGCCGAAAGCAAATAGCGCATAGCGCCCCAGCCTTGCCAGGAAGATGGGAAAGGGCACTACCTTCTGTCTGCGGTTTTCTAGTTTCATTTCTTCACGCTTTCATTTATGAGATTCTCTTTTTGGTTGTCCTTATGTTTCTCTCCCAGAGGTTAGGCACTTCCTTTACCTCTGTCTTCTAGACTTGCCTTTGGTTGAGATACAGCCTTAAAAGGGCATTTGCCTAAGAAAAGCAGCCCTCCTGCGGTTATATTTCTGTTGGCGCAATCATGGCAGAAAAATCTTTTAAAACCTCAGTGCACATCTACCAGCGTCTGTAGCTCAACAACGGTTAAAACTGTTATACAGCAATTGCTTTTCTCTTGTGACTGCTATAGTGTATTAATATTCCTGTTTACCACCCAAATTCCCTAAGAAAGAAAAGAGAACAAAGCATTTATAAAGCCACTGCTGCTGTTGCTATTTCTTGGTCAGCTTATACCTCAGGTGGGTGGTTAGTTCTGAGGGGATTACTTCTTCTATCTGTATGGCATACTTGTCCTTGGCCATACCGTCAAAGAGCCGGATTCCGCTTCCTAAAAATACAGGGGCAATGTGAATAAAGAATTCATCCACCAGCCCCGCATTCAGAAATTGCTGAATCGTGTTTGCCCCACCCTGTATTCTAATGTCCTTCCCCTTAGCTGATTGTTTGGCTTTGGCCAAGGCACTTTCTATGCCGTCATTTATGAAGTAAAACGTGGTGGTTCCTTCCTGAACCCAAGGCTCTCGCTTTTCATGCGTTAAAACATACACATCAGCTTTATACAGGTCATGGGGCCAACTGGCTTCGCCTTCCTCAAACATTCGTTTTCCCATAATGAACGCGCCTGTACGGGCAATGGTCTCCCTTATGAATTTCCCGTCAGGACCATCTTCTTTGCCTCCCTCCAATCCTAAGTATTCCCAGAATGCCTTTTGTTGAAACATCCAGGAATGCAGTTGCCCTGATACACCACCCATAGGATTCCTAGGGCTTCGGTTATCTCCCGCAAAAAAGCCGTCAAGAGATATTCCACTGTCAAAGATTATTTTAGACATATTCTTCCTTCTGTTTATTGTTAGTTTATTTTCCTGGAAGGTAGGCGTTTTGCAATGGGTGCAACGTACTAGGCTAAACGGCGGTTGAGGCCGTCGGCCGAGACTGAAGTTTAGGTGTTGTTAGCACATGCTGTTCTATTGTTAATAGAGTCAACTTTAGTTTCTAAATCATTCATTAATTCATTCCTAAGGTTCCTGCTTGAGATTTTAATGATGGCGGGAAACAAAATAGGTAAGCCCAGGTAAAACCAAGGCAGGTTCAACATAATCACTGCAAGCACCAGAACCGCAAACAGGACAGGTAAAAAGAAGCTTAATAGCTTATTATATCTGACGCTCCCACAAATCTCTAAGCCTTGGTTCGTTTTTATTATTCTCCCTTTGAAATATGGGAAGAAAGGCTTTCCAGTATAATCGATTTCTAAAAAAGCCCTTGAGAAGTAGATAAACACCGTTTCATACTCTTGGTAGAGCATGTATTTAGAGCGGATTGTTCTTTCTGCCTTTTCGTCTAAGCCGTAATAGGGGTCATTATCTAATGGGGAATACTCTGGCGCCAAGACACCTCTGATATCTTTAGTTTCATAACATCCAGTGATTTTAATTTGGTATTCTTCTGGAAATAATAGTCTATTAGTCATTTGCAATTTGAGGCTAACGTTTAGTACAAAAGACGAGCAAGGTGTCGCCGCAGCTTGACTTTTGTGCCGTGTTGTGAAATGTAATTTTATTCAAGCACTACTGTTTTCTTGTGCTGCTGTATAGTTATAGTTCTTTCTGGCTTACCTGCCTTAGATTCAGTATAGCAGTTGTCGAGCATTAGAACCCATCCCTTTCTTAAATCTATACTTTTAGACGTTGCCACTCCATTTATCTTAATGTTTAGAGCAAGGGTTTTATTCACTTCCAGTCTGCCAAGGTCTGTTTTCTCATTTTCATTTAGTACCCAAAGACCATCATCATCTTGGTAGATGGCTAGTTGTGTTACACCAGTAGAAAAGTTTGAATCAACAACTGCGTCTCTTACAAGCCCCTGCCCATTTATGCTAATGTCTACAGTATCAGATTTAAAGCAGCTACCAATTATCAAGTAAAAGTGGCTCTTCTTTCTCTTCGATTGGCTGAGGGAGGTTCCTACTATCATTGTAAGTAGAAGAATCGCAAGAAGACCTTTTTTCATGATTTTTATATTTCACAACTACCGGGTAAACGTAAACATTCGCTTATCTGCACTATGTGCGTAGGTTTTCCCTTGCCACCCCATACTTTTGAAACGGCCATCCTTCTATTTAAAGGATAACGTATTTAGTATGTTTTCCGAAAAACACCTCCAAAACAACTTTAAAACCTGCAAAAGGGCCTAAAAAGCTGCATTGAGCCTGTTAAACCGTTGCAGGCAATAGAGCCTTTACAATATAAGTTTAGCATAGCCGCGTTATTACGCGGGTATACCTGCGTAATAACATGGCTAATTTCGGCTACTGCTCTTCTGGGGATAATAAGGACTATGTAAAAAACAACATCCAAACCCGGTGCCCTGTTTTAAGCCTATTTTTCCAAAAACACCCTTAAAACAGCTTATGGCTGTTCCACGGGGTATAACCTGCCGGCTTCTTCGCGCACTAACTTAAAAGGCTCGTCTTTCACTACCAGCATACCGTCTAAATCAAGCAGATCTATGCCGTGGGCCAGTTGCAGGGCAGACCAGATAGCCATGCTGGTTTCCATCATGCAGCCAATCATGGTCTTCAGGCCCAGGGAGCGGGTCTTGTTGAGAATGGCCAGGCCGTTCAGGTAGCCGCCGGCCTTCATGAGCTTCATGTTCACGCCATGGAACTGCTGTTGCAAAAGGTCCCAATCAGCGTGGTCGGTGACAGACTCATCGGCGAAGAGGTCATAGGGGCTTTTCTTCTTCAGGTATAGGTATTCGTCTTGCAACGCCGAGGGCATGGGCTGCTCAATCATGATTACCTGGTATTTTTTGAGGCCTTCAAAGAACCTGAGCAAAGAATCTGGGTCTTGCCAGGCCTCGTTGGCGTCAATGATCAGGCCTTGCCGGGGCGAAGACCGCACCACTTCTCCCAGCATGTCAAGGCCGCTTTCCTGGTTCACTTTCACCTTTAGGTACTCAAAGCGGTGCAGGCCGTGCTCTTGGGTAAAGGCGGCAATCTTACCGGGGTCCATGATGGGGTAAGAAAACGCGGTAGGCGCTGATGCCACCAGTGTCACGCCCAGAAACTCGGTAACGGTTTGTCCTTTTTTGCGACACAGGTAATGCACGTACGCAGACTCAATGGCGAATCTGAGTGCCGGAAACACGGGGTGTTGCGCCATTAAGTGCTGCAGTTCTTCCACAGATTCCACAGTGGGTAAGCCGTTGCGCTGCAAATGGGCAAATTGCTCCTGCAAAAGGTCAGGGGTTTCGCCGTAGCGGGTATTGGGGGCTGCCTCACCCCGACCCTGGTACTGGCCGTCACCTACGGTTACAAAAAGATTGGTTTTCAGGTCTGAGGCGTTGCGGGAGATTTTCCAGGTAAAGCGCAGGGCCAGGTCCTGTGCCTCAATAGTCCATGATAGCATAAGCGGTAAGAAAGGTTAGTAGTGTTTGTTGACCCGTGGTTTGCCAGTAAAAGGGCGGCGCAAGGTTCTGCGGGCGCGCCTTAAAGCCCCTTAGCAGCACTGTAAGGCTAGAAAAACGGAAACGCAGGTTGTTGATCCAGACTTTTGGAGCTTCAGCGGCAAATGTAAGCAAGCTCGTAGCCCCAAGTCTAGCAAAAAAGAAGGAAAGGCCAATAAAAATAAGGTTTTTCCAGCGTCAAGGGCAAATTAAAGACCCTGAAAACGAGGTTTTACGAACCGGAAGAAAAAAGTATATTTGTCGATTGGAAGACCGTAACTGCCCCATTGGCAGGCATTCAACCATTCACTAAACCCTCTCCTCTCCGCTTTCCTGCCGGATGGGCGCTTAACTCATTTATGAAAAAATCCACGCTCGCCTTATTGGCCTTTGTGATTCTAACCGTGGCGGTAGTGCTTACGCTGGCGCAGAATTATGGGCTCTTCGCGTTACCTCCGCTGGCCCTGACTATTGCCCGCTGGGCCGGCATTATCGTGTTGGTACTCTTCGCGGTTCAGAAGAAGTCCCTCACCACCTGGATTCTGGTCAGCATGGTCATTGGCGCTGAGATTGGCTATACTTTCCCAGACGCCGCCCAGAACCTGAACGTGCTCAGCAAGATCTTCCTCAAGATGGTGAAAACCATCATCGCACCGCTGGTATTTGCCACGCTGGTAGTGGGTATTGCCGGGCACTCCAACCTCAAACAGGTAGGCAAAATGGGCGTGAAGGCCTTGATTTACTTTGAGGTGGTGACTACTGTGGCGCTTTTCATTGGTTTGGCCGCCATTAACCTGAGCCGGGCCGGCGACGGTATTGTGCTCAAAGGGCAGACCAGCAATGAGATTCAGGCTCCACCGCCCCAAACCTGGCAAGACATAGTGCTGCACATCTTCCCAGAGAACATTGCCAAATCCATCGCCGAAGGCCAGGTTCTGCAGATTGTGGTCTTCAGCGTGCTCTTCGGGATTGGCCTGGCTATGCTGAATGAGCGCAAGCGCCGCCCCTTGCTGGAAGTAACCGAAAGCTTGGCCGAGACCATGTTCAAGTTCACCAACATCATCATGTACTTCGCCCCTATTGCCGTGGGCGCGGCCATTGCCTATACCGTGGGCCACATGGGCTTTGGTATTCTGGTGAACCTCTTCAAACTGCTGGCCACGCTCTATGTGGCATTGATTGCGTTCCTGTTATTGGTGTTATTACCCGTGGCGCTGGCCTTCCGGATACCGGTGAAAATGTTTGTAAAAGCCATTGCCGAACCTGTGTCTATTGCCTTTGCCACCACCAGTTCTGAGGCCGCCCTGCCGCGTGCCATGGAAGCCATGGAGTCTATTGGCGTACCCCGCAAGATTGTGGCCTTTGTCATGCCCATGGGCTACAGCTTCAACCTAGACGGCTCTACCCTCTACCTCTCGCTGGCCTCTATCTTTGTGGCGCAGGCCGCCGGCATTGAAATGTCATGGGAGCATCAATTGTTAATGGTCTTCACGCTTATGCTTACCAGCAAGGGGATTGCGGGCGTGCCGCGCGCCTCGCTGGTAATCTTGCTGGGTACTGCTGCCTCATTCAATCTGCCCGTGGAGCCAATTTTCATCATCCTGGGCATTGACGAACTCATGGACATGGCCCGTACCTCTGTAAACGTGATTGGTAACTGTCTGGCCACCGCCGTAATTGCCCGCTGGGAAGGTGAGTTCGTGGACCTGGAGGCTCCCCGTCCGCTGGAGGTTATCTAGGCCTTTGATATTTTCGTAAGAGCATAAAAATCCGCCAGTGAAAGGGTCCCTTTTCCTGGCGGCTTCCTTTAAACCCATACTTATGTTGAGACAATCATTCCGTCTGCTGTTTGTGACCGTGCTGGCGGTGGGGGCCAGTGCCTGCGCGCGCCAAACCACCACCTATTCCAGCTCAGAGACATCGGGCATCAACCCTAATGAGAACCGCGAGGAAAAGACCAAAGCCGGTGAGACCATCCTGATAGGACCCACCACCCGCATTGCGTATGAGAAAGAGCCCTATAGCACCTGGTTCCACCCGGCGTACCTGCGCTACCAGCCCAACGCTAAGATCATGGAAGAGCTGCAACCGTTGCTACAGGGAGTTTCCATTAAAGGCTTTACCGGCAGCTGGTGCATGGACAGCCAGCGGGAACTGCCCCGCCTGTACAAAATCATGGACCAGGCCCGCCTGCCCTATTCCCGGTTAGAGATTGTAAGCCTGCGCGAAGACAAAACCGGCCTGGGCGGCGAGGAAAAGACAGCCAACATCACGGCCGTGCCTACCTTTATCCTGTACCGTAATGGCCAGGAAGTGGGCCGAATTGTGGAGACCGCCTACCCCACCCTTGAAATGAACATGCTCACTATTTTAAAGGCCGCAAATAAAAAATAGCGTTTTGGGCACGTTTTAGCCAAAACAGGCTCAAAACGCCTTTCCTTAAAATAAATAGCCGCCGCTCTGCCATTTCTTCTGGCGGGGCGGCGGTACTTTTTTAGGCCCAGATAGAACCATGTATCTACACTAATTTGTCTTTTATGAATGGAGCCCGTACAAAAGGGCTATTTTTGCCGAAAGTTTTCTTAATTCATGTTGCTTACCCTTACCTCCCCCGTTTCCCGCAAAGCCCACCGAATAGCCGTAGGCGTCCTTTTTTTCCTGTTGGGCCTTTGCTTCTCTAGTTGGGGAGCCCGTATTCCCTCCCTTCAGCAGCGGCTTCATTTGTCAGAGTCAGCTTTGGGTATGGTTTTGTTTGCGTTGCCTGTGGGGTTGATGCTGTCTTTGCCCTTTACCGGCTGGCTCACCTCTAAGGTAGGCAGCCGCAAGGTAGTGACCTTTGCGCTTTTGCTGTACTGCAGTACCTTGGTATTGATAGGCATGAGCCAAAACGTGCTGCACCTGGTGATCGCCTTGTTTGTCTTCGGGTTTGCCAGCAACATGGGTAATATCTCTGTGAACACCCAGGCTGTGGGCGTAGAGCACCTGTACAAGAAATCCATCATGGCGTCTTTTCACGGGCTCTGGAGCCTGGCTGGTTTCTCGGGCGCTGCCCTTGGCACGCTCATGATTGGCATGGGCGTGGAACCCACACCTCATTTTCTGTTGATTATGGGCCTGGTGCTGGTTAGCGTAGCTCTTGCCTACCAATTCGCGTTGCCGCAAGACGCGCCCCGCGACGCAGACCAGCCCCTGTTCGTGAAACCCGACAAAGAACTGATGGGCCTGGGCCTGATTGCCTTCTGCTCGCTTATCTGCGAGGGCGCCATGTTTGACTGGAGCGGCGTCTATTTCCAGAAAGTGGTGGGTGCCGAAAAAGCCTGGATTGCCGCGGGCTATACCGCCTTCATGTCTACTATGGCCTTCACCCGCTTCATCGCCGACCGCCTTACCACCCGCTTTGGTTTAAAACGCGTGCTCCAGACCAGCGGCATGCTCACTACTCTGGGCTTGGCCATCGCCGTCCTTTTCCCTAGCCTCTGGACCGCCATTCTAGGCTTCTTTCTGGTAGGCGCAGGTGTATCTGCCGTAGTCCCACTAGTCTACAGCGTAGCCGGCAGAAGCAAAACCATGGCCCCCAGCATGGCCCTGGCCGCCGTCTCCACCATCGGCTTTGCCGGATTTCTGGTAGGCCCGCCGTTGATAGGACTAGTTGCCGGCGTTAGCAGCCTCCGCTTCTCCTTCGCCCTCATTGCATTGATGGGCGTAGCCGTCGCTGTCCTCTCCAGCCGCATTAAAACGGAAGGGGAGTAAGGAATTTTGCGTCTGCGTTTTGGGCCTGTTTTGGGAATAACGGGCCCAAAACGGACATAATTAGGTCTGAGTCTTGAGTCCAGAGTCAGAAATGCGCATATCATCCCCCTACCCCCTTCAAAGGGGGACGGAATGCGTGCTCTCCAGTGGAAACACCCCTCTGCGCTCCCCTCAAGGGGGGAGTCTGCGTTTAGTAAGCGGTACTGCGGTCTATAGGGCAGAAGAACGTTTTGCGCCTGTTTTCGGAAAAACGTGGCTAGAACGCTACCCACCTTTATCCAATCCCCACTACGCATTCCCTCGATTCCAGTCTTTACTTCGAGCGCCTCGCTTGTGGCCTTGTAATAGCTTTGCTAAAGGCAGACTACAACTCGGCCGCAAGGGCAGTGCGAGGGGGAAAGACGGGGCCCCGCGGCCGTGAGCGCTCGGAGGGAAAAGATGAAACAAGAAAGCATAAGGGCTTAGGCATAAGCAGACACCACGCCAGCAACAAACGGAAATGCGTGCACAAGATCAAATGGAAATAGAGGGGCAGTTCAAGTCGTTGGCTCCTAGGAACACCAACAACGGCGTGCCCTGAATTGACTATCCAAACTGAAAACCCTTTTCCACCCCCTTTCTCCAGAACCATCCTCAAACCAAAATCCTTTTGTAAATTTCACCCGGCAAGCACAACACATGTGCTGGAGCCATTTACCAAACACACACAAACATGAAAAAACATACAGGGCTTAGCTTGCTCCTCCTGTTCTGTTTGCTGGTCTCCAGCCAATGGGTACAGGGCCAAGGAAGCAGCAGCAAGATTTTACCCTACCCTATTCAGCAGAAAAAGCTGGCCAACGGGTTGAACGTGGTCACGGTGCCGTTCAACAGCCCAGGGCTGGCCGCCTTTTACATTGTGGTGCGGGCGGGGTCCCGGGAGGAAGTGGAGCCGGGCAAAACCGGGTTCGCGCACTTCTTTGAGCACATGATGTTCAGGGGCACCGACAAATACAACACCAAGCAGTACGAGGAGGTGTTGAAATCCATTGGCGCCTCGGCGAACGCCAACACCTCCATTGACCGAACCGTCTACCACATGACTGGCAACGCGGGCATGCTGGAGAAGATGTTTGAGGTAGAGGGAGACCGTTTCCAGAACCTCAAGTACTCGGTGCATGATTTCAAGACCGAGGCCGGGGCCGTGAAAGGCGAGTACACCAAGAACTCGGCTAGCCCCTACGCCCAGCTGAATGAGCTGGTGTACAGCACCGCCTTTAAAAAACACACCTACTCGCACACCACCATGGGCTTTTTCAAAGACGTGGTAGACATGCCTAACCAGTTTGACTACTCCAAAATCTTCTTCAACCGTTTCTACCGGCCAGAATACACCACCATTGTGGTAGTGGGCGACGTGAAGCAGGAAGAAGTGAACCGCCTGGCGCAGAAATATTTCGGCAACTGGAAACGCGGTACTTACCAGCCTAAGATTGAGACAGAGCCAGTGCAGAAGGAAACCCGCCACGCCCACGTGAAACAGGCCGGTTTTCCGCCGTACCTCATGCTGGGCTACAAAGGCCCGGCCTATTCTGAGAAAAGCAAAGAACTGCCTGCCCTTGATCTAATGACCAGCATTCTGTTTTCGCCTACCTCTGAGCTGTACAAGAAACTGGTGTTGCAAGAGCAGAAAGCGCGTTTTGTGGGCGGCGGTCCCAGCTTCTCCCGTGATCCCAACCTGATCAGCCTGTCGGCCTCCGTGGTGAAGGCCGAGGACCTGCAGTACGTGAAAGACGAGATGGTAAAGGCTGTGAACCAGATGAAGACCACCCCGGTAGACGCCAAGAAACTGGCCGACACCAAGTCCAATAACCGCTACAGCTTCGCCATGGGCATGGACAGCCCAGACGCCATTGCCAACTCGCTGGCCCGCTTTATCTGGCTTACCGGCGACCCGGAGTCCTTGAACCGGATCTACGCGCTCTATGACCAGGTAACGCCCCAGGACATCATGGACGTGGCCAAGAAATACTTTGTGGAAAGCGGCCTTACCATTGCCACCATTTCACCTAATGATAAAGGAGGTGTGAAATAATGAAAAAGATCTTAAGCTATCTTCTGCCCTTGGCGCTCAGCCTGGCGGCATGCCAGAAACAACCAGCCCAATCTACGGCCCAGGCCCCTTCGCCGGTGGCGCCCTCTCCCGAGCAGGTGGTGCTCAAGCCCATTGACGTGGTGGAACTCTCCCTGCCTGAGTCTGACAAGGTGATTGTGAAACTCATGTTCCGGAACGGCTCCATCACTGACCCCGCCGGCAAGCAGGGCCTCACTTACGCCACCGCCCAGACCATTGTCTCTGGTGGTACCCGCGAGCTTACCAATACCCAGATTCAGGAAAAGATCTACCCCATGGCCGCCCGCTATGGCGCCTCAGTAGACAAAGAGGTGACCGTGTTCACGTTTGCGGTGCATAAAGACTTCCTAAAGGATTTCTACCCAATCCTGAAAGGTCTGGTAATGACGCCCCGCTTTGAGGCCGCTGACTTTAACCGCGTAAAGTCTAACCAGCAGAACTACGTGGACCAGGTGATACGCACGTCTTCAGACGAGGACTACAGCAAGAAAGCGCTGGAGGATCTCATGTTCCGGGGTACCAATTACCAGCACACTGCCCAGGGCACCAGCGCCGGCGTGAAGGCCATTACCCTGGAAGACGTGAAGAACCACTACAGCAATTTCTTCACCCGTAACAACGTGACCATTGGCATTGCGGGCAATTACTCTTCTGACTTCCTGCGCCAGCTCAAAGACGACCTGGAAGGCTTGTCGGCTACCCAGCCGGCCCTGCCTACCCCGGGCAAGCCCCGCCAGCCCGAGGGGGTTGTGGTGGAGATCATCAGTCAGCCCAAGGCCCTGGGGTCGGCTATCTTTACCGGATCGCCTTTGGCCATTAACCGGTCTTCAGATGACTTTGCGGCCTTGATGGTAGCCAACTCTTACCTGGGCGAGCACCGCAAGAGCTATGGCCAGCTGTATGAGAAAATCAGAAGCACCCGCTCCATGAACTACGGGGACTACTCCTACATTGAGTGGTATGAAAACGGCGGCGGCAACATGCTGCCCGTGCCCGGGGTGCCCAGAACTTCCAACTACCATGCCTTATGGATCAGGCCGGTGCAGACCGCCGAGGGCCTCAAGGAGCAGTACAAAGAGCTGAGCAACATCAACGTGGGGCACGCCCATTTCGCCCTGCGCCTGGCGCTGCGCGAAGTGGACCAAATGGTGAAGAACGGCATCACGCAGGAGAGTTTTGACATTACCCGCCAGTTCCTGCGTTCCTACAACAAGCTCTACATCCAGACCCCCGAGAAACGCCTCGGCTTCATGCTGGACTCCCACTTCTTTGGTCGCAAAGACTACATTGAGGAAATGGACGCGCTGCTGGCCAAACTCACCGTAGCTGACGTGAACCGCGCCATCAAAAAGTACTGGACCGCTGAGAACGTGTTTGTGACCATTGTGACGGATGACAGCGAGGCCCAGTCCTTGGCCGAAGCCCTGCGCAACAACACGCCTTCGCCCATGAGCTACTCCAACGTGGTGAAGGAAGGCCTGCCGCAAGCCGTGAATGATGAAGACGCCCAGATCGCCAACTTCAAGCTGAAGGTAACCGACGTGAAAGTGGTGGACACCAAGGAAACCTTTAAATAGACAGTAGCATTTTTAAAGTGGAAAAGCCGGAGCGTATGCTTCGGCTTTTCTGTTTTCAGGCCTTGCTGTTTTGGGCCTGTTTTGGCCAAAACAGGCCCAAAACGCCTTTCTATTGCTTTTCTGCCACGGGGTTTAATTTATTTTCTATCCTTAGAAATCCAGTTGTTAGTAGGTCCTCGTAGGTCTGGCATATCTACCTACAAACCTAATAACCTCAACACAAACCAATGAAAAAAACCTTTCTCATGATGGCGGTAGCGGGAGCTACTTTCTTCACTTCCCTTTCTGTTTCTGCCCAGACGTCTGCCACAAAAACCAAAACCACCAAAACCACCGGTATGGAGAAAAAAGACGGGGTAATGGTAGGCGGCGCCTTAATGGTGCCTTCTAAAAACATTGTAGCCAACGCCCTGGGCTCAAAAGACCATACTACCCTGGTAGCAGCGGTGAAAGCGGCCGGCCTGGCAGAGACCTTGATGGGTCCGGGTCCGTTCACAGTGTTTGCACCTACCAACGCCGCCTTTAACAAGTTACCGGCCGGCACGGTAGAAACCCTCCTGAAACCAGAGAACAAAGCCAAACTGACCTCTGTGCTGACCTATCATGTGGTACCAGGCAAGCTGCAGGCCAAAGACCTGAAGAACGGCCAGAAACTGAAGACTGTGAATGGAGAGACCTTAACCGTAACCCGCAAGGGCAACATGGTCATGATCAATGGCGCCAACGTGTCTACCGCAGATGTTATCTCCAGCAATGGCGTAACACACGTGATTGACACCGTGGTGTTGCCTACCATGTAACCGGTTAAAAACCACTCTTTGAAAAGGCTTGCCACCGGCAGGCCTTTTCTGTTTTTGGGCCAGAGTAACGCTTGTTTCACGCTCTCTGCCTTAATAAATATATTGTTTCCTTTATATAGCAGGTATTTTGTATCTGTCAGGCTCCTTTTGCGTTAAAAGCCGTGTATGCACTCCCAAGAACACCAGATAACCGTCACTACCTTCCCCTTCAAGGCTCATTTAAGCTTTAAACCAATTATAGACTATTGGCAACAGCAGCAAGACGGTTGCAGAACCAGCTTTCTGTTAAGTGCCCAGGAAATAGACCGGTTACTGCAAGAGGCGCCTGAATTGCTGCAACCCATCACAGACCTGAAGGTGCTGCAAGAGCATGAATGCCTGGTTGACCTGCTCATGACCGCCATTTTCCCGCCCGCTACCCGTGACGTGGAAGCCATTGGCACCGTGGGCCCTTCGTATGACGTCAGTTTTTACTACACAGACCCCTTCAAGCAGATTATCCTCACGGACCAGAACCTGCTTAAGCGCCCCCTCAACATTGATGAGCACCGCATGCTCTTTAACCGGGTGCGCATGGTCTACTTTCTTATTCTGGAGAAATTCTACCAGGTGCAGGTACCCCATGAGGAATTCCTGATTTATACCGTCCCAGACTACCAGTTGGGCCTCTACCGTCACTTCAATGTAGAGATCAACACCCAGTTCCTGAACATTACGCATACCCAGCCGCTCCCCGAGCTCGCCGAAAAAGACATCCAATACCTGCTGGACAACATCCGGAACATGGATATCTGGATGGAGGCCCTGCCGCCCGGCCTGTTTGAGATCAACGGCTTCTACACGCTCCACCTGGTGGACGTAACCGTGCAGGAGGTGCTGTCTTCGCTTAAAAATGACCTCCTGGAACGGGACGTGATGCTGGCCGCCGACCGCTTTGAGCAATTGCAGGAAAAGGTGCGCATTTTCTTTAAACGCCCGCACCTGCAGTTAGGGGTAGCGGCGTTCTACAAAAACCGAAGCACGTTTGTGAACTTCGGGAACAAAATCAACCACAGCTTTTTATTGCAGAGCGAGCCTAGCAGCAGCAGTTACGTAGGGTTCAAATCCATTTATGACAGCCTGGTGCAGAACGGGCAGCCGCTGGTGATCAAAGACGTGGCCAAAACCCAGCAGTTGCCAGACGGCGTGCGTGAGGAAATGCTGGCCATGGGCATCCGGAACATTGTTTTGGCCCTGCTTCGGTACGGCGATGAGCCCATTGGCATCCTGGAACTAGGTTCGCCCAACCCAGGCGACCTGGACAATTTCTCCCTGGCAAAGATGGACCAGTTCCTGCCCCTTTTCTCTGTGGCGGTAAACAGAAACTCAGAGGAGATTGAGGCGCGGGTACAGGCGGTTATCCGGGAGAAGTTCACGGCCATCCATCCGGTGCTGGAGTGGCGGTTCAGGGAGGCCGCCCTCAACATGCTGGATAAAATGAATGCGTCTGGCGGGCCCGTGGAAATGGAACCCATCGTGTTCCCGGATGTTTACCCGCTCTACGCCGCCGCCGATGTGCGCAGTTCCAGCACTGAACGGAACACCGCTATCCTGGGTGACCTCACTGAGCACCTGCAACTGGCCGAACGCATCTTGAAAAAAGCCCTGGAAGTACACACGCTGCCTATCCTGGACGAACTGCGTTTCTCGGTTTCCAAGCACCTGCGCCAACTCAAGAAGGGGTTTCTCTCCCAGGACGGTATTCTTATTTTTGAGATGTTACGCACACAGGTAGAACCTATGTTTGAGTTTCTGGAGGCTACCCACCCAGATCTGCTGCCCTACATCCAGAACTACCGTGAGGCCATGGACCCCCAACTGGGCATTTTGTACAAGCGCCGCAAAGCCTTTGAAGAAAGCCTTACCCTCATCAATGAGACCATCTCTGAGTACATTGAGCAGGAAGAACTCAACGCCCAGCAGATGTATCCACACTACTTTGAGAAATTCAAGACCGATGGTGTGGAGTTCAACATCTACGTGGGGGCCTCTTTGGAGGAACGGCAGCCGTTTGACATCATGTTCCTGCGCAACCTCCGGCTGTGGCAACTGATGGTTATGTGTGAGGTGACCCGCCTGGCGCATAAACTTAAGCCTCAATTGGCAGTGCCCCTGGAAACCACGCAGCTCATCTTAATCCACAGTCAGCCGCTGGCCATTAGGTTTAGGCAAGACGAGCGCAAGTTTGACGTAGACGGTGCCTACAACATCAGATATGAAATTGTGAAAAAACGGGTAGACAAAGCCTTGGTGCGGGATTCTGAGGAACGCCTTACCCAGCCGGGTAAAATAGCCATTGCCTACTCCCAGGCCCGGGAAGCCAATGAGTATCTGGAATACATTGAATACCTACAGAACAAAGGCGTGCTCCATGAGGAAGTGGAACACCTGGAAGTAGAAGAACTGCAAGGCGTAAGCGGCCTTAAAGCCCTGCGGGTACGGGTGAAAGTGTAGGGGCTTGCTTTTAGTAATTAGTTGTTGGGGATCAGTTAGTAGGTGGCAGGGAGCGCTTTCTGTTTTGGGGCCGTTTTTTGAAAAACAGGGGTAAAACAGACCGTAGGTATATTACTTCCAAAAGGTACATCTGCCGGCCAGAATTACGTTATCTATAATTCCTGACGACTAACCACTGAGAACCAACCACTAGACTTAAGCCAAGCCATGGAAGCTACCAGAATAAAATTACAAAAGGGAGACATCACCAAGGTGAAGGTAGACGCCATTGTCAACGCGGCCAACTCCAGCCTGCTGGGCGGCGGCGGCGTAGACGGGGCCATCCATAGGGCCGGCGGACCGGCCATTCTAGCGGAGTGCCGTAAAATCGTGTCGCGCCAGGGTGGCTGTGAAACCGGTGAGGCGGTCATTACCGCCGCCGGAAACCTACCGGCCCAATATGTCATCCATACCGTGGGCCCCGTCTGGAGCGGCGGCGAACGGGATGAACCAGAACTACTGGCCCACTGCTACCGCAACTCCCTTCTCCTGGCCCAGGAACATGGAATAAAGACCATCGCCTTTCCCAACATCAGTACGGGTGTGTACGGGTACCCCAAAGCCAAAGCCGCCCAGGTAGCCGTAAAGACCGTCCAGGAATTCCTTGCCCATCATGAACTCCCAGAGCAGGTCACTTTTGTGGTGTTTGATGAAGAAAACCTGCGCCTCTACCAACAGCTCTTTCCATACGTTTTGAAATGAAACCAATTTTCGCAACTGACTTCAGGCATATAGCAAAAGAATCTAACAGTAAAATAGCTTCAGTGCCCAAACTTTCATCGGTAGAATTTAAGACGCCATCGGCACAGACGCTCGCAGGGCTGGGAGACGCTACGAGGTCTTTTGAGCAGCCGGCACTGCGTTTTGAGCCTGTTTTCTAAAAAACGGCCTCAAAACGTAAAGTAGTAGTTCCTTCTCCCTCAGGGAGAAGGTTAGGATGAGGGGAATGTTTCCAGTAGTAATGGCGAATACTTAAAAACATTGCATATCGTAGGGGCAATCCCTTGTGGTTGCCCTATTGCGTTTGCTACGTGTTTGGGCAACCACAAGGGATTGCCCCTACTTTTCTTTCAACCTCTGCCTTCTTCCTCGTCCCCCTTTGAAGGGGGTAGGCGATGACCAAAGCAGTAAATGAACCGAAAGCCCATGCAATAAGCGCCACAAAATCTTTCAAAAGGCAAAAAAAGCACCTGCACGAGTAGTCATCCCCCTACCCCCTTCAAAGGGGGACGAAATGCGTCAGCAAAGTGAAGGGCTGTTTCAGATAGAAAGATCCCCCCTGGACCTTCGGCCCTATCACACGGAACTTACAAAAAGAGAGTATTTGGCTCTTCCATTTCGAGGCTGTTTTTCAAAAAACAGCCTCGAAATGGAAGAGCCAGCAAGGTCTCACTTATTCTCGAAGCAAAAGAAAGCCCGTTAAACCTCTACCACAGGCCCATCAAAATACTAAAAAACAAAAAGGACCTTGCAGGCAAACGGCGCTGGCTTTTTTACAAAGTCCAGGCTGCTTGCTTACAAGGTCCTTTCAGGAAGATTGATAGGAAGAAGGCTAGTTTACCAGGCCGGGTACTTCCACTACTTCGTTTACGTCTTCGTCATAGTTCACGCCTGGTACTTCAAACCCGAACAGGTTGAAGAAGTCCGTGCGGTAGCCTTGCAGGTCACCTATTTCAGGAAGGCTCTCGGTGGTGGCTTTTTCCCAGAGGGCGGCCACTTCGGCTTGCACGTCATTGCGCATTTCCCAGTCGTCTACGCGTATTCTGCCTTTCTCGTCTACTGCTACTTCACCTCCGGTGTAGAGACGGTCCTGGAACAGGCGCTGAATCTGCTCAATGGTTCCTTCGTGCAGGCCTTTGGCCTTCATCACTTTATAGAGCAAGGAGATGTACAACGGAATAACCGGAATTGCGGAGCTGGCCTGGGTCACCAGGGCCTTGTTCACAGACACGTAGGCTTTGCCGTTCAGGTCTTTGAGTTTATCTGCAATAGTGAAGGCAGTGGCCTCCAGGTGGTCTTTGGCACGACCAATGGTGCCTTTGCGGTACACAGCCTCAGTCAGCGATGGTCCAATGTAAGAGTAGGCCACAGTAGTGGCACCGGGGGCCAGCAGGTTCTCGGCTTTAAGGGCGTCAATCCACATTTCCCAGTCCTCGCCACCCATCACGGCCACGGTATTGGCAATATCTTCTTCGTTGGCCGGGGTAATGGTTACCTCAGACACGTTTCCGGTATGGAAATCTACGGTCTTATTAGAGAACGGCTGGCCAATAGGCTTGAGCACCGAGTTATGGATGACCCCGGTCTTAGGGTGCACCCGGCGCGGCGAAGCCAGACTATAGATCACCAGATCCACCTGGCCCAGATCGGCTTTGATCAGGTCAAGGGTGGTTCTTTTAATTTCGTCAGAGAAGGCGTCGCCGTTAATGCTTTTGGCGTACAGGCCGGCCTTTTGGGCCTCTTGCTCAAAGGCGGCGGTGTTGTACCATCCCGGGGAGCCCGGCTTGCCTTCGGCGGCAGGCTTTTCAAAGAAGACGCCAATGGTGGCGGCGTTCGCGCCAAAGGCACTGGTAATTCTGGAGGCCAGGCCAAAGCCGGTAGAGGCACCCAGCACCAATACTCTTTTAGGTCCGTCAATGGGGCCTTTGGATTTCACGTAGTTGATCTGGTTCACCACATTTTGGGCACACCCCTGTGGGTGGGAAGTAAGGCAAATGAACCCGCGTACTTTTGGCGTAATAATCATGGAGTAATGTTTTACAGAATACGTCTGTATGGCTATCTAAAGATTTGCGGACGTAAATTGAGCAATTTTATTCACAAAAATAGAAGATTGGCGCTACATGCCGCAGCAATTCCAGAAAAGTATAATGCCTTCCGGTAGAAATATGACCTTTGGCTCATTCCTGCATTTGCCGTTCCACCTTTCGGCCCAGCCGTAGCTGCAGCCGCCTGAGCAGGAAAATAGCGATCATGAGCCAGAAAAGGCCCGCCCCCCAGCCCGCCAACACATCTGAGGCATAGTGCACATTCAAATACACCCGGCTAAAGCCGATGAGCAGAATCCAGAGACCCACCAGCGTGACCAGAAACCACCTTAGCCCGGGGTCGCGCACGTTGGTCCAGACCAGATAGAGAATGAGACCCCAGAACGCGCCGCCAATCATGGCGTGGCCGCTGGGGAAACTGTTGCCGCTTTGCTCCAGAAAAGCGGTCTCTGGCCGGGGGCGGTCAAAGAAGAACTTCATGCTCTGGTTAAACAGCGTGGTGGTGGCAGAAATGGCAATGATTTTCACTGAGTAGAACTGCCACCGCTCAAAAAGCAGGAACAGCAGGGCCAGGGCAATAGAACCGCCTATCAGAAAATCCTTAGACCCGAAGAACGTGACAAAATACATGAGGCTGGTGGCCTGCGGCGTGGTGATTTCCTTGGTCAGGGCAAAGGCGGCCTGGTCCAGGTCCTTCTCCTGCTCCACAAACACGGTATGGGTCATCCAGAAAAACAGAAACGCGGCCCCCAGAAACACCAACCACGCAATGACCACCTCCAGCGAGAGCACCGCCAAAAAAGACGCTATCCCCTTTTCTGTATGTTCCCTTTTGCGTTGCATCTGGTTTGGTTTTGGGGGGTGTACGCAAGAGATACGGTAGAAAGATTCAAAAGCCCTCACGCCCAGGAAAAGATTGGCCAGGACAAGAAGTAGAGACGGCCGGAATGGAAATAAAAAAGCCAGCCTCAAAAAGAGACCGGCTTTTTATGTGCGCTGGGGGAGACTCGAACTCCCACGCCCGAAAGCGCTGCCACCTGAAGACAGTGCGTCTACCAATTTCGCCACCAGCGCAACACTTCCCTTCATTGCTTTAGGGAGCACAAAAATACTACTTTTTGTTTAACTCCAATAGCCCAAAAGCCTTTTCTAGAAATATTTTTCCGGTTCGGGCAGCCCTCTATTTTATGCTCCTTGATTTCCAGAGGGTTATAAAAACTGCCCGGCAGAAAAAAAATTTAGTCTACGGCCCACGTAAAAACCAAGGCAAGCTTTTCCAGCTGGTTTCTTTTACGGCACCGGTTGCTCCTGCCCTTTCACCACCGGGTTAAGGTTGCGTTTAGAGAATTTCTCCATGCGGTTAATAAGGGCATTGGCCAAAATCACCCAGCCCAACCCCGCCACCAACCCTGCCACCACGTCTGTGGCGTAATGCACATGCAGGTACACGCGGCTAAAGCCGATGAGCAGGATAAGCAAGGAAAGAAGAAACACCAGCAGAAACCGCCAGGCAGGCACTTCCACGTGTTTCCAGACCAGGTAAATAAGCAGGCCGTAAAAAGAGGCACTGATCATGGCATGGCCGCTGGGGAAACTGAGGCCGTAAGAGTCTACCAGATGCGGTACCAGCGGCCGGGGCCGGTTAATGATATATTTGAGCAACAGGTTCAATGAAATACTGCCAATGGCAATAACAGGCACCTTTAGGGAGTACCATTTATGCTTTTTCACGAATAGAAAATACCCGATCATCATGAGCCCCGCCCCGGTAATAAAATTGCGCGAGGCCAGAAACGTGACGCCTTTGATAATTTCAGTAAGAAAGGGATTGGCGCGGGCATCGGCCCAGGCGAAGGCCTGCCGGTCAAAGCCCAGGTCATGCCCGGGCAGCACGGCGCGGGCCAGCCAGAAGAAAAGGATAATGCATAAAATGAACACGGTCCATAACACCACCAGCTCCACGGTGAACAGCGCCAGCGAGGCCACAAATTTCCTGAATGTCTTCTTCATACCTCCAATTAGTCATATTCTGTTCTAAGCCCGTTTTCTCAAAAACCGGCCTAAACGGGAAACTCCTTAACGTACGTACCCGGCGGTGTTGGTGTTGAGTTGCAGGGATACAACCCATTGCCTGGTTCTACAGTACTACCATTTATTGAAAGCGCAACCCTATGAACAAGAAAGACCTGACCCAGCTGGTCATGAACCTGAAAGACCATGGCCTTACCGTTGCTTTTGCCGAAAGCTGCACCGGAGGCAGCTTGGCCGCCGAGTTTAGCAAGGCCCTGGGCACCAGCGGGGTTTTCCTGGGCAGCATGGTCACCTATGACATTGCCGCCAAACAGAAAGTGCTGGGGGTAAAGAAAAAAACCCTGGATTTCTACACCGCCGAAAGCCAGCAGGTCACCAATGAAATGGTACTGGGCCTGCAGAAACTCCTCAAAGCCGATGTCTGCATTGCCGTGACGGGCCTTCTGGGCGCCGGGGCCTCTGAGAACCCAGAAAAGCCGGTGGGCACCACTTTTGTCTCCTTGCTTTTCCAGGGCAAGGTGGAAGAATACCGCCAAGAGTTTAAGGGTTCGGCTGAGAGCATGCTTAAACAGATTACCGCCTTTATTTTCCAGAAGCTACGCGATACCCTGGACCGCCATTACCTCCATGCCTAGACCCAGGAAAAGAACCCGGCGAGCGGCAAGACAGTTTTCCACCGGAAGTTCTATTCCTAATAATTGGGTATAACTTTCCAGTAAAGGAGAAACCTGTTTTTGGCTTACTTTTGGAAAAACACCCTTAAAACGGCTTTTGCCTTTTCGCTCAGTTCTTTCATGCCCGCCTCCCTACCCAGCTTTGATTTTATTGCCCCGGTGTATGACGTCTTGGCGGGACTGGTTTTCAGAGACGCTCAGAAAAAAGCCCAATACCATTTCCTTTCCGAAATCCCGGTTGGGGCCACAGTCTTGGTTTTAGGCGGCGGCACCGGCTGCATTCTCCCTGAGTTATTTCTGAAAAGCACCCCCAGTCAGATACTGTATTTGGAAGCTTCCCGGGCTATGCTGGAAAAAGCCCGCCAACGAATGCAAGGTTTACCCCAAGCCCGACTCGTGGAGTTCAGGCTGGGCACTGAGCAGGATTTGCTGCCCCAGGAGACGTTTTCCGTTATAATCACGCCGTTTGTGCTGGACCTGTTCACGGCCCAGGAAGTGACAACCTTGGTACAACGGTTAAACCAGGCGCTAGCTCCGCAAGGGATCTGGTTGCACACAGATTTCTTCCTTTCCTCGCGCCCTGCTCAAAGGCTTTGGCAGAAATCCATGCTCTGGGCCATGTACCGGTTTTTTGGGTTGGTAAGTGGCATCTCTGGGAAAAGCCTGCCGCCCACGCACCAGATTTTCAGGCAGGCGGGCTTTACGTCCTCCCGGCAAGCCCTTTTCTTCCATGGCTTTATCAAAGCCCAGGTGTGGCAGAAAAGCCAAAACCACGGGTAGCCCCATACGGGAAGGGTATGCCAGAATCTGGTTTTCCTGTGTATCTTGAGCCGCAAATATTCCTCCTCTATGAAGAAAAACTTTTGGGTAGCCTTGGCGCTTGCTTTCTGCACGGCCTGTCTGCCAGCCCTGGCCCAGCAACGCGTAAATTATCAGGTTTCGTTTGAGAACGCGTTGCACCATGAGGCCAACGTGACTGCCACCTTTACTGGCCTTACCTCCCCCACCCTGGAGGTGCGCATGGCCCGTTCCTCGCCGGGCCGCTACGCCTTGCATGAGTTCGCCAAAAACGTCTATAGTGTCTCTGTCACCAATGGCAAAGGTCAACCCCTCACTTTTACCCGCCCCAACCTGCACCAATGGAACATTACCGGCCATGACGGCACGGTAACGGTCAAATACACGCTGTTTGCAGACCACCCAGACGGTACCTACGCTGGGGTAAACACCACCCACGCGCACCTAAACGCACCGGCCACCTTCATGTATGCGCAGGCCCTGGAGAACGCCCCGGTGCAGGTGAAGTTCATCGCCCCGGCGGGTAGCAACTGGACCGCCGCCACCCAGCTAAAACCAGAAACCGCCCCGCTTACTTTTTCGGCGCCCAATTTCCAGTACCTCATGGATAGCCCTACTGAACTGGCCAACCTGCAATGGCGCGAGTGGACGGTAACGGAGAAAGGCCGCGAGCAGAAGATCCGGATTGGCATGCACCACCAGGGCACCGCCCAGGAACTGGATGACTACACCCAGAAAGCCAAGCGTATTGTGCAGGAAAGCCAGGCGGTGTTTGGCGAACTGCCGGCCTTTGACTTTGGCACCTACACCTTTATTGCCTGCTACCTGCCCACCACCCCCGGCGATGGCATGGAACACCGCAACTCTACGGTCATTACCAGTTCACGGTCCCTGAAAACCGGTATGAACCCTAACTTGGGCACGCTGGCCCATGAGTTTTTCCATGCCTGGAACGTGGAGCGCATCAGGCCCCAAAGCCTGGAACCCTTCAATTTCAATGATGCCAACATGAGCGGAGAGCTTTGGCTGGCCGAAGGGTTCACCAGTTATTACGGCACCCTGCTGCTGCACCGCGCCGGCGTGACGGAGCAGGCCAATTACCTGGAAAGCGCCGCCAGCCCTATTTTGGCCTTGGCCATTTCTCCGGGCAAAGCCTATTTCTCTCCGGTAGAGATGAGCCAGCAGGCGCCGTTTGTAGATGCCTCCCGGTCTGTAGACGCCACCAATCGCACCAACACCTACATCTCCTATTATACGTATGGCAACGCCATTGCCCTAGGGCTGGACTTTACCCTACGTACCCAGTTCAAGAACCTCACCCTGGATGACTACATGCGTCTGCTCTGGCAACGTTTTGGTAAACCAGAGAAACCCTACACCCTGCCCGACCTGGAGAAAGCCTTAGCTGACCTCACCAAAGATGCCACCTTTGCCCAGGAGTTCTTCCAAAAGCACATCAATGGCAAGGAGTCTATGCCGTATGAATCGCTGGCCCAGGAGATGGGTCTAAAGCTGGAGAAATCTAAAACGCCGGTGTTGGGTTGGGAAGGCCTTAAATTCCAGAACGACAAAGCCGTTATTGCGCAGGGCACCTTTTCCAACAGCCCCCTCTACCAGGCTGGCCTGGACCGCGACGACACCCTACTCACCATGAACGGGCAAAAGCTAACCAGCTACAAAATGCTGGACAGCCTCCTGGCCAAACACCAGCCCGGCGACCAGGTTCAACTGGAAGTAGTGCAGCAGGGCCAAAAGAAAACCGTTCCCCTTACACTGGCCCCAGAACCTAAGTTCACCCTGGTACCCCTGGAGAAAACCGGTCAGAAAGTATCTTCCAAAGCCAAAGCGCGCCGCGAAGCCTGGCTTCGGCCTCAGGCCAAGTAAAGGAGCGACAAAAAAGAAATTCTTGAAGTCTGTTTTAGGTCTGTTTTTGTGAAAACAGACCTAAAACAGACTTTTTAGCTTTTTGTAGCTATTCCTCATAATGCCTCTTCAGGCTCTCCTCTTGACTGAATCTCTTTTTCTGCAAAGAGGAAAGGGCTTTCTCTTTTTTGTCATCCTGAAAGGATCTTGTGGGCGAACTAGAGAAGCCTTTACGCAGGTGTCTTGCCGTTATCCCATAAGAAAGTTGCCCTTAAGCAGCTAGTAATAGGTAGAGGCAATCCCTTGTGGTGCCCCTCAGGTGGCACAATCGTAACAGGGCAACCACAAGGGATTGCCCCTACTTTTCATTCCATCACGTGCGGATTTTTGCCACAGAAAAAAAGAAGACCTTCTGTTTTGGGCCTGTTTTCTTGAGAACAGGTCCAAAACAGACAGAAAGCAACAGACTACAAGAACGGTTGTTTCGTTAGTGGCTTTAATACACTATCTTAGTGGGAGAGATAATAGGCTTCGGGGCTTGGCACCTTCCCCTCAAAATGTTTCTGTATGACCTTCTATAAATCTATTATTGGCTTTTTTAGCCTCACGCTGGTTTGCTGGGGCCTTTCGCTGCCCGGCCAGGCGCAGACCACATCGGTCCCTGATTCTGTGCAGGCACCTGTGGCGGCGCAACCCAGGGTAAGCTACGGCCTGAACGCAGGCGCGGGCTTTAGCCGGTTAGGTTCTTTTTCTTACCTGGAACCCCAGGTGCAATACCGCCTAACGCCCCGGGTACACGTGTTCAGTTCCCTCACCATGGTGCAGAACTGGGGCGGGCCTACGTTCAGGACTTCTACCCGCGAGGGCGGCAACACCGCGGTGATGGCGGCAAACCCCACCCGAAACTACTTGCTGCATGTTGGGGGTACTTACGCCATGAGTGAAAAACTTCTGTTAAGTGGCAGCGTCTGGAAAGACCTTACCTCCATGGCGGGCAACCGTTACAACCCTAACCCTTTTACCTTCGGAAGTTACCCTAGCCAGGGCTTTCAGTTTAAGGCCCACTACCAGGTGGCGCCTAACGTGACGGTGTCTGGGGGCATCCAGTACGGCAACGGGGGAACTAACAACGGGTACGGAGATTATTACGGCAGCGGGTTCAACTCTCCCTGGGGTTATTAACTCTACCAAGTGCCCTATTTCCTGGAACTTTCAAACCCTTTCGCTTCACTGGCGGAAGGGTTTCTTTTTAGGCACCAGCTTAGTCTTTCATAACAGGCCGCAATAAAGGAACAGGGTATTCTTTTTTACTTATATTTGCTTGCACCTTACAGACAAACTACAAACCCCTAGTTTCTTCGCATGTCTTCAACGTTTATTCTGGTCATCATTGCCCTTTATTTCTGCGTTCTCATTTTCATTTCTTTCCTCACCAGCAAGAAAGGCGAATCTACAGACAGCTTCTTTTTAGCTAACCGCAAGTCGCCGTGGTACGTGGTGGCGTTCGGGATGATTGGCACCTCGCTTTCGGGGGTAACCTTTATCTCAGTGCCCGGCATGGTGGAGAAAGTGCAGTTCTCTTATCTACAGCTTATTTTGGGCAACATGCTGGGCTATTTTGTGGTGGCCCTGGTATTAATGCCGCTGTATTACCGCCTGAACCTGGTTTCCATTTACACCTACCTGGAGCAGCGCTTCGGGTTTTGGTCCTATAAAACGGGGGCGGCTTACTTCCTGCTGGCCCGTACGCTCGGCGCGGCTTTCCGGCTGTATCTGGTAGCCGGGGTCCTGCAGCTGGCCGTGTTTGATGGAATGGGCGTGCCATTCGAGATATCTGTGGTGATTACCATTGCCTTAATCTGGGTGTACACCTTCAGGGGCGGCATGAAGACAATTATCTGGACCGATACTTTCCAGACGCTGGCTATGCTTATCTGCGTGGGCATTACCATTGTCATGATCAATGATGCGCTGGGCCTTTCTTTCCAGGGCATGGTGAATACTATCTCTGAAAGCAAATATTCCCAGGTGTTCTTCTGGGAGTGGCAAGACCAGAAATACTTCCTGAAACAGTTTATCTCTGGTATGTTCATCGCCATTGTAATGGTGGGCCTTGACCAGGACATGATGCAGAAAAACCTGAGCTGCAAAAACCTGAAAGAGGCGCAGAAGAACATGTTCTCTTTCACCATCATTATCCTGTTTGTGAACATCCTGTTCCTGAGCTTAGGTGCATTATTATACCTGTACGCTGAGGCCAAAGGCATTACCCTCCCCGAAAAAGGCGACATGGTGTTCCCGGAACTGGCCCTTAAATACTTCTCGCCGGTAGCGGGTATCACCTTCATTTTGGGGATCACGGCCATCACGTACGCCTCCGCTGACTCGGCCTTGACGGCGCTTACCACCTCTTTCTGCGTAGACTTCCTGGATTTCAAGAACCGCCCCGAGGCGCAACGCATTAGGTACAAGAATTGGACCCACCTTGGTTTTTCTGTGCTGTTGGCCCTGGTAATCATTATCTTCAAGATCATAAATGACGAAAGTGTGGTGCAGGCGGTGTTTAAAGTAGCCGGGTACACCTACGGTCCGTTGCTGGGTCTTTACTCCTTTGGCGTGTTCACCAAGCGCCCGGTGCGCGACAACCTGGTGCCGTTTATCTGCGTGCTGGCGCCGGTGCTTACCTACATTATCAGTGCCAACTCCGTGGATTGGTTCTTTGGCTATGAGTTCGGGTTTGAGGTGCTGTTGCTCAACGGTCTGCTCACGTTCCTGGGGCTGCTGTCCATCTCCCGTAAGAACTCTGAGTTTGTAGACGTAACCGCCATCCAATAACGAATATCCCATAAGTTTTTAGCCCCTGTTTTGGGCCTGTTTTCTGTAAAACGGGCCCAAAACAGGGGCTTTCCTTTTTGTCCGGGGCTCGCCTTTCTTTCTCACTCTCCGTTTCAGGCCCGTTTTCTGGAAAATAGGCTTAAAACAAAACGCCGGTGATTTACTGCCTTTGCTGTATTTTTGTGCGCAATTCTTAAAAACAGAAGCACCCCATCCATGTCGCCACTTATCATCTTAGGTATTATTGTCGCTTACTTTTGCCTGCTGCTGACCATCTCTTTGGTGACCAGCAAGAAGGGCGAATCTACGGCGGGCTTTTTCCTGGCCAACCGGGCCTCGCCGTGGTACGTGGTGGCCTTTGGCATGATTGGGACCACCCTCTCGGGTATCACGTTCGTGTCTATACCGGGCATGGTGGAGAAAACCGGCTTTACCTACCTGCAGATGGTGCTGGGCTATGCGCTGGGGTATCTGGTCATCGGGTTATTTCTGCTGCCTTTGTATTACCGGTTGCGGCTGGTGTCTATCTATACGTACCTGGAGCAGCGGTTCGGGTTTTGGTCCTATAAAACGGGCAGCGCTTTTTTCCTGCTGTCACGTACGCTGAGCGCAGCCCTCCGGCTGTACCTGGTGGCGGGCGTGCTGCAGCTGGCGGTGTTCGGTCCGTTGGGCATTCCGTTTGCCGGCACCGTGGCCCTCACCATTGCCTTTATCTGGCTCTACACCTTTAGGGGCGGCATGAAGACCATCATCTGGACCGATACCCTCCAGACCCTGGCTATGCTGCTGTGCCTGGGCCTGAGCATCTGGCTGGTGTCTACCGAACTGCACCTTTCCTTTGCAGGCACCCTGCAGACCATCAAAGGCAGCGGCTACGCCCAACTCTGGGAGTGGGACCCCAAGGCGCCTAACTACGTAGTGAAGCAGCTGCTGGCGGGTGCCTTTATTACCATTGCCATGACTGGCCTGGACCAAGACATGATGCAGAAAAACCTAAGCTGCAAAAGCCTACCCGAGGCGCAGAAGAACATGTTCTGGTTTACCGTTATTCTGGTGATAGTCAACTTGTTGTTTCTCTGCTTGGGCGCTCTGCTCTACTTCTATGCCAACCAGAAAGGGATTGCCCTGCCCGCCAAAGGCGATGACGTTTTCCCGGAACTGGCCTTGCACCATTTCCCGCCCATGGCCAGCATTGCCTTTATCCTGGGCATTACCGCCATCACTTATGCCTCGGCAGACTCGGCGCTCACCTCGCTCACCACGGCCTTCTGCGTGGACTTTTTGAACTTCCAGCACCGCCCTGAGGCGGAACGAGTTCCTCTTAAAAATCGGGTACACCTAGGTTTCTCGGTGGTGTTGCTGGCAGTCATTCTACTTTTTAAGCTCTACAATGACCAGAGCATTATTGCCACGCTTTTCACGCTGGTGGGCTACACCTACGGCCCCTTATTAGGCTTGTACAGCTTTGGGTTACTGACCAGGCGTTCTGTGAGGGACCAAGCCGTGCCTTTTATTGCGGTACTCTCCCTGGTGCTCACCTACGTGATCAGTCTTAATTCTGCTGACTGGTTCTGGGGCTATCAGTTTGGGTTTGAGATCTTGCTGCTGAACGGCTTGCTCACGTTTATTGGCCTATGGCTGTTTTCCGGGAAAAAGAACAAATTTTCCTCCCTTCGGCCATCTGCCTCTACCGGGGCTGTGGTAAGTCATGGGTAATGCCTACCTTTGCGGGTTGCTTTCTTTGGGCAGGCGGCCACCAGCCTGTTTTAAGGCCGTTTTTAGAAAAACAGGCTTAAAACAGCCCGCTCCAACAACGCAATTGCTGCCATTGGGCAGGATGACTTTTACCAAACAACAAGGATTGCATGGCTAAACGAGGCTTCGGGCCGGGTACCGCACCCGAACTTGAGACAGAAGGAAAAACCAAACTCAGCAAAGAAAAGCTGAAGCGTGGCCTTCAGATATTCAGATTCCTGTTGCCTTACAAAGGCAAATTTTACATAGGCCTGGGGTTTCTGCTGTTCTCCAGCCTTACGTTTATGGCGTTTCCGGCGGTAACTGGCCAGTTGATTGATGCCTCAGTAGGCAAATCCACATTTCTGGGCCAGAACATAAACTACATTGCCTTGATGCTGTTTGCCGTGATCGCGCTGCAGGGCATTTTCTCCTTTTTTAGGGTCTACTTCTTTGCCCAGGTAAGTGAGAATGCCATTGCCGACGTGCGCAAAAGCCTTTACTCCCAGTTTATGGGGCTGCCCCTCACCTTTTTTGAGACCCGCCGCGTGGGCGAGATCACCAGCCGCATCACCTCAGATGTGAGCTACATCCAGGACGGGTTTTCGATCACCCTAGCCGAGTTGTTCCGCCAGGTTACCACCCTGTTGGTGGGCATTGGCTTTATCATGTTCATCTCTGTGAAGCTGTCACTGTTCATGCTGGCCACGTTCCCGGTGCTGGTGATTCTGGCCATGGTGTTTGGCAAGCGGCTTAAAAAGCTATCGCGCAAGACCCAGGATGAGCTGGCCATCACCAACGTGATTGTGGAAGAAACGCTGCAGGCCATTCAGGTGGTGAAGGCTTTTACCAATGAGCTGTTTGAGATCAACCGCTACCGCCAGGCTTTGAACCGGTCCGTGAAAACGGCTATTACTACCTCTTTTTACCGGGGCGCTTTCATTTCCTTTATCATTATTGGGCTCTTCGGCGGCATTATTCTGGTGATCTGGTACGGGGCTACCCTGGTACAGCGCGGAGACCTAACCTTTGGCCAACTGACCTCCTTTATCCTGTATACTTCCTTTATTGGGGCTTCGGTGGCCGGTTTAGGTGATTTGTACGCCAAGATCCAGGTGTCTATTGGTGCTTCTGAGCGTATTCTGGAGATCCTGGACATGCCCGTGGAGCAGCACGACCTGGCCGCCACGGCCAGCTCCCAGGTACGGTTCAACGGCAACGTACGCTATGACCACGTGGGTTTCTCCTACCCTACCCGCCCTGATCTGCAGGTGCTTCAGAATATTGACTTTGAGATTAAGTCGGGGGAGAAGATTGCTTTGGTGGGGTCTAGCGGTGCCGGCAAGTCTACTATTGCCCAGTTGCTCATGCGCTTCTACCCGGTAGACCAAGGCGGAATTTTCATTGACGGCCAGAACATCAGCCACATGCACCTGCATGAGCTCAGAAGCAACCTGGGTATTGTGCCACAGGAGGTGCTGTTGTTTGGCGGTACCATTAAAGAAAATATTTCCTACGGAAAACCCAACGCCACCGAGGAAGAAGTGATGGTAGCGGCCCAGAAGGCCAACGCCCTGCAGTTCATCCAGTCTTTCCCTGAAGGGTTGAACACGGTGGTAGGCGAGCGCGGCATTAAGCTTTCTGGTGGTCAGCGCCAACGCATTGCCATTGCCCGCGCCATTCTCAAAGACCCCGCCATCCTTATCCTGGACGAGGCCACCAGCTCCCTGGACTCTGAGTCTGAGATGCTGGTGCAGGGTGCCATGGATGAGCTCATGAAGGATCGTACCACCATTATTATTGCACACCGTCTGGCTACCATTAGAAAAGTAGACAAGATTCTAGTGATTGACCGCGGCCAGATTGCCGAGGCCGGTACCCATGATGAACTGGCTTACAACCCTGAGGGCATCTATGCTAACTTGTTGCGGTTGCAGTTCAACCACCAATAGATAAAAGGCTTACTGGCCTAATAGAATCTGTTTTGAGGCTATTTTTCAGAAAACAGGCCCAAAACGGCCTCCTCTTTTATTAGCCATTTTCTGTTTTGACCCTTTCCTATATTAAGCACGATGCCCCGCAAAAGACTTTTTCTTTTGCGGGGCATCGTGCTTATAGACCATACAACTGGTGGTGGTACCTAGCTATAGAGCGCTACCTTTTACTTAAGATGGCAAATCATGACAGGGTTTCCTCAGCTGTATTTAGCGCCTTATAGAGGCACAACTTGCCTCCTTTGCAGTGTGGCTACCTTGCCTAACCCCATAGGCAAACAGACACTCTCAGCATTTAAAGTACGCCATCAGCCTAGATTCCGCATTCATAAGTCTTTCTTGCAAAGCCAAAGAGGCTTAGGCAGGTTCTCTGGTTGGCTTTAACGTAAGTAGGTTGCAAAGTATGTCCATAAAAAAAGCTCTGGCATTGCTGCCAGAGCTTTTGAATTTTAGCTCTTAAGAGCTTAGTAGTAGCTTAGAATTTGTCCCAGAAGATTTTAGAAGTAACGGTGTTACCGCCAATGGCAGTAGCTGCCGCTGTGGCATTGGTACCGTTACTGTTAAACTCTGTGGTTGGGTAAGTTAAACGAAGCGGAATAGCACTGATGGCAGCCGCTGGTTTCACCAACGCTGGGGCATCTAATCTTCTCCACTCTGTCCAGCCTTGTACTGGGTTGCTGTAAAGGGCAATCCATTTCTGGGTTCCTATCTTCTGCTTGTAGGTTCCAGCGGCAGTCAGGTAGTTTACACTAGGCTGTGCCAGGTATGTAGTGGCTTCAGCAGCAGTTCCACCCCACTCTGTGATAGAGGCGGTTACACCTGCATCATAGTGGCTCATAGCGGTACCGCCTACAGCAAAACCTCTTTCTACTGCCTCAGCTAGCAGGAACTCAACCTCTGCGTAAGACAAAAGAACACCTGGCAAGGTAGGATCCTCTAACTTAGTACCTGGGGCAGAGTTAGCAGCATAGGAGTTTGGCGCACCAACGGTACCACCTTTGAATGTCCCGTTGGCCAATGGCTTGAAGTAATCATCTCTTCTTGGGTCATTGAGGGTGTTCATTCTGTCTACCAGCGTGTTTCCGCCTACAAAGTCAGCTCTTCCGCTTAATACCAGGTCAGAGTAAACCGGGTTGGTGTTAGGCGTAGTGGCCAAAAACTTGATAGTCGCGTGCTGAGTATTTGAAGTAAACACATTTTTAGCTGCAGCTTCCACCATGGTTTTAGCTTTGGCAGGATCAACGTCGGCAATGGTCATGCCTAATCTCAGTTTAAGAGAATTGGCAAATCTGATCCAGCTGGCTGTGCTGCCATTGTAGATCAAGTCTGCGGTTCCTAAACCAGTGGCAGAGGCGTCAAACATACCAATGGCTTTGTCCAGACGCACAATGAGGTCTGCGTAGATGGCCGCATCATCATCATACTTAGGCAAAACATTGGTAATATCCAGCGCCTGAGAGTAAGGCACATCCCCAAAGGTATTTACCAGAATTGACCAGGAAAGAACCTCTAACGTCTCAATAGACGCTAACTGGTTGGCTTTGATCTTAGGGTCTAAGAAAGCATCAGCATTGATAAGCCGCTTCGCTTCTTTCAGATCTGCCAGAACATCACGGTAAAACGGATCCCAGAAGTTTCTGTCTACCTGCCTGGTGGCAATGATAAACTGGCTTTCATCTGGGTAGGTAGTAGCCGCCCAGTACTGCGCATAGAACCTGAAGGGGTTGTTGTTTACGCTGGAACTGGCCGTGATGATGGCTAAGCTACGCTCGGCACTGGTCACAAGGGTTGCGCCCGGTGCATCAGTAGCAGCTTTCTTATTTATGTTGTAGTCATCCAGGCTGTCTACGCACGAAGGTGCGAGAAATAGCAAAGCTGGGATGCAGAAATATAGTATCCTTTTCATTTTGTCCTAATTAAAATTTGAATCTAAGGTTAAAGCCCAGGTTGCGGGTAGTTGGGTAGCTACCAGAGATATACCCTTGACCTAAGTTACCAGAACTCAATCCATCTTCTGGATCTGCATAAGGCAGGTTTTTATGGATGATCCAAAGGTTTCTTCCTACCACTGAAACATCAATTCCACCGAATGGTTTCAATTTTGAAACAAATGCAGCAGGCAGAGAATAGCTCAAAGAAACCTCTCTCAGTTTCACGTAGCTAGCATCATAAATATGAGCTTCCTGTGGCATATTGTAACCAAAAAGTCCTTCTGTGTTCTCAACACGGGTGGTGTTAGGAGTACCATCTTCATTCACACCTGGCAAGATCACACCACCACCATTAGCAATGGTATTACGTGATGGGTTTCCTAAGTCATTGGTGCGGGTGGTCTCTTCGTAAAGACCGGTACCAAAACCGTAGAAGTTATCCAAAGAGAATACATCTCCACCCTGGCGTACATCTACTAAGAAATACATGGAAAGGCCTTTGTAAGTTAAGGTGTTAGACACACCGCCTCTCCAGTTGGCGTTAGGATCTCCAATTTCAGTGCTGGCAGAAGAGTGCAGGTAAATACCATCTTCATCCACTACTTTCTGACCGTCTTTGTAAACAAAGCCTTGTCCACGCAGCATGCCAAACGGACGACCTACGGTAGCATTTGAAGACATACCACCTTGGTAGGTGGCCAGGGAGATGTTTTCTACACCTTCATAAAGAGACAATACTTTGTTTCTGTTCAAAGACCAGTTCACGTTCATGGTCCAGGAGAAATCATCTCTCTTGACAGGAGTTACAAATGCAGAAACCTCTACCCCTTTGTTCTCAACATTACCAGAGTTTACAAATCTTGAGTTATAACCAGTGGCGGTAGAAACGCTTACCGGAAGAATTTGGTCAACGGTGTTGGTTTTGTAAACGGTTAAGTCAAAACCAACACGGCCTTGCAGGAATGCCATTTCAAGACCAGCTTCAGTAGACTTGGTTCTTTCTGGTTTCAACTCCTGGTTGTTCTTGGTGCCTGGCATGGAGAACAATGGAATAGAACCCCAGCCAGTAGGCTTGTCATACACATCATAGATAGACAACGGAGGAGCGTCATTACCTACTTCAGCATAGTTCAGGCGAACTTTAGCGTAGCTCATCCAAGGCAAAGTCTCCTTCAGGTGCTCAGAGAACACGTAGCTGGCTGCAATGGAAGGATAGTAGAACACATTGTTGGGAGACAACAAGGTAGTAGACTTATCTCTTCTGATGGTGGCATCTAAGAAGAGGGTCTCTTTATACCCAATAGTACCGCTGGCGAAAACACCGTCTACCCCTTGTTTCTCATCATACTCTACCGGAGCATTGATAGGGCTTCTGGAGTTAGAAAGGGCATAAAGTCTAGGTACTACCAAACCACCGTTGGTGATAGCAGAAAGAGAGCTGATGTAGTTTCTGCGGATGTTGGCACCCACTAAACCAGATAAGCTCACATCACCACCGGCTACCACTTTGTTGAAATTACCAATCAGATCATAGTTATACTCTCTGGAGGTTCTGTTGTAACGGGTATAGTAAGGCGTTCCAGTGCTACCAATGGCGTTTCTTTCCTCCTGTACCTCATCATAAGAATCAAGGGTTACTCTACCCATTAAGTTAAACCACTCGGTAAACTTGTAGGTCGCCATAACATTACCAAAATAGCGGTAACGCTCATCATTCTCATAGTTCTCATAACGCACCCAGTACGCATTGTCTGTGTAGATAGGGCGTAAATCTGTAGCGCTACGTGTGTTCCAGGTAATGTTCTGTTTGTTACGGAAGTAGGCGTCTTTCTGCTCCTTCATGTCAACGTTGGTTTGCCACCACTGTCTGAAAGATTGCATAGGGTTGAAAGAGCTGTAACCTGTTCCGTAACGGCCCAGGCCTTCTACTTTGGTGAAGTTAACAGAAGCATTGGTAGTCAATTTTGGAGACACCGTATAAGAAGCTCCAAAGTTTATCATGTTCTTGGTCAGGTTACTGTTTGGCAGAATACCTTTATCCTCATTGCGGGTAAAGCCTAACTTGAAGCTGGCATTTTCATTTCCGCCATCCAGCACAACGCTGTTGTTCACAGAAACGGCCTTCTCAAAGAAGTAGTTAGGATCATTTTTAGCACCAACCCAAGGCGTAGCCTTGCGGTACTGTGGAGAGGTTGGATCCAGGGAGTTCCACTGGAACACCAATAAGTTTGGATCAAAAGGAGCTCCGTAAGAAGCATCTTCGGTGAAAGGAACCACTAAGTCCACTTTGCCGTCACCGTCCATATCACGCTCATTGAAGTAGGTTTCTTCATCTGGACCGTAATAAGGGCCATAACCGGCACCGTATTGTTTCTGGTACTTAGGAGCGGTGCTCTTGTCTATAAAACCTACGGTTACCCCGTTGTTCATAGTAATACCAAGACCTTTTCTGCCTTTTTTGGTGGTGATCATGATTACACCGTTGGCAGCACGTGAACCATAAAGAGCCGTAGCAGCAGCACCTTTCAGTACGCTCATAGACTCAATATCATCTGGGTTAATGTCAGCGGCAGCGTTACCATAGTCATAACCGCCACGGCCAGTTCTCTGGTTAGAGCTGTTGGTGTTGGCGTTACTGATAGGAACACCGTCCACCACAAATAGGGCCTGGTTGTTACCAGTAATGGATTTAGTACCACGCATTACTACGTTGGTAGAGCCACCCATGGTGTTATTCTGAGTAATGTTTAGACCGGCAACTTTACCAGCCAGCGAGTTCACAGCATTGGGGTTACGGGCAATGGTGATATCTTCACCTTGCACTTGCTGCGCGGAGTAGGGGAGTGAATTTTTTGTTCTTTCTGCACCTAAAGCTGTTACGACAACTTCTTGCAGTTGCTCTGAATCTGTGGCCAGAGATACATTAATGGTAGTGTTGTTTCCAATGGCACGTTCTGCCGTCTTATAGCCCACAAAGCTATACACTAAGGTAGTGCTCCCTGCCGGAACACTAAGCGAGTAGGACCCATCTGCACCGGTAGCGGTAGCCACCTGGGTTCCTTTTACTAATACAGTCACCCCAGGCATTCCTTGGTTGTTACCTGCCTCAGTAACTTTTCCTGTGATAGTCTTAGTCTGGGCAACGGCATTTTGGAATACCATTGTCAGCAGAAGAAGACTAAAAAGTAAGAGTTTCTTCATGTTAGTTTTAGTTAGTTAATAATAGGTTTTGGAAAGCTAATAATAGATGAAAAGAAATTTAATACCAAACTCCACCAAAAATGCCATAGGGCCATTGGTAATAATTTGGTAGAAAACGCGACGTAACATATTACATGACAGCCGAGTAAGCAAAAACCCTAAATTTGAAAGCTTTTTTTCTTATTTTTTTTCATTTCACCAAAAAGTGACAGAAATACGGCCCTTTATAAACATATAAAAAGTTATATATTTATATATTTCTTCCTCATAAACAGGAAGTGAGGCTGTGCAAAAATGGCTATTCTGCTTTTAGTATTTCCTCAATAAAAGGCAAGTTGAAGGTATGGTTTGCTAACAAACCATACCTAATAGTATAAAATTTAGACTGTAAAGCTTTTTTGAACCAAAGTCTTGCTTTTCACATTATTAATATGAAAACTTTGCGGCGAAGCGAAAACACACAAGCCGCTCGTTTATTATAGACCCTAGAAATGAATAAAAAGTCGCTTTTATCAGTTGTGGTGGCAACGGTAAAACGCTCCCTACTGGGGAGTACGCTTTTTTCTGTTCTTCCCAGAACAGTTTTTAATCAACCTATTTACCTTACCCGACCCAGGCGCTAGGCCCCTGGCCCGGTTGTGCACTACAACCAAACCGGACTCATCTCTGTATGCCAATGTTATCATTGGGTACACCCCTTTCATTTTATTTATTATATCAAACCCATATAGCAATGCGTATGTACGCTTCGGCTGTAGAGTTGCAGCCCATTGCACCTGTTTCCATGGAAACTCCTCAAAACGACTTCACGGTGGTGGTGGCTACGGAAGAGCACACGCCCTTCGCCCAGCAGATTTGCGATGAGATGGAAGCCTCGGCTAAGGCCCGCGGCACCGGCATTGCCAAGCGCTCCCCTGACTACGTGGCCAAGAAGATGGCCGAAGGCAAAGCCGTCATCGCGTTTAAAAGCGACGGTACCTGGGCGGGCTTCTGCTACATTGAGACTTGGGGACACGGCGAGTACGTGGCCAACTCAGGCCTCATTGTGTCCCCTACCCTGCGCAAGAGCGGGTTGGCCAAGCGCATCAAAGAGAAAATCTTTGAGCTTTCCCGCACCAAATACCCGCACGCCAAGATTTTTGGGTTAACCACGGCGCTGGCGGTCATGAAAATCAACTCAGACCTGGGCTACCGCCCCGTGACCTATTCAGAGCTCACCAACGACGAGGAGTTCTGGAAAGGCTGCCGCAGCTGCGTAAACTTTGACATCTTGACCGCCAAAGGTAGAAGCAACTGCCTCTGCACCGCCATGCTCTTTGTGCCGCCCAAAGACAATGAGTGATTGAGTGATAGAGTGAATGAGTGAATATTTTTTTAATTATTCACTCATTCACTCTATCACTCAATCACTCATCAAACATTCACTCATTCTTACATTCACTCAATCACTCATTACCAATATGAAAAAAGTAGTTCTCGCGTTCAGTGGCGGCTTAGACACATCTTTCTGTGTGAAGTACCTGCTGGAACAAGGTTATGAAATCTATTCGGCCATTGTGAACACCGGCGGCTTCTCTGAGGAGGAACTGGCGGAAATCGCCCGAAGGGCTGAGAATCTGGGCGTGAAAAACCACGTAACCTTAGACGAAACCGACAACTACTACCAGTCCTGCCTGAAGTACCTCATTTTCGGGAATGTGCTGAAAAACAACACCTATCCCCTATCGGTAAGCGCGGAGCGGATTTCGCAGGCCATGGCCATTGCCAAGTACGCGCAGAAAGTAGGCGCCGAAGCGGTGGCCCATGGCAGCACCGGTGCCGGCAACGACCAGGTGCGGTTTGACATGGTGTTCAACATCCTCATTCCCAACGTGGAAATCATCACCCCCATCCGGGACCTGAAACTGTCCCGCGAGGAGGAAATTTCTTACCTGAAAGAGCGGGGCGTGGAGATGGACTTCCAGAAGGCGCAGTACTCTATTAATAAAGGTATCTGGGGAACCTCGGTGGGTGGCAAGGAGACCCTGACCTCGCACCAGGCACTGCCGGAAACAGCCTACCCTACCCAACTGACCAAAGAAACGCCCGAGCGCATCACGCTGCACTTCAAAAACGGCGAGCCCGTGGGCTTGAACGATGAAATGTTTGACAACCCGGTGCACGTAATTCAGAAGCTGCAGGAGATTGCCGGGGCCTTCGCCATTGGCCGCGACATTCACGTGGGCGACACCATCATCGGCATCAAAGGCCGCGTGGGTTTTGAGGCGGCTGCGCCGATGGTCATCATCAAAGCGCACCACGCCCTGGAGAAACACACCCTCACCAAGTGGCAACTGTACTGGAAAGACAGCCTGGCCACCTGGTACGGCAACTGGATGCACGAAGGCCAGTTCCTGGACCCTACCATGCGCAACATTGAGACCTTCCTGACCGACACGCAGAAAACCGTGACCGGGAAAGTACACGTGTGGCTGGCGCCCTACCGCTTCCAGGTAGAAGGTATTGAGTCAGACCATGATTTGATGTCGTCTAAGTTTGGGTCTTACGGTGAGATGAACAATGCTTGGTCTGGCGAAGACGTGAAAGGTTTCTCCAAGATTTTCGGGAACCAGACCATGATGTACCGCTTAATCAACGGCGAAGAGGATGCAAAATAATAAGATACGCGTGGGCATAGTAGGCGGGGCAGGCTACACCGGTGGTGAGCTGCTGCGCCTGCTGGTGCACCACCCGCACACAGATATCCGGTTTGTGCACAGCAACAGCCAGGCCGGCAAACCCGTCACCGCCACCCACACCGATTTAGTGGGCGATACGGAGTTGGTATTCACCAATGAACTGGGCACCGACGTAGACGTGCTCTTCCTCTGCGTAGGCCACGGCGATGCCCGGAAGTTCCTGGACGCCAACCCTCTCCCGGACACGGTGAAAATCATTGACCTGAGCCAGGATTTCCGCCTCGCGGCGAAGTCCTCTCTAGGTAACCGGGCCTTTATGTACGGCCTGCCCGAGCTGAACCGTGAGCAGATTAAGACCGCCGCCAACGTAGCCAACCCCGGCTGCTTCGCCACTGCTATTCAGCTGGCCCTGCTCCCGCTGGCGCAAAACGGGGCCCTGCCCGCCGAGGTACATGTGAGCGGCATCACGGGCTCTACCGGCGCGGGCCAGAAACTGGCCGAGACCTCGCACTTCAGCTGGCGCAACAACAACATCTCCAGCTACAAGGTGTTCGGGCACCAGCATTTGCTGGAGATAACCGAGAGCCTGCAAGCGCTGCAAGGGGATTTGGACACGGCCATCCGGTTTGTGCCCTACCGCGGAAACTTCAGCCGGGGTATTCTCTGTACCACCTACCTCACCTCTGACCTGAGTTTGGAGGAGGCCCAGCAACTGTTCAGGCAGTTCTACGAAGGACACCCGTACACTATCCTTACGGATAGTAACCCGGACCTGAAGCAGGTGGTGAACACGAACAAGTGCCTCCTATATATAGAGAAGCACAACGACCAACTGGTCATCACCAGCCTCATTGACAACCTCCTGAAAGGTGCCAGTGGCCAGGCCGTGCAAAACATGAACTTGCTGTTTGGGTTGGAGGAAAGGGCCGGCTTGCAGTTGAAGGCCATCGGGTTTTAGCCTCCCATTGGTGTAAAGGATTTCTGGGGAGGCGTTTTAAGACTGTTTTGAGGAAAACGGGCTTAAAACGCAAAATCCTGTGAGTTTTGAAAACTTAATAGGTTTGAAATAGACAACTGACCCACTGCTACCCACCCTTACTGTCATCCTGAAAGGACCTTGTGGGCCAGCTAGAGTAGCGTTGTAGTAAACGCTTATACAGTTCGCTCACAAGGTCCTTTCAGGATGACAAAGAGTAGTTGCCTTTCAAAATACTATGGCGCGGAAGTTACTTCCGTGCCATAGTAAAGCAATTGGTACCTGAGGCTGAAGCCTCGTGCCAGCAACATATAAAATGCTGTTTCGGGCCTGTTTTCCGAAAAATAGACCCGAAACAGAAAAGTCTAACATCTAACGTCTAAAATCTAGCATCTTCTACATGAATCTCTTTGACGTTTACCCCCTATTTGATATAGCGCCCGTGAAGGCCCTCGGCTCCAAGCTGTGGGACGCCAACGGCACCGAATACCTGGATTTGTACGGCGGACACGCCGTGATTTCCATTGGCCACAGCCACCCGCATTACGTTAAGCGGCTCTCTGACCAACTGAATAATATCGGTTTCTACTCTAACTCGGTGCAGATTCCGCAGCAGCAGGAACTGGCTGATAAACTGGGCAAACTGAGTGGCTACGAAGATTATCAGTTCTTTCTGGTGAACTCTGGCGCCGAAGCGAACGAGAACGCCCTTAAACTGGCTTCGTTCCATACCGGCCGCAAGAAAATCATCTCTTTCCGGAAGTCGTTTCACGGCAGAACCTCGGCGGCAGTAGCCGCTACGGATGACCCTACCATTGTGGCCCCAGTCAATGAATCTGGCAATGTGGTGTTCCTGCCCATGAATGACACCGCCGCGGTGGAGGAAGTTTTGTCTTCCAATGAAGTGGCCGCCATCATCATTGAAGGAATCCAGGGCGTGGGTGGCGTGGTGATTCCCGAGCCTCAGTTTTTGCAGGATTTGGAAAAATTGGCCAAGAAACACGGTGCGCTGTTGATTCTGGACGAGGTACAGTCGGGCTACGGGCGGTCTGGGAAATTCTTTGCGCACCAGCACGCGGGCATCCGGCCAGATTTGATTACCATCGCCAAGGGCATGGGCAACGGTTTCCCGGTGGGCGGCGTGCTGATTTCACCGGAGCTTCCGGCCAAACACGGCATGCTGGGCACCACCTTCGGAGGCAATTATCTGGCCTGCGCCGCTTCTTTGGCGGTGCTGGAAGTGATGGAGCAGGAAAACCTAATAGAAAACGCCTCCCGCATGGGCCAATACCTGATGGAGAAAGCCAAAGCCTTACCGGGCGTGCGCGAAGTACGCGGTCAGGGCCTCATGGTGGGCATTGAACTGGAAGGCCCTTGCGCCCCGCTCCGCAAGGCCCTGCTGGACCAGTACCGCATCTTCACCGGCTCGGCCTCCAACAAAAATACCATCCGGATTCTGCCCGCCCTGAACGTGACGCAAGCCGAGATTGACCGGTTCTTAGAGGCGTTTGCAGCCTTAGTAAAATAGACACTAGACGCTTGATTTTAGATATTAGACTTTTTAAACCCGAAGTCTAATATCTAAAATCAAGCGTCTAACATCCACATAAAATATGAAGCAATTCACCTCCGTTCACGACGTAGAAGATTTAGATGCCCTGGTGCGCGAAGCGCTGGTGCTAAAACAGCATCCATACGCCCATGAAAGCCTGGGCAAGCATAAAACGCTGGGCCTTATTTTCCTGAACCCCAGCTTACGTACCCGTCTCAGCACCCAGAAAGCCGCGCAGAGCCTGGGCATGAACGTGATGGTCATGAACATGGGCCAGGAAGGTTGGGCGCTGGAAACCCAGGACGGGGCTATCATGAACGGCACCACCGTAGAGCACATCAAAGACGCCGCCGCCGTCATGGGCGAATACTGCGATGTGTTGGGCCTTCGGTCGTTCCCTAAGTTGCAGAATGTACAGGAAGACTACTCTGAGGAAATCCTCAAGAAGTTCATCCAGTACGCCAACGTGCCCTTCGTGAGTCTGGAATCGGCTACGCGCCACCCGTTGCAGAGTCTGGCAGATTTGGTCACCATTACAGAGCATGCCCCCAAAGGCCGTCGGCCGAAGGTGGTCTTGACCTGGGGGCCGCACGTGAAGGCCTTACCGCAGGCCGTACCCAACTCCTTTGCCGAGTGGATGTGCGCCGCCGACGTGGATTTCGTCATCACGCACCCCGAAGGCTATGAACTAGACCCGCAGTTCACCAACGGCGCCACCATCACCTATAACCAGCAGGAAGCCCTGCAAGACGCGGATTTCATCTACGTAAAGAACTGGTCCACGTACCAGCCTAACTACGGAGAGGTGCTCACGCAAGACGCCTCCTGGATGCTCACGAATCAGCATCTGGTCAATACCAACAACGCCAAAGTGATGCACTGCCTGCCGGTAAGACGCAACGTGGAGCTCAGCGATGAGATTCTGGACGGTCCTAATTCTCTGGTAGTGCAGGAAGCCGCCAACCGTGAATTTGCTGCGCAAGCAGTGCTGAAGCGGTTGCTGGAAGGAATTCAGTAACAGTAGACCTCCCCTCCTTGTCATCCTGAAAGGACCTTTTGGGCGAACTAGAAAGACATTGTAGTTAGCGCTATAACCGTTCGCTACCGAGGTCCTTTCAGGAAGACAGAAAAAGAGAAGGATAATTCGCTGTTCGGGATCTCTAATCCCGAACCTCACTGTTGTTGATTTCCAATCCACTGGGAATCAATAGCAAAATTCGCTGAAACGGGGATTAGGAAATCCCCGACCGAATGCTCCCGGATTAGAAATCCGGAAGAGCAAAATTTGAGAGTCTTACATCTTATGTCTTACATCCTGTGTCTCAAAAAATAAGCGTCATCAAAATAGGCGGCAACGTGCTGGACAACGCCGACAACCTGGAGCGGTTCCTGACGGATTTCGCGCTGGTGCCTGGCTTTAAGGTGCTGGTGCACGGCGGCGGAACCATTGCCTCTGAGATAGGCAAGAAAATGGGCATGGAGCCTATCATGATAAATGGCCGTCGGGTCACGGATGCTAACACCCTGCACCTGGTGACCATGGTCTATGGCGGTTTGCTGAATAAGAACCTGGTGGCCCAATTGCAAGCCCGTAAATGTAACGCGCTGGGCTTGACCGGGGCAGATGCCAATGTTATTCCTGCCCACAAGCGCCCGGTCAAAGACATTGATTACGGCTTTGTGGGTGACGTGGAAAGTCCCGACCAGGTGAACGTGGCCTTTCTGGCGTCGCTGGCCCAACAGGGCATTGTGCCAGTGTTTGCGGCCCTCACCCATGACGGCGAAGGCAACATGCTCAACACCAACGCCGATACCATTGCCTCCACCCTGGCCGTATCTTTGAGCCGCCAATTTGAGGTGAACCTGGTGTACTGCTTCGAGAAGAAAGGCGTGCTGCTGGATGTAACCGACGAAACCAGCGTGATTCACCACCTGCAACCCAGTTATTATCAGGAACTGAAAGACAAAGGCGCCATCTTCGCGGGCATGCTGCCCAAGCTGGACAATGCGTTTGCCGCTTTGGAGCAAGGCGTAAAGGCGGTTATTATTGGCGATGCCGCTGACCTGCAGGACATCGCTGCCGGTGGAAAGGCGGGAACCCGGATAACGTTATAAGACACTCGTAGGAGCTAAGCACACTACGAGGTCATAGCACTAAGAATAAAGTTTTTGGGCTGCTTTTCAAAAACAGTCGCTAAACACAAAATGTGCAAGGATTTGAAAACCTATGCCGTTAAGCCAACCATTACGCAGCGGGCGCTTACTCAAAAGACCTCGTAGTGTGCGCAGCTCCTACGAGTGTCTCTGCCAGAAACGTTTTGAGCCTGTTTTCCGGAAAACAGGCCCAAAACGGCTTTAACCACTGGAAATTGGTTTCCTTGCAATCACAACAGTAGAAATTCAGCCAGAACATCGGCTACAACCATGTGAACCATGCGTGAACAGTACAAGAAAATAGCCATCCTGGGCGGCGGCAACATGGGCATTGCCCTGGCGAAGGGCATGGTGGCCTCCGGGAAGTACCGTGCCGAGGACATTACCCTCACCCGCCGCAACACCAAGCTTTTAGACGCAATGGTGGCCCAGGGCTACCGCGCCTCCAGCAACAACGCCCTGGCTGTGTCTGAGGCCGACATCATCGTGCTCAGTATTCTGCCGCAGCAACTGGACAGCGTGCTGGATACCATCTCTGAGAGCATTGCCCCCAGCCGCCACCTGTTCATCTCCATCGTGACCGGCGTGTCCGTGACCGACATTCTGACGCGCCTGGGCAAAGTAGTGGAAGTGGTGCGGGCTATGCCCAACACTGCCATCGCCATTCAGCAGTCTATGACCTGTATTGCCAGCAAGAACGCCTCCCCGCAGAACATGGAACTGGTAAAAGACATCTTCTCTGCCGTGGGCGAAACCGTGGAAATTGAGGAAGAACTCATGTCCTCGGCTACGGCGCTGGTGGCCTGCGGTATTGCCTTCTTTTTGCGCTCCATCAGGGCAGCGGCCCAGGGCGGCACCGAGATTGGTTTCCATGCCGGCGATGCGCTGCGCATGGCGGCCCAAACGGCCAAAGGCGCAGCCACCTTGCTCTTGCACTTCGGAAGTCATCCGGAGAATGAGATTGACAAAGTGACCTCACCCAAAGGCTGCACCATTGCCGGCCTAAACGAGATGGAGCACAACGGCTTCAGCTCCGCCATGATTAAAGGCATCCGGACCTCGGCCCAGAAAGCCGAGAAGTTATATACTGACGAGAAGTAGAGACTAGAAATTGCCAGGTCTCCATACGTCTTACTGTTTTAAGCCTGTTTTGGTGAAAACAGGCTTAAAACAGTAAGACGACATTACCAAACGTAATCATCACTCTTCGCCCCTTCAAAGGTGAGAATTAGCAAGAGTATCAAATCACTAAATGACCAACACTTTATACCAAGACGCTCTCCACGTGCTCCAGCAGCTTATCTCTATCCAATCCTTCAGCCGCGAGGAGGCGGGCACGGCGGATGCGATTGCGCAGTTCCTGCAGGCCAGAGGCGTGGAGATTCACCGCAAACAGAACAACGTTTGGGCGTTTAACAAGTACTACAACCCTAGTTTGCCTACGGTGCTCTTGAACTCACACCATGACACGGTGAAGCCGCACCCCAGCTGGACGTTTGACCCGTTCACGCCTACGGTGCAAGACGGCAAACTTTTTGGCCTGGGCAGCAATGACGCGGGCGGTTGTTTGGTGGCCTTGATGGCCACCTTCCTGCACTTCTATGAGCGCACAGATTTAACCTATAACCTGGTGATGGCCGCTACCGCCGAGGAAGAAATCTCCGGGAGGAACGGTATTGAACTGGTATACCCAGAACTGGGCGAAATAGAGTTTGCGATGGTAGGCGAGCCTACCCAAATGCACCTGGCCGTCGCTGAAAAAGGCCTGATGGTGCTGGATTGCGTGGCCCACGGAAAAGGCGGACACGCGGCCCGCGAGGAAGGTGTGAATGCCATCTATGAGGCGCTGCCTGATATAGAATGGTTCCGCACGTTCCGCTTCTCGAAGGAGTCCAGCTTTCTTGGCCCCGTGAAGATGAGCGTCACCATTATTCAGGCTGGCTCCCAGCACAACGTGGTGCCCGACCAATGCACCTTCACAGTGGATGTGCGCATGACAGATGCTTACCAGCCTGAGGAGGTATTGAGCATCATCAGGGAGCACGTGAAAAGTGAGGTAACGCCCCGGTCCACCCGACTGCGGCCCTCGTCCATTGACCAAAACCACCCCATCGTGCAGTCGGGCATTCAATTGGGCCGGAAGCTGTACGGCTCCCCAACTACTTCGGACCAAGCGCTGCTGAACATCCCCTCGGTGAAGGTGGGGCCGGGGGATTCGGCGCGCTCGCATACCGCCGATGAATTTATTTACCTTTCAGAACTGGAAGAGGGCATCGCCCTGTACATACAATTATTGACACCCGTAATTACCGCTTAGCATGAAACTCTGGCAGAAAGAAACCTCCGTGGCGCAGAACGTTGAGAAATTCACCGTGGGAAAAGACGCCGAAATGGACTTACAGTTGGCTCCTTTTGACGTGCTGGGCTCGCTGGCGCACACGCGTATGCTGGAGAGCATCGGGCTCATGGAACCGGAAGACCTGGACGCCGTGCAGCGCGAACTTAAGGAAATCTACCAAAGCATTGAACGCGGTGAGTTTGAAATTGAACCGGGCGTGGAAGACGTGCACTCGCAAGTGGAGCTTTTGTTAACGCGCCGTTTGGGCGAAGCGGGCAAGAAAATCCACAGCGGCCGTTCCCGCAACGACCAGGTACTGGTGGACCTCAAACTGTTCATCCGCCATGAGATACGGCAGACGGTAGAGGCGGTGCACACGCTGTTTACCACCTTGCAGGAGCTCAGTGAGAAGAACAAAGACCTTCTGCTGCCTGGATACACCCACTTGCAGGTGGCCATGCCCTCCTCGTTTGGGTTATGGTTTGGCGCATATGCCGAGAGCCTGGTAGACGACCTGCTACTCCTGCAGGCCGCCTACAAAATCAGCAACAAGAATCCCTTGGGCTCGGCGGCTGGGTACGGAAGCTCCTTCCCGTTGAACCGTCAGATGACGACGGATTTGCTGGGTTTCGAGGCGCTGAACTACAACGTGGTGTACGCCCAGATGGGCCGCGGCAAGACCGAGCGGAGCGTAAGCATGGGCCTGGCCTCTGTGGCCAGCACCCTCGGCCGTATGGCCATGGATGTGTGCCTGTACATGAGCCAGAACTTCGCGTTTGTGACCTTACCAGACGAGTTGACCACCGGTTCCAGCATCATGCCGCACAAGAAGAACCCCGACGTGTTTGAAATCATGCGCGGCAAGTGCAACCGCCTACAGGCGCTGCCCACCGAGATTCAGATGCTGCTGGGCAACCTGCCCTCGGGCTATCACCGTGAGCTGCAATTGCTCAAGGAAAGTTTCTTCCCGGCCTTCACTGAAATCAGGAACTGCCTGGAGATGATGACCTTCATGCTGCCGCATCTCAAACTGAACCCAGACATTCTGCAAGACCAGAAATACCAGTACCTCTTCAGCGTGGAAGTGGTGAACAACCAGGTCTTGAGCGGCGTGCCGTTTAGAGATGCCTACAAAAACGTGGGCCTCGCCATTGAGAAAGGTGAGTTTGAACGGCCTGAAAAAGTGCATCACACGCACGAAGGCAGCATTGGCAACCTGTGCACGGCAGAGATTAAAGGGCTGATGGACGAGGTGCTGGACGGCTTCCAGTTTGAGAAGGTGGACAAGGCTATTGCGGAGTTGTTGGCGTAATCTTTCTGGCGTAACCTGTTTTAAGGCTGTTTTCTGTAAAGCAGGCCCAAAACAGAAAAACGCAGTTCCTTCTCCCTGAGGGAGAAGGTTAGGATGATGGGGGAAGAAGCTCCCAGACAGGAAGCCTCCGCTATAAACAACTGCCTTTGGTCATCCCCCTACCCCCTTCAAAGGGGGACGAAATGCGTGAAACTATAAAAGAAAATCCCTTTCTACATTTTGGCCTGTTTTCAGAAAAACGGGCTTAAAACGCTAAAGCCCTCACAGGAACTGTAATCCTGTGAGGGCTTTTCTTTTCTTCTTGAAATAAACGCTTACACCTTCACCAGCATTTTACCTTGGTTCTGACCAGTAAATAATCCCAGAAAAGCTTCAGGCAATTTGTCAAAGCCTTCTACAATGGTTTCCTGGTAATGGAGTTTGCCCTCTTTCACCCAGGTGGCTAGTTCTTGCATGGCCTCCGGGAAGCGGGCGTGGTAGTTACTCACGATAAAGCCTTTAATGAGTGCGCTACGGGTTAAGATCAGCGGCAGGAAACGTGGTCCCATTTGGGGCTTTTCATCATTGTAATGGGCAATCTGGCCGCAGATGGCCAGGCGGGCGTGGAAGTTGATGAGCGAGATAACGGCATCAGTGATTTCACCGCCCACGTTGTCAAAATATACGTCTATGCCGTTGGGGCAAGCGGCTTTTAAATCAGCGCGTAGGTTTTGGGTGGTTTTGTAGTTGATGACCTCGTCATACCCGAATTCCTTTTTCAGCAGTTGGGCCTTTTCATCTGAACCGGCCAGGCCTACCACTCGGCAGCCTTTGAGTTTGGCAATCTGGCCTACCACTACGCCCACAGCCCCGGCTGCGCCAGACACCACCACCGTCTCGCCTTCCTTCGGCTGGCCAATGTCCAGCAACCCGAAGTAGGCGGTTAGGCCGGGCATACCCAGAATACCCAAATAGTAACTGGCGGGCGCCAGATTCGTGTCAATCTTTTGGAGCTTTTTAGCATCGGCTATGGTTTGGGTGGCCCAAGGCAAAGCACCAAGCACCACATCCCCTTCGGCAAGATGCTCACTCTTAGATTCCAGTACTTTGGCCACTACCCCACCTTCCAGCGGGGCGTCTACCTGAAACGGCGGCGTGTACGATTTGGCATCGTTCATGCGGCCGCGCATGTAGGGGTCAACGGAAATGTACAGCGGTTCTAATCTAACCTGGCCTTCCTGTACCTCGGGCAAGGCCGTTTTCTCAAACCTGAAATTCTCTGGCGTAGGGTTTCCTTTCGGCCGACTGGCCAAGACGATCTGGGTGACTTCCATGGGTTTCTTATTTCAATGAAATGACTAGGCAACCGCTTTGTCTCTTTACAAAAACGCGCCTGCCCCAGAAAAGGTACAGCAAGGGTAAGTGGCCTTAGGGAAACCACCCATCCGTTTCGGGCCTGTTTTTAGAAAAACAGTCCCGAAACGGTTATAGATAGGCTTTTTCGTGTTCCATAGAAACGGGCACTTCTTTAAGGGGCAAGAGCAAGCCCAACAGGTACCCGGCTATACTTCCGGCCAAGCCATAAAGCATGGGGTTCACGGCAGTGTCTAGCCAAAGGCAAAGCAACCACGTACCCATACCCCCTACCATGGAAAGCATAGCGGCCGTGGCCGAGGGTTTCTTGAGGTACACGCCCGCCACCAGCGGTACCAGCAGACTTACCAGGCTTAACGCCGAGGACTCGCTCACCAGTTCATGGATGTTGCTTTTGGACAAGGCAAACGCAAGTGAGACAGCGGCCACCACCAATACACTGCCTCTGGATAAGGCCAAAAGCTTTTTATCGGTCATGTCATCTAACAAGGGCTTCAGCAGGTTTTCACTGAGAATGGAGGCCGGCGCCAGAATAGCCCCGCTGGCCGTACTGATAATAGCCGAGATCAACGCCCCAAAGAAAAGCACTTTTATGAGCAGCGGGCTGTACCCCAAAATAAGGCTGGGCACCAGCAGCTGCGCATCATTGCCCACCAACTGCGGGTGCAGCAACTTGGCGTACAGGGCCAGGACCAAGGGTAATAGGGCTACCGTCACGTACAGGAAAGCCGCCAGCAAAGAGGCTCTTACCGCCACCCGCTCAGACTTGGAGGCCATGACCCGTTGGAACACGTCTTGCTGCGGAATAGAGCCCAGGCCAATGGTCATCCAGAGGGCCAGATAGTTGAGCCAACCGCTAAATGAGGTGCCGTTTTTGGGCGTGATGCGGTAGAAATCTGCGGGAAGCGTAGCCGTGACTTCAGAAAGGGGTTTTTCGCGCATGACCCAGGCCGTGACAATGAGCAGGCCCAGGATAATCATGATGGTTTGCACGTAATCGGTCACGCTCACGCTCCACATGCCGCCAAAATAGGTGTATAGTACCACCAGAAAGCTGCCCATCAAGATGCCCTGCGTGAGCGTGGTGCCTAACAGTAGATTAAAGGCAATACCCAAGGCCACCATCTGCGCCGCCACCCAACCAAAGTACGAAATGACCAGGCAGAAGGAAGCGACCACCTCGGCGGAGCGGCCAAAGGTAACTCGGTAAAAGTCCCCGAAGGTGAGAAGGTTCATGCGGTACAGCTTCCGGGCGAAGAACAGGCCCACCAACACCAGGCAAAGTGCCGCGCCTAACGGGTCCTCCACCATGCCCATCAGGCCTTCTTCGGCTACCTCGGCAGAGGCGCCCAGAATGGTCTCTGAGCCAAACCAGGTGGCAAAGACCACGGCGGTGGCCATGGGCAAGGGCAGCGCTCTGCCCGCCAGCATAAAGTCAGCGGAATTATGCACCCGCCTGGCAGCCCACAGGCCCAGCGCCACGTTGAGGCCCAGGTACAGCAGTACTAGAAAAATAAGCATAGAAGATACAATGGCTGGTTTCGCCTGCTTTTCTGAAAAACGGGCTTAAAACAGAAAGCAAGATACTAGTTTCCTGTTTCTTCCTCTTTTTAAATCCTGCCCATTAAATAGCTGATTACTTTCTGTAACTCTGTTCTTTACACCTGTTCCCAATGATTTTTTTCACTACATTTAAGTTAGATATCCGTACAATTATTTCTATCCATAATCTTATCCAATATTATATCCACCTATATCCCCGGCTTAAGATGATCCCTACTTTTACCAAAACCAGAAAGTCGTTTCTGCTGCCCTTTTTCTTCCTGGCTTTTTTGGCTTGGGGACAAGCAGCTCAGGCCTCACATATCAGGGGCGGACAGATTTACTACAAAAGCGATACTACGGCTGCGCGTAATCCTTTAAGGTTCTTCTTCACGTTGGTTACCTACAGTGTGGCACCACCTGCTTTTGAAGATCTTGAGGCTACCCTCTACTTTGGAGACTGCTCCAGTCAACGGGTGGCCCGATCTTCCAGAGTATTGGTGCTCAACTCTCCCTTGAATACTTTTGTAAATACCTATCAATTTGAGCATACCTACTCCGGGCCAGGAACCTTTCTTGTCACCTTTGAAGACATGAGTTACCAGGGCGGGGTGGTGAATATTGCGTCTTCCATTAAGGAATATTTTTTCCTCCAGAGCACTATCACGGTAGACCGCCTGCTGGGCACGAACCGCTCACCGGTATTTCAGCAGCCTCTTCTGGACATCCCGTACCAGAACCAGCTTTTTATACATAATTCAAGGGCCATGGACACAGATGGCGACAGTCTCGCTTATAAACTAGTACTACCTGCCACTTCCAATAGGCAAACCGCCTGCGGGAACCCGATTGGAATACAGACGCCCGGATTCAGTGGCCTTGAAAATTTTCTGGGCCCTGCCAACCCTGCGGCCCCCGCGGGCCTGAACCTGCACCGGGAGACGGGCCTATTGACCTGGAACACGCCGGGCCAACAAGGCATTTTCAATCTTGCTATTTTAGTAGAAGAGTGGCGAAACGGTCGCCTGATAGGCATAGTGACCAGAGACATGTTGCTCTATAGTCAGCCAGCACCAGTTATTACCGGTATTTCTGAGGATTGGCACCAATTGGTTTCCACGTACCCTACCCCGGCCACCTCTACCTTAAACCTGAAATTACCAGCCTACATACAACTGCGGGGCAGCTACCTCTTCACGGCGATGGGTGCGCCGGTGTTATTGCCAATCCCTAGTAAATCTCAGGACGGATGGGCGTTTCCCGTAGCGGGGTTGCCTGGTGGCATGTACCTTTTACACCTGCAAACATCCCATGGCAACATGGTACAAAAGGTGGTAATACACCGGTAGCTACTTGCCTGTTTTAGGGCTGTTTTCTGAAAAACGGGCTTAAAACAGTTTTCCGCTTTCCTTCAGGGACTGAAGCTAACAGAAGCTTCCCCTGGGCCAAGAGGTCTGCACTTGTTCAAAAGCTAACCAAAAAAAGAGGGGAGAAGACTTACGTCCACTCCCTCTTTTTTTAGTTATACTGCTGGCGTCTCTTAGTTGAAATCAGCGGCCGCTACTCCTTCGTTCAATTTCACAGACTGTGCTTTCATCTCCATAACCTGCTGCTGGCCTGCGGCAGATACCGTAATGGTTACGGTGTTTGGATAGAGAATAGCCCCTACTTTTTTGTAGTCACCAAACTCTGTGCTGTTCATCACGGTCATGTTGTTGGTGGTAGTGGATTCCTCGGTCTTCACTAGAAGTTTGCTGCCCAGGTCATAGAACTCGGTTTTGGTTTTGCCAGACGGGTAGGTGACTACCACTTTGTAGGCATCAGAGCCGTTTACCTTTTCAATGCCTTTCACTTCGGCTTTGAAGGCTGGGTTTTTCACATAATCAAGTTGTTCAAACAGACCGGTGATGTCTGCCTTCGCCTTAATCTCATCTGCCGTCATTTCCTTCTTCTGGCCCATTTGCTCCTGGTAGCCGGCTTTGCCGTTGAAACGGGTCTTTATAACTGGGTTACCGCCCATGGAGATAGTCATGGCTTCCAGGTTTGGGGCCATTTGCTTGGCCTCCACAGCCAGGGTAGCGCCTTGCATGCTCATGGTGGCATTAGAGGTAATGCTCTTTATCTTTCTCAGTTCAGCCTCACCGCCTACGGCCTTAATGTAGTTGTTGAACACATCTGTGGCCTTTACGTTGGTGGTTGCCGCTGAGGAAGAAGAGGCCGAACCTGCGGTCACGGGGTTGGCATACACGTCAAACTGTTTTACCGGGTAGTTCAGTTTTTTCAGGTCATTCAACATCTGGCTGGTATTGCCTACCACTACCACGCGGGTGTTGGCGCTGTTGAAGTATTTCTGGGCCACGCGCTGAATGTCTTCCTTGGTCACGGCATTCACCTTCTGCAGGTAAGTGCGGTAGAAGTCTTTGGGCAGGTCATTGATTAAGATGTTACGGGCAAATGTAGCCGTACGGCCTTTATTCTCCAGCCCAAGCGCAAACGAACCGTTGTACAAGGCCTTGGCGCTGCTCAGTTCCTGGTCAGATACCTTTTCATTGCGCAGTTGGTTGATCTCCTTGATGAACTCCACCACGGCACTGTCAGTCTTGGCGGTTCTTACCGAGGCCGAGGCTGAGAACGCGCTCTGGAAACGGCTGGCCCCAATGTTGGAATAGGCCCCGTAGGTAAAGCCGTGTTTTTCACGCAGGTTATTGAACAGGCGGCTTTCTGAACCCCCACCCAGGATCTGGTTGGCCAACAGCACCGGGAAATAGTCTGGGTGATTCATCTTCAGGTCTACCAGGTTGGTCACCGTGATCTCAGACTGTACCGCGTTAGGCATGTCTACCACGTTAATCTCCGTTTTGGCAGGGTTTGCCACCGACGACAGGGCTGGCAAGGTGAGCTTAGGGCCTTTCAGGTCACCCAAAACTTCCTCGGCCAGTTTTTTAGCGTCATTGGGTTTGATGTCGCCAATAATGGTCAGGTAACCTCTGGACGGGGTGATAAATTTATTGTAAGCCTCCTTTACATCATTCAGGGTGAGGGCCTTGAGAGACTCCTCGGTAGTGAATTCCCCGCTAGGGTGGTTTTTGCCGTAGGCCAGGGCATTGATCACGCGGCCAGAGACCACCTTCACGTTTTTCTCATTGCTCTTGATTCCGGTAAGCGCCTGCGACTTGATCTTGTCAAACGACTCCTGGGTGAAGGCTGGGTTTTTAAGTCCCTTGCCCATCAACGTAAATGCCTCCTTGAAGTAGCGGGTAAGAGCGGCCGCACTGCCGCCGCTAGAACCTAGGCTCACAGTAGCACCAATCTTATCAGTGGCCTCGTCAAAGGCCGCTTTTGGCATGTCTTTGGTGCCCTCATTCAGCATCTGGCCCATAAGGCTCATCACGCCGGCTTTCTGGCCTTCGGTGATGGGGCCGGCATCAATAAAGTAAGTAGCAGACACCCGCGGCAGTTTATGGTCTTCCACCACCAGCACGGTAATGCCGTTCTTAAGTTGGAAGGTAACCGGGTCCTGGAACGTAATGGTTGGGGCCGGACCGGCGGCGGGCTTTTGGGTTCTGTCTATTTTCACCTGTCCCTCTGCTGTGAACAGAACCAGGGCGCTGGCAAACAGTAATAAATATTTTTTCATCATGATTTCTATAGTAGGCCTGCCGGGTAGCAAACGCTGATACAGGCAGGAGTCAATGCTTTAAAAATTATTTAGCCGCTTTTGCGGAAGCCGGTAAGTAGTACAGAACCACCCGTGCGTTGGGCTGCAGGTATTTCTTGGCGGCGGCCTGAATGTCCTGGCGGGTAATGCTTCTGATCTTGTCCAGTTCCTGGTTAATGTTGTTGGTGTTCTTGTTGTGGAAAGTGTAGCCACTGGCCAGGTTCTCGGCCACGCCCAACATGGTAGAGTTGGCGGTCACGTAGTTGTTCTCAAACTGGTTCTGGATTTTCTTGTAATCCTCCTCAGAGATAAGGGTATTCTGCAGCTTGGCAACTTCCTCGTCTATGTCTTTCAATAAAGTAGGCAGCGGGGTGTTATTATTGGGCAGGGCGAAGGTGATGTAAGCGCCGTAGTCTTCCAGGGTAAGGTTAATGGCCCCTACCTGCAAGGCGTTTTTCTTCTCGTCTACCATTTTCTTGTACAGCTTGGAGCTGGCCCCGCCAGATAAAATAGACGAGATCATCTGCATGGCCTTGGCGTCTTTCTCGGGCATGCCCGGTACCCGGTACGCCGACATGATGGCTGGAATCTGGATATTGGCGTCATAGGCGGTGTCTACGATCATTTTGGTGATAGGAGCCTCCACCACTTTCTTGTAAACGACAGGTTCGCCCTTGGGTACGGCGCTGAAATAGGCGCTTACCAGTTCTTTGGTCTTGGCAATGTCAATATCGCCGGCAATGGAAAGCACCGCGTTGTTAGGCACGTAGTATTTCTTGAAGAAGGCCTGAAACTCTTCCAGCTTGGCGGCATCCAGGTCGGCCATAGACCCGATGGGCTGCCAGCGGTACGGGTGTTTGGTGAACAGGCGCTTGAAGATCTCATTGCTGAACTGGCCGTACGGCTGGTTGTCAATGCGCATGCGTTTTTCTTCCTTCACTACCTCGTTCTGGGTTTTCACGCCAATCTCATTGATGACCGGGTGCAGCATGCGCTCGCTTTCCAGCCAAAGGCCCAGCTGCAGCTGGTTGCTGGGGAACACCTCATAGTAAAAGGTGCGGTCATGGGAGGTATTGGCGTTGTTCTGCCCGCCGTTGCTGGACACCAGTTTCATGAACTGCCCCCGTTTGATATTCTCTGAGCCTTCAAACAACAGGTGCTCAAAAAAGTGGGCGAAGCCTGAGCGGCCTTCCTGCTCGTTTTTAGACCCCACGTGGTACATGACAGACACCGCTACCACCGGGGCAGATTTGTCCTGGTGCAGGATCACGTGCAGGCCATTGGGTAAATCATACTCCGTGAATTCTACTTTCTGTGCCTGCACAGCCGTAGAAGAGAGCAAGGCTGTTGCTGCCGCAACTAAAAAATGCTTCTTTGAAAACATACTGGATTTAAATTGAAAATATCTAAAAGGTAACTTAGGTAGTGCGTGTGTTTTAAGCGATGGCAGGAGTAACCCAGCCAGCGGGTATGAATCTGGGGTTTGAAAAGAGCATTATCTTCTTCCCTTGCTCTGAAGTCCATTTTTTTGGGGCCTCTTTTAAGACAATACCTCACAAGCGTTAGTAGCCAACTCCCTGCTTTTATTACAGGTGACAATGGCCCTAAGCATAGTTTTTTTGGAGGAGCCAGTTTCATGGCTCCGTTTTGGGCCTGTTTTTAGAAAAACGGGCCCAAAACGGAGCCGGTCTCCAAAACAAAATCACCGCAACATCCGCCTTTTGTCCTATCCATAAGTAAGGAAAGCACGTACCTTTGCAATAGATTAATGTTGGAAAGCCATGTTTGGGAAAGGTTCTAAACTATATAGTATTGCCAAATTGAAGTGCCCCAGGTGCCAGGAAGGTGATTTGTTTGAAAATAACAGTCTCTTGAGCTGGAGCAGATTCTCACAGATGAAAGACCATTGCCCGGTGTGCCAGCAGGTGTATGAGCCTGAACCTGGGTACTATTACGGGGCTATGTTTGTCAGCTACGCGCTCACCACTGGCCCTACGCTGGCTATTGTAGCCCTCATGATGCTTTTCTCTGATGAGATTACCGTTTGGATGTTCACGGGTGCGTTAGTACTGGCGCTGCTGCTGTTTCTGCCGGCCATCTTTAAACTCTCCCGCGCCATCTGGATCAATATTTTTATTAGCTATAGCCCCACCGCAGCTAAGTCTCCTCAGGCGCGCGGACATTAGCCTGCGGTAACTGGGCTATTTTTCCTAATTTGGGCAGAAACCAGCGCGGCGCACACCGCCCGGCTATGCCTGAAAAGTTACCTGTTTACCGAATCTTAGACTTCACAGCCGCTCGGGCGCTCAGCCACGGCTTTCATGTGGTGGATCTGCAGACGCACCTGCAGAAACACGCATTTGTGCAGGCGCCGCATAAGCATGATTCTTATCTGCTGCTCCATATCCAGAGTGGAAGCGGTAGCCACACCATTGATTTCACTACCTATGAGGTAAAACACAACTGCGTATTTTTCCTTACGCCTGGCCAAGTGCATGCCTGGCAACTCACAGATGATACCCAGGGCACGCTGCTTTTCTTTACCCCAGAGTTTTACCAGTCGGGCATGTCCCCGGAAGACCTTAGGAGTTATCCCTTTTTCAGGGCCTGGCAGTACCCTCCGGTGCTCTATACTACTGCCCCGGCGTTAGTGCCCGTGCAAGGATTGATTACAGCCATTCTGCAGGAATATGCCACCGCGCAACCTTTACAGTCAAACGCCCTACGCGCCTATCTGCACTTGTTGCTCATTCAACTAACCCGCCTGTACCCTGTAGCCCCGGCTTTGCCAGGCAGCAGTTCGTGGCCCTTCCAGCTATATCTGCTTGAGACGCTGGTAGAAGAGCACTACCGGCAGCACCGGCCTGTTAGCTTTTACGCCAATGAACTGCATCTCTCTGCCAAGCACCTCAACGACCTTTGCCGGCAGAACTTAGGCAAATCCACCACCCATTTACTGCAAGAACGGCTGGTACTAGAGGCGAAACGCCTACTCATTCATTCGCCACACCTTAATATTGCACAGATTGCCCAGATCCTTGGGTTTGAAGACAATTCGTACTTCAGCCGGTTCTTTAAAAAAGAGGTAGGGCTTACCCCTGAACAATTCAGGCGGCAAGGGTAAAACTGCGCTGGATCTGTGTTAGATAGACAGGGTTTGCACCACCGGTTAGCTTCTGTAAGTCTGCAAAAAGCTGATTCTCAATACCATGACCTAACGCCGCTCCTTTACCAGAACTTGGCAGAAAAGTAGCGCCGCAAATGGGTACCGCCCCTCCTATCGTACTAGTTAAATTCCCTTCGCCTTCTTCCGCTCCGCGAAATACGCGGCTACCTCGTTTCTGCTTTTGGCATTGAAAGTCATCTCAGAAGTTAAGCCGCCTTTACGGCCTACCAGTACACCGTAGCGCATGTCTTCATAACCGCGCATGCTGTGGGCATCTGGGTTCACGCTGAGCATTACGTTCTGGCTAAGGGCGTATTCCACCCAACGCCAGTCCAGGTCCAGCCGACGGGGATTGGAGTTGATTTCTATAATCACGCCGTTGGTGGCGCAGGCATCAATCACGGTCTTATGGTCAATGGGATATCCTTCGCGGCGCAGCAGTAACCGGCCGGTGGGGTGGCCTAAGATGGTGGTGTACGGGTTATGGATAGCGGTCACCAAACGGTCAGTGGCTTTGACCAGGTCCATTTTCAGGTTGCTGTGAATAGAGGCGACAATGAAATCAAAGCTGGCCAGTATCTCAGGGTCATAATCCAAAGAACCATCTGCCAGAATATCAGACTCAATGCCTTTAAAAATCTTGAACGGTCCCAGCTGCTGGTTAAGCTGTTCAATCTCTTTTTGTTGCGCCTGCACTCTGAACTCCTGCAACCCGTTGGCATAAAACGCCGATTTGGAGTGGTCGCAGATGCCCAGGTACTCATAGCCCAGTTGCTTACAGTGCACCGCCATCTGTTCCAGAGTGTGAGCCCCGTCTGAGTAGGTGCTGTGGTTGTGCAGAATGCCTTTGAGGTCCTGGTCTTGCAGCAAAGTGGGCAGCTTGTTTTCCTGGGCCAGTTCCAGCACACGAACGCTTTCCCGAAGCTCCGGGGCAATGAACGGCAGATTCACCCGGGCAAAGATCTCCTCCTCAGAGGCGGCCGGTTCCCCGTAGGCTTCAGCCATGAGGGTATCGCCGGCGGCGTTCAGGAGCTGCGTGAGCCACTGCGGGGCCGCCGAGTACAGCAGCACCTGGTTGGCGAAGCGGCGCTCCGGCACCAGCCTAACTTCCAGCTTAAGCCCGGTTTCTGTTAATTGACCGCGCCACACAAATGGCCCCGAGAAGGCAGCCACCGGCGTTACTCCCGGAAGTTCCTCTAGGAAAAGCGGCCAGTGGCTGTCGTCTTTCAGGCTGATGAGGTATTGCAGGGTGTCGATGACCTCCAGGTTGCGGCGCAGATCGCCCACCATTTCGGCAGCTACCGTTTCGGGCCTGTTTTTCAGAAACTGAAGCAAATCCAGCGCCAGAGGCTCGGCCTCGGCCCAGAGCAGTTTGCCTTTGCTGGCGTCTGAGTACTGCAGTGCCTGCAGAATAGTTTCCTGCGTTTTCGCCCCGAAGCCTTTCAACTTGGACAACTCGTTTTTCTCACAGGCCTCGCGCAAGCCTTCTGACGTTTCCACGCCCAGGTCTTTCCAGATGGTGCGTATTTTCTTGGGCCCGATGCCCTTGATGTTGAGCATCTGCACCACGCCTTCGGGGGTGGTTTCCAGTAGTCGGCTCAGATCGGCGTAGCCACCCGTCTGGATGGCTTCCATGATTTTGGCGGCCATGCCTTTGCCAATACCGTCCAGCTTCTCCAGCTGGGCCTGGCTCATCTGGTGAATAGGCGACTCCAGGCGCTCCAACACCGCAATAGCGTTAGTATAGGATCTTATTTTAAACGGGTTCTCGTCATGCAGCTCCATCAAGGAAGCCGTAAGCCGGAACATACGAATGAGGTCTTTGTTCTCCACGGGGCGTTAGGGATTGTGGTTTGAACAAAGATAAGAACATCCTTTTGAGTTGTGCCGCTTCTCTATTTTCTAATCTGCTTGCGGCTTAGGCTGATGAAGTTGGAGACGTCCCCCTCATCCTACCCTTCTCCCTCAGGGAGAAGGAACCGCGCTTTTGCGTTTTAGGCACGTTTTTCAGAAAACGCTCTCAAAACGCCCTATTTCCTCAAAATCCCCAATAACAATAAATAACATCAGACTCCCCCCTTGAGGGGGGCGAAGGGGGGTGTTTACACCAGTAGGTCTTTCCTGGTTCAAGTTTCCAACTTGGACCTACTATTCGGGAAGTTTCCAACTTCCCTGAGGCCTTGGCCTCACCCCACGCATTTCGTCCCCCTTTGAAGGGGGTAGGGGGATGACGATCTTCTGCAGGTCAACTCAGGAATCACCATCACTTAACCGTTTCCAGCCCGTTTTTCCAAAAACACCTCCAAAACGACAACCCTCTGAAGTCAGGACTCTTTTTTGTATATTGGGCCTGGATAGCCTTTGAGTGAATGCAGAGGTACGTCTTACAGAGCATGAAACATTATTTCTGGCTGGGCCTGGTGGTCCTTCTTCTGGTGGCGGCAAAGTGTGGGTCTACGGCCAACCTTCCCGCCGCGGTATATGGCAAGACGTGGTTACATTCCTATGAGGAAGACTCTGCCGAAGTGCGTTCTTACCGGCCCAACACCTTTGATTTTCCGCCGTCAAGGGGCCGCACCGGTTTTTCATTATTGGAGAACGGCACGTTTGTACGCTACGGCATTGCCCCCACAGATGGCCTGGAAGAACAGCCTGGCCGCTGGAAAGCCCATGGCAAAAACGAGATCCAGGTGCAGTATGACAACCCTTCCAATGCACCAGAGACCCTGGAGATTATCTCCGTTACAGAAGATAAAATCACGCTTCGTGTAAAAAAAGACCTGCTTTAACCCTTTACCTTTTTACCCAAACCTCTTACAGCCCAGACCAGCTGGACCTGCGCTGCTTTTCACCCGTATATGAAGTATTGGCTAGTAAAAACTGAACCTGAGAAATACGCCTGGACGGACTTGACCCGCGATGGCAAAACCACCTGGGACGGCGTCCGTAATTATCAGGCCCGAAACAACTTACAGCAAATGCAGGCCAGTGACCTGGTTTTGTATTACCACAGCGTTTCAGAGAAGGCCATCATGGGTATTGCCCGGGTAAGCCAGGAGGCCTACCCAGACCCTTCCGCCGATGACCCGCGTTGGGTAGCGGTCACCCTGGAACCCGAGCAGCCTTTTGCCCGGCCCGTGACCCTGGACCAAATCAAGAAAGATGACCGTTTACAGAATATCGCGTTGCTGCGCCAGTCTCGCTTATCTGTTATGCCCCTAACGCCAGAAGAATTTGATATTCTGATGGCCCTGGGCCAGTAATCGGGTACTATTGGGGCAGCAGCGGGCGTTTCATTGAACCTCCTAAAAGAGCCTTATGTCTGTCCTGTTCAAAAGAGAAATCCGAAAGTTGCTTCTGCTCCTGCTTTGCTGGGGAGTGGCCTCTGCTGCCTATGCCCAACAGAGGAAAAAAGACAAAGACAAGGAGAAGCCGGCACCCCCTGCCCAAACGTACCGGGCCGAGATAGAGAGCGACTCCTTTGACGAAGAGCACTGGGTACAACCCTTGCCAGATAGCACCCTGCTGTTGATCACCACCAAACGGAACAGCTGGTTTGGCAAGAATGACTTTGTTTTAACCCGGTATGACCGGCAGTTGAAACAGGTTTGGCAGGCCAAGCAGGAGCACAAACCCTACCATGACCTGTTCCTGGTGACGGCCGAGCGCAACAAAGCCTACCTGCTCTTTACCACCTCCTCCAACAAAAAGCTGCTGCTCTACCAGGTAAACACCAAAACCGGTGCCATTACGTCCAGTGAGCACGTGCTGCCCTCCACCTATATCAATATCAATGAGATAAAGGCCCTAAACGGTCAGGTGTTTATTAGCGGCGTAGAGAAATTCAGCCTGAACATGCTACAACTGGACCCTGCGCAGGAGGACATCAAAATACTGCCCGCCGTCTTTGGCATGGAGGAAGACCTTGGCGAGTTTAGGGTAGACACCCTCACCAACGCCGTTGAGTTTGTGGTGGCGGAGTCTAACGGCATTAGATCTCGAGTGCAGGCCAAGCGCATGAACACCAAGGGAGAGGTCATGGGTACCTATTTCATTCAGCCCGAACCGCAGAAACGCGTAGACAACGTGCTGCAGGCGGCCCGCCTTACCCCCGGTGACACCCTAAGTAAACTCCTGGTGGGCACCTTTGGCTACCGTACCTCTGTTTTTGCGAAAGGTTTGTATACCAGTGGCCTTACCGGCGATATCAACTACCATGATTTCAGCAAACTAAACCATTTCTTTGATTACCTGGGGCCACGGGCCCAGCGCCGCATGAAAGCGAAACTAGCCCGCCAGGAAGCCAAGGAAAAACCGCTGGTGCTAAGGTATAGAATGCTGTTGCACCCTGTCATGCCCCACCCACAAGGCTATGCCCTGGTGGGCGAGATCTACTACCCGCAGTACCGCGGCGATAATAACGCCTATTTGAACTACGGCCGACAGTTGCCCTATGGCATAGCCCCTGAGTCCAGGAGAGACCTGGACCGCGCCCAGGGGTACCGGTTTAGCCATGTGATTGCCGCCGTTTTTGACAAAGAGGGAAAACTGCTTTGGGATAATTCTTACCAGCTCCAGAACAAGACCTACCCCACCCTGGGCCCCACCGTAGAGGCCGGCGTAGCCCCAGATGGCTCCATTGCCCTCCTTTACCCCGAAGATGAATTCCTCTGGTATAAGACGCTAAGCCCCAACACCACCTACTCAGACAAGGAGAAAGTAGAAGTACGGGTCCGCGAAGAAGCCGAGAAAATGGTCTCCAGTAACCATGAGGGCATTAGCCACTGGTACGGCGGCAATTTCGTAGCCTTCGGGTTTCAGCGCATCAAGCCTGCCAACGGAGACGGCCGTACAGTGTTTTATTTGCAAAACATTTCCTTTGAGCCACCCGCAGCCGGGGGTGAGGCAGCGGCTGTAAAATAGAAAGTATTCCTTAGGCTCTGGGGCGGGTCTCCACCCAGAGGTGGGAAACCACCCCTGTTCAATTAACCAAATTCCACCTGACCGGTAGCGCCCTGCCTGCGCAGATAAATCATTTTTTAGTGCCGCGGCAAATGGTAAGTCTTTATATTTGCCCAAAACCCGGGTCATGCATAAACGCCTCATTGTTCCGCACGCGCTGTTCCAGATCATGATCAGGCGGCTGGCGCACCAGTTGATAGAAACGCACCATGATTTCTCTGATTCTGTGATCCTGGGGTTGCAGCCCCGCGGCATTTACGTGGCCGACCGGCTCAAGCAAACCCTCCAGGACATTCTGGGCGTGACTGTGCAGACCGGCTACCTGGACATCACCTTCCACCGTGATGATTTCCGGCGCCGCGCCACACCCCTGGCCCCCAACGCCACCCACGTAGACTTTTCCCTGGAAGGCAAGCGCGTGATTCTGGTAGATGATGTGCTGTATACCGGCCGCTCCGTAAGGGCCGCCCTTGATGCCATGATCTCCTACGGCCGCCCCGCGCAGGTAGAGCTGCTGGTGCTCATTGACCGCCAGTATACCCGCGACCTTCCCATTGAGGCCAATTATATTGGGCAGCAGGTAGACTCCCAGCACTCCCAGCGGGTAGAAGTCACCTGGCAAGGCCCAGAATCCGGTGAAGACGCCATTTGGCTTTTAGATATTACCCCAGACCAAGAACAACCTCATGCAACAGCTTAGCGTCCGGCACCTGTTGGGCATCAAAGAGATTACCCCCCAGGACATTCAGTTGATTTTTGAGACCGCTGATCAGTTCAAAGAGGTGCTGAACCGTCCCATTAAGAAAGTACCCTCGCTGCGCGATGTCACCATTGCCAACGTCTTCTTCGAGAACTCCACCCGCACCCGGCTTTCCTTTGAGCTGGCAGAAAAACGCCTCTCGGCGGATGTGATCAACTTCTCGGCCTCGGGCAGCTCTGTAAAGAAAGGCGAGACGCTCCTGGATACGGTCAACAACATCCTGGCCATGAAGGTAGACATGATTGTGATGCGCCACAGCAGCCCCGGCGCCCCGCATTTCCTTTCCCGCAAGATCAACGCCAACATCGTCAACGCCGGCGACGGCACCCACGAGCACCCCACCCAAGCTTTACTGGACTCCTTTTCCATCCGGCAGAAACTAGGCGAAGTAGCCGGCAAGAAAATAGCCATCATTGGTGATATCACCCACTCCCGCGTAGCCCTTTCCAATATTTTCGCGCTACAGATGCAAGGTGCAGAAGTAGCCGTCTGCGGGCCTCCTACCCTACTGCCCAAGTTCATTGGCGAGCTAGGAGTAAAGGTTTTCTGGAATGTGCGCGAGGCCCTGCAATGGTGTGATGTGGCCAACGTGTTGCGCATCCAGTTGGAGCGCCAGCAAGGCAAGCTGTTCCCGTCTTTGCGCGAATATGCCTTGTACTTTGGCATCAACAAAAAGATGCTGGATGAACTGAACAAGGAAATAGTGCTCATGCACCCAGGCCCCATTAACCGCGGCGTAGAGCTTACCTCAGATGCGGCAGACTCGCACCATTCCATTATTCTGGACCAAGTAGAAAATGGAGTAGCCATTAGAATGGCGGTCTTATATCTGTTGGCCAGTAAAGGGTAAGTCTTGTTTTAAAGTATTGTTTAAGGACCTTCCTATAAAACAGAAATCCCTGCAAGGAATCTTGCGGGGATTTCTGTTTTAAGCCTGTTTTTCTAAAAACAGGCCTAAAACGCATTTCTTTTAAAGGATATTGGAATGATATAGACTGCCAGCCAAGCGTTCCAGAGGTAGGGGCAATCCCTTGTGGTTGCCCTAATGCGGATGCAAACGTAATAGGGCAACCACAAGGGATTGCCCCTACTAAAAATGCGTCTTTACTTTCAACTTAAACACTTCCGCATCCTTCCAAGAAAAGCCTCACCTCCTGTCATCAACAACAACCTTACTTAAAACGGCAGCGGCAGCACCAGCGGCTGGTTCATCTCAAAGTCATAGAGCGTTTGCAGGCGCACGTTGAAATAGGCGTCCCAGAAATTGCGGAGGTTACTCACGTAGCTTCGGCGGGCCGAATCCCGCTCCGTGGCAGCCTGGTTCAGCTCCAGAATCCCTATCTTACCCGTGAGGTAACGGTCTCTGGCCCCCAGGAAACGGCGTTCAGCCAAGCCGTTGGCTTGCTGGGCAATTTTCATCTGCTCGCGAAGCATCTTAAAGCGCTTGATCTGCAGGTACACGTCCTGTTCAAAGTTGGCGCGTTGCTGCTCCAGGTTGGCTTTCACCAGTTTCTGGTTGGCACGGGCAGTCCCCAGCTTAGACTTGGTGCGGCCCCAGTCCATGATGGGCACACTCACGGTCATCACTACCCGTTGCTGCTCAGAGGGGTCCTGGTACACTTCGCCTATGGCATTAGACTGTTGTACAAGACCGTATTGCAGGTACAGATTAGCATTGACGCCGGCGTCACCTTCGGCTTGGTCCATGTTTCGGTCTGCCTCTAATTCCTCCCGTTTAAGGCCTACCACTCTGGACCGGTTTTCCTTGGCTTGTTGCAGTGCAAATTCCTCGTTCACGTCAAATTGCGGAATAGCGTCTGGTGTAGAAAGCCTGATGGGGTAATCATCTGTAATGCCCAAATACGACCTCAGGCGCAGGGTACTGGTCTCAATATCCAGTTTGGCCTGTTCCAGGCTTTGCCGCGACGTCAATAAACTCAGTTCCAGTTGCAACAACTCGTTTACACTGATTTTGGCCTGGTAAAACCGGTTCTGTGCAATCTTGAAAAGCGTGTCATTGGTGGCTACGTTTTTAGAGGCAATATCAAACCCTATCTGGCTCTGCAGCTGGGAAAAATACAGGTCGGTGGCCCGAATGGCGATGCGCTCCATCTCCTCCCAGAAACTACGCTTGGCCTCTTCATAGCGCAGGGGCTCAATGCGGCGGTCCCACTTAAGGTAGTTAGACCGGAAGATGGGCTGGCTCAAGGTAATCACCGCCGGGGCCGAAGAATACGAGTGACGGCTTACGTTGCTGGGGCGCATAAAGTCGTCAATCCTTTTCAGGTTGGAGTTCACGGAGACCACGCCGCCGGTCAGGCCAATGTTCTGGCTCAGGGCCAGTTCAGTGTAAGTAGTGGCCACGTGCTGGCGCCGGAACTCAATGTTACCGGAAGGCTGCACAATGGGGTTAATACTTTTGGTATAGTCTGGCAGGGTGGCGTTCAGCTTGAGCTGGGGCAGGTAATTGCTTTTGTAGGTCTGGTACTGCCAGGTACGGTTCTCCAGTTGGGTCAATGCCTGCTGGTAGCTGGGCGATTGTTCCTTGGCCATTTTAATGACTTCCACCAGGCTCAGGCGGCGGGTGTTTGGGTCTTCCTGGCCCTCTGCTAACGGAAGTGCTTTCGTTTGCCCGGCCGCAGAAAAGGCCACCCAAAAGAAACTCCAGACCCAGAAAAAGGCAACGGTGCGTCTGGTTTTGGCTACTTGTTGTTTGGTACTCACGTTCACTCTTAAAAACTTTAAGGGTAGGGGCCCTTGGTAAAAGCACATACTGTTTTGGGGCTGTTTTTTAGAAAACAGCCCCAAAACAGGTTAACTAAACTTTTGCTTAACTGCGCATCTCGCGCTCAATGTCTTCCAGCGCCAATGGTATGTTCCCCATCAGGTCTACTGCCCCGTTGTGGGTTACCAGGAAGTCGTTCTCCAGGCGTATGCCCAGGCCTTCTTCCCTGATGTAGATACCAGGCTCGCAGGTAAAGACCATGCCTTCCTCAAACGGACGGTATTTATCACCTACGTCATGCACGTCTAAGCCCAGGAAGTGCGAGGTGCCGTGCGGGAAGTATTTCTTGTAAAGCGGGGCGTCTGGGTTCTGGTGGTGCACGTCACTCTCGTTCAGCAGCCCCAGTTTGATAAGCTCATTTTCCATCACCTTACCTACAAACTTGTGGTATTGGTCCAGGGTGTTGCCAGGCACCAGCATCTTTTTGGCCGTGTCCATGACGTGCAGCACAGAGTTGTACACATCGGCCTGGCGCGGGGTGAATTTGCCGTTCACCGGTATGGAGCGGGTAAGGTCTGCGGCGTAGTTGGCATACTCGGCGCCAAAGTCCATCAAGAGCACGTCACCGTCTTTACACTCCCTGAAGTTGTCCACGTAATGCAGGATGCAGGCGTTGGCACCAGAGGCGATGATAGACCCATAGGCTGGTCCGCGGGAGCGGTTGCGCAGGAACTCATGGCTTATCTCGGCTTCAATCTCATACTCCATCACCCCAGGCTTCACAAACTTGAGCAGCCTCCGGAACGCTTTCTCGGTGATGTTGCAGGCGGTGCGCATAAGCTCAATCTCCCGCGGGTGCTTGATAGAGCGCAAGTAATGCAGGTGTTGGGTGCTGCGGCAGTAGTTGTGCAGCGGATATTTGGCTTGTATTTTCTTTATGAAGCGGGCGTCACGGGTTTCCACCTCTACCACAGCGCGCAGATGCTCGTTGGAATTGAGGTACACGTTCTCCACGTAGGGCATGAGCGAGTTTAAGATGCTGTCAAACTCATGGGTCCAGAAGATGGTCTCAATACCAGACACTTCGCGGGCCTGCTCCTTGGTGAGTTTGTAGCCTTCCCAGGTAAGGATATGGTCATTGGTTTCCCGCACAAACAGGATTTCCTTCAGGCGCTCCTCGCGGGCATCGGGGAAAAGGATGAGCACGCTTTCCTCTTGGTCTATACCACTAAGCCAGAGCAGATCGTTGTTCTGCCGGAAGGGCATGGTACCGTCTGCGTTGGTGGGCATCACGTCATTGGAGTGGAAAATGGCCAGCGACTGGGGCTTGAGGTAAGGAACAAACTTCTGGCGGTTGTGGATGTAGAGGTCTTTCCCGATAGACTCGTATTTCATGGCAGTAGCGTTTGTGTGCCACCCGGCGGGCAGCAGGCGTTTTGAGCCTGTTTTTCAGAAAACGAGCGAAAAACAGGTACCTTTTGAAAGCTTAAATGTATGATATTAAATGGTAATTTGCAGGGTAAAAGGCTTCATTTAATCTTTCCCACGTGGGTACTGGTACTAAATTAATTTTTCTGTGTGTCTTGGCTTTCTCCGGGTTTTTCTCTCCGGCGGCCCTGGCGCAACAACGGTACTGGGTCCTTTTCAAAGACAAACCAGCGGCTGCGGCCGGGCAATGGGTAAGTGAAGCCACGGCCGCCCAGCGCCGTCTGCAGCACCTTCCGCCTACCCAGGAAACAGATGCGCCGGTGCACCAACCCTACCTGGACAGTTTGGCCCGGCGCGGCTTCACGGTCTCTTCTGTTTCCAAGTGGCTCAATGCTGCTGTAGTCACCGCCCAACCCGGTCAGGCATCTACCTTGCAGCAGGCTGCTTACGTGCAAGAGATTCAACCTATCACCGGTTACTTTCAAGCTGCCGCCACGGCTCCCTTACAGCCCAACTACATAGCCAAAGCCCTGTCTCAGTTAAAGTCTGAAGCAATTTTTGTGCAAAGCCTTACTGGCCGAGGCGTGAAGATTGGGGTGATTGACGCCGGGTTCTATGAGGCGCCCCAAAAGCCGGGCCTGGCCCCTTTGTTTGAGAGCGGGCGCATAAAACTTTACAGAGACTTTGTCAACCCCGCCCGCCAAGACCTGTACGGCGAAAAGGAGAGCAGTTTAGATGACCATGGCACCGAGGTGCTGCTCTGCTTGGGCGGGAACGATCCCCATGAAAAAGTAATCAGTGGGCTGGCCCCCGAGGCCGACTATTACCTGGCCCGCACCGACCACGGCAGCCGCGAGTCCCGGGTGGAGGAAGAGTATTTTGTACGGGCCCTGGAATGGATGGACAGTCTGGGCGTGCGCCTGGTAAATTCCTCCCTAGGCTACGGAACCGGCTTTGATAACCCCGCCGAGAATTACCGGCCAGACCAGATGAATGGGGGCAGCTTTATTGCTCGGGCCGTGCAGATGGCCGTGGAACAGAAAGGTATGCTCTTGGTGATTGCGGCTGGCAATGACGGCGGCAACAAAAAATGGCAAATCCTGAACACCCCCGCTGATGCCCCCGGCGTTATCACCGTTGGCGCCACCGATTACTTTACCTGGGCTAAACAAGGCTACAGCGGTATCGGACCCGGTTTTCTGCCGTACCTCAAACCAGACGTGGCCTGTTTTGCCAGTTCGGGCACCTCTTTTTCAGCGCCCATTATCACGGGCCTCATTGCCTGCCTGTTGGAAGAGAACCCACGCCTGACCCCTGCCCAACTCACCCATATCCTGCACCGCAGCAGCCACCTTTACCCCTTCGGGAATAACTACGTGGGCTACGGGGTACCCAATGCCGGCAAGGCCCTGGAGCTGGCACACAACCTCTCCGCCTTCCCCACCGCCGTGCCCCTGGAAGTGCACGGCTCCCGGTTTATCTATAAGCCCAAATCAAGGACCAACATTGCAGATAACGGCGGCATTGTGCTATTCCGGAAAGAATCTCCTACCCTGGTCATGGCCCAGCAGAAGCTTTCTTCCCGCGTGAAAAGGATAGTAGTAAAGCGCTTGCCCGGCGAGGCCTACACTACGGTGCAGGTGGGCACCACGGTCATGGAATTGGTGTGGCGGTAGGCTTTTCTTAAGCAACTGAAACTTATCTTAGAAAGGCAGTCTTCAATCCTGGAATTATTTCCCAGAGCGAACAATCAAAAAGTAGACTGCTCTAGCATTAGCTGATAAAAACTCATTAGCCCGGGTAAAGGTCATCAAGGCAGACTACCTCCTGAAGGCGACACGCTTCTCCTAAAAGTGGCAGAAAAAGAGAATTAAGCCTACCTTGCAGTCTGTTATATGAAGATAGGATTTGACGCCAAGCGCGCCTTTACTAATACCTCTGGCCTGGGCAATTACAGCCGCTTTGTCATCTCAGGCATGATGACGCACTTCCCCCAGGAAGAGTATGCCTTGTTCACGCCCCGCAAGAACGCGTTGTTCCAGGATTTTTTTCCGCCGGTGGCCAAGACGCAGGTAGTGCAGCCAGATGGGTTGGGCAAGCGCTTCTCCTCTCTGTGGCGCACCTTCGGGCTGCGGGCTGCCCTGCCCAAACACGGCGTGCAGGTCTACCACGGCCTCAGCAATGAACTTCCCTACGGCCTGGACCGCAACCGTACCAAACTGGTAGTGACTATCCATGACCTGATCTTTTTGCGGTTCCCGGAGCTCTACCCTACCATTGACCGCTACATTTACCGCAAGAAGTTCAAAGACGCTTGTGATATGGCGCATCAGATTGTGGCCATTAGTGAGCAGACTGCGCAGGATTTGGAAGAGTTCTTTGGCGTGGGCCGCAATAAGGTACAGGTGGTGTACCAGGACTGTGATCCCGTTTTTCAATTGATTCCCGAAAAACAGGCCCAGAAAGCCATTCGGGAAAAGTATGCCTTGCCCCAAGAGTTTATCCTGTGCGTAGGCACGCTGGAACGCCGCAAGAACCAACTGCACCTGCTAAAAGGCTGGCATGCCGCCGGGGCTCCCGCGCCGCTGGTGTTCATTGGCCGCAAGACCGAGTATTACAAAGAGATGCAGGCCTTTATTGCCCAGCATCGCCTACAGGAGAAGGTGCTGTTTCTGCCTTACATCCCGTTTCAGGAGCTGCCTGTCATTTACCAGTTGGCTACGCTGTTTGTGTATCCGTCTATCTTTGAAGGCTTCGGGATACCTATTGTAGAGGCCCTGAACAGCGGCGTACCCGTGATTACCTCTACCGGTTCCTGCTTCTCTGAAGCCGGCGGCCCCGCTACTCGTTATGTGTCACCTACGGATGTAGATGTTCTAGCCCAGGCAATCCAGGAAATTCTCTCCACCACAGACCTACAGAAGCAAATGGTGCAGCAGGGACTGGAACATGCCCAGATCTTCCGGCCTGAGGTAACCATTCCGCAGTTGCATGGGGTGTATGAGCAGGTATTGAAGGGATAATTTAAGGGACAAACATAAGTGGTGCTGCCTATACCAACCTCATATCTTATGCTTGCCGCACAGTATAACCTTCGCGTTAACTGCTTTTCTGGCTTTTCTTTTTCTAGGTACTGGTTTCCTTTTGCGCCCTCACCCGCAGTAACAGCGCACTCAAAACCTCTTTGTTTTCTTCTGAGCCTAACTCCAGCTGCTGCAGTTGGCTTAAGGTTTTATCTATAGCCTCTCTTAGTAGTCTATCTTCTTTGCCATAGTCCCAGATAGGGAGCAGGGTAGCCTGGATAAGCTCCTGAAAGGTTGTCTCCCTGGTGACAATACGTAGCACCTGCTCCTTGTCATAAAAAAACTGATGGGCAAAATGGATAAGGTAAAAGGATAGCAGGTCGCCCAGCACATGCAAACTCAGGATAGCCGTCCCAGGGTCATTAATGCCGGGGCTTAGGGCTTTAATGGCCACTTCCGCCAACTGTTTAAACCCATAAAAAGGGTTTTTCTCAATGGGTTCGCCTCGGTAAAAATCTACCAGCAACTGAATTTGCTTGTATTCCTCCTGGGTAATTGGCTGCGGGGAAAGGACTTTCCCAAAGGGTCTGCCCTGCAAGATAAACGAGCCAACTGGGTACAGAAACACAAAGGTCCAGTTCTTTTGGGTACAGTAGGCAAGCAGTTGTTTTTGGTCAAACCCCTGAAAGTATCCAGAGGCCTGCATTTTCACATCATGAGCCTGTTCTAAGGGCGGCAGATCCTCACCAGGGGCTTGAGGCAGCGGAAACTGCTGTTCTAATATTTGTCGAGTCTGCCTGTGGATGCGCTCTATGATGACCTCATATTTCACAGATTGGGTCACGTAATGCAGGAAATAGATAAACAGGAAAATATCTACCACGGTGAGCAGAATGAGCAGATACACGCTCAGGGCAGGCACGTAGATGCCCGTATCAAGGTCACGGATAGTGCTTAACAGAAACAGGGCATACACAATGGTTCCTATGTAAAACCCCAGTACCCATTGCTGAAACCGGTTTCCTATCATACTATCCAGCACCCGGTTACTCATGTTGGAGGCCGCCTGGTTTAGCAGAATCATGACCATTGAAAAGCTGAAAACCGTCAAAGACAGAATGCCGGCGGCAATGGTGGCGGCAATGGTACGGGCCGTGCTGGCGTCTTTCAGGGTCAGGAAATCCCACTGGCTCTTTATGGATTTCCCGTAGGGGGAAAAATCAATGGTGAGCATGAGGTAAGATACCAAAAGAAACGCGAGCGAGATAAGCGCAGGATAAAGGGCAATACTGTTGATCACCAAATTGTAATACTTGCGCACATACTGCAGTACCCTCTTTCTCATAACCAACTATACGCAGACTTCAGGAAGGGTTAGCAAGGGGCAGAAGAATACCCTTTCTGTTTTAAGCCTGTTTTTGTAAAAACAGGCTTAAAACAAAAGCCCCCTTTCTTCGGCGCCAATTCCTAATTCGTAATTCTTAATTGATTCCTCCGTACCTTTGCAGGCTGCTTGCCGCGGTTTAAAAACAAACCATAGGCAAGTGGGTTTATCCCTTGATAAAACAGATTGACTTTGACGAAATTACCTGATTACCATATCCATACCTTAGCCAACGGCATCAGGGTGCTGCACAAGCAGGTGCCCCACACCAAGATCGCGCATTGCGGTTTCATGATGGACATTGGCTCCCGTGACGAATTACCGCATGAACAGGGCCTGGCCCACTTCTGGGAACACATGGCCTTCAAAGGCACCCAAAAGCGGAAGTCGTTCCATATCTTAAACCGGTTGGAAAGCGTGGGCGGCGAGCTCAATGCCTATACCACCAAAGAGAAGATCAGCTTCTACGCCTCGGTCCTGGAAAACCACTTTGAGAAGGCCTTTGAACTGCTCACCGACATTACCTTTCACTCCACCTTCCCTACCAAGGAGATTGAGAAAGAGCGCGGCGTGATTCTGGAGGAGATGGCCATGTACCTGGACACTCCTGAGGACGCCATCATTGACGAGTTTGACAGCGTGGTCTTCAAAAACCACCCGCTGGGCTATAACATTCTGGGCACCCGCGAGAGCGTGAGTGGCTTCACCCGCGAAGACTTCCAGGCCTTCATTGCCCGCAATCTCAGCACCGATAAACTGGTCTTCTGTTCGGTGAGCAACTGGCCTCTGGAGCGGGTGGTAAAGCTAGCTGAGAAGTACCTGGGCCAGATACCAGAGAAGATCCAGCCCCGGCAGCGACTTACCTTTGACAATTATACTCCCCAGACGCTGGAGGTGGAAAAGGCCATTCAGCAGGCCCACTGTGTGATTGGTTGCCCCGCCTATCCGCTCTCAGACCCACGACGGCTTACCTTCTTCATGCTGGTGAATATCTTGGGCGGGCCCGGTATGAACTCCCGCCTGAACCTGGCCGTGCGGGAAAAGCATGGCCTGGTGTACACTATTGACGCCAACTATTCTACCTATATAGACACTGGGTTGTTCGGGATTTACTTTGGCACCGAGAAAAAGCAACTCAAACGCACCATTGGGCTGGTCTTGAAAGAGATGAAACTGCTCCGAGAGAAACCCATGGGCTCAGTGCAGCTGCACACAGCCAAAGAGCAATTGATGGGGCAACTGGCCATGGCTGAGGAAAGCAACATGGGCTTTATGATGATGATGGGTAAAAGCATTCTGGACCTGAACACCGTAGAAGGCCTCAATGACATCTTTAGCCAAATCAGGGCCGTGACTGCCAACAACCTCTCAGAAATGGCTCATGACACGCTGCGCGAAGAAAACCTTAGCTTTCTGCAGTATGTGCCGGCGTAAGGGCTGAAAACGTGCCTTAGGATTAATTTTAAAGGTGGTGTTTTGGGCCTGTTTTTGAAAAAACAGGCCCAAAACACCACCTTTTACTCGTCTAGCAGACTTTGATTATAATCGGTTAGAAAGTGCCGGAGTTTGCCAAGCGTGGTGCTTAGTTCTTCCACCGTAGGCAGGTACACTACCCGGAAGTGGTCGGGCTGTTTCCAGTTAAAGCCCGAGCCCTGCACCAGCAGCACGTGTTGGTCAATGAGCAAGTCCAGCACCAGTTTCTCGTCTGAGACAATGTTGAATTTACGGGTATCAATTTTGGGGAACATGTAGAACGCCCCCGTAGGCTTCACGCAGGTGATACCGGGTATGGCCGTCAGTTTCTCATAACATACTTCGCGCTGCTTGTGCAACCTTCCGCTGGGCAAGACCAAGTCATTGATGCTCTGGTAGCCGCCCAGGGCGGTTTGGATAGCGAACTGCGCCGGCGCGTTGCTGCACAGGCGCATACTTGCCAAAGCGTTCAAGCCTTCAATGTAAGATTTGGCCACGTGTTTTTTGCCGCTGATAATCACCCACCCTGCTCTGAACCCGGCGGCGCGGTAATTCTTGGACAAGCCCCCAAACGTAAGAAACAACACCTCATTGGAGAAAGCGGCCGTGGAATGGTGCACTGTGCCGTCATAGAGAATCTTGTCATAGATCTCGTCTGAGAACACGATTAATTGGTACTTTTCGGCTAACCGCACCAAGTCTTCCAGCACCTCTGCGGGGTACACGGCGCCGGTGGGGTTATTGGGGTTAATGAGCACCAGGCCTTTGGTGCGCGGAGTGATCTTACTTTCTATATCCGCTAGGTCTGGGTACCAGCCTGAGGCTTCGTCACAGACGTAGTGCACTGGCTTGCCCCCAGACAGCGTCACGGCGGCGGTCCAGAGCGGGTAATCCGGCGATGGGATCAGGATCTCGTCGTCTGGGTTGAGCAGCGCCTGCATGGCCATAAGGATAAGCTCGCTCACGCCATTGCCAATGATTATATCGTCTACGGTGACGTCTTTTATGTATTTGCTTTGCGCGTAGTGCATGACGGCCTTGCGGGCGGCAAATATTCCTTTGGAGTCTGTGTAGCCCTGGGCGTTGCGCAGGTTCACAATCATGTCATGCACAATCTCATCTGGGGTATCAAACCCGAAGGGCGCCGGGTTGCCAATGTTAAGGCGGGTAATGCGGTAGCCTTGCTTTTCTAGGTCCATGGCCTTCTCAAAGATGGGCCCCCTGATCTCGTAGAAAACATTCTCTAAGCGGGTACTCTTCTGTATCATGCTGCTGTAAATGAAGCGCTAAAGATAGAAAGATGCGCGAATGCTCCACCCGTTTTGAGCCTGTTTTTGGGAAAACAGGCTCAAAACGGGTGAATTGGAAAATCAGAAGCGTGCGCATTCAGGCAGGGCGTTACTCCTATTTAGTACCTAAACAGGGTTGTATAAAAAAGCAGCAGGCCACCCTTTTTGGGTGGCCTGCTGCTACGGTAGGGTCTATTTCTGTTTTGGGGCCGTTTTTGCTAAAACAGCCTCAAAACGTTATTCGTCCTCATCGGTGAAATCATCGCCCACAGAACCTTCTTCGTCTCCGTCCTCGTCGTCTTCACTGGTTCTGTTGGAGGTGGTGGGTTCCACGCCTAACACATCCAACAGTTTTTCTATCTCGGTGGCTTTCTCCAGTTCGTTCAGCTTTTCATAGGACAGGGAGAGGTTGCGCAGGGCCCGTCGTACAATGTCTATGGGCGCGCAAGGCTCATAGAAGATGTCAATGGGGTTAAGGTTGAGCTGCAGCAGGTAATTGTCAATATCACTTTTAGAAAGAATGAGGCCCCGGTTGTACACATTGATGTAAAACTGCGGCAAGATGTCTCCCTTAAAGGTGAGAATGAACAGGTTGGGCAGGTTCACGCCGTACACCGGCAAACCCAGTTTCTGCGCCAGAGTCATGTAGATAACGCACAGGGTGAGCGGGTTGCCGCGCTTGCTTTCCAGCACCTGGTTGAGCATGGAGTTGGCCGGCGCATGGAAGTTCTTGGTATTGGCCCCGAAATGGTGCAGCTTAAAGAGCACGTGGTTAAGGGCTTTTACCTGGTCATAGGGGTGCATCTCGGGGCGCACGTTGACCCAGGCCTCATAATAGATCTCGGCTAGGGTTTGCTTGAGTTGCTCCAGGCTCACGTCTGGGTACTGGTAGGTGTTCACCAGCCACATGCCGTAGAGCAGGTCTTCGGCGCCTTCTTCTTTCCAGGCTTTCAGGCGGCGCAGCAGCGCCTCAAACTGAAGGTCATGAATGAGGTCTTCCAGCTTTTTCTGGTGCTCGGGGTCCAAGCTTTCTTCCCAGGCCTCTTCCAGAAAGGGAGTAATGGTTTCTCCCAGTTCTACTATTTTCTGTTGCACATGCGCCACCACATCCGGGTCTTCATCGTCCAGCAGTGAAATAAGCGCCTTTAATTCTTTATTGGTCAAGGTAGGGTAATTAAGAATTTAAAAGTAGGAATTAAGAATTGAAACTGCCCTATCAATTTTATACCACCACGGCCGGTTTCTCCCTTCCCTTTCCTGAAAACGGGAATTAGCACCAAAGCGTTTCGGGCCTGTTTTTGGGAAAACAGGCCCGAAACGCTTTGACATTGAACACCGGGTAAGAATGAACTTGGACTGAGCGCGGCCCTCCTTCCGGAACGACAGCATCGCTCCTCTTAATTCTTAATCACCATCACGTTTGGATTACGCCCACGTTGAAGGGCTTGGTGATAGGCGCGTGGTTGGCCGCCTCAATGCCCATGGAAATGACCTTGCGGGTTTCCAGGGGGTCAATGATGCCGTCTACCCAAAGGCGGGCCGCGGCGTAATAGGGGCTCAATTGCTCATTATAACGGGCCGTGATCTTGTCCAATAGTTCTTTCTCGGCTTCTGGAGTAATCACTTCGCCCTTGGCTTTTAGCGAGGCCACCTGAATCTGGAGCAACGTTTTGGCCGCCGAGGCGCCGCTCATCACTGCCAGTTGGGCCGTGGGCCAGGCATAGATCAGGCGCGGGTCATAGGCCTTGCCGCACATGGCGTAGTTGCCCGCGCCGTAGCTGTTACCTATTAAGATAGTGAACTTGGGCACCACGCTGTTGCTCATGGCATTCACCATTTTGGCGCCGTCCTTGATAATACCGCCGTGCTCGGCTTTGCTGCCCACCATGAACCCACTTACGTCTTGCAGGAACACCAATGGAATCTTTTTCTGGTTGCAGTTCATGATAAAGCGCGCGGCTTTGTCTGCACTGTCTGAGTAGATCACGCCGCCCATCTGCATCTCGCCTTTCTTGCTTTTCACAATCTTGCGCTGGTTGGCCACAATGCCCACGGCCCAGCCGTCAATGCGCGCCAAACCGCAGATAAGGCTCTGGCCGTAAAGGTCTTTGTAAGGCTCAAACTCAGAGTGGTCTACCATGCGCAGGATGATGTCCATCATGTCATAGGGCTTTACGCGGTCCTGTGGCAGCAGACCGTAGATTTCTTTGGGGTCGAGCTTGGGCACAGCAGGGGCCGTGCGGCTGAAACCGGCCTTGGGATTCTCACCCATCTTGTCAAAGATGTTCCTTATGTGGTCCAGGCACTCCTGGTCGGTTTCAAATTTATAGTCAGTTACGCCTGAGATTTCTGAGTGGGTAGAGGCGCCGCCCAGGGTTTCATTGTCAATGGTTTCGCCAATGGCGGCCTTCACCAGGTAAGAACCCGCCAGAAAGATGGAGCCGGTGCCTTCCACAATCATGGCCTCATCGCTCATGATGGGCAAATACGCACCACCCGCCACACAGGAACCCATGATAGCCGAGATCTGCACAATGCCCTCGGAACTCATGATGGCGTTATTTCTGAACATGCGGCCAAAATGCTCTTTGTCTGGGAAGATCTCATCTTGCATAGGCAGGAATACCCCAGCGCTGTCTACCAAGTAAATAACTGGCAAACGGTTTTCAAGGGCTATCTCCTGGGCGCGCAGGTTTTTCTTGGCGGTAATAGGAAACCAGGCGCCCGCTTTCACGGTGGCGTCATTGGCCACTACCATACACTGCCGACCTTTCACGTAGCCAATACCGGCCACTACCCCGCTGCCCGGACAGCCGCCGTACTCTTGGTACATGCCCTCCCCGGCGAAGGTGGCAATTTCCAGAAACTCAGAATCTTCATCCAGCAGGTACTTTATTCTTTCGCGGGCAGTGAGCTTGCCTTTTTCGTGCTGCTTGGCAATGGCTTTCTCACCGCCGCCCAGGGCTACCTTGCTGTGCCTGCTTTTGAGTTGGAAACAAAGCTGTTTGAGGCTGTCTTCGTTTTTGTTGAATTCTAAATCCATGCGGGAGAATTTGCTGTTAGGTTAGGTTAGGTTAGGTTGGAGTGGTATGCGTACTGTACAAATATAGGAAAACCAAGCCTTGCCTAACAAGTGTTAGGCAAATATTTCCAAGGCCCTTAAAACGAAAAACCCGTTTTACGCCTGCTTTCTCTAAAACAGGGGTAAAACGGGTTTTACACAGAAGAGGTTGGCACTATTGGTCTACGGTGCCTGCCTTCTCCACGGTATTCGCCTTTTTAACTTTAGTGGCCTCTTTTACGGTATCAGCTTCCTTTACTTTGGTACCCCCGCCTATGAGCGAGAAATGTACGTAGCGTTTAGGGTTGGCTTTGAGGTCCATTAACAGGGCGTTCAGGCTGGCGCTTGAGGCGTTCAGGTTGCTGTAAAGGGAGTCGTCGTTCATGAGCTTGCCCAGGCTACCGTTGTTCTGGTTGAGGCGCTGCATGGTCATCTGCGCCTGATAGATGGTGCTATCCAACCCCCTAATGGCGCTGTTCATGGAATTCACATCCAGGGTGTCTGTAATGGTGTTGAGGTTGCCGGCCAACTGGTTGAACTTAGCCTCTGTACCGCGCAGCGCGGCGGTAAGCTGTGCCAGGTTACCCGTAATCTCATTGATGTTTCCCTGGTTAGCCAACATGATAGCCCGCAGGGTTTCAGACGTGGCCTCGGCGTTCAGCAAGATAGACTGGATGCTTTTTTTGGCGTCTTTGTCCAGGAACATGTTCAGGCGCTGAAGAGTGGAATCTACCGTTCCAAGAACCGGCATTGCCCTGGCTGAAAGCATGTCGGTGATGCTTTGCTTTACATATGGGATCAGGAATTCGCCGCCCTCGTAGCGCTTGTTGTTGCGGCCCATGTACAGGTCAATGGCTTTGCTCCCCAGTAAATCTGAGCTGACCAACATGGCAATGGTGGAGTCTCCTATGGCTATGTCCTGCTCAATGTCCAGGGTGACCAGGATCTTGTTGCCTTTCTTCTGGTCCAGCTTCATTTCCTTTACCAGACCCACCCGGTACCCATTCACCAGCACGGGGTTAGACACCGCCAAGCCCTCTACTGAGTCATAGACCACATAATAGGTTTTGTTGGAGGAAAGTATATTGGTTCCTTTCAGGAACATGAAGCCCACGTAGAGCGCCACCAGAGCCACAATGCCCAGTAGCGCCACTTTGAGTTCTTTGGAAAATTTCACAGAGGTAAGGTTATTTAGTTCATGGCTTCCAGCTCCTGCTTGTACTCTTTGAAAGCGCGGTAGATGCCTGATGCCATATACGATTGGTTGGTCTTATCGTTCAGGAAACGCTCTTCCTGCGGATTAGTCAGGAAACCAATCTCAATTAAGGTGCTGGGCATAGCCGACTTCCAGAGTACCAGAAAGCCAGCCTGCTTTACCCCGCGGCTGCTGCGGCCCACCTTGTGCTTGAACTGCTCCTCTACCTTTTGGGCAAACCGCAGGCTGTTGTCTAAGTAGGCGCTCTGGTATAAACTGAAAAGGATGTGACTCTGAGGCGAGTTAGGGTTAAAGCCGTTGTATTTTTCTTTGTAGTTGTCTTCCTGCAAGATAACGGAGTTCTCACGGGTGGCCACCGCCAGGTTGCCGCTGGACTTGTGCAGACCCATGGTGTAGGTCTCTGTGCCGTATGCCGCGCTGGGGCCAGAATTGCAGTGAATGGAGACAAAAAGGTCGGCGTGGTTTTTATTTGCGATGCCAGCCCTATCAATCAGCTCTACAAACGTATCAGTCTTACGGGTGAAGATCACTTTTACGTCTGGCAGGTTGTTTTCAATCAGCTCACCCAGTTGTAAGGCTACTTTAAGGGCTACTTCCTTTTCCCGGGCAGAAACCCCGTTACACCCCGTGTCTTTTCCGCCGTGGCCAGCATCAATCACTATGGTGCGTACCCTTACCTCCTTCCGCTCAAAAGTGGTGAAAGAGGTAAACAATAAAAAAGCAAACACGGAGAGAGAGACAATATTTTTCACGAGATGCGTTAGTTAAAAGCTATTGTTAATAACTTTGTCCTAATTAACAAAATAACAAAAATTTTACTTGAATCAGAAGAGATCCCTCCAGTATTTGGCAATTGCCCTTTTCTACGTGGCTGCCTTTTTCTCCGTCCAGGAGGGATTTGCCCAGGTAGTGCCCAAGCGTGCCCCCACCGGCGCGGGTACGCTCCCCGCCGGCAGTAAGCCCACAACATCTTCTGCCGTTACCCAAGATACCGTCAAAAGAAAGCCTACCGGTGCTATTGAGACCACTATCAATTATAACGCCAAAGATTCCATCAGGTATGATGCCATCAACCAGATCATGTACCTGTACGGTGATGCCCACATAGACTACGGCGAGATCTCCCTGGACGCGGCCCTCATCCAGATTAATTGGAAAACCAATATTCTTACCGCCGACGGTATTCTGGACTCTGCCGGCGTGCTGCAGAAAAAGCCCCTGTTCAAAAACGGTGCCGAAACCTACCAGGCCGAGCGCATTGCCTACAACTACAAATCAAAGAAGGGCCGCGTGATTGGCGCCGTGACCACCCAGGGCGAAGGCTATATTCACGCCGAAACCATTAAGCGCGACTCCATAGGCAATATTTACGGGAAGCACGCCCGCTACACCACTTGTGACCTGGAGCACCCGCACTTTTACATCAAGGCCACCAAGATGAAGGTGATTCCTAATGACCGGGTCATTGCCGGGCCTTTCCATCTGGTGTTCGCAGACGTACCCACACCCATCGGCTTGCCGTTTGGTTTCTTTCCCTCGCCCCGCAAGCGAGGTTCTGGGGTTATAATTCCTTCGTTCGGGGAGTCTGCCCAGCAGGGTTTCTATCTGCGTGAGGGCGGCTTTTACTGGGCGGTGAATGACTACATGGACCTGCGCATAACCGGTGATATCTATTCATTGGGCGGGTACGGTGCCCGCGTACAGTCTACCTATACCAAGCGTTATAAATTCAACGGTAATTTCTCGCTCAGCCACTCCTATATAAAAGGAAGTGATGACGTAAACATAGGCCGAAGCACAGACCAGGTTTACAATTACCCCTCAGACTCCCGTGATATTTGGATTAGCTGGAGCCACAGCCCCGTGACCCGGCCCGGAAAAGGACAATTCTCAGCTAGCGTGAACGCCGGTAGCCAGTTCTACAACCAACGTAATTCCTTAGACCCGCGGCAATCGCTTTCGCCCAACTTCAACTCCAGCCTTTCTTATAGAAAAAGCAGCCCCAACTCGCCTATTACCTACGGAATTTCCATTTCCCAGCAGCAAAAGCAAGCCCTGCAGCTAGATGAGGCCGGAAAACAGGTACCAGTACAGGAAATGAGTTTCACGCTACCCGACTTCAGTTTTGGCGTGGCCAGCCAAAGCCCCATAGAGTGGTTTGGCGGAACATTGACAGGCCGCTGGATTGAAGGCATCCGGATAGGCTATAACCTTAATTCGCGGCAGTACGTGTCCAATAGGCTTTCTGGGGCGCAAGGTCTGGGCTACCCTTTTTCGGCGGCCAGGGGGCGTGATACGGTGTTGGCCATTAACGGAGGAAACCTGTCTGAGATTTTCAGGAACGCCCGCCGCAGCATCAACCATGACATTCCCCTCACTTTGCCTACTATTAGTCTGTTCAAGTACTTCAAGCTGACCCCGGGCGCCAACTACAGTGAGAGCTGGTTCTTCAAGAAATATACGTACCGAAGCATTCCTGGGTCTGCCCTGCTGGCAGTAGACACCACAGGCGGTCTGCAGCGAGCCTACCAATACAGCGGAGGCCTTTCCTTAACCACCAACCTGTACGGCATTGCCCAGATCAATGGCAAGAAGGTGCAGGCCATCAGGCACACCATGACCCCTAACGTTTCCTATAACTTCCGGCCAGATTTTGGGCGGGAGGAGTTTGGGTTCTACCAGCGGGTGCAGCAAGACAGCCTGGGCAGAACCCAACTGCTATCCCGGTTTCAGGGGCTGGAAGGAAACGTGCCAGGCGCAGGCCTGAGTAGCGCCCTCTCCTTCGGGATTGACAACAACATTGAGATGAAGGTGAAAACAGACAGCGCCGGGGTGTACAAGAAGGTAAGCCTGATTGATCGCTTTGCCATCCGGTCTGCCTACAACTTCGCCGCAGATTCCTTTAAGATGTCTAACATCAACATTGACCTGAGTACCCGCCTGTTCAACACGCTTTCCTTTACCACCGGGGCCACCTTTGACCCCTACCGTTACGTGAATGGCCAGCGCCGCAACGAGTTCTTGATAAACGGAGGCGGTTTTAAAGTCGCCCGACTCATGAACGTTTTCTTCAATACCGGTTTCGAGTTCAATCCCGCCGCCCGCAAGCAGCAAGCCCAGTCTGGGGCGGCGCCTACCACCAACCTGCCAGCCTTGCAGCGTAACCTCACTGCCGCAGACTACGTGGAGTTTGACATTCCCTGGACCCTTTCCGTGGACCTTACCTCTAACTTCACCCGGGATAACCTCACGGATAAGCTCATGAACAATGCCACCTCGGCGGGTTTCAACGGTTCGGTCACGCTCACAGACAAATGGGCCTTTACCTATACCACCACCTATGACTTTAAGAACCAATTGCTGAGCTACACCAACATAGGTATTACCCGTGACCTGCACTGTTGGCAGATGTCCATTGACTGGGTGCCTTTTGGTGCTCTGCAGCGGTACTCCATCAACATCAACGCCAAGTCCTCTATCCTGCAGGACCTACGCATAAGAAGGAGCGAAAGCGCCACCGGGCGCCAGTTCTAGCAACAGAAAGACCACCGCAATCCGGTGGTCTTTCTGTTTTGGGCCTGTTTTGGTGAAAACGGGCCTAAAACAGAAACTAGTTGCCGTACGCCAGAAATTCAGAATTTCTGATTCTTAATCCTTACTTCCTATTCCCGCACTCCTTACCTTTGCCCAGCCCCAATATCAATTGTTATGTCGGTTCACAAAAGCGAAGTCAAGATAGTTACCACCCACCAGCTGCACAGCATGAAGGCCCGCGGCGAGAAAATTTCCATGCTCACGGCCTATGACTTCTCCATGGCCACCCTGCTGGACGCCGCCGGAACAGACGTTTTACTGGTAGGCGATTCAGCGTCTAACGTGATGGCCGGCCATGAGACTACCCTGCCCATCACCCTGGACCAGATGATCTACCATGCCTCCAGCGTGGTGCGGGGCGTGAAACGCGCCTTTGTAGTAGTGGATTTACCCTTCGGTTCTTACCAGGGCAATTCCTCAGAGGCCCTGCGCTCTGCTATTAGGATCATGAAAGAATCTGGGGCCCACGGCGTGAAGCTGGAAGGCGGCCTGGAGATCAAAGAATCTGTGACCCGCATCCTGAGCGCTGGCGTGCCCGTGATGGGTCACCTGGGCCTTACCCCGCAGTCCATCTATAAATTCGGGACTTACTCCGTACGCGCCAAAGAAGAAGCTGAGGCCGAGAAATTACTGGAGGACGCCCGCCTGCTGCAAGACCTGGGCTGCTTTGCCATTGTGCTGGAGAAGATTCCGGCGGCCCTGGCCAAACGTGTGGCCGATGAGCTGCACATCCCCATCATTGGCATTGGCGCTGGTCCGCACGTAGACGGCCAGGTGCTGGTGATCCATGACCTACTGGGCATCACCAAGGAGTTCAAGCCCCGTTTCCTGCGCCGCTACGCCGAACTGCACGAGACCATCACCGAGGCCGTGACCAGCTATATTAAAGACGTGAAATCACAGGACTTCCCTTCCGCTGAGGAAGCATATTAATGGCTGATTGTTGATTGCTTTTTATCAGAAAGAACAATCAGCAATCAACAATCAGCAATCCCCTATGGGCCTACTTCCTGGTTTAGCCCTCTTTTCGTAAAAACAGCCTTAAAACGCCTTATGCCCCTCCCAAAGCTTGACGTTCTTTTTGAAGACAACCACCTGTTGGTGGTGAACAAGCCGAGCGGGGTGTTGGTGCAGGGAGACGAAACCGGCGACAAGCCGCTCTCAGAGCTGGCCAAGGAATACGTGAAGGAGAAGTACCAGAAGCCGGGCAACGTGTTCATGGGCGTGGTGCACCGGCTGGACCGCCCGGTAAGTGGGGTGGTGCTGCTGGCCAAAACCTCTAAGGCTCTCACCCGGCTCAACGAGCAATTCAAGACCCGCAAGACGGAGAAAGTCTACTGGGCTATCACCCAGCGTGCCCCGCAGCCAGAAAGCGGAACTTTGGTGCATTGGCTCCTGAAAGACGCGGAACGCAACGTCACAAAGGCCCTCACCCAGGAAAAGCCCGGTAGCCAGCGCGCCGAACTCAGCTACTCCTTGCTGAAGAGCATAGGGAGCCACCACCTGGTGGAGGTAAGGCCCGTGACCGGACGGCCCCACCAGATACGCGTTCAGCTGGCCTCGCTCAAGTGCCCAATTGTGGGAGACCTTAAATACGGTGCGCCAGCGCCTAACCCAGACAAAAGCATCTGCCTGCACGCCAGGGCCCTGGGCTTTGAGCACCCTATTCTTAAAACCTGGATTTTGGTGGAGGCCCCGCTCCCTTCCCTATCTATTTGGCGGCCTTTCCAACCGTAGCTCCAGCAAGTCCATATCTGAACCAAAAAATGATTTTCATCATTAAACTGGTTTTTCTACGGCCTGTTTTTGCAGGGTTTGCCGCCAACGTTGTAGCTTTGTGAACTTATTCACTGAATGGCTGTTTGTTTTACAACCGCACTTCTTGTGACTTCACCTAATTAATTGGATCACCCAGCATGATTATCCTTCTCTTTTTTGTAGCGCACTGGTATCTGTCGTTGTTTGTACAGACCTTTTACCTGCACCGCTACGCCGCCCACAAGATGTTCACCATGAACATGTTCTGGGAGAAATTCTTCTTCCTGCTTACCTACCTTAGCCAGGGGTCCTCTTACCTGTCACCTAGGGCGTATGCCATCATGCACCGCATGCACCACGCCTTCTCAGACACAGAGCGGGACCCGCACTCCCCGCATTTTTCCGGCAACGCGTTTTCCATGATGTGGAAGACCAAAAACATCTACAATGATTTCCTCAACAAGCGCGTGGAACCCGAGATGCGCTTTGATGGCAACTATCCTACCTGGCGCTCCCTTGAGAACATTGGTGACCACTGGGGTTCCCGCCTGGCTTGGGGCGTAGGGTACGTGCTTTTCTACATCAATTTTGCCACCGAGTGGTGGATGTACCTGTTGTTGCCGTTGCACTTCTTAATGGGCCCGCTACACGGTGCTATTGTGAACTGGTCTGGCCACAAATACGGCTACCAGAACTTTGACAACCATGACAAGTCACGCAACTCGTTGTTCTTTGACTTTTTAACTGGCGGCGAGCTGTTCCAGAACAACCACCACAAACTGCCTAACCGCGTGAACTTCGGGGTGAAATGGTGGGAAGTAGACCCAACCTACCCGGTTATCTGGACTTTAGATAAAATTGGCATTATTAAACTGAAGAAAGCCCGGGCGTAACCGCTGAAATTACCTATACAACAGAAAGGCGTCTCTTACCCAAGGGGCGCCTTCTTCTTTTTTCCGGCCACCCACCTGAGCAGGTGTTCGGCGGGCCCTTGCTTCCACTTTCTCAATACCCAACCTGATATAGTGAGTTGCAGGGTGATCACCACCCCATAAAGAAGGACCAGTTGCCACGGTTCTAGTTTCCCAAACAACCCCAAACCATATGGGTAAAACACCAGGCTGAACAACAGGTTCTGGAACAGGTAATGCGTGAGGGTAAGCTTGCCCAGGTATTTTAATGGCTCCAGTCGTGCTTGCAACCAGGGCAGATGCCAAAGCATCACGGGTAAAGCTGCCAGGCAAATAACGGAGGCATAAAAATACAGCCCCAGACTTAGGTCTTTCAACCAAGAAAGTTGCCCGGCCTCTCCCCGCCAACCGGCCACCTGCATCACCAAGGCCACTGTGACTGCCAAGGCTAAATGTCCCAGAAAGATTTTTCTCATCTGGCCGGGCAAGGCAAGCCATTGAAGGCTTTTGCCCTTGACGAAGGCAAAGCCCAGCAACATGAACCCAAAGATGCGGCTATAAAACAGCAGGGCGCCCCAGGTGAAGATATGCTTCTGGTATTCCAACCATCTAAAAGACGCTATCTGCCAAAAGGTACCGTTCTCCAACAGGGCAAGGTTTTCTGGAGCAGTGGGCTCCAAGGAGATTTCCCATGCCTTGCCAATAAAGCTAAAAAGTGAGAACATAGCTCCTGTTACCACCAACGACTTAGAGGTCCAGTTTCTCAGAAGGAGTAGCAGGCAGCCCATTACGGCGTACTGCACCAACACATCTCCCTCCCAGATGAAAAAAACCTGCAGCAGGCCTAACAGCAAAAGCCCAGCAAGCCGCCTTAGGAAAAATCCGGTGCCCTGGCTTGGCAGACCCAAAGCGGCCGATGCCCCGAACAGAAAAGAAAAGATGGGGTAGAACTTGCCTCTCACCACCACCATGAGCCCCAGCAGAAGAAAGTGGTTCAAGCCCTGCCCGTAGGTAACAGCGTACTGGCCAAAAATGGAATTGGGGGTGTGCATGGAAAAGGCGTTCTCCAGGCCAATACCTAACAAGGCGAAGCCACGCAGCACATCCAAGGCGTCTATGCGCCTAGCCGATGAGTCCTTTAGATTGGCAGATTGCGTGAGTTCCATTACCTTCGGTTCTTGATGGTTGAGAGAGCAAGTTACATGAAATCCGGGAGGCGCCGCTTGTTGTGGTATACTCCTTTCATATTGGGGTGCGTGCTGGCTTTGTTTGTGCTGCTGGTGGAGATGCGGCCCGGCCGTTTCTACTTCATCACTTCCTTCCTGCTGTTTCAGGATAGTGTGGCACACCTGGCCTTCTACTTCCTTCTACTTACCACCTCCCTGGCCGGGCTTTTGGCGCTGCTCTTCAACAGAAGCCAAACACTGTTTTTTTGCCTGTTGACGCTGCTTCTCCCTTGCTTATGGGTTAGTCTTACGTTCCGGTTAGTCACGGGCTATAACTTCATGTACACAGATGCGGTGCTGGCCTGGAACAATCTCCCCCTGGCACAAACCGCGCTTCAAAACTATAGCTGGCAGGTGGCAGCCGCCCTTGCCTCAGCTATAGCTATTGTTACATTGGTAGTCTGGGCCCGCAGGAAAATAGCCTGGCGGGCAGCACCCAGGACAGCCCTTCTCTTCCTGATAGCGGCGGCAGCCATTTTCTTCCAGATCAAGCACACTACTGGCGTGGTGGATGATTTCCCGGCGGCCTACCGGGTACCGCTGACTATCCTGGCGGCCGTCACGGATCAGCTGCCGCAGCCAGTGCGCATGCCCGTGCCGGTGCCCCCCGTGACCGGAGGCGTACCGCACCTGTTCCTGGTGGTGGATGAGAGCATCACCGCCACCGAGCTCACGCTGCAGAACCCCTGTTTGGATACCACGCCATTTCTATATTCGGTGCGGGGCCAGCTGCTGGATTTTGGGGTGGCCAGTTCCATGACCAACCAGAGCGGTGGCTCCAACATTGCCCTGATGAGCGGCACGCGCCTGCACGAGCTGCCAGATAAAACCTACGCCACCCTTTCCCGCACCAGCATCTTTCAGTTCGCGCAGCGGGCTGGTTACACCACATATTACATAGATGCCCAGCAGGGCGGCCAGGTGCTACAGAACTTTATGTCTCCCGAAGATCTAAAATACATTGACCATGTGGAGCGCCCGGCCAACCTGCAACCCGCGGCGCCTTATCATGAGCAGGACCTGTGGGTGGCCCGGCGCCTGGCACAGCTGGCCAAAAGTCCTGAGAAGGTGTTTGCCTACGTAGTGAAGGTGGGCGCCCATTGGCCCTATGCCCGCACTTATCCGGCAGACTCGGCCTTTTTCACCCCGGTACTCTCGGCACGGAGCATCTACAAAGACCCTGAGCGCACGCTTAACACCTACCACAACGCCTTGCGCTGGACCGTAGACCACTTCTGGCGCCAATTGATGACATCTATTGCCGTAGCAGATAGCACTGTCATTGTCTACACTTCAGACCACGGCCAGAACCTGACCCAGGCCGGCCTTAGCCTCACACACGCCTCGGTGCATGAGACCTCACCGCAGGAGGCGGCCGTGCCCCTATGGATCTGGGATCCCTCCCGGTTTTCCGGGGCTACGACCCGTCCTCAGAAGGGATTCAGCCATGAGCACATCTTCCCCACTTTGCTGCGGCTTCAGGGCTATGCCCCCGCTTGGGTAAAGGAAAAATACGGTCTCTCCTTGCTAGACACCCTGCCGCCCTCCCCTCCCCAAAGGTTTTTCCTGGCCGGCGATGTATTTGGGCGCGGTTCCTACAGCCTGGTTCCTTTCAAGTAATGCCTGCCGTTTTGGGCCTGTTTTTTCAAAAACAGGCCCAAAACGGCTCTGGCCACAAGGAATTTCCGGATAACTTCCCTGCGTTTTAAGCCTGTTTTCAGAAAAACGGGCTTAAAACGTAAAGTCTTTCCTTCTCTCCAAATCTCCTCCTTCCCAAATTTTCAGATCTTCCAAATCCCAAATCCCCTCATTTTCAAATCTTCACATCACAAACCATTGGCAGATTCAAAATTATTGCTGTACCTTTGCACCCCAATGCCGGACGGGTTCCGGCGCTTTAACAAAGTTTACTATGGCTGTTAAAATCAGACTGGCCCGCAGAGGCCGCAAGAAAGCTGCGATGTATGATATCGTAGTTGCAGATGCCCGCTCACCACGTGATGGTCGTTTCATTGAGAAACTGGGTACTTACAATCCATTAACCAACCCTGCCACTATCAACTTCAACGAAGACAAAGCGTTGGATTGGGTATTGAAAGGCGCGCAACCAACTGACACCGTGAAAGCCATGCTTTCTTACACCGGTGTTATGTTCAGAAAACACTTGCAGATTGGTGTTGCCAAAGGTGCTATCACTCAGGAAGTGGCTGACAGCCGTTACCAAGAGTGGAAAGCTGCCAAAGACGCTAAAATCACTGGCAAAGTAGAGAAATTAGGTTCTGACAAAGCTGCTAAGCAAAAAGCTGCTTTGGAGGCTGAGTCTAAAGTAAACGCTGCCCGTGCAGAGGCTATCCGTTTGAAAAACACGCCTGAGCCAGTTGCAGCAGTAGAAGAAGAAGCTCCGGCTGCCGAAGGCGAAGCCACTGAAGGTGCTGCTGAGGCTCCTGCCGCTGACGCTACTGAAGAAGCTCAAGCTTAATTTTACCGGCCATGACGTTAGACGCCTGCTTTCAGCTGGGGTACATAATGAAGACGCATGGCACCAAAGGCCAGGTAGTCGCGTTTTTTGACGTTGACTTTCCGGAAGAGTACGATGAATTGGAATCAGTTTTCCTGTTAATCAACGGGAAGCTGGTTCCTTTTTTCATTGATGACCTCAACCCGCAAGACCGCGGCCGCAGCATCATCAGGTTTGAAGATGTGAAAACCGTGGCCGATGCCGAGAAACTCAAAGGCACCGCTATTTACCTCCCATTAAACCAACTGCCCGAGCTGGAAGAAGATCAATTCTACTTCCATGAGGTGATTGGCTACACGGTGGTAGACGAGAACCTGGGCGAACTGGGCACGGTGCAGACCTTCTTTGACCTGCCTAACCAGGATCTGCTGGCTATGGACTACCAGGGCCATGAGGTGCTCATTCCGGTGCAGGACGAGATTGTGCTGCGCACCAACAAAGAGGAGCGCAAGATCTACGTGAACCTGCCTGAGGGCCTGCTGGAAGTCTATACCCAACCCTCTAACCGCCAGTTGGAAGAACCGCCCCTGCCCGGCGAGGAAGAAGAGGACGATGACGCGGTTTGATATCATCACCTGCCAGCCGCACCTGCTCACCGGCCCCTTTGACCACTCTATTCTAAAAAGAGCCCAGGACAAAGGCCTGGTGCAAGTGCACCTGCATGACCTACGCAAGTACGCCATCAACAAGCATGGCCAGATAGACGACTACGCCTTCGGCGGAGGCGCCGGTATGGTCTTGATGATTGAGCCTATTGCCACCTGCATACGGGAACTACAGGCCGAGCGTACCTATGACGCCGTAATCTACATGACCCCAGACGGCCAGACGCTGAATCAGCCTATGGCCAACCGGCTGTCACTGCTAGAGAACGTGATCATTCTGTGCGGCCACTACAAAGGCGTGGACCAGCGCGTGCGGGACATGTTCATCACCCATGAGATCAGCATAGGTGACTATGTCTTGTCTGGCGGTGAACTGGCCGCGGCGGTCTTGGCAGACTCCTTGATCAGGCTTATACCGGGTGTGTTGAATGACGAGAGCAGTGCGCTTTCAGACTCGTTCCAGGACAACCTGCTGGCGCCTCCGGTTTATTCAAGACCCGCTGACTTTGAGGGGCATACCGTACCAGACATTCTTTTGTCTGGCAATACGCCTAAAGTAGAGGAGTGGCGATTTGAGCAGGCCATTAAGCGGACCAAGCATTTGCGGCCAGATTTACTGGCCGACAATAAAAAAAGTACTGACTGATTTACAATTACAAAAATAACGTCTATATTTGCACTCCGAATTTTGCAGATAAATAGACACTATATTATAGTCATGAGCGATTTAATTAAATTAGTAGAGCAGGAATACACAGATAAGCGTGCCTCTATTCCTACTTTTGCTGCTGGCGATACCGTGAACATTCACGTTAAAATCCGTGAGGGTAACAAAGAGCGTATCCAGCAATTCCAAGGCGTGGTATTGCAACGCAGAAACTCTGGTGTAAGCGAGACTTTCACTGTAAGAAAAGTGTCTAACCAAATCGGGACCGAGCGTATTTTCCCACTTCTTTCTCCAAACATTGAGAAAATTGAGGTAATCCGCAGAGGTAAAGTTAGAAGAGCCCGTCTGTTCTACCTGAGAGGCCTTTCTGGTAAAGCTGCCCGTATCAAAGAAAAAAGAAGCTAGTCTTTTAAAAGACAGTTTTTCCTATAGTTTCAAAAAGCCGATCCTCACCGATCGGCTTTTTTCGTTTCCCTTAGCAGACTGTTGATTGCTCTATTGTTGATTGTTATTTTTTCTTCAGGTGTAACCCAACTTACCAAAGAAATTTGGGCTCTAACAGTAAGGCAGGCTCCCTCCTACTTTTCTCATCAGTAAATAACCCTGGAGCAATCAGCAATTGAACAATCAGCAATAACCCAATGAGCAATCTCTCAATTTTTGCGTACACTTGTTTTTTCATTCTACCTTCTTCTATTAAGAACAAATGCAGAATAACCGTTGGAGTTTAGAGGGCCGCAAGGCCTTGGTGACCGGAGGAACCAAAGGCATAGGGGCCGCTATAACGGAAGAGTTATTAAACCTGGGCGCCGAGGTCCTGATAGTGGCGCGCAAAGAATTGGAAGTGAACCAGGCGGTAGCCGAATGGCGCGGCCGCGGCTTGCTGGCCTCGGGCATGGTGGCAGACGTAAGCCAACCCGCCGACCGCCACAACCTCCTCCAGTTGGTGGAAAACACTTGGGGCGCGCTGGACATTCTGGTGAACAATGTAGGCACCAACATCCGCCGTAAAATAGGCGAGTATACCCCCGAGGAATATCATTACCTACTGCAGACCAACCTCACCTCGGCATTCGAGCTTTGCCGGCTGTCGCACCCTTTCTTGAAGGCCTCCGTGCAGGGCAACGTGGTGAATGTGTCGTCGGTGGCGGGATTGGGGCATGTGCGCACGGGCGCCATCTATGGCATGACCAAGGCGGCCTTAATCCAACTCTCCAAGAACCTGGCCGGCGAGTGGGCTCCTGACGGCATACGGGTGAACTGCGTGGCTCCCTGGTACATCAGAACGCCCCTGGCGGAGCAGGTGCTTCAGAACACAGAATACCTGGAAAGCGTGTTGAGCCGCACGCCTACCCGCACCATCGGTAACCCCGAAGATGTCTCGGCTGCGGTGGCCTTCCTGTGCATGCCGGCGGCGGCCTACATTACCGGGCAGTGCATTGCCGTAGACGGCGGCATGAGCATTAACCTGTTTGGGTAAACCTGAGCAAAGTCCTGCGGGAAATGTATGGGCAATCCCTTGTGGTTGCCCTGATACGTTTGCTTAAGCTTTTGGGCAACCACAAGGGATTGCCTCTACTTCAAGAATCCCCAGCAAAAAAGGAGCTTCCGTTTTAGGCCTGTTTTTCAAAAAACAGGCCTAAAACGGAAGCTCCTTTTTTGCTAATGGCAAATCCTTACATTAACTCCGTCAGGGCCTGGTAATAGTTTTCCAGGGCGTTGGGGTTGGTGTGAAGGAACAGGAAGGGCTCAATCAGTTCCAGCTCCATCAGTTGCAGTTCCTGGCCTACCGCCACGCCGTCTACGCGGGCATAGAGGCAGCCTTTGGCGAACTGGTCCACTAGTTGCTGGGCCTGGGGCAACAAGTGCGCCGGCGCCTCCTGCGGGTGAATGGTTCCCCCGAAGAAATGCTGCACCCTGAAATCCCCGGGCTTGGCAGACTTGAGCAGGCAGTGGCTGTACTTGCCGTTGAAGAAAAGGAAAGACCACTCCCCTTCTTCCTGAATCTGCGGCATGAACGGCTGCACCAAAAAATCCTCTGACGCCAGTAATTCCTGCAGCCTGGGAATGGCGAGCTCTTCTTCTTCCCGGGGCACGATAAAGGTATTCTTCGCGCCGCCGCTCACGCTGGGCTTGATAATCAGCTTCTCGGTCTGGAACTGGGTAAAATACTCATGGAGGTGCACGGTAGTTCCTTTCTTCAGCAAGGCGGTGGGCACTATGGGCAGGCCGGCCGCAGCCACCTCTAGCAGGTAATGCTTATCTGCGTTCCATTTCACAATGGAGAGGGGGTTCAAGGAGCGGAGGCCCTGGGCTTCCATCTGGTCCAACCAAGCCCGGAACGCCTCAAACTTGTCAAAATAATCCCAGGGCGACTTGAAGATGGCCAGGTCATACTGCTGCCAGTTCACGTCTGGGTTATCCCACACCTCAGGGGTAATATCCAGGCCTTTGGCTTTTAAGAAATCGGTGAGCAGGCCATCTTCGGCGCTGCTTATTGAGCCATAGCTGTTGATGGCCTCATAGGTAACTAATGCTAGTTTCAAAATTGGGAACGGGTATAAGTAAATACGTTAACTCTATGGGTAATACGCCTGAAGCGGACTTCTGCCGGAGCTACAAAAAAAAGTCTCTTCCTGTAAGGCGGTCCTGTGTTTTGAGGCCGTTTTCATGAAAATGGCCTCAAAACGCTACTTCAGGGGGTTATTTAAATATTCCAGAGCTAAAGCCGACATGGCTTTCACACCCAGCTTCAGGCCGCTTTCGTCAATGTAGAAATCTGGGGTGTGGTGCGAGGGCGCTTTGGCGGGATCCTGCCCTTTGGGCATGCCGCCTAGGAATAAGTATAGCCCCGGCACTTTCTGCTGGAAGTAAGCGTAGTCTTCGGCAATGGTCACGGGCTTGGTCAGTTTTACCTGGTTTTGCCCGGCCACGCGCTGGAGCGCGGGCAGCATGTGTGCGGTGAGTTTCTCGTGGTTATAGGTGACCGGGGTCATTTCCTGGATCTGTACCTCGGCGGTAGCCCCGGCCCCGATGGCAATGCTGGTGACGGTTTTCTTCAGGCGCTCATGGATCTGCTGTTGCATGGGCACGTCCAGGGCCCTGATAGTGCCAATCATCTCTACCTGGCTGGGCACGATGTTGGCGCGCACGCCGCCGTTGATGGCCCCCACGGTCACAACCGCGCCGGCGTTAGTTACGTCCAACTGGCGGCTCACAATGGTCTGCAGGGCGGTCACAATATAGGCGGAGGTTACAATAGGGTCCACGCCCATCCAGGGGGTACCGCCGTGCGCCTGCTGGCCCTTTACGGTAATCTTGAAATTATCTGAGCTGGCCATCATGCCCTGCGGGCGGTAGGTGATGGTGCCCACTTCCACATCTGACCGAATGTGCATCCCAAAAATAGCGTCTACCTTGGGGCTTTCCAGCACGCCTTCCTGCACCATGAGCTTCGCGCCGCCCACCTGCCCGGGAGCCGAGCCTTCCTCAGCGGGCTGGAAGATGAATTTGACCGTGCCTTTCAGGTCTTTCTTCATACTGCTCAGCACCTCGGCCACGCCCATGAGCATGGCCACATGCGCATCATGGCCGCAGGCGTGCATCACCCCTACCTCCTGGTTGTTGAAGGTGGTGCGCACTTTAGAGGCAAACGGCAGGCTGTTGCGCTCGGTCACGGGCAAAGCGTCCATGTCGGCGCGCAGAGCTACTACGGGCCCTGGCTGGCCGCCTTTGAGAATACCTATCACGCCCGTCTTGGCCACGCCGGTTTTCACCTCCAGCCCCAGGCTTTTGAGGTGTTTGGCAATCTTTTCGGCCGTTTTGACCTCACGGTTGCTAAGCTCAGGGTTCTGGTGGAAATCGCGGCGCCACTGGATGACCTTAGGCTCCAATTTATTCGCCATTAAGTCAATCTGGGCGTGCAGGTTGTTGGTTTGGGCCTGAGCAGTATGGGTAAGAGCCAACAGCGCTGCCGCCGATGCCCATTTTTGGAATGCGTTCATGTTGTTTGGTTAGGATGAGTGGGAAGTTTCGCCATCCTATTTTAAGCATTATTTCTGAGAAACAGGGCAAAAACACTTCAAACCGGGCCGTGCTTGGCCTCTCTTTTCTCCAGGCCCTTTGGCGGCAATAAATGCAAAGGGCAACCACAAGGGATTGCCCCTAGCTCTAATAATCGTAATTTCAGGCAAATCTTTCTGCTGATGATGCCTCGCCGGTTTATTCTTTCTCTACTGATCCTGTTTCCGTTTTTCGCCTTAGCCCAGCAACCATACTGGCAGCAGGAAGTGAATTACAAAATTGAAGTCGCCCTCAACGACCAGAACCATACCCTCACGGGCGCTGAGCAGCTGGAATACGTGAACCATTCCCCCGAGACGCTCACGTTCCTGTACTTCCACCTGTGGCCCAACGCGTATCCGGACCGCACTACTGCCTTTGCCAAACAACAGTTACTGAACAACGAAACTGAATTCCACTTCGCCCCTAAGCAGGCCCGGGGTTCTATCTCAGGCCTGGATTTCAAGGTAAACGGGCAGCCGGTGAAATGGGCGCTGGACCCCAAGAACCCAGACATCATGAAGCTTACCTTGAACCAGCCCCTGGCGCCGGGTGCCCGCATCATGATCAGCACGCCGTTCCAGGTGAAGTTGCCAGATTCTTTCTCCCGGCTGGGGCACGTGGGGCAATCGTATCAGATTTCGCAGTGGTACCCCAAGCCGGCGGTGTTTGATAAGGACGGCTGGCACCCCATGCCGTACCTGGACCAGGGCGAGTTCTATTCTGAGTTCGGGAGTTTTGACGTGCGCATTACCCTGCCCGCTAACTACACCGTAGGCGCTACCGGGGTATTGCAAAACGCCTCTGAACAGGCTCGCCTGGATAGCCTGGCTCAGGTTACGGCCGCCAGAAAAGAATTCAACCCGGAGGATCTGGCCTTTCCGCCCTCGGCCACGGCCACCAAGACCCTGCACTACAAGCAAGACCGCATCCATGACTTTGCCTGGTTCGCTGACAAGCGCTTTAACGTGCTCAAAAGCGAGGTAACGCTCCCCTACTCAAAGCGGGCGGTGACTACCTGGCTGCTGTTCACCAACAAAGACGCCAATGAATGGGTGAAATCTGTGCAAGACATCAATGACGCGGTGTACCAGTACTCCCTGTGGCTAGGAGATTATCCCTACAGCCAGGCCACGGCCGTAGATGCGGCCTTAAGCGCGGGCGCGGGCATGGAGTACCCCATGGTGACCGTGACCGAACCGGCCGCTATTATCCATGAGGTAGGGCACAACTGGTTTTACGGTATCCTGGGCAGCAATGAGCGCGAGCATCCCTGGCTGGACGAAGGCATCAATTCTTACTATGAGTTCAGGACCAAGGCCAAGCGCAACCCGTATGCGGGCATGGTCTCCAGTGAGGTGAACCAGAACTTTTTTGGCAAACTGTTTTCCGTGGATGACCTTCCGCCCAGCGCTATTGATGCCCCGGCCTATCTCTCGGCGGCGAGCCGTGGGCTGGACCAACCTATTACCTCCCCGGCTGCCCAGTTCAGAACCTTAAACTACGGTACTGGCGTTTACCTGAAGACCGCCCAGCTGTTTTTGTATCTGGAGCAGTACCTAGGCACGGCCCGAATGGATAGTGCCATGCACCAATATTACCGCCAATGGCAGTTCCGGCACCCGGCCCCCAAGGACTTGCAGGCGGCGTTGGAAAAATCTACTGGAGAGCCTTTGGGCTGGTTTTTCCAGGAGCTGCTGCCATCCACCACCATTCCTGATGCGCATTTGAAGGCGGTTTATCCTTCTGCCCATGAAACGCAGGTGGTGGTCACGCAGACCGGAAAGCTGGCCTTGCCCGTGCAGGTAGCCACGCTCAACGCCGAGGGGCAAGTTCTGGAATCTCACTGGACCAAGCCCGGCCAACGGGAGCAGACGGTCAGCTTTACCGCCCCGGGCATTGACCGCATAGTACTGGACCCCGCCTACCTGTTCCCGGAGTTGGACCGCCGTGACAACCAATACCGCTTGGGCCGCCTGTTCCCCAAAGCCGAGCCTCTGCACCTGCAGCCGCTGGCCGGCGTGGACCGCACCGACCGCAAACAGCTTTTCTGGGCTCCTACGGCTGGCTATAATAGCATAGACAAGTTGCAGGTGGGCGCCGCCTTCTATAATTCCTTCCTCACCGAGCATACCTTCAATTACTTGGTCATGCCTATGTACGGCTTCGGGAGTAAGCGCCTGACGGGTCTAGCCGATGTCCGGTTCCGGATTCCTTCGCAGGGCTTCCTCAGGAAAGTAGACCTGGGGGTGCAGGCCCAACGGTTTGCTTCCTTCAAGGTTTACACGCCCAGCCTTACTTTTCACAACCGGTTGCACACCCCAGAAACGCCGCGCCAGCAGCTTTCCCTGGCCTACCACATTGTTTTAGATGACCAGTTGCCAGACCTGGAGGCGCCCCGCGTAGCCTACCAGTTTCTGGCGGAAAACGCTTTGACTGGAACCCAGGTTAATGTAGACGCCACCATGTTCCGGTACCGGTTGATTCCCTCCTCTCCGGTAATCCTTTTTGAAAAGGGCTTCACTTCCTATAACCCTCTAAGGCTTCGTTTTGCTGTGGAGACCTGGCGGAAATACCAAGAAGACAAGGAAATAAGGGTGCGCGGCTTCTGGGGGATGATGACGGGTAACCAACCGCCCCAAGACCTCTTTGTGCTGGGCCTGGCCGGCAGCCCCGATTACCTGAAACAGACGCCATTCTTCAACCGCCAGGACATGTTCACGCCCAGCTCCGGCAACCCGGCCACTATTCGGCAAACTGACCGCCAGGACGGTGGTTTCCGCAACGGCGTGCCGATAGTGAGCAAAGAATGGATGGCCACCCTTAACCTCACCGCCGATTTGCCGGTCATCCCGTTGGCGGCCTATCTGGACCTGGGACGTGTGCAGGAACAAGACAGACTGTTTTATGGTACTGGCCTGCAATGGACCTTCCTGAACCAGGCAGTGCGCGTGTTCTTCCCGGTGGCCGGCAGCAATTACGCAGATAACCTCCCCAAAAGCTTTAAAGACTTTACCCGCAGCATCCGGTACTCCGTGAACCTGCAGAAACTAAATCCTTTCCGGTTACTGGACGAGATGCAGTAGATAACATTGAGTGATTGAATGATTGAGAGATTGAGAGAATGAGACGGTTTCATATGTTCCCTGAGGAACGAAGGTTTTAATGGTAGGAGTAAAGGCCATGACGGCTTGATTTCGGAGTTCTTTGGGAGTGGTCAGGAAGGATAGGTAGTCTTCCTAAAGGCCCTTGAAAATATTTCTGGTCTTAGCCTTAAAAATTGAAGCTGATTCTCCTGATTTGGTTGGTATGAAGTGCTGTTTTTAGCCTAACTTAGAGAAAACAGGCTCAAAACACGTCCTTTTCTCATGTCCACGTTCTTGCTACCGACCCTCTTCAAAGCCTGGCGCCCTTTGCTGGTGCTTTTGGCGCTTTTTTCCGCTGCAGGCTGTTCCACCAGTTATCAGGAGTTACCGGCCATTGCCGAAAGCAAGCAGTGGCAGGCAGTCATAGAAACACCCTCTGGGTCTACGCTTCCGCAGGTGTATGACCAGCAGGAAAAGAAGTTTGTGCCGCAACTGGAAGCCGGACAACCCCGCAAATTAGAGTTCCTTCCTTACCCCGGCAATGAAGGCTTTATTCCCTCTACCCTGGTTGACTCCGTGACCGGAAGACCCGCCGCCCCGGTGCCCGTAATGGTGCTGTGCAACCAGAAAGAGCCAGGCACGGTGCTGGAGATTCTGCCCGTGGGCGTTTTGATTCTAGAAAGCGGTGGGGAGCTACGGCATGTGGTGGTAAGTGTGCCGGCCCGGCCCAGTGAGCAGACCATTTCGCCTAACTCTTACAGTGATTTCTCAGCGCGTTACCCGGCGGTCAAGAGCATTTTGCAACAGTGGTATCTGAATGTAGATGCCCGCACACCCACGCGCCTGGTAGGCTGGAAAGACGAAGCCTACGCTGATCAACTGATCCAGAAATGGGCACTGTAAACAGGTAAAGGCGTTTTAAGCCTGTTTTATAAAAACCGGGCCTAAAACAGGTACTCCATTCCTTTTGGTATGGCCATACTTTCGCCAACGGTTTCCTAAACTACGCACAATCCCTATCTTCGCCCTTCTTATTATTGATTTAAAGAACTCACGCATGTTTCCATCTATAGATCCTACCACCACCCAAGCCTGGGGAAAACTGACGCAGCATTACGCGCAAACCAAAGACCAGCACTTAAGAGATGCGTTTGCGGCAGACGCGCAGCGGTTTGAGAAATTCAGCGTCACTTTTGAAGACATTCTGCTGGATTACTCTAAAAACAGAATCAACCAGGAGACGGTGCAACTGCTCGTGCAGCTTGCCGAAGAGTGCGGTTTGCAGCAGGCCATAGAGGCCATGTTCACCGGCGAGAAAATCAACTTCACCGAAGATCGCGCCGTGTTGCACGTGGCCCTGCGCAACCTGTCGGGAACGCCTATTCTGGAAGACGGGAAAGACGTGATGCCCCAGGTGAACGAGGTGCTGGCGCAGGTAGAGAAATTCTCCAATGCCGTAGTGAACGGCGCCTGGGTAGGCTACAGCGGCAAGCCCATTAACACCATTGTGAACATAGGCATTGGCGGCTCTGACCTGGGCCCGGTCATGGTCACTGAAGCCCTCAAAGCCTATCAGAAACCAAACATCACCACCTATTTTGTCTCTAACGTAGACGGCACACACATTGCCGAGACCCTCAAAAAGATCAACCCGGAGACTACGCTCTTCATGATCGCCTCCAAGACCTTCACCACCCAGGAGACCATGACCAACGCCCACAGCGCGCGCAGCTGGTTCCTAGAGCAGGCCGGTGATGAGGAGCACATCAAAAAACACTTTGTAGCGCTTTCCACCAATGCATCGGCCGTGGCCGAGTTTGGGATTGACACCCAGAACATGTTCGGGTTCTGGGACTGGGTGGGTGGCCGTTACTCGCTGTGGTCTGCCATTGGTTTGTCTATTGCCTGCACCGTGGGTTTTGAAAATTTCAAGGAATTGCTGGCCGGTGCCCACGCCATGGACAATCATTTTAGAAAGGCCCCGCTGGAGCAGAACCTGCCCGTAATTCTGGCCTTACTTGGTATCTGGTACAATAACTTCTATGGCGCGCAGAGCCACGCCCTGCTGCCTTATGACCAATACATGCACCGCTTTGCCGCGTACTTCCAGCAGGGCGATATGGAAAGCAACGGCAAGTACGTAGACCGCAACGGCGAGGCCGTGACCTACCAAACCGGACCTATCATCTGGGGCGAGCCCGGCACCAACGGCCAGCACGCGTTTTACCAGCTCATCCACCAGGGCACCAAGCTTATCCCCTGTGACTTCCTGGCGCCGGCCCTCAGTCATAACCCCATAGGTGATCACCATGCCAAATTGATGGCCAACTTCTTCGCGCAGACAGAGGCCCTCATGAACGGCAAAACCGAGGAAGAAGTCACTCAGGAAATGGAGCAGCAGGGCGCTACCCAGCAGGACATTGAAAACCTGAAAGCCTTTAAAGTCTTTGAAGGAAACCGGCCTACCAACTCTATTTTGTTTAAGCAATTGACCCCTAGAACCTTAGGTAGCCTGATTGCCATGTATGAGCATAAGATCTTTGTGCAGGGCGTGATCTGGAACGTGTACAGCTTTGACCAATGGGGCGTGGAGCTAGGTAAGCAACTGGCCAAGAAAATCCTTCCGGAGTTGACCTCGGGAGAGCAGGTGACCAGCCATGATAGCTCTACCAACGGACTCATTAACCAGTTCAAAGCGTTCCGGCAGGAAGCATAGAACTATTATTATTGCATGAATATCTAAAATCCGTTTTGGGTCCGTTTTTCAGAAAACAGCCTCAAAACGGATTTTTCCCTTCCTAACCTTAACCTAACTGCCATGACTCCCCTTCACTTCAACACGCACATAGGAAAGCTGGAATACCTTATGGGCACCCACTACCTTGAGATACCGGCGGAGGTAGTGCAGGAATTGGGCGGCAAGTTCAATGTGCGGCTACTGGTAACAGTCAACAATACCCTCACTTACCAGGGCGGTATTGTAGCACTGGGCCAGGGCCGGGGCTACATCACCCTTACCAAACAGCGCCTGAAACAGTTGGGCCTGCAACTAGGCAGTCCGGTGGCCGTGTCTCTGGCCAAGGACCAAAGCCAGTACGGAACGCCCGTACCCGAGGAACTCACTGAGTTGTTTAAGCAGGATGAGGCGGGTAAGGCCCGCTTTGACCAACTCAAGCCGGGCATGAAGCGCTACATTATCCAGCACGTGGGTGCCGTGAAAAGCTCGCAACTGAGAATTGACCGGTCCATTACCCTCCTGGAAAACCTGAAACGCCTTACTCCCGGCCAGGAAACCTTCAGGGAGATTCTGGGGATGGAGAAGCGGGAAATTTGAAAGGGAGTTCTGAGTTCCGAGTCTTGAGTCCTGAGTTGGAATTTGGAAAATAGCGCTATACTGCTAGCTCAAAAGACCTCGTAGTGTGCGCAGCTCCTACTAGCGTCTGTGCCGATACCCATTCAATGCGTGCTCTCCGTTGTAAACACCCCCCTCCGCCCCCCTCAAGGGGGGGAGTCTGCGGTTATTCAGCGGAGTTTCGTTTTGAGGCTGTTTAACAGAAAATACATCTTGCGGCTGTCTTACACAAAATGCGTTTTGAGCCTGTTTTTAGAAAAACGTGCCTAAAACGCATTTCACTTTCCTCTTTGCTAAATCACGCGGCAACTGCCGTACCTTTGGCTGAATAACATGACGCTTCCCCTTACAAAGATGAACATTCGCGCTATTTGCACTGATATTGACGGTACGCTGCTAGACAGCAACCGTGAGCTTTCCGAAAGGACCATTGCCGCCGTTAAACGCCTGCCCCAACACATGCCGTTTATTCTGGCTTCGTCAAGAATGCCCAGTGCCATGCGGCATTTGCAGGAACAGCTAGGCATTTTAAACCACCCCATGATCTGCTTTAACGGTGGGTACGTGCTCCTCTTTGAGGACAGCACCCAGGAACCGCAGGTGCTGGACACGGTCCAGATTCCGGCCCCGGTGTGTAGCTATATTCAGGACTTAGCCAAAAACACAGACGTGCACGTGAGCCTTTACCAGAATGATGCCTGGCATGCCCCGCAAGATGACCATTGGACCCAGCGCGAAATCAGGAACACCAAAGTAACTCCCACCATTGGCGCCACTGAGCAGGTGGTGCAGGAGTGGCAACGCCACGCCACCGGGGCGCACAAGGTCATGTGCATGGGCCCCGAAGAGGAAATCCAGCGCATCTACCAAAACCTCACCCAGACCTTTGATGACCAGCTGCATGTGTACCGGTCTAAAAACACGTACCTGGAGATTGCCCCAAAATCCATTTCCAAGGCCTCGGCACTGGAGAAACTGCTTACCCACCAATATGATTTCGGGCTGGAGGCAGTGATGGCCTTCGGGGATAATTACAATGACATTGAGATGCTGCAGGCCGTGGGGCTGGGTATAGCCGTAGGCAACGCCCGAGAAGAGGTAAAAGCCGTAGCTCAGGAAGTGACCACCCCTAGCGTGGAAGACGGGGTGGCTTTGGCCATAGAGAAATACCTCTTATAGCAAATTGGCGGGAGTCACTTTCCTACAGGAAACCGCGGTTTACACATCTTCGTCTGTCTGCGTATATAGCAAGGCACCAATAACACCTACATGAGAACCATCAAGAAAGTCCATAAAGCCGAATATTCCCCTATCGCGGATCTGGTCACTTATTCACCGCTACCCAGCCGAAGCCTGCAACAGATAGACCCCTTTCTGTTTCTCAACCACCACGGCTATCAGGAGTACAAACCCCATAACCGGGGCTTGCCGTTTGGGCCGCATCCGCACCGCGGCATGGAAACCGTCACCTTTATTCTGGCCGGTGACATCATGCACAAAGACTCGGGCAGTCATGAGAGCGTGATTACGGCCGGCGGGGTACAGTGGATGACGGCCGGCCGCGGGTTGATCCACGCCGAGGTCTCCTCTGAGGAGTTCAAGCAAAACGGCGGTCCGCTGGAGATTCTGCAGTTATGGGTAAACCTGCCGGCCAAACACAAAATGACCGAGCCCCGCTATGAGGGCCTCCAGAAAGAACAGATCCCCAGCTTCACGGTAGACGAAGGCAAAGTCACCGTGAATCTGGTCTCTGGCAGCTGGAACGGCCAACAAGGCGCCTTTGAGACCCTCTCTGATATTCTGCTAAGCACTATCTATTTCCAGCCCGGCGCAAAACTGACCATACCCGTGCCCGCTGAGCGGAACATCTTCTTCTATATTATTAAAGGCACCCTTACCGTAAACGGCCAGCCCGTAGCGTTCCGCAACCTGGTGGAGTTTAATAATGACGGTACGGACCTTACGGTAGAGGCTTCTGAAGACAGTATTCTACTTTTTGGGCACGCGGTGCCGTTTAAAGAACCAATGGTGGCGCAGGGCCCGTTTGTCATGAACACCCAGGCCGAGATCCACCAGGCTTACGCAGATTACCAGGCAGGCAAATTCGGTTCCTGGAAGCATTAATCCCGCGCTGGCGTTTTAAGCCCGTTTTTAGAAAAACACCCTCAAAACAGCGGGGTCTGATGTTTTGGAACATCAGACCCCGCTGTTTCATTTTATAGAAAGAAAATTTACTTCACCTTGTCCAGCTTGCCTTTCACCAATTCTACGGCGTGGCGCATTTTCTCCACCTCTTTCTGGGCGGCTTTCTGTTGGGCAAGGTTGTTCTCAATGTCTTTGTTCAGTTGTTCCAGTTCCTGGGCATTCGCGGCCAGGGCGGCCTCCAGGTCCAGTTTCTTCTGCTGGTTTTTGGCCACCTTGCTTTTAAGGTCATCGGCTTGTCGCACCACACGGTCTGCTTCTGCCTGGGTGTTGGCCACTACTTTTTCAGCGTCTGAGATCTGTTGCTGCACATCCTGTAGGTACAGATTGCGGGCGAAGCGCTGCAAGAGTGCTTCAGCGGCGCCCCACTCTTTGGCGGTTTCCTTTTTGCTGAGGTAAGCGTTGCCCATGTCAAAGGTCCACCAAACCCTGGTCCCCTCGCGGGTTCCTTCAATTTTGGAAACAATGCGAATGTTGTTACTGGTGATGGTGTCTATTTTGCCCTGCTCTACGGTGTAAATGCCTTTGGTGGCCTGCCCCTTGGCGGTAGGCAGCAAGGAAGGTCCTTTCACCGCCCCGCCAGATTTCTCTTTCAGGTAAGCAGCCCAGGCTTTCTCCACGGTTTTAGTGTCCAGCTGGATAAGCAGGCTTTGGCCTTTGTATTTAATGGCATTGACTTCCTGCTCAGTTTCTTCTACGTTCGCCCGTTGGGCTTGAGCACTGGAGGTAAACCCCAAAAAAGCCATCAGCAGGGCGATGGCCCAAAAATTAGTACGTTTTACGCGCATGGTAAGCTACTCTGTAATTAGACCGCTAAATTAGGCAAAAAAACAGAAGTAGCCGGGTTCCAGCGCCTATCGCTTACCCGCCGGCAAAAGTCTGAAAACCAAAACGCCCTCTTAAGGGTTTAACCTGCATGAACGTTACCATCTGTAGAAAGGAAAACTTCAACGCGGCGCACAGGCTGCATAACCCCGCCTGGAGTGAGGAGCAGAACCAGAAGGTTTTTGGGCTTTGCAACAACCCCAACTACCATGGGCACAACTACACCCTGGTGGTTAAGCTAACGGGGCCCGTTGACCCAGACACGGGCTATGTCTATGATATGAAAAAGCTGAGCCTGCTGATAAAAGCCGAAATTTTAGATAAATTTGACCACAGAAACCTAAATTTGGACACTGAGGAGTTTAAAAACCTGAATCCCACCGCTGAGAATATAGCCATCATTACCTGGCAGCGTTTACGCCCCCACTTACCGGAAAGCTTTGCCTTGTCCGTTACCTTATTTGAAACCGAAAGAAACTTTGTTGAATACCATGGATAGAAGGGATTGGAATGAGGAAGATCCCGAAGAAGAGCACGTAGCTGGTTCTTTAGATACACCCCTGCGCCCAGATGCGTTTGACCTCACAGATGACCAGAAAATAGAGGGCATTGCCCACCATTTCTCCCACATTATGCAGCTGCTGGGCCTTGACCTGGAAGATGACAGCCTGAAGGGAACCCCGCGCCGGGTGGCTAAAATGTACGTGAAGGAAATCTTTGACGGCCTCAACCCCAAGAACCGTCCGGTGGCCCGCCTTTTTGAGAACAAGTATGGGTACCGCCAGATGCTGGTAGAGCGTAATATTACCCTGTACTCCAGCTGTGAGCACCATTTTGTTCCTATTATTGGCAAAGCCCACGTGGCCTATATTCCAAATGAGCATGTGATTGGCCTCTCCAAGCTGAACCGCATTGTTCAGTACTATGGTCGCCGGCCGCAGGTGCAGGAGCGCCTTACCCGCCAGATTGCCCAGGAACTGCGTGACGTGCTCCACTCAGACAACGTAGCCGTGCTCATAGAGGCAGATCACCTGTGCGTGATGAGCCGGGGCGTAAATGACGTAACCAGCAGCACCATCACCTCTGAGTACTCTGGGTTGTTTGAGCAGGAAGCCTACCGGCTGGAGTTTCTGCAGGCCATCAGAAACCAAAAATGAAAGCGGCAGTAACAAGGCGACAGATGAATCTTTCAGACGCGGCAGGTGTTTCCTTTTTCACTACTTTATAATGGGCCGGGGCCATTTCATCCCCTCTTAGAGAAAACCGTATAAGTAGGTCACGCCTAGATTGTAGAGAAAGCAGCATGTCAGAAAGGATATTGATTGCCGGTGGTACCGGACTTTTGGGATCACGTTTATCAGAGATGCTGATTGACAGCGGGTATGAAGTGGCCCACCTGAGCCGAACCCCTGATAAGTACGCTTCCTATAAAACTTTTAAGTGGGATATTGGCAAAGCGCAGATTGATGAAAATGCCATTAAATACGCAGATTACATCATTAACTTGGCCGGCACCAGTGTGGCCGGTGAGAAATGGACGGCTGCCCGCAAGAAGGATATTTTAAATAGCCGGGTCCAAAGCACCAACCTCTTATGCCAATACCTGGAGAAAACGCCCCACCACGTGAAAGGCTATCTGGCCTCGTCGGCGGTGGGTATTTATGGCAACTCCGGAGATAAACTCATGATGGAGGAAAGCAGCTACGGCTCTGACTTCCTGGCTGAGGTCTGCAAGCATTGGGAGAACGCTTCCTGGCAGGTGCATAGCCTGGGCATCAGGACCGTTATCTTCCGGATTGGTATTGTGTTAAGCAACAAAGGCGGTGCGCTGCCCCAGATTGCCAAACCTATTAAAATGCTGGCTGGCTCTGCCTTGGGCTCTGGAAAGCAGTACATGTCCTGGATACATATTGATGACATGTGCCGCCTGTTTATCAAAGCCATTGAAGACCGCCACATGCAGGGCGTCTACAATGCGGTGGCGCCCCACCCAGCCACCAATGAGGAGGTTACCAAAACCCTGGCCAAAGTAATGAACAAGCCTTTGGTTTTCCCTAACATTCCGGCATTTGGGCTTAAGCTCATGATGGGTGAGATGAGCGAGATAGTACTGGGTGGTAGCCGCGTGAGCGCAACCAAAGTACTGCAGACTGGCTTTACCTATGAATATAACTACCTGCCGGAAGCCCTGGAGTCTCTGTATGATAAAAACAGCTAACCAACCTTTTCAGAAAGAAATAGTAGGAACCTCACCCCTCCAAGGGTGAGGTTTTCTTTTTACAAACAGTTAGGAGACCTTGGCTGGGCTTGGCCCTTTCCTTTGATTTATGGGTTGCTCATCAATAAAAAGCCTTCCCCTCCCTCTTCGGTTGCCAGCCAATTCGGCTAAAAGCACACCTAACTTTTTTCTATATCCAGCTTGTAGAAGCTCAGCTTTCTAGTTTTACCAAAGGAGTGAAGTATTTTCTACTTCCTATTGATCAATCTTCACTTATGATCTTAGGATAGCCAAAATAGAGCACCCTCCTCAACCACTTGTAAATAAGCGTGTTACACTTTACATCAACTTTAGATCCTACCTTTACCTTGGTCTAATCTATAAAACCCGTCATTAGGACAATTAAATCAATAATGATATAATATATTGTTAAATTGAAATATTCACTTTATTCCATATAAAAATTTTAATTTTTATTTATCTTTTTGGGTTATTCTATCGTAAAAGTGTTAAAGTTTAATACTCCGGCTTTCGGGAAAGACTAATTTCTGCTGGCGCTTCCCTCTAAGTGCGTGAGTAGGGTCTCAATTAATTAGATAGCGTATGGATAGACTCATTACCCTTATTCCCCCAAACTAAAGGTTTAAACGTATCGTTTTTAGCTCTCCCCCATATGTAGGCAGTTGATTCTCTTCTGATATTTATCTGTTCTCCCCCAGCCAACAGATAAAGGGCCTGTATTTTCTCAAGTTTCCAGACGCGCGTGCCTAGTAAATCAAATTGGAAAGAGTATGAAGCGCAAAGATACCACCTGACAGCTGAAGATAAGCCTCAAACACTCTTGCAGAACTAAACTGAAAGGAAACCATTTCCTTCATTCCTAAAAGTGACCGCATTCTGATAGCCCTGTACATGTAGCGCCTTCAGTGTCTGGCAGGTTTTTCCCGCACAAGTAGGCACAAGACCGCATTTTGCTAATGGAATGCAACCATGGTCACCTTTTCTTAAACAAAGCCTTCCTAAAGGCTACTTGACAATTACTCCTACAGACAGATGAGGCCGCAGTAAAGCTGTGGAGAAATCCTGCATCTACCTGAAACGGAAAACAGCTGCCACTATGGGCAGGAGGTAAAGGTCTGGAAAACACGTTCTCTGGCAATATACGCTAACTGGTTCTGGCAACAGGGCCTTTCCTATCCTTTCTATTTCAACTCCTGTGTAGTGAGCACCCCTGGCAAGGCGAAGGTTTAGAGTTCCCTTATTGGTTTATGGTAAGGGAAGCGCTAAAATTTATTTTCTATTCACTCTGAAAGGCTATGGAAAACTTGATACACAAGCGGCCGCCTACATTCTCCGGAAGGCATTTAATCACTGTCACCATTTTATTTCTGCTCACCTTCTACTTTCTGGAAAATACCCGGCACCAAGAGCCTGTCTGGTTCTTTATAGCCAAACTGGCCTTTATAGGAATACTGGCAGACCAATGCTTTGATCTTTACAAATCATATACTGGGAGCCTTGTTACCTCCAGAATACAGAGGAAGAAGATCAGGTATTCCATTCTTATAGCGCTCACCCTTTTCACCTATTCCTTATTTGCGTTCGCGGTGCCCGTGGTGCACTCTGCGGTGGCTTTTTCCATTAGCCTGTTTGTGGCCTCTGTTTGTAACAACCTCCTCTTCCTTAAGTTGAATGGTGCCCCCGGGAGTAGCCTTTGGCCCAAGGAAGACGCCGTTCTCACCTTAAACTCCCACCCAACCATATCTGCCCCAGGAAACGAGGACGACCCAGATCCCAAACAGAAATCCAGTCAAGGACGCACTGCCAAAAAAGGCCACAAGAAATATACTCTTATTGCAGGGGTAGGATCCATCGCCAAAAACATTGAAGACCATTACTATGAAGACCATGACCCTGACTGCCAGATAAAAGGCTTTATTAAATGCAAGAAGGAAGAATGCCAGGTCAAAAATGAAAAGGTAGTGGGCAAACTCAAGGGCATGAAGGAATACCTGCGGGACAACCCCGTAGATGAGATAGTGATTGCCTTGCCCGTTAAACCCTCCAAAAAGATGAAAAGCATTCTGGAGGCTGCAGACTACCACGGTATTAGGGTGAAGTACATTCCTGACTATGAAAGTGTTTTTGGTAAAAACTATAAGATAAAGCGGCATGGCAACATGGATGTACTGCATGTGCGCCAACTGCCCTTGGATGAGACATTTGCCTTTCTGCTTAAGAACACCTTTGACAAAGTCTTCGCCACCTTTGCGCTTTTGCTTTTGTCACCGGTTTTCCTAATCATCGCCCTGTTCATTAAGCTAGACTCTCCGGGCCCGGTGTTTTACTGCCCGGTAAGAATCGGTAAATCTGGTTCTCCGTTCAAGGTCTTTAAGTTCAGGAGCATGCGGGAGAATGACACGGCTACCGGCGGAACACTTTCTACCCAAGTAAACGACGGCAGAATAACTCCCATTGGCAAGGTGTTACGCAAGTACAGCCTGGATGAGCTTCCGCAGTTTATCAATGTCTTGATTGGCAATATGAGCGTGGTGGGCCCAAGACCTCACCGCACCTTTCTTAATCAACAGTTCCAGGAAAGCGAAGACAAATACATGGTACGGCACTATTTCAAGCCAGGTATTACCGGTTGGGCCCAGGTGAACGGCTGGCGAGGCCCCACAGACACCAAGGAGCAAAAGGCGCAGCGTACCGCCCATGATCTATGGTATGTAGAGAATTGGTCCTTGTGGTTGGATATCAAGATCATCTTCCTCACCATCTTCAGTAGAAAAGTACACACCACTGCCTTTTAGCTTAAAGTTAAATTGTGCTTTAGTAAGAACCCGGATAAGCGCCCGTCCCCCATCAATACATATTATCGGTATTCCCACCCAGATGCCGGTTGTATGTCTGCTTTGCTTCATTAACCCCCTAAAATGCTCTAAACCGGTATTGAAATGAAAAAAATTACCCTAATATTATTTTGCGTATGGCTCATCCCATTTAGTTTACAGGCTCAGTTTGCCACTGTCCGCAACCTTGATCCTCTTCCTGTTGCCACAAACACCTCAGATGAGCCTCAGTCAAAAGTCTGGAGCCATGCCGGCAAATACTGGGCTGTGCTCACAGACAACGAAGGAACCTTTATCTGGCGCCTAGACGGCTCCACCTGGACCAAGAACCTGAAGGTTGCCGTAGGGAACTATGCCAAAGCAGATTGCAAGATCAATGATGACCTGGCCCATATTCTCCTTTTCAGGGGTGACAATGCTACCTACTTGGTGTCTGCAGAATATAACCCTATTGCCAAATCCTACTTTCTATGGAAGAAAAGCTCAGAGAAGGTAGCCATTGCTATTGACGCAGGCACAGATGTAGCCACCATAGATATTGACACCAAGGGCCGCATGTGGATGGCCTATATTGCCGCCGGGGAAACAAAAGTAAAATGGAGTGATTCTCCCTACACTGCTTGGAGCGCCCCCGTCACCTTGGGTTCCGGCGGAAAGAAGGACGAGATGTGTGCCATTATCATGTTGCCCTCCTTAAAAAAAATAGCGGTGCTTTGGTCTAACCAGACTACCCAGCGCTTTGGCTTAAGAACCCACTCAGACGGCGCAGACCCAGGCACCTGGTCAGCACTGGAACTGCCGGCGGCCCAGTCTGCGGTAAATATTGGCATGGGCATGGCCGATGACCATCTGAATATGGTAGCCGGTAAAGACGGGACCTTGTACTGCGCGGTGAAGACAAGCTATGACACCCCAGGCCACCCCAAACTCGCCCTTCTGGTACGGCGCCCCAATGGTTCCTGGGACAAGCTATACCAGGTGTCTCAGTCCGGCACCCGCCCCATTGTGATCTTAAATGAAGATGCAGGGAAGTTGAAAGTGGTGTACAGCTCCAATGAAGGTGGCGGGGCCCTTTTATACCGGGAATCCTCTACCTCAAAACTGGAATTCAGCGAGCCCTATACCTTAATAGAGGGGCTCTATAATTATGTCACCACCACCAAGACCACCTACAGCAAGGAAGTGATCCTTCTGGCCACAAATGTGGCTTCGCCTAATATGAAGGCGGTCACGTTTCTGGCCACAGACGGTCCCTCCCTTAAAGGCCTGGCTATGCAAGCAGCTCCTAATCCCTTTTTAACCAAGGCCGTGGTAAGTTTTGTGTTGCAGCAAGGAGGCGACTATACCATTAGTATGTATGATTGTAAAGGAGTGATAATGGGTGCCCCTAAAGCCGGCACCGCCCAACCTGGGGAAGTAAACCTGGTGGAAATGGATGGGTCTCTCCTTTCAGCGGGACTCTATCTGGTGAGGCTTCGCACGAAGTCTGAAGGAGAATCTACGGTGCGGCTCCTACATGAATGGTGATTTGTCCAGGCAGTTAGTAACTGCTTTCACTGTAAAGTAGTGGTCATACCATATACCCAATAAGGCCAGAGGCGTTTTGAGCCTGTTTTCATAAAAACAGGCTCAAAACGCCTCTGGCCTTTCTGCGGCTTTTATAGTGAGTAACCTGGCTGCAACCAGGCTTGGGCTACATACTTTAACCGTTGCCTGGAGCCATAGCTGCATAAGATGCTCTTTCACTTCCCACCCTTATATTATCAAAGTAAATAACCCTCCTGGTCACGATAGACTTCTCGGTTTTGAAGGCGGCTTTGTACAAGCCTATTTTCCATTTGGGCATAGCTTCATTGTTGTACATGTTGCCTCCCTGCAGGCTCACTACTTTTTTACCATTATGCCATACCTCCAGCAGTCCGTCTGGACCATAGGAATGGATGAAATGGAACACAAACTCATGCCAGGTATCTTTGGTCACCGGGCCCAGGTCAATTTTCTGTCTGGATTCTGCGGTCACACCATCAGACACCAGGTCAGCATTAAAACCGGTGTCTAATACAAAACGGTCTTTGCTTACCCGTAATGAAGTAGCGGGGCTGGAAGGTTTTTCCCCAAGGTGGTAATCTGGCCGTTGGTGCCATTGAGAGATTACTTCCCGCTCGGTATCCTTCTCAAAGCCTTCTGCCGGAAGATAAGTAGCAAAGGAATACCACCTATGCTTATGGGTAGCCGCTCCCATTACCGTAATTTCAGACCTTTTCCCATTCTGGATCAAGGGCTGGTCCTTTCTAATTTCAAAGCGGGCGGCCCTTTTCCCCCTGAAAACAGGTTTGGAGACGTAGGTTAAAGCGTATTTCCAGGAACCGGTTTCAATGCCATGGGCTGTAGAGAAAGGCTTTCCCGTTTCAAAGGTCTCCTCAAAAAGTAAGGGAGAGCTAAGCTTTATCTGCTCTGAAGGCATTTGGCGACCAGGCTGGGCAGTACCCTTTATTTTCTGGGCGCCAGTTAAGGCTCCCAGGCAGCTAATAAAGATTAAGGGAATAACTCTACGCATAGCACTATACACCTAACACTCTATTAATATACTGGTTTTCTGTAAAAGTAACTAGCGGCCTGGCCCTAAATCCAAAGGTAAAATTGCGGGATTAGATCATCACCCTTCAATTTGCCAATACCGAAAGTGGAACCATGGGCAAATGGTATAAGGCATAAAAAAAAGGAGCCGCTACTAAGAGCGACTCCTTTTTTTTATGCCTGCACTAAGCAGGGCTTCTTCTTTGGTAAATTGCCTCTAATGTGTTCCTTCACTTCTGCCTTAGTTTTAAAGAAAATCCGAGGCGATTGGTTAGGCTAACTAAAAGTGGCAATCTTACTTTTGGGCTATACTATTTGGTGATAGAGAACTTGATAGTATAAGCCGGTCCTGTGGCTGCCCCTACTTTATCTTTATTACCAGCGTAAGTAGTAGCTGTAAGGGTATAGGATCCTACAGTTGGGCTCCAGTTGTTATAGTCACCGTTTCTGTCATCTCCAAACAAGGCGTAAGGTACTACGTCATCCAATCTGGATTTGGTGGCCGCGCCAGTCAGGTCAAACTTAACCACTCCTACTGTACCTGGGTTGGTGTTAGCTCTAATGTTGAACTTGCTTACACCTAAGGCTCCCATGCTTATAGTGGCTCCGTTAGAGATAGTCATAATGTCTTTATCTGTGCTGGAGTTCACAAGCGTAAAGCTTACCACTTGCTGTTGTGTGCTGCTGGTAGTAGTGGTACCAGAAGTAGTGGTAGTACCTGAAGCAGTAGTTGTACCTGAGGTGGTGGTAGTGCCGGAAGTTGTGGTAGTACCGCTTGTGCTGGTAGTACCAGAGGTAGTGGTAGTGCCTGTAGTAGTGCTGGTGGTGGCAGAAGCATTAGAAGTCATGTCTGCGAAAGTGGCATTGGCACCGCCTACCCGAACGTTATCCACGTAAAGAACTCTGTAGTCTACATCAGAAGTACCGTATTTGAAGGCCGACTTGTAAAGACCTATTTTCCATTTAGGAAGCACGTCATTGTACATGTTACCACCATTCAAGGTTTTCACTTTAGTACCATCCAACCATACTTCAATCAGACCGTCAGATCCATAAGAGTGAACGAAGTGTAGAACAAACTCAGTCCATTTGTCTTTAGGAACGGCACCCAGGTCATATTGATTTCTAGAGTCTTCGGTATTACCAGATTCCAGAATAATACGGTCTTTATGGATACGGATAGAAGTGGCAGGGCTACCATTTTGGTACCACTGGTTGATCACCTCACGCTCAGAGTCATATTCAAACCCTTTGCTTGGGAAGTAAGCGGCAAATGAATACCAGGCGTTCTTAGTGATGGCACCGTCAGCACCTTTCACAATAGTCACTTCAGAGCGTTTGCCATCCTTCACTAGGGGCTGATCTTCTCTAATTTCAAAGCGGGCTACTTTTGAACCCTGAAACAGTGGGTTAGACACATATTGCAAGGCATAGTCCCAGTCACCTACCTCTATACTGTGGGCAGCAGAAAAAGGACTTGAACCTTCCATTGTCTCCTCAAATATCAAATTAGAGCTGGTTAATAAGCTAGCATTTTCTGAATTTACATTTAATTCATCTAGCTCATTTTTTTCACATGAAAAGAAAATTGCACCCATAAAAATGGGAAGTAATGCACGATTGATTTTAAATTTCATTGTTTTTAAAAAAAGTTTGTAACTGTTTGTAAATGAATCTCGTAGTACAAACTTAGAAACAATTTTTTTACCAAATCCGAAACCATTTAAAAAATCCTACGTAGTTCTTAGATTTATATCATTTAAGGCCAATTTTATTTATATTATTATATTCAATCTTTTATAGATTACACATCTTTAATATTTTAGCCCTTTTTTGGGCCAAAAACCCGCTTTAAAGTCTAGTTTGCCACATTTTTCCCTTCTCTATTTTACTCTCATCTTATTCAGCTAAAAAAAGTAAATAATATAGGCAATATATCAAGTGTTAATACCATATATATAGTTTTAACATTTCAGCTTATTTAAGCGTAATTACCGCCTATTTTTTAAATTACCAGACAGCATTTTAACTAATTAAAAGCAATAACTTTTCTGACTTATCGTTTTGCCGGCCTCTTCTCTTCCAATCTCATGTATTTACCTTAGTTTATCCAGGATGGGCAGTGAAAGCATCCTGTAGGAAGATGCCAGGTCCAGATTCTTCCGTACACCAAAATGTGAACCCTTTAATAGAGTTAACCTTAGTTGTAAGAGCACGGAGTAAGGATGAAAGCGAAAGGAAGTTGGCTGTGTCTGAGAATTTAGGCCTGACCAGGATGCTACCAATTGGTAGGAGCTAAAAGGATTTAGAGTGTCCAGAAGGTAAATGCCCAGGTGTTAAAGCAGTCTCACCAGAAGAGAGCCCTTACTACACGGGTATTTATACTAACCCTTTGGTCAAAATACCAACAACAGCAGGTTTTTAGTACCAAAATATCATACCCATCATTATTTCTATCCTATTTAACACCTCCTGTTAATGGATCTCGTATAATTTTCAATCAGTTCTGCTTTTCGTCCCCCATTCAACTGTCTGCTTTCCAGAGGATATTCTTTTGGACCAGATTACTTGCCCTTACCACTATCTGTATTTTATAGGAATAAGAATGGCTGCCAACGTGTGCGTAATCTCCAACACTCATCAACCTTCCAATAAATAGAGAAGCCTGACCATCATATTCTGTAAATCTACCCTTGCCTGTACAAAGGCAGAGGCGCAGTAATACAAACCAAGCCTTCCATAGGTTCAACCAAAGGCACAGCACCCAATTTATGATTGGGGAAGAGCCTTTTTTAGTTTTCATCAAGGTCTAGAAAGAAGTACCCTCACCTGAAAGCCGCCTTTTTATGAAAAAACTTATTCTTTTCTCAGCACTCGCTTTACTAATCACTTTCCAAAGCGCTGCACAGACCACCCTCATTTCTATGGGCTCCACCTGGAAATACCTTGACAACGGCTCCAACCAAGGTACTGCCTGGCAAACCCTCTCCTTTAATGAAACCGGTTGGAAGACGGGTACAGCCAAATTTGGGTACGGCATCACTGATGCCAACACGGTCGTTGTCAGTAATAGCACCACCAGCAAGGACAGATACGTCACCACCTACTTCAGGAAAACAATAGCCCTGTCTAACACGGCGGCCCTGGGCACCATCACTGCCAACGTGAAACGCGATGACGGGGTGGTGATCTACGTGAACGGCACCGAGGTGCTGCGCAACAACATGCCCACCGGCCCCATCGCCTACAATACCCTGGCCGCGGTGAGCGCAGACAAAGACGGCTATCGGGTAGAGAGCTTCACCTTTGGCAGCACTGCCTTCGTGGAAGGCAATAACCTGGTGGCCGTAGAGATACATCAACAAAAACTCAACACCTCAGACATGGCCTTTGACCTGGAGTTAAAAGCCTCCGGAGGCTCCACCCCAGGAGATGTGACCGCCCCTTATGTGAATAGTATCAACCGGCAGAGCCCCAGTGAAAGCACCACCAGTGCCACCCAACTTACCTTCAGGGTCACCTTCTCAGAGAAAGTGCAGGGCGTGAGCGCAGATGATTTCACGCTCTACGCCACTGGTAGCGCCATAGGCTCTATTGGCACCACTACTGCCATCAATGCAGACAACCAAGCCTATGACGTGCAGGTAACCGGCGTTTCCGGTGAAGGCTCCCTTCGCCTGGACCTGAAAGCCTCTGGTACCGGCATCCAGGACATGGCCGCCAATACCATTAGCGGGGGCTATACCAGCGGGCAGACCTATACCATCCAGCCAGCCACTACCCAACCGGGCACCGCTACCGTAACTGCGCTGAATTCGGTGCTTATCTCTAAAAATACCGCTGAAAAGCCCCAATCCAAGGCTTGGACCCACGCGGGCAAACAATGGGCTATCCTTTCTTCAGACGGCGACACCTATCTGTGGCGCCTGGATGGCACCTCCTGGACCAGGTTGTTGAAAATATATGGGTCTTCCGCCCGGGCAGACTGCAAGAAAGTGGGCAACCTCACCCATGTTCTCCTGTTCAGAGGAGGCAACACCTCCTTCTTGGTCACCCTGGAGTATGTTTCTGCTACTGGCACCTACCGGTTATGGCAAACCCAACCAAACCGGGTGACCCTTAATTTAAACCTTACCGCTGAGACCGCCACGCTGGACGTAGATGGGAATGGCCGCATGTGGATAGCCTCTGATAACTCCTCTGCCGCAGAAGTGCGTTGGAGCGACTCGCCGTATACCACCTGGAGCAACCCCATCACCGTTGCCTCAGGCCTCACCGACGATGACATCTGTGCCGTGATAGCCATGCCCGGCAAGATTGGGGTACTGTGGTCTGACCAGAACACCAGGCAGTTTGGCTTCAGGACCCACGCCAACGGCACAGACCCCGCCACCTGGACCGCAGATGAGAAACCGGCCTCCCAATCGGCGCTCAATAAAGGCGCTGGCTTCGCCGATGACCACCTCAACATGAAGGTAGCCTCAGATGGCACGCTGTACTGTGCCGCGAAGACCGGGTATGACACACCCGGTTATGCCAAGGTAATTCTGCTGGTGCGCCGGCCCTCGGGCAGCTGGGATAATGCTTACACCGTCACCACAGATGGCCCGGAAGGCGGCACCCGTGGCATGGTCACGCTAAATGAGGCGGCCGGCAAACTGCGCGTGTTCTATACATCGGTAGAAAACGGCGGAGACATCCTTTATAAAGAGTCTTCTACCTCTAACATCTCCTTTGGGGTTTCACACACCCTATTGCAGGGTGAATACAACAACGTGACCGGCGCCAAGGACCCTTATGATACAGAGACCGTGGTGCTGGCTTCAAACACTGAAAAAGCGGTGGGTTGGCTGTTTCATGATGGAACCTCCGCTACAACAGTAGGGGCCAGCAGTCAGGTGGCGCCGGCTGCTACCAGACTTTCTGCAACTTCTAATCCCTTTACCGGCACCAATATCCTCAACTTCACCCTTGCTAAGGGCGGGGAATATTCCATTGCCTTATATGACAGGAATGGACACCAGGTAAAACTCTTGCAAGAAGGGGAAGCACAGGCCGGGGAAAATGCCACTGTCACCCTTGACGGTTCCAGCCTGTCAGAAGGCCTCTACATTGTCCGGTTGGTCAGTGCCGCAGAGAGCAAGACCCTGAAGCTGGTGCGCACTCGTTAACGCCTTGGGTAGGAGCGTCTTACTCAAAAGCACCATGCCTTGGCTAGTTTAGATAGTTAGGTCTGTTTTGAGCCTGTTTTTCAAAAAACAGGCTCAAAACAGACACCAGGGTTTTTGGCCTTAGGTAACCAGCACCTTTGCTTAGTTGCGCCCTCCTTGTCAAAGCTAGGCCCTATGCCTTCATTAATCACCACTAGACCTAACAAAATTTTTGGCTTTAATATAAGAACGGCTCTCTTTGGCTCCCATCTGTTTCGGGCCTGTTTTCCAGAAAACAGGCCCGAAACAGATAGGAGCCAATTGTTAAAATTTAATTGCAATACAGGAAACAAAATATATTCAAATAGGTATATAAGAAATAAATTTTATTATAAATGTTAAATTTTAATTTGGTTTATTCTATATTTTATATTAATTTAAATCTCTTAACACATAGATAACCCGCTTCCCCGGATGCTTTTTCCAACGTTAGCCCGCAAGAGGTTCATCGTTGGTCACAAAGCAGGAAATAGTTGTTCTAAGTTGTTTATTTAACGGTTGCCTGTTAGGTAAATAAGCATGCAGTATGGGCTTCCTTTTCTTTGGAAGAGCCCCAAGCCCTACTCTCTTTACGCGCAGACGAAGTGGTTATGCGAGCTAATTTTACTTTCTTATTGGCCTTGGCCTGGTTGTTATCTTTACAGGTGACTGCCCAAACTACGTTGGTTTCCTTTGGTTCCTCCTGGAGGTACCTGGACAATGGCTCTAATCAGGGTACTGCCTGGCGAAGTCAGTTGCCTGCGCCCCAAGGTAGCTTTGATGAATCGGGCTGGAAAACGGGAGTGGGGAAATTTGGGTATGGCATTGGGGACGCTGCCACACAAATCACCTCTGGTCCTGCCAGCTCTAAATACATTACCACCTACTTCCGTAAGGTCATTTCTGTGACAGATCCCGTCGTCCTGGGCACTATCACCGCCAACGTGAAGCGCGATGACGGGGTGGTGATCTACGTGAACGGCACCGAGGTACTGCGCAACAACATGCCCACCGGTTCCATAGCCTACAATACCCTGGCCTCAAAAGACGCTTCTGACAGCGGCACTAAAATCCAGAGCTTCGCTTTCAGTGGCTTAGTACTGGTGCCCGGGGCGAATTTGGTTGCCGTAGAGATACATCAAAGCAAAGCGAATACCTCAGACATGGCCTTTGACTTGGAATTGGTCTCTCAGGACAAAACGCCCCCCACGGTGGTCAGTATTGACCGGCAAAGCCCTTCCACGGCAACCACTTCAGAGACCCAGCTCACCTTCAGGGCCACTTTCTCAGAAAAGGTGAAAGGCGTAGACCCAACAGATTTTTCCCTTAGCCTTACCGGCTCGGCTACCGGCCTGGTTTCCACTTCAACGGCGGTAACTTCAGACAACAGCACCTATGATGTGACCGTGACAGGCGTATCAGGTGACGGGACCCTTCGCCTGGATCTGAAGCCTTCCGGCACCAGCATAAAAGATATGGCAGGGAACACTATTAATGGGGGCTTCACCGGCGGGCAAGCATATACCGTTCAGCAGCCGGTCACCACCCAGCCGGGTTTTGCCTCCATCACCAACCTTACCCCGCTTTCTATCTCCACCAACACCGCAGATAAACCCCAGTCCAAGACTTGGATGCACGGGGGCAAACAATGGGCTGTTTTACCAGACAGCGCTGGCATTTACCTGTGGCGCCTGGATGGCACCTCCTGGACCCGCCAATTAAAGGTCTCCTCTGGAACCTCTGCCCGCGCTGACTGCAAAAAGGTTGGCGATCTTACCCATATCCTGCTGTTCAGGGGCAACAACACTTCCTATTTGGTAACCATCCAGTACGTGGCGGCTACCGGTACGTACCAACTTTGGCAAACCCAGCCGGCCCGGGTTTCACTTACCTTTGAGCAAGGCACAGAGACCGCCACGCTGGACCTGGACGGGAACGGCCGCATGTGGATTGCCTCAGACAGTTCCAGCACAGTGCTGGTGCGCTGGAGTGATTCGCCCTATACCAACTGGAGCAAACCTATCACCCTCGCCTCTGGCATTCAGGATGATGACATTTGCACCCTCATCGCCATGCCCGGCAAAATAGGCGTGTTGTGGTCTGACCAGAACGCCAGGCAGTTTGGGTTCAGGACCCACGCCAATGGCACAGACCCCGCCATCTGGACCGCAGATGAGGTGCCCGCTTCCCAGTCGGCGCTCAACATTGGCACTGGCTTCGCCGATGACCACCTGAATATAAAGGTGGCCGCAGATGGTACGCTGTACTGCGCCGTGAAGACGAGCTATGAGACCCTGGGCTACCCCAAACTGGTTTTGCTGGTACGCCGGCCAAATGGTGTCTGGGACAATGCCTATGAGGTAACCAATGACGGCGGAACCCGGCCCTGCGTTATTCTTAATGAGACAACGGGTAAACTTAGGATTGTTTATTCCTCGGTAGAAAACGGCGGGGATATCCTGTACAAAGAATCTTCTACCTCCGCTATTAGCTTCGGGGGAGCGTTCACCCTTATAAAAGGGCTCTATAACTACGTTTCCAGCAGCAAGGAAAACCTTAGCTCAGAAGCGGTGATTCTGGTGACCAACGTGGCGGCACCCCTTAGCCTTAAGGCGGTGGGCTGGCTGGTTTCTGACGGGGTTTCTACGGCTCAGGCCACCTCTAACCAACTGGCCGTGACCAGGCAGGAGGCACAAGCCAAAAGTGACCTTATGTTTACGGCTTCCAAAAACCCGTTTTCCACCAGCACTTCCGTTCGTTTCTCCTTGCCAGAAGGCGGGCCCTATACTCTTTCGCTCTATGATGGGGTAGGCAAAACAATACGCATTCTCAAGGAAGGGACTGCCGCTCCCAAAGATCAGATCACGGCCTCTGTAGAGGGAGACCACCTGCACCAGGGCCTTTATTTTGTAAGGCTTCAGGCAGCGGCCTCGTCCAAAACGTTGAGGCTCTTGCTTGTGAAATAGTAGCTACCAGTTGTTGTAAGCAATAGGCACCTAACCAGGCAACAGCTGCAGCAAAAGGGTGAAAACCTATAAACACTGTCAAAACATAAGTGCCATCTACTTAACCAGCAGCAGGATATGAACCCAGGCGTAAAGAATGTAAAACTAAATGTTTTCTTTCCAATTTTATCCTTACTTGTTTTTACAGCCTGCGTAAACAGTAGAAACGTGGTTTATTTTAATGACGTGGAAGACTCCGTCATTCCCACAGAAGTTAAAGCAATAGAACCCTTAATCCAGAGAAACGACCTGCTAAGCATTTCTGTTAGTAGCCTCAACCCAGAAGCCAGTAAAATATTCAACAGCCCCAACGAGAGCGATGCGCAATCTGTGAACATGGCGGCGGGTCGCAGCACAAGTGTTTCTGGGTATTTGGTGAACTCAGATGGTTATATCCAATTCCCGATTTTAGGCAATATCAAGGCCGCAGGCCTCACTAAGAAACAACTGAGAGACGAGATTTCCAGAAACCTGGTTAACCGGAAGCTTTTACTAGACCCCATTATTAACATAAGGTACCTAAACTATAAAGTAACGGTGCTGGGCGAGGTAGCCAACCCTACAGTGGTGAACGCGCCCAGCGAAAAAATTACCCTATTAGAGGCTCTGGGCCTTGCCGGAGACCTCACTATCTATGCAAAGAGGCACAATGTCATGGTAATCAGGGAGGAAGAGGGGAAAAGGATCGTGAAACGGATTAACCTGAATTCAAAAGAGTTCCTAACCTCGCCTTACTACTACCTGCAATCAAATGACATTGTCTATGTAGAACCAGACAAAGCGAAGGTGGCTTCGGCTAACCCAGTCAGACAATGGCTGCCTTTAGTCTTTAGCGGGCTTACCGTAGTGATAGTAGCAATGGACCGTTTATTGAATTGATTCACATTAAGACAGGTACTTATGACTGGTACTTCACCCAACCAAGAGGAGAATTTACACGCTTCCTTCGCGCATAAATTCATTCCCTTCTGGCCTTTGTTTGCTGTTTTGATCACCATTTCCTTAGCTGGAGCCTGGGCTTACCTGCATTATATTGCGGTACCGCTGTATGAGACCTCGGCCACTATCATTATCAAAGATGAGAAGAAAGGGGTAGATGAGTCCAGGATGACCCAGTCCATTGATGCTTTCACCTCTAATAACATTGTAGAGAATGAGATAAAGGTTATTCAGTCCAGGGCCTTGATGCAACAGGTGGTAGACAAGCTTAACCTCTACGCCCCGATTTATGAGGAACAGAAGTTCAGGGCCATTCCCGCCTATGCCACTTCACCCATTCAAATAGAGGTAAGAAACCCCGAGCATGTACAGGAAAGGGAGAAGGTCCATTTCACGTATCTTCCCTCAGAAAACAGGGTAAAAATCAATACCAAGAAATACCCGCTGGGCGGGTGGGTTACTACTCCTTACGGGGTTATGAAATTCACCAGAAACGCCAAACAGACCTCCTCCACAGATGCCCCGCTGTATTTCTCCATCATAGCCCCCAAAAGGGCCATTGACGAGATAAGCCGCAACCTGACTATACAAGCGGAAAACAAATTATCTACTGCCGTCAATTTCTCCTTAAAGGATGCTTCTCCTGAGCGTGGGGAAGCTATTCTCAACAACCTTATAGAGGCCTACAACCAGGTGGCTATTATCAAGAGGAATAAACTGGCTGCCAACACGCTGGACTTTGTAGAGAAAAGGATTAAGATGGTAGGCAAAGAGCTGGCTGAGCTGGAGAATAAGGTGGTCCGGTACAAATCCACGCAGAGGGTAGTTAACCTGAGTGAGCAGGGAAAGGTTTTTCTTAACAATGTAGGGGAGAATGACCGCAGTATAGCAGAGATCAACCAACAACTGGCGGTGCTGGACAAGGTACACCGGTACATCCTTCTTAAAGGTAACTCAGATGGCATAGTACCGTCTACTTTAGGCATTAATGACCCGGTGCTCTCACAGCTTTTACACCAGCTTTATGAAGCCGAAACACAGTACCAGCGCCTGAAAATGACTACCGGCGAGAGCAATCCCATTCTGGTCTCTCTGGTAGATGAGATTGAGAAATTGCGGCCCAGCATTTTAGAGAATATCCAGAACCAGCGGATAGCATTACAGGCTAGCCGGGCCAACCTGTCCAGCACCAGCAGTCAATACAATGCGGTTTTACAGACCATACCCAAAAAAGAAAGAGAATTACTGGAGATAAGCCGCCAATTGGAGACCAAAAACAACGCCTATAATTTCCTTCTGCAAAAGAGGGAGGAAACGGTGTTGTCTTATGCCCCTACCGCCGAAGATACCCGGATAGTAGACATGGCGCAGTCTTCCATGGGTCCGGTAAGCCCCAGGCCGCTGTACCTGTACCTGATAGCGGCCATGATGGCCTGTGTTGCTGGGGTAGCGCTTGTGTCTGGCAGTGAGTTAGTCAAAGGCAAGTTACTGTTCAGGTCAGAGATTGAGAAGCATACCAATGCTCCTATTGTGGCTGAACTGGCCTTTGTAAAGAACACCACGCCTGGGCCGTTTCAAGCGCCTACAGAAGCTTTCATTATTGAACAGTTCAGGCAATTACGGGCTTCGTTGGGCCTGTACGGCCGAACCTTCAGCAAAAAGAAGATCATGGTCACTTCCAACATCCCAGGCGAGGGCAAGACCTTTGTCAGCACCAACCTGGCCTATAGCCTGGCTACTTCAGGCAAGAAAGTTGCGCTCCTGGATTTTGACTTGATGAAGGCCGCCACCACCGCCCGCTTTGACCTGGAAGAGCAATATGGCCTAATTGAATTCCTGAAAGGAGAAATCACCCCGCAGGCCATCATTCACCCCACCCACTATGACAACCTGTTTGTAGTGCCCGCCGGGGTAGAGATCGGAGACCACACCGAGCTCCTGTTGAATGGCCAACTGGAGAGTTTGTTCGCCTACCTTGAAATGGAGTTTGATTATATTCTGGTAGACACGCCCCCCATTGATATTGTAACGGGGGCTTCATTATTAGCTGAGTACTGCAACATTACGCTTCTGGTCATGCGGCATTCTTATACCCCAAAAAGGATCTTGCAGGGCCTTACCATGAGCAATAAAATAAAACTCTTGAACAACGTGGCCATTGTATTTAATGGCGTGAAGCCAAGAGGGTTATTTGACAAACATTACGGCTATGGCTACGGCTACGGGCACGAGTACAACTATGGTGAAAAAGCTTATCAGGCCTATAAAACCAGGGCAAAAGCCTAAGGAAATTACATCACCTTACATTCTCTCCGCCTTCTAAGCACTTTCAGCGCTTGGAATATTGAACTCCCCTCTAACAATTGCACCCGGTCACCACCTGTGACTGAGGAAAGCGAAGCTTTGTGTTTAAAAGTCCGTCTTGTTGTCTATGTGCGCTATGGCTATGCAGGAAAAATGGTACGCGGTCTATACCAAGCCCCGCTGGGAAAAGAAAGTGGCTTCCTCTTTCTCAGAAAAAGACATTGTCCATTACTGTCCCTTAAACAGAGTAACCAGGCAATGGAGTGACCGGAAGAAGACGGTTATGGAGCCCTTGTTCACCTCTTATGTTTTTGTACGGGCCTCTGAAAAACAACTGAATGACCTGAAAAAGATAGACGGGGTACTCCATCTGGTGTACTGGCTAGGCCAGCCCGCCGAAATTAGGGAAGAAGAAATAACCACCATTAAAGACTTCCTGGCCTGCTACGCCAATGTGCTGGTAGAACGCACAGAAGTAGCCCTTTACAACAAAATAAAAGTAAATGCAGGATCGCTGGCTGACAAAGAAGGTACCGTGATCGGTTTTAAAAACAAAACCCTCAAAGTTGCCCTGCCAACCCTGGGATTTACCATGTATGCAGAGGTACCTAAAACCCAAGTGGAGGTATTGGCTTCTGTAGGCCATTAGTGGTTCTGTAGCGTTGGCAGTGTAGGAAATTGAAATACATCCCCAGCCTTCAGCACCTAGTCTCCAATACCAAGATTACTACCCTGGAAAGGAGTGTTCGTTCACAGCGCTACTTTCTCTTCGTCCCGCCTTTCGGCTCCTATAAAAGCATCTGGAGCAGCCCAATTGCCCGCTATAAAAAGCATTTCAATACTACTTCCACCATCCAGTAACAACTACTAATTTAAAAATAGACATGAAGGTATTAGTTACAGGCACAGCCGGATTTGTTGGCTTTCATTTAGCCAAACAACTGCTTTCCAGAGGCGATGAAGTGGTAGGGATTGACAATATCAACGATTACTATGACCCCCGACTTAAGTTTGCCCGGTTAGAGGAAAGTGGCATTGCAGAGGACCTTGTGGAATGGCACACCGAAGTCCAAAGTCTGAAATACCCGGGTTACCGCTTTATGAGAATGAACCTGGAGGACAAGCACGAACTGCTGTCACTTTGCGCCAAAGAGGGGTTTGATGTGATCGTGCATTTAGCGGCCCAGGCAGGGGTCAGGTATTCCATCACCAACCCAGATGCGTATGCACAGTCTAACTTGGTTAGTTTTCTAAATGTCTTAGAGGCCGCCAGGCATACCAGAATCAAGCACCTGGTGTATGCCAGCTCCTCCAGTGTCTATGGCCTGAATGAAACCATGCCCTTCTCTGTTAAACATGCGGTAGACCACCCTGTTTCTTTATACGCCGCCAGCAAGAAGGCCAATGAACTGATGGCTCATACCTACAGCCACCTTTACAGGATTCCTACCTCAGGCCTGCGCTTTTTCACCATTTATGGCCCTTGGGGTAGGCCAGATATGGCCTATTTCCTGTTTGCCGATTCTATCTTTCAGGGCAAGCCAATTCAGGTGTTCAACTATGGCAAGATGAAAAGAGATTTCACCTACATAGATGACATTGTGGAAGGCATTATCAACGTCATGGACAAACCGGCCGAACCACTTACCACCTGGAATGCCAAAAAACCAGACCCCTCCCGCTCCACTGCACCTTACTGCATTTACAACATAGGCAATAACAAACCCATAGAACTCATGACCTTCATAAAGGAACTGGAGAACTGTATGGAGAAAAAGGCCATCATGGAAATGAAAGACATTGAGGCAGGTGATGTCATCTCTACCTGGGCCAATGTTGATGACCTGATCAACAACTTCAATTACAAGCCCAACACCACCATCCAGTATGGGTTAAAAAAATTCACGGAATGGTTTAAGGGGTATTACCCCGTTGAAAAAGTAGCAGAGCTTCATATCGAGGAAATCCCCCACTAAGCCCCATTACCTAAGGCCAAAAACAGCATATCAGTTGTGCCATTCTCAGTAATTATTGCCTTACCATTTCTTTACCCCAATGTCTGATTTTTTACAACAAGCGCCTGCTTTGCCAATAGAGAGTGCCCCCCTTTCAAAAGACAAAAGGCTGACGGAGCGAACCTTCTCTGGTTTCCTGTTTCTTATTACCGGAAGCGGAATCCAGGTGGTACTTAAGGTGGGAGTACTGGCTGTATTGGCCAGACTGGTAAGCCCCCAGGAATTTGGCTTAGTAGGAGTTGCCGTGATAGTGGTAGAATTCTCCAAAATGTTTACCCAAATGGGGGTGGGACCCGCTATTGTGCAGCGGCAAGAATTGGAAGACAGGCACCTAACCACAGGGTTTACCATGTCCCTGGCAATGGGTCTCTTTTTTGCAGCGGGTCTTCTTATTTCAGCGCCTCTTATTGCCACTTTCTTCAAAATGGAGGGGTTAACGCCTGTACTGAGGGCTATCTCCTGCATCTTTCTGATAGATTCCTTTACCCTCATTGCCCAGGCGCTCATGCAGCGGGAAATGAAGTTTAAGACCATTGCGGCCATTGAAGTCTCCTCTTATGCCATAGGCTTTGGTATAGCCGGCATATTCCTGGCGTATATAGGCTGGGGCGTGTGGGCATTGGTGACGGCACATCTTTTACAGGCAGTCCTGAACGTGATTTTCCTGGTCATTACCCAACCGTTTCCTAAACGACCAGGCTTTGAAAAGAAGGCATTCTTGGAGCTGCTTACCTTTGGCGGGGGCATGACCATGGCCAGAGTGGGTAATTTTTTAGCTACCCAGGGAGATAACCTCATTGTAGGCCGTATGCTGGGCGCCGCAGCCCTGGGTATCTATGGGCGCGCCTACCAGTTCATGGTCATGCCCGCCGGCCTTTTTGGAAATGCCCTGGACAAATCCCTGTTTCCGGCCATGGCCAAGGTGCAGGATGACAAAGAGCGCTTGGGCAGAGCTTACCTCACCGGCGTAAGTCTCATTGCCCTCATCTCTATTCCATTAAGCATTGAGTTTGTGCTAATGGCCCCTGAAATAGTTTTAACTCTGCTGGGAGCCAAATGGGCAGATGTGATCCTACCCTTCCAGGTGTTGGCGTGTAGCCTCCTTTTTAGAATGAGCTATAAAATGAGTGACTCCCTGGCACGGGCCACCGGCGCTGTCTACAAAAGAGCGTGGCGCCAGGTATTGTACGCCGTTCTGGTTGTGGTTGGCTCCTATATAGGCCAATTCTGGGGGCTTACAGGGGTAGCCTGGGGGGTGGCCATAACTTTGGTTTTAAACTTTCTTATGATGGCCCATTTAAGCATTACCCTCACCGGCATTCATTGGCTGGAGATGGTAAAGGTTCATCTGCACGGAATTCTACTAGGAGTGATCACAGGTTCCTCAAGTTACTTTCTGGTAACTGCCTGCAGAACCTATTTTCACTCCCCTATGCTAACTCTTTTCCTCAATGCGGCAGCCACCGTCTTAACGGTTCTAATTCTGCTCAAGTACCTTCCAACACTTATCATAAGTGATGACCTCAAAAGCCTGTTTGGCAAACTGATTACCCAGAAATTCAAGAAGCACCTGTCCCCTGAAAAGATATAAGCCGCATGGAAAGCCTAGTTGAGAATTACCCGCCGCATAAGGACCTAGTTGAGCCTGCCACCTCGCTTAGCATCATTGATACCCTTCTCGCCACCTTCCATGAACAGGAAATTCTGTATTGCCACTGGAAGAGTAATGAGAACCTGGGAGCTTCTATGCTAGGAGACTCAGACCTGGACGTGCTGTTTGACAGAGGCCAGAAAGAAAAGATAGAGTATTTGCTAAGGGAACTTGATTTCAGAAAGTTTACCTCCATTGAATCTAAGCAATACCAAGACATTGAGGATTACATTGGGTTTGACGCAGGAACAGGAAAGGTAGTGCACCTGCATGCCCATTTCAAGCTAACTATGGGCGAAAACTACCTGAAAGGCTACCAACTCAATTTTGAAAATCATATTCTGGCAACCAGGGTTTTTCATGAGAAATATGGCATCTACCATACCAACCCCTCCTTTGAATTGATTCTGCTGTATCTCAGGGAGGCTTTTAAGTTGAGGACCAGAGATATCATCATGATTTATCTGTTCAACAGAACCCAATACACCGGAAGAATCCTGCAGGAGCACAAATGGCTAAAGGAAAATGCCACGGAAGCCCAGATAGAAATCATCCTGCAGGGTTTGGTACCAAATCATGCCCCCTTCCTGAAATTAATTCTGGAAGGCACTAACCGGAAAGGATTGTTCCAATTGGCACGCCTGGTACGGGCAGAATTCAGGGAAAGCAGGCTATATCACCCAGTTACCGCTTCGTTATTGCGCTGGTACCGGGAGGCCATGGTAAGGACGTTAAGCAAATTACCACGCCTTCTCAACCGGCCAATTATCTCCAGAAGAATCAACCCTCGGGGTGGTCTAACCATAGCCATTGTAGGGGCAGATGGTTCCGGAAAGTCTACGGTGACCAGTAACCTCCGGAAAACCTTTCAACAGAAGCTGGATGTCTATAGTTTATACTTTGGCAGAGGAGACGGCAATTCCTCCTGGCCCAGAAAAGTACTGGCAAAAGCCAGGGCCCTGGTAGGCGCATCTCCTAAAAAAGGAATGACCCGTGGACCGGGAAACCTTTACCCTAAACCCAAAAGAGGGTTCGTAGCGAATCTGTACCGGTGCATGCAGGCTCTTCTGGTGGCCGCTGAAAAGAAACGAAATCTGCACCGAATGCAGGAAGCCAAAAAGATGGGTATGCTGGTTATCTGTGACCGTTTCCCCCAAAACCAGATTATGGGCTATAATGATGGGCCTTTGCTGCATCACCTGCGTTTTTCTGGCAATCCTCTGTTTAGGGCTTTAGCCAGATATGAGGGCAGCCTCTATGCTAAAATAGCCAATAGCTCTCCAGACATTGCCTTTAAACTAATCGCCGATGCCCGGGTGGTGGAAGCCAGAAAACCAGGGGAAACATCACTTCAAATGCTGGAGAATAAAATAGAAGGTATAAAGGCCCTCACTTTCCCAAAACAAACCAAAGTAGTTGTGATAGACGCCTCCCAACCCTTGGAGGAGGTTCTCCTAGCCATTAAAAAAGAAATATGGGAGGCCTATGCCTAGCGAAGAAAATGAAAGACTGATATGATTGCCGATGCTGAAATACACCCCAAGCCCGGAAAAAAAAGCCCCTCGGAACCTGGTCATAGGCACCAACCGCTCATTGTTGAACTGGCTGGCCCCCCTGGCGCAGGGAAAACTACAACCTGTAATCAGGTAGTAGACAGGCTTGCACAAGAGAAAGTGAAAGTCTTGACCCTGCAAGACATAAAAGACTATATACAGGCACTGAGTTGGCAAAGTAAACTGCTTCTTTTGGTCCATACTTTTGCCGCAAGGGGCCGCCATTTGCTCTTGTTCACCACTACTTTGGCGGCTCATGGTCTTTTCAGTTTCTCTTCTCTTTACCGCTTGGCAAGGCTTTCTGTCTTTGATATGGCCCTAGCCAAACTCATGAGCAGCAAGGAGGTTGATCTGGTACTGCTGGAACAATGGATCATCCAGGAACTTTGGTCTGCCACTATCTTTAAAAGTACTTCTTACCAACAATTAGCTACCAAACTAAAAGCCTTCCATTTTAAGTGCGATTACATTTTTTACCTGGACGTTGACATGCCCACTGCTGCTGAAAGAATCCAGCACAGGGGCACGTTTCTTAGCAGGTTTGACACCATGGAAGCCAGCAAACGGCTGGAAGAATTGAACAAGCACAATGGCTACCTTTTCCAGCTTTACCAAAGCTCAGGTTGTAAAAACAAATATGTTATCTCAACCCAAGGTACCCCTGCCTTAACGGCAGAAAGCTTATTGCAGCACTTAGATCTAGGTTAAATTATACCTCTTTTACTATGATCTTATTCGCTTTCGCCGCCTTCCTAATCATAACCGCCTTCTATAATTTCAAAGCGTCCATCTTATCCCTGGTCTTGTTTTTCGTGTTCTTTGACATGTTTGACGGCTTCTATAAAGATGACAAGATATTTGCAGCTCTTCGGTATTTTATCCCGTTGGGGATTCTGCTGGTGTACATAGTACGATACCAAGCCCTTAAAACCCATGACGCCATTCTGGCTGTCCTTTTTGTCTACCTGGTTTTTTTATGGGTGATTAATCGAGGCGACTCACTGGCTTCCACCAGAAACCTGCTGGCCATCTCTATTACCCTGCTTATGATTCCGGTGGGGAAACACCTTGGCAAAAGCATTGATTTCGTTAAGGAGTTTGAAGTGTACAACCGAATATTATTGGTGGCCTTGCCCCTGTACGTGGTGTATGCCAATATATACAAGGTAGGCGAATCCTATACAGAAGCTTTCTCTACAGGGTTTTTGGTCACCTCCAGAATCTATATCATCCCAATTGTGGTCATGCTGGCCATTCATTACTTTCTGGTCAACAAGAATAAAAGCTGGCTGCTTAGAGCCAATGATGTGGTGTTTATTTTAATAAACGTCTGCATCCTGATGATAAATACCAGAAGAACCGCCTTGGGAATGCTCTTTGGAGCTTTGTTTGTCTATGCCTTGCTGAACCGGCAGCTTATCTTCAAGATGGTGGCCTTCAGCGCGTTTGTGGTCATTGCCCTTGTATTAGCCTATCCGTTGTATGAAGAAAGACTTACGGCACAGCTGGAGAAACGGGAACGCATTCAGAACCTGGACACCTATGAGGAAGAAGGCCGCTACCTGGAAACCCTCTATATCATGCAGTACCATGAGAAAAGCCAGAGCGTGGCAGAAATCCTGTTTGGGGTAAAGTTGTTTGACACCTTTGACTTTGGTATCCGATACTTTGGTCATGACCGCCCCATTCACAGTGATATCAACATGATGTTTTACAGCACCGGATTAGTAGGGCTCTTGCTATTCTTTGCCTGCTTCTTTCATTACTTCTTTACCGGAAACCGGCACATAGCGCCAGAGAACAGAAAGGTCTATTACCCGCTCCTGATCATGTTCCTTATTGTGTTACTACCGGGCCGCTTTATTGGAACCCTAACGTTTGCCCCTTTTCTTTTGCTGCTGCTGGCCTCAGTTAAATTCGGGCACCAGACTTCTGATTTACCTGAACCGCAAAACAGCGAAGAGGCAGAACAACCATTTTTACCAACAGCTTCTCACCTGATCCAAAGACTTTAGGTTCCTGCAAAGGTACCCTACAGGGTTACCCTAAATATTCACCCTTATCATTAGGCTATGAAAGTTCTTTTTGTTTGCAGTGGTAATAGCCAGAATTTTGCCATTGTCCCCTTTATCAAAGAACAAGGCGAGTCACTTCGCCAATTGGGTTACCAGGTAGATTACTTTCCGGTCATAGGCAAGGGATTGATGGGGTATCTGAAGGCAGGGCGCAGGCTTAAGGAGTACCTAAAGACAAACCACTATGACCTTATCCATGCCCACTTTACGCTTTCTGGGTGGACGGCGGTGATAGGCGCCGGCAAAACCCCAGTGATCCTATCTTTAATGGGCAGTGACGCCTACGGGGAATACATTGGCGTAAATAAAATTCAGTTCAGCAGCCGGCTAAATACGCTGTTAACCTACCTTATTCAGCCGTTTGCCAAGGTTATTATCTCCAAGTCTGCTAACATTGAAGACTACGTTTACCTGAAGCATAAATCCTTTATCATTCCTAACGGTATCAACCGCGCTAAATTCTACCCTGCCCCCCAAGATTACCGGGCAGAACTTGGGCTGGACAATAGCAAAAAGCAAGTGCTCTTTTTAGGGAGCAAAGCCAATATCAGGAAAAATTACGCCCTGGTGAAAGAGGCTCTGGACCAACTTAACCTTCCAGACGTGGAACTCCTTAACCCTTACCCCGTGGCCCATGAACAGATACCCAAGTACCTGAACGCCGTGCATGTGCTGGTGGTGCCCTCCTTGATGGAAGGCTCTCCTAACGTGGTGAAAGAGGCCATGGCCTGTAATTGCCCCATTGTAACCACAGACATGGGAGATGTGAGGTGGGTATTAGGTGAAACCGAAGGCTGCTACGTGTCTTCATTTAACCCTGAAGACTTTGCCCAGAAACTAAAATCAGCGCTGGAGTTCTCAGAAACCCACGGCAGAACAAAGGGGGAAGCCCGCATTCAGGAACTCCAACTAGACGCCGAGACCATTGCCAAACGCATCAGTAATCTTTACCTCTACACCGTTAACTCCTTTAAACCTAAAGCAAACAGACGCGCTCCTATTCCCCAGCTAAGAAAGCAGCAGTTGAGTAACGCCCAGGCATAATTTTCTTTAACAACAGCCGGCCTTTCCCAACCTCTCAATTTCTGTCGCCCTTTGAACTAATTATACTCTTACAACTATCCCCAGGAGTCAAGTCCCTCTTCCGCAAAGGTACCCCCGTACCTTTCCCGTTTACCTGAGATTAGAAAGTGATGTAGATTTTTTAAGCTGCCCCAATGAGAGTTCTAATAGACATTAATCACCCTGCGCACGTCCATTACTTCAGGAACCTTTACCAGATCCTGACCCAGAAGGGCCATCAAATTCTTTTTGTCTCCAGAAACAAAGAAATAGAGCACAAACTCCTAGATCTTTACCATATCCCCTATATGGACCGGGGCAAAGGGCAGAACGGTAAAATAGGTAAGTTCCTTTACCTGCTCTATGCAGACCTAAAGCTTCTGTACATCTCCAGGAAATTCAAGCCAGACCTGTTCCTCAACTTCCTGCACCCGTACCCCTCTCAGGTAGCCAAAATTCTAAACAAGACCTCCCTGGTGTTCAGTGATTCTGAGCATGCCAAACTCCACCATCAACTCACGGTACCGTATGCCACCAAGGTGTTTACCCCCGCCTGCTACACCATTGACCTGGGCCAGAAACAACATCGGTTTAACAGCTACATGGAGTTGGCCTACCTGCACCCCAATTACTTTAAGCCAGACCCGTCTATCCTGGATATTCTTGGTGTAAAGGAAAACGAGAAGTTTGTGATAGTGCGGTTTGTCTCCTGGGCCGCGGCGCATGACTTTGGCCATGCAGGCATGTCTCTGGAGAACAAAAGAAAATCCATCACAGAGCTCTCCAAACACGCCCGGGTCTTCATTTCCTCTGAGGGGCACCTGCCCGAGGACCTGGAGAAACTCAGGATAAAAATCCCTTTCCATAAGATGCATGACGCCCTGTACTACAGCTCTCTTTTATTTGGGGAAAGCGGCACTATGGCCTCTGAGGCGGCCGTGCTGGGTATTCCGGCCATCTTCATCAACAACAACCGGCTGGGCTACACAGATGAACAAGGCGATAAGTACGGTCTGGTTTCTTACTTCAGTGAAAGCCTGGAAGACCAGGAACGGGCCATCCGGAAAGGGGTAGAAATACTCCAGGAGGAGAAAGGCAAGGAAAAGTACTCCAACAACAGGAAAAGGCTACTGGAAAATTGCATTGACACCACAGAATTCATGGTGAATGAGGTGCTGAAATACGCCTAAACCCCATTACATCAGCCTTCACTACACACCGCCTGCCTAAACCCTTTCCGTTCCAACTACCCTTCTGCAGAAGGTGCATTCCAACAGCAAAAGCCCGGCACTTTCATAAGTGACCGGGCCTTTCTATTTTATGGTTGCTTTAAAATGTGTGATCCTAAAACGCAGAGATAATGCTGTCGTTCATTTGCTGTAGCATGCTGTCTACGGCTGTAGAGTCTACCACTTTGGGCTTGCGCGGAAGCACCGTAATGCAGTTATATGGCTTATTGATTTTTACAGCAGGCTTAGGGAAAGGCCCCAATTTAATTCCCAGGTTAGGGTCTTTGTACACTTTTTCCATGAACCGCCCATAGATAGGGAGTGCCGTCTTAGAGCCCTCACCCGTACCGGAGGTCCTGAAGTGGATGCTGCGGTCCTCGCCACCTACCCACACGCCCGTCACCAAGTTCTTAGAAACGCCCATGTACCAGCCGTCTGAGTAATTGGAGGTAGTTCCGGTTTTACCGCCTATCTGGTTGCCTTTTTTCCAGAGGTCATATTCCCAGAGGGCCTGTGACGTACCACCGGGCTCTTCCATGGTGCCTTTAAGCATATGCACCATCAGGAAGGCCGTTTCTTCGCTAATCACCCTTTTCTGCTGCGGGTTAAACTGCTCAATCACATTGCCGCTACGGTCTTCTATGCGCAGCACCAACATGGGCTTGTTCAGGAATCCGTTGTTCACGAAGCTGCTGTAGGCGTTCACCATCTCATAGATGCTCACGTCATTAGATCCTAGCCCTATGGAAGGAACCGCCTGCATGGGGCTGGTAATGCCTAACTTACGGGCAAACTTGCGTACGGACTCAGGCCCAATGGCCTCTGTCAATTGTGCGGTCACCGTATTAACCGACCGGCCCATGGCGTGCCGCAGCGTCATCTGCCGGCCTGAAATAGAATGGTCTGCATTGTTAGGAGTCCACTCCATAGGCTTGCCGTTTTCCACGTACTTAATGGTCACGCGCTGGTCCTGAATCTTGTCACAGGGCGAGTACCCCTGGTCAATGGCGGCGGCATACACAAAGGGCTTAAAGGTAGAACCCGGCTGCCGTTTGGCCTGCTTTACGTGGTCATACTTGAAGTTCTCATAGTCAATGCCGCCCACCCAGGCTTTAATGTGCCCGGTGAAAGGATCCATGGTCATCATGCCCGCGCGCAGGAACCGTTTGTAGTACCGCAGGGAGTCCATGGAGCTCATGGTCATTTCCTTTGGCCCTTTATAGCTGAAAACGGTCATGACCTTCGGCTCATTGAGCGCGCGGTTGATAGCCGCGGTATCATTACCGTATTTGTTCTTAAGCGACTGGTACACGCCGGTCCGCTTGATGGCACTTTCAATAAAGCCCGGAATCTCATTATCCTGGTCATCCACCCATGGGTTGCGGCCGCGCCAGTGTCCCTCAAACCGGTTCTGCAGGGTCTTCATCTTTTCCCGCAGGGCCTCTTCGGCCAGGTTTTGCATGCGCGAGTCAATAGTGAGGTAAATCTTAAGCCCATCTGAATACATGTCCAGTTCGTGCTTGTCGGCCCAGGTGCGCACAAACTCATTCACCGCTTGGCGGTAGTAGGCCGGCACGCCGTCCAAATGCTGTTCTACCTGGTACTTAAGCGTGATGGGAAGTTGGCTCAGTGAATCGGCCTGGGCCGGGGTGATCACCTGATTGCGCGCCATCTGCTGGAGCACCACGTTGCGGCGGGCCAGGGCGTTCTTGGGGTTGAATCTGGGGTTGTAGGTGGTAGGGGCCTTGAGAACACCTACCAGCATGGCAGCTTCCTCAGGCTTCAGTTTCTCTGGGGTAGTACTGAAGAACGTCTTAGCGGCCACTTTTATCCCGAAGGCGTTGCTTCCGAAGTCTACCGTGTTCAGGTACATGCCCAGGATCTCGTCTTTGGTGTAGCGCTGCTCCAGCTTAATGGAGGTGTTCCATTCCTTGGTCTTGGCCACCACCGTAGAAACCAACGGAATATACCCCAATACCCCTTTGGTGTTTTTGGTACGGGTTTTATAAAGGTTCTTGGCTAGCTGCTGGGTTAGGGTACTGGCTCCCCTGGAATCTCCTTTCAGGTTGTCTTTCACAGCGGCCAGCACCGAAATAGGGTCAATGCCCTGGTGCTCGTAGAAACGCTCATCCTCAGTGGCCACCAGGGCCTTCACCATTATGGGTGAAATACTGTCAAAGGGAACAGGATCCCGATTCTCTCTAAAGTACCGGCCCACTAGCAGGCCGTCGGCGGTGTAGATCTCTGAAGGCAGGTTGCTGCGTGGGTTTTCCAGCTCATCCAAGCCGGGCGAGGCCCCAAACAGGTAAAACAGGTTAAGGTCTACGGCTATAAAATAGGCGACAATGAAAAGCACGCCCAAGCCAAACAGCTTCCAGAGGGCTCTTATCCATTTGTTGAATTTAGTACGGGAAGGGGTAATTTCTATTTCTTCTGGCATGCGGTTGTTCACGGGCCATATGCGCCCTTCTCAAAACGTTACAAAGGTACAGGAAAGTGTGGGGTTTCCAGAAGCGGGCTTTCTGTTTTAAGCCTATTTTCTGGAAAACGGCCCTGAAACAGAACCTGTTCGTTCTTGGCGCAACACGCAAAACGGGCAAATCAATTCCCTACAGGCTTTTCTTGTACAGGTGGTAGAGCACCTTCTTGTCGTCATCAGAAAGCACACCATTCACTTCCTTCTGGATAAAATGCAGCTTGAACGCCTTAATGGCGGCCTCCAGATTCTGCACGTCATAGCCAATAATGCGCAGCGCGTCTTTGGGTTGGAAGGATAACGGAATAGTGTCTACTGCCACCACTGGGGTAGGAACGCCCACCGTGGGCACGGCCGTTATCCTTATCTGAGCCGCCGAATCTGGGACCGTGACAGCAGCCGTAGAATCTGTAAAAGTCGGGATAACGGTTTCAAAAACGGAGTTGCGCACGGCTTCCTCATCATACCAGATCCCATAACCAGCCTGGGCCAGCTGTTTCCAGGGGAAAGTGGGATTGGGGTCTACCTTGCGGCTGGGGGCAATGTCTGAGTGGCCTATGAAATTGGCGGCCGGTATGCCATGGGTTTTCTTAAGAATCGCCAGCACCTGCAGCAGGCTATTGATCTGGGCCTCCTGGAACGGCTCATACCCGTTGTTGTCCAGCTCAATGCCAATGGAAGAAGAGTTCAGGTCTGAGGTATTGCCCCACTTGCCGGAACCCGCGTGCCAAGCCCGCAGGTAATCGCTGAGCATGTGGTAAACCTTGCCGTCGCGGCCAATCACGTAGTGGGCGCTTACCTGCGTTTTGGGCATGGTAAAGGTTTTCAGGGTTTGGTCTGTGCTGTTCTGCGCCGTGTGGTGAATAACCACGTAATTGGGCTTGCGCATGCTGAAGTTGGTGGTGCCTACCCAGGCATCGCCCTGCACTAGGCTGTCCTCGCCGGGATTGGTGACGGGCGTGGCCCGCAGGGTTTTGGCGTAGGCCTTGGCTTTCTTTTTATACGCCTTGTTGGTGGTGGCATACGGGTTAGAGGTACAGGAAGCCAGCAGCAGGGCAGAAAAGAAGAACAGCGCGTACAGTTGTTTCATGGCAAAGGCAGAAGAAAGTAAAGACGCCAAATATGGCAATTTCCGGTTGATCTATTGCAGCGCCGTGTTCCTGTTTTGAGCCTGTTTTTCAGAAAACGGGCTCAAAACAGGAAGGGGCCGTTCCATGCAAACCAGAAAACCGGTATCTTAGGCCTGTCTTGTTTTTCCTTTAGTATTCTATGCCATGGAGTTACCGCCTTTGCACCTAGACCATGAATTTGAACCTATCCCTGCCCAGTTCCACTCAGTAGCCACGGGCAAGCCGTTTCATGCCTGTATCACCTGCGAGGGGTTTCTGCTGCAAAACGGGGTGCCCTACCTGGTGGAGAAGGCCGTGCGCAACTATCCAGATGCTAAAGTGCAGGATGTGATCTTTGAGTATGCTATGTGCATGGACTGTGCGCAGCAACTGCGGGAAGAACTTTCTGTGGAGTCCAGGACCAGGATTGATGCCTACTTTCAGCAACACGTGAACCTGGTGGCCCGCCGGGAGGCATTGTTGGCCTTACCCAACCCTTTTCAGCTGGACCATTGGCTGTCTCATTGTCTGGTCACTGGCGCCTCCCGTGAAACCTGCACTGAGTACCAGATGTACGCCCAATGCGACGGCAAAGACCTGCTTTACACCTACATGCCCTACATGATTAGCAGCCAGGCCATGGAAGAGATTCAGGAATTGATCTCGCCGCACACCCGCCAGGTTCTGGATGATTTCATGGATACCCACTTTGGGCTTCCGCCCGAACTGCGCACCCTGCTCCAGGACCGACTGGTGTTCATTTAAAAGGGTCTGTCTTTGCCCCGCTTCTATTATTTTACCTTTCCCTAGCTGTATACTGCCATGCGTACTCTGTTCTTGTTTTGCCTTTGCCTCTTGGTGAGTTTTGCCACTCTGGCCCAAACAAAAAAAATCCCTTCCCCTCAGCCCAAAACAACCGCAGAGGCCAAAGCTGTGGAACAAGCCGTGGTTACTTTCTTTGATGCCATGCGCACCAGTGACAGCACCCTGGCCCGGTCGGTGCTGGCGCCCAATGCCCGGCTTATTTCCGTGGCCGCCAACAAGGAAGGCACGGTTCTCCCCCGTGAAACGCCTATCCAGAAATTTGTGGAAATGATTGGGCAGAAGCACCCCCAAGTACTGGATGAGCGCATCTGGGACGTAAAAGTTTCTATTGACGGCGACCTGGCCACCCTCTGGTGCCAGTACGCCTTTTACGTGGGCGACACCTTCATCCATTGCGGGGTAGACGCCTTCCAGCTATACCGCAGCCCTACCGGCTGGAAGATCTTCTCCATTGCAGATACCCGCCGCAAAGAGAACTGTGACCTCCAAGCCGCACAGGCCGCTAAAGCAAAGTAACTAACTGCGCCACAATGCATTACCACAGAAAACTCGTCTATATTCCCCTCTAAACCTCCCTCTTCCTTCCAATAGCCGGCACTTCATCTTTCCTGCTCCCCAAGAAATTTTGGGTATAACTACCTTCCCTAAAAAGGCCGTATGAGTAATGGACATGCAACCCCGTCCATTCCTCGCCGCCGGCAGGGCTGGCTATTTCCCTTCGGCTTTATGAATGATTTACTTTTCAGGACATACTATAATAACAGTGTTTTTGATTACCTGGTGGCGCTAGGCATCATTGTCATCGGGCTGGTTTTGGTCCGGTCTTTTAAGCACGTTTTTCTGAAAAGAGTCAAAAACTGGGTAAGGAACACCAAAACGCATCTAGATGATTTTCTGGTGGAAGGCGTAGAGCGGTTTCTTTTGCCGGCGCTCTATTATGCCGTGATCTATTTGGGGCTCCATTACCTCAACCTCTCCGAGAGAATGCAGAACGTGTTAGACATTGCCACCACCATGGTGATCACCTTTCTGTTTGTGCGCCTCATCTCTTCCACCATTTTGCTGCTACTTAAAACCTACGTGCGCAAACAGGAACGCGGCGAGGAGAAGGTGAAACAGCTGGGTGGCCTCATGCTCATTATTAACGCTGTGATCTGGATGGTGGGCCTGCTGTTTCTCTTTGACAACATGGGCTACAACGTCACCACCATTATCACGGGGCTGGGCATAGGCGGTATTGCCATCGCGCTGGCCGCGCAGAACATTCTGGGCGACGTCTTTAACTACTTCGTGATTTTCTTTGACCGCCCCTTTGAAACCGGCGACTACATAGTGATTGATGACAAATCTGGCACGGTAGATTACATTGGCATCAAAACTACCCGTATTAAAAGCCTGTCTGGCGAGCAGCTGGTGGTGGCCAACAGTGACCTTACCAGTTCCCGCATCCATAACTACAAACAGCTCATGCGCCGCCGCGTTACCTTTAAGCTGGGCGTGATTTACCAGACCTCCCTGGAGAATTTAAAACTGATACCCCGCCTGTTGGAAGGCATTGTAAAAGAGCAGCACCCGGTCCAGTTTGACCGCGCCCACTTTATGGCCTACAGTGAATCCAGCCTGGACTATGAGGTGGTGTATTACGTGCTGGATAAGGAGTATAACACCTACATGGACATTCACCAGAACATCAACTTCCGGATTTTTGAGGAGTTTGAAAAGCGTGGCATAGGGTTCGCCTACCCTACCCGTACCTTATTTATGGTGAATGAAGGAGCAGAGGCCAACCAGAAAGAGGAAGTGGGGCAACCCCCCAAGACGTTTAAGGGCTCTTTTGGCGAAAACGGCTCCTAAACCGGAGCCTCTTGCTGTTGGCAGATGGCTAACCAGGCCAAGGCTTCCTGGCGGCTGGCAAAATGACAATACTGTAACTGCTGGCCAATACTGCTAATGCCCATCACCTCCCCGGCCGCCGCACCAAAGGAGTTTTTCTTGGCCACATGCGCCAGGTATTTTACCCCGGCAGCCATAGCTCTGGGCAACCACTCGGTCTCCAGCCAGGTAACAGACTCACTCCACAACCCCGTGAAAGTTGAGTTATCATTCAATTTAAAGGCGCACTTTGTTTCTTCATGCAGCCTGAGACCCACCTCGCAGGCAAGCCGTAAGTCATTATCCGAGGCAAACCCTGTCCAGACGGTATCTACAATGTCTAAGGAAGGGTTGTACTCAATGGTATAAAAGGTTCTCCCAAAGGAGTTTTGCTGTTCTAGGCGCATTTTAAAAATAGTAAGCCAACGGCTTTAGAGATCAGTATTTCGGTAATTTCCAGAAAGCTAGGCAATCATGTCTAGAAATAATGAAATGTTTCCTTATTTAACTAAAAGATAACCTGCATTGGGCCGTATAGTTTTAGAGAGCACCCATTTTTTAAGCCAAAGCGCCCCCCCTATATTCTAATACCCGCTTATAATCTTGCCGTCTTCCATTTCAATGGTGCGGTCTGTGCGTTGGGCAAAATCTGGGTCATGCGAGACAATGAGCAGCGTCTGTTTCTTCTCCTGGCAGAGCTCTTGGAAGATGTCAAACACAATGTCTGAGTTCTTCTTGTCCAGGTTGCCAGTGGGTTCATCGCCCATGATCAAAACCGGGTCATTGATAAGCGCCCGGGCAATGGCTACCCGTTGTTTCTGGCCCCCGCTCAACTGGTTGGGCATTTTAAGGGCCTGGTCGTCTACCCCCAGCGTGCGCAGGTAGCTCATGGCCCGCTCCTCTACCTCTTGCTGTGAGTATTTGCCCAGTTTTATGCCCGGCAGCATGACGTTGCGCAGCACACTGAACTCCTGGATAAGGTAGTGAAACTGAAACACGAAGCCAATCTTCTCATTTCTGATCTGGGCTAGTTGTTTGGGCGTGCGCTCGCGCATCAGTTCGCCGTCCAGGTAAAGGTCACCGTCATAGTCGGTGTCCATGGTGGAGAGAATGTAGAGCAGCGTGGACTTTCCGCAGCCAGATTTCCCTACCACAGATATAAACTCGCCGTGCGTGATGCTGAACGTGATATCGCTGAGAACCTGGAACCTGACCGGGTCATGGAAATACTTGTTGAGGCCACGCGCCTTCAGAACCTTCTCTGCCATGGTCTTTACTTGCCTCTTATGATACTGACCGGGTCCGTTTTGCTGGCCTTGCGCGCCGGAAACAGCCCGGCAAAATACGTGGTCACCAGCGCGAACGTAATGCCAATGATATAGAACACCGGGTTGAAATAAACCGGGTAAGTGGTGATGGTAGGCAAAGACGCCGTCTCAAAGGGCACATTGTCTATAATAACCGAAATAACATACCCTAGCAGCAAGCCCATCACGCCCCCGGCCACCCCAATGATCATAGACAGGGAGAGAAAGATATTCTGTACGTCTTGCGCCGAAAAACCAGTGGCCTTGAGAATGGCAATGGCGTCCATTTTCTCATAGATCATCATATTAAGGATATTGTAAATCCCGAAGCCCGCCACAATAAGCAGCGTAATGCCCACGGCGTAGGAAATAATGCCCCGGATGTTGCTGCCCGTCTCAAACTGTGAATTGGCCGTCTGGATGTCAGTGGCCTCCAGCCCATATAGGGCGGCATATTCTTTGGCGGCGGCCGGCGCCATGTTCAGGTCAGTGAGGTTCACTTGTATATCGGTGAGGTACGCCGAGGGTTGGCCCAGCAGTTTCTGCACTGTTTCAATGGAGGCGTAGCTCTGGATGTTGTCTATCTCCATGATGCCCAGTTGCACTACTCCTACCACCTTTAAGGTGCCCTGCTGCCCGTTGGGGGCCGTTATGCGTACCACGTCACCAATATCCACCATCATTTTCTCAGCTATGCCTTTGCCCAAAATAATGCTGTTAGACACCGTGTTCAGGTCTTGCAGGTTACCGGAAATAATGTAGTTGCTCAACGAAAACAGCTGTTCTTCCATGGCTACGTCTATGCCGTCTATCACGCCGCCTAACTCAATGGTGCCCGTATTGTAAAACACCTGCGTAATGGCCTTGGGTGCCACGCCCATCACTCGGGGGTCTTGATTGAGGGCTTTGATAATGGCTTGGCTGTTGTAGATTTCCTTGCCCCGGTCCTTGGGTTTTACAGACCTGATAAAGTGTTCATAGCCGTTGTATTTCGGGGCACGTTCTACAGCCTGCACGGCAGACGGCTTTATTTCATTGTAGAGCCGCACGTGGGGCAGGCGGTTAAGGATAAGCCCGTCCAGCAACTGGTTAAGGCCGTTCATGAAACTGACCAGGGCAATGAACATCCCAATCCCAAACGTGACCCCCGCCGCCGCTACCACAGACTGCTTAACACGCGCCCGCAACAGGCCCACGGCAATGCTCAGGATCAGTTTGAAGTTCATGGTTACTTGGGTTTATAGACAAACTCAGTGGTGTCCAGGCCCTGCAGAATCTCGGCTTTGCGGTAATCACGCAGGCCTACTTTCACCTCGCGTTTCTGGTCAGGGGCCACCAGCACAAACCGGCCATCCACCAGGTATTCCCGGGGTATGAGCAGGGCGTTTTTCTTGGTCTGTACCACAATATTGGCTTCCGCCGAAAGATTGGGATACAGTTTGGCCGGGGGGTTCACAAACCGGGCATCTACCTGAAACGTGCGGGAGCGTTCCTTCATGATGGGATAGATTTTCTCCACCACGCCCTCAAACACCTGCCCTTTGTAACTGTCCATGCTGATTTCCACGGGCTGGCCCACTTGCACCCGCACAATATCGTTCTCGTCTACGGCCAGCTCCAGCAGGAAATTTCGGGTTTGCCCAATGATGGCCAGCGGGGTTTGGGGTCCCACCAGTTCGCCTTTCTCCATGAGCACATCATACACCCTCCCCGAGATGCTGGCCCGCACCACAAAATCACTCTGCAGTTGCTTGCTGATATCATAGTTCACGCCGGCGCGCTGCACCTCATTGCGCAACTGCCGGTTCAACAGCGCCAGGTTGGCCTTCGCTGACAAAAAGTTGCTGCGCGAGGAGGTATACGCCAGTTGCCGCTGCTCAAACTCTACCTGGGTGCCAATCTTCTGTGCCCACAGGCGCTTCTGGCGTTGGAATAAAGAAGAATCTAACTGAAACTTGTCCTGTGCCTGCCGCAGGGCCAGTTGGGCCTCCTGCAGCCGCCCGAAGTTACTGCGGCTGTTCTCCTGGCTCAATTCCAGCGCCAGCTGGGCATTGCGGGCATTTAAAGCCGCGGTGGTGTTCTCTAACCTGAACAAGGGGTCCCCGGCTTTCACGGTATCGCCGGCCTTTACCAGAATGGCCTGCACCAGACCGCTCACTTTGGGGAAGGCAGTGTATTGGTCCGCGGCCTTTACCGTACCCGAGGCGTAGACAGACTCTGCAATGGAACTTACCCGGGGCTTCACCCGCTCCTGCTCCTCAGAACAGGAAATCAGCAGCAAGGCCAGCACAACCAAAAATGGAAATTGTTTTTTCATACCCCAGGCCAGTACACGTAGTCCGCTAAATAAGCGCACTGAAATAAATTTAGTATATTTTCCTCATCCTCGTGCAAGAATCTTAATAGCGAACGACAAGGAGTCTAGGCGTCTCCAGTTGACTCACCAGGTCCTTTCCAGAGCATAAAAGAAGTGATTACCTTGTTCTACTTAGGTAACCTGTAAAGAAATCAAACTGTTTTGGCAGAACCTCTGCGAAACATATCCCTTCCCTATGATACTCCTCATTTTACGTTGAGTTCTGGGTTTCAAGCAATCGCTACACTTACGTTAATGCTAGTAAAAGCTGCTACCCCTGTTTTGGGCCTGTTTTTAGAAAAACAGGCCCAAAACAGGGGTAGCAGCTAAACTTTGGCTTCTTAACTCTTACCCAATTGTAATGGCATAGCTCGCCTCAAACACCTCCCTGGTGCCCAGTGACTGCATGCCTTCTTTTTCGCTTAGTTCCAGGGGGGCACCGGCGCTGCCGGCAATGCCGTACCAGGGCTCAATGCAGAGAAACGGGGCACCTTCGCATTTGGTCCAGATACCTAGGAACGGGAAGTTCTCCAGCTGCATTTGCACAAAGTGCGGGTGGTAATCGCATTTGAGGGTCACGCGCTCAGAGCGGTAGCTCTTGAACACCAGCGCGTCTTTCTTGTAATGCGCATAGCGGAGCGGCAGTACGGCCATGTTGTCCAGCACCGGTTCAGTTTGGCCGTTCTGCAGACCGGTGCCTTCCTCCAGCAGGTAACGGGCCAGGGTCTCGGGTTGGGAGAACTCCAGGTAGTAGTCTTCAAAGGTGCCACCTGGCAGCAACGGCACGTTGAACGCGGGGTGCGCGCCAATGGAGAACAACATCTCGCCCTCGCCCATGTGCTCTACCTGCCAGGTGACGGTCAAGGTCTGGTCCTGCAAAGTGTAGAGAAGGCGCAGCGCGAAATCAAAGGGATATACTTCTTTGGTCTGGGCCGTAGCCCTTAGTTCAAAGATCAGCTGGTTTTCCGTCCGGTCCAGTAACTCAAACGGCAGATCACGGGCGAAGCCATGCTGGGGCAGCGTATAGATCCGTCCTTCATGCAGGTATTGGTTCTGAGGCAGGCGCCCTACAATAGGGAACAGCACCGGGGCATGGCGGTTCCAGAAGGCAGCATCGGCTTGCCAGATATATTCCCGGTTGCCGTCCTTTTTCACAAAGCTGCAGAGTTCGGCTCCCAGGTGCTTTACGCCTACGCGTACGTATTCATTTTCAAGGTAAGTGGTATTCATGGCAGACGTAAAGTTAGCGCTGTATTATACGGTCAATGGCTTGAATGGCGTTCTGTACTCTTTGCTCCTCTGAGCCGGAAATCTCTACGTACGGCACGCCCAACCCCTCCAGCTCCCGCTTGTACCAGTCATAGAAAAACTGCCGCAGATGAGGATGCTCGCGCTGCGGATCGGGTTCCCAGGGAAGGTCTACGTTTAGGAGCAGGTACAGGTCTACGGCTTGTTTCTGAAGCCCCTCCTGAATAGACGGGGCGCTGGTACCGTAGGCGTGCTCAGACCAGATTTTAAGCACCAGCAACTCGGTGTCCAGGATTAAGAGCGCAGGGTCAAGGGCGGCCTGGGCGGCCCATAACTCTTGCTGCCCCTGGGCAATCTGGTCCAGGTCATGGGCTTCATAGGGCCGGTCCAGCTGTTCCAGATAGGTACGCGCGTATTCGGGTACCCAGGGAGCCTGGTAATGGTGGGCCAGTTGGGCGGCCAGGGTAGATTTGCCCGTACTCTCGGGACCGGTAATGGCTATTTTCAGCACGGCATACAGTTTTCAGGCATGGGAGTTTCAGGGCGTTTTAAGGCCGCTTTCAAGAAAACAGGCCCAAAACAGAATAATGGGTAAACCGGCAAAAGGTTATCAGACAAGAAATTTCCGCTGGCGGCGAAAAAGGCTGGTGTTCCTTCCCTTCGGCAAGCTAATCTATTGCGGGGTCTTTTGCGCTGGTTTCCGGAAGTCAAGGTTATAGGCAAGGCCTACCTGCAGAGTGTGGTTGCTTTCAAACCAGAGGCCGTTGCGCTGGGCCACGTGCTGGTGCAGGTACCCTACCTCCAGGGTGGCGTCTTTGTGGAACCGGTACCCCACGGCCGCATACACGCGGTTCTGGTCAAAGATATTAGTGGTCACGTTCGGCCCGAAGTTCAGGAATACCTCCTCATAGGCGCCCAGGTAAAACTCCTGGTCCTCCAGTGTGGGGCCTTGGAGCGGAACAGTCACCCGGAACTGATACCGGGCCCGGTTCAGGTAAGTATACGCTGGGGCATTGGCAAACTTGATCCAGCGCTGCTCCAACCGGAACCGGTGCGACAACCCAAACATCCCCTGCTGATCTTTCAGCTGCAATTGCTGGAACGTGCGGTGCTCCGGGAAATCACTGGCCGCGGGGTTGTCTCCGTAAGGATACGTATGCACATAGGCATAGCCGCCCATGACCATGGCCCGGTCTGAAAGGTTATACGTCAGACCCACCCGGGGCATCAACTGCTGCTGTTTGGAGATCACTTGGTACTGCCGCAGCTGGAACTCGGTGTGCAGGCCCCATTTATCTGTGAGGCGGTGATTCCCGAAGTACATAAACCAGCCGTTGTAATTGGTATCATGTCGGCGGTTGTTCTGAGCCTGGGCGCGCGGTACGGTAAGGGTCAGCACCAACAATAACAAGAGAAAGACCTTTTTAATCATAAGGGGGAACTGTCACTGCGTGACGAATGGTGAATGATCGCAAAACAAGCGTCAAAAGGCCATTCATGCCAGCCCCACCTCTATTTTCAGCGTATTTTCAAGTTATTTGTCTGTATACTACCATTTTCTGAAACGCCTGGGCTCAGGCCTGCACGTTGGCCACCTTTGCGTTCAGACTCTTCTTCCAGTCAACGTAGCCCCACCAGGCCAGGGCCAGGTACAGGAAGTACAGCAGTGCCGTGGGGTACAGTTCTTTGTAAATATAAATGGGCACGTACACGGCGTCTACCACTATCCAGATCAGCCAGTTCTCCAGCTTTTTCCGGCTCATGAGCCATTGGGCGCCCAGGCTCACGGCGGTGGTGGCAGAGTCCCAGTAGGCCAGGTCGGCGTTGGTGTTATGGTGCAGGTACAGGCCCAGCACTAGCGTGAACGCCGGCACAAACAGCAGCAGCCAGCCCCATTGCTTTTTGGTCATGCGGGTAACCGGCCGCTCGGCCCGCTGGCTTCCCTTGTGCAGCCACATATACCACCCGTAAATATTGAGCACCGCAAACATGACCTGCAACCCCATGTCGGCGTAAAGCCTGGCGTCAAAAAAGACCATGATGTAGAGCAGCACGCTTACCAAGGCCACGGGAAAAGTCCAGATATTCTGGCGGGCTGCCAGCCAGACGCAAAGCAGACCTGTAATCACGCCCACCACCTCGGTGACGGTCTCTACATTCCAGGCACTGGGCGAAAGAAAATCCATAGAAAAACAATTGGCGGCTTTTGCGTTTTGGGCCTGTTTTCTCAAAAACGTGCCCAAAACGGGAATTAGCCAGCGGTGTATGCGCTACAAAAATAGGAGCTTACCGGTAGCATCCATGGTCTGGGGCTTCTTTACCGGCATATATTTTACGTTATCTTTGTCGCATGCTGCCTGAAATCACGCCCCTTCAACTGAAAGAACGCCTAGACCGCCAGGAACCGCTGCAACTCATTGACGTGCGGGAGCCCGAGGAATGGGCCATCTGTAATTTAGGCGGCGAGCTTATTCCCCTGGGTGATTTGCCCAAGGCAGCCCCACGCCTGGACAAGGACACGCCCCTGGTGCTTATCTGCCACCACGGTTTCCGGAGCGCGCAGGCGCTTATGTTCCTGCAGCAGCGCCACGGCTTCACCAATCTGCTAAACCTGAAGGGCGGCATCCATGCCTGGGCGCTGGAGGTAGATCCTACGTTTCCGGTGTACTAAAAGGCGTTCCTGTTTTGAGCCTGTTTTCACAAAAACTACCCTGAAACAGCATAGCTTTTTTAAGAAAGTTTTTACCGAAACAATGCAATACTCAACTTTTCCCTTAATTTTACGTGGCAAATACCATTAATGCTATTTGCCATGCAGCCTCACGCTCCCAATATCCTTTTTGAAGGTCTCACCTACGACGACGTTCTCCTCCTACCTGCTTATTCAGAGGTACTTCCCAAAGACACTAACACTTCCAGCCAGTTAACCCGCAACATACGGGTGAACATTCCGCTGGTCTCAGCGGCCATGGATACCGTCACCGAAGCCGACATGGCCATTGCCATGGCCCAGGAAGGCGGCATCGGGTTCATCCACAAAAACATGAGCATCAAGCAGCAGGCCGAACAGGTGCGCAAGGTAAAACGCTCTGAGAGCGGTATGATCCTGGACCCGGTAACCCTGCATGAAAACGCTACCCTGGGCGAGGCCCTGGCCCTCATGAAGGAGCACAAGATTGGCGGCATCCCGGTGCTCTCTTCAGATAAAAAGCTGGTGGGCATCATCACCAACCGTGACCTTAGGTTTGAGAAGAATTACGCCATCAAGGTGTCTGAGATCATGACCAAAGACCGCCTTATCACTGCTCCCAAAGGCATAGAACTAGACAAGGCCGAGGACATCCTGCAGGAGTACAAGATTGAGAAACTGCCCATAGTAGATGAAAACCAGGTGCTGGTGGGCCTGATTACTTACAAAGACATTCTTAAGCGCAAGCACCGCCCTTACGCCTGCAAAGACGAGTTTGGCCGGTTGCGCGTAGGCGCCGCCGTAGGCGTAACCGCCGATGTGCTGGACCGCGTAGGCGCCCTGGTGGAAGCCGGCGTAGATGTGATTAGCGTAGACACCGCCCACGGGCACTCCAAAGGCGTGATGGAAGCCGTGCGCAGAATCAAGACCTCCTTCCCTAACGTAGACCTTATTGCCGGCAACGTAGCCACCGCCGAAGGCGCCAAAGCCTTAGCCGACTCAGGAGCTGATGCCGTGAAAGTGGGCGTGGGCCCGGGCTCTATCTGTACCACCCGTATTATTGCCGGTATCGGTGTTCCCCAACTTTCCGCGGTGATAGAAGCCGTTAGAGGTTTAGAAGGCACCGGCGTGCCGGTGATCGCAGACGGCGGCGTGAAATTCTCCGGCGACATAGTGAAAGCTATTGCGGGCGGTGCCAGCACCATTATGATTGGCTCTTTGCTGGCCGGTACTGAGGAAGCCCCTGGTGACATGCAGATCTTTGAGGGTCGTAAGTTTAAGACCTACCGCGGCATGGGCTCTATTGAGGCCATGGGCGAAGGCTCTAAAGACCGGTATTTCCAGGATGCCGAGGATGACGTGAAAAAACTGGTGCCCGAAGGCATTGTGGGCCGGGTGCCGTACAAAGGCCTGGCTGGCGAGGTGCTTTACCAACTGGTGGGCGGCCTGAAGGCGGGTATGGGCTACTGCGGTGCCCCAGACATTGAGGTCCTCAAAAAAGCCCGGATGGTAAAAATTACGGGAGCAGGTTTACGAGAGAGCCATCCGCATGATGTGCAGATTACCCGTGAGGCGCCAAATTACAGCAGATAAGAATCTGGATTTTTTTAGTTACTTTTAGACAAATCACGTATTAACCCAAACTTAAAACCTTAACCTCTGCAGCTGTTACCCTTTCCAATGCCCCAAGATAAAACAATCAAACGGTTGACTTTATTTACCGGAAGCGTGAGCTGGGTGCTGCTATTGGTGAATGTGTTGTTCTTGGCCCGGCAGCTATATGAAGGCGAAACCAATGCGGCTTCGCCCTACCTCAACAACCTGCTGTCTTCCATCTTCATTGTTTCTGTTTTCCTGTACCAGCGGCATTATGTGCAGATGCAGCGCAGCGGTGAGTTTACTACTCCGCTCTGGTCCCTCTTTGCCAAAGGGGGCATGGGCGCGTACGTGTGTCTGCTGCTGTACATCGGCTACCCCAGCCTGAATTTGCACTGGGTGAACAGCCCCTACCTGCTGGATATCTTTTATCAGTTCCTGTTCGGGTTTCTGGTGTACTTTCTGGGCAAGGCCTTCTACACCTGGCGGCAGTTAATCCTGTACCAGAAAACCAAAGACCTGCAGGTGCAGTGGAAGTGGTTTGAGATTCTGGTGTACCTGTCTTTACTGGTGCCGCTGCTCAATGTGGAGTACATGAACCACATCTTCCTGATTCTGGACCTGGCTCTTTTGCTGGCCTTTAGTCTGTACATGTGCGTTCATTTGCGGTGGGTGGCATTTCTAAGCCTTGATAAAAAGTGGAGCAGTATTTTCCTGCTCATGGCCATCCTGCTGAGCGTGGTGCTGTTCGGTAATTTCCTGTTCCGGTACGCAGACTCCCCAGAGCTGGTAGTAGACTACACTGATAACCCGTTTATTTTGGTGTCGCTGGCCTTTGTTTTCCTCTATGCCCTCTCCTCTTTGCTGGTGGCCTTGTTCAGTTTGCCTACTTCTAAGGTATTTGAGCGCAAGAATGCAGACTTGCTCAGTTTCCAGCGCCTAAGCCAGTACATTCAGCAAGGGCAGAGCGAAGAAGAGGTGTATAACCTGTTGTTTGACAGTGCCATCAAGGCCTCTGGCGCAGACGCTGCCTGGCTGGAACTAGGTGAAGAAACCCACCTGAATTCCTTCCAGCACAAAAGCACCGCTCCAGATGAGCAGACCCAGGCGCTGGTCATGTCTATGGCTAACCTCATAGTGGAGCAAAACCCCACGGCCAAGGAAGCCGCCTACGTGAACGGTGAACTGCACCTGGTTCCAGAGTTCAAGAGCCTCAACAGCCCGTTCAACTCGCTGTTGGTGGTGCCTCTGGCTTCTTCCAAACGCAAATACGGCCACCTGTACCTGTTGCAGGAAGTAGAGCAGGGGTTTGACCCAGATACTATAAGCGTGGTGCAGTCGTTTGCTAACCAGACCGTGCTTACCATTGAGAACCTGCGCCTTATGCAGGAATCTTTGCAGAATGAGCGCTACAAAGAAGAACTCAAAATTGCCAGTTTGGTGCAGGACCGCCTGAACCCTAAAAACTTTCCCGCCGACACCTGGTTTGACATTAGTACTTACTCGCAGGCGGCCAAGGAAGTGGGGGGTGACTTTTATGACTACCTGCAGCTGAGTGAGTCACGCATTGCCATCATCATTGGGGATGTGTCCGGCAAAGGGATCTCGGCGGCGTTTCACATGGCCCAGATGAAAGGGATTTTCCATGGCCTCATGCAGCAGGACTTACTGCCAGATGAGTTCATGATCCAGGCCAACAGCGCCCTGAGCCGGTGTCTGGAGCGTACCTCCTTCATCACCTCGGCGCTCTATATCATTGACTACAAAATGCAGGGGGTTTCCTTTGCGCGGGCGGGCCATTGCCATACGCTCTACTATAACTCTATGATGGAAGATACGTTTTACTTCCAAACAGAAGGGTTGGGCCTGGGTATTGTGCGGGATGCCTCTTATGCCAAGCGCATTCACCGGTTGCACTATGACTATAACCCCGGCGATGTGATGGTGATTTACACCGATGGGATTGTGGAGGCCAGAAACGCCCGCCAGGACGAATACGGGGAAGAGCGTCTCAAATACATGCTGTCTCAGACCTACCACCTGGAGGCCGAGGACATCAAAAGCGCCATTATCAATGACGTGTCTGACTTCTCCAGCGACATCCTGCATGATGACCAAACCCTACTAGTGATCAAGTTTAAACAGCGTCAACCTAACCTAAATTGACTCGTAAAGAACCACGATGAAAATAAAACACACCATTTCCGACAACACCATCACCATCAGTTTAGATGGTGAATTAGACGCCAGTTCCTCTGTGCTGCTGGACGAGGAGCTTTCCAACCCAAGCATCATGATGTTTGGCAAGATCCTGGTGGACTGCAAGAACCTGAACTACATCTCGTCTGCCGGTCTGGGCGTATTCATTTCCCACCTGCAGCGCTTTGAAGATGCGCAGATCAAACTGATCTTCTTCAACATGCAGGAAAAAGTGCGTAACGTATTTGAGATTCTAGGCCTTGATCTGTTAATGACCATTGTCTCTTCTTATGAAGAAGCCGTGACCATAGCCAATGACTAACAAGATTAGGGTCAGTTGTGATAGAAAGAATCTTAAAACTATCCGCACGTTTGTGATGGATACGCTTTCTGCTGTGCAATTGTCTGATATCACGTTAAACCAGATCATTCTGGCGGTAGACGAGATCTGTGCCAACCTCATTATCCACTCCAACCACGAAGACAGCAAAAAATTCCTCTGCCTCACCATCCAGTATAACCAGGAAGAGATTGTCTTTGAGCTGGCTGATAATGGCACCCCGTTTGAGCAGGACAATTACACTGAGCCCAATATCCATGACAACATTAGAACCGGCAAGAAAGGCGGCGTAGGCGTAGCCCTGGTCAACCGGATCATGGACAAGGTAGAGTACTCTGTGAAAGGCAACACCAACATTTGCCGCCTGTACAAGCAATTGGCCTAAAAAGGCAAGGCTTTTGCCCCTTGGCACAATAAAACCTGTTTTAGGCCTGTTTTACCAAAAACAGGCCTAAAACAGAAAATGGTTTACTCCTTGTTCTCTTTTAAGGCGCTATGTTTTTAGATAGTAGCCTGTTCTCTCCAAAAAAAATGAGTAAAATTGCAATACGGTCGGCACAGAGAAAGTGCCGGCATCTTGCGTTTTGCTGACATCTATGCGAGTTTCCTCCTTATACGTGGGCCTGAGTGCCCTGCTCCTGTTCCAGTGTACTTCTCCCAAGAAAGCCACAGAACCTGTACTTCTTAGCATTGGCCCTGAAAAGGTGCCCGCCTCTGAGTTTGCCTATGTTTACGAGAAAAACAACAGCAACGCAGACAGCGCCTACTCCAGCGCCAGCGTAAACGAGTACCTGAACCTGTACACCAATTTCAAACTGAAGGTAGCTGAGGCCAAAAGCCGTGGCCTGGACACCACGCAGGCCTTCAAAAGCGAACTGGGCGGATACAAGGAGCAACTGGCCCAACCCTACCTCACAGAAAAAAGTGTAACCGAGCAGTTGGTGCGCGAAGCCTATGAGCGCCTGAAAAAGGAAGTGAACGCCACCCATATTCTGGTAAGCGTTGACCCCGAGGCAGACCCCAAAGACACCCTGGCGGCCTACCAGAAAATCATGGGCTTAAGACAACAGGCCCTTGGTGGCACGCCCTTTGAAACCCTGGCCCAGCGCTTCTCAGAAGATCCTTCGGCCAGAGACAACGCGGGGCAGCTAGGCTATTTCACGGCCCTGCAAATGGTATACCCTTTTGAGAATGCCGCCTACAACACGCCGGCCGGGCAAATTTCGCAGCCGGTAAGAACCCGCTTTGGCTATCACCTGATCAAGGTAAATAACGTGCGCCCCGCCCAGGGCGAGATACGGGTGGCCCATATCATGGTGCGCGCCCAGCAGGGGCTGCCCAAAGCAGACTCTTTGGTGGCCAAGAAGAAGATAGACGAAATTTACAAACGCGTGCAACGCCAGGAAGACTGGAACAAATTGGCCTCCCAGTTCTCTGAAGACGCCGCCTCTGCTGACAATGGCGGGGAACTGCCTTGGTTTGGCACCGGCCGTATGATTCCTTCTTTTGAGGAAGCCGCCTTTGCGCTAGACAAACCGGGCGCCATCTCTGCGCCCGTGCAGACGGCCTACGGCTGGCACGTCATCAAATTACTGGAGCGCAAAGAGCTTCCGCCCTATGAGGAGATGGAAACTTCCCTCCGGAACCGTATCTCCAAAGACTCGCGCTCAGAGCTGAACAAGACCGCTTTCCTGCGCCGCATCAAGAAAGAAAACAAGTTCCAGGAGACTCCAGCTATCAAAGAGGCTACCCTTAAACTGGCAGACTCTACCCTGGCAGCCGGCACCTGGAAGTTCACCGTACCGGCAGAGCCCAAGAACCTGCCTGCGGCCACCCTGTTCACCATTGACGGCAAACCCTATACCGTGGGTCAGTTTGCTACTTATATAGAAGCCAATCAGCGCGCCAAGCAGAACGTGTCCCCGGCCCACGCCATGAACCTGCTCTATGACAAGTTTGTGGAAACCAGCCTGCTGGACTATGAGCGGGCCCACCTGGAGGAAAAACACCCAGATTACCGCATGCTGGTGAATGAGTACCATGACGGTATCCTGCTGTTCCAACTCATGGAAGAAAAAGTTTGGGCCAAGGCGGTAGAAGACACCGTAGGGTTGCAAAAATTCTTTGAGGCTAACCGCGGCAAATATACCTGGGGAGAACGCGCCACGGCCACCATCATCAGTGCTGCCAACCCTACCATCCTGGCCCAGGCCCATGAGCAACTGGCGCAGGGCCGCTTCCTGTCGGTGCGCCAAAAGCAGCAGGACCTGACCTTTACTGCAGATAACGCCGCCCTTTCCAAGGCTGCAATTGCCCAGTTAGATCAGTTGGCCCTTACGCTGCAGCAAGATTCCAGCCTGGTAGTGGAGGTGACCGGTTACGCAGATACCCGGGAGGCCGCCAATAAGAAGAATGCCGGTTTGGCTTCGCGGCGGGCCACGGCCGTAAAGAATTATCTCGCAGAGAAAGGCGTGGAAGAAGCACAGGTAACCGTAATGCCGGCAGCCCCAAAAACCCGCCCGGCCCGCCGGGTGGCCGCCCTGCAGGTGTATTCCACAGATCCGCAAACGCTGGCAGACCGGTTTAACCAAAACAGCCCGCTGGCCTTGCAGATTGCGTCGCGCAAGTTCCAGCGCGGTGAAAACAAAGCCCTGGATGGCGTAACCTGGAAACCAGGCACCTACAACGTAACCCAGGACGGTCGCTCCCTCTGGATCAAAATTGACCAAGTAGAGGCTCCGGCGCCTAAAAAACTGTCAGAAACCCGGGGCGTGGTGATCTCAGACTACCAGACCTATCTGGAGCAGGAATGGATCAAAGAACTGCGCCAGAAATACCCGGTAAGCGTGAACCAGCCAGAGGTAGAGAAGCTTATTAAGAAGTAAGCCCGGCAGAAGTTTCTTTTAATGAAGCCGTTTGCCTAGTTTTGTCTGTTCACGTCCATACTATTTTGCAAGAGAAGCGGTTCTATAAAAGGCAATCGCTATAAAGAATACCATGAAAATCAGAATTCCCTTTTCTTCTTTCCTTAAAAGCCTTCTTCTGCTGTGCGCGTTAGGTGTTTTCACGCAAACCGCCCGTGCCCAGCAAGTCACCCTGATAGATAATATTGTGGCGAAGGTAGGAAGCCACATCATTCTGCGCTCTGAACTGGAGTTCCAGCACGCCAACGCGGTAAGCCAGGGTTACAAGTCTGCTAATCTGCGTTGCGAGATTCTGCGCTCTTTGGTGCAGAACAAACTGTTGCTGGCCCGTGCCGAGGTGGACTCTGTGATTGTGGAGGAATCTACCCTTAACAATGAACTGGAAGGCCGTCTCAGCAATTTCGTGGCCCAGATTGGCAGTGAGGAAAAGCTGGAGGAGTACTACAAGAAACCTATGAACGAGATCAGAAGTGATCTTAAGCGCAGCCTTCGGGAGCAGCTCACTACCCAGAAAATGGAGCGGGAGATTGCCGGCAAAATCAAGGTAACGCCAAAAGAGGTTCAGCAGTATTTCAACCGTATTCCCCATGACAGCTTGCCCTATTTCTCCACGGAGGTAGAGGTAGGCCAGATTGTAAAAATCGCCCAGATTGGTAACGCCCAGAAACAGGCAGCCCGTGAGCAGTTAGAAGCCATTAGAAAACGCATATTAGCCGGCGAGGATTTTGCCACTCTGGCCAAGCAGTACTCCCAGGACCCTGGTTCGGGCGCCGCCGGTGGCGTGCTGGGCTTCTTCAAAAAACGGGAATTGGTACCAGAGTATGAGGCAGCTGCCCTTAAACTGCAACCCGGGGAGACCTCACCGGTGATTGAGTCTATGTTCGGGTTCCACATCATTCAGTTGCTGGAGCGCCGCGGCGAAGAATTCAACACCCGTCACATCCTTATCAAACCCGCCACTGCCCAGGTAGACCTGCAGCAGACCACTGCGCTCTTAGACAGCATTAGAAACCTTATCCAGAAAGACAGTACCTCGTTTGCTAAGGCGGCCAAAGACTTCTCAGATGATATGTCTACCAAAGGAAACGGCGGCATGATCACGCTACCCGGCAGCCCAACCACCGAAATTCCGGTAGACAAGCTGGACCCAGCCATCTTCTTTGTGACAGATACGTTAAAGGTGGGGGATATCAGCAGACCGCTGCCCTACCGCATGGAAGACGGCAAGGAAGCCATGCGCATCGTTTACCTTAAATCAAAGACTCCTCCGCATCAGGCCAACATGAAAGACGATTACCAGAAGATCGCGGCCGCGGCGCTGAGTGAGAAAAGGAACAGGGCCATCTCAGACTGGTTTGAGAAGAACAAAGACACCGTTTTTGTAGACCTGGCCCCCGAATTCAAGTCCTGCAATTTAGACGACTAAACCGCTCTCTATGCCTCCTTTTGCCTCTGACAGAGAAGCCGCAGATGCCCTGCATCAGGCCTACAAGCGCCTGACCGCTGAAATTTCTCAAACCATTATTGGCCAGGAGGAAGTAGTGAAGCTGGTGCTCACGGCCGTTTTCTGTCAGGGCCACTGTCTGTTGGTAGGGGTCCCTGGGTTGGCCAAGACCCTCCTTATCCAGACCATTGCCAATTCCCTAGACCTTACCTTTAACCGGGTACAGTTCACTCCAGACTTAATGCCCTCAGATATTCTGGGCTCTGAGACCCTGGACCAGAACCGCCAGTTCCAGTTTGTGAAAGGCCCTGTGTTTGCCAACATTGTACTGGCAGATGAGATCAACCGCACGCCCCCTAAAACCCAGGCTGCGTTGCTGGAGGCCATGCAGGAATACTCCGTGACCGTGGCCGGGCACCATTACAAACTCCCTAGGCCCTTCTTTGTACTGGCCACCCAGAACCCTATTGAGCAGGAAGGCACGTATCCGTTACCGGAGGCCCAGCTGGACCGCTTTATGTTTCACGTGGCTCTCTCCTACCCCAGTTACCAGGCCGAGCTGCAGATTGTCAAAAACACCACCGGCGACTTCCAGCACAAACCCACCGTTATCCTGCATGCCGAGGAGATCTCTGCCTTCCAGCAGCTGGTGCGCCGCGTACCTGTCACCGATAACGTGGTGGAATACGCCGTAAGCCTGGTACACAAAACCCGCCCTAACACAGACATGGCTGGCCCGCAGGCTACCCAGTACCTGGAGTGGGGTGCCGGTCCCCGGGCCTCGCAGCACCTGATCATGGGGGCCAAATGTAACGCCCTTATCAGAGGCAAATACTCGCCAGACATAGAAGACGTGCAGGCCGTGGCCACACCCATTCTACGCCACCGTCTGGTGCGAAACTTCAAGGCTGAGGCCGAAGGCGTTTCTGTAGAGCAGATTATCCAGGGGCTTTTATAAGCTGTTTTGAGCCTGTTTTCGCAAAAACAGGCTCAAAACAGAAAATTCTCCCTTCGCGGACACCCAATACCTATAACTTTTTTCAGTAAAATCAGTTCACGTGATACCTATTGTCAGGGAGCGATTCCGTTCCATTTGGTTTTCAAATGAAGTGATGCCATGCGCCAAGTAATTGCTATTGTAGGAGCAGGATTCAGTGGGACCATGGTGGCCGTGCACTTGCTCCGGCAACAGCAGACACCCGTGCATGTGGTACTCTTGAATGAGGGTTACCCCACAGGCAAAGGCGTGGCCTACTCCCCTAACACAGATCTCTTTTTGCTGAATGTGTATGCCGGTCGCATGAGCGCCTTTCCAGACCAGCCCCACCACTTTGTGGATTGGTTACGCCAACAACCTGCGTATGCGGCCACGCCTCCAGACGAGTTGGAAAAGACCTTCATGCCCAGAAAAGTCTACGGCCAGTACCTGGAAGAGCAGCTCACCCAGGCCCTGGCCCAGCCGGCCGGGCAAAACACGGCCCAGGTACTACATCAGCGCGTGGTGGACCTCCAGCATACAAAAAAGGCAGAATTCCCCTATCAGCTGCAACTACAGGATGGGCAACAGATTCCTGCGCACAAGGTGGTGCTGGCCCTGGGCAATTTCCAGCCTTCGCCGCTGCGCGGCACCAGCCCGCAACTGGCACCACCCCTGTATTACCATAACCCCTGGAAGCCCGAGGCCTGGCAAAACCTTCCGCCCAAGGCCCACCTGCTTCTTATTGGCACCGGGCTTACCAGCATTGATATTATTCTGGCCTTGCGCTCTGAGGGGTTTACGGGCACCATTACCGCTATCTCTTCCAATGGCTACCTTCCTTACCCGTACCGCAGCTCGGCGCATGACCTGGAGTTCAGCGTGCAGATTGCCGGGGCTTCTTCTCTGCGCCAGGTGGTAGGTCTGTTCAAGAAAGCGCTGCAAGAGAAAGGGGCTGAGCACTGGGAGCCTTTGATCAATGGGGTACGCAGCCAAACCCAGGCGCTGTGGCAACGCTTTTCAGACGCAGACAAAAAGCGGTTCAGCCAGAAGCTGGGCTCCCTGTGGGCAGTGGCGCGGCACCGGCTTCCGCCACAGGTACACGCCAAAATTAAGCAGGCCATGCAAGACGGTTTTTTACAGATCATGCCGGGCCGCATTCAGCAACTGCAGGTGCAAGACACCCAGGTGGAAGTGCAGCTAACCTCCCAAGGCCAGTACCAGATAGTGCTGGCGGACCGCGTGGTTAACTGTACCGGCCCCCAACTACAGTATGCCGCCTTGCCAGACCCGCTGGTGCAGTCCATGCTGGCACAAGAACTGCTCCTGCCTCACCCCATGGGCATGGGCCTGCGCGCCGATAAGCATTACCGCGTGCTGCAAGCCAACGGGCAACCCTGTCCGGGTCTTTTCACACTGGGGGCGGCCTTGCGCGGCGAACTCTGGGAATCTAACGCTGTTCCAGAACTCCGGGAACAGGCCCAGGCCCTGAGCCAGGAAATTTTGCACCTGTTTTAGGCCTGTTTTTCAGAAAACAGGCCTAAAACAGAAAGCCTTTGCACTGGCAGATAACACCAAGTGGTGAAAAAGAGTAACGCATTGTGTACTTTTGCCCCTGATTCCTTTAAAACCAAACTTGCATGGAAGCCGCAGCCCTTTACCAACGCTTTGAACAAAACCTGGAAACCATCTTCTCCTACATCAAAAAAGGACTGGATGTACGCACCACGCCCTATGAGATCACCATGCCGCTAGAGGTGAATCTGCTTTGCGATGTATTATCCCATGGCGGGTTGCCTTGTAAAGTAACCAAACCCGGTTTTGAGTCGCTGGTAGAGTTCCATGACCTGTACATGCGCGAAGGAAAGCAGGTGCAGGACGTATTGCACAAGATCCTGGAAAACAAGCGGGCCTACCTGCGTACCCCTGAAGGCACCGTGCTGCTGAAAGAGCAACTTATTAGACGGCTGGAGTACTTCAATGAGATTGCCCACTCTATGGAGGTGATTGCCCGCCTGCAGCAGCTGCACAGCCCACTGCAATACAATTATCCGTTCCTCAACCAATAGCCTGGCGGAGTTTGCCCCTGGGCTTACCTTCCCTTGTATAAAAAATCGCCGGCCCTATCTTTTAAAGATAAGGCCGGCGATTCTGCTTTATATATGGGGAATGATGCGCTAAGGCTGGTTATACCCCAACACGTGCACCTTTACCTGCTGGCCGCTGTCTCTGGGGCTTCTGAACGTGACCCAGGCTTTCATGGTGCTTTCATGGGGGGCTAAAGGGAACAGGGCCTGGGCGGTCTCCAGCTCCTGCCCTTGCACAACCAGGGCCACTTCCACCTGAATATTTTCGGCGGCCTGGTCACCATAGTTCCTGAGCTCCAGGCGGTAGATGTTCTGGTCCTGCCGGCCCGGCTCTGGTTGAATGGCCACCTTCAGGTCTGGTGGGCTATCTTTATAGGTGAAGGACTTTAGCGCCAGGTATCCCAGCAAGGCCAGAATCAGGAGGAAACTCGCCCCGAAGACAGACCACTCAAGCAGATTTTTTTTCATGATCTTCTTTATATTCCTGGTCAAACAAGAACCTGCCCGCCGAGGCGCCCAAAGAGGAGACCACGGCTAACACCACCGTCATCGCCAGGCAAAACTCCAGGCCCGCATCATTAAACCGCCCTGAAAACCACAGCGCACCCGCAGACACGCAGAAAGCGGTGGCGTAGGTAATGCTCACGCTCCAGAGCAGTTCCATCAGCTTGGGTTTTTCATTGGCCGGGGTCTCATATGTGCCTCTAAACCCAATGTAGAAAAGCACCAGCGTACACAGTCCCAGAGAGGCCAGAAACATGAGCAGCAATTGCAGGGGAGTCACAGAGGCGGCAATTATTACCACTTCGTCGGTGGGTGATATATTGGCTGCGAACAGCATACCGGCACAGGTGGCCAGCAGCACGGCTTCCAGGGTAGAGGCTTGCTTAGGCCCCAGGGATCGGCTCTCAGACGCTGACTCTGATTCCTTACTTTCCTCCTCTTCTTCCTCCCCAGAGGTGCCCAATTGGGCCGTACCCACAGACACGCCAATGGCTACGGTCATGGCCTCTACCACCACCTTGTACACTATCCGCTCCAGGGGCATCTGCTCAAAATCAATGCGACCTAAAAGCCATAGCAGAAGAAAGGATAACACCAGGCCAATCCCTAATTCCTCCACAGAGTCAATAGCCACTTCTTTCCAGGAGGCAGATGGCCTAAGGCCGGCATAGGTGTTGTAGGCCAGCAGCAGCACAAAAGTGACCAAAATATACAGCACCAGTTGCCACGGCACTATATGAAAGCTGGTCCACCACACCTCCATGGTATAGAGCATGGGCAGACTGAAGAGCAAGCCTCCAATAATACCCCGGCCGTATTCCTGCAATGACTCTGCTATGGTTCTTTCCTGCATGTGCTTTTAAACTAAGTGCTTAACGGCAAACCCGAAGCCAGAGTTTATCTACCCCCTGCTAAAACCACTTAGCCAACGCCAGTAGAAATACGGAGCACCTATAATATGGGAAATACTGAGACAAAAACCAGAAATTGGCGCACCTGCGCCGGGCCTGCCTCGTACACATTATCCAGACGAATTAGAACTTTATGCGGCAACTATCTTCTTCCACGGCTGCCCACACAGAGCTTTCCACCGCCCGGCTTATCCTTAAGCCCTACGGCCCCGGCATGGCCCAGGAATTCTGGCAGCTGCTGGACCAAAACCGCGCCCGCCTGAAATCAGATTTCCCAGACCGTACCACTGCCGTGCAGACCCTGAAAGATGCCGAACGCCGCCTCAGGCTCATAGCCCTGCAACTGCGGGCCGGCGACCTCTACAGCTTTGGCATCTGGCGCCAGGAAGAACAAGATTACATTGGGGATATCACCCTCAGGCGCCTGGCCCGCGGAAAGCTTTTTGCCGAGGTGGGCTACTACTTAAGCGAAGCAGCCGAAGGGAAGGGCTATGCCACCGAGGCCCTGAAGGCCGTGCTGCGCTACGCGTTTCAGGTGCTACGCATGGACTGCGTGAACGTGCGCTGCGCGGAGGGCAATGACCGGAGCATGCGTGTGGCGGAGCGCTGCGGTTTTTCGTATTCCAGAACCTATACGCCTGTGGTACAGGAAGCCCCAGACCTTCCTTCGCGCCCCATAAAGGTGTACCGGCTCCTGCGCCATGACCATAAAGCAGCCCAGCTGTGGTAGGCGTTTTAAAGCCGTTTTTCAGAAAACAGACCCAAAACGGGGTTATCTCTTTTTGGGCCGGGCCAGGAAGAAATCAGAGTTGAAGTTAAGGTAAAGGCTGTTGGAGAACTCCAGCTTGGGGTGGTCCAGGTCATAGTAAGGCTCCAGCCGAAGGGTCAGGTCCAGACCGTCCATGAGTTTTATGTCATGCATGAGCCGCAGAATGAGCAGCTGCCGGTTTTTCTGGGTATAGTCTGCCGTCTTGAAGTTAGAGGAAACCGACGGAAACAGCTTGCCCCCAAGCTCTGAGTAATAGCCGTTGCCGCGCCAGTAGCTCAGCATCACGTTTTGGTATTTGGTATCTACGCCTGCGTTCAGGTACAGCCCCCCGCCTTGTTGAAAGGCCCGGTTCTTTTCATTGGAGAAATCCTTCCAACCCACCACGTACGGCTGAAAATGTAATGCCTTGAGTACTTTCTTGCCGTAGGTTTTGCGCAGCACCAAACCCGCCGCCGCGTTGGCCAACGTGACTAGGGGCAGGTTGGTGTCATCTATCTGACCGCCGCGGTGCTGGGCCGTGAACTGCAGCGGCAAACCAATGTAGGTTTCCGTTTTAGAGGTGTTTTCAGAAAAACCCAGCGAAACCGGCGTGCGGTAGAGCGTGATCTCTGAAGACACGCCCCCGGCCACTTCTTCCTGGAACGGGTCCAGGCGCCGCAGATAGCGCTGCCAGTCAATCCAGACGTCTACTTTGGCCCCGGGCTTGTTCAGCAGGAACTGCAGGCCGTTTTCCAGGCGGTTGGTGATCACGCGCTCAAAGTCATATAGGGGCTCAATATAGCCGTGGTTCAGGTGGCCTTCCAGCGTACCCAGGAGCAGGGCCTTGCCGTTTTCCTCGTAGCGCAGCGTGAAGGTGGGCTGCACCAGGGAGTATTTTTTGGTCCCGAAGTCTTTCTGCACCTGTACACCAACGTCTAGCCGCACCGTGGGCGAGGCATGGTAAATAAGCCGGGGGTTAAGATGGTATCCAAACAGCGTGTAGCCTTCGGCGATGTCATTGAAATACTCGTTGTTTTTCTGGTAGCCCAGCACGTTCAGGCCCAGCTGCAGCTCGCCGGTCTGGTCTGGTTTTACCGGCCTCCGGGTTTCAAAGGCGGTATTGCTTAGTTGGGCAAAGCCCGATAGACTCAGGAAAAAGGCGCCTGTCGCCAGTAATAGCCACTTCTTAGGCATAGAACAAGGTTTGCGTTGCCGCTATGAAAACTCACGAAAAGGTATCTGCCTCTGCCAACCGCTATTGCCCTAAACCGAAAGGTAGGCAAAAACGGGTTTAAAAGGAACGCCCTTAAAATCTTGGGAAATACCTGCCCTGCCTGTAACTAAAACGCGGGAAATGTTGTTGCAAGAGAAGAGAGAAAAAGAGACTTGGAGGGCAAAGATTGCTACAACTACCTGCTTCTCTTCCCTTTACCTTTTTGCTATTTTTAATAGCACTTGGGGATAAAAAATAACTAAAAAAAATAGTAATTCTTGGCACAAATCCGGTACTTTGGGTGTTTCCTTTATACGCCTCCGGAATGAGTCTGGAAAGCAGCTGAAACGCCGCGGCAAGCGTTTGCAGATTGGCTCAGGAAGTTGTAAATTCAACAAATTAAAAGCAAAGAAAACACAAACATGAGTGTACAAAGCGAGAAATTAAAAGCGCTCCAACTTACCATCGACAAGCTGGACAAAACCTATGGTAAAGGTACTGTCATGAAGCTGAATGATACGCAGGTAGTGGACGTCCCCGCCATTTCTACTGGTTCACTGGGCCTAGACATTGCCCTGGGGATTGGTGGTCTTCCCCGCGGACGGGTGGTAGAGATTTACGGACCAGAATCGTCCGGTAAAACTACCCTTACCATGCACTGCATAGCCGAGGCCCAGAAAAAAGGTGGTATTGCCGCGTTTATTGACGCTGAGCACGCTTTTGACAAAGCATACGCAGAGAAATTAGGCATTGACACAGAGAACCTGCTCATTGCGCAGCCAGACAACGGGGAGCAAGCCCTGGAGATCGCTGACCATTTGATCAGCTCTGGTGCCATTGACATCATTGTGATTGACTCCGTAGCCGCGCTGGTGCCTAAAGGCGAACTGGAAGGCGACATGGGTGACAGCAAAATGGGTCTTCAGGCACGCTTGATGTCTCAGGCCTTACGTAAACTGACCGGTACCATCAACAAAACAGGTTGCTTGTGTATCTTCATTAACCAGTTGCGTGAGAAGATTGGGGTGATGTTTGGTAACCCAGAAACCACTACCGGTGGTAACGCCCTTAAATTCTACGCTTCGGTTCGTCTGGACATCCGCCGTATTGGGCAGATCAAAGAAGGCCCGGACAGCATTACCGGTAACCGCACCAAAGTAAAAGTGGTGAAAAACAAGGTGGCACCTCCGTTCAAAGTAGTGGAGTTTGACATCATGTACGGCGAGGGTATCTCCAAGGTAGGTGAGATCCTGGATCTTGGGGTGGAGCTGAGCGTAGTGCAGAAATCTGGTTCATGGTTCTCTTACAACGGTGACCGTTTAGGTCAGGGCCGTGATGCCGTGAAACAGTTCCTGCTGGACAACGAGGAGCTCATGCAAGAGATTGAAGACAAAATCCGGGCAATTGTGAAAGGCGAGCCAGAGAAAGTGGCGGCCGTTCTGGAAGACACCGGAGAATAATTACTCATATAATTTCTACAAAACGGCACCTTTTAAGGTGCCGTTTCTGTTTAAGTTGAGTTCCTCCTGAAAAAACATTAATTTGTACACGTTCCTTTCTCCGTTAGGTTTGGTACGACATTTGAATGGCCTCAGGAATATTGGAAAGACTGGCTTATGCGTGTAAAACATCAACTACTACTTCTTATACCCTTGTTAGGATTGGTCTTGAGCGGCTTTGCCATCAATGACACCATGCGTACCGTGAAAAACGAGAGCTTCGGCACCGGCGAGGTGCTCCAATACAAAGTGCACTACGGCGTCATTAATGCCGGCGAGGCCACCATTCAGGTATCTCCTAGCCTGCACCGCATCAACAACCGGCCTACCTTCCAGACCACTGTGTCTGGCAAGACCACCGGCTCCTTTGACTTCTTCCACCGCGTGCGCGACACCTGGACCTCTTACATAGACACCGCCTCCCTGCTCCCGCTGCGGTTTCACCGTAACATTGAGGAAGGCAACTACCGGCGCAAGGAAACCACTGACTTTGACCACATCAGTAACAAGGTCATTGTCAATGACAGCCGCAAGAACCAGAAGAACGTGACCCATAAGGTGCCAGACAATGTGCAGGACATGGTGAGCGGCTTCTATTACCTGCGCGCCCTTAACCTGGATGATTTCCGGAATGGCCAAACCATCAGGGTACAGGGCTTTCTGGGCGATGAAGTCTTTGACATGAACATTACCTACCGCGGCGTGGCTACCGTAGAAACCAAAGCGGGCAAGATAAAAGCCCACCGCCTGGTACCGCGCATGCCCTCTAACAAATTGTTTGACGGCGAAGACGCCATCACGGTCTACCTCTCTGATGACGTGAACAAAGTACCGGTTATGTTTGAAGCGAAAATGTTTGTGGGTGCCATAAAAGTAGACCTTTACAAGTACTCTGGCCTGCAAGGTAAACTGAATGTGGTGCGGTAATTGCTTCTAAACCAAAGAACACTTACCCTAACCCTTGCCCTATGAGAAAAACCTACCTTTTCGCGCTGGCCCTTGCTGTCTTCTTTCTAATCGCTGGCAAGAGCACCGCCAAGAATTACGGCACCAATCCTCCTGTGCAGGATTTCAGCCCCGCCTTTTCCATCACTAAATCTGGTATAAGCCTTTTGCTTTCCCAGAAAGGCACTATCATCACCTACGTGATCAATGGCCAGGGTACCTTGTCTTATGACGCGCAGCAAAGAATTGAGCAGGTAAACAACCTGGAGGTTTCTTATGACTTGCAGGGCAGAATAAGCAAAGTAGGGAACGCTGAAATTTCATACGATAGCCACGGCCGCATGAATGGAATTGGAGACGATGACATAGACTATGACTTATCTGGCAGAATCAGAAAAATAGGCACGACAGAAATTTCCTATCACTTCGCCACCGGCAATATTGAGCGGATTAAGGGCTGACCTTGAACCTCAAGACTAAGACAGGAAACCCTGAAAAGCTTTATTGGCCTTTCAGGGTTTCCTGTTTCTGGGCCATTTCTGTACAGCCTGTCCCCTAACCGTTTACATTTTGCAGGGCCAGGTTTTCGGGGCGGGCGTAAAAACAACACATAACATTCTGGTAACATGCAATGTGTATCTTTGGCCTGTCAATAAGAGATTTCCTTTGGTTTTATAATCCTTACTAACCGCCTTCTTTATGCAGACACCGGCTAAATACAAGATTCTGGTAGTAGATGATGACCCAGACATTGTAGAATTATTGCAATACAACCTGGAGAAAGAGGGCTATGAGGTAGCGCACGGCGAAAACGGGCAGAAAGCCCTGGACATTGCCCGGAAATTCAACCCAGACATTATCCTGCTGGATGTGATGATGCCCGTCATGGACGGCATTACCGCCTGCCGGCACCTGCGGGAAAACCCCAAGTTCAAAGACACCCACATTCTGTTTTTGACCGCCCGCAGTGAGGAGTTTTCTGAGGTAGCCGCCTTTGAGGCTGGGGCCGATGACTTTATTGTGAAGCCCATAAAACCCCGGGCGCTTATAAGCCGGTTGGCGGCCTTCAAGCGCCGCGACACCAGCCAGACCCCTGAACAAGTGGCTACCATTGAGATTGGCGACCTGCGTATTGACCGCACCAGTTTCAACGTTACCAAAGGAGAGCAGAAAATCACGCTACCCAAGAAAGAGTTTGAGTTGCTGGCGTTTCTGGCGGCCACCCCCAACAAGGTGTTCAGCCGTGATGAATTGCTTAATAACGTGTGGGGCAATGACGTGTTTGTGATTCCGCGTACGGTAGATGTGCACATTAGAAAGGTACGTGAGAAAATAGGCGAAGACCAGATAAAGACTATTAAAGGCGTTGGCTACAAATTCAACACAGACTAAGCCTGAAGGCTACAAAGTAAGGCTCAGCTCCCAGGGTATTGCCATTCTCATCTCGGTACTGGTGGCCGGTATCATAGCCGCCTACCTGTTTATTTCGCCCCAGTTGGGGTTCAAGCAACAGGTACTGGCCCTGGCGCTTACCTTCTCGGCGTGCTTTCTGCTGGTATACTTCTCCTATGAGGCCCTGATCTTTAAGGAAATCAACAACATTTACGCCGGCATGGAGCAGTTCAAGCGCCAGGATTTCAAGCGCATGAGCAACAAATTCCTATTTAGGTCAGACCCGCTCAAGCGCATTAAAGATGAGATTTACCTCATGGCGGAGCGCAACCAGAAGGAGATTGAGGAGCTCAAGCGCCTGCAGGCCATGCGCCGCGAATTCCTGGCCGATGTCTCCCATGAACTCAAGACCCCCATCTTCGCGGCCCAAGGCTTTATCCATACCCTCCTGGACGGGGCCATGGATGATGAGCGCGTGCGCGACAAGTTCCTGCAGAAAGCCGCCAAAAGCCTGGACAGCCTTGACACCCTGGTGCAGGACCTGATCACCATCACCCAGCTGGAGAACGGCGTAATTCAGATGAAAACCGCTCCCTTTGACATAAATGACCTGGCCCAGGAAGTGTTTGAGCAGTTGGAGAAGAAAGCCCAGTCCAGGAACATGACGCTCCACTTGCTCAACCCACCTAAAGAGACCCACCTGGTGCTAGGGGACAGAAGCCGCATTAAGCAGGTGCTGATTAATTTCATGGACAATGCCATTAAATACGGAACGGCCAACGGCAACATCTGGGTTTCGCTCCAAGATACCCGCAAGAAGACCGCGGTTACCGTGCGGGACGATGGCCCGGGTATTCCTAAAGAACACCTTTCGCGCATTTTTGAGCGTTTTTACCGCATTGACAAAAGCCGCTCCCGCGATACCTCTGGCGGCGGTTCTGGTCTGGGGCTGGCCATTGCCAAACACATTCTGGAGGCCCATAAATCTACCATTGCCATTAGAAGTGAGGTAGGCCAAGGCACCACGCTCCGGTTTAAGTTATCAAAGGCGCCATCCGCTTCCGGTCATTTCGCCCCGAAGGCCCTCTAAACAGATACCCCAAATAATTTAGGTAAATTGCGGCAGATTTAGGATTGTTGTCTGTTTTAAGCCTGTTTTTACAAAAACGGCCGCAAAACAGACCGGCAGACCCGGCTTCACGTACCTGTATTTATGAAATTACCCGCTTTCCGCGACCTTATAATTTTTGAGAACGAAGACTTTATCGTGGTCAACAAGCCCCCGTTCCTGTCTACCCTGGAAGACCGTTCTTTCAACGCCACTAACCTTCTCACCCTGGCCCGCCAGTATCATGACGATGCCCAGGCCTGCCATCGTTTGGACAAGGAGACCTCGGGCTGTCTGGCCATCGCCAAGAACCCCGAAGCGTACCGACACCTTTCCATGCAGTTTGAGAACCGCCAGGTACAGAAGATTTACCACGCCGTGGCCTGGGGCAGCCATGAGTTCCAGGACCTACTGGTGGACCGCGCCATCCAGCCCGGCCTGAAAGGCATTGCCAAACTCGCCTACAAAGGAAAACCTGCCCAGACCTACTTCACCACCCTGGAGAAATACGGCCGCCATACCCTGCTGGAATGCCGTCCTATCACCGGCCGTATGCACCAAATCAGGCTGCACTTAATGTTCCTGAAAGCCCCAATTGTGCAGGACGTGATGTACGGTGGCGAGCCCCTGTACCTTTCCAGTCTCAAGCGCAAGTTTAACCTGGCCAAAGACACCGAGGAACAACCTGTCATCAAACGCTTCGCCCTGCATTCTTCCCAATTAGGCTTTACCTTGTTGAACGGCGAACTTATCTTGGTTACTGCAGAATACCCTAAGGATTTTGAGGTATTGGTGAAACTGTTGAGAAAGAACGGGTAATCTGGTTGGAGACGGAGAGCAGTAAATGCATTTTAGGCCTGTTTTTGTAAAAGCAGGCTCAAAATAGTTGGGTTAATCTGCAAGAGTGGTCATCCCCCTACCCCCTTCAAAGGGGGACGATATGCTTGGGTGAGGCCCTGGGTCCAAGTTGAAAACTTGAACCAGGGAGATATCTGCTGATGTAAACACCCCTCTTCAGAGCTGCGCTCGCTGCCTCGAACTCTCGTTCGGGCAATCCTCAAGGGGAGAGTCTGCGTTTAGTAAAGGGTTATTGCGGATTGTGAGGCAATAGTGCGTTCTGAGCCTGTTTTCGAGAAAACGTGTCGAAAACACCAACAACCTCTTACACTAATTACCTTCCCACGCATTCCCGCCGTTCCAGTCTTTACCTCGAGCGCCTCGCTTGTGGCCCTGCAGGGGCTTAACTAAAAGATAACTGCAACTCGGCCGCAAGGGCAGTGCGAGGGGGAAAGACGGGGCCCCGCGGCCGTGAGCGCTCGGAGGGAAACCATGCAACAACCAGGCATAAGGACTTAAGGCTAAAGCAGACGCCACGCCAGCAGCAGGCGGAAAGGCGTGCACAAGTTTATAACTAGGGGCAGTCTGGGTCATCGGCCCCTATAAACACCAACGGCGTCAGAAAAACAACCAACACGGCAGGGCTATTAATAACGGCACTAGCCTCAATAACAGAGGAAGAAAATAGCCAACAGCCGCTTCCCTTCTGAAATCATATGATTTTCAAGGGAATAATCTAAACTGGAGGTTGCACCTGCAAAAAATTACTCCTATCTTTGTGACCATTTTTCAAAGTAGAGATACTTTATTTTTTCACCCATTAACCATTTACAATGGACCATTTAAGTTATAAGACGCTATCAGTTAATAAGGCGGCCGCAAATAGAGGCTGGGTAGTGATAGACGCCGGAGACTCAACCCTTGGCCGTGTGGCCTCTCAGATTGCCATGATTCTTCGCGGCAAAAACAAGCCTTCTTTCACTCCTAACGCTGACTGCGGCGATAGCGTGATCGTGATCAATGCGGACAAAGTTCGTATGACCGGTAAGAAGTGGGATAAGAAAACCTTCGTGACACACACTGGATACCCAGGTGGTCAGCGCACGTTTACTCCCCGTGAGTTGAAAGCCAAATCTTCTACTTTATTAGTAGAGCGTGCGGTAAGAGGTATGTTGCCAAGAACCCGTCTGGGCCGTGAGCAATTCAGAAACCTGTTTGTGTACCCAGGTGTGGAGCATCCGCATGAGGCGCAACAGCCAGTTCAAGTAAAACTTACAAAATAATAATCTAGACATATTTAATGGAAATTCTCAATACATCTGGTAGAAGAAAAACCTCGGTGGCGCGCATTTACATGACGTCAGGGCAAGGGAATATCACTATTAACGATAGAGATATCAAGGAATACTTCCCTAGTGAAGTATTGCAAACCATCGTTCAGCAGCCATTGTCGCTGATTGACGCGGTTGGCAAATACGACATCAAGGCGAATATCAAAGGCGGTGGCGTTGCCGGTCAGGCAGAAGCCCTTCGTTTGGCTATCACCAAGGCTTTGGTGGAAGAAAACGCTGAGACCCGTCCAGCCCTGAAAAAAGAAGGTTTCTTAACGCGTGACCCCCGTATGGTGGAGCGTAAGAAATTCGGTAAGCGCAAAGCCCGTCGTTCCTTCCAGTTCTCTAAACGTTAATATTTTATCAGCTGTAAAAATATCATGGCTAATACCACATATAAAGAATTACTGGACGCCGGTGTACACTTTGGTCACCTTACCAGAAAATGGGATCCTAAAATGGCTCCATACATTTTCATGGAGAAAAACGGTATCCACATTATTGACCTGAACAAAACCTTGGTTTCCCTGGATGAGGCTATCTCCGCTATTAAGCAGATTGCTAAGTCTGGCCGCAAGATTTTGTTTGTCGCCACTAAAAAACAAGCCCAGGACATAGTAGCAGAAGAGGCCAAGCGCCTGAAGATGCCTTATGTGACTGACCGTTGGTTGGGTGGTATGTTGACTAACTTCCAGACTGTTCGTAAGTCTTTGAAGAAAATGTCAACTATTGACAAAATGGTAAAAGAAAACACTGCGTACGCCGCCATGGCAAAGCGTGAGCGTTTGATGTTGTCTCGTGAGCGTGAGAAACTTGACCGTGTGTTAGGTGGTATCTCTGACCTGTCTCGTCTCCCAGCTGCTTTGTTCATTGTAGACGTGAAGCGTGAGTCTATCGCTATCAAAGAAGCCCAAAAGCTGAACTTGCCCGTATTTGCGATTGTAGATACTAACTCTAACCCAGAGTTGGTAGACTTCCCAATCCCGGCAAATGATGATGCTTCTAAATCTATCGCGTTGATCACTTCCTTGATTGGCAAAGCCATTGAAGAAGGTCTTTCTGAGCGTAAGGTTGACAAAGAAGATTCTGACAGAAAACGTTCAGAAGAAGAAGGCATCCAGGAGAAAATTGAGGCTGAATAAGCTTCTCATCTCTTAAGCGCACTGTAAAGGAAACTGAACATTAGGAAGCATAGCCACTAGTGTTCAGTTTCTTTTTAACGCAAACGGTGCCGCTTTCCCTTAAGCCGCACCCTCCTATTGAATCTTATTATCCGTATTTCTTAATAAAAGAACAATGGCTATTACAGCACAAGATGTAAACAGACTTCGTCAGGAAACTGGCGCAGGTATGATGGATTGCAAAAAAGCCCTTACCGAGGCGAATGGTGATTTTGAAACCGCCAAAGATATTCTCCGCAAGCAAGGTCAGAAGATTGCCAGCAAGCGTGCTGACAATGCCACTTCTGAAGGCGCGGTGTTAACCAACGTAAACGCAGACGGTACCGTAGGGAAAGTGGTAGCACTTGCCTGCGAAACTGAGCCTGTATCTAAAGTAGAAGACTTCAAAAACCTGGCGCAAACCGTTCTGGCTGCTGCCGTTGCCAACACCTCTGGCTCTAAAGAAGACTTACTGGCTACGCTTCAGGCAGATGGCCGTTCGCTGCAAGACCACATCACTGACCTGATGGGTAAGATTGGCGAGAAAATTGACGTAGTTTCTTATGAGACTATCAAAGCTGAGAAAGTAGTAGCCTACAACCACTCTAATGGTAAATTAGGGGTATTGGTTGGTTTGACCAATACTGGCGGCAAAGAAGTATCTGACCTGGGCAAAGACGTAGCCATGCAAATTGCTGCTATGAAACCAATTGCCGTTGACAAAGACGGAGTTGATGCCAACACCATCCAGCGTGAAATTGAGATTGGAAAAGAGCAGGCCCGTGCCGAAGGCAAGCCAGAAGAAATGCTGGAGAAAATTGCCCAAGGCAAGCTGAACAAATTCTACAAAGAAAGCACCCTGTTGAACCAAGAGTTTGTGAAGGATCCTTCCTTGACTATTGCCAAGTTGCTGGACAACGCCAACAAAGGCATGACGGTAACTGAGTTCAAGCGTGTTGCTATTGGATAAGTAATCCTGCTTACAACAGTACCTATAATAAGAAACCCCGCGGTCAACACCGCGGGGTTTCTTATTATAGGGCAATGCCTACAGGTATCAGGTTGTTTGTTATCTCCAGCGATATACAGCTTCTGCCTTATCCAAAGGCCACCTTTAGTAAGACAGAGAAAGTTAGATCATTTGGCTAAGTACACCTCTACGTACGCGGAAAGGCAGGAAACTTTCGCCATGAGCGTCGGCCACGCCGCTCTAGTCTGCTTCTAGAAATTATAAGAAGCTTGGGCTACTGAAAAATTGTCAGAAGGATGAGGCTTTTCAGAGGCAGAAGGTTGGTTGCCAGACTTGGCAGCGTTCTTATTCTTCAATTGCTCTTTTCTCAATCTTTTCTCAGCTGAGATGTAACTTAGAAAGGTGGCTTTTTCTTTCATGGCTTTGAAATTTATTGGTTTACAAACAAACTTTATAAATAAACTATTCTAAAAGTGGCACTACAATCTACTGCAATCTAAAAAGGATGATAAAGGCCAAAAGAGGGATTATCTGCCAGAAACACTTTTACTAAAAACTTATAGGTCAACGTGTTAACAAACAGAAATTTCATATCCAAAACCATCTTTTGGTCTCAGTGGTGTCTTATAAAATTCAAATAAGCCAAATCACCTTAAATATGATCCAAAATCTACAGGAGCCGAGTATTTATGTACCGAACTTACAGAATTTTATTTAAATATTTTACTAATTTTTTATATTCTACCTAAATAATCAAAGATTACTTAAAAGTAAGTAGTTAGGTAGTAGAGGGGGGATTGTTACAAAGGTAAGCTTTTTTAAAACAGTAAAGTTCAAGTTTTTATTCGCTAGATGTAATAAGAACTGATATTTAACATTTGGCAAGCCGAGCGCTACTAACCTGCCCAAAAAGTTTAAAGAATTCCCTCAGGAATAGGATGAACTATCAAATGATGGCATTGGAAAATAATACCTACAGCCCCTCTCCTCCTATCTCGGTTTCTCCTTAAAAGGCTCGCCCTCACCGCTATACCTTAAGTATAGCAGTGAGGGCGAGCTCGGTTGTTTAATTTCTAATCTCCTTTTAGTGCTACCTCCTTTATAGTTAATACTATCTGGTAAGAAGGAATAGCTTTAATCTACGTCATACTTCTTCACGAACGCCTGCCCGGCCACATCATCTTGTCTGATGAAAGGCCTGATGATAATACGGGTTCCGTTCTCATAGGTAAAGAACTTATAAACCCAGTTACTCAAAACCACCAGTTTGTTCCTAAACCCAATCAGATAATAGATATGGACAAAGAGCCAGGCAATCCAGGCAATAAAACCGCTAAGGTGCAGGTTCTTGGGTAAATCTGCCACCGCCCGGTTACGTCCAATAATAGCCAGTGAGCCTTTGTCAAAATACTCAAACGGCTCCAGAGATTCCTTCCTGAGGATGCGATAGAGGTTCTTGGCTAAATGCCTTCCCTGTTGGATAGCGGGCTGCGCTACACCCGGGTGGCCTTTCGGGAATTTCTCAGACCGCATGAGCGCAATATCTCCAATGGCAAAAATATCTGGGAAGCCTACCACCTGGTTATATTGGTTCACCAGGTACCTGCCCCGCTCACTTGCTTCGGGCGGAAGCCCGGGAATCTGGGCCCCAGAAACGCCTGCCGCCCATATTAAAGTATTGGTTTTGATCTGCTCTCCTCCTTTAAAGGTAACTGTCTGGCCGTCATAAGACTCCACCAACGTATTAAGCTTTAGCACGATGCCAATCTCCTCCAGGTATTCACGGGTCTTCTGGCTTGATTTGGGGTCCATGGGTGGCAACACGCGGTCCATGCCTTCTACCAATAGAATGTTCATCTTACTGAAATCCATGCCAGGGTAATCATTGGGCAATACGTGCCGGCGCATTTCTGCCAAGGCACCCGCCAGTTCTACCCCGGTAGGCCCGCCGCCCACAATCACAAAGTTCAGGAGGCTTTGGCGAAGCTCTGGGTCTGTGATCATATTAGCCTGTTCAAAAGACTGAAGCAGTTGGCTTCTAAGATTCAGGGCCTCAGGTATTTCCTTCAACGGAAAGGCGTATTTCTTTATCTGTTCATTGCCAAAATAGTTGGGCTTGGTGCCGGTGGCTATAACTAAAAAATCATAGGAGATATCGCCCACTACCGTAGAAACCGTCTTGGTAACCGGGTTAATGCCCGTCACGCGCACCTGCCGGAAATGAAAGTCCTCATACTCCTTGTCAAATAGCTTCCGTAAGGGCTCCGCAATGGCATCGGGTTCCAGTCCGGCGGTAGCCACCTGGTAAAGCAGGGGCCAGAAGCCGTGGTAATTCTGGCGGTCAAACATGACCACCTGAAATTCTTTCCCCTTAAGTTTTTTTGTCAAATTCACTCCTCCAAATCCGCCTCCAATGATCACCACGCGGGGCTTGGTGGTATCTGGTATGTTTAGGGTAAGTTCGTTTACTTGAATCATAGTGCGTAGGTAGAAAATAATACACGCCCCTGCCCGGCAGGTGCGTACCTGGTTTGCTTACTTATACTGTGTTTTTGGTATATAAGATTTTCTATTCCGCACTGCCCACAGGTCCAGCCCAGTTCAGAAACAAACAAGAGGCGTTTAGGGCCTGTTTTTAAGAAAACAGGCCCTAAACGCCTCTTGGCTCCTCTACTTATAAATGTGTTCCCTCTTTACCTATGGAAGCTTTCGCCCACGAACCGGAGTACTTCTGGGAGGGCTGTCCGCCAATAGGTCCAGGTATGGCCGCCGTCACGCACCCTGAATTCATGCGGCACTTTCTTGTCTATCATAGCGGAGTGCAGGGCCATGTTACCTTTGATCAGAAAGTCATCATCGCCGCAGTCAATGTAAAAGCGTATTTTTTTAAGTGACTCCAAGGGAGTAGTTTCCACCAGTTTCAGGACCGAGTTTTGGTACCAGTGCGCATTCAGGCGCGACTCTCCGGAAGGGTTAGGCCCAAAAATATTGCCGAAAAACCGATTAAAGGAGGCGTCTTCCATGCTTTTGAAATGGTCATCTGTCCAGACGGCGGCACTGAGGGGCGCAGCGGCGGCAAAAAGCGAAGGGTGTTTCAACGCCATGAGCAGAGCCCCGTATCCGCCCATGGAAAGCCCGGCAATAGCCCTGAACTCTTTGGCGTTTCGGGTTCTGAACTTGCCGTCAATGTGCGGGATGAACTCCTGGGTAAAGAAATCTTCATACCGCACTTTCCCGTCCTGGCTGTTCAGGTACCAGGTTACCCCCGCATCTGGCATGACAATAATCATTGGCGGAACCTCACCAGTCTGCATCATGCGCCCCGCAATTAGGTGGGCTTCCCCAAACTGCGCCCAACCGGTTTCATCATCAGAGTACCCATGCAGCAAATAGAGGACCGGATACCGCCGGTTAGAGTGATCATAATCGGCGGGTAGGTACACCGAGTAGGCCACCTCCTGGCCCAGTAATTTACTTTTGGTGATCAGGCTCTCTTTCAAAGTACCCAACTGGGCCGAGGCCTGCCAGGAAATTAGCAGACCCAGAAGAACTAGAATTTTGAGCATAACGTGCGAACGGTTTACGGGTTAGACAAGGGAGTACCGCAAGTGCCCGCCCCTGTTTGGTTATACCACTTAGGTAGCAGCAGTATTCTTAGCCGTTGCAAAGGTAATGGAAAGGACTTCTTCCCAAAGCAAGGTGCCAGGCATTTGCGTTTTGAGCCTATTTTATGAAAAACAGGCCTAAAACGCCTTCAGCTTTGACAACAGCTAAAAAGAAAGTAGAGGAAGGATAGGCCCAAGAGTCGGGCAGGAAAAAGGAAAACGGCCACAATTCAAGAAGGCGTAGCCCAGGGCCAAAACCAGGAAGTCAAGAAAGAAAAAGAAGGGATACTGGTTCTAGGACCGCCGCGGAATGTTCTTCTGCTCCAATTCTGCCAAAGATTCCTCCAGCCATTTCACGGCATCTTGCTCGGTCATGAAGGCTTTTCTCCGGATAACGGGATTATCCAGGGTCACCGCCGAAAGAGAGGCTCCTTCTGTGAGGCGCTGCATTTGGCGGGGGGTCAATAACCAGGCCACCACCAACTGGGACGCTACCTGCTCAATGGCTTTGGGATAGAATTCATGGGTAAGCCAGTCACTCTCCTGTTGGGTAATTTCCCCTTTAGACCTACAATCCAGCAGCCAGGAGTTGGCGCTGTTTTCTTTGGCCAACGCCAGAATGGCCAGGCAGTTTATCTTAAACTCTGTGAAAGTGACAGGCTGTTGCCAACGGATAATGACCGTTTGCATATCTGCCCGATAGGAAATCTTTATATGTTTGCTTAATCCTATCTGCATATAGCTGTAAGAGACATGCACCGCAACCCCAATTAACGGCACCGTGAATTATAGAATAGTCACTTGTTGTCTGTCTTGCATTGAAAGTAGGACAAGGTTTTTGCTTTTGCAAGTTCTCCCAGGCATTTTCCATAGGCTGGGAGAAAAATAAGTATAAATACGGATTACTCCCTAGAAATCGTGACGGCGGCGGGCCTCATGCAGGTTTTTACGCATGGCCAGAAACAGCTCAATGCTTGCCTCCAGGAAAGGCTCGTCCAACCATTTTTTCACTTCTTCATCCCCTCCCGTTACTTCCATCTCACTTACTTTGTAAGTCTGTTCAAATGGGCCCAACTCCAGTTTAAGCAGGTACTTGTCGTTCCAGGAAAGCAGGGTGATCTTTATTTCAGGATGGGGAATATCAGCGACAATACGCATGGGCTAATAGGGAAAATTGGTAAAAGAAAAAGACAAAGATAACAGGACCTACGCATGGGCGAATAACCAATAAAGCAGTTTTAGGGGCGTTTTTTCAAAAACAGCCCTAAACTACATCTCTATGCCCATCTGCCGCATGAGCTGGCTGGCGTTAAAGCTCTGGCAGATGCCTGGCCGCAGGGTATAGTCAAAGCGCAGTTGCCCGTCTTCAAAGTAACTGTTGAAACTGAAGTTCTCCACCGAACCCGGCAACTCCTGTTCCATATTGCCCAGTTCCAGGTCATGGGTAGACACAAACCCCGCCGCCTGCCGCTGATGCAGCTGCCTGATCAGGGCCATGGCCCCCTCATGCCGGTCATGGGAATTGGTGCCCTTCAGGATCTCATCCAGGAAGAAATACACAGGCTGCCCCGTGGCCGTCAGGTCTATGAGAATCTTCAGGCGTTTGAGTTCGGCGTAGAAGGAAGAGGTGTTCTCGGCCAGGTTGTCTTCGGTGCGCATGCTGGTATAGACCAGCGCTGGATAAACAGCCAGCTTCCGGGCGCAGACGGCCGCCCCGGTAAACGCCAGCACCATGTTCACCCCTACTGCCCGCAGAAAGGTACTCTTACCCGACATGTTGGACCCCGTAATCAAAACCGTGTGCCCCGCCCCCTGAAAGGAAATGCTATTAGCCTTGCGGCTGGCGCTGAAGATAAGCGGGTGGCTTACCTCCTGGGCCTCAAACAGGAAAGGTTCCTGGCTGATGTGCGGCACGGCGTAGTCTGGGTTGGCAAACTGATAAGCCGCCAGGCTGGCCAGGGCCTCAAACTCGGCGGCGGCGTTCAAAACCTGGCCAATGCTGCCAGACATAGAGCGTTTCCAGCGTTCCAGGCGCCACATCCAGATAAAGTCCCACATGAGCACGTGGTTGAGGATAAAGTTGAGGTAGGTGTTAAGGCGGGCCGATAAGTACTGAATGATGGAAGCCAGTTGCCGCACGTGCTCAGAGGCAGGTTTGGCGTCTATGTTCAGCTCCTGCTGCAGCTGCCGGGCCCGCGCGCTCTGGAAAGACCGGCCCTCAATGTGCACCAGCATGTCTGTGTAACTGCGCAGGGTCTCATACATGCCGCTGCTTTCCTCATAATACTCATCGCGCTGGCGCTGGAATTTCACCGCCACCAGAAACTGTACCACCACCAATGCCAGGAACGGGTAATGCGAGTGGCCTTCTATCCAGTATACAAGGGCCGCCAGCGTAAGCAAAGGCAGCAGAAACGTAGCTACAACCAGCCAGGCTTTGCCCTTGAAAAAATTGGGTTGGCGCAGCCAAAGTAAAAAGGGCTGGGGTAGTTGCTGGGTTTTGCGGTGGTGGTGCATGGCGCGGGCCTGCAGGTTCTGGCGCCATTCAAGATCGGGCACCAGCTCGGCCACGGCTTCCTGGCGGGCCAAAATCTCCGGGGCCGGGGCCGGGGTTTTCAGCCATTCGGCTAGGCGCTGCTGGCCTAAAAGGGTCACGGCCCGGTTGAGCAACTGAAAGAGGGAATTATGCCCGAAAACATCCAGGTCGGCGGCGTAGTAATGGCTGGGCTCCTCAAACTGGGCACCGTTGGGCAGGTCTTTCAAATCGCCTTGGAGCCGTTCCTGCTCGGCGCGGTTGATCAGGCCCAGGTACAGTTGGTGCTTGCGGGCGTATTCAATCTTGTTGTGCCAATGGATAAGGGCCGCAAAAATGAAATACCCACCAAAAAGCACCGAGAGCCCGGCTATGGCATGCCCGTAATACAACAAGGCAGCGCCACCTACCGCAGCCCCTACAAAAAAAGCAAGGCGCAGCCAACCCACCCAGCGGTAAGTAAGGGCTTGCCGTTCTTCGGCGGCGAAAAAGCGCTGCTGGCGCTCAGCAAACAGCAACTCTGGGGTATTTTGCATAGAAGTAGTAAGGGCGGAAAAGCTTCAAAAAAGGTAGACAAAGTAGGGCTCTCTGGCTGGGTACGTTAGGTTCTGTTTCGGGGCCATTTTCCTAAAAACACCCTCAAAACAGAAAGTCTCTCTTATTTAGAGGCAAACCTACGGAAGTTATTGCGGCACGGCACTAATTTTCACCTAGATAGTGGCAATGCACTTGAGTTCAATGGCAATGGGCGTAGGCAGGGCATTTACCCCTACCGTGGTACGACAGGGCTGGCAGTCTTTGAAATACTCGGCGTACAGCCGGTTGTAGGTCTGGAAATCTGCCTTCATGTTGGTCAGGAACACGGTCACGTCCACCAGGTTTTCCCAGGCAGAGCCGGCCTCCTCCAGAATGGTCCGTACGTTTTTGAACACTGAGTGGCACTGCGCCTCTATGTCATAGCTTGCAATGTGGCCATCTGCATCCAGGGTGACGCCGGGAATCTGTTGCTCGCCTTTCACCCTGGGCCCCACGCCTGAGAGAAACAGCAGGTTGCCTACCTTGCGGGCATGCGGGTACAAGCCCACCGGGGCAGGCGCCTGGGAGGCATGAATAGGGGAATTGGGTATATTTTCCATGGCAGCACGTTTTGGGCCTGTTTTTACAAAAATAGCCTAAAAACAGCCGTATAAAAAAAGCGGGCCATTTGCGGCCCGCTCTTTCCCTATTATTAAACCTATACTTTTCTTACCTGAAAGCCACGCTACCGTAGCGGCTGTTGACGTTTACCGTACCTCTAGGCGAGGACTTGCCATATTTGCCTTTGTAAGAACTGGAAGTGTTCCTTACTTCCTTAAAGCTGAAACTGGCCAGGTCCTGGTCCATTTTAAGGCTGCCGTACTGCGTCTCCACCTCAAAGTTGAAGGCCGAATTATCGGCGAAGCCCAGGGCCATACCGGTGTAACCGGCGGTGAGGTTCAGGTTTTTGAAGCTAGGCGCCACGTTGGCGATCTCAAACCCAGAGCAGTATTTCATGTTAAGGCTTGCCGATTCTTTGAGACTACCAATCTTGATGCCCGAGTAGCTTCCGTTACCGGTAATCTGCCCCACGCTGCCCAAGGAAAACCTGGTGTCATAGCGGCTCTCAATAGTAAGGGTCTCTACCTTGTCAATAGTGATGCTGCTGTAACCGGTGCTGGTCTTGATGTCATCGGCGGCGGTAAGGCGAAGGCGGGAATATTTCACGTTCAGGTCGCCGCCTTTCATGTAGTCTACCTGGCACTCTCCCCCGCTGTAGGCCAACTGCACATTATTTCTGGCGTTGTTGAGCCGGCCAGCCGTAAGTGTGCCATACTTCACCTCTAACTCAGTGGGGCCATCCAGGTCTGGCACCTGCACCGTGCCGTATTTGTTGCTTACCCTTAAGGGGTTGGCCTTTGGCATTTTCACCAGATAGTTGATCTCAAAGGCCTTCTCGCTGCTAGAGCGAATCTGCATGGGTTCGCGCTCTGTGGTAAACGAGATAAGGTTGTTGCCGCGGTCTTCGTTTACCCGCACGTTGATCTTGTCCAGAATCTCCTGGGCTTTTTCCTCAGTGGCGGCGCGCGAGATAATGGTCACCTCTACGGCCATCTCATTCTTGCCCCAGGTCTGCACCTCTACCCTACCAAACTGGTTTTCAATGGCCAGCTTATCTGAGCGGTCTACTTTAAAGGAGCGGTCAATCTTCTTCACTTTGGTGGTGGAGAAAGGCGGCTGGGCGTTAGGGTCTGCCTCCATGGATTTGGCAGGACCGGTTTGCAGCGGAATTTCTGGGAGGGGCGGCAAGGAAGCCAGCGGCGCCAAATGCTGCAGGGTAATTACTTTGCCATTGGCTGCCAGAACCGCCAATTCTTGGTTTACGGCTGGCAAAGACTCCAAGGCAAGCTTCAGGGAGCCGGCTTCCAGCTCGCTTAGATTTATTCTTAGGTGTTCCTTTACCGCCTCTTCACAGACGGCCTTCTGTTTCACCGTTTGGCCCTGTACGGCAGGAACCGCCGCCCAGAAGCTCAGGAAAACCAGCAATTTAGATATGGGTAGTTTCATAGCGCACGCAATTTTTTATCACTGTTTTTATGTTCCACTACCTCCAATTGTTGGTTGAGCAGGGCTATCCTCATTTTAAGGTTGTCGCCCATGGCCTGTAGCAGCACTTCTTTGTTGGGGGTGGTGTAAAGCTCTTTTTTGAGTTCATTGTAGGCAGAATCCAGCTCGGCAAACTGTACCTCGGCGCCCATGGCCTTTAGTTTGGACTCTTTTTTCTCAATCACCTGCACGTACCGCGTTTCCATCTGGCGCAGCTCAGGGGCTATCTTCTCCAGGGTCACGGGCTGGCCGTTGGCGGCCAAAGGCGCAGATGGTTGGCCGTTGTTTACGCTTAGGTAGCGCAAGACAAAGGCCGCCGTTACCAACAGGGCCACGGCGGCGGCATAACGCCAAGCGGTGTTCCAGTTCAGGGAGAAGACCTTGGCTTCAGGGGCAGATGCCTCTTGCGGGGCGGTCTGCCCTGCTGGAAGCTCGGCGGCTATGTCCTGCCACAGATCTGGGCGGGGCGTGAAAGAGTCAAATTCCTCTCTATGGGCCTGTACAAAGTCTTTTAGTTTGTCACTCATGGCTGTTAAAGCTTTTGGCTTTCTGTTTTAGGTTCGTTTTTTAGAAATCAGGCAAGAAACGTTTCTTCTTTCATGAGGGTCAGCAATTTCTTGCGGGCCCGGCTGTACTGTGATTTGGAGGTGGCTTCACTTATGCCCAGCACCTCGGCTATCTCGCCGTGGTCATAGCCTTCCAGCAGGTACAGCGTGAGCACCACCCGGTAACCGTCTGGCAATGCCTGAATAGCTTTCTTGATGCAGTCCACCTTGTAGTCCATTTCCTCCTGGTCATAGTCAGGGGCCTCCTCGGCAAAATCCTGGTGCTCCTCCATGGGCACTACCTGCAGGCGCCGGCTGCGCACTTTGGTAATCGCCTTGTTAATGACAATGCGCTTAAGCCAGCTGCCAAAGGTGGCATCGCCTTTGAAGGAGTGCAGTTCCCTAAACGCGCTCAGAAACGATTCCTGCAAGACGTCTTCGGCCTCTGTGTAATCATTGGTGATGCGCATGCTCACGTTGAACATAGATTTACTGTAGAGCTTATAGAGCTCATACTGCGCCTTTCGGTCCCCCTCCTTACATCGGGCTACCACCTGCGCGTTTACGTCAGTATATTCCAGCGTCTCCAAATTGTTACTTTTTAAGCCTCATCATGATGCACTTCACTTACAGCAACCCAACTGGAACAACACCAACCCCTTTTTGAGTCTGCAGACCCACACGCTTGTTCCCTAATTTCTACTCTAAAGACAAGCCGAAAAGGCAAGGGTTGCACCAGGTTCCGAAATTTTCCGTTGAACCTTACTTTTCTTTATTTATTCAAGATTTTTACCAATTTCGCACAAAATTTAAAAGCCATGAAGATCCGCTCCTTTTTTCTGCTGCTGTTACTGGTTATTTGCGGAGGCTTTGCCCAAGCCCAGGTAACCACTGCCGCTAACGCCCCACGCGAACTGCGCCTGACCATGAGTGACGGAACCGAGCTGTATGTGAAGGTATCTGGTAAGGGCAAACCGTGCCTGTTCATCCATGGCGGACCCGGTGCCTGGAGCCACTCGTTTGAGGTACTGGGTTTGAATACCCTGGAAGATTCTCTGCAGATGATTTATGTAGATCAGCGGGGCTCGGGCCGTTCCGGGAAAGCCCCGTCCGGCAACTATAGCCTAAGGCGAACTGTCCTTGATTTTGACGAGGTGCGGCAACAGCTTGGGTTCCCTGCCTGGACGGTGCTGGCCCACTCCTTCGGCGGCATTCTGGCCACGGAGTACGCCTATTATTTCCCGAAGACGGTTTCCCGCATGGTGTTGCTGAGCGCCACGCTAAACCTGAAGGCCTCGGCGCAGGTGCAGATAGACAAGGGCCTGGAGATTCTCAAGCCCGCTGACCCCGCTCCTTTCCTGGATACCAAACGCCCCATCTTTGACCGTTTCATGGATATTATCAATGCCCTGAACGAGAAGAACGCCTACCACCAACTCATGTACACCACATCAGAAGGCTTGGAGAAAATGAACCAGGAAGACGCCAAACGTCCCCAGAACTACAGCTTCGGGCAGTCCTGGTCTACTTACCCAGAGTACTTCCAGGATTTCACCGAGGTTTCTAGATACCTAAAAATGCCGGTGTTGGTCATTGCCGGGCAACAGGATTTCTCCATTGGACCCAACCACTACCAAAGCTTTAAATTCCCGAACCAAACCGTGGTTTCCATGCCGGGCGGGCACGTGATTTACCTGGAGCAGAATGCCCAGTTCCAGAAAGAAGTAAAGCAGTTCCTGAAGAAAACCAGCCGCAAGAGTTAGGCCTTTGCCGTTCTGGCCTTGTATGACCAGGTCACCCGGAAGCGAGCCACTTCCTCGCCGTTCGCATTGTGGCCCACGCTAAGGGCCTGCACGCTGGTAGGCTGTCCGGTTTCCTGGGTTTGAAGTACGGCCGCGGCAATAGCATCGCCATCCTGACAGGTGAACGTAACCGTGCCCACCGCCTTCTTGCTGAAATCGGCTTCCAGGCTTACCACCAGCATAGATACCGAGGGGTTGGCCTGGTATAGGTACATCATGGAAAGCACGCCAGAGGCCATCTCGGCGGCCATAGAGAGGCAGGCAAAGTAGATAGACTTAAACGGGTTCTTGGTAAGGTAGCCGTAGGAGATGGTGACCTGCGCCTGTTGCTCCGTGAGGCTTTTCACGCGTATGCCCGCCAGGTAGGCCATGGGCAGGTTCTTGAACAGGAATAGCCGGAACTTGATGGGGTTAGTAATCAATTTCTGGAAGGCAGCAAGGCGGGCGTGGGCAGACATGGCGTAAGGGCTGGTACAGGAGAAAAGGTAAGAAGAAGAACGGGCTTTAGGAAATTAACGCAGCGCACGCCATTCCGTTTTAAGCCTGTTTTGGCCAAAACACCCTCAAAACGTAAGAAGCCTCCCGGCCATGCAGACCGGGAGGCTTTCTTCTTATTTAAGCTTTGTATTTTCTTACGGGCGTTCAGTGCTTCTACGTAACGTGTATCCGTACCAGATGCCAGCCAGCGCCACCGGCACCAGACACAGCAAGGCAACCCAGGCGAAAGGCTTCATGATAAAGTCCACCAGCCAGCCCAGCTCCAGGGGACCCATGACCGACTGCACCAGCAGGGCCGTTGCCACGCAAACCAAGGTAGAGAAAAACACCACCTTCAACCCAGAAAACAGGCCTACCCAGGCATACCGCCTTTTCTTCACCAAAATCTTTACGCCGGCATTTCGGCCCACCAGATAGGCAAACAGCACACTCGCCACCACAAACACCGCCACATTCACAGCCCCCAGGTAGGTGATAATGTCCCAGAAAACCTGGGCCGAATGGGTGGCCAGCAGCAGCAGGGTAAAGGACAGCAGGGCCAGGCCCAGTTCTGTGACTAGGGTGGCTTTGACGGCGTAGCGTTCGCCTTGCTTTTGCGCTTGTTTAATGGAAGAATCCATGGGTTGGGTGATTTGAACTAGTGGGTACTCAAAGAACGTACTCTCGTTTACACAACAAAGACCCTGACCATATGTTTACGGATTTCAGGATACCGAAGACCAAGCCTGCCGCAGCCTAAAACTCAAACCGAATGCCCTGGGCCAGCGGCAACTCCCGCCCAAAGTTGATGGTATTCGTTTGCCGGCGCATATAAAAACGCCACGCATCTGATCCCGACTCACGTCCGCCACCGGTGTCTTTCTCCCCGCCAAAGGCCCCGCCAATCTCGGCGCCCGAGGTACCAATGTTCACGTTGGCAATGCCGCAGTCAGAACCCCAGTGGCTCAGGAAGGCTTCGGTTTCCAGCAGGTTAGTGGAGAAGATGGACGAAGACAAGCCCTGGCGCACCCCGTTCTGGATGGCAATAGCCTCTTCTACCTCGCCGCTGTATTTGATCAGGTACAGAATGGGCGCAAACGTCTCTTCCTGCACCATGTGGTAATGGTTCTGGGCCTCTACAATGGCCGGGGTTACGTAGGTTCCGGTGGCGTATTCCTCGCCCTCCAGCACTTTTCCGCCGGTCAGCAGTTCTCCTCCTTCTTTCTGTACTTCCTCCAGCGCCTTGAGAAACGCAGTTACGGCGTCTTTGTCAATTAGCGGCCCTACTAGGATTTCCTCTTTGAGAGGATCACCAATAGGCAGTTTAGGATAGATTTTGAGCAGGCGCTCTTTTACCTCGTCATAGATGCTGTCATGGATGATCAAGCGGCGGGTAGAGGTGCAGCGCTGGCCGGCGGTGCCTACCGCGCCAAATACCACGGCCCGTAGCGCCATTTCCAGGTCAGCGTTCTGGGTTAGGATGATGGCGTTGTTACCGCCCAACTCCAGCAGTGATTTGCCCAAGCGGGCGCCTACGGCCTCTCCTACCTTCTTGCCCATGCGGGTAGAACCGGTGGCAGAGATCAGGGGCACGCGCTCATCATGGGCCATTTTGCTGCCGATGGAGGCATCGCCTATGATCATGTTGAAGACGCCTTCGGGCACGTGGTTCTGCTTAAGCACTTCCTGGATAATGTGCTGGCAGGCCACCGCCGTAAGTGGGGTTTTCTCTGAAGGTTTCCAAACCACCACATCGCCGCAGATGGCGGCCAGCATGGCGTTCCAGCTCCACACGGCCACTGGGAAGTTGAACGCCGAGATAACGCCCACAATGCCTAGCGGGTGGTACTGCTCATACATGCGGTGCGTAGGCCGCTCTGAGTGCATGGTATAGCCGTGCAGTTGCCGTGAAAGCCCTACCGCGAAGTCACAGATGTCAATCATCTCCTGTACCTCGCCCAGGCCTTCCTGCATAATCTTGCCCATCTCATAGCTCACCAGGGTACCCAGGGCCCGCTTGTGCTCGCGCAGCTTCTGCCCTATCTGCCGCACCACTTCGCCACGCTTAGGCGACGGCCAGGTACGCCACTCCTGAAATGCCTGTTGGGCGGTAGTGATCACTTGTTCATAGTCCTGCTCAGAGGCCATGGTCACCTGGGCAATCAATTTGCCGTTGGTGGGGGAATGGATAGCCCGGGTCTGACCGCTGCTGCCTGCGCCCCAGTTCAAACCGGTGCTAAAGGCGGCATTGGTCTCCTGAATGCCCAGGGAAGACAATATATCTGAAATAGTGTGGTGCATAGGGGTAATAGGTTTAATTCTGGACGTAAATGCGAATAAAAGCCCTAGTATAGGCCTTTCTGGTAAGATACAAAAACAAAAAGCTCCCGCCAATGGCAGGAGCTTTTCTTAAAGCCGTTTTAGGCCTGTTTTTCTAAAGTTAGGCAAAAACTAGCGGCCAATGGCGTAATAAGCTCTCCGGCCGTCTGGGTACACCCCTTCAATCAGGAGTCCGCCCCGTCTGGTAGTTTTCAGGACCTTCTGCACGTCTTCTGGCGTATTCATAGGGTTCTTGTCAATGCTGGTAATAATGAAGCCATCCCGCATGCCGGTTTCGGCGAAGGCGCTTCCCTGCACTCCATTGATTCTCACCCCACCGGTCAAGTCCAGTTTGTTCAGATCCTGTTTGCTGGCTGCCTCAAACTTGGCACCGTCTATGGTTAAGGATCTGCTGGCCTTAGGGTCACGTTTCACAATCTCAGTGCTGCCGTTAGAGTTACGCAGGGTAACGTTGGCCGTTTTACTGGATCCGCCGCGCAGGTAACTCACCTTGATCTTATCACCAGGACGGTAACGGGTCACCTGTTCTTGCAATTGGGCACCGGTGTTAATCTTCACGCCGTTGATCTCGGTGATCACGTCACCTTTCTCCAGTCCGGCGGCCTTGGCGGCACTACCTTCAGAGAACTCAGCTACGTACACCCCATTCAGGGTTTTCAGGTTCTTGTCTTTGGCCAGCTCGGCGTCAACTTCTTGCATCTGCACGCCTAGGAGCGCGCGCTGTACCTCGCCGTATTTTAGCAGGTCATCTACTACCTTGCTCACAATAGAAGAAGGCACCGCAAAAGAATAGCCAGAGAAAGTACCCGTCTGCGAGGCGATGGCGGTGTTAATACCCACCAGGTCTCCGTTCAGGTTTACCAGGGCGCCCCCACTGTTACCAGGGTTCACGGCGGCGTCTGTCTGAATGAAAGACTCTACGCTCATGTTACCGGCGGCCTGCAGAATACCCACGTTACGACCTTTGGCACTTACAATACCGGCTGTTACGGTAGAGTTCAGGTTGAAGGGGTTACCTACCGCCAGCACCCATTCGCCTACGCGCACATTATCTGAGTTGCCGTAGCGAAGGGCCGGCAGGTTTTCTGCCCCAATTTTTAAGAGGGCAATGTCTGTGTTAGGGTCTGTACCCACCAAAGTAGCCTCAAAGGTGCGTTTGTCATCCAGGATTACCTGAATCTTATCAGCGCGGTCAATTACGTGGTTGTTAGTCACAATGTAGCCGTTAGAGGCAATAATCACCCCTGAGCCTGAGCCCTGGGCCGGCCCCTGCGGACGTTGCTGGTATCCTTCAAAATCATCTCCGAAGAAATCACGCAGAAATGGATTGATCTGGCTTTGCCCACGGCTAGCCTGCACGTTGTACTCAGTGGTGACGTGCACCACGGCAGGAGTCACCAGTTCAGCGGAGGTTACAAAGTTGATGCCTTCTGGCACGGTAACGGTAGAGGTGCGCATATCACTGGTATAGCGCACGTTGGTATTTGGTAATTGCTGCCCAGCGGCAGGCGCATCATCTTCCAGTAGTTTGTAACTACCAACGCCCACCCCTCCGCCTACCAAAGCAGAAAGCAACAAACCAAACATTACTTGTTTCGTTTTCATATTTCAGGTAAGCTAAAAAGTTAATAAATAAATTGGTTTATCTGTCTTACAGTCTGTTTCTTAATTGTTACGGAAGAAACGCTAAAATAGTAAAACTAGTATGTTAAAGTAAACAAAGACCAAGCCAAAAAGGAGCCCAACAGACTCCTTTTAACACTTGGCAGTTTGGCCTGGTTACTTTACGGTGATTTGGCGCTTCATTACTTTCTCCGCTACCTTAGGTATTGACAGCCGTAATACCCCATTCTCCAATTGGGCCTCAATGGCGCTTCCGTCTACGTGCTCGGGCAATTTGAAAGAGCGCTTAAAGGCCCCGTATAGGTTTTCTACCCGGTGGTATTTTCTTTCCTGGTCTGTTTTCTCAAGAGCCCGTGTGCCGCTAACGGTTAACACGCCTTCCTGAAACTCTACGCTTAGCTCTTCTTTTTTAAGGCCCGGTAAGGCCATCTCTAGTTCATACCCGGCTTGGGTTTCCCAAAGGTCTACAGCTGGGGTAAAGCCTTGTCCTTTACGGCTGGTGGGCAATTGGTCCTGGAAAAGGCCGTCTAACAACTGCTGGAACGCTAGTGGTCTGTGGTTCAAAGTGGGTGATTGGTTTATAAGAGTCATTCTTTTTATAATGTTAGGTGTATATCAATTGGCTACCTCTTATGCTATAAAATCTATACCATCCCTAAAATTCAGCCATTACGTCTTATAATCACCAGGCTATTTTTTAAAAATCAGCCATTTTGTCTTGCATTACTTCTTCCTTCCTACTTTCTGGGTAAATTAGCTGTCTCTTGGCTTGTGCTCAACCAAAAGGTAATTCCTCATTTCAGTTTCTTTCCGGTTTTGCTGACCTTCTTGCCTTTCATTTTTACGCCACTGCCTCCTATAACCTAAAACCCTGCATGCCTGGCCAAGTCAAAAGCAACGCCTTACCCATTACCAATTCCTCTACCCCTATGAAAAAACACGTTTTCCTTGCCTTGATCTGTTTCTGCATAATTGGCCTACCTACCTTCGCCCAAGACCATCAGCAAAACTACGCCGATGTGGTTTTGGACCAGAAGGAGGGGATCAGGATCCTGGCCCGGGACACCTCGGCTGGCATCAGCCTCAGGTTCAGGATGCAGAACCGGGCCGATTTCCAGACCCAATCTGGCAGCGACCTGGGTCTGGCCTCGCATGGCGGTTACATCAAGCGGCTGCGGCTGCGTTCCTCTGGCTTTCTGATCAGCAAGAAACTTACCTATTCCCTGCAGTTGGGCTTTTCGCCCGGCGACATGGACCTGGAAAACTCCGAGCACCCACAGATCATCAGAGATGCCATTGTCTTTTACCAGTTCACCCCCAACCTGAAGATAGGTCTGGGCCAAAGCAAACTGCCCGGCAACCGGCAACGGGTAATTTCCTCCGGCGAACAGCAGTTTGTAGACCGCTCTATTGTCAACGCCACGTTCACCCTGGACCGCGATTTTGGCCTTTTCGCTTTCTATAAAAACCAGCTCGGCAACATGCCTATCCATCTGCAGGCCGCCATTTCTAACGGCGATGGCCGCAACGCCTCTCCCATTAAAGGCTCTGGGGTGGCCTATACCGGCCGCGTAGAGGCCCTTCCCTTCGGGGAATTCACCATGGGCGGTGACTATTTTGAAGGCGACTGGGTCCGGGAGCCTACGCCTAAGCTGTCGGTGGGGGTTTCCTTTTCTGAGAATGACAACGCCTACCGATCCGGCGGCCAGATTGGGCGCCCCTTGCCCGGCTTCACTGACCTGCAGTCGCTCATAGCAGATATGGTGTTCAAGTACAACGGCTGGGCCACCTACCATGAATTTAACCGCCGCACGGCCGGTACCCCCGTTTTCACAAAACCCACCGAAGACAACGAGACTGATTTCGTGTTTGCCGGCCATGGCTACAACGGGCAACTGAGCTACCAATTCCCCAGTCATTTTGAATTGGCCGGCCGTTACTCGGTGATCACGCCCAACGCAGCGGTAGAAAAGCTGGTGCAGCAAACCAAGCAGTACACGCTGGCGGCCAACTATTACCTGCGCTGGCACCGCATCAAACTACAGTCTGACCTCACCTACCAAACCAAGGATTTCCTGCCCATTGCCCATGACACCCAAGACGCCTGGATTCTGAGGCTTCAGGTAGAGCTAGGCATTTAGGTAAAAAACGAGAAAAGCGTTTCGGGCCTGTTTTTCCAAAAACAGGCCCGAAACGCTTTTTATCTTCCAGAGAAGCCTAAACAGTAGTAGCTACATTCCCTCTTTTAAGTCTGCCTACAAGGTCCTTTTAGAATAGCAGATGGATGGGGTTTTATTCTGAGGCAAGCACCTGCAATTCCTGAATAGCTAGCCACGCCATGAGGCCGCTGCCTACTTCCAGGGCGTCTTCATCTATGTTAAAGGTGGGTGTGTGCACGCCTGAAGTAATGCCTTGCGCTTCATTGCGGGTGCCTAACCGGTAGAAGCAGGCGGGGGTAATCTGGGAGTAATAGGCAAAGTCTTCAGCGGCCATCCACATATCCAGGTCCACTACATTCTCAGTGCCCAGATAGGTTTCTGCCGCAGCCCGGGCCCGGGCCACCAGGGCCGGGTCATTCTTCAGGAATGGATAACCATCCATGATGGTGAACTCGCAGGAGCCGCCCATGCTTTCGCAAAGGCCTTCGGCTAGCTTTTTCATCAGCACTTTGGCTTCGGCCCGCCAGTTTTCATCCATGGTTCTGAAAGTACCCTCCAGTTTTACCTCCCCGGGTATCACGTTGGTGGCGCCCTCTGCTATCACCTTCCCGAAGGACAGCACCGAGGGAATCTTGGGATTGGCGCGTCGGCTGACAATCTGCTGCAGGGCCACCAGCAAATGCGCTGTCATGAGGACCGGGTCTACCAGTTGCTCGGGCAAGCCGCCGTGGCCGCCTTTGCCCTTCACGGTCACGTAAATCTCATCTGCACTGGCCATGTACATGCCAGACCGGAACCCTACCTTACCCGCCGACAGCAAAGGAAACACGTGCTGCCCCATGATACTGGCGGGTGCCGGGTTCTCCAACACTCCCTCCTTGATCATCAAAGACGCTCCCCCGGGGAATTTCTCCTCACCGGGTTGGAAAATAAGCTTGACGGTGCCTTCAAACTCATGGCGTAGTTCCTGCAGAATGCGGGCCGTGGTAAGCAGCGAAGACGTGTGCACGTCATGGCCGCAGGCATGCATCACCCCTTCCCGTTTTGACTTGTAGGCCACCTCATTTGTTTCCAGAATAGGCAGAGCGTCCAGGTCGGCGCGCAGGGCGGTAGTGGCTTTCTCTGGGTTACGGCCTTTGACCAGTGCCACTATGCCCGTCTCCGTCATGCGTTCCGGTTGCAGGCCATATTCCTGCAGCTTCTGAAACACGTAGGCCGAGGTCTCATGCTCCTGAAAGGAAAGCTCAGGGTACTGGTGCAGGTGATGGCGCGTGGCCACCGTGTCATGGGCATACTGACTGGCCAGGGCCTGAATGCGGCGGGAAAGGTCTTGCATGGGAACTAGGTTAAGCTGAAAGGCAAAGGTAACTAGAAAAAATTTCTGCTGTTTTGGGCCTGTTTTTGGGAAAACAGGCCCAAAACAGCCAAGGGCGGAAAGGACAAACGTTATAGCAGGCTTACGTATAGCCTACTAACCAAAGGCACTTTTTGGCATAGGCCGGTACGCTGCGCCTGTTATGTAAAAGCTTAATCTCTACCTGGCATGTCTTCTTCCCGTAAAAAACAGTTCCTGCTCCTGGCCGTGGCTTGCACATTCACGTTGGTATTTTCTGGCTGCGACCTTCTTTGGCCAGACAAGGAGCCGCACTATACCTACAAGATAAAGAATGACACTACAGAAAACCTGCAGGTGCGGCTGGAACTAGACGCGGCAGCGGTGCAACTCACCGGCAACCCCATCCTGGAAAGTGTCATCTCCCCGGGCCAATCCATGACCGTCTGGAGCCGAAGTGGGTCTACGGATGAAGGCATGGTTTTCGATTTTGAGAAGGCTAAGCCCCGTATGTCTTACTTCAAAAGCCTGTTTGTAACCGGAACCCGGCAGTTCTCTAACCCCAAAACTGATTTCACGGCCTCTAGGAACTGGCAATACCGCAAAGAGAAGAGCTATGAAGCCACTTACTCGCTCACCATCACCGCCGCCGATTTCAACTAAAAGAAAACCGCCGCTTCAAGGCTGTTTTTGGGAAAACGGCTCTGAAACGGCGGAAGAGATTTTTCAACCGGGTAAAGACTAATTGGCCTACTTAGGAATATTCACAGTCTCGGGTACCAAAAGGGCGTTAGGCAACAAGTCCTTGATTTTCATCAAGGCCGCGTGTGCTTCCACGCGGGTCAGGAAGTCCCCTATCTTGAGTTGGTAAGTAGGCTGTTTGTAGGTAAGGTAGTCCTTCTCCTCTGGCAGGCGCTGGATAATGTTGTTTCTAAGGTCCATGGCCGCTTTGCGCTCATTGCCCGTGTAGGCCAGAATGCGATAACCGGCCGCGTACCTGATGTTTTTGTTCACCTGTACTACGCTATCCATAAGCAGGTTGACCTGGTTGCGCACGTGATGCGTGGGCACCGTCATAGCCACAGGAGCAGCTCCTCCAGCCGAAGCCGCAGGGAATGTAGGCAGGTATTTTTTGGTGTCTATGAGGGTGGCCGTACCGCCTTTCTCTGTCGCTTTGGTTTCTGCGGGCGTGGTTCTGGTGCCACCAGTAGTTCCCCCGCTGGTAGCGGCACAGCTCATCATGGCGCCCAGGCACAGGATGGTAAAAAATCTATAGGTCATCTGTGTCAATCTCATAGCAATGAAACGCCGGAGGATGTTCCTATCCGGTCTGCTCCCGCCTTCACCAACGCAAGGGCGGCGTCCTTGGTTTTGATTCCGCCCGAGGCCTTGATCCTGATGTGGGTTGGCAGGGTAGACCGCATCAAAAGAATGTCTTCCACCTTGGCACCGCTGGCGGCAAAACCGGTAGAGGTTTTCACAAAGTCAGCCTCGGCCTCTACGCATAGGTGACAGGCCTGCACGATCTCCTCCGGTGACAGCAAGGCGGTTTCAATAATCACCTTCAGGATGGCGTTTTTGAAGTGGCACAGGGTGCTTAGCTCCTGCAGCTCAGACATGACTTCTTCATGCTTGCCAGACTTGAAGGCTGCAATGTTCATGACCACGTCAATCTCGGTGGCGCCTTCCGTTAAGGCCTGGTGGGCCTCAAAGAACTTCACTTTGGCTAACTGATACCCCAGCGGAAAACCTATCACGGTGGCAATCTCCACGCCGGTGTCCTGCAAAGCGGCCACGGCCTGCTTTACAAAACAGGGGGGCACGCACACCGCCGCAAAGTGGTGCTCAGCTGCCTCCTGGCACAGTTGTTCCACCATGGCCTGGGTGGTATCAGGCCTGAGCACCGTATGGTCAATGTACGGCGCCAGGCTCTGTTCCGGCTCTATTTGCACGTTAATCTTCAATGATGATGCAACGGTTATTAAGCAAGTCGTTTTCTACGTTCTTGAACTTCACGTCTTTGAGCACGCGGCCGTCCATGTACTGCACGCTTACCTTGTCATTACGGCCGGCTGTTTTCTCCACGCGTACGGGGGCCTGCTTTTGGGCCGGGGCCTGCTGCGGCATATCCGGAATAGTTTCCTCTAAGGTAGAGTGTACTTCTTCCTTCTGCTCATGCAAGCGCGGTGGTCTGGGGGCCTGCGTCTGGCGGGCTTCCTGCACCGGTACCGGTTGCTCCTGCTGCACGGGTAAATCTGCCTTGAACAGGAAGGAAACAGTCTCCTCGTTCACCTTGCTGATCATGCGTTTGAACAACTCAAAAGACTCAAACTTGTAAATCAACAACGGATCTTTCTGCTCGTACACGGCATTCTGCACGCTTTGCTTCAGGTCATCCATCTCGCGCAGGTGCTGAGTCCAGGCCTGGTCAATGGTGGCCAGCGTGATCACTTTCTCTACGGTCTTGATTAGCTCTTTGCCATGGCTGTTCACTACTTTCTCCAGGTTGGCTACGGCGGTGATCTGCTTGCGGCCGTCTGTGAACGGTACGGCAATGTTCTCAATCATTGGCCCGCGGTTCTGGTAGATATCTGCCATGATAGGGGCAGACTGCTCCATGATCTGGTGACTCTTAGCCAGGTAGAAGTCCAGGGCTTCATTGTAAAGACGGTCCATGAGCACGTCTACCGATTGCCCGGTCAGTTCTGCCGCCGTGATAGTGGAGTTGAACCCGTACACTCTAATGATGTGCAGCAGGAAGTCCTCATGGTTACCGGTGGCTTTGTAGGTCTGTACAATGTCCTCTGCGGTGTCATAGATCATGTTCCAGATGTCCAGCTCCAGACGCTCCCCGTAGAGGGCGTTGCGGCGGCGTTTGTACACCACCTCGCGCTGGGCGTTCATCACGTCATCATACTCCAACAGGCGCTTACGCGTCCCGAAGTTGTTTTCCTCTACTTTCTTCTGGGCTCTCTCAATGGAGTTGGTAATCATGGAGTGCTGAATCACTTCGCCTTCCTCCAGACCCATTCTATCCATTAAGCGGGCAATACGGTCAGAACCGAACAGACGCATTAAGCTGTCTTCCAGAGACACGAAGAACTGCGAAGATCCCGGGTCACCCTGGCGGCCTGAACGACCACGCAACTGGCGGTCTACCCGGCGCGACTCATGGCGCTCGGTACCAATAATGGCCAATCCGCCGGCGGCTTTAGATTCCGGGGTAAGTTTAATATCCGTACCACGGCCGGCCATGTTGGTGGCAATGGTCACGGTGCTCGGCTTACCGGCTTCGGCTACAATCTCAGCCTCACGCTGGTGTTGCTTGGCGTTCAAGACCTGGTGCGGAATACCGCGTATCTTGAGCATACGGCTTACCAATTCAGAAATCTCCACCGAAGTGGTACCTACCAGCACCGGACGCCCGGCTTTGGTCAGTTCCTGGATCTCTTCGGCAACGGCGTTGTATTTCTCCCTAATGGTCTTGTAAACCTTGTCGTGCTCGTCTTTACGTTGGGCTACACGATTGGTAGGGATTACTACCACATCCAGCTTGTAAATCTCCCAGAACTCACCGGCTTCGGTCTCTGCCGTACCGGTCATACCGGCCAGCTTGTGGTACATCCGGAAGTAGTTCTGCAAAGTAACCGTAGCGTAGGTTTGGGTGGCGTCTTCCACGCGCACGTTTTCCTTGGCTTCAATGGCCTGGTGCAAGCCGTCTGAGTACCGGCGACCTTCCATTACGCGGCCCGTCTGCTCATCTACGATCTTCACCTTGTGGTCATCAGTCACGATGTACTCGGTGTCCTTCTCAAACAGGGTATAGGCCTTAAGTAACTGGTTGATGGTGTGCACGCGCTGCGACTTGTCCTGGTACTCCTGGATCAGGTGCTCTTTCTGGTGCAGTTTGTCCTCCGCAGACAGTTCCTTATGGTTTTCAATATTGGCGATCTCGGTTCCGATATCTGGCAAGATGAATAGGTTCGGGTCTTCACCCTGGCCGGTGATCAGGTCAATGCCTTTCTCGGTGAGTTCAATCTGGTTATGCTTCTCGTCAATGGTGAAGTACAGGGGCGCATCGGCCTCTGGCATCTGGCGGGAGTGATCCTGCAGGTAGAACGCCTCGGTCTTAAGCAAGATCTGGCGCACGCCGGTCTCGCTCAGGAATTTGATCAACGGCTTGTTTTTAGGAAGACCTCTAAAGGCTCTGAACAAGGCCAGACCGCCTTCTTTGTCATTTCCCTCTTTGATCAGGCGCTTGGCTTCCACCAGGTAGTTTCCCACCAGCTTGCGCTGATTTTCTACCAGGGCAGCCACACGCGGTTTCAACACGTAGAACTCATGCTCATCGCCTCGCGGCACAGGGCCGGAAATAATCAACGGAGTACGGGCATCGTCAATCAACACGGAGTCTACCTCATCCACCATGGCGTAGTGGTGCTTGCGCTGCACCAGCTCACCCGGCTCACGGGACATGTTGTCGCGCAGGTAGTCAAACCCGAACTCGTTGTTGGTACCGTAGGTGATATCTGCCAGATAGGCCTGGCGGCGGGCGTCTGTATTAGGCTGGTGTTTGTCTATACAGTCAATGGTGATACCATGGAACTCAAACAAAGGCGCCATCCACTCAGAGTCACGCTTGGCCAGGTAGTCGTTCACGGTTACCACGTGCACGCCGCGTTTGGCCAGGGCGTTCAAGAAGGCAGGTAAGGTAGCTACTAACGTTTTTCCCTCCCCTGTGGCCATCTCGGCAATCTTGCCCTGGTGCAACACAATACCACCAATCAGCTGCACATCATAGTGGAGCATGTCCCAGACTACCTCAGTACCGGCGGCATTCCAGCGGTTGGCCCAAACGGCCTGGTCACCATTGATCTGCACGTTGGGTTTGCGGGCCGCGAAGGTGTGGTCCAGGTCAGTGGCGGTAACAGTCAGTTGACCATTTTCTTTGAAACGACGGGCGGTTTCCTTGACAATGGCAAAGGCCTCGGGCAGCACTTCCATGAGCACCACTTCCAGGTCTTTGTTGCGCTCCTTCTCCAGCTCATCAATCTCCACAAAGATCTCCTCTTTCTGGGCGATGTCCAGATCCTGCTCGTTCTCAATGCGCAGGTGGAGCGCGGCTATTTTATCATCAATGGGTTTGAGACGGGCGGCAATGGCGGCTTGCACCTCTTGCGTACGGTTCCGGAGTTGGTCATCTGTGAGGGTGGCCAATTTGGCAAACTCCTGGTTGATGAGTCCCACATACGGCATCACGCCCTTGATATCCCGATCCGACTTGGTTCCGAAAATCTTGGCGACCGTCTTCCCAAAAAAGTCAAACATAAACTACTATTTAAGATGTACTTGATTCAATTTCAAAAATACGCGGTTTTTCCGACAATTTTCTATCTAGCCAAAACAATACCATCCCTGCATTAGTGCCCCATGCCTGACGGGATGGCAGATAAAGCCTAAAATTTTAGAAAAATATCCAGCCCTCCCTTGCCGGACTTCTGTTTTAAGCCTGTTTTCCTAAAAACGAGCTTAAAACAGATACCGGGCAAGGGATGGAATGAACTAGAAAGACGTGCGCTGGAGATTGGGAGACAGGCAAAAGAAAAACCCGTTTTGAGCCTGTTTTCGCAAAAACGGGCCCAAAACGGGTATAGCAGAAAAATGACTACGCTCCCCGGGCGGAGATAAGGTTTTCTTCCTCCACTTCTTCTGGCTGGTTTGCAAAAACCGGCCGGAATGAAAATTCATGCGTGTGCAGGTAACGCAGCAGGGCGTCCTCTACGGAAGGTAGCACAGCTCTTTTATTGGTCTCCAGCACGGTATAGCTTGGTCTGGCAGCAGGCCAGTTAAAGAATGTCTGCGGCACCCGTTGTAACCAGGGCTCGGCGTTGATGCCTGCCAGGTTGGCCGCCAGTTCTGCCAATTCGGCCCAGGTATAAGAACCCTGGTTGGCCACGTGCCAAATGCCACTTTCTTCATCTATCAACAAATCCAGCGTGGTATTCACCAGATCAGGCACGAAGGTGGGCGAAATGGACAGGTCTTCCGCAACCTGGAACGGCTCCTCATGCGCCATCGCCCGCAGGGCATGGTACACAAAGTTATGCTCATCCCAGGGCCCAAAGAAGGCGCTGGTCCTGATCACCAGGGCTTGGGGTAGTATTTCCAGCACTTGCATTTCTACCTGCGCTTTGCTGTGGCCATAAACATTGAGCGGGTTAGGGGTATCTGCTTCCAGGTAAGGGGTTTGTTTAGCCCCGTCAAAGACCAAGTCTGAGGAAAAGGTTACCAGTTTACAGTCAACTGCCTGGCAGGCCTTGGCTAGTGTAGCCGGCCCGTCGGTGTTTTCACGGTAACAGGCTTCCTGCTCACGCTCTGCGTCATCTACGCGTACAAAACCGGCGGTATTGATGACGGCCCACGGCCGATACTGCTGCAACGCCTCCTCTACCGAGGCCTGGTTAGCAATATCCATCTCCTGGCGGTTCAACAGCACATACGGAATACCGCGGGCATCGCAGATTCGCCCGAAGGCACGACCCAGCGTTCCGGTGGCTCCGGTGATCAGGAGCGGCTTAAGCTGGGGCTGATCTTCTGGTGTTTGTAGGTTGGTCATCAGGTTCCAGCTTTCAGAGGTTTCCGGTACCGGCGGATAGATACTGCGGCAGGTGCGTTTCCACCAGCCGTCAATTTCCAGTACCGGGTGCCGCTCACCACCCTTCACCAGCGTTTGCAGCAGGGTAGCCGCGGCGGTGGGTTCAGGGGTGCCGGTTCTAATATCAAACACGCCCAGTTCATAGTGGCCGCGCTGCTCGGTTAAGAGGCTATTCCAGTCAAAGGCCCCCAGCAGGGACCAAGCGGTGACGGCCAACACGTTTTTGCCTTGGTTTTTCAAGAATACGGCCGCATCCCAGACCTCGGCCAGCCAGCGCATCTGCTCCTCACGGGTGCAGCACAAGTGGGCCTCGGTAACGGCTACTGGCAGATCATAGCGCTCGCACACCTGGGCCAGAATGTTCTGGATACCCAAAGGCATGGCGTCTGGTACCCGTATGGCCTCTACATCTGCGTAGCGGTGACGGTGGTTCTGCCCGTGCGTATGCCAGGGGTAATCAATGATGTGTTCGTCCAGGTAGCGCTCACTGGTTACATAGTAATTAATTCCGATGACATCAGGCAGACAAGGATTTGCTACCATTTCCAGCAACTCTTCCTCGGGCACCTTGGCCCAGCGCAGATAATTCCAGAGCGGGTGCTGTTGGTCTACCTTGCCGCACAGCAGATCCCAGGTGAGCCACCGGCGGTGGTTCTCAAAGTCTGCCTGGTATTGCATGGTGGAGGTGCTGTGGGAATAGCCCAGGTCATCGGTCTGGACCAGAAGGGCGTTGGGGTTCACCTCTCTAATGGCCTGCATGGCCAGACGCGTGCCGTTGATCTGGTTCATGAGTGCCCGGGCAAAGGAGGCGTCATCTTTGGCATGCGGGTACCACAAACCGTAGAGGGCACTGAACCGGGCCGTAGTGAGCGGCTCGTTGATGGGAGTGTACTGAGTGACCCACGGAAACTGTTGCGCCACCGCTTTGGCGTAGGCGGCAAATTTCTGCGGAAACTCAGGGTCCAGGAGGTTGGTATAGCGCGGGCCGCTGCCATGATGCAGCAGCCCCACTATAGGTTCTATGTTGAGGGCACGGAGCTTATTAAGTCGCTCGGTGGCCCAGGTCCAGTTGTATTGGGTAGGGTCTTCAGGGGCCACATGCTCCCAAAGAACCGGGTACCGTATCTTCTGGATACCCAAACCCGCGAACAGGTCCAGGTCGGTTAGACGGTGCGTATGTCCACTTTGGGCTAGCTGATCAAAGTACTGTTCCCCTACCCGGTTTACGGTACACTCAACGCCGCCCCAAAGGTTAATGTTTGCCATTCGTGCTCACTTTGGTGGAACTTCCATTTAAAGCCTCGCGCACCACTTTGGGCAAGACATCCTGGCCATCTACCACTGTCACTCGCACTTTATCTTTCTCGGTTAACTTCTTGTGCAGGGTAAGGGCCTGAGCCACTACCTGGTCCATGTTGTAGTATTTGTAGGTAGCCAATCTGCCCACAAAATGCACGCCCGGGGTGCTGTCTGCCAGTTTTTTGTATTGGTTGTACAGCTCGGCGTTCTCAGGTCTTGGCACGGGGTAATATGGATCTCCCTCGGCTTTAGGGAATTCATACACCAGGCTTGTTTTGGGGTGCTGCTGCCCGGTCAGGTATTTAAACTCCGTCACGCGGGTGTACAACTGCTCATTGGGGTAGTTCACCACGGCCACCGGCTGGAATACTTCCTTGTTCACGGTCTCATGCTTGAACTCCAGGGAACGGTACGGCAGCTTGCCATATTTAAAGTCAAAGTACTCATCTACCGGACCGGTGTAAATCATCTCCTTGAACGGAATCATGTCAATGATCTCATGGTAGTCTGTGTTGAGCATGACCTTGATATTGGGATGGTCCAGCATTTTCTCAAACATCTTAGTAAAGCCGTGCAACGGCATGGCCTGGTAAGTGTCTGTAAAATAGCGGTCATCGCGGTTGGTGCGGGTAGGTACCCGTGAGGTCACCGACTTGTCCAGCTCAGACGGGTCCATGCCCCACTGCTTGCGGGTATAGTTCTTGAAGAACTTGTCATACAACTCACGGCCCACTTTGCTCACCACCACGTCTTCTGAGGTCTTGATCACGGGCACGGTTTCGGCCACCGACTCAAACCACTCATCCAGCTCAAAAGAGGTAAGGCTTAAGCCATACAGTTTGTTGATGGTGTCCAGGTTAATGGGCATAGGCACTTGTTGACCGTCAACGCTGGCCAGTACGCGGTGCTCATATGGGCGCCACTCGGTGAACTGACCCAGGTACTCAAACACCTCTTTGGAGTTGGTGTGGAAGATGTGCGGACCGTACTTGTGCACGAGAATGCCATCCTCGTTATAATGGTCATAGGCGTTGCCCGCAATGTGCGAACGCTTATCAATAATCAATACTTTTTTATTGGAATAAGTAGCCAGGCGCTCGGCCAGTACACTGCCGGCAAAACCGGCCCCTACAATCAGGTAATCAAACATAGTCTGTGAATTTTATATCGTTACTTTTCCAGTCTTTCTTCTATCTGGGATTCCCTTACTTAGGCGTTCCCCTTTTTCTCCCGGTGGATGTTCTGCATATGGCGTACCATGCTCTGCCAGGTCTTATCCCAGGATACACCGGCCAGAAATTCATCTGTACGCGCCATCCAGTTTTTGTCCTCTTTCTGCAGAAGAGCTTTTTCCAGGGCCGCCTCAAAGGCTTGGGCGCCGTCTGCTATCTGCACCAGGTTCTGCTCGCCGTATGGACGTACCACGTCTCTGATAGAGGTAGACACTACCGGTTTACCGGCCGCCAGGTACTCAGGCGTTTTGGTGGGGCTGATGAACTTAGTAGACTCATTGTGCGCGAACAGCAGCATGGCCACATCCCAGCCAGCCAGGTAGGCAGGTAGTTCCTGGTAAGACTTTCCGCCCAGGTAATGGATGTTGGCGCTGTTAGGCAAAATGGCCGGGTCAATTTTCACTACGGGCCCAATGATCACGAACTGCCACTCTGGGCGCGCGGTGGCAACCTCACGCAGCAACTCAATGTCAAAGCGCTCATCTACCACGCCAAAGAAGCCCATGCGCGGGTATGGGATATTAGCCTGGTCAGCGGGCTCAGTCTGGGGTTGGCGGGCCTGCGCAAAATGCGCCTTGTCTATGCTGCTGGGGAAGGCGTGGATTTGGGCATGTCTGTGCTTTTTGGCTTCATAAAGGCTTTGCCCACCAGTGAAAACCACATCGGCTTTTTCCATCATCTCGGTTTCCAGTTCCAGTAACCTGGGCGGCGCAAATTTGAAGGCCGAAAGTTCATCCATGCAGTCAAACACGGTTAAGGCTGGCGTGAAGTGGCGGGAAATCTCCAGGGCCATGGGCGTATAGTACCAGAATACCGTGTTGTCCAGGTCTTGCGCAGCCATAAACTCATTGAGCAGCTCAATCTGTTTGGCGTCTGATTCTTCTGGGGTAAGGCCGTGCGGCAGTTGCGCCACTATGAGTGTGAGGCGACCGTTCTCGCGCTCATGGGTCTCCAAGCGCGGAATAGCATTATCTGTAAACACCGGCTCCTCAAAAAAGTAAAGGTGGGTGTGTTTGGCGAAACGTGACAGCAAATGCTGCGGGCGCTGGTAGACAAAATCCCAACGCAGGTGGGAGAAACAAACAATACTTGAGACGGAGGAAAGAAATGCCTCCAGGCTACTTTCTGAAGTAGGATTAGGGGTCACCTTTGGGGTATTGGTTACAGAAGAAATGTACGCAGTAGAAGTTGTTACCTCTGGTTCAGACGACAAGAAGTTTCCTCCCCCGCCGGGGATGAAATCAGAATCAAATTCAGACATATACGAAAGCCGGTTATGAAGTGTGGGTTCAACAAAAAAGAAGCGTGAAGGCCTCTCTTTTTATATTTAACCTAGCATACGGTGAATTCTAGAAAAAGGCTATATTCTAATGCAACATGCGCAACAAACCAGACCGGATATGAGAAATACCGTATTAATGCGCACTAAAAACGAGAAATAAACCAATTGCCGCATTCTTGCTGGGAATAATGCAACTTGGAAAATAACTCAGTCGTTCCAAGAAAGGAGCTTCTGGAACTCCACCACATCTTGCCAGCCTCCCGGCGTCTTCAGCCATTCTTTTCTTATCCCAATTTCCTGGTATCCTGCTCCCCTGAACAGACGCAGGCTACTGCTATTTGACTGGGTAACAGAACAATACAATTGGTGCATCTGCAGCACCTGCGCACAGTAAGTTTCCAGGAGCTGCAGCACTTCCTGACCGTAGCCTTTGCCCTGATAGTTGGGCGTTAGAGCAATGCCGATACCGGCCCGTTGGTGCAGCGGCTCAAAGTCAAACAAATCTATGGTGCCAATAACGGTTGCTTCCTCCTGCAGGCAGACCATGAGCCTGAGTTGCCGGGCGGCATAAATATCAAGCGAAGCATTTTCTAAGTACTGCCGAAGCGCGTCTCGGGAGAAAGGCGCCACCGATAAACTGACGGGCCAGAGCACCGTGTCATTCTCAAAAAGGTAGAGAAAGTCAAGGTCTGTAGGCTCTGGGGCGCGCAGGTAAATTCGGTCTGTGTGCAGCATGATTTTGCGTTGGAAAACGGGCCTTGGAAACGGTTACATTCACTGCCCGGTTGCAAGCTAGTGGATTTCATTCTATCACCATGAAAACCGAGGCTGCTTTCATGATTTTACCGCCGAAGTCGCAAACCCGTTTTAAGCCTGTTTTTAGAAAAACACCTTTAAAACGCCAAACACAGATACGGTAGATGTAAGGCCGTTACAGGTACTGATCTACACCTTGCGCGCAGTAGGTGATATTGGTCTGGATAGTGGTGCGCAGCAGTTCTTCATTGATGGCTTTGCGGCTGGCGTCTACATAGGTATGGTGCAGGTGGTATTGCACGCCACCCATTTTCAAAGACCTTTTTTTGATGCCCGCATTCATGAGCCGGGCGGCCAGTTCACTGTCCTCGGGGCCCCAGCCGGTATAGCTTTCATTATAGCCGTTCACGCGCAGCAAATCTTCGCGCCAGAAAGACATGTTGCAGCCCTTGGCGTAGTACTTGTTTTTGCCCTTGAGTTTATAGCGGTCGGCCAGCAGGCGGCGCAGGAAACCGCTGCGCAGGCCGTTGAACAGATTACTGGTTTTTAGGATCTCCTTCAACCCGAAGAAAACGGTGGAGTTGGCCAGCACTTCTTTGGTGTTTTCCTCGGAGAGATTGATTCGGCCTCCGGCCAGAAAACGGCCCGGGGAGGCTACCGTTAGATGGTCTTTGATAAACTTGGGATGCAGAATCACATCACCGTCTACCTGCACTATGTAAGGCTCTTTGGCGCGGGCGATGGCCTGGTTCAGGATCTTGGTTTTCTGGAACCCGTTGTCTGGTTGCCATACATGGATCAAGGGCACCGGAAAGTCTTTCTGCAAGCGCTCCACTAAGTGCCTGGTCTCTTCCCTAGACCCGTCATCGGCTATCAAAACCTCTTTGGGCAGCACCGTCTGCCGGGCTACGCTTTGCAGGCAAAGGTTTAGGGCGGCGGGCCAGTTATAGGTAGCTACTATCAGCGAACAGGAAGGGACGGCCATTGGGTTTCTGGAAGGTGGGGAATAGAGTTTTACAGCGTGATTTCGCCTTTGAACACCTGCACCGCCGGGCCAATAAGGAACACGTCTTTAAAGCCGGCGCCTTCTTTCTCAAAGCTTACCTGCAGTTCGCCGCCCAGCACATGCACAGACACTGGGCTTTCATACCCAGCCCGGCTAGCGGCCAGGGCGCAGGCGGTTACGCCGGTACCGCAAGAAAACGTCTCGTCTTCCACGCCGCGCTCATAGGTGCGCACAGACAGTTTATTATGGGGCAAATGCTCTACAAAATTCACGTTGGTCCCTTCGGCCTTGAAGCGGTCTGAGTACCGGATGGCCCGGCCTTGGGCAAACACGTTCAGGTCTGCCAGCGCCTCTACCTGCTTGACGTAATGCGGCGAGCCGGTATTCATAAAACAGGCTTCTTCCAGGTCTTCAATGGCGTCTACGTCTTTCATCTGCAGGTGCACCAGACCGTCTTTCAGGTGGGCCTGGTGCGGCCCGTCTGAGGCAATGAAATACGCTTCATTATCTACCACCCCCAGAAACTGCGCAAAGGCCACCAGGCAGCGCCCGCCATTCCCGCACATAGAGCCCACGCGGCCATCGGCGTTGTAGTATACCATCTCAAAATCATAGCCCTCCTTGGGTTGGAGCAGCATCAGGCCGTCGGCACCCACGCCTTTGCGACGGTCGCAGAGAAAGGCCACCTGCTCCTGCGTGAGGCTGATTTCGTGGTTGAGGTTGTCCAGCACCACAAAGTCATTGCCGGTGCCCTGGTATTTATAGAAAGTAAGATTCATGGTGCGTTACGGCTGCTTAACGGCGGCAGCGTTGCCAGTACGAACTTGAAAAGTAACAAATTTTTACGCGTAATCCCAACTTGCGCCTTGGCCCTTCGCTGCTGTTTTAGGCCTAATTTACAGAAAACGGGCTCAAAACGCATTCTTTTCTTTTGCAGTAGAAAGGTTTGGACTGCAGGGCACGCCGCAAAACCGTACCTTTGTCCCTTCACCACCCATGACCCTATGTATTCTTTCCTGACCACCAGCGCCTGGACCGATTATGAACTGATAGACTGCGGCAACTTTGAGAAGCTGGAGCGTTTTGGCGACTACGTGCTGGCCCGCCCAGAGCCCCAGGCCGCCTGGGACAAACACCTCTCTGACCAGGAGTGGGACCGCCTGGCACAAGCCACGTTCCGGCGCGAAAAAGGAAACGCTGAGAAAGGTCAGTGGACCCTCAAGAAAGGCATGGCCGAGCAGTGGTTTATTAACTACCGGTACCATGATCTGAAACTGCGTTTTAGACTAGGATTGTCTTCGTTCAAGCACGTGGGTTTGTTCCCCGAGCAGGACCCCAACTGGCAGTTTATCTATAACCGCACCCGAGCGTTGCCCGGCAAACCCAAGGTATTGAACATGTTTGCCTACACAGGCGGCGCGTCTCTGGCGGCCAACGCCGGCGGTGCCGATGTCACGCACTTGGACAGTGTGAAACAAGTAAACTTCTGGGCCCGCGAAAACATGGAAGCCAGTAACCTGGATAACATACGCTGGCTGGTGGAAGACGCCATGAAATACGCCCGCCGCGAGGTAAAACGCGGCAATAAATACCAGGGCATTATCCTGGACCCACCCGCCTACGGCCGCGGCCCCGACGGCGAGAAATGGCTCCTGGAAGAGCAGATCAACGAACTCATCAAACTCTGCTCCCAACTGCTGGACCACGAGAACAATTTCTTCGTCATCAACCTTTACTCTTTGGGCTACTCGGCCCTCATCCTAGACAACCTTGTCAGAGGTTCATTCGGGAAGACTGTGCAGAACGAAGAACTGGGCGAACTTTATCTGGAGGACCGCGGAAAACGCAAATTGCCACTGGGCACGTTCTTTAGATTCAGTTCTGAGAAGTAAAACTTGAAAGAAAGAAAAGAGTAGAGATGTCCCTGAAATGGACCATAAGACTTTCTATGATCACCCCACTGCTGCTGATAATGGCCATGGCTCTTGCAGGTGGTGGGCATGGCTGGTATGAACCAGCTATTACCTTATTCCCAGTTGGTTTAGTTTCAATTCTTTTTCTTCGCACTATCACCATTCCATTTATGATTCTCGCCATTCTTCAATTTCCATTCTATGGAATTATTTTGGATAAGGCGGGAAATAAAAAAAGGTTAAAAATGACAGCTTTTTGCATTCTGGTTTTCCATTTTATTTTAGCTGTACTAATTCTAAAACTAAGAGGAAACAACTGGGTATAACCTTTATTCACCAGTCGTATACTCCTAATTCTTAATTCCTACTTATAGATGTCCCGCCGATACGCTCTTATAGACCTTGGAACAAATACCTTTCACCTGCTTATTGTCGCCCTTGACCCAGATGGCGCGCAGCAGACACTGTACAAAACCAAAGTTCCGGTAAAGCTGGGCGAAGGAGGTATTAGCAAAGGGGAGATCACGCCAGAGGCCCGTGAACGCGGCCTGAAAGCCCTGCAGGAATTCAAGGCCACCATGGACCAACACCAGGTAGACGTCGTAAAAGCCACTGCCACCAGTGCCCTGCGCAATGCTAAAAACGGGCCCGAAGTGGTACAGGCCATCAGAGATCAAACGGGCATTGAGGTAGAGATCATCTCTGGTGCCCGCGAGGCCGAACTTATTTTCAAAGGTGTTCAGCAGGCCATGGAGATTGGAGCCAAACCAGCCTTGGTCATGGACATTGGCGGCGGCAGCGTGGAATTCATTATAGGTTCTGACAGGGGCATTCTCTGGAAAAAAAGCTTTGAGATTGGGGCACAGCGCCTGCTGGACCAATTCTACCCCGACCAGGAACAACCCATTACTCCGGCTCAAATAAAAGCCATCCGGCATTATCTGCAAGACCACCTACAGAAGCTTACAGCCGCCGTGCTGCAACACCAACCTGAGGTGTTGATTGGCTCCTCTGGCACTTTTGACACCCTGGTAGATATGGACCTGGCGGCCCAGGGTTTGGCCCGGGACCCAGATGGCTCTCCAGACTTGACCCTGGCTCTTTCCAATTTTCAGCGGCAATTCAAGGAACTCACCCGAAAAACCCGCCAGGAGCGTCTGGCTATTCCCGGTATGCTGGCCATGCGGGTAGATATGATTGTGGTAGCCGTAACAGCTATTGACTGGACTCTGGAGAAGTATAACTTGGAGAAAATACGGGTGTCTGCGTATGCTTTAAAAGAAGGGATGTTGGCGGAGTTGCTGCAGCAATAAGGTATAGGCAGAGACACTCGTAGGAGCTACGCACACTTCGAGGTCTTTGGAGCAACCGGAATTGCATCCACTCCCGCTTTAAAACCACCCGCGGTTGTTAGGTCCCTTAGGGACAATCACCAATACTTCTGCGCTTTACCCCCACCTCTTAAAAGCAAAACGCCTCCCCATAATCTAAGGAGGCGTTTTTGCTTTAGGTGTTAGGTCAATTTCTTGAATTTCTTCTCGTAGGCTTTCCGCAGTTTCTTGAGGTCTTTGGAGCCGTTGGTGTAGGTTTCTGCCTGGGCTTTGTAATTGGCTTGGGGATTAGCCTGGGCGTCTCTGATGGCCAGCTGCTCACCAATGTGTTCTTGCAGCTGGTTCAGGTTATAGGTGCTGTATTTCAGGGTTGCCAGGCGTTTGACTAAGGCAATAGCACCGGTGGCATCTCCTGAAGCAGCGGCATGCTTAGCCACCTCCACCACGAAGCCTTTGTTTTCTTGCCCTAAGGTATAGGTGAGCAAGGGCGCATGGCTCAGCCCGAACCGCGAAACTTCCCTAGCCTCAAAATACCAGCCAGCCTCCTGGTAAATTTTCACCGCTTCGGGCATGTTGTTCTGGCTGATGAGGCTATTGGCTTTCTGCAGCAGTTCCTGGTAATGGGCGGGGGCGTCAATGCGGGTTAGTTCCACCTCGGCGGTAGCCGGCGAGATGGCACAGCCGCCGTTCACTTTCGCTGACGCCAGGGCTAGGTCCAGTTCTGCAGCCGCCTGGGGGAAGTTGCGCTCCTGGCTGTACTGCAGAGACCGCTGATAATGCTGATCATAGGCCGCTTGTGCGTTGGCGCATTCCTGCGAGAAGATTCCTTTGTTCAGGTCCCTGAACTTGCCGTCCAACACCTTGTCATTGATGAGCCCATACCGTATCTGCAGGTTGGTGATCTGGCCTGCCACGGTGCGGGCCTGGGCCAATTGGTTGGCGTTGGCCTGTGACTGCCCCTGGGCAATCATTTCCAGGATAACCGGACGGGCCGCCTGCCGAAGCAAGTGATCTGCGTCTGGCTGTACCGTTAAATTGAAATCACTGGCCAGGCTCTTGCCCTGCTCAAAGGCCTGCAACGCGGCTTTGAACTGGCTGCGCTGCAAAGCCCCGCGCCCATCTGCCATGTGGTTTAAATACACCTGTTGCTGCACCTCGCGCAGCAAGGTAACAGCGGCGGCATCTGAGTCAATGGCGGTTTTGTTGTTGCGGGCATACTGCTGGGCCTCTTTGGCCAGCTTTTCGGCCTGACCCAGGTTTTTCTGGTTCAAGGCCTGGCGTCCATCGCGCAGCAGGTTGTCATAGATGCCGCTTTTGGCGAAGGCAATGCCCTCTTCCCAGAGTTCTGACCGGCAACGAAAGCTGGAAATGCCGCGGCAAAAATCACGGGCTTGTTCAAACTGCTCCAGAGCCTGGCGGTACTTGCCTTGGTTGTTGAGCTGTTCGCCCTGGCGGACGTAGGCATTCTGAATGTCAAGGGCCAGTTCCTGACCAAAACGGTGGGTTTCAGGATCTACTTGCATGCGGTTTAACAGCTCGCGGGTGCGCTGGCTGGCTTCTTTCAAATAGCCTTCCTTAAAATCAAGGCGGGCCAGTTGCAGATGCGAGGGCGCAAAAGCCGGGTTTGCTTGCAGCGATCGTTCAAAGAACTCACGGCCAGCGCGGGCGTTTCCGTTCATAGTCAGTTCCAGCCCGCGGGTGTAAAATATTTCGGGTAGTCGGGCCCACATCTGGTCAAGGGCCAGACGACGCTCCCCGAACCGGTTTTTCAGGTCATTTCCCCTGCGTTTCAGCTGGATAGGGTCATGGCGGTTCAGGTCCAGCTCGCGGTCCAGGCGGTTGTCTAACAGGCGGTGCAGGGCGTGCTCCATTTCCTTGAACCGGTCTATTTGCTGGCCCAAGTGGTCAATGTCATTGGGGTTGATGGTCTGCAGGTCGCGGGAGAGTTGGGCCAGGCGTGCATCTGTGTCATAGTAGCGTTTGATCTGGGCAATGCGCTGCTGGACGGCGCTTCGGTTGTCAGAAGAAAAAGACAGTTTCTTTTCTACTACCCGCAGCTTGAACCCGTCAAACCCAGAGGTATCTCTCACGGAGGTTTGCACCAACACCGAAGAACCGTCCTGACCGATGGCCTTGTTAGAAACCTCAATGGTCTGCAAGATTTTGTCTTCTTTGCCCAGCAACTGCACCTTGGCAAACAGTACGGTAGGGGTTAATAGATCGGCGAAATCAAAGTCGCGGTAAAGTACTTGCTCCCGCACCCGCATGTTTTTAACGCCCACCCGCAGGAGTAGCAAATCGCCCTCGCGGGTTATCTTTTCCTGTTGGTCAAACTCTAAGGGCAGCAGCAACTTACCAGAACGGTGGGTATTGGTTTTCCCCAGGTCAGTGGCAATAGCGGCCAACTCTGCGTTTTCAAAACTGGACAAAGTGAGCGTCTCCAGTCTGTTCTGCTCATAGAGCACCTTAGACTGGGCCCCGGCCTGGCTGCTCCAAAGAAGCAGCGATACCAGGAAAAACGAGAGTAGGTGTGCTTTCATAATATTAGCATTTTCCAATATTCAAAAGAAAGGCAAATTCCGTTCCAGAAAAAACGATCCGGGAGGTATTTACCAGGAAGATGCAGAATTAAGGATGTTGGTTGCTTGGGGTGAAGGATTTGGGAGGGTGGTAAGACTGGTTTTGAAGTGGTTTTGAGGTGTTTTTAGGAATGGTCAGGAAATTGGTTTGATGTGCAGTAGTAGTCATCCCCCTACCCCCTTCAAAGGGGACGATATGCGTAAAGTGAGGCCTAGGCCTCAGGGAAGTTGGAAACTTCCCGAAATGATAGGTCCAAGTTGGAAACTTGAACCAGGGAAATGTCTGCTGGTGTAAACACCCCCTTCGCCCCCTCAAGGGGGGAGTCAGCGTTTTGTAAAGGATATTGCGGTTTGTGAGGCTGCAGTGCGTTTCGGGGCTGTTTTTGGGAAAACGTGCCCAAAACGCCAATAACTCAACTACAATTACCAACACGCATTGCCCGATTCCAGTCTTTACTTCGAGCGCCTCGCTTGTGGCCCTGCAGTGGCTTAACTAAGAATAGACTACAACTCGGCCGCAAGGGCAGTGCGAGGGGAAAGACAGGGCCTCGCGGCCGTGAGCGCTCGGAGGGAAACCATGAAACAATACAGCATAAGGACTTAAGGCAACAGCAGACACCACGCCAGCAGCAGGCGGAAAGTCGTGCACACGTTTATAGCCAAGGAGAGGCAGTCTAGGTTATTGGCCCTTAGGAACTCCAACACCAGCATAACTACTCTCCAAGGCAAAAGCAAATTCCTTATCCAAACCCTGCTAGGGCAAAAGCATAAAACTTAAATCCCCGCTACTTGCTTATTCTTAGGGTACTTCACCACATACTTAAGCGTGCGCTTCACCGTCTCATTCGGTTTCAAGGCCACCTGCCAGGTCACCTTCCCGGTTTCCTTATCTAGCTTTCCGCCGTTGGTATCCAGGTCTTCTACTTCAATCTCTGAGGTAGTGCTTACCGGAATCTGGTCTTCTATGGTAATGGTCACCGGTTGGGCTTTGGTGTTGCGGAGGCTGATTTCGTAGCCGAACTGCTCTTTGACGTTGCTGCCCAAGGTGGAGCGTTTCTGGTAATCCTTCATCCGCTCGCGCTGCACCACCATGTTCTGGTCCCGGCCCAGGGAAAGGGTAAGCGTGTCGCGGGTCTGCTCCGGGTTAAGGAAGGATTTACCGGTAAAGGTGCCGGCCAGGAATACGTTGGCTTGCCCGGGCAAGAGCTTCAGGTTCTCCCAGTTGGTGAGGTAGGCCACCAGAAAAGCGGTGGGGTCCAGTTTGGGCACGGCCATGTGGGCGTAGGAGGTAGTAAGGCTGTGCTGCTGGATGTCTACGGTGTGCGGCTTCCCGTCTGACGGCACACTGAACGGAATCCCGATTTTGAATTCAGCGGCGAGAGTGGTGGCTACGGCTTGGGTGAAATCAGAAGTACTTTTGGCTTTCTGTGCGCCATACCCTACCACCACCACTTCATTTAACGATTGATTATCATCCTCCATTTTCACCATCGAGGCGGTGGACTTTCCTCTCAATTTAACAGGCGGCTGCTGCAAAATGCTAATCCGTTGCGGATCCAGTTCCGGCTTTTGAGCACCTTCAGCGGGGTTGGTGGTGGCTAGGGTGAGTTGCACGTTGTTCCAGTTCACGCCGGTATTCTGGCGCACGTTGGCTTTGTATTGAAGTTGCACTGGCCCCTGGCTACCGCTGGCCCGTAGGTCATAGATAGGTTCCCAGCCAGCATTGAACACCATATAAGAAACTTCCAGCCCTACTTGCGCGCGTGCCGATGCCTGCACCGCCACAATCACGCGGTTATTGGCCTGCTGGGTGCGGCGGAATTGGTTTACCTGGCTGTTAAACTGGTTCTGGCGGTCACGCAGAATGGCCTGCCGTGCGTCTACTAGTTGAATTTCTTTTTTAATAGCCAATAAGCGCGTACGGTAAAAGTCGGCTACCTCTTTGAGGCGGGCGGCGGTGATACCGGCATCTGTGCCGCCTACATTTTGGTTGGCCTGTAATAAGGCCTCTTCCTTCTGGAGTACCTCGCGCTGGTCGTTGAGCGACCTGATGCGGCCATTGTAGCTCTCCAGGGAATCTTCCAGCCGTTCCAGGTCTTTGGGTTTGGTGGCGTTCTGCATAAAATTCTGCTCATAGCGCACTGAAAGCAAGGTAATGCTGCCCGTAGGGTTTACCTGCACGCTGCGCTCGTCCAATTGGGTAGGCAAACCTTCCAGCACCAGTTCGGTCACGCCGGGCTCTACGGTGGTTTTACCGGTATTGGTGACCTGCGCCCTATTCAGGAACACAGTGACGGCTTTTACATCAGTGGTGATAGAGGTCTGCTTTTGGGCCGAAATTGGAAAAACGTGCCCAAAACAGCTGATCAAAAGGCAAAGGCAATACGGGAGGGATTTCATAACGGAGGGTTTAGGTGGGGCGATGCCGGAAGATAGCACAAAGGAAACATTTCCGCAGTAATCTTTCTCTGGGTTTCCCGTACCTTTGGCCGTCACTTTCAGAATTTGCGCATGTATTCCTACCAACGACTTTTTGATTTCTCCCGTCAGATTTTCCTGGCCATGGGCTGCCCGCCCGAAGATGCCCAAACCGCCACCGAGACCCTGCTTTCCGCTGATATAAGGGGCGTGGACTCCCACGGCGTGGCCCGCCTGATTGGCTACGTGCGCCTTTGGGAAGCCGGCCGCATCAACGCCACGCCCACCGTGCGCATTGTGCACGAAACCCTCAGCACCGCCACCGTAGACGGTGACGGCGGCCTGGGTCTGGTAGTGGCGCCCAAAGCCATGCAGATTGCCATTGAGAAAGCAAAGATTGCCGGCAGCGGCTGGGTGGCGGTTAAGAACTCCAACCACTTCGGGATAGCCGGGTACCACGCCATGAAGGCCCTGGAGCATGACATGATTGGCATGGCCATGACCAACGCCAGCCCATTGGTAGCCCCTACGTATAGCTTGGAACGCCTGTTGGGCACCAACCCCATTGCCGTGGCTATTCCGGCCAAAGACCAACCGCCCTTCGTGGCCGATTTAGCCACCACCACCGCCGCCAACGGCAAGCTGGAGATGCTGCAGCGCAAGAACCTGGAGGCCCCGCATGGCTGGATTCAGGCCCTGGACGGCTCGCCTTCCACCAACCCCAATGAACTAAAAGACGGCGGGGCCCTGCTTCCGCTGGGCGGCGACACCGGCAGCCACAAAGGCTATGCGCTAGGTGCCGTGGTAGACATTTTTTCGGCGGTGCTATCGGGGGCCAACTATGGGCCGTGGGTGCCGCCGTTCGTGAGCTTCCTGGCCCCGCCCGCAGACCCGGTGGGCGAAGGCATCGGGCACTTCTTCGGGGCCATGCGCGTAGACGCCTTCCGGCCCGCCGATGACTTCAAGCAGCACATGGACAACTGGATTACTCGGTTCCGGAGCTCTAAAGCCAAGGAAGGCCACCAGGTGCTCATCCCCGGCGACCTAGAGCGCCTCTTCACCGAACAGCGGATGGTAGACGGCATTCCGTTGTTGCCGCCGGTGGTGAAGGATTTGGAGGGCTTGGGCGAAAAGTTTGGCGTGACTTTGTAGGTAGAGCTGTTTCGGGGCTGTTTTTGGAAAAACAGCCCCGAAACGGACTTTTAGCGCTTCCCCATCACAAACAGTTCTATAATCTTACCTACCTTTATAGTATTAACTCAATATTCTATCTATTCACCATTTACATGAAAAAACTTTTACTCCTTACTTTCTTTTACTGTTCCCTTTTATCCTTCGCCAACGGGCAAGTCACGCTTAGTGCCACTGAAAGAAAAATCTCAGATAATTTATGCGGCTGCATAGGCAAGGTTGACCTGGAGAAACTAACAGATAAGCCCAGCGCCGAAAAGGCTTTCATGGATTGCTTTTCTAAAGAGTTGAATCTAGTAATTCAGTTAGCAGAAGAGAGAAACCTCAATATCTCAGACCAGGTGGCCATGCGGAAATTAGGCGAAGAGGTGGGCAAGAATCTCTTTAAGGATAATTGCCAACCCTTCATTGGTCTCTCCATGAAAATGGCCCAGAGCAACAACGCAGGGGTAACTACCGGAGCTACTGAAGGCACTTTAAAACGCATTGACACCAAGGATTTCAACTACTTTGTGCTCACGGATAATACCAATAATGAAAAGTCTTTCATCTGGCTCAGACAGTTCCCGGGCTCAGAGGGCTTCATCACCGACTCCAAAAAATTCACGAACAAAAAGTTGAAACTCACCTGGCAGGAAATTGAGGTTTTCATTCCTTCGGCCAAAAATTACTATAAGATCAAAGAGGTGGTGGGAATAGAGGTTTTGTAAAACGGAGGGTATCACCCACCCAGCCTTATCCATTTTCTAAACAGCAGCGGCCCCTTTCTGGAGAAAGGGGCCGCTGCTGTTTTAAGCCCACTTTTTAGAAAAACAGGCCTAAAACGCCTTTTCTGCTACCGCACACGCAGCCTTCTGCCTATCCTTTTACTTACCCCGTAATTGATCGCCGCCAACAGAAGCACAAAGAAGGTGAGTTCCCACGTGCCTGAAAACGCAGACGGTCCTTCTTTTACGGTAAGAACATCCTGCCCCACGCGGTACACGATGTTGCCGGCCCAGTGCGCGCCCACGGTGTACCACAGGTTTTTGGTATAGACCAACGGTATAGCCAGCATAATGCCTAGCGCAAACAGATAAGCCAGGCTAGGGAAACCGTCATTCAGGGAATAGACATGGTTCAGGACGTAAACCGTTGAAGACACCAGTACAAAGCCCCACCTGCTTAACCTGCCCTGAAGGTGCCCGAACAGGTAGCCTCTGGTCAGAATATCCTCTGCCAGAGAAGGCAGAAAGGTGCCGGCCGCAAAAATCAAGATCTGGCTAACCAACGTTGAAACCTCCGGAACCAAGGTCACTACCTCAATACCCATCCAGAGCCGTACGGCAAAAGCCAGACCATTTACCAGCAAGCCCAGCCCCAGGCCCAAGCCCAGCAGAAGCGCATATTTCTTATTTAACTGCAGCCCCCAGGCTTTCAGGCCCCTGAAGCCCTGGAGCCGGGCCACCAAATAGCCTACCGGCAAAACGGCCAGCATCAAACCCAGAAACAAAGGAATATGCTGGTGGAACCGCATGGCGTACTCGGCGGCGTGGTAGGTAAGGGCCAAGACCAGGTAGCCGGCAAAAATGGCCAGCCAGGAGTGTTTTCTGGTATTGATAGACGAGGAGGTCTGGACGAGCGGCATTTGAAACAAGAGAAAGACAGAGGTTCACATCAATTTCGTCGTAAATATATATTTATTCTAATATTTAATATCCCACGTTCTCAGCGCCTTCCAAAAGCAAAGGCGTGGCTGCCGCTTAAACATAGCCTTGCCCCTATGTTCATAATTGACTACCTTATCCGGCATATTCCGTTTTAGGCTTACTTTTCCAAAACATGCGCAAAACGCTCCTCCCCTTTCTTTTCGTCCTTCTGGCCATCACCCACCTCCAGGCCCAAAACAAACCAGCCGGCCTGGCCACTAAAACCGCCAGCATGCAGAAATACAACGGCTACTTCCCCTTCTACTGGGACGAGGCCACCGGCCGTATTCTGCTGGAGATTGACAAGCTGGATCAGCCGTTCCTGTACGTGAACTCGCTGGCGGCCGGGTTGGGCTCCAATGATATTGGGCTAGACCGCGGGCAGTTGGGCGGCGAGCATGTGGTGTATTTCCAGAAGGTAGGACCTAAGGTGCTGCTTATAGAACCCAACCAACGCTACCGCGCCATGAACGGAAACCCCGCCGAGGAACAGGCCGTGGCCCAATCCTTCGCGCAGTCTGTGTTGTGGGGTTTCAAGGTAGAGGCCACGGAAGGCGGCAAGGTGCTGGTTGATGCCACCGAGTTTCTGCTGCGTGACGCCCATGATGTGGTAGGCAGCATCCGGCGGTCGCGCCAGGGCACCTACCGGTTAGACCCTGCCCGGTCTGTGATGTATTTGCCGCGCACCAAGAACTTCCCGCAGAACTCAGAATTTGAGGCCACGCTTACGTTTACCGGTGGTGATGACGCCGGCAATTTTGTGCGCAGCGTCACGCCTTCGGCGCAAGCCATTACCCTACGGCAACACCATTCATTTATTCAATTACCAGACAGCAACTACACCCCTAGGGCCATGGACCCGCGGGCCGGTTTCTTCGGGATAGAGTACATGGATTTCAGTACACCTGTGGATGAACCTATTACCAAACGGTTTATTGCCCGGCACCGGCTCCAGAAGAAGAACCCGGCCGCGCCCGTGTCTGAGGCCGTGAAACCCATTGTGTATTACGTTGACCACGCCGCCCCTGAACCTATCAGAACCGCCCTGCTGGAAGGTGCCCGCTGGTGGGCGCAGGCCTTTGACGCCGCCGGCTACAAAGACGCCTTCAGGATGGAGATTCTGCCCGTAGAGGCAGACCCCATGGACGTGCGCTACAACGTCATTCAGTGGGTACACCGCAGCACGCGAGGCTGGAGCTACGGCGCCTCCGTCACTGATCCACGCACCGGCGAAATCATCAAGGGCCACGTGAGCCTGGGCTCTTTGCGCGTGCGCCAGGATTTCCTGATTGCCGAAGGGTTACTGGCGCCCTATGAAGAAGGCAAACCCGCTAACCCCGAGATGATGAAGCTGGCGCTGGCGAGGCTTCGGCAGCTGTCAGCGCATGAGCTGGGCCACACGCTGGGCATTATGCACAATTACGCCGCCAGCGTAAATAACCGCGCCTCGGTCATGGATTATCCCCACCCCACCGTCAACCTGACTTCCGCCGGCGAGCTAGATCTCTCTAACGCCTACGCTGTGGGCATTGGCGACTGGGACAAACTGGCCGTGACCTATGGCTACCAGCATTTCCCTACCGGTACCCATGAAAAACTGGCCTTAGACCAATTGCTGCGCCAGGGCCATGCCCGGGGCCTGCAGTTCATCTCAGACCGCGATGCCCGCGCGCCCGGTGGCGCCCACCCCCAGGCCCATCTCTGGGACAACGGCGCCAACGCCGCCGAGGAGCTCCGGCACGTGCTGGCTGTAAGGCAGAAAGCTCTGGACCGCTTTGGGATAAACAACATTAAACCCGGCGTGCCGATGGCCATGCTGGAAGATGCGCTGGTGCCCATCTACAATTATCACCGCTACCAGGTAGAAGCGGCCGCCAAAGTGGTGGGCGGCGTGAACTACACCTACGCCTCGCGCGGCGATGGGCAATTGGTGACTGAACTGGTTTCTGATACGGAGCAGCAAAAAGCCCTGGACGCCCTGCTGGCCACCTTGCAACCAACGGTCCTGGCCCTGCCCGAAAAGATCATCGCCGCTATTCCGCCCCGTCCGGCAGGTTGGTCGCCCACGCGGGAACTGTTTGACAAACGCACCGGGCTTACCTTTGACCCCTTGGCGGCGGCAGAGGCTTCGGCAGATTTCACGCTGTCTTTCCTGTTCCACCCTGAGCGTGCGGCACGTCTGGTTGAGTTGAAAGCCCGCGGCAGTAAACTGGGGCTGGACGAGGTATTGGATCAGATCATTTCCCAAACCTGGGGCGATAAACCCGCTTCTGGATTGGCCGGCCAAGTGCAACTATTAACCCAGCAGTTAGTACTTACCCACTTACTGGCTCTTTCCCAGAATGAAAACGCCGCCTACCCAGCCCGGGCTGCCGCGCATCTGCACCTTCAACACTTAGAGAAACAAGCCAAAAAAACCGCCAAGTCTTCTGATCAGGCTATAAAAGCAAATGCCCTGCTGGCCCTGGACCGCATGAAAAAACCTCTGGAGGCCAAACCGCAATTGCATAAAGAGCTTCCTCCCGGCGCGCCCATTGGGTCTACACAACTGCTGGGCTGCGAGTAGCGTTTTAGGCACGTTTTTACAAAAACGGGCCTAAAACGCCTCGCGCCTCCTTTCCACCTTGCGGCAGAGTCCGTGGCCTATCTGTCCTGGCGTTCTCTTTCCAGCGCGAAATTCTCCGCTTACCTATCCTGTAGGAAACCGTACTCCTGTTAACAGGCTAATTCTTCGTACTTTTGCGCCGGGAAGCCTGCGGGCGCCCTCTAAAAAAAGACAGCATGGCTAAAATATCTATAAACTTAACCACGGCTTCCATTCAAAAGGAAGAAGTGATTGTGGGCATTGACCTGGGTACCACCAACAGCTTGGTTGCGTACATGCACCCAGAAGACCATGTGCCTATTGCCATTAATGACCAGGGCTTGGGTAGCATTGTCCCCTCAGTGGTGCACTTTGCCGCCAACGGCGAGGTTCTCATAGGCGATGCCGCCAAAGAGTACCTGATCTCCGACCCGGCCAACACCATCTACTCAGTAAAGCGCCTGCTGGGCAAATCGTACCAGGATCTGGGGGAACACAAAGAGAACTTCGGGTATAAGATCATTGACGACAACTCTGAAGGGCTGGTGAAAATACGCGTGCAGGATAAATTCTACTCGCCTATTGAGCTAAGCGCCGAGATTCTGAAAGAACTGAAGGCCCGTGCCGAGCATGCTCTCAAAACCCCGGTGAACCGGGCCGTGATCACCGTACCCGCCTACTTCAATGACTCCCAACGCCAAGCCACCCGTGACGCCGGCAAACTGGCAGGGCTAGAGGTACTGCGTATTGTGAATGAACCCACGGCGGCTTCCTTGGCCTACGGTATTGGCCTGGACCAGACCGAGGAACGCACCATAGCCGTCTATGACTTGGGTGGTGGCACCTTTGATATTTCCATCCTGCGCATTCACCAAGGCATTTTTGAGGTCCTTTCCACCAATGGTGACACCTACCTGGGCGGCGATGACCTGGACCGCGCCATCATCAACCATTGGTTGCTGCAGAATACCTTGCTGACCGACCTGGTCGCACAGGACGCCAATTTGTCTCAGGCACTGCGCCTCCAAGCCGAGGAAGCCAAGAAAACCCTCAGTAACCAGGACACCTTCAGCACCCAGTTAGGAGACTTTGACCTGACTTTAGACCGGCACACCTTTGAGACCCTTAGCACGCCTATTATAGACCGTACCATGGCCTCTTGCCAGCGGGCGTTGCAAGATGCGGGCCTGCAGCCAGAGCAGATAGACACCGTTATTCTGGTGGGTGGGTCTACCCGGGTGCCCCTGGTGTACCAAACCGTAAGCGATTTCTTCGGGCAACCGGCCAACAACTCTTTGAACCCAGATGAAGTGGTGGCCCTGGGCGCCGCCATTCAGGCAGATGTGCTGGCCGGCAACCGCAAAGACATTCTGCTGCTGGACGTGACCCCGCTCACCTTGGGCATTGAAACCATGGGCGGCCTCATGGACTCCATTATTCCGCGTAACTCCAAGATTCCTACCAAAGCCGGGCGGCAGTACACCACCTCGGTAGACGGGCAGGTGAACATGAAGATAAGTGTGTACCAAGGCGAGCGTGACCTGGTAAAGGAAAACCGTAAGCTGGCTGAGTTTGACCTGAAAGGCATACCGGCCATGCCCGCCGGCTTCCCGAAGGTAGACGTGAACTTTATCCTGAACGCCGATGGCATTCTAAAAGTAGAGGCCATTGAACTGCGCTCTGGTGTGCGCCAGGAAGTGGAAGTGAAACCCCAGTACGGCTTAACGGATGCCCAAGTAGAGCAGATGCTCATGGATTCCATCACCCACGCCCGCGAAGACGTGAACACCCGCATGGTCATTGAGGCCCGTACCACTGGTGAGCAAATGATCTACCAAGTAGAACGTTTTGTGCAGAAAAACGCAGAGCACCTCACCCCTGAGGAAATAGCCCTAACCCACCAGAACCTGCAGAACCTGAAAGATGCTCTGCCTTCTGGCGATAAAGACACTATCCTGAAAGCGGTAGACATTTTGGAGGAACAAACCAGCCCCTTTGCGGAGCGGGTGATGCAGATCTCCATTAAACAAGCCATGACCGGCAAGAAAATTGAATAACCTGTTTTGAGGCCGTTTTTCTAAAATCGGCCTCAAAACGCCTAGCCCATAAACGCAGAACGCGCAGCCCTTGGTAGAGCTGCGCGTTCTGCGTTTATGGGTAAGAAGGAATTACTTTTCCTCCTCCTCTTTTACTACAATCAGGTAAAGGTCTTCAGTGGGTTTCTTCATGAGGTATTTCTCCCGCGCGAATTTCTCCAGCAACTGGGGATTACTCATCAGCTCACGGCGATCTTTCTGCACTTCGGCAATCTTCTCTACATAATAGTCCCGCTCCTCTTCCAGGATGGAGAGTTTGCGACTGGTTTGGAACTGGGTCAGGAAATCATTGGAGTCAAAGAAAGACATCCAGACCAGAAACGCCAGGGTAGTGAGAAAATAAAAGCTTCTGAAAAATTTGGGTACGCGTGCCAACATGGGGTAAACTACATAAAAATGGCGGCAAGCTCTCGCTTGCCGCCATGAATTTACAAAGTTTCCAGAAGGTATCTATACCAGAAGGCATCTATTCTTGAAATTTCGTTTTAAGCCCATTTTCTTTAAAACAGGCCCAAAACAGAATCCAATTTAGAATGGCCTCCCTGCTATTTACATCTTTCTGCCCGGGAAGTAGGCAACCTCACCCAGTTCTTCCTCAATACGGAGCAACTGGTTGTACTTGGCCATTCTGTCTGAGCGCGAAGCTGAACCTGTCTTGATTTGACCGCAGTTCAAAGCCACTGCTAAGTCAGCGATGGTGTTGTCTTCAGTCTCTCCGGAACGGTGGCTCATGATGCTCTTATAGCCGTTTCTGCGACCTAGATTAATAGCGTCAATGGTTTCAGTTAAGGTACCAATCTGGTTTACCTTGATCAGGATGGCATTGGCAGTCTGCTGGTCAATGCCTTGCTGCAGACGCTTCACGTTGGTCACGAACAAGTCATCTCCTACCAGCTGCGTCGTGCTGCCAATAGAATCTGTTAAGGCTTTCCAGCCGGTCCAGTCGTCTTCATCCATACCGTCTTCAATAGAGATGATGGGGTATTTCTTAGACCAGTCGGTCCAGAAGTTTACCATCTCAGAAGACGTCAGTTTATCACCGGTAGATTTCTTGAAGTGGTAATGGCCGGTAGAGGCGTCATAGAACTCAGAAGCGGCGGCATCCATGGCAATCATGAAATCCTCACCTGGTCTGTAGCCCGCGGCTTCAATGGCCTGCAATACTACCTCAATGGCTTCCTGGTTAGACCCAATATTAGGGGCAAAACCACCTTCATCGCCTACGTTAGTAGACATGCCTTTTTTCTTCAGAACTTCTTTGAGGTGATGGAATACCTCAGTCCCCCAACGAAGCGCCTCAGAGAAAGAAGATGCACCCACAGGCATTACCATGAACTCCTGGAAGTCTATGGAATTGTCTGCATGGCTACCACCGTTCAAAATGTTCATCATTGGCACCGGCAGGGTATTGGCGTTTACACCACCTACGTAACGGTACAAAGACTGACCTGCTTCTTTGGCAGCGGCCTTAGCAGCAGCCAGGGAAACACCTAAAATGGCATTAGCACCTAATTTGGCTTTGTTAGGAGTGCCGTCAATCTCAATCATGAACTTATCCAGCAGGCTCTGCTCAAACACAGAGAAACCTACCAGTTCATCGGCAATGATGGTGTTCACGTTTTGCACGGCCTGCAAAACACCTTTGCCCATGTACATGCTTTTATCATTGTCACGCAGTTCTACGGCTTCGTGCTTACCGGTAGAAGCCCCGGAAGGAACAGCGGCGCGGCCTACTATACCGTTTTGCGTAATCACATCTACCTCTACGGTTGGGTTACCACGGGAGTCAAAAATCTGACGGGCTTTGATATCTTCAATTAAGCTCATAGTATTCTATTTTGTTTATGAATTCTTCTTGTCTTTTTCCATTAGCTCCACAAAGAGGTCAAACAGGTACTCAGAGTCATGCGGCCCCGGGGAAGACTCAGGGTGGTACTGCACAGAGAACGCTGGTTTATTCTTGATCCTGATTCCCTCAATGGTGTTATCATTCAGGTTAATGTGGGTGACCTCTACGTTGGGGTTGTTTTTAACCGCCTCTGCGTCTACCGCAAACCCATGGTTCTGGGAGGTGATTTCACTACGGCCCGTCACCAGGTTTTTCACTGGGTGGTTCAAGCCTCTATGGCCGTTGTGCATTTTATAGGTAGGAATACCGTTGGCCTGCGCCAGGATCTGGTGACCCATGCAAATACCAAACATAGGTCTTTCCACCTTCAGGATCTGCTCCACGCTGTTCATGGCCTCAGTAGTAACTGCTGGGTCACCGGGGCCATTGGAGATGAAATACCCGTCTGGGCCCCAGGCTTCCATTTCCTCAAAAGAAGTACCGTAAGGGAATACCCGGCATTCACAGCCTCTGTTAGTAAGGTTGTTCAGGATATTGCGCTTAACCCCTAAATCCAGAACAGCTACTTTGAAACGCTTTTCAGCCGCGGGCAAATCATACTCGGAAGTGGTAGAGACTTTGGAGGAAAGCTCCAAACCGTCCATGGAAGGGATCTGATTCAATTGCTGTTGCAGAGCTGGCACGTCCAATACCTCAGAGGAAATGATACAATTCATCACGCCTTTGTCCCGAATGTACCGCACCAGTTCACGGGTATCAATCTCGCAGATCCCTACAATACCGGCCTTTTCAAAGTATTCCTGAAGAGAACCCTCAGCGGTCTTTCTGGAGAAGTGGTGCGAGAACTCTTTGCAGATAAGCCCCTTGATCTGGATGTTATTAGATTCAACCTCTTCTGGCTGTACGCCATAATTACCCACGTGCGCTACGGTGGTAATGACAACCTGCCCATAATAAGAAGGATCAGTGAAAATTTCCTGGTATCCGGTCATTCCTGTATTGAAACAGATTTCCCCACCAGAGGTACCAATTTTCCCTAAGCTCTTGCCCCGGAAGAAGGTGCCGTCTTCCAGCACCAATACTGCATCAGTTGTTGTATGAATCTTCATTCTAATTAAATATGTAGCAAAAATAAAAAAGGGATACGAGTAATCTCGTATCCCTTTTCATAAATTATTGCATTTTCGTTATTCAGCTGCTGGAGTATCCACATTCTCAGCAGGAGCAGCACCTTCAGCGGCTGGAGTAGAAGCATCTGCCTGAGCAGCACCTTCTTTCTTCTTACCGGAAGAGCGACGTCTGGTTTTGGCTTTGCCAGCACCTTCAGCACCTTTTGTAGAAAGCAGATCTTCGTTGTAGTCCACTAACTCAATGATACACATTTCAGCGTTATCACCTAAACGAGTTCCGGTTTTGATGATACGGGTGTATCCACCAGGACGACCAGCGATTTTAGCGGCGATTCCATCAAACAACTCTTTCACGGCTTCTTTGCTTTGTAAGTAAGCAAATACAGTACGGCGAGAGTGGGTGGTATCGCTTTTACCTTTTGTCAGCAAAGGCTCAGCATACTTACGTAGGGCTTTGGCTTTGGCTACCGTAGTAACTAAACGTTTGTGAAGAATAAGCGAAGCGGCCATGTTAGACAACATAGCGGCGCGGTGGGAAGCAGTCCTACCTAAGTGATTGTTTTTTTTACCGTGTCTCATTTAATTGATTGTGCACGTGCATACCGTCGATCAACCTTTACGGGATCGGGAATTATGCCGTAGGATTACTAATCTTCTTCTAATTTGTACTTGGAGATATCCATCCCGAAGTTAAGGCCTTTCTCTGCCACCAGGTTTTCCAACTCAGTGAGAGACTTCTTGCCAAAGTTACGGAATTTCATCATATCAGAAAGATCCAACTGAACTAAATCTCCCAGAGTTCTGATATCTGCTGCCTTTAAGCAGTTATAGGCACGTACTGAAAGATCCATGTCATGCAGAGGGGTCTTCAGCACTTTTCTCATGTGCAGCATTTCTTCGTCTACAGCTTCTTCCTCTTCAGGTTTCACTGTTTCAAAAGTCATGGTGTTGTCAGAGAAAAGCATAAAGTGCTGGATCAAGATATTGGCAGCACCTTTCAAGGCATCTTCCGGGTGAATTGATCCGTCTGTGGTAATTTCAAGCAAAAGGCGCTCGTAGTCCGTCTTCTGCTCTACCCGAGTGTTCTCAACGCTGAATTTCACATTCTTTACAGGAGTGAAAATAGCATCAATAGAAATCTGCCCGAACACTTGGTCTACTGGCTTATTCTCCTCTGCAGGTACATACCCTCTTCCTTTTTGAATGGTCATTTCAATTTCAAAAGAGGCTTCAGGATCAAGGTGACAAATCACCAGGTCAGGGTTCAAAACCTGAAACGAACCAGAGAATTTGTTAATATCTCCGGCCGTAAAGGTATCTTGTTTACTGATGCTTACAGTGATCTTATCATCAACCAGGTCACCAATCTTCTTGAAGCGAACCATTTTCAGGTTCAGGATAATCTCAGAGACATCTTCAACCACACCTTCAATGGTAGAGAACTCATGGAGCACACTAGGAATACGGATGCTGGAGATGGCAAAGCCTTCCAATGAGGAGAGAAGAATTCTTCTCAGCGCATTCCCAATGGTAACACCATAGCCCTTTTCTAGCGGCTTAAATTCAAACTGCCCATTAAAGTCATCGGATTTCTCCATCACGACTTTCTCTGGCATTTGAAAGGCTAATATTGACATGATTGCTGGTTTAAGGTTGACACTTAAAATTAGAACTCATTACTTAGAGTAAAGCTCGACAATCAGCTGCTCCTGAATTTTCTCAGGGATCTGATCACGCTGAGGAGGAGCGATGAATTTACCAGCCATCAGGTTGGCATCCCACTCTAACCAGGTGAATTGACGGGCATTACGAGCAGACAAGCTGGTAGTAATAGCTTCTAATGACTTAGACTTCTCGCGTACACTTACTACATCACCAGGACGCAGGGTGTAAGAAGCAATGTTAACAACCCCACCGTTAACCTGAATGTGGTTGTGGTTAACCAACTGACGTGCAGCACGTCTTGTTGGAGCAATACCTAAACGGTAAACAGTGTTATCTAATCTAGCCTCAAGAAGGCCTAATAAGTTCTCACCGGTAATACCGCTCTTACGGGCAGCTTTATCAAACAAATTAGCAAATTGTCTCTCCAATACACCATAGATGTATTTGGCTTTCTGCTTTTCCATCAACTGGATAGCATACTCAGATTGCTTTTTTCTACGACCACGGCCATGTTGACCTGGACCATAAGCCTTTTTTGCTAGGGCTTTGCTTGGTCCAAAAATTGGTTCGTTATATCTTCTAGAGATTTTACTCTTAGGGCCTGTATATCTTGCCATGTTCTACTACTAAATATGATCCTTAAACTCTTCTGCGCTTTGGAGGACGGCATCCGTTGTGAGGAAGCGGAGTCACGTCTTTGATAGAAGTAACTTCGATACCCACATTTTGCATAGTCCGGATAGCTGACTCACGTCCAGCTCCTGGGCCCTTTACAAACACTTCAGCCTTTCTCATACCAGCTTCATAGGCAACTTTACCGCAATCGGCGGCCGCCATTTGAGCAGCATAAGGAGTATTTTTCTTAGACCCTTTGAATCCCATTTTACCAGCAGAAGCCCAGGAAATAACCTGGCCATTGTTGTTAGTAACAGAGATGATAATATTATTGAAAGAAGCTTTGATGTGTACCTGACCAACAGGCTCCACCACAACCACGCGCTTCTTGGCTTTGTCTTTTCTTTTCTGAGCCATTGTCGTTTAATTATTTAGATGCCTTCTTCTTATTTGCAACAGTTTTACGCTTACCCTTACGAGTTCTAGAGTTGTTCTTGGTTCTCTGACCTCTAACTGGTAAACCTTTTCTGTGACGTAAACCGCGGTAGCTACCGATGTCCATCAAACGCTTGATGTGCAATTGTACTTCAGAACGAAGAACACCTTCAACTTTGATCTCAGAAGCAATTACGTTACGGATTTCACCCGCCTGCTCTTCTGTCCAATCCTTAACTTTTGTGTCAAGATCCACCCCAGCCTTCACCAAAATAGACTGTGACAATTTACGGCCGATGCCATAAATGTACGTCAAGGCAATTTCGCCTCTTTTGTTATCTGGAATATCAACTCCTGCTATTCTAGCCATGTTTTAATAATTAACCTTGTCTTTGTTTATAACGTGGATTCTTTTTGTTGATCACGTAAAGCTTGCCTTTACGTCTGATCACCTTGCAGTCTTCACTGCGCTTCTTAACTGACGCTTTTACTTTCATCTGCTTATTTGTATCTGTAAACAATTCTACCTTTACTAAGGTCGTAAGGAGACATTTCCAATTTTACTCTATCGCCAGGAAGGATTTTGATGTAGTGCATCCGCATCTTTCCGGAAATGTGAGCAATAACCTGATGGCCATTTTCTAATTCTACCCGAAACATTGCATTGGATAGTGCCTCAATGATGGTACCGTCTTGTTCGATGGAAGACTGTTTAGCCATGTATTAATTTAGTGCTTTATCTATGTAATCAAAAGTTGTTAAAATCTCAGCTTTTCCTTTTCTCACCACAACAGTGTGTTCAAAATGCGCAGAAGGTTTTTTATCTCTGGTTCTTATGGTCCACCCGTCGTTCTCTTGAACCACGTGTCTGGATCCTAAATTAACCATTGGTTCAATAGCCAGCACCAAACCTTCCTGTAATTTCATTCCTTGCCCTCTTTTTCCATAATTAGGAACTTCAGGGCCTTCATGTAAACTACGGCCAACTCCATGACCAACTAGCTCTCTCACTACACCGTACCCAAACTGCTCCACGTGAGATTGAATGGCAAAACCAATATCACCAACTCGGGAACCGGCTACAGCTTGCTCAATACCTTTGTTCAGTGATTCCCTGGTACGTAAAAGTAATTCCTTTACTTCAGGCTCTACTTCCCCTACAGCGTGGGTAAAGGCACTATCACTGTGGAAACCTTGAAAAAAAACTCCGCAATCTATAGATACTATATCTCCAGATTGCAGAGAATATTTACTTGGTATGCCATGAACTACGGCAGAATTTAAGCTGATGCACAAGCTATGCTCAAATCCATTATATCCTTTAAAGGAGGGAATTCCGCCATGGTCCTTTATAAACTCATCAGCAACGGAATCCAACTTTAAGGTTGTAACACCCTCTACCACGTGCTTGGCTATTTCACCGTGCACCTGGCTGAGGATGTTAGCACTTTTTCTTATAAGCTCAATTTCTTCTTCCGTTTTGTAAATAATCATTCCTTAAGAAGCAACGGCTATATTTTTTGATCTCCCTCTGAGTTTTCCAGATTTCATCATTCCGTCGTAATGACGCATTAACAAATAGCTTTCTATTTGGTTCAATGTATCTAAAACTACGCCTACCAAAATGATAAGTGATGTTCCTCCAAAGAAGGCTGCAAACTCTCTGGTTATGCCAAATAACATTGCAATAGAAGGCAAGATTGCCACCACCGCTAGGAACAAGGCACCAGGAAAGGTGATGCGGGTTAAAATCTCATCAATATATTCAGAGGTAGCAATACCTGGTTTCACGCCTGGTACAAAACCACCGCTCCGCTTCAAATCATCAGAGATTTGATTTGGGTTAACACTAATGGCTGTATAGAAGAAAGTGAAAACGATAATCAATACAGCAAACGAAAGATTATACTGCCAAGAGGTGTAGTCAGAAAAGACGTTACCAATTTCATTGGCCATATCACTTTCGTTTCTCCAAAATGAGGCAATCATACCAGGTAAGAACATCAATGACTGAGCAAAGATGATAGGCATTACACCCGCAGCATTCACTTTTAAAGGAATGAATTGACGCTGACCTGCTTGTAAGGAAGCACTGCCTCCTACCTGCTTGGCATATTGTACTGGAATTCTTCTGATGGCTTGGGTAAGCATTACCACACTCATCACCACAAAGAACAGAACTAGTAATTCAATGATGAAGATCAGGGATTTTCCTAAGCCCAAAGCCAAGGCTTCCCCCGCCAGTGCACCAGGTAAACGAGAAACGATACCAATCATGATTAACATGGAAATACCGTTACCGATCCCTTTATCGGTGATTTTCTCTCCTAACCACATACAGAACATTGTTCCTGCAGTAAGGATAATCATGGAAGAAATAGTGAAAAGAGGACCAGCGACCGCCGGGCTAATAGCCGCAGCATTTATGGTAGCTAAGAAACCAACAGATTGAGCCAGCGTGATAACGATTGTTAACACCCTGGTATATTGGTTGATTTTCTTACGGCCAGACTCTCCCTCTTTCTGCAATTTCTGGAAATAAGGAACCGCAATGGTTAGAAGCTGTAAAACGATGGAAGCAGAAATATAGGGCATGATGCCTAACGCAAAGATGGAAGCATTGCTAAATGCTCCCCCTAGAAATGCATCAAGAAGACCTAAAATTCCTTGCGAACTCCCCTTCAATTGATTTGGATCAATACCGGGAAGAACCACATAGGAACCTAATCTGAAAATTGCGATGAATCCTAAAGTGTTTAGGATTCTAACTCGCAAATCTTCAATCGCAAAAATATTCTTAATCGTAGTAATCAGCTTCTTCATCTGTTACAGAGTCACAACCTTGCCGCCTGCTTTTTCAATTGCTTCAACTGCAGTCTGAGAGAATGCATGGGCATGCACTTCAATTGCAGCTGTTAATTCTCCTCTTCCCAGGATCTTGATATTGTCATTTTTAGAAGCCAACCCGTTTTCACGAAGAACAGCAAAGTCAATAACATTAGATCCAGACTTAGCGCTCAGGCTCTGGAGTACGTCAAGGTTAACAGCAGTATACTCAACGCGGTTAATGTTCTTAAAACCGAATTTAGGAACTCGGCGTACCAAAGGCATCTGACCACCTTCAAAACCTGCTTTAGATGAATAACCTGAGCGAGATTTAGCTCCTTTATGTCCGCGGGTAGAAGTACCACCTCTACCAGAACCGGTACCACGACCAATTCTTTTCCGGTTCTTTGTAGAACCTTCTGCAGGTTTTAAATTACTTAAGTTCATTTTAGACCTCCTTAATAGATACTAAATGTTGTACTCGGTTAACCATTCCAGCAATTTGAGGGGTTAACTCCTTTGTAACCGTCTTATTGATTTTACCAAGACCAAGAGCCTTCATGGTTCTTTTCTGTCTTTCAGGACGGTCAATAATACTTTGGATTTGGGTGATTTCTACACTTGCCATGATTACCCGTTGAATACGCGTTGTAAACTGATTCCACGTTGCTGCGCAACTACCAATGGATCACGCAGTTTTGACAATGCGTCAAAAGTTGCTTTCACCACGTTGTGCGGGTTAGAAGAGCCTTTAGACTTTGCTAACACGTCTTTGATACCGGCGCTTTCCAACACGGCACGCATAGCACCACCGGCTAGTACACCTGTACCTGGGGCGGCAGGTTTGATCAACACAAAACCTCCAGAGAATTTACCTTCCATAGGGTGAGGAATAGTGTGCTTGTACATAGGTACACGCACCAAATTCTTCTTTGCATCATCAATCCCTTTGGCAATTGCATCAGTTACCTCATTGGCCTTACCTAAGCCATAGCCAACCACACCATTACCATCACCAACTACCACAATGGCAGAGAAGCTAAATCTTCTACCGCCCTTTACCACTTTGGCAACCCGGTTGATAGCTACTACGCGCTCTTTCAGCTCGATTTCGCTTGCTTTGATGCTTCTGATATTTAATTTAGACATGTTCTTAGAATTTAAGACCCGCTTCACGGGCTCCTTCTGCTAATGATTTAACTCTACCGTGATACAGGTATCCACCTCTGTCAAATACTACTTCAGTAATACCGTTTTCCAGGGCTTTTGCTGCTATATCACGACCTACAGAAGAAGAAGACTCAATCTTGGTAGAAGAGGTAGTTCCTTCAGTGGTAGCAGATGAAGAACTTGCTAATGTTACTCCATTCACATCATCAATCAGCTGCGCATAAATAAACTTATTGCTTCTGAAGACAGACAGACGTGGACGCTGAGCCGTTCCAGAAACCTTATTACGGATACTGCGACGGATTCTCAGTCTTCTTTTTGCTTTATCGAATGCCATTTTCTTTCTTATTTAGAAGCAGTTTTACCAGCTTTTCTTCTAACAACCTCACCCACGAAACGGATACCTTTACCTTTGTAAGGCTCCACTTTACGTAACGAGCGGATTTTAGCGGCAACCTGACCAATCAACTGCTTATCAATTCCTTCTAAGTGGATAACTGGAGCTTTACCTTTTTCAGTCACTGCATTTGCAGAGATTTCAGGAGGAAGACCCACGTAGATATTGTGTGAATATCCCAGGGCTAATTCCAGGTTTTGTCCAACCGTAGTAGCTTTAAAACCTACCCCAACTAATTCAAGAGACATTTTATAACCGGTGCTTACACCAATTATCATGTTATTGATAATAGAACGGTATAACCCATGAAGGGCTTTGTGACGTTTCTGTTCAGTAGGACGTGTTACAGTAAGAACGCCATCTTCCAAAGTTACACTGATATCAGTATCAACTTGAGCAGTAAGTGTTCCTTTAGGTCCTTTCACTGTTACCAGGTTATCCTGGTTTACCAACACCTCAACACCTTGTGGGAGCGTGATGGGCAGTTTTCCTATCCGTGACATCTCTACTTAATTAATACACATAACATAATACTTCACCACCCACATTAAGGCCAACTGCCTCTTTGTTTGTGATGACACCTTTGGAGGTTGAAAGGATGGCTACACCATAACCATTCAACACACGTGGCATCTCATCAAGATGCACATACTTACGGAGTCCCGGCTTACTGACTCTTTCAAGCTTCACGATAGCAGACTGCTTAGTAGCTGGATCATACTTCAAGGCGATTTTAATGCTGCCCTGAACTGAACTATCATCGAACTTGTAACTTTGAATATAACCTTTCTCGTAGAGAACCTTGGTTAATTCTTTCTTTATTTTGCTAGCCGGAATTTCAACTACCCGGTGATTTGCCTTGATGGCATTCCGTAGTCTAGTTAAATAATCTGCTATCGGATCTGAATGCATTAGACTATAATTTTAGATTCCGCTCTTTTTAAGGAGCCGCAAAGATACTAATGTTTTCCTAACTATAATAATGATAGGAGTAATAATTACCAACTAGCCTTCGTTACCCCAGGAATCTTGCCGGCAGAAGCCATCTCTCTGAACGTAACGCGAGAGATACCAAACTTCCTCATATAACCTCTTGGTCTTCCGGTCAATTTACATCTGTTGTGCAAACGTACGGGTGAGGCGTCTTTAGGCAATTTATCTAGAGCTTCATAATCGCCAGCAGCTTTTAACTGAGCTCTTTTAGCAGCATATTTCGCTACTAACTTTTGTCTTTTGAGCTCTCTTGCTTTTGCTGATTCTTTAGCCATTTTCTTATTTCTTTAAATTTGCGAAAGGTAAACCAAAAGCTCTCAATAACTCCAGGCTTTCTTCATCTGTAGAAGCGGTAGTAACGAAAGTAATATCCATACCCGCGATTGACTTGATTTTATCAATGCTGATCTCAGGGAAAATGATTTGCTCTTTAACCCCTAAGGTGTAGTTACCACGTCCGTCAAATCCTTTATCATTGATACCTTTAAAGTCACGTACCCTTGGAAGAGCAACAGTTACCAAACGGTCAAGGAACTCGTACATTCTCTCGCCACGCAAAGTAACACGGGCCCCAATTGGCATACCTTCTCTCAACTTAAAGTTAGAGATAGAGTTTTTAGCTTTGGTTTGAACCGCTTTCTGTCCTGCAATGATTGTGAGCTCGTCTACTCCAATATCTACCAGTTTCTTATCAGCCACCGCATTACCAATACCTCTGTTAATGCTGATTTTTGTAATCTTTGGCACTTGCATGATGCTCTTGTATTGAAATTTATCTTTCAATGCAGGAACGATCTCTTTTGTATACTTATCTTTTAGTCTAGCTGCCATGTTAGATTAAGTTTCCAGTTTTTTTGGAATAACGTTGTAGCTTACCATCATTGTTAAGCTTCTTTCCTGAACGGGTAGCTTCATTAGTAGCCGGCTCTACCAACATCACATTGCTGGCGTGGATAGGTGCCTCTTGCTTAACGATTCCTCCGTTAGGGTTTTTAGCGCTTGGCTTTTGGTGTTTAGATACCAGGTTTAAGCCTTCAATTACCACCTTCTGCTTTTCTGTAAGCACAGAGGTAACTGTTCCAGTTTTACCCTTATCATCACCAGCGATTACCTTTACGGTATCACCTTTCTTCACATGAAGTTTATGTTTAGACATCTTGTTATCTCTTCTCGTGTTTATAATACTTCAGGAGCCAAAGAAACAATTTTCATAAACTGTCTTTCACGCAACTCGCGGGCAACCGGCCCGAAGATACGCGTACCACGTGGCTCATCGTTGTTGTTCAATAATACCGCAGCATTATCATCAAAACGAATATAAGATCCGTCTTTACGACGAACTTCTTTCTTGGTCCGAACAATTACCGCCTTGGTAACAGTTCCCTTCTTAACGTTGCCGGAAGAAAGAGCAGATTTTACGGTAACAACAATTTTATCACCCACAGAGGCGTATTTCTTGCCTGTTCCACCCAGTACCCGGATGCACAGAACCTCTTTTGCTCCGCTGTTATCAGCAACAGTAAGTCTTGATTCTTGTTGTATCATCTTATTTAGCTCTTTCTACGATTTCAATTAAGCGCCAGCACTTGTTCTTGCTCAAAGGACGGGTTTCCATGATGCGGACAGTATCACCGATACCGCAGTCATTGTTCTCGTCATGGGCCATGAACTTCTTGGACTTGGAAACAAATTTCCCGTAAATAGGGTGTTTCACTTTGCTTTCTACCATAACGGTGATGGACTTGTCCATCTTGTTACTTACCACGCGTCCAGTTTTTTCTTTTCTTAGATTTCTCGTCTCCATGGTTTTTCTATTTAGCCATTGAGCTCTAAAGAACGCAATTGCGTCTCTAGTCTGGCGATGGTTTTTCTTGTATGCTTAATTCTGATTGGATTCTCAAGAGGAGAAATAGCATGCGCGAACTTCAGGTTCTGCAGGTTGTTTCTCTCAGCGGTAAGTTGCTCTTTCACTTCATTCAGTGAAAGAGCTTTAATTTCTGATTGCTTCATGACTATTTCTCAACGTAATCTCTACGTACTACAAATTTAGTTCTAACTGGTAGCTTCTGAGCAGCCAGTCGCAACGACTCTTGAGCTACTTCTAGAGATACTCCATCAGATTCAAACATAATTGTACCAGGTTTCACTACGGCTACCCAGTACTCCGGAGATCCTTTACCCTTACCCATCCGAACCTCTGCAGGCTTTTTGGTGATAGGCTTGTCAGGGAAAATACGAATCCAAACCTGGCCTTCACGTTTCATAGCACGAGTCATCGCGATACGGGCCGCTTCAATTTGACGGCTAGTGATCCAGGAGGCTTCTAATGATTTAATGGCGAAAGAACCAAAGGAGATTGTGCTTCCTCTGTGAGCAAGACCGGTTACCCGGCCTTTCTGCATCTTTCTATATTTAGTCCGTTTTGGCTGTAACATTTCTTAAATTACCTAAAGGTTGAACAACTACTTGCGCTTGTTAGGGCCACCACCGCTACGCTTCTGGTTTCCATCACCAGGACGTTTGTTGCGGTTGTTGTCTCTACGATCGCCGCGATCATTTCCACTTCTCTCACTTCTTTCGTTGCGAGGACCAGCAGATTGACCACCACTTTGTTGACCAGCATTAGGAGATAAGTCACGCTTTCCAAAAACCTCTCCTTTGAAGATCCACACTTTGATACCCAGTTTACCGTACACGGTCTGAGCTTCTGATAATGCATAATCAATATCAGCACGCAAAGTATGCAGAGGAGTACGTCCTTCTTTGTAATGCTCGGTACGGGCCATCTCAGCACCACCAAGGCGGCCTGAAACTTGGATCTTGATACCTTCGGCACCAACTCTGATGGCAGAAGCAATGGCTTGCTTCATAGCTCTTCTGAAAGAGATACGGGCCTGCAACTGCTGTGCTACTGACTCTCCTACCAATTTGGCATCCAACTCAGGGCGTTTGATCTCAAAAATATTGATCTGAACATCCTTGCTGGTGATCTTCTTCAGCTCTTCCTTAATTTTATCAACTTCTTGGCCACCTTTTCCAATTACCACGCCTGGACGGGCTGTGTTAATGGTGATGGTGATTCTCTTAAGGGTTCTCTCAATGATGATTTTGGAAATACCTCCTTTTGGAATACGGGCAAGGATGTATTTACGGATTTTCTCGTCTTCAATCAGCTTATCTGCGAAATCCTTTCCTCCGAACCAATTAGAGTCCCAGCCTTTAACAATACCTAGTCTTAGGCCTACTGGATTAACTTTTTGTCCCATTTTAACTATTTGGCTTCGTTAGAGGTAGATGTTGCAACTGTCTCCACTTCCACTTTTGAATCAATCACAAGGGTTACGTGGTTAGATCTCTTTCTGATCCTGTGGCCACGGCCCTGGGGAGCAGGACGTAAGCGCTTCAGCATCTTTCCTTCATCTACTCTAATCTCTTTGATAAATAGATTAGCATCTTCAATGCGGGCATCTTCGTTAGCTGCTTGCCAGTTAGATAAAGCAGATAAAAGAAGTTTCTCCAACTTTGGAGCGCCTGCATTTGCAGTAAACTTAAGTAACCCTAATGCTTGGGTAACTCTTTTACCACGGATCATGTCCGCTACCAATCTCATCTTACGCGGTGAGCTTGGTACATTGTTTAATTTAGCAACCGCTTCCATTATCTTTTACCTTTATCTTTCTTAGCAATATGGCCTCTGAAGTTTCGGGTAGGAGCGAATTCGCCTAGTTTGTGACCTACCATGTTTTCTGTTACATACACAGGGATGAATTTATTCCCGTTATGGACAGCAAACGTATGACCAACGAAATCTGGAGAGATCATGGAACGACGTGACCAGGTTTTGATCACTGACTTCTTTCCAGACTCATCCATTGTCTGCACTTTTCTATCGAGCCTGAAGTCAATATAAGGCCCTTTTTTTAATGATCTTGCCATTACTTATTTCTTCCTTCTATTAACAATCAGGTTCTCAGAGAATTTATTTTTGTTTCTGGTCTTTTGACCTTTGGCGTAAAGACCATTACGTGATCTTGGGTGACCGCCTGAAGACTTACCTTCACCACCACCCATTGGGTGATCGACAGGGTTCATGGCGACACCTCTTACTCTTGGTCTGATACCCATCCATCTGCTACGGCCAGCTTTTCCAAGCTTCACGTTCATATGGTCGGCATTAGAAACTGTGCCTACAGTGGCCATACAGTTTACCAATACCATTCTCATCTCACCGGAAGGTAACTTCAGGGTGGCGTAGCGGCCTTCACGGGCTACCAACTGAGCATAAGCACCTGCGCTTCTTGCCAGTACGGCACCTTGACCAGGCGCTAACTCAATGTTGTGAACAATAGTACCTAGTGGAATATCAGAAAGTGGCAACGCATTACCTACCTCTGGGGCTACTCCTGGTCCTGACACTACCGTTGCATCTACTGCCAAGCCTGCAGGTGCAATGATGTAGGTCTTCTCACCATCTGCATAGTACAACAGGGCAATCCGCGCTGTTCTATTTGGATCGTACTCAATCGCTTTAACAGTTGCAGGAACTCCGAACTTGGTTCTTTTGAAATCAATGATACGGAATCTTTGCTTGTGCCCACCGCCTGTATAGCGCATGGTCATTCGCCCTGAATTGTTGCGTCCACCAGATTTTTTCTTGGATGCCAACAAAGATTTCTCTGGCTCGCTCTTCGTTATTTCAGTGAAGGCTGGCGCAATTCTAAATCTTTGACCTGGTGTTGTTGGTCTTAGTTTTCTTAATGCCATTCTTTTATTTGCTTAGATACCGCTATAGAAATCGATTACTTCCCCTTCTTTCAAAGTGACAATCGCCTTCTTAGAGGATGCCGTACGTCCTGTTACAACACCAGATTTGGTATTGCGGGACTTTAATTTTCCCTGGGTTCTCATAGTAGAAATTTTCTCTACTGTTACCCCGTAACGTGATTGGATCGCTTTTTTGATCTCAATCTTATTTGCTTTTCTATCAACTTCAAAAGCATATTTACCTACTTCGTTCAAAGCAGTAAGCTTCTCGGTCAATAATGGTCTTTTCAGGATACTCATTATTTCGTTGCGTAAATTTCTTCAAAAACAGAAAGAGACTCTTCCAAACAAACTACTTTGTCAGCGTTCAACAAATCATATGTTGTTAAAGCTCCTGGAGTAGACACTTTTACCTTTGCCATGTTTCTGCTAGAAAGAACCACATTATCGTTTACCTCTTTGGTAACTACCAATGTCTTTCTCTGTCCAACTTTCAGGCCGGCTAAAACTGAAGCGAAGCTCTTTGTTTTTGGAGAATCAATGTTCAGGTTATCTACCAAAACCAGACGCTCATCTTTGGCTAATGTTGAAAGGGCAGAAAGTCTTGCCAAAGCCTTTAACTTCTTATTCAATTTGAAGCTATAGTTTCTTGGTTTTGGTCCGAATACACGGCCACCACCAATAAACACAGGAGACTTCATAGAACCAGCTCTTGCTCCTCCTGTTCCCTTTTGACGCTTTATCTTTTTAGTTGAACCAGCTACCTCTGCACGCTCTTTTGACTTGTGCGTACCTTGGCGTTGGTTAGCCAAGTACTGCTTAACATCAAGATACATTGCGTGCTCATTTGGCTCAATGCCAAACACCGATTCTGGAAGGGTTACTTTCCTTCCAGTATCTTCACCTTTACTATTGAAAACTGATAGCTCCATCTTATTTCTCAACTACAATAAATGAATTTTTAGCACCAGGGATAGATCCGCTAACTACTAATACGTTTTGCTCAGGCATCACTCGCAGAATGCGCAGGTTTTGAACCTTCACTCGGTCTCCACCCATTCTACCAGCCATGCGCATTCCTTTGAATACTCTGGAAGGCCATGAACAGGCACCAATGGAACCAGGGTGACGGGCTCTGTTGTGCTGACCGTGAGTTTGTCCACCCACACCAGCAAAGTTGTAACGCTTTACAACCCCTTGGAAGCCTTTACCTTTTGAAGTACCTACTACATCTACGAATTCACCTTCCTCAAACAGGTTTACATTTACCTCATCTCCTAAAGAGAAAGAAGCTACATCTTCCAGTCTGAACTCTACTAATTTTTTCTTAGCAGTGGTGTTGGCTTTCGCGAAGTGACCAGCAAGCGCCTTGCTTACTCTTTTCACTTTCTTCTCTCCGTACCCAAGCTGAACGGCGGTATAGCCGTCTGTTTCTTGCGTCTTAACCTGAGTTACTACGCATGGTCCTGCTTGAATCAAAGTACAGGCCACGCTCTTCCCTTCAGGAGTGAAGAGGCTTGTCATTCCGATTTTCTTACCGATAATTCCAGGCATTCTACTTTTTTATTTAAACAATTAATTATTTAGCCGCTAAATGGGTTCATTTTTCGGGAGTGCAAAGTTCTATATTTAATTTTTATTTTACAAGCTATCCTAAATTATTTGTTTTCAGATAGTAAGGTATTTAAGCAATAAACCTTACTACCTCTTTGGCTCTCTTCTTAATTTCGGATATTACCTTTCAATAATTCTTCTGGCTATTCTGTTTTAAAGGCGTTTTTTGTAAAACGTGCCCAAAACGAAATACTCCTTTTAAATGATAGTACCAGTCTCCAATTGGAAGGATTGTTTCCTTCCTAATTGTAATCTGTTTTAAGCCTGTTTTTCAAAAAAACAGGCTTAAAACAGAAACGATATAAAAAAAGGGAGAAGTTGCCTTCTCCCTTTCTTAGCTTTTCTAACTTATCAAACTTTGATTTCTACGTCAACGCCGCTAGGCAATTCAAGCTTCATCAAAGCATCTACCGTTTTAGAGGAAGTAGAATAAATGTCTACCAATCTCTTGTAGGTGCAAAGCTGGAACTGCTCTCTGGCTTTCTTGTTCACGTGTGGTGAACGCAAAACAGTGAAGATGTCTTTTTCAGTTGGCAATGGAATTGGACCACTTACGATCGCACCAGTTGCTTTTACCGCTTTCACGATTTTCTCTGATGATTTATCTACCAGATTGTGATCGTAAGATTTCAGTTTGATTCTGATCTTTTGATTCATTCTATTTCAACTATTTCGAAGTACCTTTAATTTTTGCGATGATTCCGTCTGCCAAGTTCTGAGGCACTTGCTCATAATGAGAGAAGGTCAAGGAAGCAGTAGCTCTACCAGAAGTAATGGTACGTAAGTCTGTCACGTAACCGAAAAGCTCTGATAATGGAACATCTGCTTTCACTACAGTTGAGGTTCCTTTGGTATCCATACCCTTCATCAAGCCTCTTCTTCTGTTCAAGTCACCTGTTACTGGTCCGGTGTACTCATCTGGAGTCACTACGTCTACTGCCATGATCGGCTCAAGAAGTTTAGGGGCACATTGCTTACCTGCTTCTTTAAAGCCTTGGCGGGCCGCTAATTCAAATGACAGAGAGTCAGAGTCAACGTCGTGGAAAGAACCGTGGAATAAACGCACTTTCATTGAATCTACTGGGAAGCCGGCCAAAATACCGTTCTTCATAGCTTCTTCAAATCCTTTCTGGATAGCTGGGATAAATTCTCTTGGAATCACACCACCTACAATTGCGTTCTCAAACTCCAGGCCTTGCTTGCCATCTTCCCGTGGTCCCATGTTGAACACGATGTCAGCAAATTTACCACGGCCACCTGACTGCTTCTTGTAAACCTCGCGGTGTTCCACCATTTTGGTGATGGTTTCCTTATAAGCTACTTGAGGAGCACCTTGGTTCAATTCAACCTTGAATTCACGCTTCATCCGGTCAATAATGATTTCCAGGTGAAGTTCGCCCATACCTCTTAAGATAGTCTGGCCGGTTTCTTCGTCAGTGTTTACTTGTAACGTAGGGTCTTCTTCAATCAGTTTAGCAATAGCCATACCCATTTTATCAGAGTCTGCCTGAGTCTTAGGCTCAATAGCATATCCAATTACTGGCTCTGGGAACTCCATTGATTCCAAGACGATTTTCGCGTTTTGGTCACACAGAGTATCTCCAGTTTTGATATCCTTAAAGCCTACTACCGCTCCAATGTCACCGGCAGACAGTCTTTCGATCTGGTTCTGCTTGTTGGCGTGCATTTGGAAAATACGGGAGATACGCTCCTTGTTATTTGAACGGGTATTGTATACGTAAGATCCAGACTCCAACACACCTGAATAGGCACGCACAAAGCAAAGACGACCTACGTAAGGGTCAGTTGCGATCTTGAAGGCAAGGCCTGCAAAAGGCTCTGATTCACTTGGCTTCCGGGAAACTTCCTCCCCTGTATCTGGGTTGGTACCGATGATGTTTTCCTTATCCATTGGTGAAGGGATAAGAGCCATCACGTAGTCCAACATAGTTTGAACACCCTTGTTCTTGAAGGAAGAACCACACACCATAGGCACAATGGCCATATCAATGGTAGCTTTTCTCAAGGCAGCTAGAATTTCATCTTCTGTGATGCTGCTTGGGTCTTCAAAGTATTTTTCCATCAGGGCATCGTCATAGTCAGCAACAGCTTCCAGAAGTTTCTCTCTGTACTCCTCTGCTTCCTCCAACATATCATCTGGAATTGGAACCTCGGTAAAGGTCATGCCTTTATCATGCTCATTCCATTTGATACCTCTGAAGTTTACTAAGTCAACAACACCTTCAAAGTTATCTTCTGCACCAATTGGAAGCTGTAACGCTACGGCATTGCTACCCAGCATTTCTCTTACTTGCTTACAAACTGCTAAGAAGTCTGCGCCTGAACGGTCCATTTTATTAACGAATCCAATACGGGCAACTTTGTAGTTGTCAGCTAGTCTCCAGTTAGTTTCAGACTGTGGCTCAACACCATCCACTGCACTAAACAAGAAAACCAGACCGTCTAATACACGCAGGGAACGGTTTACCTCTACGGTAAAGTCAACGTGACCTGGAGTATCAATGATGTTGATATGGTAATTTTGATCTCTGTATTTCCAATCTACCGTTACAGCAGCAGAAGTAATGGTGATACCTCTTTCTTGCTCCTGCTCCATCCAGTCTGTAGTAGCGGCACCATCATGTACCTCCCCTAACTTATGTGACTTTCCGGTATAATAGAGAATACGTTCTGTGGTAGTAGTCTTACCGGCATCAATGTGCGCAGCAATACCAATGTTCCTTGTAAATCTTAAATCCCTTGCCATTCTTAGAATCTGAAATGTGAGAATGCTTTGTTGGCTTCCGCCATTCTGTGAGTGTCATCTTTCTTCTTCACAGCAGCACCTTCTCCTTTAGCGGCAGCAATAATCTCACCGGCCAATTTATCCATCATGGTTTTCTCTCCTCTTTTACGAGCGTAAGAGATCATCCATTTAATACCAAGAGAGATCTTTCTGTCAGGGCGAACCTCAGTAGGCACCTGGAAAGTGGCACCACCTACGCGGCGGCTTTTCACCTCTACACCTGGCATGATGTTGTTCAATGCTTTTTTCCAGGTCTCTAATCCGCTTTCTTTAGTTCTTTTCTCAACTAAATCACAGGCATCATAGAAAATCCTGTATGCAACGCTCTTTTTACCGTCTACCATCAGGTAGTTTACAAAACGGGTAACCAGAGTTTCTTTGTATTTTGGATCAGGAAGAAGAATTCTCTTCTTTGGTTTCGCTTTTCTCATTGTCTTAACTCAATTATTTTTTCTTACCGCCTTTACCTGCAGCTGCTGCTGGTTGACCTGGTTTAGGACGCTTAGCTCCGTATTTAGAACGGGACTGCAGACGGCCATTTACACCAGCTGTATCCAAAGCACCACGAATGATGTGATATCTTACACCTGGTAAGTCTTTCACACGACCACCTCTGATCAACACAATGGAGTGTTCCTGTAGGTTGTGGCCTTCACCCGGGATATAGGCATTGACTTCTTTGCCGTTTGTCAAACGCACACGAGCTACTTTCCGCATAGCGGAGTTAGGCTTCTTAGGTGTGGTTGTGTAAACGCGTGTGCACACGCCACGTCTCTGTGGGCATGAGTCAAGGGCTGGGGATTTCGACTTTGATGTTAGCGCTTCTCTTCCCTTTCTTACTAATTGTTGTATAGTAGGCATTTACTAAACTTTTAAATAGATTCTTCTCTTCAAAAATGGGTTTGCAAAGGTATAAAATCTACTTTGCAAATTCAAAGTTTTAATTCATTAATTATTAATGGCTTAGGCTTCGCCAATGGTTCCCCCAAAATTTAGAGGAAAGCTTGGGGCCTCTGGCGTCTGCTTTATGGCCCCAAAACTTTGCTCATATTTTAGGATGTTTTCCTCCAAAGCAGCCAAGAAACGCTTGGCATGCTCTGGAGTAATCACCACTCTTGATTTCACTTTTGCCTTAGGGATGCCCGGCATGAGCCGGATAAAATCCAACACGAATTCACTGTGAGAATGCGCGATCATGGCCAGGTTTGCATATTGGCCTTCCGCGATTTCCTCTGTTAATTCTATGTTGATCTGTCCCTGTTGTTCTTCGGCAGCCATTTTTCTATTTCTCTTGCAGTTCCCCTTGCTTTGCTTTCAACCCTGCTTGTCTGCTGGCAGTAAGAGCTTCATACTCATCCTTAGAGCCTACAATGATTTTGGTGTACTCGCGTAAGCCTGTACCAGCTGGGATCAAGTGACCTACGATTACGTTCTCTTTCAAGCCCAATAATTCGTCTGCCTTTCCTTTGATAGCGGCCTCGCTCAATACCTTGGTTGTTTCCTGGAAGGAAGCTGCCGAGATAAAGCTTTGCGTACCCAAAGAAGCTTGTGTAATACCCTGCAAGGTTGGTCTTGACACGGCCGGCTGTGCATCACGCACGGTTACCAGACGTAAGTCACGACGCTTCAAGCTGGAGTTCTCATCACGCAGACGGCGAGCGGTCACAATCATACCTGGTTTCATGGCGGTTGAGTCTCCTGCATCCTCCACTACTTTCATGTCAATGATCATGTCATTCTCTTCCATGAACGTTACCTTGTCAACCGTCTGGTTTTCCAGGAAGCTGGTATCACCTGGGTCAAGCACGTTCACTTTCTGCATCATCTGACGAACCACTACCTCAATGTGCTTGTCGTTGATCTTCACACCCTGCAGACGGTATACCTCCTGAATCTCGTTCACCAGGTATTCCTGCACGGCGCCGGGACCTTGGATGTTCAGGATATCATTCGGCGTGATGGCACCGTCTGATAATGGAACACCTGCCCGTACGAAGTCATTATCCTGCACCAGGATGTGCTTGGAGAGAGGCACCATGTACTTCTTCTTCACCCCATCCTTAGACTCAATGTAGATCTCACGGTTACCGCGTTTCACGCCACCGTAGGTTACTACACCGTCAATCTCACTCACTACCGCTGGGTTTGACGGGTTACGTGCCTCAAAGAGCTCCGTAACGCGTGGCAGACCACCCGTAATATCACGGGTCTTACCAATGGCACGAGGTATTTTAGAGATAATCTGACCCGCTTTGATCTTTTGTCCATCTTCCACTGCTAAGTGAGCCCCTACTGGAATGTTGTAGGTTTTAGGCTCGCCGTTCAATGGGTTAATAACAATAGCCGGGTTCTTGGTTTTATCCTTGGTTTCAATGATCACTTTCTCACGGTGACCTGTCTGCTCATCTGATTCCTCACGGAAGGTGATACCATCTACAATAGACTCGTAGGCGATGGTACCGTCAAACTCAGACAAGATAACCGCATTGTATGGATCCCAGTTACACAGTTCGTCTCCTTTGGCAACAGTCTGTCCTTCATTTACAATCAGGAAAGAGCCATAAGGTACGTGGTTACTGATTAACAGCTTACCAGTGGTTGGATCCACGATTTTCACCTCGCCAGAACGTCCCATTACTACCTTCACAGTCTCGCCTTCGGCGTTGGTTGTGTCAATAGTCCGAACGTCCTCGAACTCCACTACCCCGTTAAATTTGGCACGGATTGCCGCGTCTACCGCGATGTTAGAGGCAGTACCACCCACGTGGAAGGTACGGAGGGTAAGCTGAGTACCAGGCTCGCCAATTGACTGCGCCGCGATAACCCCAACTGCTTCCCCTTTCTGCACCATTCGTCCGGTAGACAAGTTACGGCCATAGCACTTGGCACAAATACCGCGCTTGGTCTCACATGTCAATACGGAACGGATCTCTACACTCTCAATGGCGGTGTTCTCAATGATTCTGGCTACTTCCTCTGTGATTTCATGGCCAGACTCCAGGATAACCGCATTGGTCATTGGGTCAACGATGTCATGCACGTTCACGCGGCCTAGGATACGCTCAGACAGTGATTCCACAATGTCCTCATTGTCTTTAAGGGCGCTCACTTCCAGACCACGTAAAGTTCCGCAGTCTTCCTCGTTCACGATCACGTCCTGAGATACGTCCACCAGACGACGGGTCAGGTAACCCGCATCCGCCGTTTTCAAGGCTGTATCTGCAAGACCTTTACGAGCACCGTGGGTAGAGATAAAATACTCAATTACATCCAGACCTTCTTTGAAGTTAGATAGAATTGGGTTTTCAATGATCTCTCCTACTGAACCTTGTAACGATTTCTGTGGCTTAGCCATCAGACCCCGCATACCACCCAACTGACGGATCTGCTCTCTGGAACCACGGGCTCCGGAGTGCATCATCATAAAGATGGAGTTAAAGCCTTGGTCGTCTTTCTCAAGACGAGACATCAACGTTTCAGTGATCTGGTTGTTGATACGCGTCCAGATATCAATTACCTGGTTGTAACGCTCGTTATCCGTGATCAGACCCATAGAGTAGTTCGCCCAAACAGCGTCCACATCTTTTTTGGCCTGCTCTACCAGGATATCTTTTTCTTTCGGGATCACGATGTCACCCAAGCCCATGGACAGACCGCCTTTGTAGGCAGACTGGAACCCTAGGGTTTTGATATCATCCAGGAACTGCGCAGTTCTCGCCATGCCTGTTACTTTGAACACGCGGGAGATAATCTGCTGCAATTTCTTCTTAGACAATAATTCGTCTACGTAACCCACTTCTTCTGGCACAAACTGGTTGAAGAGTACCCTTCCGGCTACAGTTTCAATCAACTTGGTTACCAGTTCACCGCTTTCATCTAATATCTTCGCTCTTACCTTAATGAAGGCGTGCTTAGATAAGCGGCCTTCATTGATGGCGATGATCACTTCCTCAGCGCTGTAGAAAGACATGCCTTCCCCTTGAATGACTTCATTCTCAGTGGTGCGCTTGCCTTTGGTTACATAGTATAGACCCAATACCATGTCCTGAGAAGGTACCGCAATTGGGGCACCGTTAGCAGGGTTCAGGATATTGTGTGAGGCCAACATCAAAGTTGAGGCTTCTAGGATTGCAGCAGGTCCTAGGGGAACGTGCACCGCCATCTGGTCACCGTCAAAGTCGGCGTTGAATGCTGTGGTTACTAATGGGTGCAGCTGAATCGCTTTTCCTTCAATCAGCTTAGGCTGGAAGGCCTGGATACCAAGTCTGTGGAGCGTAGGAGCCCGGTTCAACAGAACTGGATGGCCTTTCAACACATTCTCCAGGATATCCCAAACTACTGGATCTTTTCTGTCTACAATTTTCTTGGCAGACTTAACCGTTTTCACAATACCGCGCTCAATAAGCTTACGGATGATGAACGGTTTGAAAAGCTCAGCGGCCATGTTCTTAGGTAGACCACACTCGTGCAGTTTCAATTCAGGTCCTACTACAATAACCGAACGGCCAGAGTAGTCAACCCGCTTACCAAGTAAGTTCTGGCGGAAACGGCCTTGCTTACCTTTCAGCATATCTGAAAGCGATTTCAAGGCACGGTTACCTTCAGCACGAACCGCGTTCACTTTACGTGAGTTGTCAAACAGGGAGTCAACGGCTTCCTGCAACATACGCTTCTCATTCCGTAGAATTACCTCTGGCGCTTTGATCTCGATCAGGCGCTTCAGACGGTTGTTACGGATGATCACGCGACGGTACAGGTCGTTCAAATCAGAGGTAGCGAAACGGCCACCATCCAAGGGAACCAACGGACGCAATTCTGGTGGAATCACAGGAACCATGCGGATTACCATCCACTCAGGCTTGTTCTCAATTCTGGTAGCCGCGTCACGGAAAGCCTCTACCACACGCAGGCGCTTGAGGGCCTCCGCTTTCCGCTGCTGAGAAGTCTCATGGGCAGCAGAGTAACGCAGGTCATAAGACAGGTCATCCAGGTTGATGCGCTCCAGTAACATTTGTAACGCCTCGGCACCCATCTTCGCGATGAACTTGTTTGGATCATGGTTGTCCAACATCTGGTTCTCGCGCGGCAACTTGTCAATCATGTCCAGGTACTCATCCTCGGTCAGGAAGTCCAGCACGTTCACGCCGTCTTCTGCCAGAATACCAGACTGGATAACTACATACCGCTCATAATAAATGATCTGGTCAAGCTTCTTGGTTGGTAAGCCTAACAGATAACCAATTTTGTTTGGCAATGACTTGAAGTACCAGATGTGTGCTACCGGTACTACCAATTCAATATGGCCCATGCGCTCGCGACGCACTTTTTTCTCTGTTACTTCTACCCCGCAACGGTCACAGATAATCCCTTTGTAACGGATTCTCTTGTATTTACCGCAGTGGCATTCCCAGTCCTTCACCGGTCCGAAGATCCGCTCGCAGAACAGACCACCCATCTCTGGCTTGTAGGTTCTGTAGTTGATGGTTTCCGGTTTGGTTACTTCACCATTTGATCTTTCCAGAATTGATTCTGGAGAGGCCAGGCTGATGGTAACTTTAGAGAAGTCCTGGATTAATTTTTTATTTCTTGCTAACGCCATTTTATGTGTTGCTAGATATGTAAAATTCCTTTTTACTGTGCGGCCTTTCTAACGCGTAAGAGGGAGATTCCAGGCACGGGCGTTTTGAGCACGTTTTCCTGAAATCTCCTCCAAAACAGCTTATTAGTCCAGCGTAATCTCTAAGGCTAGGCCTCTGAGTTCGTGAATCAACACGTTGAAAGACTCTGGGATATTCGGCTTAGGCAATACGTCACCTTTTACAATGGCTTCGTAGGCTTTGGCACGACCTATCACGTCATCAGACTTAACGGTCAGGATTTCCTGCAATACGTTAGCAGCCCCGAAGGCCTCCAACGCCCACACCTCCATCTCACCGAAACGCTGACCACCAAATTGGGCTTTACCACCCAATGGCTGCTGCGTAATCAACGAGTATGGTCCGATAGAACGGGCGTGCATTTTATCATCCACTAAGTGACCAAGTTTCAGCATGTAAATCACACCTACTGTAATTGGTTGGTCAAAACGGTCTCCGCTTAAACCATCATATAAGTAGGTACGGCCGTAACGTGGTACACCTGCCTCGGTCAATTCGGCAGATACCTGCTCTTCAGTGGCCCCGTCAAAGATTGGGGTGGCATACTTGCGTCCCAACTTCAAACCTGCCCAACCTAGAACTGTTTCGTAGATCTGACCGATGTTCATCCTGGAAGGTACCCCTAATGGGTTCAACACGATGTCCATTGGTGTTCCGTCTTCCAGGAACGGCATGTCTTCCTCACGCACGATACGGGCTACTACCCCCTTGTTACCGTGACGGCCTGCCATCTTATCCCCTACTTTCAGCTTACGCTTCTTGGCAATGTAGACTTTGGCTAACTGCACGATACCGGCTGGTAACTCGTCCCCTACCTCTAGGGTGAAGCGGTCACGCTTGAAGCGGGCAGAGATCATATTGCGGCGCTTGGTGTAATTCTTTACCAACTCCAGCAACATTTGGTTTGTCTGCTCGTCTGCGGTCCAGCCTTCCAGAATCAGGTCCTTGAACATGTTCACCTCTTCCGGAACGGCATAGTTGCTTTCATCCTTATAAGGGTTCTTGTCAGGGAAAAGGGCGTCTGTGATATTCTTCTTACCAAACTTAGCACCCTTGGTCAGGATCTCATCTCCGAAACGGTGACGGACACCCTGGCTAGTCTTGCCTTCCAGTAAGCCGACCAGCTTCTCAATCATCACGTTCTTCACGGCTTTGAGTTCGCTGTTGTATTTCACCTTCAGTTCTTCTACCTCTTTCTTAGACTTGGCCCGCAGGTTTTTATCTTTCTTAGGACGAGAGAACAGTTTGGTCTCAATTACTACTCCATTCAAGGATGGCGGCGCTTTCAAGGAGGCATCCTTCACATCACCGGCCTTGTCACCGAAGATGGCGCGAAGAAGTTTCTCTTCCGGAGTTGGATCCGTCTCTCCCTTAGGAGTGATTTTACCAATCAGGATATCGCCTTCTTTCACTTCGGCACCAATACGGATGATACCGTTTTCATCCAGGTTACGAACGGCTTCCTCGCTTACGTTCGGGATTTCAGAGGTTAACTCTTCTTCCCCACGTTTGGTCTCGCGAACTTCCAGCTCGAACTCCTCAATGTGAATAGAGGTAAAGACATCATCTCTTACTACGCGTTCAGAGATAACAATCGCATCTTCAAAGTTATATCCTTGCCAAGGCATGAACGCTACCTGCAGGTTTCTACCTAAGGCAAGTTCTCCCTGGTTGGTGGCATATCCTTCGCACAATGGCTGGCCTTTGGTAACCCGCTCGTTCTTCTTCACCAATGGGGTGAGGTTGATACAAGTATCCTGGTTAGTACGACGGAATTTGATCAGGTCATAGGTCACATATTCCGCGTCAAAGCTTACCAGCTTCTGTGCGTCTGACAAATCATAATGGATAATGATTTTGTCTGCATCTACAAAATGAACGTATCCTTCGCCTTCGGCTCTTACCAAGGCTCTGGAGTCAAGGGCTGCTCTCAGTTCAAGACCAGTACCTACAATAGGTGCCTGTGGTCTGAGCAAAGGAACTGCCTGACGTTGCATGTTTGATCCCATCAAGGCACGGTTCGCATCATCATGCTCCAGGAACGGGATCAAAGAGGCCGCTACGGAAACAATCTGGTTAGGGGCAACGTCCATATAGGTATAGCGCTCTGGCTCTACTACTGGGAAGTCACCTTCAAAACGGCCTTTTACTTTGTCATTCACAAAGTTTCCATTGTCATCTATGATGGCGTTGGCCTGGGCAATGTGGTGGGTATCTTCTTCCTCTGCGGTCAGGTACTTCACGGTAGAGGTGATATCTACTTTCCCGTCTACCACATTGCGGTAAGGGGTTTCAATGAAGCCCATGCTGTTCACGCGGGCGTGTACGCATAAAGAAGAGATCAGACCGATGTTTGGTCCCTCTGGCGTTTCAATAGTACATAGACGACCGTAGTGAGTATAGTGAACGTCACGTACCTCAAAACCGGCGCGCTCTCTGGAAAGACCTCCTGGCCCCAGGGCAGAAACTCTACGCTTGTGCGTGATTTCAGCCAGCGGGTTAGTCTGGTCCATGAATTGAGACAACTGGTTGGTTCCGAAGAAGGAGTTGATCACCGAAGAAAGCGTACGCGCGTTGATCAAGTCAACTGGTTTGAATTCTTCATTGTCTCGCACGTTCATCCGCTCTTTGATGGTTCTGGCCATACGGGCAAGACCTACACCAAATTGGGCATATAACTGCTCCCCTACGGTTCTTACCCGGCGGTTGCTCAAGTGGTCAATATCATCTACTACAGCTCTTGAGTTGATCAGACCAATCAGGTACTTCACAATTAGAACAATGTCCTCATTGGTCAATACTTTGGCTTCCCAGTTTTTGTCAAGGCCAAGTTTCTTGTTGATTCTATAACGACCAACATCACCTAAGTCATAACGCTTATCTGAGAAGAACAACTTCTGGATAATGTCACGAGCGGTTTCTACGTCTGGAGCCTCGGTATTTCTAAGCTGACGGTAGATTTGCTCTACCGCTTCTTGCTCAGAGTTGGAGTTATCCTTCTGTAGGGTATTATAGATAATGTTGTAGTCAGCGATGTTAACGTTCTCACGGTGCAGGATGATTGATTTCACTCCTGAATCAATGATCACGTCTAAATCATCTTCGCTTACTTCTGAGTCACGCTCTAACAGAACTTCGTTTCTGTCAATAGATACCACTTCTCCAGTATCCTCATCCACGAAGTCTTCTGTCCAGGTGCGAAGAACCCTTGCGGCAAGCTTACGGCCAACCACCCCTTTCAGGGTTTTCTTATCAGCCTTCACTTCTTCAGACAACCCAAACAGGTCCAAGATGTCTTTATCAGTTCCGTAGCCAATAGCACGTAATAAGGTGGTAACCGGGAATTTCTTCTTCCGGTCAATGTACGCGTACATAACGTTGTTCACGTCAGTCGCGAATTCAATCCAGGAACCTTTGAAAGGAATGATTCTTGCAGAATATAATTTGGTACCGTTGGTATGTTTACTTTGGGCAAAGAACACACCTGGAGAGCGGTGCAACTGTGAAACAATCACGCGTTCTGCGCCATTGATCACAAAAGACCCTTTCTCGGTCATATACGGGATGTTTCCTAAGAAAACCTCCTGCTCTATAGTTTCAAAATCCTCGTTGTCTGTATCATTACAGATCAAACGAAGCTTTGCCTTTAATGGAACTGAGTACGTTAACCCCCGGTCAATACACTCATCAACTGAATATTTGGGTGGGTCTACGTGATAATCTACGAATTCCAGAACGAAATTCTCTCTTGAGTCAGAGATAGGGAAGTTTTCAGCAAATACTTTGAAAAGACCTTCTTCCGTGCGGTTCTCGGCAGCGGTTTCCAACTGGAAAAAGTCCTGGAAAGACTGTAGCTGTACGTCCAGAAAGTCTGGGTAGTCTATTACCGACTTGATGGACGCAAAATTAATCCGCTCTGTCGTTTTACTTGTAGCCAAAGTTGTCTGATTTTTACGTTTAAACTTTGTCGTGCCGGGAAATTGCTATTTCTCTGGCAGAAATTACTAGAAAATCATTTCTAGGTACAAACAGGAAAAGACCTGACGAAATTGCCAGGTCTAACCCTTAGTGGTAATGGAAGGTGAATGTGAGATTACTTAACCTCCACTTCAGCACCAGCTTCTTCCAGTTGCTTCTTCAATGACTCTGCTTCATCTTTCGCAACACCTTCTTTCAATGGTTTAGGAGCACCGTCAACCAGTTCTTTTGCTTCTTTCAAACCAAGACCAGTCAATTCTTTAACCAGCTTTACAACCGCTAGTTTAGAGGCACCAGCTGACTTAAGGATAACATCAAAAGATGTTTTCTCTTCTGCAGCGGCTCCAGCGTCTCCACCGGCACCACCTGCCATCATTACAGGAGCAGCAGCTGCTGGCTCAATACCATACTCATCCTTAAGGATTGTAGCAAGTTCATTAACCTCTTTTACAGTTAAGTTAACCAACTGCTCAGCGAATGCTTTCAAATCTGCCATTTTTATTAGTAATTAAAAGTTGTTTTAAAATTGAAATATTATTGTTCTCTCTCTGATAATGTTTTAACCAAACCGGCCAGGATATTACCACCGCTCTGAAGGGCAGAAATAACGTTTTTAGCAGGTGATTGTAGTAAGCCAATGATTTCGCCCACCAATTCTTCCTTAGACTTGATTTTGCTTAAGGTTTCCAGCTGCTCCTCACCAATGTAAACGCTGCTGTCAATATAAGCACCTTTCAAAACTGGCTTCTTAGCGCCAGTCTTGCGGAAGTCAAGTAATAACTTGGCTGGCGCGTTACCTGTAGTAGATTCAAATAAAAGTCCAGAAGAACCTTTCAAAGCTACATCCAGGGCAGAAGTATCTGCATCTAAAGTATCAAATGCTTTACGTATCAGAGTGTTTTTATACACTTTGTACTCAATGCCTCTGTCAAAGCACATTCTTCTGAATCTGTTGATAGTAGCTACCGTCAATTCTGAAGCGTCTGTGATGTAAACAAAGGGGTTTTGAGCTAATTTCTCGCTCAGGTCACGTACAATGATTTCTTTCTCTTCCCGTGTCATCTCTTCTCGTTAAATTGAGTTTTTGTCAACTACTACACCAGGACTCATTGTACTTGACAATGTGATGCTCTTGATATAAGTTCCCTTAGCGGAAGAAGGCTTCAGACGGTTCAAGGTTGCAAGAACCTCGGTAGCGTTTGCAGCAATCTGCTCTGGCCCAAAGGATACTTTTCCTATGCTAGTGTGAATGATACCAGTTTTGTCAACTTTAAAGTCAATTTTACCAGCTTTCACTTCTCTCACTGCTTTGGCAACGTCAGTTGTAACAGTACCCGCTTTAGGGTTAGGCATCAGGTTACGAGGTCCTAAAATACGACCAAGTCTACCTACTTTTGCCATTACAGCTGGCATAGTGATGATTACATCAATATCAGTCCAACCTTTTTCAATCTTTTGGATGTACTCGTCAAGACCTACGTAGTCTGCACCAGCCGCCTTTGCTTCATCCTCTTTGTCAGGAGTGCAAAGCACTAATACACGTACATCTTTACCAGTTCCGTGGGGAAGTGTTACTACACCTCTTACCATTTGATCAGCCTTACGCGGGTCAACGCCCAAGCGTACGTCAATGTCAACGGAGGCATCAAACTTGGTGAAAGTGATTTCTTTCACTACGCCTGCTGCATCTAACAAAGAGTACTCTTTAGAAGCATCATACTTCGCTAAGACTGCTTTTCTGTTTTTAGAAATTCTAGCCATTTGCTTTTTAATTACTCACTCCAAGGAGCCGTTCCTTTTACTGTGATACCCATGCTACGCGCGGTACCAGCTACCAATTTCATTGCGGCCTCAACTTTGAACGCGTTCAGGTCAGGCATTTTGATTTCAGCGATTTCTCTGATCTGTTCCCAAGTCACTGAACCTACTTTATTACGGTTCGGCTCTTTAGAACCAGATTTGATTTTCGCCGCATCCATCAACAATACTGGAGCGGGAGGAGTCTTAATTACAAAGTCAAATGACTTATCAGTGTACATTGTAATCAACACTGGGCATACTTGGCCGGCCTTATCCTGGGTTCTAGCATTGAACTGCTTGCAGAACTCCATGATGTTAAGACCTTTTGATCCAAGTGCAGGTCCAATCGGCGGTGCTGGATTCGCGGCGCCTCCCTTTACCTGAAGTTTCAGATAACCTTTTATTTCTTTTGCCATTATTATTTATTACTACTGTTCTTTTTCTACCTGCATGTAATTCAGTTCTACCGGGGTATTCCGCCCGAAGATCTTTACCATTACATTCAATTTCCGGCGTTCTTCAAACACCTCTTCCACAGTACCTGAGAATCCGTTGAACGGACCATCCATTACTTTCACGGTTTCACCCACAATGAACGGCGTCTCCAATGTTTCCACCTGTTCTTCTGATTCGTCTACCTTTCCTAAGATGCGGTTAACTTCAGACATGCGCAAAGGCACAGGTTTCGCTACTGTATTGCCGTTTCCGGCGCCTAAGAATCCAATAACTCCTGGGGTACTGGTAATTAAGTGCTCTACCTCCCCATTGGAGATATCTGCATGCACTAACACGTAACCCGGAAAAAAACTACGCTCTCTCACGCGCTTTTTGCCGTTCCGCATTTCGTACACTTTCTCTGACGGGATCAGTACCTGGGGCACCATCTCCGTTAGATTATGACGGGCAACTTCGTTTTCAAGATAAGACTTTGCTTTCTTCTCTTGTCCGGAAACAGCCCGCACTACATACCATTTCAAATCTGCCATTTTCTCCAGCTTATATTAGAATTGGTTATAGAACCATTCCAGGGTGGAGTCGTACACAAAATCCATAGCACCTACCACTACTGCAAACACCAGTGACCCAACCAAAACCAGGATAGAGCTTTTCTGAAGCTCTGCATAGCTTGGCCAAGAGACTTTATGTTGCATCTCTTCCTTTGTGTCATTGAAAAATTTTGTCAGCTTTCCCATTCTGATGCTATTAACTCTATATGCACGGGAGGTAGGACTCGAACCTACAACCAATGGTTTTGGAGACCACTACTCTACCAATTGAGCTACTCCCGTAAAAAAATGCACGCCATTCGTCTAAATGGAGTGCAAATGTATTAACTCTTTTATAAAAAAACAAGTCCGCCCTACAACTAAGTAAGGCGGACTTGTAAATTTTTATAGATTAGTCAAGGATTTCAGTTACCTGACCAGCACCTACTGTTCTACCACCCTCACGGATAGCGAAACGTAAGCCTTTTTCCATCGCTACTTTGTTGATCAACTCAACAGTGATAGTGATGTTATCACCAGGCATAACCATCTCAACACCTTCTGGCAAAGTGATAACGCCAGTTACGTCTGTAGTTCTCAGGTAGAACTGTGGACGGTAGTTGTTGAAGAATGGAGTGTGACGTCCACCTTCTTCTTTAGAAAGAACGTAAACTTCAGCTTTGAATTTCAAGTGAGGAGTTACTGAACCTGGCTTGCAGATAACCATACCACGACGGATATCAGTTTTCTCAATACCACGAAGCAACAGACCTACGTTGTCACCAGCTTCACCTCTGTCAAGGATCTTACGGAACATCTCAACACCAGTTACTGTAGACTTCAAGCCTTCAGCACCCATACCCAAGATATCCACTTGCTCACCAGAGTTGATGATACCACGCTCAATACGGCCAGTAGCTACTGTACCACGACCAGTGATAGAGAACACGTCCTCAACTGGCATCAAGAATGGAAGGTCAGTCAGACGAGCAGGAATTGGAATGTAGTTATCAACTGCATCCATCAATTCTTCAATGGTTTTAACCCATTTCTCGTCGCCGTTCAAGCCACCAAGAGCCGAACCCTGGATAACTGGAATGTTGTCTCCATCGAAATCATAGAAAGAAAGAAGCTCTCTGATTTCCATTTCAACAAGCTCTAACAATTCTGGATCGTCTACCATGTCCACTTTGTTCATGAACACAACAAGAGCAGGAACACCTACCTGACGAGCCAAAAGGATGTGCTCACGTGTCTGAGGCATAGGACCATCAGTAGCAGCAACTACAAGGATAGCACCGTCCATCTGGGCAGCACCAGTAACCATGTTTTTCACGTAGTCAGCGTGACCAGGGCAGTCAACGTGCGCATAGTGACGTTTCTCAGTTGCATACTCAACGTGAGAAGTATTGATAGTGATACCACGCTCTTTTTCTTCAGGAGCGTTGTCAATAGAAGAGAAATCTCTCTTTGCGGCTAGACCTTTGCCCGCTAAAACCTGAGTAATAGCAGCAGTCAAGGTTGTTTTGCCGTGGTCAACGTGCCCAATTGTACCGATGTTTACGTGCGGTTTGGAGCGATCAAAATTTTCTTTAGCCATTTTAGAAAGTATTTAGTTCTTGGGTGAAACGGTGTATTGATTGTGTAAAAAATAATTACCGCTTGAGCCAACGATGGGAATTGAACCCACGACCCCTTCCTTACCAAGGAAGTACTCTACCCCTGAGCTACGTCGGCATAATGAAATGATGCAGCTTGCGCTGCATCATTCTTTCAAAGAGCGGGAGACGAGGTTCGAACCCGCGACCTACAGCTTGGAAGGCTGTCGCTCTACCAGCTGAGCTACTCCCGCTTGTTTACTGGTACTATCAGAAACGTTCAAGAGACAACCTGTAACCTAGCCTCCATTTCTGATCAATGTGTGAGTGGGGAGAGAAGGATTCGAACCTTCGAAAGCTTACGCTAACGGAGTTACAGTCCGTCCCATTTGGCCACTCTGGAATCTCCCCATTCTTTATTCAAAGAACCCTTTTTCCGTCTTCAATCGCTGATTTCGTTCTAAGGAGATGCAAAATTAACGGCTTTTTGTTCCGTGTCAAACATTTCGCAAAATATTTTTCAAATCATTTCATTTGGGTGCTCAAGACTTGCTGCAGTTTTTCGTCTTTTTCAGCCATTCTCGCTAAGGTTTCTTTCCTTTCCTGGGTCTCTGCCAGGATCGTAAGCATTTGAAAGGCTGTCTGTTTCACTAGTTCCTGCTGCTCCCGCTCTACTATGGCTATCAAGGCTTGCCAACCCCTCTCCTGCTGGTCAATATTTTTTTTCAAAAGGAAGGCGCCAAAGCTCTGAATGAAGTAATATAAGTCACTTCCCCTCATTTTGCGGGCGTTTTCCAGAAACCAGTCATATACCTCCTCTTGTTGAGCATCTGTAAAACTGGCGGCCAAGGCGTTCACTACCTCCGGATTTTTGTAGGTCAGGAAAGGTTTCAGGCGCTCCTGGTCATGCTTGCCCCGGTTCCAGGCGAAGATGGCGGCACTCACCACCTGGTAGGAACTGTCTTGGAGCCCTCCTTCTATAATTTCCTTGGGCAGCCCTTGCAACGTACTTAACGCATACATGGCTGTAGCCCGTACGTTACTGTTTTTATCTGCCTTCGCCATCTCCTCTATCTGGCCCTGCACCTCGGGTCGTTGCATGGCCTCTGTGGTGATCAGCATTTCCAGACCGGTAGACCTTATTTTCCAGAAGGGATCTTTCAGTGCTTTTAATAAGACAGGCTCTATCTGGACATGGGTGGTGTCTCTCAACTCCTCCAGGGCCATAGCCTTCGCCGCGAAAGAAGTACTGGTCATGAATTGGACCGCCCACTCTGGAATAGTCTTATCATGGGTAACCTTGGCCAGAAGATCTTGCCGAGGGTCCAGCACCACGGTTTGCGGAGCCACTGCCATAGGAAAGTCAAAGGTTTGGCTGGCCTGGCTTACACGTACTACTTGTTCTTTCCATTTTCCTCCCTGTGCAATTGCAATCGTCAAGGGGAAATGATAGACCGTGCTTCTCACCATATCCTGGGTTTGGGTGACTTGCACCCTTAAGTTTCCGTTTTGGAATTGGTGGCTTACCTTCAGTTCTGGGTGACCCGGGGTCAGAAACCATTGCTGGAAAAAGGGCTTAAGGTCGCGGCCGGTGATTTCCTCAAAGGCTAACCTCAGTTTATCAATCTCAGTGGTACCAAACTGGTTCTGGGTAAGGTAGAACTTCAGGGACGCAAAGAAGGCCTCGTCTCCCACCTCCTTGCGGAGCATGTGCAGCACGCGTCCGCCTTTGGCGTAAGAGTGGCTGTCAAACATATCTTCGCGGTCCAGATAATGGTATCGGATGAGGGGCTCCTGTTTGGTTCTGGCTTCCCCCAGGTATTCCAGCAACGCGGTTTGGTGGGTAAGCGCGGCTTCATCAGGCCCATACTGGTGTTCGGCCCACAGGTACTCCGCGTAATCCGCGAAGGACTCATTCAAAGGCAAGTTGGCCCAGGATTCTGTAGTGACTAGATCCCCAAACCATTGATGGAAGAGCTCATGCGCGATGATGTGGTCCCAGTTCTTGTCCAGTAGTTCGCGGCGGTCCTGGTGCAGGGCCTGCATAAAGGTAGAGGCAGTGGTGTTTTCCATAGCCCCAGACACAAAGTCCCGTACCACCACCTGCGCGTACTTCTCCCACGGGAACGTCACTCCCAGTTTCTTAGAAAAGAATTCCAACATGGCGGGCGTCCGCCCGAAGGTAGCCTTGGCCGTACCCGCGTAGGCCGGCTCTACCCAATAGCTCACTTCCTTCTTCCGCCAGGTGCCCTTTACCACGGCGTACTCGCCAATGGCCATCATCACCAGATAAGGAGCATGGGGCTTGGTCATGCGCCAGTGGTCTGTTTTAAGCCCGTTTTTCTCATTTTGGCTTGAAACTAGCACGCCGTTAGAAAGCGTCTTGAACCTATTCTCCACGGTGATGAACAGGTCCTGGGTCATTTTCTCATTGGGCTTGTCTATAGTAGGGAACCAGGCCGAGTTAGCCTCCGTCTCGCCTTGGGTCCAGATCTGTTGCGGCATGTCTTTCTCGGTGCCTAGCGGGTTTATGAAGTACAAGCCTTTATCAGCTAGAATAGCATCGCTGCCCTTCACCTTTAGATCATTGGGTTTGGCGGTGTAGGAGATAACAACCTGCAACGTGTCATGCCGGGTATAAGGCTTGCCCAAGTAGAGCGTGAGGTGGCTCTGGTCATAAGCGTATTTTAGGGGAGTTGCCTGCTTTCCCTTCAGGAGCATGACTTGGTGCAGGTCAAAGCCTTTCGCATCTAGCACCACTGAGTCCTGGGGGTAAAAGTAGGGTTTGACCGTAAGGGTGGCTTCGCCCAGCAAATGCTGCTTACCCCAGTCAAACTTCACCTTTAAGGTAGTGTGCACCAAATCTATGAGGCGTTCTGCCGAAGGTTGATAAGGCCCTTTGCTGGTGGAAGGCCCCGTAGCTAAGCCAGTAGTGTCTTGAGTGGCCACCACCGGTTCAGCGGCTACTGCAGGGGCGGCCGGTTTCTCTGCGGCACATCCCCAGAGGGAGCCACAGGCAAGAATAAGCAAGAAGCCGCGCGAAACGATGTGATTCATGTAATGATTTATTAACTTTGAGGACTCAAGTTGTGAATTTATTCACACATACGGTATTTACGTTTATTAACGCTGCCCACATGCTACAGGTAAAATCAGCTACTGCTCAGTGGCAAGTAGTGCTAGAGAAAAACCAAATCCTTCTCAATAACACGCCTTTTACCTGGGACCTTCTTCCGCTTACCCCCACTTCCTTTCATATTATCAAAGACGGCAAATCCTACACCGCTGAACTGGTGGAGGCTAACCCCGAGACGAAAACCTTTAAGATAAAGGTGAACGGTAATCTGCATACGCTGCAGGTGCAGGACCGTATGGACTTACTGCTGGAAAGCCTGGGCATGGGCGAGGCCCTGGTCCAGAAAGTGAATGACATCAAAGCCCCCATGCCGGGCCTTATTCTGGAGGTGAAGGTAGAGCCGGGCCAGGAAGTAAAGAAAGGCGATCCTATCCTTATTCTGGAGGCCATGAAAATGGAGAACATCATCAAGTCTCCGGGTGACGGCGTGGTCAGCGCCGTAAAGGTAAACGTAAGGCAGAACGTAGAGAAGAACCAAGTTCTCATTGTTTTTTAAAGATTTCCGTTTTGGGCCTGTTTTTCACAAAACAGGCCCAAAACATATACATACACCTGTTATTAACTTTTTCATTTTATAAGAAGCATGCGATTCAAAAGAATTCTATTGAAGCTCAGCGGAGAGTCCTTGATGGGCGAGCAGCAGTATGGCATTGATACCAACATGCTGGTGCAATACGCCGAAGAAATCAAATCTGCCATTGACCTGGGTGCCCAGGTAGCCGTGGTGATTGGCGGAGGCAACATTTTCAGGGGTGTGCAGGCCGAGTCTGTAGGGTTGGACCGCGTGCAGGGAGACTACATGGGTATGCTGGCCACCGTCATCAATAGCATGGCTTTGCAGAGCGCCCTGGAGAAAGCCGGCGTTTACACCCGTCTGCTTTCTGGCATCAATATCCAGCAGGTATGTGAGCCTTATATCCGGCGCCGGGCGCTGCGTCACCTGGAGAAAGGCCGCGTGGTGATTTTTGGAGCTGGTATTGGTAGCCCCTACTTCACCACCGACTCTGCCGCCAGCTTACGCGCCATTGAGATTGAGGCAGACGTGGTCTTGAAAGGTACCCGCGTAGACGGCATTTACACCGCAGACCCAGAGAAAGACCCCACTGCCACCAAGTACACAGACATTACGTTTGAAGAGGTATTTGAAAAGGGCCTGAACGTTATGGACATGACCGCGTTTACCCTTTGCAAGGAAAACAACCTGCCTATTGTGGTGTTTGACATCAATACCCGCGGCAACCTGGCCCGCTTGATCAACGGCGAGAAAATAGGCACCCAGGTATCTATGTAAGCAGAAGCTGCGGCCCAGGCCGTGGATTTTACAGAATAAAGTGAGAAATTAGTGCCGCCTTTGGCATTTGCTGCGGCGGTACCATTTAGTCATCTTTCTAAATCAGAAAACCCAATGACCGAAGAAATTAATTTTTATTTGAGCGAAGCCGAAGAATCCATGCAGAAATCGGTGCAGCACACGAGCGTGGAGTTAACTAAGATCAGAGCGGGTAAAGCTTCCCCCTCCATGGTAGAAGACCTTCGCGTAGATTATTACGGCACGCCCACCCCTATCTCTCAGGTAGCCAACGTAATGGCCCCAGACGCCCGTACGCTTATGATCAAGCCCTGGGAAAAAAATATGGTGGCTGAGATTGGCAAAGCCATCAAGAACAGTGACCTGGGTCTGGCCCCCAACATGGAAGCCGACGGCGTACGCCTCAATATTCCAGCTTTAACCGAAGAGCGCCGCCGGGAATTGGTGAAACAAGCCAAAAACGAAACCGAGAGCGGCAAGATTCGCGTGCGTAACATCCGTAAGGATGTGAACGAGTCTTTGAGAAAGCTGCAGAAAGAAGGCACCTCTGAAGATGCCGTGAAAGACGCCGAAGCCAAAGTGCAGAAGCTTACTGACGCGTACATTGTGAAACTAGACGAGCTGCTTTCTAAGAAAGAGGCCGAAATCATGACTATCTAAGAAAAGCCGTTTTAAGCCCGTTTTTCTAAAAACACCCCTAAAACAGAAAGCCCGCTCTACCAAGAGCGGGCTTTCTGTTTTAGGCAAGGACATCCATTATTTCTGAGATTTAAGCAGCATGGCTCCTAACCATTTGCGGGCATCTTCAATGCTGTCAAACACCTCTATGCCGCTGGTGTCATAAGTAAAACGCAAGGATTTATCTGCTGACAGCCTACTGAACATACTGGGCGAGTACACCCAGGCAAAACAGGTCATACCGGCTTGTCGCAGGCGGGGGAACCAGTCTGTTCCTACCCATTCTGCGGCGCTGGACCAGATGCCCTCCACGCGGGTATTGTCATTCAGAACTTTGTGGCAATTGTGCTGCACCATCTCTTCCAAAAGCCGCTCACATCCTTCCTGAACAGAGGCCAATGTTTGGAATCCGTGCCAGTCAGCGTAAATGCAGGACAACGTATCGTCGTGGTAAAGAGAAAGGTATGTATCTTGAAATAGGAGGACGCTCATTATTAAGAATAAGACAGATGATTAATCTGGGAGGAAGAGCAAATTACAGTACTTAGTTGAGTATACCAAGTACTTATACGGATTAAATTTGCATTTTTCTCATAACAACCAAAGGGTAACTTAGTATTTACGATAAGTTGACTCTTAAGGTTATTAAGAATTTTCCACAGCCGGAATTCGGGAAGAGAAATCTATCTTATCATGTCCTAGGACTAGAGTAAGTTGGCTTTGCGCCTGATAATAGCAAGGAGACTTTATCTAGCAAAGCCAGCTAAAATCCCAGGTTATCCTGAAAGGGTCTTAGAGATAATCGATAGCCCCTGGTTCTCTCACAATAAACTTCCGTCCAGATCAGAAAGAGAAGGAATAGATTAGCCCAGCTCAAAATTCCACTTATAAAGTATAGCACCTTAAAGAAGACACTAAGGCACGCTATGGCAAAGCATCATCTGGGCAAGCCCTAGGGATAAAAGTGTAGAAAGCAGGAAATAGGAATAAGGCAGTTATTTTCCAGAGTGCAGGCGCCTGCCAGTACCTATTACAGATACAGCTTTTTGGCGTGTATGTAGTCCTGGACCGCCTCGGGCAGCAGGTAGCGGGTAGACTTGCCCTCTTTAAGGCATTTCCGGATGAAGGTAGCGGAGATGTCCAGCAGGGGCGCCGGCACCAGGGTTATCTTGGAGTATCCTTGCAGGATAGGGGGCGTAGGTGCGCTGCCGGGCCTGGGGTACACCAGAATTTCATTACGCTCCAGAATCTGCTCATAGTTCTTCCATTTATGGAACGTGGCGAGGTTGTCCTCGCCCATGATAAGCACAAACTGGTAGGTAGGGTACTTCTCCTGCAGATAGGTGAGCGTGTCAATGGTATAACTGGGCTTGGGCATCCGGAACTCAATGTCCGTGACGCCCAAGTCCGCGTTATCGGCTATGGCCAGCCGCACCATGTGCAGGCGGTCAAACTCATGTAAGAGGCTGTTGCTGGGCTTGAAGGGGTTCTGCGGGCTTACCACCAGCCACACCGTATCTAGGGTGGTGTTAGTGGCCATGTAGTTGGCCAGGATCAAGTGGCCCACGTGAATGGGATTGAAAGAACCAAAAAGCAGGCCTACCCGCATAGCTATACTATCTCGTCTACCTCATTGAGGAAGCCGCGCACCAGCGATTCTGCCTTGGCGAAGGCATCTTCCAGGTTCTCGTTCACAATCACCTCATCAAACTGGTCTTCAAAACTCAGTTCAAACTTGGCCTTGAAAATACGGCTGGAAATACTGGAGGCCGAATCTGTGTTGCGGGCCACCAAGCGCTTGGAGAGTTCCTCAATAGAGGGCGGCTTCACGAAAACCGCAAGGGCGCGGTCTCCATAAAAATGCTTCACGCTCAGGCCTCCTTTTACATCTACGTCCAGGATGGCGTGTTTGCCTTCGGCCCAGATACGCTCTATCTCAGATTTGAGCGTACCGTAAAAAGCGCCTTCATACACTTCTTCCCACTCCACAAACTCCTCGTTCACGATCTTCTCACGGAACTCGTCTGGGGTGATGAAATAATAGTCTTTGCCGTTTACTTCTGACCGGCCGCGGCGGTCGCGGGTGCAGGCGGAGATAGAAAAACTTAGTTCTGGGAGAACGTTTACTAAATGACGGACAATTGTTGTTTTGCCGGCCCCAGAGGGAGCCGAGAAGATAATGATTTTACCTTGCATCCTAGGTATGGAAGCTTATGACTAAGCTGTTTGGTGGATCTTTGATTTAATGGCGTCAGCTAGGGTGGCCGGAGTGCCGGGCCGACGTAGTGATGCGTTCAGGAACTGTACAAACACCCGTTGTTTGTCAACGCTTTCAAAGCACGGAGAGCATTCGTCAGACTGCTCGGCCAGAAAAGCCTCATCTTCTTTGGAAGCGGCACCTTCCAGCCACTTCTCAAACACGCCTTTCACCTTCTCACAATCCGGATCATGGCTCTCCCCTTTGGCGTTGTCGCCCATCAATTCGTCTGTCATTGTAGTAGTTCCCATCATATTTAATTCCAGTTAGCTATTATAACCCATCGTCTTTGCGTACTTCTCCAGTTTCTCTTTCAGAAAGTGCCGGGCCCGGTGTAAGCGGCTCCGCACGGTACCAATGGGAATGTCCAGGATTTTGGCCATTTCCTCATAGGTAAACCCTTCCAGATCACAGAGGATGATTACGGTTCTGAAGTCTACCGGCAATGAGTTGAGCGCTCCCGCCACCTCATCACCAATCAGGTCCTGCACACTTTCCATGCGCAGGTCTGTGGTTCCTCCAGAACTATCTCCCTCGGCGTCAACGTCTTCAGAATTGTAGTAACCTTCCACCTCAGAGTAGTCCACTTTGGCGGGTTGTTTGCTCTTTTTCCGGAAGTCGTTTATGAACGAGTTCTTTAGGATGCGGAACAGCCAGGCTTTGGCATTAGTTCCGGGTTCAAAATAATCAAAGAAGCGGTAGGCCTTTAGATAGGTCTCCTGCACCAGGTCATTAGCATCATCTTCGTCCAGGGTAAGACGAAAGGCGAAGTTGTAGAGCGGGGAAATGACTGGCATCAGTTCCGCCTCAAAGCGGGCGTCCTTTTCCTCTTTGCTCATTGTGTTCCCTCTCTGTTCGCTCATTGCTCTTAAATTTGTACTTTTACACTTATGATAAAGGTACCTATACGCAAATATAGAAATTAAATATACATAGGTACGTACGAATATTTGGGCAGATGTTTACACTTGCCCCCAGAAAGGCTGCTTTTTAAAGCGCCTTCCTTCTTATTTCACCTTCAGCGCCGCATGTCTCAGCCTATCTCCGTCACCATTCTTGCCAAGAACAGCCAAGACCTGTTGCCGCGTTGCCTGGCGGCGCTGGCCGCTTTCCCAGAGGTCATCCTGCTGGACAACGGCTCCACCGATGATACGGTGGCCGTGGCGCGGCAATTTGCCAACGTGAAGGTGTTCCACTCGCCTTTCATAGGCTTCGGGCCGCTCAAGAACCTGGCCGCCTCCTACGCCACCCATGACTGGATCCTCTCTATAGACAGCGACGAGGTGCTTACCCCGGCCCTGGTGCAGAGCATCTTACAGCACCCGCTGCAGCAAGGCAAGGCCTACCGGTTCCTGCGCCATAACTACTACGGCCAGAAGCTAATCAACGCCTGCGGCTGGGAAAACGATTACGTGCTGCGACTGTTCAACCGCAAAACCACCGGCTTTACCAACCGCGAGGTGCATGAAGGCATTATCACTACTTCTATAACGGTAGAAACCCTACCGGGCATATTAAAGCACTATTCTTTTAAGAACGCCGGCGAATTGCTGCAGAAACTAAACCAGTACACTACCCTGTTTGCGCAGGAGAACCGGTTCAGAAAACAATCCTCGACGTTCACCGCCACCTACAAGGGGGCCTGGACCTTTTTCAGGAATTATTTTCTCAAGCGGGGGTTCCTGTACGGGTTTGAGGGCTTCCTGATCTCGGCCTCTAACGCCAACGGCGCCTTCTACAAATACCTGAAACTGCACGAAGCCAACCGCAGCATGACCACCAGCCTCATTATCTCCACCTACAACTGGCCCCAGGCCCTGGAAGTAGTCCTGAAAAGCGTGGCCCGGCAGCATGAACTGCCCACCGAGGTAATCATTGCCGATGACGGCTCCCGGGAGGAGACCCGCGCTTTGATAGAGCGTTTCCAGCAGGATTTCCCGGTGCCGCTGCGCCAATGCTGGCACGAGGACACGGGCTTCAGGTTGGCGGCCATCCGGAACAAAGCCATGGCCCTAGCCACCGGCGAGTATATCCTCTCCATTGACGGCGACATGGTGTTGCACCCAGACTTTGTGAAGAGCCACAAGCGCATGGCCCGCCACAAAACCTTTATCCAGGGCAAGCGGGTCCTGCTACAACCAGAAATCACCCAACAGATTCTGCAGACCAAGCAATGGCACATCACGCCTCTCTCCAAAGGGATCATCAACCGCTTTAATGCCGTCTCTTCCGGGGTGCTAGCCAGACTGGCCTCCAAGAAACGACCCGACATCAAGGCTATACGCGGCTGCAACATGGCTTTCTGGCGGAGTGATGTTTTGAAAGTGAACGGTTTCAACGAGGACATCACCGGCTGGGGGCGTGAAGACAGCGAATTTGCCATCCGGCTGCTCAACGCCGGGGTAGAACGCCGCAACCTGCCCTTCGGCGGCGTGGGCTACCACCTCTACCACCCCGAGAACGCCCGCACCTCCCTGGCTGAGAATGACAAGATTCTGGCAGACGCCATTGCCCAGAAGGCTACTTGGTGCGAAAACGGGATTAGTCAGTATTTGGGTAAAACCTTGCCCGAAAGATAAAGTACAGCCTCCCCAAATGCTCTTTTTGTAACTTATTGCCTTGTTGAATGCGCGGATGAACTAGTTTCTCAACGTTGCGTTTTGAGCCTGTTTTTGGCAAACAGCCTCAAAACGGGTTTGCTACTGATTTGTGTCACCACCTATACCTCTTGAAAAAAGGCTACAATACTAGACAGGCCATAAACAAAACGCCCGGCTCCTTTGCAGAAGCCGGGCGTTTTAGCCATGTTTTCCGGAAAACGGCCCGGAAACGGAAATATTAGTAACGGTAGTACTCTGGTTTGAATGGTCCTTGCACCTCTACGCCAATGTAGGCGGCTTGCTCAGCAGACAGTTCTTCCAGTTCTACGCCAATTTTAGACAAGTGCAGACGGGCTACTTTCTCATCCAGGTGCTTAGGCAAGGTATAGACCTTGTTCTCATAAGCCTGAGAGTTGGTCCAAAGCTCCAGCTGGGCAAGGGTTTGGTTAGAGAAAGAGTTAGACATCACAAAAGATGGGTGACCAGTGGCGCAACCTAAATTCACCAAACGGCCTTCGGCCAGGATGATGATGTCTTTGCCTTCCAGGGTGTAAAGGTCTACCTGCGGTTTCACGGTGTCTTTGGTATGGCCGTAGTTCTCATTCAACCAAGCCATGTCAATCTCGTTGTCAAAGTGCCCGATGTTGCAGACAATGGCTTTGTCTTTCAGGGCCAGGAAATGCTCTGCCCGGATGATGTTGAAGTTACCAGTGGCGGTCACTACAATGTCAGCCTCAGGAATGGCGTTCTCCATTTTCTTCACGGCAAAACCGTCCATGGCGGCTTGCAATGCACAGATAGGATCAATCTCGGTTACAATCACGCGGGCACCGGCACCACGCAACGAAGCGGCAGAACCTTTTCCTACGTCACCATAACCAGCTACTACGGCTACTTTACCGGCCATCATCACGTCAGTGGCTCTTCTGATAGAGTCTACCAATGATTCTTTACAGCCGTATTTGTTGTCAAACTTAGACTTGGTCACGGAGTCGTTCACGTTGATAGCCGGCATCAACAAAGTGCCGTTTTTCATACGCTCGTACAGACGGTGCACCCCGGTGGTAGTCTCTTCAGACAGACCTTTGATACCGGCGGCCAGCTCTGGGTACTGGTCAAACACCATGTTGGTCAGGTCACCACCATCGTCCAGGATCATGTTAAGGGGCTGGCGGTCCTCACCAAAGAACAGGGTCTGCTCAATGCACCAGTCAAATTCTTCTGCGTTCATACCTTTCCAGGCGTAAACAGAGATACCGGCAGCGGCAATGGCAGCAGCAGCGTGGTCTTGAGTAGAGAAAATGTTACAGCTAGACCAGGTCACCTCGGCGCCCAGTTCAACCAGCGTCTCAATAAGAACCGCGGTCTGGATAGTCATGTGCAGACAGCCAGCAATGCGGGCACCTGCCAATGGCTTGCTTGGACCGAACTCCTCACGAATGGCCATCAGGCCCGGCATTTCGGCCTCGGCCAATTTAATCTCTTTCCTTCCCCACTCGGCCAGGGAAATATCTTTTACTTTGTACTTCAAATACGTTTCTACCATTGTAGTTCAGGTTTTTACAGAAGAACCGCAAAGGTACGCAATATGTTTGTCATCTTCAACGCAATCCCTAACGGGCGTTTTAAAGGTGTTTTTAGAAAAACAGCCCCAAACCAGACGCTACCAAAAACACTGCTTACCTTTCCCAACCTATGGCCCAACCTATCTCCCCTGCAGAACGCACTTTTCTTCAAGAAAACCTGACGGCTGACCCCGCCAAAATGATGCTGCAGGCCCGGAAATGGCCCGAGATTGACGTGCCCAAACTGGCCCAGCAGATTAAGGCCCGGCAAAAAGCAAAAGGTAAAATACCGGCCTGGGCCGCCAACCTGGACCTGCTGTTCCCGGCCAACCTCTCCGTGGAGCAGTGCTCCTCTGACCTAACGGCTGCCTACAAGGCTTCATTGCTTTCCGGGGAATCCCTGGCCGATCTGACCGGCGGCTTCGGGGTGGACGCCTACGCCTTTGCCCAACGTTTCCGGCAGGTGACCTATGTAGAGCGGCAAGCTGAGCTGGCAGAAGTGGTCACCTACAATTATCGGCAGCTGGGGGTACAGAACATTCAGGTGATTTCCGGCGAAGCCGAGGATTTCCTGGAGAAATTATCCAGCCCCTTAGACGTAATCTATCTGGACCCCGCCCGTCGGGGCCAGAGCCAGGAACGGGTGCACCTGCTCCAGGACTGCGAGCCAGACGTGCTGGGCCTCCTGCCTTTACTGCTCCAAAAAGCCAAAGCGGTCCTGCTCAAAACGGCGCCCATGTTGGACATTGACCTGGCCCTACAAGACCTGACCGGCGTGCAGCGCATTTGGGTGGTGGCTGTGCAGAATGAAGTGAAGGAAGTGCTGTATCTGATCACGGCAGAGGAGAACCTGGAACCGGCGCTTACCGCCGTGAACCTTCGGGCAGGCCAAGCGCCCCAGGAAGTGAGTTTTACCAAACTACAAGAAGAGCAGGCCACGGCCGTGTACGCCCCTGAACCGCTTACCTATCTGTACGAACCTAACACGGCGCTCCTGAAAGCGGGTGCCTTCAAGTGGCTATCACAGGAATACCAAGTGCAGAAGCTGCACCGCAACAGCCACCTTTACACGTCCACAGAACTTCAGGCAGCGTTTCCGGGGCGTATTTTTGAGATCACTGCCAGCCCCAAGGCTACGGCCAAAGAACTGCACCAACTGCTACCCGGCAAAAAAGCCAACATCACGGTGCGTAATTATCCCCTGACCGTGGCCCAACTCAGAGAGAAGCTAAAATTAAAGGAAGGCGGCGAGGATTACCTTTTCGCCACTACGGATATGCACAACAAACCCATCCTGATTCTGGGCCGGAAAGTTGTTTGATTGCTGATTGCTGATGGTTGATTGCTGATTGTTTTTGAGAATGCACTACCTGCCTATAATTGCGGTATTACCACATGACAACCATCAGCAATTAACCATCAACAATTAATACTTAGGCTGGGCCTTGCTTACCCATTTGCTGCCTTTGAGGCTGAAGCGCCAGGGCAATAGGGCATCTGCGCCGGCATAGGCCACCCCTACCCGGGGGCCGGCGACTATTTCTTTTTCCGGGATAACGGTGCCGCGGTCCTCAAACCAGATCTCGTTGCCTTGCAGGTGGGTGCCGTTGTGGCGGGTGGAAATGCCCAGGGCCTGCGTGACCAGGCCAGGGCCGGCGGTAAGGCGGGGCTCTATTTTGGAAAGCCCTCGGCGAAGCTGCATTTCCTCTAACCCCTCCGTCGGTTCAATCGCCCGAATGAGCACGGCATCGGCGGAGCCTTCGGTGTTGGTGACAATATTGAACAGGGAATAGATGCCGTAAATGAGGTACACGTAGGCCACGCCGCCATGGGCATACATAATCTGGGTGCGTTTGGTGCGGCGGCCTAAATGCGCGTGGCAGGCGGCATCATTTTCTCCGGAGTAGGCCTCAGTCTCTACCACCATGCCGCCGGTCAAAATACCGTCAAAGCTGGTGAAGAAGTATTTGCCAATCAATTCCTGCGCTATAGTGACCACGTCTGGGCGGGCGAAGAAAGCGTCGGGGAGTTTTTTGGGGAATTGCATGGCGCAAAAGAGCTATTGTTTTACGTAGACATCAGTGGCCCCGTCGGCGACCACATTGTTGAGCACCAGCGTTTTCTCGTCGCAGAACCAGAACTGATAGCCCACCGGCGTCAGGCTCTGGCCCACAATCTTGTACGGTTTCCGGTCGCCCTGGCGCTTGCCGTTCACATACTGCTCAAACTCGCCGTTCTCAAAGAAAATGAGGGTAGAGGATTCAGTGATCTGCTCGCCGGTTAAAAACTCATCATCACGGGCGCCCATGTAGTTGGTCTGCACGCCTTTCAACTCCCACTTCCCGGTTAACCGACTCGCGGCCATAGCCGAGTCTGTGGCGGTGAATTCGCAAAGCGCCACCTGTGCCTTCTCTCCGCTCCCTCCGTTATCTTCTTTTTTACCCGGGCCTGGTTGGCAAGCCACCATAACCGCCGCCAGGGCCAGTACTGAAAGCAGAAGTTTTTTCATAGATAGCAAGTAAGATTAGACGTAACGGCAAGAAAGCAAAAATTGCCGGGATGCCCTTTATGCAAGCGCACTGCCCAGCAATTTGTAGTGACCAGGTGCGAAGGTTAAAGACGCTTATCTTTTCTTGGCCAGGGCCTTCTCTATGTTAAAATAGACTTCGGTTAGGTTGAGCTTGTTGGGCGTCTGTAGGTTGACTAGGTCATATTTGTTTTCCAGCAGCTGCGGTCTACCTTTCTGCCTTAACCCTACTACCGTCAGGAACATGTACTCATCTCGGGGCGCGTTGAGCACCACCGCTGTCTGGGGCGAGCGCCCGTTGCCGCTGGCCTTGATGGCGGCCATTAGGCCCTCAAACTTGGTGAGGTATTTCTGGCTGTCTACCTTCTTGTTCATCTCGCCATAGGCCATGTGCATGAGGTAAAGTACGTCCAGGTTAAAGGGGTCTACGGCCAGAATCTTGTTGCCGGTAGTCACAATGTCCATGAACCGCTCATAGAGCAGCATCTCGTTCAGGTCATCAGACTTGTCGTTGGGCCTATAAGGGTTGTAGCCTGATTGGAAGGTCCAGCCGTAGTACAGGTGCTTGTATTCCTCTAAGGTGAGGCGAGTGTCATTGGCCTGGTAGCGTTTGAGCAGCGTAGGGTAATAGAGCTTTGATTTAGACGAGGTAACCGCCTTTTTAATGGCATCATAATTCACCTTAGAGATGGTCTGCGCCTGCGAAGAGGCCAGCAAGGTGAGGCAAAGGAGGCCGGTAAGCAAAATCTGTTTCATGGAGGAGGTAAATGGTAATGTAGCGGTAAGCGCAAATACAGTGCTAAAAACTAGTGCCCGTTATAAAAAGTTGCATGCCTTGGTCAGGCCCGCCCAACACTAACGCTGTTTTAAGCCTGTTTTTGCTAAAACAGGCTTAAAACAGAAATAATTAATTTTCCTGAGGCCAAGGTAGCGCCCTTTGCAAACTTACCTTACCTTTGCCCCCGATATTGGTGACCGCCCCGGCTTTCTGCCAGACGGTCTTAAAAGGGAATCAGGTGTAATACCTGAGCTGTACCCGCAACTGTTATCTTCAAACCCATTCTGCCCACCACATGCCACTGTCTGCTTTGCCAGATGGGAAGGCCGGGCCGGAGAAGAGAGCCAGGAGACCTGCCAACATCCTTTATACACACTTGGAGGCTTTCGGGAAAAAAAGCAGCAAGGATGGTGGCCCCTTTGGTGGGCTGGCGTTTTCGTTCATCTTCTCCCTTTCTGGTCTCCTCTGCTTTTGTTTCAGGCCGAGGTTATGGTACGTTATCTTATTTTATGCGCGTTGGCAAGCATTTGCGCCGGGGTTCTGGCTCCGCAAAGGGCATTTGCGCAGGCTACTCTGCCAGATACGGTACAACTGCAGGGGGTTACTATTTCTGCCAACCGGTATGCCAAATACGCCGCCGGCTCCCGCACCCAAACCGTAGATTCCCTTTTACTGCAACGCCAGCCGGGTATTACCTTGGCCCAGGTGCTGCAGCAGCGCAGCCCGCTCTACCTTAAAAGCTACGGCAACGGCATGACCGCCACCGTGGCATTCAGAGGTACCACCGCCAGCCACACTGCCGTGCTCTGGAACGGGTTCAATATTGCGCTCCCCACTTTAGGTCTCTCTGATTTTGCGCTGTTGCCTCCTTCGGCTCAGACAAACGTGCATCTGCAGCACGGCCCTAGTGGCGCCCTGTACGGAAGCGGCTCGGTAGGCGGGACTGTGGTTTTGGAAAACCCCGCCTCTTTCCGGCCGCTCCGGCAGGTGCAGGTGCAGCAGGAAGTTGGTAGTTTCGGGCACCGCCGCAGTGCGGTCCAGGGTGCTTTTTCCAATGGTCGCCTGGCGCTTTCCTCTTCCTTCACCCGCACCGCGGCAGACAATGATTTCCGGTTCAAAAACATTACCGCATTTGGCCAGCCCTATGAAACCCAGCAGAACGCTGCTTTCTCGCAAACCAGCCTGGCCCAGGACGTACACTATAAAATCAACCAATACCAGCGGGTTTCTGTGAGGGGATGGTATGTGAAGACAGAGCGCCAGATTCAGCCTTCCATGGGCAGCGCCAACACCCACGCCCGGCAGCATGATGAGAATTTGCGCCTCATGGGCGAATGGCAAGGCCAAATAGCCCGCGGTACCACTACCGCCCGGGTGGCCTACTTCAAAGACCGCCTGGATTACCAGGATGATGGCCTTCTCTCCCTGTCAAAAGTACATACCTACCAAAGCCAACTGGAACACGAACGGGCCCTGCTGCCCAACCTGCTTCTACAACTGGGCACCGAAGCCCAGGTATTCCAGGCCAATATGAAGGAGTACAATGGCGCCATTGAGGAGCAGCGATTCTCTGTCTACAGTTGGCTTCGGTATGACCCACTGCCCCGGCTTCAACTGAGCCTGAATGTGCGACAAGCCTGGGTGAAAGGTTTTAACCCGCCTCTTACCCCCACTTTAGGGGCCAATTACCATATCTGGCAAACCCCTGCGCATACCCTTACCGCCAAAGGCAATGTATCCCGCAGTTACCGGGTGCCTACGCTCAATGACCGCTTCTGGCGCCCGGGCGGCAACCCCAGCCTTCGGCCCGAGAGCGGTTGGGGCTATGAGGCCGGGGTGGCGCATAGCTACCACCAATCTCGCCTGACGGGCTCAACGGAAGCCACCCTGTACCGCCTGCGGGTAAAGGACTGGATTCAATGGCAACCCGCCCCCGCCGGCTATTCAGAACCGGTCAACCTGCAAAACGTGCAGGGGCACGGGGCCGAGCTGGAGACTCGCTGGCGCTATCAGGCAACCGAGAGGACAGCCTTGTCTGCCGGGGCGGCCTACGCCTACACCATCTCACAGCAGAAATTGCCGGACGCCCGGGCGCAGCTCACCTACCGCCAACTTTTTTATGTGCCCAAACACAAGGTAGCCGGCTGGGCCGAAGCCCGCTTCCAGACCTGGTGGCTCTCACTGGACGCCACCATCACAGACCGCCGGTTCTCAGACAATGACAATAACAACTGGCTGCCTGCCTACGCCCTGGCTAATGCCAGCCTGGGCAAGACCTTCGCCTGGCGAACGGCGGAGGCACAGCTCATGGCGCACGTGCAGAACATCACCAATACTACTTACCAGACCATGGCGTTCCGGGCCATGCCGCCCCGCACCTTCAGCCTTTCCCTGGCCCTAAAATGGACCGCTTACCCTTAATTCAATTTGTTGTCTTTTTCTATTTATCACCAACTATGAAAGTACCCATGCTTAAAAAGTATCTTCCCTTCCTCTTGATAGGAGGTCTTTTCCTGACTTCCTGTGACCACGAGGACGAAACTACCCAAGGCCCTAAAGGCGCCTATGAGAAAGGGGTCTTCATCCTGAACGAAGGCGGTTTTGGCACTCCTACCTCAGAGGTGAGCTACCTCTCCCGTGATGCCAAAACCTTTACCCCTGAGCTATTCAAGCAAGTAAACAGCCGCCCCCTAGGCGATGGCGGCCAATCTATTCTGTTTCTAGGAGACAAGGGCTATATAGCTGTGAACAACAGTGAGAAAATTGAGGTAGTGAATGCCAACACCTTTGCCTCAGTGGGCGTGATCAATGGCTTGAAAATCCCCAGGTACATGGCGGCCATTAACGCTACCAAAGCCTACGTCACCGAATATGTAGGCTATGGCTTCCAGGGGTACAACGGCACGGGCCGGGTGTCTGTCCTGAACCTGGCCACCAACACCGTCACCAAAACCATTAATGTAGGCCTGCTGCCCGAAGGGCTGCTCCTCTACAATGGTAAACTCTATGTGGCAAACAGCGAGGGCAATACGGTTTCAGTTATCAATACGGCCACCGATGAAGTGGAAAGCACCCTAACCGTAGGGCAAGCCCCTAAACACCTGGTTTTGGATGGCAACAATAAGATCTGGGTGTTAAGAGGCGGTTATTCGGGACCCGGGGCGTTGGTTAAAATTGACCCTGCCAACAATAACGCGCTTACCACCTTCAACTTTCCCGCAGGAACCAGCAGTGCCGGGCAATTGGTAATCAATAGCGCTAAAAACACGTTGTTCTACAGCTACAATGGCAAGGTGTACACCATGTCTACCACCGCCACCGCAGCGCCTACTTCTGCCCTCCTGAACCGTGACCCCTACGGCCTGGGCATTGACCCTGAAACCGGAACCCTCTACCTGGGAGTGGGCGGCTATACCTCTAATGGCTGGGCGGTGCGTTACTTACCTACCGGCGGAGCCGCCATTGACTCTTTCCAGGTACGTATTCTGCCCAACGGCTTTTATTTCAGGTAGACTGTTCTAAGCACGTTTTTAGTAAAACAGGCCCAAAACAGAAAAGCCTGCCCCATCAAGGGGCAGGCTTTTCTATGAAACAGTATTAAGGTTACTGTTGGTCTTTGTTGTTCTGTGTTTTGCCTGCGGCCCCAAACCCTTGCTCTTGGGTGCTGTCATTGCGGCTTCTCATTTTTTCCTGCTGCTGGTCATAGATTTTCTGGTTGGCAGGGTTGCGCTCGTTTTTCACGTCCTCGGTGTTATCTGAGGTGCCTTCGGCGTTGTGCTCTGTAGGGCTTTTATCTTTAAAGTCGCTTTCCTCTACGTTCACTTCTCCTTTATCTGTACCGGTGCTGCAGGCGCTGGCCCCTGCGACCAAGGCAACGCCCAACAGTAGGGTAAAGGCAAGGCGGTTACATCTTATTAATAGCTTTTTCATGGTGGTAGGTTCTGTTTAATCCGTTTGGGCAAGTGGACGGTAATTGCCTTTTAGCAGGTAGTACGCGCTTCTTCGGTTTTGAGTTAACCGCGTAGGCGTTGTTCATATTCTAACAAACCTGCTGTATTAGGTGCAGAAATAAGACCGCTGCTAACCCAAAGCTTTATGGTCACCGTACAAGAGGGTACTCTGCGCCAGTGGCCAGAGCAGAAGCACTATTTCAAACTATTTAAACATAAGGAGAAAGAGCCATGACCAAAGGAAGCGATAACAGCCCTAAACAAAATAGACCAAACCAAGATGATAGCTGGCAAGATGCCCAAAGCCAGAATGATAACGTTAACAACAGTAACCGGCACAATAACAACCCGCCGTATGAAGGTTCCCCGGAAACCAGATCAAACCCCAAGGCCAGCCAGAACCAGGGCGGCAACAACCAGAACCAAAACCAGAACACTGGGGCCGGGGTAAGCGGCAGACCTAACCACCCGGGCAACGACAGTTCTATTGACAGCAAAAACCCACCTAAGTTTCAGGATGGCCCGGTAGCCGGCGGCGCAGATAATACCCGCGGCGAGAACGTTCCCTCCAGAGAAGGCCATGGAGCCGGCGCCAAGAAAGGCAAGTTTGACCCCGAAGCCAAAAGTCCGCAGGGCTCTAACGCCAATTGGTCAGACACCCGCGGGGCAGATAGCTCTGACAAAGAATTCAAAAACAACCAGCCCAACGCCAGCACCCTGGAAGGGTATCGCGGAGATGCCAGCCTGGCAGATGACGTGAAAGACGCCAAAAGAGAAGAATAACCGAACTACAGTTGTAAGAAGACCACGGGTGTTTTAAGCCTGTTTTTCGCAAAAGACCCGGCAAACGCCCGGGTCTTTTGTTTTTTCCTAAAATTTAGATTTTAGGCAAGAAGCGGGCTTTCCCGTATCTTTGCCCATCCTCCAATTTACGTTAGCGCGTCAAGAATTATGCAAGAAGCCAAACCCAATGTGGTCACCCCTGAGGTAGTTGCCCAAAGCCACACCTTCTTCCAGTACCTGGACCTGGTTCGCCAAGCAGTGGCCCAGGAGAAAACCACCGGTCTGGAGCAATCTGCCTTTCTGGCCAAAGTCACCAAAGACAACCTGGCCATTATGGAGCGCACCTACCAATCGCCCTTGAACCCAGACCTGGTGGCCATGCTGCAAAACCTGCCCCAGCCCCAGCTTTGGCTGGTACTCACAGAAGGTTGGTGCGGTGACGCCGCTATCCATTTACCGGTATTGGCCGCCCTGTCTGAGCAAACTGACAAGGTAACCCTCAAAACGGTTCTGCGCACAGAGCAGCCCCAGGTCATGGATGCCTACCTTACCAACGGCGGCAAAAGCATTCCTAAGCTCATAGCCCTGCAGGCAGAGACCCTCCAGCCACTGGGTTCATGGGGGCCACGGCCGCAGGTGCTACAGAAGTTTGTGCTGGAGCTCAAGGAACAGAACCTGCCGTTAACAGACTTTATCAAGCAATCTTTGCAACGCTCTGAAGATGACAATGGCGTGGCCCTGCAGGCCGAACTCTTACAGATGGTGCCCCAGTGGACCGCCGCATCATTGGCTTAGAGATGGCGAAGACTGTTAAAAGGCACCCTTTCCAGCGGGACTGGCGCCGCGACCTGCTCCTGGCCGCCCTTATCAGTATGCTGCTGTCCATGGCCTTGCAATTATACACCTTCGGGTTCCCCGATGATTTTATCTTCAGGCTGTTCAACACGTTCCTGGGCATTTTTATTCTGATGGCCGGCGCCGCCTTTGTGATTATCCCTTCGGTGAACTGGGTGTTTATGCGCCTGTCTGGCAAGAAACCAAAAAGCGCACCTAAAGGGGCAAAAAGAAATGCGCCCAGGGTACGCGCCCGGGAGTCCTAAGGTCGGGGCAACCGCCAAGTGCACTTCTTTGGGGGTTTCTTCGTTATTTTAACACCCAGGCACCTATTCTCATAATCGCTATGCAACAGCAACTTCATATCAAAAACATGGTTTGCCCCCGCTGCATTTCCACCGTGGCAAAGGTATTGGCGGCCCAGGGCCTTACCGTACAAGAGGTAAAGCTGGGCGAGGCCACCGTGGCTTCTGCGCAGGAAGTTGATGTGCCCAGGCTCTCAGACGCGCTGCAGGCCCACGGTTTTGAACTGCTCCAGGAAAAAGACGAGCAGCTCACAGAACGCATCAAGACCACCCTGCTGGAATACCAGCACCAACTGGAGGAAGCCTACCAGCCCATCACCACCTCAGTGTATCTGTCTAAAAAACTGGCCATGTCTTACCAGCACTTGAGCAAGGTGTTCTCGCAGCACACGGGCACCACCCTGGAGAAATACCTCATCCGGCTTAAGATTGAGCGGGTGAAAGAACTTATCTCCTACGGGGAGTTAACCCTCAGTGAGATTGCCCACCGCCTGCAGTACAGCAGCGTGCAGCACCTCTCCAACCAGTTCAGGAAAGTGACCGGAGTTTCGGTGACCGACTATAAAAAAGACCCTTCCATCAATCGCTTTCCTTTAGACAACCTGGCGTAGCCTAAACTTTTATACAACTGGGCTGCTAATTATATAACAACGGCCTGGCCGCTTACGGCGTAAACCAAGGTACCTGCTACAGAATACTCTTCTGGGCAGCAAAGGTACTCTGGAGTGTGGATGTGCCTTTTTCATGTTCCATTTAAAACCTGACCAAATGCACAATTCACAAAACCGCCCCGCCATTGACGCCCTTATGGCGTGTATCTTAGAATGTGAGCACTGCGCCACCGCCTGCCTGCAGGAAGAGGACGTAAAGATGATGGCCCGCTGTATTATGCTGGACCGCGACTGCGCCGATATCTGCAAACTGACCATGACCTTGCTGGCCCGCGGCTCAGAACACGGCAAGCACCTGCTGCGCGAGTGCGTGGAGGTATGCGAGGCCTGCGCCGCTGAGTGCGGTAAGCATCACCATGAGCATTGCCAGCGCTGTGCTGAGGCCTGCAGACGTTGCGCTGAGGCCTGCCGCTCTCTGGCAGCGTAAGATCCTTCCCCCACAAAAAAAGAAACAGCCGGTAATTCCGGCTGTTTCTTTTTTGGCTATTCCTATTGTTCCACCGGCCTACCCTTAAATCTTGTTAACTGCTGCCAGAATAATATAACACATCACGTGCCAGGGAATCTTTTCTTTGCCCAAAGACCAATTCTTGCGTACAACCCAACTCTCTAATTAGCTATGGCAGAAACCCACTCACATTCCCACGCGCACGGTGCCCACGGGCATAGCCACGGCTTGCCTTCTTCGGGTAGGCTGAACACCGCTTTTTTGGTGGGCATAGGGCTGAACGTGCTGTTTGTAGTGGTAGAGGCCGGGGCTGGCTGGTGGTATAATTCCCTGGCGCTGCTCACAGATGCGGGGCACAATTTCACAGATGTGATCAGTCTGCTGCTGGCCTTCTTCGCGCTTAAGATCTCGCAGCGCAAACCTTCCGGCCGCTTTACCTACGGCTTCGGGAAAAGCACCACCCTGGTTTCTTTGCTGAACGCGGTGCTATTGCTGTTGGCCGTGGGCGCCATTGGCTGGGAAGCCATTGAACGTCTGGGCGCGCCGCCGGCCCTTAACGGAACCGCAATCTCCATTGTCTCCGGGGTAGGTATTTTCATCAACGCCGCCACCGCCCTGCTTTTCTTCAGAGACAAGGAACATGATATTAACGTGAAGGGTGCCTACCTGCACATGGCCGCCGACGCCCTGGTGAGTCTGGGTGTGGTAGTGGCTGGCCTGGTGATTTACTATACCCAATGGTTCTGGATAGACGCGGTGATCAGTCTTTTGATCATGGCCATTATTGTCTGGAGCACCTGGGGCTTGTTGCTGGAGTCCTTGCACCTTTCCCTGGATGCCGTTCCGCAGGGCGTGGATCTGGAGGCCATCAGGAGCTATCTCAAAAGCGTGCCCAGCGTGGCCGAAATCCATGACCTGCACGTTTGGGCCATGAGCAGCACCGAGAATGCCCTTACCGCCCACCTGGTGGTAGACGAGCAGTACCAGGAAAACCAGTTAGCTCAGATGCGCACCCAACTAAGGGAGCAATTCCAATTAAACCACGTGACTCTGCAAACAGAACGCGGCCCAGACGGCCATTCCTGCCTGGAAGACGGGAAATACCATTAATCCCGTTTTGAGCCCGTTTTTAGGAAAACACCCCTAAAACGTTCAATCCCCTTCTTGCCAACCCGCGTATAGAAACAAGGACCAACCCTTCATGTCTTATGCGTACTGAGTATAAACCCGCCATTGATGCGTTGCTGGCCTGTATTGCTGCCTGCGACCACTGTGCCACCGCCTGTCTGCAGGAAGAAGATGTCAAAAAGATGGCCCGCTGCATTCACCTGAGCCTGGACTGCGCCGACTATTGCAGCCTTACTGCTTCCTTTCTTTCCAAGGGCTCAGAGCATGCCCGCCTGGTGGTGCGCCAATGCGTAGAGATCTGTGAGGCCTGCGCCGTTGAGTGTGAACGCCACGCCCATGACCATTGCCAGGCCTGCGCCGAAGTCTGCCGCCAATGCGTGGAGGTATGCCAGGACCTTATCCCTAAAACCGATAGCCTCAGCGCCATTCTGGCGGCCGCCTCAGAAGTGGAATAACCGTTTTAAGCCCGTTTTTCCCAAAACAGGCCCAAACTAGAAGAAGCTCTCTCACGTGTCTTTAAGGCAAGGAGGGAGCTTCTTCTTTTATAAGGTGGGGCAATCTATCACTTAGGGTTGTCTCTACTGCCCTTTCAGTCCATTTCTACCACCTTGCTTAAATTATATAACCTTGCCATAGAAAGCTGTAACGCCCCCGCCTCTTGCGGGCCGTATCTTTGTAATAGAAATTGAAACTCATCCATACTGAAAATGGAAACGATACAGAAAGATAAAAAAGCCATCAAAGATACCTTCCCGGTAGAGGGCATGACCTGTGCGGCCTGCGCCGGAAGCGTGGAGTCTATGCTCCAGGCCCAGCCCGGTGTGCAGAGCGCAGCCGTCAACTTCGCTGGCAAAACGGTGCTGGTAGAGTACGCCCCGGGCACAGACCTCAACAAACTGCAGCAGGCGTTACAAAGCGTGGGCTATGACATGCTCATTCAGAAAGAGGAAGCCACCCCAGAGGCCAAAGAGGCCCGCGAGCAGGAAGCCTACGCCGCCATCAAGCATAAAACCATCTGGGCAGTGGCCTTGTCTATTCCGGTGGCCATCATTGGCATGTTCTTCCACAAAATGCCCTACGGCAACTGGATCATGCTGGCGCTTACCATTCCGGTGGTGTTCTGGTTTGGGCGTAACTTCTTTGTGAACGCCGTTAAGCAGGCCCGCCACGGCAAAGCCAACATGGACACGCTGGTGGCTCTGAGTACCGGCATTGCTTTTCTCTTTAGTGTTTTCAATACTGTCTATCCTGGGTTCTTCCTATCACGGGGGCTGGAGCCGCACGTCTATTTTGAGGCCGCCACGGTCATCATTGCCTTTATCTTGTTAGGCAAGTTGCTGGAGGAAAGGGCCAAGTCCAGAACCTCGGGGGCCATTAAAAAACTGATGGGCCTGCAACCAAAGTCGGTGAAGGCGTTGCGCAACGGCCAGGAAATGGAACTACCCATTGAACAGGTGCTGGTAGGCGATGTCCTGCTCATAAGGCCCGGCGAAAAAATTCCCGTAGACGGTCGCGTCCTGAGCGGATCTTCTTATCTGGATGAAAGCATGATCAGCGGCGAGCCGATTCCGGTGCAAAAATCAGCCAACGACCAAGTCTTTACCGGCACCATCAACCAGAAAGGCAGCCTCCAGATCTCCGCGGAGAAAGTAGGTTCTGAGACGCTTCTGGCCCAGATCATTAAACTGGTGCAGGAGGCGCAGGGCTCCAAGGCGCCTGTGCAGAAACTCACCGACAAAATTGCCGGCATCTTTGTGCCTATAGTGATTGTGATTGCCTTGCTGAGCTTTGCGGGCTGGTATTTCCTGGACGGCGACAACAACGTGACCCATGGCTTACTGGCACTTATTACGGTGCTCATCATTGCCTGTCCCTGCGCCTTAGGTCTGGCTACACCCACAGCCATTATGGTGGGTGTGGGCCGCGGCGCCGAGCAAGGGATTCTGATCAAAGACGCCGAAAGCCTGGAACTGGCCCACAAACTTACGGCCGTGGTGCTGGACAAAACCGGCACCATCACCAAAGGCAAACCCGAAGTCACTGAGCTGCAATGGACCGTTCCCCAGACCGCCCAGGGGGAGTTAGCTACTGTGTTGCTGGCCCTGGAAAACCAGAGTGAGCACCCACTGGCCGAGGCCGTATCTAAGTACCTAAAAGAGCAAGGCGTGCAACCAGCGGCACTGGAACATTTTGAGAGCATCACGGGACGCGGTGTGCAGGCGCAGTACCTGGGCCACACGTTCTGGCTGGGCAACGAAAAACTCATGCAGGAGAACAACCTCCAGTTTGGGGCAGATTTGGAAAAAACGGCTCAGAAACTCAAAGCTCAGGCCCAAACGGTGGTTTTTGCCGGAACGCAGGGCCAGGTGGTAGCGCTCATCGCTATCGCGGATGCCATTAAAGATACCTCGGCGCAAGCCATCAAAGACCTCCAGAATCTGGGCCTGCAGGTGTACATGCTCACCGGCGACAATGCCCAAACCGCTGCCGCGGTGGCCCAACAAGTAGGCCTGCAACACTACAAAGCCGAAGTGATGCCCCAGGACAAAGGCGACTTTGTGCAGGAGCTGCAGCGCCAGGGTCACGTGGTGGGCATGGTAGGCGACGGCATCAATGACTCGCAGGCGCTGGCGTTGGCTGACGTAGGGATTGCCATGGGCCGCGGTACTGATATTGCCATGGACGTGGCCAAGATCACGCTCATGCACTCAGACCTACGGGCTATTCCGAAGGCCATCAAATTGAGTAAAGCCACTGTGCGCACCATTCACCAGAACCTGTTCTGGGCGTTCATTTACAACGTTATTGGCATTCCGGTGGCCGCTGGGTTGCTCTACCCCATCTGGGGCTTCCTGCTGGACCCTATGATTGCCGGTGCCGCCATGGCCCTTAGCTCGGTGTCTGTGGTCACCAACAGTTTGCGCCTGCGCACGTTGAAGCTTTAATTATTTAATTGTCCTATTGTTGATTGTTCAATTGCTTTTTTACAATCCTTTTTAATTCTTAATTTCTAATTGATATGAGTACTCAGAAATTCAAAACCAATATCAAGTGTGGCGGCTGTATTAGTGCCGTGACGCCTGCCCTGGACAAAACGCCCGGCATCTATAAATGGGAAGTTGATACCAATAGCCCAGACAAAGTGCTCACCATTGAAGGAGATGCTTCTTCTGACACCGTGATCAAAGCGGTAGAAGCAGCCGGTTACACCGCCACTGAGCTTAAAGACTAACTGCTTCTTTCCTGAAAACAAAAAGGCCACCTTTATAATAGGTGGCCTTTTTGTTTTTCCAGTGCTTCAGGTTTCTGCGTGCTTCCAATTTTATCCATAAGTTTACGGGCGCAGCAATTGCCGCCAACCCTTAGTCTCTGGCATGACCCGTTTTTTTCTGATTCTTCTTTTCTTGATTCTTGGGATCGTTGGCACTGGCCAGGCCCAAACCACCGATTCGGTATCCGTTTCTACCCAACAACCTAGTCACCGGTATCTGTTGCTCACCAAAGTGGGGTCGGCGGCCCGGTTCAGAATTTACACGGGAGAGAACATCACCTTTCAACTGGTAGGCGAAAAACAGATGCGGTCTGGCGTGGTGCAGGGCTTCCGGGGTAATTCGTTTTTTGTGCAGGGCATAGAGGTGCCTTTGAAAACGGTAGAGAAAGTCAGGCTCAGAAACCACACCGGCGGGCGCAAAGTAGCCAGCTTTGGGGGCAGTTTTCTCAAAACGGCAGGCGCAGTCTTCACCCTGGTGGGCGCCATTAATTTCTTTGCCAATGCTGATGACCGCAAAGACGGCTTACAGACCATGGGCGCGGCTATTACTTTATACGGTGCGGGTATTGGCTTGCACGCGCTAAGAAAAGGCACCTACACCCTTAATGGCAAGTGGCAACTCAAGATCATGGAGATGTACTAGCACCATTGCCTGGCCTATACCGGTACAAACCATTAGTCCACCCGTTGCCTTTTCTCAGAGGCCCAGGGCGTAAGTTTCCAGACCTCCATGAGGGTAACAGCGGCTACGGCCAGTCCGGCAGCTTTCTGCCATTCTTCCCACCCAAAATCTGCCGGAATAGAGAAGATCTCACGCACGCCCGGCAACACTGTTAAACCATACAACCCGAAGCAAAGCAGCACTGCCCCCAACACGTATTTATTCTCAAAGAACCCGGCGCCAATGGCAGTCTGGGTATTGGAGCGGGCGGCAAACGTCTGCAGCGTACGGGCCAGAATCAAGGTAGTGAAGGCCATGGCAATACTCATCTCAGGGGACTGCTGTAAGCCCAGCCACTGGGAGACAATCACGGCCGCGCCAATCAAGACACCCCTGGCAATCACAGACTTCATCATACCGCCGGCAAAGATTCCTTCATTGATATCACGGGGTTTGCGGCGCATAACGTTAGGCTCCGCTTTCTCCATGCCCAGGGCAATGGCCGGCAGAGAGTCATTGAGCAGGTTGATGAACAGCAACTGAATGGGGTTGAAGGGGTTCACCCAGTCCAGGGCCAGCGCGAAGAGAATGGCAATAATAGCGCCCAGGTTCCCGGCGAACAGGTAGGCAATGGCTTTCTTGATGTTGTCAAACACAGTTCGGCCCACCGCCACGGCGCTTACAATAGACACAAAGTTATCGTCGGTCAAAATCATGGCCGAGGCGTCTTTGGCTACATCGGTACCACTACCCATGGCCACGCCAATATCGGCCTGCTTCAGGGCGGGGGCATCGTTCACGCCGTCGCCGGTCATGGCCGTCACTTTGCCTTTGCGTTGCCAGGCGCGCACAATGCGTATCTTGTTTTCCGGTGAAACCCGGGCGTACACCGAAATATGTTCCAGCTTCTGGTCCAGTTCTTCCTCAGACAGATCATCCAGTTCCTGACCGGTAAGGGCAATGTCCTGCTCCTCCATGAGGCCAATCTGGCGGGCAATGGCCTGGGCGGTGGTTTTATGGTCGCCGGTGATCATTACTGCCTTTATCCCCGCTTTCCTGGATTCCTCAATAGAGGCGAAAACGGCTTCGCGGGGTGGGTCTATCATGGCTTTGAGGCCCACCAGCACCAGGTCTTTCTCATCTTCAAAAGAGATAGCCCCGGCCGTAGCAAGAGGTTTGTAGCCGAAAGCCAGTACGCGCAGCGCCCGGTCAGAAAATTCTTCAATCTGGTTTCTGATCCCTTCCATCAGGACGGGATTGGCGGGCTGTTCCTGGCCGTCTACCAGCACGTGGCTGCACCGGGCCAATACTACGTCTGGCCCACCTTTGGTGAGGAGCATGCGTTGCCCGTCAATGGTATGGACCGTAGACATAAGCTTGCGGTCTGAGTCAAAAGGAAGCTCGGCCTCACGGGGGAATTCTCTTCTTAATTTGGCGTAGGGTTGCTTTTTCTCGTTGCTGTAGGCAATAAGCGCTACCTCTGTGGGGTCACCTAATTCGGCACCGTCCTGGTTAATATGAGCGTCATTACATAGCACGGCTACCTGCATGAGCCACCGTTCTGCCCCCGACCATTGCGCAGGGTCCTCTACAAAATTTTCCGCGGCGTGGCCTGGCACGTAAGAATCTACCACGGTCATTTTGTTCTGGGTGAGCGTGCCGGTTTTATCAGTGCAGATAACGCTGGTAGAACCCAGGGTCTCCACGGCAGGCAGCTTACGAATAATGGCGTGCCGGCGGGCCATTTGGTGGGTGCCCACGGCCAGCACAATGGTGACAATAGAAGACAGCGCCTCTGGAATGGCAGCCACGGCCACGGCAACGGCAAACATAAAGGCCTTAAGCAGCGCCCCGGTCATGTCCTGAGACTCTACCCCGGTCCAGACCCTGAAGGCTTCTACCCCAAAAATAAGAATACACAGCGCCAGAATGGCCCAGCCCAGCTTTTTGCTGAAGGTAGCCAACTTGCGTTGCAACGGGGTTTGCTTAGCCTCCGCTGAAGCCAGCAAACCAGCAATTTTGCCTATCTCGGTTTTTTCAGCGGTAGCGGTTACAACAAAACTGCCCCGGCCATAGACTACCAGCGCCCCGCTGTAGACCATGTTCTTGCGGTCACCCAGGGCGGCTTCCCCCGGAATAGGCTCAGTATGTTTTTCCACGGGTTCAGACTCGCCGGTAAGCATGCCTTCATTTACCCGCAAAGAACTGCTTTCCAGCACGCGTCCGTCGGCGGCCACGTAGTCCCCGGCCTCCAGGGCAACTACGTCCCCGGGCACCAGTTCCCGGGCGGCCAGGGTCTGTTTCACTCCATCGCGCAGCACCTTGGCAGAGGGCGCTGACATTTGCCGGAGCGCGTCTAAGGCGCCTTCGGCTTTCTTGGTTTGCACCACGCCTACCACGGCATTAAGTACCAGCACGGCAAAGATGATGACGGCCTCTATCACCTCGCCCAGGGCCAACTGCACTACGGCGGCCAGGAGCAGCACAATCACCATGGGGTCTTTGAACGTTTCCAGAATCAGTTTCCAGATGGGGTCACGATCAGCTTCTTTCAGTTCATTGTACCCTGCTGTCTGCAGACGCTGTTGCGCCTCTGCAGTCGTAAGCCCTTGGGGAGTAGCGTTTACCTCCTGCAAGACTTCTTCTATGGGGTGCTGGTAAGATTCCATGGGTTTATGTTGGTTATCTTTGTTCTTTCGTTGAGTGAACTTATTGGGGGAGTGGCCTTCACCTTTTGGGCTCTGCTTTTCCCTGGCCTCCTTCCCTTTTATAAGACAGGCTTTTCCTTTTACTTGTTTAAAACCAGCAGGTTGGTAACAGGGCACCTTTACATGATTATCCCTTTGCGTTTCTAAGCCGTTTTCAGGAAAAAGGCCCTAAAACAGAGATCAGGCCTGCAGCATGGCTTCCATTCCCTGGCCCGCGCGTGAGGCCACAAACTCTATGATCCGGAGGTCTACCAGATCCTGGTACACAAATGGATCGTCCTGCATGAGTTCTTCTACTTCGGCTTGGCTGGCGGCTTTGCAAAAGATAAGCCCGCCGGTGCGGGGCACCTTTCTACCGGAGGCCAGAAAATGGCCACTGGTGTAGCCTTTCTCCACAAATGCCAAATGCTCGGCCATGAATGGTTCTACTTCCTCAAAAGGCCCTTTATAGGTTAGTTCTATCAAAAACATAAAAAACTGGTTATGCGCGTGCCAGACAAAAGACTTCTTCCGTTTTACGCCCGTTTTCTGAAAAACGGGCGTAAAACGGTTTTCCTCATAAGCCTGGCACTTGGCTTCCCTGAATTATGTACAAGTCTTACCGAATGGCATTAAACCCCAGCGGGTGACATCCGTTTTCTTTGTAACAGTGAATTTCTCTGTTATACAGAATTGACTATACTCTAATGAAAAGACTTTTTATCGTATTTATTGCCTTCACCTTTGGTTTATTGACCGCGGAGGCCCAGCACGAGCACCATACGCCACCGCCTACAAAAGAAACCAAACAGCAAACCACTCCTGCCCCAGCGGCTAAAAAGAAGGTAACCCCGGTACCCAAAACAACAGCCAAACCGTCTAAGGGTCAGCCTAAAAAAGACAAACCTGCGCCCCCGCCTGCACAGAAAAAGCCAGCGGCCACGTCCATCCCGGGAAAGAAAATGCCCACTAAAAAACCGACTCCGGCCCGCGTTGTAACCCAAGACCATACGCAGCACCAAATGCCAACTGATTCTGCGCGCATGCACCAGGGCCACCAAGCACCCGGTGACAGCCTTAACCGAACCAAAACGGACGCACATGCAGGGCACGAAATGATGCCCCAAGACACTGTTAAAAAGCACCAGCACCACCCGAGCATGATGATGGACCAAGGGTCCAAAATGCAGGACAGCACCCAGCACGCGGGCATGGACCACGGCACCGGCGGCATGAGCCATACCTTCTCGCGTAACCTGCCCATGAATAGAAACGGCTCCGGCACCAGCTGGCACCCAGACGCCACGCCCATGTACGGCTACATGAAACACGCTGGTCCCTGGATGCTTATGTTCCATGGCCAGCTATGGCTCCGCTACAACAAACAGGACCTATTAAACAAAGGGTCTCGCGGCGACAGCCAGTTGGATGCGCCTAACTGGTTTATGGGCATGGCCCAGCGCAACGTGGGCAACCGCGGCTTGTTACGCTTCAGCGTGATGATGAGTCTGGACGCCCTTTCTATGGGGGAGCGCGGGTATCCCCTCCTGTTCCAGAGCGGCGAAACCTACGACGGCGGCAAGCGCCTGGTGGACCGCCAGCATCCGCATGACCTGTTCTCTGAGGTGAGTGTGGGCTACACGCACATGGTCAACGAAGATGTAGACGTGTACGGGTTCCTGGGAATGCCCGGGGAGCCGGTGGTAGGTCCGCCTGTGTTCATGCACCGTATTTCGGCGTTCAATAATCCAGAGTCGCCGCTGGGCCACCACTGGCAGGACGCCACGCACATTACTTTTGGGATGGCCACGCTGGGGTTGAGGTATAAGCAGTTCAAGGTAGAAGGCTCCCGGTTTACAGGGCGTGAGCCAGATGAGAACCGCTATGACTTTGACAAGCCCCGCTTTGACTCCTGGGCTACCCGCCTGTCTTTTAACCCTTCAGAAAATTGGGCCCTGCAGGTGTCCAGGGGATGGCTCAAAAGCCCGGAGGCGGTAGAGCCCGGGGAAGACGTGACCAGAACCACTGCTTCGGCTTTGTATAGCCGCCCCTTAAGCGGTGGCGGGGACCGTTTCTTCACTTCGGCCTTTATCTGGGGCTATAACGGCGGTAGCCACCATCAGGAGCACTCGGCCATTGCCGAAGGTAACCTGCAGCTGGATAAAACTGCCGTCTATGGCCGCTATGAGTACGTGCAAAAGACACCCGGTGAGCTAGACTTATCTGACCAGTTTGACCACCACGACGTCTTTGATGTGCACGCCCTTACGGTAGGCACCAACCAACGCGTGGCCCATTTTGCCAATACGTATTTAACCCTTGGCGTGCAGGCTACCGTTTTCGCGCCAGATGAGAAACTGAAACCCCTGTATGGCAAAACGCCGGTCTCCGGGGAAATTTACCTGCGCCTGAACCCCGGCCTGATGATGGGTGGAGACGGCTCTAAATCTACTTCCGGCAGTATGCAGCATCAGCATTAAAGGAATGCCGTTATTGGTTGGAAACCCGTTTCGGGCCTGTTTTAAGAAAAACAGGCCCGAAACGGGTTTTACTTTTATGAGCGTTGAGTAAACATCTAGCCTCATGGTGCAAGCATCTTCTGGTGATTTGCAAGTATCCACTAATGCCAGCACACATTTTTACAAATTGCGTTACTTCTCAGCATTAAATCTTTTGTCATCCTGAAAGGACCTTGTGGGCGAATGGCAGAAGCGGGCAAGCCATGCCATTACCGCTCGCTACCAAGATCCTTTCAGGATGACAAAGAGTGAGAAAGAGAAGAAAGAGGGAGAAAGTAGAAAAGCAGAATCTAAAATGAGTGCTGACACTAGCGGACGCCAGCGCCATGAAATAAATCTACGCCTGTAGATTTCCTGCCGCCTTTCCCCATCGAACCTAAACTACCCTACCGCTGTTTCTCCTCTTTGAACCGTGCGTTGCGTTTTTGCCTTGTTTTCTGAAAAACGGGCTTAAAACGGGGTTTCTCCTTGAAAGACGCAGAACACTGGACTCAGCACTCTTTATAGTATCTTTGCCAAAAATTGAATTTCTTGACCACTTCGCCCAACATCCTGCTCATTACGCCGCCGCTCACGCAGCTCAATACGCCTTACCCGGCCACGGCCTATATCAAAGGCTTTTTGCGTGGCCGAGGGTATGATGTGACACAGGCAGATTTTGGGTTGGAACTGGTGCTGCGGCTATTCTCCCGGAAAGGGTTGAACCAAGTATTCCAAGCTATTCTGGACGGCAGCTATGAACTGTCAGACAACAGTCAGCGTATGCTGCGGCTACGCAAGTCCTATCTGGATACTATTGAGCCGGTCATCAAATTTCTGCAGGGCCGCGACAGCACGTTGGCCCACCCTATTGCCATGGGCTCCTTCCTGCCCGAGGCCAGCCGGTTTTTGCAACTGGCAGACTTGGAAGAGGCCTTTGGGACCATGGGTATCACGGACCGGGCCCAGTACCTGGCCACGCTCTACCTGGAAGACCTGGGCGACCTCATCAAGGAAACCGTCTGCCCGCACTTCGGCTTTAGCCGCTACGCCGATAAACTGGCCATGAGCGCCACCTCTTTTGACCCGCTGGAGAATGAGCTGCTGACGGCACCTAATCTAGTAGACCAACTGCTGCTGGATCTCCTGGACGAGCGCTTGCAAGAGGTGCAGCCTGATGTGGTGGGATTTTCCGTGCCGTTCCCCGGTAACCTCTATGGCGCCTTACGCCTGGCCCAGCTTATCAAGCAAAAGTACCCGCACATAAAAACGCTCATGGGCGGCGGTTACCCCAACACTGAACTTAGGACCCTGCGCGAGCCGCGGGTTTTCAAATACATAGATTACATTACCCTAGATGACGGCGAAGGCCCGTGGCTGAAGCTGCTGGAACATTTCCAGGGACAGCGCTCTGTAGAGCAACTGCAGCGCACGTTCCTCCTGCAGGACGGTGAGGTACAATTCATCAACGGGGCCCAGGATGCTGATATTCCGCACACCGAGGTAGGCACTCCTGATTACAGCGATCTGAAGATACATGAGTACCTGAGCGTGGTGGAGGTGCTCAACCCCATGCACCGCCTCTGGAGTGACGGACGCTGGAACAAACTCACCATCGCGCACGGCTGCTACTGGAAACGCTGCTCTTTCTGTGACATCACCCTGGATTATATCTCCAGATACGAGACCGCGCCGGCTACTTTATTGGTAGACCGCATTGAGCAGATCATTGCGCAAACCGGGCAGACCGGCTTCCACTTTGTGGATGAGGCCGCCCCGCCGCTGGCCCTACGGGATCTGGCTATTGAATTGCTGCGCCGGGGTGTGAAGATTACCTGGTGGGGAAACATTAGGTTTGAGAAAACCTTTAGCGCAGATTTGTGCCGGTTGCTGGCTGCCAGTGGCTGCATTGCCGTATCTGGCGGGTTGGAAGTAGCTTCTGACCGGTTGCTGGCCAAAATGGAGAAAGGCGTGAGCATTGCCCAGGTGGCCCGCGTAACCCGCGACTTTACCACCGCCGGCATCATGGTGCACGCCTACCTCATGTACGGCTTCCCTACCCAGACGGCCCAGGAAACCATTGACTCACTGGAGGTGGTACGCCAGCTGTTTGCCCAGAACGTAATCCAGAGCGGCTACTGGCACCGCTTCTCTATGACGGCGCATAGCCCCGTAGGCAAGAATCCTGAAAAATACGGTGTGGTGAAAGTAGGTCCTGAGCCCGGTTTGTTTGCGGAGAATGACCTCTGGCATGATGACCCGCAAGGAACTGACCATGAGCTTTTCGGGGCGGGGCTGGCCAAGGCACTGTATAATTTCATGCACGGCATTGGGCTGGAAGAGCCGCTTTCCTTCTGGTTTGATTTTAAGGTGCCCCGCGTGTCGCTGCCTAAAAATATGATTACCCAGGCCGTGGAAGCCCTGGGCAAGCCGGATTCTGAAAAGCAGAACCTGCGCGTACTGTGGCTAGGGAATGCACCCGAGCTAGAGATAGAGATGAAAACCAAGAAAGGCCGCACCTTCCACAACGCCGTGCTCACCTTCACTGAGAAAACCGAGGAATATATCATCAAAACCTCGCCGGAAGTAGGGCAATGGCTGCACGACTGGCTCACACGCCTGGCAGAAAACTACGGTACCAAGTACCTGCTCAGAGACATGGCCGCTGACTATCCTGAAGGGCAGATGTTCACGTTCCAGGAGTTCCTGATCACCGATACGTGGCTGGACTTGCGGGAACGGGGTTTGCTGGTGGTATAAGAAAAGAGTCTTGAGTCCAGAGTCTTGAGTTCTGAGTTAGCAGGATTTCTCTAATTCTATGGTTCTCATTTCCAACTCAGGACTCTGGACTCAAGACTCAGAACTCTCTTACCATATACAAATCCCGTTGCACATCCTGGCCCAGCACAAAGGTCAGTTCCCCAGCTTCTTTGAACCCATATTTCTGGTAGAACCGGATGGCGCGCTCGTTACTTTCCCAGACGGTGAGCCAGACTACGTCGTGTCCGTTTTCTTTTGCTTTCTCTAAACTCAACTGCATTAGTTTATCCCCTAGCCCACGGCCGGTCCAGGCCTGCAGTAAATAGAGGCGGCTAATCTGGAAAGGACGCTGGCCAGGTATTTCAGCAGGAGCCGGGGCGGTGTTCCATTTCACGTAGGCCACGGCTTCGCCTTCTACCTCTACCAATAGAAACTGCGTCTCAGCCTCGGCCAGCTCGGCGGCCTGAAGTTCGGGGGCGTACATGGTGGGGTGAAAGGCTTCCATGTCCTCGGGGGTATTGTAGGCGGCAAAGGTCTCGTCAAAGGTGCGCCAGCCCAGGTCGGCGAGCAGGTGGGCATCTGCCGGGGTGGCAAGCCGGAAAGTGAAAATGGAAGCGGAAGGCAGGGCCATGGAGAAAGCACAAGTGGTACGGGGCAAAGATACGGCCTTCACTGCTTTGCTACCCGCTGTCCCCCATCGGATTTTGCGTTTTGAGCCTGTTTTTGGAAAAACAGGCTCAAAACAAGATTTTTGCCGGCAGACACCGTCGTAGTGGCTTATTTAGATGGTTTCTTAGCAGCCCCCTGCGTATACTACATCTTCATTTAGCCTCATTTTTTTATATATGCCCCAAGACCAAGACCTTGAACCTCAACAGCCTTCGGCAGCGGGCGGACAGCGCATGTCAGAGGCCCGGCGGTCCTTCTTAAAGCAAAGCAGCGTGCTTACGGCCTTCGCCCTGACCCCGGGCATTGCCGTGAAAGCCGCCGACCTGAAGCTGGAGGAAAAACTAGCCGATGCCTTTGAGAAGGTGAACGTGACCCTGCAGATCAACGGCAAGAAACAGAAGCTGTCCATAGAACCCCGCACCACCCTGCTGGATTTGCTGCGCGAGCAACTGCACCTTACCGGCACCAAGAAAGGCTGCGACTACGGCCAGTGCGGCGCTTGCACCGTGCACATAGACGGGCAGCGGGTAAACTCCTGCCTCACGCTGGCCGTGATGCAGGACGGCAAGGAGATTACCACCATTGAAGGCCTGGCCAACGGCGAAAAACTGCACCCCATGCAGGAGGCCTTTATCAAACATGACGGGTTCCAGTGCGGCTACTGCACCCCGGGCCAAATCATGAGCGCGGTGGCCTGCATCAAGGAAGGCCACGCCGGTTCAGACGAGGAAATCCGTGAGTACATGAGCGGCAACATCTGCCGGTGCGGGGCTTACCCTAATATTGTGAGCGCCATCAAGGAAGTTAAAAACGGAGGGCAGAAGGTATGATTCCGTTCCAATACGTAAAGCCCGGCAAGCCGAAGGCCGCCATTGACACCGTGGCCAAAGACCAGACTGCCATGTTCATTGCCGGAGGCACCAACCTGCTGGACCTCATGAAACGCGGCGTCCTAAACCCCGAGAAACTGGTGGACATCAACAAGCTTCCGCTGCGCAAAATAGAGAAGGAGAACGGGATGCTGCGCATTGGCGCCCTGGCCCTGAACAGTACCGTGGCCGAAGACAAATTGGTAAAAGAAAAACATCCGCTACTGGCCCAGGCCTTGAACGCGGGGGCCTCGGCGCAGCTCCGGAACATGGCTACCGTAGGCGGAAACCTGCTGCAACGCACCCGCTGCCCCTACTTCTATGATTTGGCCACACCCTGCAATAAACGCGAGCCCGGCTCGGGCTGCAGCGCCCTGGAGGGCTACAACCGCATGCACGCCATCTTCGGGCACAGTGCCAGCTGCATTGCCGTGAACCCCTCTGACATGAACATTGCGCTGGTGGTCTTGGATGCCACAGTGCTGGTCTCCGGGCCCAAAGGCGACCGCAAAATCCCGTTCGCGGAGTTCCACCGTCTGCCCGGCGATACCCCGCATATAGACACCAACCTGCAGAAAGGCGAGCTGATTACGGCCGTGGACATTCCGGAGAACCCCTACCAGAAGCACGTGCATTACCTGAAGGTGCGCGACCGCAACTCCTACGCCTTCGCGCTGGTCTCGGTGGCTGCGGCCCTGGACCTGGACGGCGGTACTATTAAATCCGCTAGGCTAGCGATGGGCGGGGTGGCGCACAAGCCCTGGCGTTTAGTAGAGGCCGAGCAGTTTCTGGCGGGCAAACCGGCTACCGAAGCTACTTTTCGGCAAGCCGCCGAGCTGGCCATGCGCGGCGCGAAGGCCTTTGAGCACAACCAATTCAAACTCAAACTGGGGCCTAACACCCTGGTGCAGGCCCTTAAAAATGCGGCGGCCGCCGTTTAACCCCACTACCTATATGAAAGATTATTTCTTCCAAGATAACGTGGGCAAGCCCATGGACCGGGTAGATGGCCGCCTGAAAGTAACCGGGGCCGCCAAATACTCTGCCGAATATGCCTTGCCCAACATGGCGCACGCCGTGCTGGTGGGCAGCACCATCGCCAAAGGCCGCATTAAAAGCATTGACACCAAACGCGCCGAGAATGCGCCGGGCGTGCTGGCCGTGCTGCATTACCAGAACGCACCCAAAGTACCCGGCTACGTGCAGGCCGCGCACCCTTCTGAGCCCAAGCCGGTAGGCCAGCCGCACCGCGTGTTTTTCAATGACGAGGTAGACTTCAACGACCAACCCATTGCCGTAGTGGTAGCAGATACCCTGGAGCGGGCCCGCTACGCGGCCAAACTGGTGAAAGCCCAGTACACCGTAGAGCAACACGCCACGGATTTTAATAAAAACATCGGCAAAGCTGTACTGCCCACGGCGGCCCAGCGCAACCCCAAGCACCCGTTAGGCGACTACACCCGGGGCAAGGAAGACGCCTATAAAACCGAGGCGCTCAAAGTAGAAAGCGAGTACGTGATTCCCACGGAGGTGCATCACCCCATGGAACTGCAGGCCATCATCGCGCACTGGGAAGCCGACAACCAACTCACCGTCTATGACAAGACGCAAGCGGTAGTGGGTACCCAAAATGCATTTGCCAAAGACTGGGGCATCCCGGTGGAGAACGTGAAGGTGATTGCCACGTTTGTGGGCGGCGCCTTCGGGAACGGGTTGCACACCTGGCCCCACGAGACCGCCGCCATCATGGCCGCCAGGAAAGTGAACCGCCCCGTCAAACTGATGCTCACCCGCGAGCAGATGTTCACCATGGTGGGTTACCGGCCGCACGCCTGGCAGAAAGTGGGCATGAGCGCCACCAAAGACGGCAAAATCACCGCCATCACGCACGAAGCCATCGGGCAGACCTCTTCCTATGAGGAATTCACCGAGAGCACCTTACAGCAGACGCGCATGATGTACACCAGCCCCAACGTCACCACGCGCTACCGCATCCTGCCCCTCGATATTTCTACCCCCATCTGGATGCGCGGTCCTGGTGAGGCAACCGGGGCCTTCGCGCTGGAATCGGCGATTGATGAGATGGCCCACGCCATTGGTATGGATCCGCTGGAGTTCCGCCTCAAAAACCACACCGACAAGGACCCCGAGAAAAATCTGCCTTGGTCCACCAAATACCTCACGGAGGCCATGCAGATGGGTGCCGAGCGAATTGGCTGGAACAAACGGCAATTAAAACCAGGCTCTTTGAAAAACGGCGAATGGCTGGTAGGCTACGGCATGGGCGTGGGTACGTTTGGCGCCAACCGCGGCCGGGCCAAGGTGAAGGCCACGCTATACGCAGACGGCAACCTGGTGCTGCAAAGCGCCACCACCGATATCGGTCCGGGAACGGGCACGGCCATGGTGCAGATTGCCGCCCAGAATCTGGGCATTGCGCCGGAGAAGATTGTGTTTGAGTTGGGTAGTTCCCTGTATCCGCCATCGCCCAGCCAGGGCGGCTCGGCGACGGTGGCTAGTGTGGGCTCGGCGGTGCACGCGGCCTGCATGGCCCTTAAGCAGAAACTGGCGGGCATGGCCTCTGGCAATAAGGACACGGTCTTCAAAGGGGCTACGCTGGAGAGCCTCGCGTTCAAAGACGGCTATGTTTCCCTTAAAAGCGCTCCTGCTTCCCGGTTGAGCTACGCAGATATTCTAAAGCAGCAGAACCTACCGGAACTGGAGGTAACCGAAGAATCCAAGCCCGACCCTGACGCGCGCCAGAAGTATTCCATGTACTCGTTCTCGGTGCACTTTGCCGAGGTGCAGGTGCACCCCCTGACCGGGCAGATACGGGTGACCAAGCTGGTTTCCTGCGCCGATGCCGGCACCGTCATCAACCCCAAGACTGCCGGCAACCAGATGATTGGCGGCGCAGTGGGCGGCATCGGCATGGCCCTAACGGAAGGCACCGTCATGGACCACCGCTTCGGGCGTTACGTGACCAAAGACTTTGCGGATTACCACTTGCCCGTACACACTGATGCGCCTCCCATAGAAGCACTCTTTGTGAACAAGCCCGATCTGATCAATAACCCCAACGGCACCAAAGGCATCGGGGAGATTGCCACCATCGGCGTAGCCCCGGCCATTGCCAACGCCATCTTCAACGCCACCGGCAAACGCATACGAGAACTGCCCATTACGCCAGATAAGCTGATTTAAGTACTCTTAGAAAACAGAAAAGTGGCTCTACTTCTTTATAGAGCCGCTTTTCTGTTTTAAGGGTGTTTTGGCCAAAACAGGCCTAAAACAGATTGCTAAATAGGGTTAGTAACGATAGCCCGGGAAGTACTTGATATCAAACTCCAGGTAGTCTTCATCATGGCCATTGCCGGCGGCGGTGTCATGGTCATCCACTATGTTCTTCACTTCCATCACGCCATAGATTACCCAGGAATTCATGAGCGGGTACTTCACTCTAAAAGCATAGACATCCCCTACTTGCGCATTCACCACTGTGGTTATTTCAGGTCCGTACTGTTTCATGGCCAGAGCAATCTGGTTGGGCTGGTACCAGTTCTTGCCCACGGCAGGCACCTTTACATAGGAGACCCGACTGACGCCCATTTCCGGTCCAGACGTAAACGAGGCTTCAAATCTGTTATCGGTCCAGGACCTGGGCGGCATTTTGTTGGTCAGGAAGGCATAGGGGCTCAGGAACCGTTCGTCTACCAAAGACTGGGCCGGATGGTTGGCAATGCCCACATCAAAGATCACCAGTGAATTGCTTTTAGGGCCCCAGTAGTTATAGAGCCTTGCCCCGGTGTATACCAAAGGGTCCGCCAAGGTAAATTTGATTTCAAGGGGTTTCCCGGTGGTGGGGTCGTTGTAAATGGTGCCGTCTTCGTGGACTGGCTCTACTGATAACACCACTTCTTGGCCCGGCTGCACCCGTTGCACATAATTATCTACCACATATTCTAACTCATATTCATTGGCCGTCTCTCCGTTGGCGGTGGAAGTGGCTTTGGTCTGCACTACTAGCGGGAATTCGCGGCCCCGGATGTTGTCATAGACCTTGAAATCCTTTATGCCCCTGTTGGAAGTGAACCTGAAAAAGTACCGGATGGTGTCTCCGGAGTAGACCTTCATCTCCGCGGTGCGGCCTAACGGGATATAGCCTGCATTGGAGAACTTGGAATACACCACCACCGAGGAGAGCTCAGAATGTGGGGCCGGGGTTGGCTCCTCGTCGTCTGAGCAGGAGACCATTAAGAACGGGGCTAGCAGGAGCCACAAAAGGTGGAGAAGGGTACGCATGGGTTTAGGTGGTATACGTGGAACTGGCGTTTCACCGTTTTTCTTCCTGTGGCCTAAAACCTTCAACTGCGCGTACTGGTGAACCTTTTCTCTGTCAACAAAGACCACGCCAAGTCTTTTCTCCCCTACGGGTCTTTCGTGCTTTTTCTAAAAAAGAAATTCCCGTTTTGGGCCCGTTTTTTGGAAAACGGGCCCAAAACGGGAATTTGCTTAAATAAGAAATATTAGTCCCGTTTGGCCTTGAGCAGCTTACGCAGCTCAGCTAGTTCATCACGGTATTTGGCGGCCTGCAGGAAGTCCAGTTCTTTGGCGGCGGCCTCCATCTGCTTCTCGGTTTTCTTGATGACTTTCTCCAGTTCATCGCGCTTCATGTACTGCACCACCGGATCTGCGGCAATGGACATGAGGCTTTCATCTGGGCCGGCGTAGGCCTTGGCCTCGCGCTTGTTGGAGTCTGCCACCGAGGTTTGCTCCATGATGGCCTCTTTGGACTTGTACACCGTTTTAGGCGTGATGCCGTGTTCCAGGTTGTATTCCATTTGGGTGGCCCGGCGCCGGTTGGTCTCGTCAATGGCGCGTTGCATAGAACCCGTGATCCTGTCAGCGTACATAAGCACTTTTCCGTTCTCGTTACGCGCGGCCCGGCCGATGGTCTGGATCAGAGAGCGCTGGTCACGCAGGAAACCTTCTTTGTCGGTGTCCAGAATAGCCACCAAACTTACCTCGGGTAAGTCCAGCCCTTCGCGCAGCAGGTTCACCCCAATCAAGACGTCAATCTCACCCAAGCGCAGCTCCCGGAGAATCTCCACACGGTCCAGGGTCTTCACCTCAGAGTGGATGTATTTCACCTTGATGTTGAGGCGCTCCATGTACTTGGTCAGTTCCTCGGCCATGCGCTTGGTAAGGGTAGTCACCAGCACACGGTCGCCGCGCTTGATGCGGTTGTCCACCTCATCCAGCAGGTCGTCAATCTGGTTCTGGCTGGGCCTAATCTCAATCTCCGGATCCAAGAGGCCCGTTGGGCGGATGATCTGCTCCACCACCACGCCTTCAGATTTCTGGATCTCGTAGTCGCCGGGCGTGGCGCTCACGAAAATGACCTGGTGCATGACGCTCTCAAACTCATTGAAGGTAAGCGGGCGGTTGTCCATGGCGGCGGGAAGCCGGAAGCCGTATTCCACCAGCGCGGTCTTGCGCGAGCGGTCACCGCCCCACATAGCCCGCACCTGAGGCAGCGTGGCGTGGCTCTCGTCAATCACCATCAGGAAATCATCCGGGAAATAGTCCAGCAGGCAGAATGGCCTGGCGCCGGGGGCACGGCGGTCAAAGTAGCGGGAGTAGTTCTCAATACCGGAGCAATAGCCCAGCTCCCGGATCATCTCCAGGTCAAACTCGGTACGCTCCTTGATGCGTTTGGCCTCGTTGTCACGGCCTTCCTTGAGGAAGTAGTCGTGCTGGGCCACCATGTCAAACTGAATCTCATTGATGGCCTGGTTCAAAGTATCCTTGCCCGTCACGAAGAGGTTGGCCGGGAACAGCGACACGCTTTCCTCGTCGGCCAGCTTGCGGCCACTCTCTGGGTCAATGCGCTGAATGGACTCAATCTCATCGCCCCAGAAATAGATGCGGTAAGCAAAATCAGCGTACGCCGGATAGATGTCCACGGTATCGCCCTTCACCCGGAACGTTCCACGTGTGAACTCCACCTCGGTACGGCTGTAGAGAATGGACACGAACTGGTACAACAGGTTGTTGCGGCTCACTTTCATGCCCGGGGCCAGCGGGATCACGTTCTTCCCGAACTCCTCGGGGTTACCGATACCGTAGATACAGGACACGGAGGCGACCACAATCACATCGCGGCGGCCCGAGAGCAACGCCGAGGTGGCGTGGAGCCGGAGCTTCTCAATCTCTTCGTTGATGGCCAGGTCTTTTTCAATGAACACGTCAGAGGAGGCGATGTAGGCCTCCGGCTGGTAGTAGTCATAGTAGGAGATGAAGTACTCCACCGCGTTGTTGGGGAAGAACTGCTTGAACTCGCCGTAGAGCTGGGCGGCCAAGGTCTTGTTGTGACAGAGCACCAGCGTGGGCTTCTGTACCTCCTGGATGAGGTTAGCCACGGTAAAGGTTTTACCGGTACCGGTGGCCCCAAGCAACACCTGCGCTTGCTCGCCGCTGCGTACGCCCTGGGTGAGTTGTTTTATGGCCCGGGGCTGGTCTCCGGTGGGTTGGAATTCTGAGGTTAGTTGAAATTTCATGTGGTGCGAAATACAATCAAAGATAACGTATTATAACACCAGTAAAAGCAATAGAGTTTAGCATTGCGCTAAATTAGGTAGCGTTTTAGGGCTGTTTTACCAAAAACAGGCTCAGAACGCCCAAGCCATTTACGGCAGGACCACCGTTTTAGGCTTTTGTCTCTTCTGGGCCAGAGACTTCTTCATTTCCTCTTTGAGGGAAGAAAGCATATGGGCCTCTTTCTCATTTACCACATCTTTGATTTCTTCTTTCAGCCAGAGGGAAGTTCCGCCTATGTACAAGGGCACCGAGAAAATCAAAGCCCAGGTACGGGCAACTTTGTGGAAAGAGTAAGTGGTATTCATACTGGTAAGCTGATAAGAACTATATTATTAACTCCTGCTGCCTATAGGAGACCAAGAATGTTGGTTAGACCCCTACCGCAGCACAAAGGTTGCATGCCAAAATCATTTCCCCAGACGCCATCTGCCGCCAACACTTACGCCTACCTGAAAGGCATCGGGCTGCTTTTGCCCTTCTTTCAGCAATGGCGTAAGGGAGTAGTTGAGCTCTGGCGCCACCAAAAGGCTCATATTCTTTGACAGTTCATACCCCACCCCCACCGCGGTAGAAGTGGCCAACTGCCAGGCTTTATACGGTGAATTCTGGTCATTGAAACTAAACCGCAAAGCCTCTACCTGCCTGCTTTCTGGGGTGATGCTGTTCTGCAATAATAGGTTTACGTGTACGCCGCCGGCCAGATAGCCAAAAAACCTGTTAAAAGCGTGTTTATATGCCACCCGCAACGGTAGCCCCACTTGCTGGTATTTGTATTTGGTGGTGTACTGACCCGTGCGGCTCACCGACATGCCCCCCGCAGCCCCGTCTGTGTGCAGCGCGTTTGCCACCAGCGGCACATTTTTAGTACTGCCGGTTAAGGACGCCCCTTGAAACCCCTGGAATTCTGCATAGCCAGAAACAAGAAACGAAGAGGTGGTAGTAGCCTCACTCTGGGTATACAGCATGCCACTTTCCAGCTGCCATTTCTCATTAATCTGATAAGTAGCCCCCACCAATGTACTGTAAGAATAAGCCGGGCTGTAACTATTATTGTACTCTTCTACCGCCTCCTGGTAGTCATTGGCCATTTGGGGTTGAGAGAAAGACGCCAAAGGAGCACTGTTGGCTTGCCCTATTTTTACGGGAGAATACGCATACTGTGGGCTATAGGCCACGGCCAGGCTCCATCTCTGGCCGGCTTGGGTATTTCCCATTTCGTCCTTTTCTGCCGGCGCCGCTACGGCCACCGCTACCTCTTCCACCTGCTTCTGCCTTAAAATAGTATTTGCCTGGGCATACTGCACTGAATCTACCAAACCACCCACAGGCAGGGAAACAGGTCCTTTTGCGGCCAAAGCGGAAGTAGTCAACCCAAGCATTGAATCTTGCGCCAAGGGAAAGGAAGTGGCCAGGGAAGGGCCAGTGAGGGAGGCATTGCTGTTTCCTGTTTCCGGTTCCCGTTCCATTCTTGCTGGTGTGGTATGCCGTTGGTTCAAACTATTATTCCCCATAGCCTTAAGTTGCTCTCCCGGGGTTGGTCTGTAACTGCCGGCGGCGGCTAAAGGCTGATCCTTGGAATTCCTTTTTTGGGCCTGTTTTTCTGAAAACGGCTCTGAAACAGCGGCCAGCTTTTCATCAGGTTTTTCCGGGCTTGGGTTTGCGCGTTTGGCTTTCTCTTGGGTAGAGGGACCATGCAGGCTTGAAACTGAGGCCAGGCCGTTCTGGGGTTGTTGTGTTTGGTTGCTGCTCCTCCAGAAGAATACGGCAAACGAGATAAACAGCAGCACCGCGGCGGCGGCAATGGACCGGTACCATTTCGCCTGCTTGCGGTAATGGTGCAACTCCTGGTTCTCCAGGAGGGTGTCCAGGTTCTCCCAGATGCGCGGGGGCGGGGTAGCCTCCGCGTCTGCCAATCCGTTCCGGAATACCTCTTCCACGGACTGACCTTGCTTCTGCTCAGCCGGTGATTTTTTCATGGTACTGCTCTTTTAACCGTAGCAGGGCCAGCCGTAAACTGGCGCGGGCCCGGGAATATTGTGATTTGGAAGTACTTTCCGTTATTTCCAGCATCTCCCCTATTTCCTTATGGGAGAATCCTTCTATGGCATACAGGTTGAAGACCGCCTGGTAGCGCGGCGGAAGCTCCCGTACCAATTGCAACAACTCCTCATAGGCGAATTGGCCGTCCAGGGAATCATGCTCTGAAACGACATCCCACTCCCCTTCCTGGTCTGTGACCATGAGGTGCCGGTTGCTGCGCTGGTGTTTAAGGGAGGTGTTGATGACAATGCGCTTGATCCAGAATTCCAAAGGGCACTCGCCTTTAAAGTTCTTCAGGTACAGAAACACCTTTACAAATGCGTCCTGGAGAATGTCTTCGGCCTCAAAATCCGTGCGGGCATACCTCTTGCTTACCGCCAGCATCTTGCCTGCGTACCGTTGGTACAGCTGCTGCTGGGCGTTCCGCTTTCCGGCCACAGCCTCTTGAATGAGGTCTGCCTCAGAGGTATCTCTGGATTTGAAAATCTTCAACGGAGGTTCTGGTAAAGGTGTCTTCCACTGGTAAGAGCCCGGCGGAGCACCAAAGGTTGCACGCCAATTCTGCAGAAGGAATATTTTCCCTCATTTTTTATGGCCTTACCGGAAGATTACTCAAATGTGGGTACCTAAGCCCATGGAATAGGTCTGCCTAGTTTGGGCCTGTTTTGCCAAAAACGGGCTTTAAACGCGCTTAGCTATGCCAGATCTGCCAGGCCACCTCGGCCTGCAGGCAAAGCATTTCATAGCCATTGATGGTTTTGGCACCCATCTGCTGACCACGCTTTAGAAACAGCGTCTCTGCCGGGTTATATACCAGGTCATAGAGATAGTGGTGCCCAGACAATAACTCAAAGGGAATGGCGGGGCACTCATCTACCCTTGGGTAGGTGCCTACCGGCGAGGCATTCACAATGAGAGACACTACTGACATCACGCTGGGCGTAAGCTCCTGGTAGGTGAGCATGCCGGGCCTTTTCTCCCTGGACACTACTTTGTAGCCAATGTTCAGGTAATCCAGGGCGGCCATTACGGCCTTGGCCGCGCCTCCTGTGCCCAGCACCAACGCCTGCGACTGGGAGTAGCAGGGGTAGAAGTTCTGGAGGGACTGCATAAACCCCTGGTAGTCTGAGTTGTGGCCAATGAGTCTGCCGTTCTCAAACTTCACCACGTTTATGGCCCCTATTTTGGCCGCGGTGGGCTCCAACTCATCCAGGTAGGGAATGATGGCCTCTTTGTAAGGAATGGTAACGTTCAACCCTTTTAAAGTAGGGTACTTTTTAAGAAGCGCTGGAAAATCTGCAATTGTGTCCAGCTCAAATAAATGGTACTGGCTATCCTTGATCCCCTCAGAGATGAATTTATCTGTAAAATATTTCTGGGAGAAAGAATGGGTCAGCTTATAGCCAACCAGCCCGTAGTCATTTTCCATAGCTGGATCAAAGAGGAGCCAAGGGCCGCCTATTGCTGTTTAGCGCTGAATCTTTGTTTTACCAATTCAATCACCGGTGGGATTATGGAGACTAGGATAATCCCGAAAATCACCAGTGTGAAGTTTTCCTTTACCGCCGGTATATTACCGAATACAAAGCCCGCCAACACAAAGCCGGCCACCCACAGGAAACCCCCAATAACATTGTAAGAAAGGAACTTCCCGTATTTCATGGTGCCTACCCCTGCCACAAATGGCGCGAAAGTACGGATGATGGGGATAAACCGGGCGAAGATGATGGTTTTACCGCCATGCTTCTCATAAAAAGCCTGGGTCTTGTACAGGTATTCCCTCTTTAAGAACCGGTAATCCCGCTTGAACACCTTTGGCCCAAAGTAGTCCCCGATCAGATAATTGAGGGTATCTCCCAGAAAGGCAGCTATGAACAGCAGAATGATCAGCCACCACACGTTCAGCACACCGGTAGCGGCAAAGGCGCCGGCAGCGAAGAGAAGCGAATCTCCGGGAAGAAATGGCATCACCACTACCCCGGTTTCCACAAAGATGATCAGGAAGAGAATCACATAGGTCCAGGTGCCATACTCTGTGATGATCTGGCTGAGGTGCTGGTCTAGGTGTAAAAACAAATCAATGAACTGCCGGAGTAACTCCATTATCTAAAAGCTATTGGGTTAAACCAGTTTATCTAACATTTCCTTGTCCAGGAAGTGGGTGAACGTATCGCCTCTCAAACCCAACCGGATGGTCTCTAGCGGGATGATCTCATTAGGAGAAATATTGCCCAAGTTCACGTTGGCTCCCAGTAATTTAATAAAGAAAACCTGCTGTGCTTTTTGTGGGGCCTCCCAGATAATTTTCTCAAACGGAATCTTGGTAAGGATCTCCTCAACCAGGCCGCTTCTTACCTCACCGGTAGAACGGAACAGGCCTACGTTTCCTGCCTCTCTGGACTCACCAATCACCTTCCAGGCGCCGGCATCCAGCTCAGCCTGCATCAGGCTAATCCATTTGTAAGGCGGGATTATTTTCTCTGCGTCTTTAGACCCAACCTCAGACAAAACCGTTACCTGCTCAGACAAAGTCCGGATGTATTGGCACTTCAGGTCATGGTCCATTTCAATAGACCCGTCAGACACTTCGGCAAACTCCAGCTTGTATTTATCCAGCAGACGGCGGTAGTCATCAAACTGGCCTCTGACGATAAAGGCTTCAAACAAAGTGCCCCCAAAATAGAAAGGCAGTCCCGCCTCTCTGAAGACCGCCAATTTCTTATCAAGGTTAGGCGTCACAAACGAAGTTGCCCAGCCCAGTTTCACAATATCCACGTACTCTCCGGCTACCTCGGCAAAGTTTTCGGCTTCTCTTAAACTTAGGCCTTTGTCCATGGCCATGGTAAATCCGCTCTCTCTGGGTTTAGAGGTGCGTGCTGGAAGGTGGGAAAGTTCGTAATTCATGAATAGGGGTTTATTTGCGATACTGGTCAATGAGCCGGGCCAGAGCCCGCTGCGATTCCAGCTCTGGGAAGAACTCAAAAAGAAGCTTATGCTTATCGAAGTCCAAAATTAAAGCATTTTCCAGATAATTGTATGCCTGCTTATACTTTCCTGCCGCTAAACTATAGGCGCATAGCCGGTACTGCAGTTCAGCCTCGTCTGGCTGAAGCTCCAAGGCGTTAACCAATAGGTCAATAGCTCCCTCATAATTGCCCTGTTCATAAAGAATGATAGACCAATTCAACCAGATGTCTTTGTTTTCAGGAGACAGGTTGCTGGCTTGCTCATAGGCCTCTACGCTAGAAATAATGTTGCCCAGCTGGTACTCTGCAGCTGCCAAAGCCAACCAGTAGTCCGCATTGTCTGCGTAAAAGGAAATTGCCTTGCGATAATAGTGTACGGCTTCCAGCCATTTCCCCTGTAAATCAAGAATGACCCCAATACCAAACCAGGCCTCATCCATCTCAGGGGAAAGGTCAATGGCCTTTAGGTAATACTTATGCGCCAGATCCCACTGTGACAGTTTTTCATAGCACTCGCCAATGTTACAAAGAATATCTGCGTTAGGCTCTGTTTGCTCCAAGGCCCCTTGAAAAGCTTCTATGGCTTTAGTAAACTCTCCTAAAAAGACATAGTTATTGGCCAGGTTCACAAAGGCTGGGGCCAAATCTGGCTGAATTAACGTGGCGTACTCATAAGAAGCCACCGCCTTTTCATAGAGACCCAATCTACTTTGCGCCAGCCCCAGGTTAAACCATGCTACGGCCGAATATGGGTCTGCATCCACAAATTCCTGGAAGAAAGAGGTCACGCTCTCCCCCTCGCCGGTGATCTCCAGGCAATACAGTAATTCCTGCAGGGCCAGCTCATTTTCCATATTCAAGCGCAAGCTGCGCTTATAATACTTCATGGCAGCCTTGAATTTCCCCCAACTCTGGTAAGAGAGCCCAATGTTGAAGTAGATGTCATCTTTCACGTCTGCCTGCTCAGCTGCCTGCTTAAAGAAATCAATAGCCATGGCAAAGTCTCCTTTCTGATTGAAGATGATGCCTTTGGTTACCGGAATGTCTTCATTGGTGGGATCCATCTGGGAAACCTCTTCCACTAACACCAATGCCTCATCAAAGGCGCCTAGCATTGCCAGGACCTGGGCTTTGTCTATTAGAAGTTCAGTGGAGAAAGGATATTGGGCAATGCCGGCGTCACACGCCTTAAGGGCCTGGCTGTAATTAAAGCTATTGGCGTAATAGTCTATGATGCTCTCATAGTCTGAGAGGTCAAAGAACTGGGTATTATTCGTTTCCTGCATGGTTTCAAACCTATGGATCAGGTCTAAATCCTCACTGGAGAACTCTTCAAAATTATCGTCCATCTACAAGTAAATCTCAACAAGGGTAAAAGTACCCTTCACTCTTAACCAACAAAAGAATCTTATAAAGATTCACTATGCAAAAGCTGCCCGCAACTCCACTGCAGGGTTTCTTCCAACGGTCGAAACACCATGCCTGTTGCCGCTTTCACTTTATCATTTGCAAAGAAATGTTCTTCCTTTGCAATACGGGCTGTCTCTTTGGTGATTAGCGGCCTGCTATTCACCAAGCTGCCTCTTACTGCCTCAGCGCGCCATACAATTTCAGCTAACCAGCCCGGCACCTTGAACCGGGGAGGCGTTTTCCCTATCAACCTGGCTACTTCCTGAAAAAAAGCATGGTAAGTAGTCTGGTGTGCATTTACTATGAAGCGCTGGCCCCAATGTTCTCCTTCCATTAGCCTGAACATGGCTTCCACGACATCACGTACATCTACAAAGTTTACATACCCCACCGTGTAGAACGGCCGTTGGTCTGCCACATATTTGAACAGTTGGGTACTGCTTCTGGCCATATCACCTGGCCCCAAAATAACGGAAGGGTTCACAATAACGGCTTGCAAACCTTCTGATATTCCCCGCCACACTTCCATCTCACCATAAAACTTTGAAAAGGCGTAGGCAGACCTTTCGGCCATAGGATCCCATTGCACGTCTTCCCGAATTACTTTCTCACTTGCCTTTCTATTAATGGCCGCAATAGAGCTAACATGGCATAGCCGTACGTGCTTGTTTTGCAGGCAGGCATTCACCACGTTAGCGGTTCCCTCTACATTTATTTGCTGAAGCAGGCTTTCATCCTGGGGGGAATATGACACAAAACCGGCACAGTGGTATACCTCTGTCACCTCTTGCACCAATGACTGCAATAGGAATGGATCTAATATATCTCCCTCCAGCCAAGTGAGCTTTGGATGTTGCAGTTTTGAAGGTGTCTGCCTACGAAGCGCCACTACTTCCAGGCCCTCCTCTAACAGCCGCTGCACTAGAAAATGCCCCAGAAGCCCACTCCCTCCGGTTACTAATACCTTTTTCAATAGATAAAATTTAGAGGGTCGCGTTTAGGAGCGGCAATCTGAGGGCTTCCTGGAACAAAGGCTCTGCCACTGTGCGCTGGAGCACCTGAAGGTGCTTCATAGAATGCGTGTCTGTACCCAAAAATTCAACCGCTTTCTTCTGAATCAATTGTTTGGCCACCTCTTTTGCAGGTTTGGAATAATAGCCCGCTATGGAATTGATATTAATCTGGAACAGTATTCCGGTTTCCCTTAGCTCCAGAAGCCGTTCCAGCCTTCCGTAAAAATAAGTATACCGCTCTGGGTGGGCCAGCACCGGTGTATACCCGGCAGTTTGTATGGCAAATATAATCTGCCGCAAATGGGCCGGCTCATTCATGTAAGAGGTTTCTACCAGCAGAAACTTCCTATCTCCGCCAAATGAGAGCAGTTCCTCCCCTTTCTCTATTTTCTCCAGAAACCACTCATCTAAGTAATATTCTGCAGCACAAGAAAGCTCCATCTCTATGCCCTTAGCAGAAACTGCCGCTTGTAGTTCTTCCAACTTTGCCCTAATAGCAGCAGGGGTGTTTTTGTAAAAGTCCCCCATGATATGGGGAGTCATACAAAGCTTACGGAATCCTAAGGAATGCAGAGCCTCCAAAAGGAGCATGGAATCCTCCAGTGTGGCGGCCCCGTCATCTAAACCAGGTAGTAAATGAGAGTGCATATCCGCCACGAGGTCCAGGTAAGAGGCACTCTTCGTGTCCTTGTCTTTCCAAAGCCCTTTAAGTACACTCCACATAAGGCCTTATTTAAAGATCGACTTTAATTTTGTCCCAAACGTTGGTTTCACCTCTTCATCATAATAACCCTGCCCGTAGCCGTAGCCGTAGCCGTACCCATAGCCATAACCGTACCCATAGCCGTTCATGCTGCTGGCATCATTTAAGATAACCGCCATATTACTTAGGTGATTGGTTCTTACCAGCTTATCAATGCCTTTCAAAAAGGTCTTTTTCGAATAACCAGCCCTAACAATATATAAAGGAATATCTGCTTTCCGCATGATCAGTACCCCATCAGTCACCAACCCTACAGGTGGGCTATCCACTAAGATCATATCATAGGTTTGGTGCAGTCCATTCAATACTTCCTCAAACCTTCCAGACATGATCAGCTCAGAAGGGTTAGGAGGCGTTGGTCCCGCAGAAATAAAGTCTAAGTCTGCAATAGCGGTGGGCTGCACACACTCTTCAATGGAATGTTTGTCAATCAAGATAGTACTCATGCCTTTGCTGTTGTCCCCATCTAAGGCAATATGTACTTTTGGTTTCCGCATATCCAGGTCTAGGATAACCACTTTCATGCCAGACATGGCTATAATACCGCCTAAGTTAACGGCAACAAAAGTCTTTCCTTCCCCGCTTATGGTGGAAGTGACAGAGATAATCCGTTTCTTCTTGGAGGCACTCATGAACTCCAAATTAGTCCTGATCGACCTGATGGATTCACTTAAAGCCGACTTCGGATTCTGGTTTACTACCAGTTTGGAGAAGGGCATCTTCTGCTTGTCATAAGAGGGCACCACCCCTAGAACCGGGACAGATATATTTCGCTCTAGCTCCCGAATAGTGGTTACGGTATCATGCATTAAATAGCGGGTGGCAATTAACCCTATGCCCAGGAACAACCCGCCGGCAATACCAATAGCATACACCAAAAGTCTGTTTGGCGAAATAGGACTGGACTCTGCCGGCAAACTTGCCGGTGACAGCACCTGGAAATCTGGAGTAGTCCCAGCCATGGCAATGCCGTACTCCACTCTCTTATTTAAGATTTGGGTAAAGAAACCTTCGTATAAGCCGAAGATACGCTCTAACCTTGCCCGTTCTGTTTCTTGTCCAGGGGCCTGTAATATTTTACCCGTGAGTAAAGATTGGTTTCTATTGATGTTTTCAAGCTTGGCTTGGGCCAAGCTTTTGCTTCCATTAATCACCCCATTCAATTTATTCTGGGCAAAATCAATGCGTTCTTCAAGTGATTTATCAGCAAGGGTATTCCCTCTACTTGTCATCTGCCGCGTCCGTTGGCTGGCTTGTAGATCACTAAGCTCCATTAATTGCTCAGCTAATTGCGGGTCTTGGCTCTCTTGCCCCTGAAGACTTGAAGCTACCAGACTTAAATCTTCATTTTTCCTTACCTTAGCTTGAATGGTATTCAAGAGAGATAATTGGAAGCTTAATTCCATTTTCTCCTTCTCTAACTCCTGCACTTGGGTTAAAGCTTCCTGAAGGCTGCCCTTTATATCATAAGACTTATTCTGCCTTACAAACCGCTCAATTTCATTTTCAGCTTTTCTAAGACTATCTTCTGTCTCTTTTAGCTGATCATTTAAAAACGAAAGTGTCTGTCTGCTGGCCTGGTTGCTTCGTTCCAGTTTCTGTTGCAAATACACGGCATCAATATTCTCAACAATATCACGTGCCTTATATCTGTTAAAATCCTTAAAGGAAATCTGGATGGTCTTGGACTCGGGGTTAAGGATGGCCGTAGTCAGGTTTTCATCAATATAGGCCTTTAACCTTTGATTGCTGTGGATGATAAAATAATAGGTTTCCCCAATATGCGTATTGGAAAAATTGGGGGAGTTGGAAACAGACACTTTACTTCCAGAAAGGCTAACCTGAGCGCCCACCGTATGCGTGGCTGGCGATCCCTCCTCACCCACATAGATGTTAAATTGGCTAGGGGAGCTGAATTCCACAAAGATCTTCTGATCATACAGATCAAAATTGGTGGAATCATACGTAACCACGAACGGGCTCTCTTTGTAAAGTTCAGCATCTAACACGCGGGCCTTTACAAAGTAGCTCACCTTCAAAGGCATTCTTTCCTTTAGGCGTTCATAGACAATATTAGATTTGATAAGGTCAACCTCGCCCTGTAGTTTCCCAATCCCTGACTCTACCTTTAAGCCGGCTGCCTGGTCCATGCCTAGTACGCCCGCCTCAGACTGTTCATCTAGCTTGATGGTGGAAGAGGACTCGTAAACTTTTTTGGTATATCTTAAATACAAATAGGAGCCTGTGGCCCCTAAGAGCACAAGAAGTATTATCCAGGGAATGCTTCGCCGAACAACATGCAGAAGGGTAACAAAATCAATACTTGTTCCACCGTCATCCTCTTCCTCTTCACCACCTCCCAAACGATGATCCAGTTCATCCAGATCATTGACTGTCTTTACACTCATGTACTTTTTGTATTCTAATTAACTAAATTCTTAATAACGAAGTAAGAGGTAAGCACATTGGTAACTGCCCCTAAAACAGTTAAAACATCCCGCAATGATTCATTGAAAACCCTTCTTACCGGCTCTACATACACTACATCATTAGGTTGTACCCTAAGGCTAGCTTTCTGCAAACCGGCAATGGTGGTTAAATCTATAACTTGCACGATAGGCTTCGGGGAGGCAATATCTCTTATCAGGCGAATATTCTGTGCTTTGGCGTTATCAGGCATTCCACCTGCCAAAGCCAGTACTTCCACCACATTAATGTTTTCATGGGCCAAAGGCACCACTTTCCCTCCTGTGGCCCCCAAAACAATCACTCTTCTGCTCACAACCTCAGAGTAAACATACGTATCTCTATAATAAGTTTCGAACTTGCTTTGGAATGCACTATCTGCCTGAGCAAGCGTAAAACCCTGCACAGGCACAAAACCAATCATTGGAACCTTAACTTCGCCGTTTGGCAATACGGTATACTCCTGCGGTTCCTGCTGCTGTGGCCCTCCCTGCTGTTGTACCCCACCATTCCTTCCGCTACCACTTTGGGACAATTCCAATCTCAAAAAGTTATTGGGGTCCACTAAGATTTCACCTTTATTAGTATAGATCCTGATCCGTAATACATCATTCGCCTGGATCTTATAATTTCTTCCGGCTTCTGCTATAGAACCACGCAATAGGTCGGCATTTACATCACCCTCCGTCCTGAACATGATGTTCTGCCTATATACATTACAGGAACTCAGCCAAAACAACAAAACATAGGGAAGGTACTTTTTCAGGAAAGTTGGGCTGTTAAAGGGCATATAAGGTCAATAGTCTGTAGATATACAGTGAAATTTACTAACCGCTGAACAGTTAGAGCCAATCACAAAGTAAGCTAAAAGTAATGGGTACGCCAAATGGCTGAATCCTGTTAAGACATCGCCCCGTATTTTAGACACCTATCCTTTATGATAAAATTTTCAAATGAAAGCCAATAACCGCACCAACCTAACTTACGTTAGGTTGGTGCGGTTATTTTTCTTAACTTTAAAACTTCATTGATCTCAAATCAAACTCCTATATGCAGCTTAGCTACAATGAAAACCAGCAGATGATTGCTGACATGATCCGTGATTTTGGCGCAAAAGCCATTAAACCTGACATGATGAAATGGGATGAGTCTCAGGAATTCCCTGTCCACGTTTTCAAACAGCTGGGAGAATTAGGCTTAATGGGGGTATTAGTGCCGCAAGAATATGGCGGTTCAGGCTTTGGGTATTTAGAGTATGTGACTGCTATTGCAGAATTGTCTAAGATTGATGGCTCAATTGGCCTATCTATGGCAGCCCATAACTCTTTGTGCACAGGACACATCCTGCAATTTGGCAGTGAAGAGCAAAAAAAGAAATGGCTCCCAAAACTGGCCACTGCCGAATGGATTGGTGCCTGGGGACTGACAGAGCCCAACACCGGGTCAGATGCAGGTAACATGCGCACCGTGGCCGTGAGAGATGGAGATGACTGGGTCCTGAATGGAGCCAAGAATTTCATCACCCACGGTAAATCCAGCAATATATCGGTGGTAATTGCCAGAACAGGTGAAGTAGGGGATTCTAGAGGCATGACGGCATTTGTCATAGAAAAACCAACGGCAGGTTTCACGGCGGGGCGAAAAGAGGATAAACTAGGTATGCGGGCTTCAGAAACCACAGAACTGATCTTTGAAGACTGCCGCGTGCCTCATGCTAACGTGCTGGGGGAAGTAGGCGAAGGCTTTATACAGTCTATGAAAGTACTGGACGGCGGCCGCATCTCCATTGCAGCCCTTAGCTTAGGGATAGCACAAGGAGCCTATGAAGCAGCGCTTGCTTATTCAAAAGAACGCCATCAATTCAACAAGCCCATCTCTGAGTTCCAGGGAATTGCCTTTAAACTGGCAGATATGGCTACTGAGATTGAGGCCGCGGCACTTTTAACGTATAGAGCTGCTGCCATGAAAAACCGGGGCGAGAACGTCAACAAAGAGTCTGCCATGGCGAAGCTCTATGCCTCTGAGGTATGCGTTAGGGCTGCCAATGAAGGAGTGCAGATTTTTGGCGGCTATGGCTATACCAAAGACTATCCGGCAGAGAAATATTACCGTGATTCTAAGCTCTGCACCATAGGGGAGGGAACCTCAGAGATACAGAAATTAGTTATTTCAAGGGCAGTATTAAAATAATTGGGCAACAGGGCTTGACTGTCAGTGGATTTGTGAATATCTTTGCAATCCTTAAAAACAATTGACTTTAAAATCAATCTATTATATGATCATCATTAACGTAAAGGATAACGAGTCAGTAGACAAAGCCTTAAAGCGATTCAAAAAGAAATTTGAAAGAACCGGTGTCTTGAAGCAATTGCGCGCCAGAACGTTCTTCCAGAAACCTTCTATCACCAAGAGGAAGCAAAAGGAGAGAGCCGTGTACAAGCAACAATTGTTCGCGACTGATAACTACTAGGCTTTACTGATACAACCTACGTGGTAATTCCATAAATTAGGGCAACGGTCTTACTCAGGTCGGCTTCCTTAATTTATGGAATTATTTTTTAAATACCTTCAGTACGAAAAGCGGTTCAGCCCGCACACCATCATCTCTTACCAAACGGACCTTCAGCAGTTCAAAGAATATCTGATGGAGGTGTATGAGGTAGAGGACCTGAAATTGGCGAACCATGCCATTATCCGATCCTGGGTGGTGGCACTAGTTCAAAAAGATCTGGACAGCCGTACCATTCACCGCAAAATCGCTTCCCTCCGCTCTTATTTCAAATTTTTAATCCGCCGGGGCGAGGTAGAGTTTAATCCTACGGTGCGCATTAAAGCCCCAAAGTTAGCAAAGAAGCTTCCCTCCTTTATTCCTGAAGATGCCTTTACCCAAGTGCTGGACCAAGGCGTTTTCTCAGATGATTTCAAAGGTCACCGGGAAAAATTAATCCTGGAACTGCTATACGGTACAGGTATGCGCTTGGCCGAACTCACCAACCTAAAACTGGCAGACATCAACCTTTCATCCAGCACCTTAAAGGTCTTGGGGAAAGGCAACAAAGAGCGTATTTTACCTTTGAACCCTTCCTTGGCAACCACCTTGGCTGCCTATCTCCAGAAGCGACTAGCCACGTTCCCAGATAACAATTCTTCATTCCTCTTCGTTACGGATAAAGAGGCTCCCCTCTACCCAAAGTACGTATACCGCGTGGTAAAGAAGTATATGAGCACAGTGTCAACCGCCCAAAAGAATAGTCCGCACGTGTTCCGGCATTCCTTTGCTACCCACTTACTAAACCGAGGGGCTGATCTGGGAGCCATCAAAGACCTGTTAGGCCACGCTAGCCTGGCCGCTACCCAAGTCTATACCCATAATTCTATTGAGAAACTCAAAGCTGTCTTTGAGAAAGCTCATCCCAAAGCGTAATTCGTATCACCTAAAGAAGTAACCTATGAAACTGCAAATCCAAGCTGTACATTTCACCGCAGACCAGAGCCTGTTAGATTTCCTGCAAAGAAAGATAGACAAGTTAGACACCTTTTTTGACCGGATCATCAGCGGCGAGGTCATCCTGCGGTTGCAGAAACCAGAAGCGCATGACAATAAATTAGTGGAGATTAAGCTATTCGTGCCAGGTGCCACCCTATTCTGTAAAGAGGAAGCCAACTCATTTGAGACGGCCACAGACAAGGCGGTAGAAGACATGAAAAAACAATTGATCAAGCACAAAGAAAAATTGGCCACCTATTAATCCCCCAATCACTTCACCATATAAAAAAAGGGCCTCTTTTGAGGCCCTTTTTTTATATGGTGAAGTAAAAGATTAAAGCTTGAAGGAAGCCTTGATCTTGTCTACGTAATCTAATTTTTCCCAGGTGAAGGTCTCAAACTCGCGTTCCTCTACCTTACCGTCTACTTTGTATTGTACTTTTTTCACGCCTGCCTCGCGGCCCATATGCCCGTAAGCTGCCGTTTCAGAGAAGATAGGGTTCTGCAGCCCAAAGCGCTTCACAATATCATAGGGCCGCATTTCAAACAGTTCGTTTACTTTATCAGCAATCTCGCCGTCTGTCATGGTTTCCCCGTTAGCACCAGTTACTTTAGTGGTTCCGTAAGTGGTAACGTATAGGCCTACTGGCTCAGCTACGCCAATAGCGTAAGCCACCTGCACCAGTACTTGGTCAGCTACTCCGGCCGCCACCAGGTTTTTGGCAATGTGCCGCGCAGCATAGGCTGCTGAACGGTCCACTTTAGAAGAGTCTTTTCCAGAGAAAGCCCCTCCCCCATGGGCGCCTTTACCACCGTAAGTGTCCACAATGATCTTACGGCCCGTTAACCCAGTGTCACCGTGAGGCCCGCCAATCACGAACTTACCGGTGGGGTTTATATGGTAGGTGATATCATTGGCAAACAGATCTGCGGTGCGTTGGGGCAGTTTGCTTTTCACACGCGGAAGCAGAATGTTCAATACATCCTCCTTGATCTTGGCTACCATCTTCGCTTCGGCCTGCCGTGAGGCAGCGCTGTCATTGGCATCTGAGCTTTCAAACTCATCATGCTGGGTAGAGATTACAATGGTGTCAATTTTCTCAGGAACATGCGTATCTGAGTATCTGATGGTCACCTGTGACTTGGCATCAGGACGGAGGTAGGTCATTTCTTTTCCTTCCTTCCGGATAGACGCCAGTTCTTTAAGAAGGAGGTGTGAGATCTCCAAAGCCAACGGCATATAGCTATCCGTCTCGTTGGTGGCATAACCGAACATCATGCCTTGGTCACCAGCTCCCTGGTCTTCTGGCTTGTCCCGTTCTACTCCCTGGTTAATGTCACCTGACTGCTCATGAATGGCAGAGATAATGCCGCAGGCTTCGGCATCAAACTTATATTCAGACTTAGTATAGCCAATTCGGGCAATTACTTCACGGGCCACCTTCTGCACATCTACATAGGCTTGCGTTTTCACCTCACCGCTTAAAACCACCAACCCGGTGGTAACCAAGGTTTCACACGCCACTTTGGACTGGGGGTCCTGCTTAAGGAACTCGTCTAGGAGGGCATCAGAGATTTGGTCGGCTACTTTATCCGGGTGCCCCTCGGATACCGACTCAGACGTAAAAAGATAAGGCATTATCTAAAAGTTAGGTACAGTGTTATTGGCGGTCTTGGCCGCAAGGGACAAAATTAACGTAATTGACCGAGATGCAAAAGTTTACTTGCAAAACACGCCCAAGGCGGTCAGGAAGTTACCAGCCTAAAAAAAATTTGATAGACCAGGTTGTCTGGCTGTTTTGAGCCTGTTTTTAGGAAAACGGCCTTAAAACGGCTGAAGGGCCCCCGTTCTTATACTTAACAGGGGCTCAGAAACTTTTTGGCACTTGGGCCGTTTCACAAAAAAATTTAATCCCTATTCAGACACTTACCCTTTTATGAAGAAATACTTCTATTCCTTAGTTATTTCCCTGGCCGCTTCTTTGCAGGTGGTTGCTCAGTCCTCCTCTCCCTATAAGACTTCTTTCAAAGTAGATGCTCCCATCACTGCCGCAGGCATGGGGTTAAGTGGATTGGGTCTCTACCTCATGCAGCAGAAATCTGCCTTCACCCCTGAACAGGCTGAGGCCGTGCGGAAAAGCGACGTAAATTCCTTTGACCGCTTTGCTGCCGGCAACCACAGCGAAAGCGCCAGAAATGTGAGCGACATAATGCTATACAGCTCGCTGGCGGCACCGGCGCTTCTTCTTTTTGACCCAGAAATAAAAGACAACACGGGGCAGGTGCTGACGCTTTATGTAGAAACCATGGCCATTACGGGAACGCTTTTCACCATGGCTTCCGCGGCCAACCCAAGGGTTAGGCCATTGGTCTATGACAAATCAGGGGCAGTGCCCATCAATAAGAAAACCAGGGCCAATTCCCAGAACTCATTCTACGCGGGGCATACCGCGGCGGTGTCCACCATCTCTTTCTTCACCGCTAAGGTTTTCCATGACTTCAACCCAGACTCGCCGGCGCGCCCCTTTGTCTGGGCCGGTGCTGCCCTGGTGCCCGCCGCGGTGGGATATCTGCGGCTGGAAGCGGGCAAGCACTTCCTGAGCGACAACCTAATAGGCTATGGCGTGGGCGCCGTGGTGGGCATTGTGGTACCCCAACTGCATAAAAAAGCCGATGGCGGAGGTCTTTCCCTGTCGCCTAGCGTGATCCCGGTACTTGGCGAAAACCTGGACGGAGTAACCCTGCAGTATAAGTTTTAATTAGCCCTGTATGCGCCACCTTCAAGCCTTTCTCTATTTACAGGTGCTTCTTTATTGGGCAAACCCTTCGCTAGGTCTGAGCCAAAGCGAAACCCGTTTGTACCATACCAGTGTGATTAGAGACGGGGCCATCACGGCAGGAGGAATTGCTATGGCGGTTACAGGCTCACTTATCTTAGTGAATAAGCCTAAGTTAACCCAGGAAGACCTAAATGGATTGGATAAAAGCCAAGTAAATGGATTTGACCGCTTTTCAGCAGGTTACTATAGCAAGAGCGCCCAGAAACTGAGTAACATTCCTTTTTATACTTCCTTTGGCCTGCCTCTCCTGTTACTGGCAGATAAGAAAGCCTTGCCGCAGGCAGGCGATATTTACTTTCTGTATGCCGAGACCGTATCCCTGGCAGGAGGCCTCTACGCTTTAACGGCGGGCCTTACCAATAGAAAGCGGCCCAATGTTTATGCCACCCAGGCCCCCTTGGAGGAACGCCTACATAAGTACGCCACCAACTCCTTTTTTGCCGGGCATACGGCCGCTACGGCCAGTAGCACCTTTTTCGCTGCGAAGGTTTTCCATGACCTCCACCCAGATTCTCCCTGGAGGCCTGTGGTGTGGGGAGCAGCGGCAGCCGTACCTGCCACGGTAGGTTATTTAAGGCTGAAAGCCGGAAAGCACTTCCTAAGTGATAATCTCATAGGATTTGCCGTTGGGGCTGGTATTGGAATCTTGGTTCCTGAATTACATAAGCGTAAAGACCAACTAGGCTGGAACCTGGTTCCGGTCACCGAAAGCCTGGCTGGCGAATTCACCCAGGGCATTGCCCTTTCCAGATGTTTTTAACCACTTTTCAGAAAAACGGCCTCGAAACGCAAAAGCCCCATCTCGTCGGTGGGGCTTTTGCGTTTCGAGGTTATTGCCCCTTGATGGGGGCAGATTCTTCATTTAGGGAGGGATTCTGTTTTGAGCCTGTTTTTGAAAAAACAGGCTCAAAACAGAATCCACCTTCCAAGGGGTAGGAACGGTTCTACTTCTTCAGATTGGTTTCAAAGAGTTTGAGAATCCGTTTATACTCATCGGTCCAGCTGGTAGGCTCTACAAACCCGTGGTCTTCTACCGGGTACACTGCCAGTTCCCAGTTCTCTTTCTTCAATTCAATTAAGCGTTGCGATAACCGCACAATATCCTGGAAGTGCACGTTGGTATCTACCATTCCGTGGCACATTAGAAGCGCCCCTTTCAGGCCGTCCGCGTAATAGATAGGTGAACTGCGGGCATACGCCAGACTATCAGACTGGGGCTCATTTAAGATGTTAGAGGTATAGCCATGGTTATAATGGGACCAGTCTGTCACTGACCGCAAGGCGGCTCCTGCCGCAAACACCTCTGGCTGGGTGAACATAGCCATAAGCGTAATAAAGCCACCATAAGAGCCCCCATAGATACCAATGCGCTTAGGGTCCACGCCATGTTTCTCAACCAACATTTTGGCACCGTCTAGGTGGTCACTGAGATCCTTGCCGCCCATGTACCGGTAAATGCCAGTACGCCAGTCACGTCCATAACCGGCACTGCCACGGTAATCTATGTCCAGCACCGTGTATCCTTTGTCTACCAGCAGATTATGGAACATATACTCCCTAAAATAGGTACTCCACCATTTGTGGGCATTCTGCAGGTATCCGGCGCCATGCACAAAAATGACAGCGGGCCCTTGCGCGGCGGCATTTTCTGGTTTGTAAAGGCGGGCGTGTACCTGGGCCCCGTCTGAAGCTTGGTAGGTGCTTACCTCTGGGTCCCGCCAAGGGTAAGCGTTGAATTCTGAGGTTGTGGATTTGGTTACCTGCACTGGTTTAGCCCCTGGCCTATTCTCCATCACGTACAGCTCCCAGGGTTTGTTGGAATAAGAATACCGGATGGCCAGTGTCTTTTCATCCGGGGACATGGTCACCTCATGAGCTCCTGTCATTTTGGTGATCTGCTCCATCTTCCCGCCGGCCAGCGGCATCCGGTAAAAATGCTGCTCGCCGGGGTGCACCTGGTTGGTAGTGAGGTACCAATATTTCTTATCCTTTGACAATTGCACACCCTGCACTTCAAACTTTCCGGAAGTCAATGCGGTCTTTTGGCCCGTAGTGGCCTGCACCGTGTAAAGCTGGGCGTACCCGCTTTCTTCAGACACAAACCAGACACGCTCATTATCAGGCATCCAGCCTATCAACCCAGGCCCGTAACCATTGACCCAGGCCTCGTCATGCAGGTGGTCAATCACTTTCACGCTTCCCGTGGCCGGATCAAAATTCATGATCCAGCGGTCTTTGTTGTCCTGAGACCTGGCTACCAACACGGCCTTCTTGCCGTCTGTAGAAAAGAAAGGCCCAAAGGGTATTACCTTTCTACCGCTAAGGTTAGCACCTGCAGCATTGCCTTTGGCTTCACGTTGCCCAGGAGTGGAATTAATAGTGCTGTTGGAACCGCCCGTTATCGTTTTGAAAGAAACCAGATAGGTGGTATCTGCTTTCCTGTCATACACTCCCATTTCATAGGAAGCCTGTTCTGCTCCTACCTTGGTTCTGGTGGGAATGTCCTCTGTGTACCCAGAAGCGGTCACATAGTTAGGCACTTGGGCAATTTTGCTGCCGGCTGGTCTGGACACTAACCTGTAGGTGATGTACCGCTCATCTGGGCTGAGCAGCAAGTTATCTACCAGCTTGTCTTCCAGGTAAATTTCTCTGGGCCTTGATTTAGCAGATTCCTTTTGGGCTGACCGTTGTAGTTGGCGCTCCTCTTCCCGTTTCTGGATAATCTGCAAGAGTTCCAGTTGTTGGTCGCGCAAGAAGCGCTCCTGCTTGTCCTTTGCCTGATCTGGATCCTGGGGTTTGCGCCCCCTCCTGAAATCTGTTAATTGACGGGTTTGCCCGTTCGTCATATTCCAGGCAAACATATTATTATCTTTAAGATAAGTGATTTCCCCCTCGCTGGAAGTAAAGGACGGTGAGGACTCCCGCTCCACGGTACTCGTGATTTGTCTTATTTGGCCAGTTTTCGCGTCTAGCAGGTAGATATCTCCTTCGCGTTCATAGACCCGTTGTGTCCGTTTCTGATTGTAAGTACCGCCTGGGACCGAACTTTTTTTACGCTCGCCCAAAGAGACTTTTCTAGCGCGTGACCCATTGGCCTGCACGGAGTAAAGTGAGTCACGCTTAGCTTTTTCTGGGTTCCATAGGAAGAAGACCTGCTTGCTGTCATCTGACCAGTAGACATTGCTGGGAGACGTACCTATCCATTGGGCAGGATCTTGCATGATCATGTCTACCGTAAGCACAGGCTTTGTTTGGCACCAACCATTGACCTGGAAAAGCAAAACAAAAATGGCGGCACCTAAGAAAGAAGGAATTAACCTCATGTAATTAGATTGGAATGGATTAAAAATAAGTTGAAGGCAGTAAAATATCTCAAAACCAAGGTAGGCCATAATTTTCTTCCGGGCAATTAAACCTGGCATATATAGGCCTCTAGGTAGTTATCCTTTTGGGTAAAAGACATAAAAAAAGCCCCAGATAACTCTGGGGCTTTTTCTAAGCTGACAAAATTTAAATTTGTCTTATTTGAATACCTAAACGGCTGTAATTGGCACTTGCCGGCAGGGAAGCGTTACCGTCTAATTGCAGTACCAAGTTTACTGGCGTGGCAGACGAAGTTCCTGAATTCAGGATCTTAACTTCTAATTCTCCAAAACTGGAGTTTGCCGGAATGGTTACCTTACCAGTAGTGGTGTAGTGTACACCTTCAATGGCAGTAGTTTCTTCTGGTACTACCTTAAAGGTTACTTCTTCAGCAGTAGAGCGTTGTGCGCCTACAAGATTTACCCTTAGTTTAACAGTTCCTGATGTTCTAGCGATAAGTGGATCTGCAGTAGTAGTTGGCCAGCCATATTTAGGCACACGGGTAAGCAGTAAATAGTTTTTAGCAACGCCTCCAACTACAGATTTAGCTTCCCAGGTAGAGGCATCAAATTCCACTACTGAATCCTCAAATAACAGTTCATCTTGCTCAATACAGGAAGATAATAGAAGGGTTATTAGAGCAAAGAAATATATTTTAAACTTATTCATTTTCTTAGAATAATAGATTAATAGCCAAAGTTTTGCAGGAAGTCAGGGTTGCCATCTGTTTCAGAAGTAGGGATGGCAGGAAGAATTACATCGGCTGTAAAAAGGATAGTTGGTGCACCTGGCTGAGCTGGCTTAAGAATATCAAGTCCTTTTCTTTTCAGGTCAAAGAACCTATGTCCTTCAAAGGCAAACTCTAATCTGCGCTGCAACATAATCTCAGTTTTCAACGCGTCTCCGGTTACACCCACTGAAGCCGTCAATCCTCTGCTTACTCTAAGCGTGTTAACATCTGCCAACGCAAGGGCATCTTGTCCAGATTCTGAATATGCCTCTGCTCTGTTCAGGTACATTTCGGCAATACGTAAAACCGGAACATTATCTAAGTTAACAGAACCATTCTTTCCTAAGAACTTGGTCGTCTCAATATTCACACTTGAACGGCCAGTACCACCTGCCTCAAATAAACGTCCGCGTACGTCAGCACCATAAGTTGCGCCCGTTAAGGTTCCTGAGGTGTTTCTTACTGGAGTCACACCCAAGGCAGCAATCAAAGGATCAGTAGGTACCAAGTCACCAAAACCAACGGCTGTGGTACGTGTTCCTCTAATAGTCATGGTAGTAAAAGTGGTTTGAAGAGACTCATTCACCCCAATGTTTTCATTGGTGTTTCTGAACTCCACCTCAAACAAAGACTCTGGGTTAATGGCAGTGCTCCAACCGTTCAGATAGTTGTCTTTGTTCAATAGCGTAGTGCCTCTGGCAGTAATCACAGCACTTGACATTTCAATCACTTTCGCCCAGTCTTTTCTGTACAAGGCTACTCTGGACAACAATGCCTGAGCCGCTTGCTTAGACGCCACATTAGGACGGCTGGTAGAAGTCATAGACCCCAACTTGGCAATAGCATCGTTTAAGTCAGTATAGATTTGGTCATACACCTCATCAATAGAAGCTCTTTTTGGCTTATATACCAATACTTCTTCAGTTGATTTGATTGGCTCCAGAATAAGAGGAACTCCCCCTTTGTTTTTCGCATCTACAATGGCTCCTGGTATATAAGCGTAGGCTCTTACTAGGTCAAAGTAATACAGTGCCCGCAAAAACTTAACCTCACCAGTCCATGCTGCTTTATTGGCGTCCGTAACAGAAGGATCTTTCATGTTAGGAATTGCTGCCAATACCAGGTTAGCTCTGTTGATAGCGCTGTAGTTATTGGAATAGTGCGTAAAGTGGGCTCCTCTAAGGTTTCTAGCCTCATTTACCAAACGACCAGAGTGGTTAGTAGCTCTTCCGTTATCAGACAAAGCCTCAGGTAGCGTGATTAGACGGTTACCGTAGTTGGTGGTAGACTTCAAGGGAGCGTAGATACCAACAATAGCTGCTGAAAGGTTCTCTTTAGAAGAGGTTAATGCTCCTTCTGCATCAATAGATTGAGCTGGATCCTGTTCGATAAGGTCTTCGCAGGAAAGCGTGGAGAAGGAAATACTTGCGGCCAGGAAAAACAATCCCAGCTTATTTAAAAAATTATTTTTCATTTCTGTTGAATTAGAAACCAAGTTGAAGACCTACTGTCATGTTTTTGGCATTAGGCACAATACCAGTGGCGTCACCGTAGAACTCTGGATCATATCCAGGGTAGTCAGCATAGGTGAACAAGTTGCTTCCCTGTACATATACCCGGGCAGATCTCATTTTCACTCTTGACAATAAGCTTTCAGACAAAGTATAGCCTAACTGAATAGTCTTCAATCTGATATAGTCGGTTTTCAAGAATGTTCTGGTAGACCCAAGCACGTGGTTAGAACCTTGATATTCAGCTCCAGTGTAATTAGGTCTTGGTACGTCTGTGATTTGACCAGGGGCAGTCCATCTTCTTTCATAAATGGAAGTGAAGGCGTTCAGGTTTCTGTTACCATTTTCCATTAAGAATACTACCTGACCATCAGACTGTCTTCTTCCATATTGGTACTGGAATAAGAAGTCTAAATCAAAACCTTTGTAGCTGAAGTTGTTGGTTAAACCACCAGTGTATTTAGGACGGGTAGAACCGATAACTCTTCTATCATTAGCAGCACTTGGCAAGTAGGTGATATTGTTGTCTTTATCATACCACATTGGTCTACCAGTTGCAGGGTTTACACCGGCATAGGCATAAGACCAGATGGTTCCTACATCTTCCCCTACTCTTAAAGAAGGATCAGAAGGCAAGACTTTTGCACCACCGTACAATTTAGTAACCTCATTGTGAATATAAGTGTAGTTGAAATTGGTTTTCCACTGGAAGCCACCTAAGTCTAGGTTTACAGTGTTCAATTCAAACTCCAATCCTTTTTGCTCAAGTTCACCAACGTTTACTCTAATGCTGGAATAGCCAGAGGTAGTAGGAAGCGGTTGAGAGAACAACAGGTCTTTGTTTTTCTCTAAGAAACCACCAATAGTACCTGATACTCTGTTAGAGAAAAACGCAAAGTCAACCCCAAGGTCAATCATTTCACGAACTTCCCACTTCAGGTCTGGGTTAGGTAAGCTGCTTGGTCCAATACCGGCTGCACCACCATATACACCAGCGCCGCTATACAAGTAACGGGCATCAAAGTTGCCAATACCATCACGACCGTTCTGGCCCCAGCTTGCTCTCACTTTTAGGTTATTCACCCAGTCAACAGACTTTAGGAAGCTTTCTTCTGAGATGTTCCAGGCTGCTGCAATCCCTGAGAATAAACCAAAACGGTTATTTGCTCCAAAACGGGATGAACCGTCATACCGCAAGGTTCCTTTTACAGAGTACTTTCCGTTGTAAACATACCCTAAGGTTGAGAAAACGGCAGTACGCTTATAACCTGTCTGGAAACCGCCAGTACTTACAGGGTTAGCAGCAGAGTTAATGTTATGGAACTCAAAAGATGGGAAGTTGTCTGCAGAGGCAGAGAAACCTTGGTTCTGGTCGGTTCTGTATTCAAAACCAGCCTGTACATCTACTTTGTGTACTTCAGCAAACTTGGCACCGTAGGTCAACAACTGAACGGTCTGGAAGTTAGTGTTCCAGTCTGACTGCTGCTGGGCTAAACCTCTTCTGGCAAAACCATCAGAAGTACGTGGGTCACGGTAGCTAAAACCTTGGGTAAGGTTATAGTCTAAGCTGTAAGAAGACCGGAAATTAAGGGTTGGGAGAATTTTATAATTCACCGCAAAAGTCCCAATTACCCCATTGGTGCGTTGGGTAATTTCATTGTATTCGTTTACCGCTAAAACGTTCTGGTTCAACACCCCTCTAAAAGATGGGGTTGTTCCTGGCATACCATAGTAAGTACCGTTTTCATTTCTGAAAGGGTTAGATGGCAAAATTAAGCTGGCTGCGAAAGGTCCACCACCAATAGAAGTACCGGCGGTTGTGAAAGGGGCATTTTGACCCACAGTGCTCAGGTTCAGGTTAGTTTCAAAAGAAAGGTTATCACTGGCAGAGTGGTTAAGGTTCATGCGCAACGTGGCTCTTTCAAAGTCTGCTTTGGTAGCAATAGCCTGCTGATAATTGTAACCACCTGAGATGAAAAACAAAGTCTTCTCATTTCCACCGCTGGCAGACAGCTCATAGTTCTGCACTTTACCAGTTTTGAAAACTTCTTTTTGCCAGTCATAGGAAGGCAGGGTAGAAACCTGAGTTTCTGGGGCTGCGTCTGCTAAACCAAAGTCTCTGCGGGCTAAGATTCTGGCGTCTCCAATGGTGTAACCATAATTCTGGTAGGCTTCCAGTTTCTGCTGGTACAGCTGTTGACTGTTTAGTACATCAAAATATTTCAAGGGCTCAGAAACACCGCCGTATACGTTGGCAGTAAACTTAGTTCTTCCAGCCTTACCTCTCTTGGTAGTAATGATTACTACACCGTTAGCCGCCTGTGATCCATAAACTGCTGCTGTAGCCGCATCTTTAATTACCTCAATAGACTCAATATCATTGGTATTGATAGAAGACAATGGGTTAGACTGAGTGAAAGAAGCACGGTCAGTAACGTTTAATTGCACACCATCTACAATATACAAAGGAGTAGTGCTGGTGTTAATTGAGCCAACACCACGAATTTGTACGTTAATGGCACCACCTGGCAAACCATTAGCCGATTGTACCACCACACCTGCGGCTCTACCTTGTAAAGCTTTATCAAGGGAGGCTACTGGTTGGTTTTCAAAGGAAGCTCCAGAAACTTGGGCAATAGAACCTGCTACTTCGCGCTTTTCCTGCACACCATAGCCCGTTACTACAATCTCAGAGATCTGACGCGCATCTGTTGCCAGACGCACATTCACGGTTGATTGGTTTCCAATGGCAATCTCTTGGTTAGAATAGCCAATAAAGGAAAACACTAATGTTCCACCCGAGGCTGGAACGCTAATGGAATAGGAGCCATTTACATCCGTTGGAGCGGCTGTAGTGCTTCCTTTGAGTAGAACTGTCACACCAGGCATTCCCTCTCCTGTGGTAGTGTCAGTCACTCGTCCTGTTACAGTTCGGGTTTGAGCCCACGCTTGGGTTAGAAGCGTCAACATCAAAGCGAAACTGAAAAGTAAAGCTTTCTTCATGTGGTTTTGGATTTTGTTTGTAGAGATAATTTTTCTTGATAACCAAAATTACTCAACAACAGAACATTAACAAACTTAAAGCGAAGAAAGACTTAAATATTTCATCCGATTTTTTCCCAGACCCGTATAAGGCATCCTCCCTGCCCTTTGCACACCATAACTGCATCAATATGAGGACCTATATTATGAGGTAGGCCAATCCTTAAATTGCATGGCTTGGCCCTTATTCATACCTGTAAGTATTGTTTCAAGCACTTTAAGCAGGAAGCTTAGACCTTAGACTTTAAAATCTTGCCTTAAAACAAAAAAAGCTACCAATGTGGTAGCTCTTTTTGTTTTAAGGCAAGACTGCTTAATGCAGCATTTTGTTACGGCTGAAAAATTGACACGTAGAATGTATCATAGTTAGGAGATGCTTTCACCTCGCCGTCGAGCAGCTTGAAGCCAACCCGTTTAGTTGTTCCGGCAGCGCTTCCTCCAACAATTGGTTTAAGAAGTATATAACCAAAAGAAGAGTTAGCAGGAATGATTACTTTATTTCCCGTGTTAGACGCATCTAAAGTATAATCTGTGCCTTGAATAGCTGTAGCACCTGCAATTACTTCAAATTTCACTTCAGTTGGCGTGCTTTTCTGCGGCCCAACCAATTGCACCAAAACACTGTCAACTGTACGCGCTGCAGTAGTGGTGGTAGTGGTACCAGAAGTTGTGCTATACTGCTTGGCTGCTATTACTCTTGAAGAATCTGTCTGTGCAGTTGAGGTTACAACTCCTCTTGCTCTAAGCGTTGAAGCAAGTACTCCTAGAGTTTGGTTTTTAAACTCCACGTAGGTAGGCCCCTGGTACTTTAAGGCTTCTTCATTATCCTCTGGAAGGCAACTTGCCAGGGAAAAAGTGCCTGCCAATAATATAAAGGCGTAGTTTAATATCTTTTTCATCATTATTTCAATTGAATTAATAACCAGGGTTTTGAGGAAGTTTTGGATTAAGCGTTACCTCAGCGGTTGGAATTGCAGCCAGAATCCTATAATCAGTATTGGATATTGTACCTACAGCTGTTAGTGCAGGCTTGGTAATTCCTTCGCCCCAACGCTTTAAATCGAACCATCTGTGGCCTTCAAAGAAAAGCTCACGTCTTCTCTCATCTTTGATGTATTGGAAGAGCTCAGCTTTTGTCGCCGGAATAATGGCAGCTGAGTTTCTGCTGGTTTTCAAAGTTGTAAGCAAAGCAATAGCATCCACTAACTTGTTTTGCATCACTTGAGCCTCTGCTTGCATCAAAAGTACATCTGCATACCTGATGATTTTAATATTATCAGTATAAGCACCATTGGCAGCACTGTATTTCTTGGCCCAAGTATACTGAACAGAACCAGAAGTGGTAGAACCACTTCTATAGAAGAATCCTTTTCTAGTATCGGTTACAGTTGCCTGGTTAGAAAGCGTGGCATCTAGACCAAACAAAGCCAATAACTCTACAGAAGGAAGCTGACCGCCATAAGTAGCCACGTTGGCACTTCCTGACAAAGGAGAATTTATTCCATTTGGAGTGGTGTAAGTATAAGGAGAGTCATTTACGCCTAATACACCTGCCATTTCCGTTGATTGAACGAATTGAAGCTCAAACAAAGACTCTGGGTTAGGCACCGTATTAAAGGCAGATACAATGTTTGAGGAAAGCGTTGCATTGGTATTGCTTAATGCTAGCTTAAACTGCGCTTCTGCATCTGCGTATTTTTCCCAATACAGATATACCTTACCAAGTAAGGCATAGGCAGCCCCTTTGTTCATTTTATACCTTGCAGCAGTACTTGTAGCAGCCTCTAAAACAGGAATGGCCGCTTTAAGATCTGCTTCAATCTGGGTATATACCTCTGTGATGGTAGCGCGCTCTTTTAAACTGGCTTCCTGCGGAGTAGCAGTAGGCACTAATCTTAAAACAACACTTTTATCAAAGCCGGCACCCAGCCCTGCAGTAGGAATCTTATTAGGCTCATATCCATAAATACGGGCCAAATCAAAATAAACCATCGCTCGCAATGCCAAAGCCTGCGCTTTCACCTGTGCTTTTGTGGTCTCTTCACTAGAGGCAACAGTAAGTTGGTCTATATTGGCAATGATGGTGTTTAAATCATTGATAGTACCATAGGCGGTTCCATAAATGCTATAATGCGACCCTCTGGTGTTCCGGTTTGCGCCGGTATAACGCCCCGAAGCCTGTGAGGTTTCTGTATAAATATTATCTGCCAACGCATCACCCAACAGGGCCATGTCTCTACCCCAGTAGGTAAAGCTTTGAATTCTGTCATAGGCAGAGGTTAAAACCGCTTTATAACTGCCAATGGTAGACAAAGCTGTACCAGCAGCCAGAGAAGTCTTTGGCTCTACCTCTACTATATTTTCACATGCTTGCAATGACAAGCCTGCCAATATAGAAAGTGCTATTATTTTCTTCTTCATGGTAAATTCTTAATTAAAACTCCAATGTAATACCACCCGTGATAGTTCTTGGGTTTGGATATGCATTCAGGTTGTTTCCAGCGTTTTCTGGATCATCTCCTCTGTAATTAGTGAAGGTGGCCAGGTTAAGTGCCTGAACAAACACACTTGCAGTTCCTACTTTGATATTGTCTGTTAGACTGGAAGGAAGCTTATAGTTCAAAGAAATTTGCTTTAAACGGACATAAGAAGCTGTTTCCACAAACCTGGAAGACAAGTTAGTGTGATCATAACCACCTGGCTCTGAACCACCTTCATAAGGACGAGGAACGCTAGTTACCTGGCCAGGAGTAGTCCATCTCTGTAACTGTGATCTAACCTGGTTATCTGTTCCAGATCCAGCCCACTCAAGAACCTGCCCTGCCTGTAGATAAGATTCGTTTCCGTACTGATACTGGAGCAACATGTCTAAAGACAAGCCTTTGTAGGCAAAATTATTGGAGAAACCGCCGTAGTAAGCAGGGTTCTGATCACCAACAACTCTCAAATCAGCCGTTTTAGGAGAATAGGTAATGTTTCCATTTACATCATACCACATTGGTCTTCCGTCTGCTGGGTTTACCCCGGCCCATTTGTAGGTGTAAATAAGGTTGAGTGCTCTACCTACTTCATACTGGTTGCTGTTCAACGTTGTACGGCCTTCATTCAAAGCCAAAAGCTCATTTCTCATGAAGCTGATGTTGAACCCGGTAGACCAGGTAAAACCACCCTTATCAATGTTCACAGTGTTTAACTGAACTTCTATGCCTTCAGATTGAGCGGCGCCTGCGTTTTCAAGAATAGTTCCGAAACCTGAATCGGTTGGCAACTGTCTGCCCAGAATAAGGTTGGTGTTTTTCTTACGGAAAACATCAATTGCTCCAGAGAATCTGTTACGGAACATAGAGAAATCAAGACCTAAGTTAGTCTGTGCAGACTCTTCCCACTTTAAGTTAGGGTTTTCCAATTGTGTAGGTCTTAGGCCTGGGTCGTTGGCATATTGCCCTCCGCCGCCAAACAAGCCAAGCGCGCCAAAGTCTGAAGTAGGTTGAACACCCACTACACCGTAACTAGCTCTCAATTTCAAATCATTCAGGAAGGTAACGCCTTGCATGAACTCCTCGCCAGTAACTCTCCATCCGCCTGACAAACCATAGAACAAGCCATATTTGTTGTCTGAACCAAATCTTGAAGAACCATCATAGCGAACAGTTACACTTGCTAAGTATTTAGTTTTATAGTCGTACTTAAAGTTACCGAAGAAACCAGCCTGCTTATACCCTCCAAAAGAAGAAGAGGCTGTGGTTGGAGTAGCAGCGCTACCAACTAATTTGAGCAAGGGGCTTGCAAAGCCTTGTCCACCGGCACTAATGGTGGTTTGGTCAACGCTTCTATATTCAAAACCTACCAAAGCACCAATATTGTGAACCTCGGCAATACGCTTGTTATAGTTTAAAGTAGCTTGGCCAGTCCAGTTGGTATTTCTTCTGTCAGTTTCCAAAGCGCTTCCTCCCACACTTGCTCCTACTGGAATGTCCCCTGGGCGATAGTTGCGGTCTTTCACGTCAGAGAAGTCAATACCTGCCAGTAATCTGGCGCGCAGACCTGGGATGATGTCATAATTGAAGGCCATGTTACTCACCGTCTGCACAATATCCCCCTGGCGGTCTTCACGCACAATATTTTGTACAATGTTCAAAGAAGTACCCACTAAAGAAGTGTTGAACGTTCCGTCTTCTTTATAGATAGGGTTAATTGGCGCAGTAAACAAACCACCGGTAAAAGCACCATTGGTGAAGAAACCAGCGTTGGTAGATGGCCCTAATGCTTGAGAAGCCGTTAAACCAATAGTAGACTCAACAGAGAACTTATTATTTAACTTATGGTCTAAGTTAGCTCTTACAGTACCTCTCTTGAAAGAAGAGTTAAGCACAGTGCCCTCAGTGTTGTTAAAAGATCCAGAAACAAAGAATCTGGTTTTTTCATCTCCTCCGTTTAGAGAAAGCCCGTATTCCTGAACTTTTCCTTTCTGCTGAATGGCTTCAACCCAGTTATAGGTAGGAAACTGTCCATTGGCAGGCACTCCATTTGGATAATACAGAGTTCCGGCTCTAGCTACGCCAGCGGCATACCCTCCAGCAGTACCTGTTCTTTGGTATTGATTACCCAATGCCTCTGAACGAAGGGTGTACCACTCTTCTGCATTCAGGATTTCATAAGGGTTATAAGCTTCTGAAACACCAAACTGTGCAGATACTTTTACTTTAGTTGCACCAGCCTTACCCCGCTTAGTAGTAACAATTACTACTCCATTCCCGGCCTGTGCTCCATAAATAGAAGCAGCGGCAGCGTCTTTTAAAATCTCAATAGACTCAATATCAGATGGGTTGATAGAGGAAAGCACGTTAGCAGAAGTCTGTCCAGACAATCCGCCAGGGCTAACCTGAACCCCATCAATGATATAAAGAGGTTGAGTTGTACCATTGATAGTGGCTGTACCTCTAATGTTAACTGTGATACCACCACCTGGCTGACCACCGTTAGACACTACCTGTACCCCGGCAGCACGGCCCTGCAATGCTTTATCAAACGTCTGCATAGGCAGATTTTCAATTTCAGCGCCTTTTACAGTGGCAATGGCACCAGTGATTTCTCGTTTGTCTTGCACAGCACCGTAACCTGTCACCACCACCTCAGAAAGCTGACGTGCATCTGTGCTTAAACGCACGTTTATGGTTGACTGATTTCCAATAGCCACTTCCTGGTTGGTATACCCAATAAAGGAATAAACCAAAGTACCGCCCGCGTTGGGGACATTGATCGAATAGGAGCCATTTACGTCCGTTGGAGCGGCTGTAGTGCTTCCTTTGAGTTGGACTGTCACACCAGGCATTCCCTCGCCTGTTGACGCATCAGTCACTCGTCCTGTTACAGTTCGTGTCTGCGCCCACACTTGCCCAACAAGTGTCAACATCAGCACGAAGCTGAAAAGTAAAGCTTTCTTCATCTGTTTTTGGATTTTGTTTGTAGAGGTGATTTTTCTTGATTACCAAATTTAATCAAATACAGGACATTAACAAATAATTAACAAGAAATCAGATATTTTTACTACCTACTAATAGTGATAATGGAACAAAAATCCAGAATTAGATAAGCTATTGTATTGTTAGGTTGGGTCTGATAAAAGGATTGCCCATAGAACTGCATAAAAAACTCAACCATAGTCTCTTATAAATCTGCCCAGACACCTTTTCTTTTATTAAAATAATAGGCGAAACGTTTTACAGACCTTTGGGGCGAATTTTTTCCTTTGCATATTCTACTTATATCATGTTTGTTTAATATTTCACATTACACTTTCCCTTTCATTTGGTTATTGAATAGAAGAAATAGAAAAACATCTTACCTAGCTTTCACAGTCAATGTAATAGGATCACCTCTTTGGCCCTTTATGGCAATAGTTTCTTCAAAAATTATTAAATCTCATTTCACTGCAGCCTAAACTCAAATCATACTATTTAGAAAGATAGCTAGGAATATTGATTGTAATAGATATAGTAAAACCACCTTGAGCCTTCACTCTTGTATAAGCAGCTGGAATAAACCCAAGGTGAGCTACCTATTTCCTAATAAATCCAGCAAAGATTTACCTGCAGCTTCTGCGAAAAATGATTCGTCTAATAATTTCCGGCTGAAACCAATTTTTGCCAAACGTTAGAATCTGCCTTTATACCCTTTTTGCGTTTTAGGCCTGTTTTTCAAAAAACAGGCCTAAAACGCAAAAAGGGCCTCCCATTTGGGAGGCCCTTTTTAGAATAAAATTCAACTACTGAATGATTATTGATTAAGAACTGGGTTGTTAATCACTTCATTCTGAGGAATGTTGAAGGTCAATTGGTCAGAGTCCCAAGCAAAGGTCTCACCAGGGAAGAACAAATGGTTTGTTCCTCTGGTAACATTTTTCTTCAGTCTCTTCATAGCCAGATAAGTCTTTCCTTCACCCCATAGCTCAATACGAGTCTGCAGGTAGATCTCATTGATCAAAGCCTGGCCGGAAAGCGTGTTTAAGGTCAGCTCATACGCAGGGTACGTTGCGGCTGAGATTCGCTTTGACATAAGGGTTTTCAGCATATCTCTGGCAGCCACATCCTGGCCTAATCTAGCTTTGGCTTCTGCGTTCAAAAGAACCATTTCTTCTGCCCGCATGTACACGTAGTCTGTGGTAACCACACGTTGACCAGCAATTTTTCTGGCTGGGTCAAAGAATTTGTTTACCGGCATTAAGTCCATGTCACCAGGGCCGTAGCCATCAGCAGCGTAGAACGACTCAATACCGCCGTTGATTGGGTCAAACTGTCCTTTTCTTACATCATCTGCACGAATAGAGTTGTAAAGCCCAAGGTCAATGGTTTTAGGGTCACCTGCCCAGGCATAGCTGTAGGTGAACACATCCATTTGGCCCCAATAAGAAACCAGGTCAAGACCGTTTGCTACTGTAAGGTCAATACCCCAAATCCAGCTTGGGCTTTGCACGCTATTGAAGCCTGGGTTTGCTGAAGCATTCAACAACGCGCCAGTAGGCCCAACCTGACCAACTACTTCATTCGCATTTAACACCCGGAAACCAGCAGCCAATACCTCATTAGTCAAGGTAATTACCTGCTGAAGATCAGACTGAGAGCCTCTGGCCGCATAGGCATATGCCAGCAAACCTTTAGCTACATCTTTGTTGATCTCGTTTTTAGCGGTTCTGTTAAAGTTTTGAAGTAAAGGAATAGCCTGGGTCAGGTCGCTGATGATGAGGTTGTAAACCTCTGCAGAAGTAGATTTTGGCTGTGCTACGTCTTGGGTGGTACCAATGGTGTAGATAGGCAAAATTTTCTCTGCACCCGTACCATAACCGCTTTGTGCGTAGTATTGGGCTAAGTAAAAATAGGCATACGCACGCATGGCTTTCGCCTGACCCATGATAGCACTACGAGAATCACCTGGCTTTACAGCATCTTCACCTCCTAAAATACCAATCAAGGTATTGGCCGCGAAAATGATTCTGTAATAATACCTCCAGGGAACGTAGTTCGGGTTTAGCGTAAAGTCTGTAGGAGCCTGATATCTGGCTACAGTAGAATACCAGCCATAGTTAATACCAGCCAGCACCATGTCAGAAGCTAGCATATCACTGAAGATATCCATTCCTTTCTGACCAAAGTCATCATGCCCGGTAGTACCACCTGTGAAAGTATTGTACTGGGTTGAGTATAAACCAGATACAAAAGAGTTCAACAGTGTTGGATCTTGTTTAGAAGCCTCAGCAATTTGCTCTGGAGAAATCTGCTGATTAGGCTCTTTCTCCAGGAAGTCATCTCCGCAACTGCTCACCGTAAAGGAAAGAGCCGCTGCCGCTATTATATATAAACCTTTTTTCATGTTGATTAAAATTAAAATTTAACTCTTAAGCCAGCTGTAACAGTGGATAATGGAGAGTATTGATACATACTTGAAGCTCCAGTTTCTGCGGCAGAAGGGTTGAATCCTTCACGTGCGGTTTTAAGCCATAAGTTATCACCAGACACCCATACAGAAAGACCGCCTACACCAAATTTGCTAGTGAAGTTTGACGGCACTGTATAGCCCAACCGCACGTTGTTCAAGGCCAGGTAATTGGCTTTGGTCAAGAAACGGGTAGAAGTAGCGTTCACGCTTACATCTTGGTTATGGCTCAAACGAGGAACATCAGTGATGTCACCTTCTTTTTGCCATCTCTTGGTAATGTCCTGGTGCCAGTTATTGCTACCAATCAGGCCGTTATGCATTAAAGTGGCATAAGCACCGTCATAAGAATAACCACCTAAGCTATAGATCATTTGAACGTTCAGTTCAAAGCCTTTGAAACCACCAGCCAAGTTAATAGCACCTCTTACATCTGGAATAGCAGATTTTCCAACAAATTTCTGCGTAGCCAGCGTGTAGGTTTTAGTAGTAACTGTTTTCAAGGAGCTTTCTTTTACATCTGGGTTTTTGTCCAGGTAGTCAGCAAGATCCAAGATACCTTCGCCAGCATCAACTACATTGTTGTTGTTAAGGTCATTGTATATCCTGTTCCACTGAGCCTTACCGTCTTTAGGATCTACTCCAGCCCACTCTCTCATGTAGAAATCAAAGATAGAGTGTCCTTTTGCCCAACCATAAGGTGATTGTGGGTCAATCGCTTTTTGTCTACCGGTAGCAGGGTTGATAGGCATTCTGGTGATTTCGTTATCAAACATCTCACCATTCAGGCTCAGGTTCAGGTAATAATCTTTGGTTTGCAGAAGGTGTCCTGTCAAATCAAACTCAAAACCTTTGTTTCTCAATGATCCAGCATTTGATTTAATAGTAGCATATCCTTGTGAAGGGGCTACTCTTACGTCAAAGATCAGGTCGTCAGTGTTTTTAACATAGTAGTCAAAAGTACCAGTCAAATACTTGCCAATACCGAACTCAATACCTGTCTGGAACATTTTAGAAGTCTCCCAAGTCAGGTCAGCGTTTCCTTTTGAGTTAAAGGAGAAGGCTGGTCTATCATTCAAAGGATCAATGTTGAACAAGTCAAACCCAGGATAGAAGCCTACCCCAGCCTGATCACCAATTAAGCCGTAGCTGGCTTTCAGTTTCAGGTTGCTCAAGATTGTCTGTGAGCTCATGAAATCCTCGTTAGAGATCACCCAGGCAGTACCTACTGATCCGAAAGTACCCCATTTGTCTTCACGGAATCTAGAGGTTCCATCTCTTCTTAAGGTAGCTGACAGGAAATACTTCTTATTAAAGTCATAATTCAATTGACCAAAGTAGCTTTCCAGGGCATAAGAGTTAGTGTAAGAGTTAGAAGGGTTGAAAACAACCGCATTACTCAAATCTTCTTCGTAGTTATCTACTAAACCATAACCAGAAGCAGTTAGAACATTTTGGCTCCAGTTGGTGGCTTCGTGGGCAGCTAAGGCCTCTAAGCTGTGGTCACCAAAAGTCTTGCTGTATCTTAACAGGTTCAACAGGTTATAAGACTGCAACTCAGTTCCTTGGTGGAAAAGGCTACCCCCTTGTGAGGCAGAACCACCGTAGAATTTGTTACCTCTGTTTAGATATCTGCTATTGTAATACTGAGCACCAATTCTGTTCTCTAAGGTTAAGCCATTCAGGATAGTGAAATCCAAGTTAGCGTTACCGTTCAGTTCATTACGTTTGGTTCTGTTGGTATCAAAAGTAGCGTCTGCAATAGAGTTAGTTAAACCAGCAAAACCACGTGGCGTAACTACGCCGTAGTCAAATTGGTTACCGCCAAAGACAGGATCCTGCACAATTGCGCCGTTCTTATCTCTTAAATACACAGGGTAAATGGCAGGCATGTTGTCTACAAACCAGAAAATACTTCCTGAGTCTGATGTCTGACCATTGTTGTTGGTTTCAGTTCTGGCGTAGTTAAAATTCAAACCACCAGTCAACCAAGATTTGATTTCCTGTCTTACATTCAAACGAGCAGAAAGACGCTCAAAATCAGAATTCACAGAATATCCTTTGTCATCCAAGTAACCGAAGGAAGAATAGTAGCTGGTACCACCGTTAGAACCACCAAATTTAAGGTTCACTTCTTTACGGGCAGAGCTTTGGAAAGCTTCATCTTCCCAGCTTTCTGGTGTGTACTTTCTGGTAACACCTTCTCTTACCATTTTGGTGTTAGGGTCAATCAATTCTGCGGCAGTAGCCACATTCCACAGGTTATAACCTGGTCTGATACCACTGTTAGAGAATAATCTGGCGTTGGCAAAAGCAGTAGGGTTAGCATTGTTCAAGCCAACACCGTTGTTGTACAAAGCCTCCCAGCTCAAGCCAATGTATTGCTCTGGTGATTTGATGGTATTGTAACGTGGCAACAAGGCCAGGTTAGTACCAAAGTTAGCATCAGCCTCAATATAGGCTTTCTTGCCACGGCCGGTAGTAGTGGTAATCAAAACTACACCGTTAGCTCCTCTTGAACCATAGATAGAGGTGGCAGCAGCATCTTTCAACACTGTAGTGGACTCAATATCAGCAGGATTGATGGAGTTAAGGCTACCTGAGAAAGGAACACCGTCTACTACGTAAAGTGGGTCACGGCTACCATTAACAGAGCCTATACCCCTAATACGCACGGTGGCCACCGTACCCGGCTGACCGCTGGTATTCACCACTCTCACACCTGCAACTTCACCGGCTAGCGCTTGGGTCACGTTAGAAACATTCTTTCTATCTAACGCCTCCCCGCTCACCACTTTCGCGGTACCGGTAAAAGACTCCTTAGTAGTGGTACCATATCCAACTACCACAATTTCCTTGAGGGCTTCTGCGTCTGAGGCTAGACGAATATTTACTGTTGATTGGCTGCCAATGGCCACTTCCTGGTTGCTGTATCCAATAAAAGAGAATACTAACGTACCGCCCGCGCTGGGGACATTGATCGAATAGGAACCGTTTGCATCTGTGGGAACAGCAGTCGTGCTGCCCTTGAGTTGCACTGTCACACCAGGCATTCCTTCTCCTGTGGCAGTGTCAGTCACTCGTCCTGTTACAGTTCGGTTTTGTGCGTACGCCTGGGTTAGAAGCGTCAACATCAAAGCGAAACTGAAAAGTAAAGCTTTCTTCATGTGGTTTGTTTGTTTATAGAGATGAGTATTCTTGATAACCAAATTTAGGTAATACAAACACATTAACAAATTATTAACACTTAAATGCCACGGAAGCTACCCTGTTTAGGCCACTCTAGCTTTGCCTAGACCCATCACTCAGCCTTCTATTACTGGATGCCCATTGATAACTATGCAAAGAAGCCCCGCTTTGGTTAATAAAAACCGAACGTATTACCCTTTCTACTTCTCTGCCTTTATTAAAATCTAAAAGCATCTTTTCTGGCTACAAAGCATTTCTGAGCGGTAAAATAATTTTAAATTTTTATTCACTCCCTGCTTGGTTTTTCTTTAAGTATAGCTGTTTCAATCCCATCCACGCAGTGTTCCCTATCCTTTGGTAGCAAATCGGTTCGTTCTTATTCTTAAGCCTGTGTTCCATTTGATGGCGGCAGCTTTTACATCTTCATCTTATTTATTATAGAGTACAGCATCAGAGTTTGTAATCGTTTAAGAAAAGGCCACCAACTTTAAGAGAAGAACTTTCCCCATTTTTACCGTAACTAGTTAAAAAGCTACTTTGGCCCTGTTTTTAAAAAAGCAGGCTTGAAACAGAAAGTTAGATTGCCCGCCTTTTAAAAGGGCATAAAAAAAACCTACCATCACTGGCAGGCTTTTTTTATGCTTTAATTCATTAGTACTTCATTAGTACTGCGGATTCTGTTGTTTAGCTAACACTGGGTTGGCAGAAGTCTCAGTGGCTGGCAGTGGCCAGACAAATCTGTAATCATCATAAGGCAGCGCCGGTACGGCAAAGGCTCCAGCCCTTACAGTTCCGCTAGCCGCCACATAGTCAGATGGCAGAGTGTTCCCTTTGGTTACTTTAGCCGGAATGCCTTTGTACACATACAATCCTTCTACAGCTAAGCGATGAATATCTTTCCATCTCAGGCCTTCGGCCAGGAACTCTATTCTGCGCTCGTTTACAATGGCCTGAATCAACTGCTGGGGTGTAACAGCCACTATAAGCTCTGTGGTAGATCTCCCTCTCACAGCATTTAACAGCGCCAGGGCTTTAGGGGTCACACCGGCGGTGCGGGCAATGGCCTCAGACATATTCAATAACACCTCAGCGTATCTGATGATAGGCGTGTTATCTGCCCAGGTTACCTTGTCACCGTTGTATTTAGTGGTGTACCTGAAATTATTGGAGCTAACGTCTGTCAACAAAGTTCTTCTCTTGTCAGCTACTGGCCAGAAAGTCTGGTTCCAGATAACGGGGCTAATGGCAACCAGAGCCCGGTTTGGCGCTGAACCGTACATCTGCGGCAAGGCACCGTTGGTTCCTGCGTTGTCTGTGGCTGAGTTCAGCATAGAGAAAATAGACTCTGTGTTGTTTTTGTTGTTGGCGCCAAATGGTCCTGTTGGGTCAGCGGTTAATTTATAACCTCCAATAGGGCTGGTGAAAGGTGCTACATCTCCTGACACAATTTTGGTTGCTTCGGTGATGACACCGGCGTAGTCAAATTTGTGCAGTAGAACCCTTGTTTTAAAAGCAATAGCTGCGCCTTTGGTGGCTCTGGTAGTCTGGAAAGTGCTTCTGGTAGCAGGCAAAGAGGTTTCTGCCGTATTCAAATCTGCTATGATTTGGTCATACACCTGTTTTACCGTATTACGGCCCTGGCTTTTTGCCTCATCTACTCGGGCGGGCGTGTTCACCGCCAAAGTTCTTACCGGAACTCCCAGGTGCGATGCGTCTGCTGTATGGTTGTAGGGCCGCGCAAAGTTAGTAACCAGTTCATGATGTGCCAGTGCTCTCAGGAAAAGGCATTCTGCCACATACTCATCTGCCACCTGCTTGGTGATAACGCCGGCCGTAGCTGCGGCCTGCACACCTTCAATGGTCACGTTTGCTTTGTTAATGAGCGCGTACAGGGTTTCCCACATGTACTGGTTGTTGGCCGAAGCCGCATTGTACAGGTTCTCATACGTGATCTGATAGAAGGCTTCCATGTTCAGCATGTCTTCCCCTCTGGCATCACCCTGTGCAATACTGGCCGCCCCAAAAGGATACCCCCTTACGGCTCCACCAGCGTAAAATCCACTTTGCGCAGCATCATAAACCCCGTTCATGGCCAATTGGATTCTGGCGGGAGATTCAAAGGCGCCCAGTTCCGTCACTCTATCCGGTGCATTAAGCTCCATCACTTCCTTCTCACAGGAAGTCATTCCAAATGTCAGTGAAATCAAAGGCGCCACCAAAGCCACCTTTATAACACTCTTTATATAGGTATTTTTCATTTTGAAAAATTTAAATCTTAAAAATTAAAACCCAAGGTTTACACCAAAAGAAAACACTCTCTGCTGAGGGTTTGTGTTGTAGTCTACCCCAATGGAAGAAGACATCTCAGGATCAAGGCCTTTGTAGCCAGAGAAAGTCAAAGCATTCTGGAGCTGGGCAAATACCCGTACTCTTTCAAACTTGTACTTCTCAGTGAAGGTCTTAGGCACGGTATACCCCAGGGTAATATTGCTCAACTTAAGGAAATCACCGCTTTCCACAAATCTGGAAGAAGCCTCATTCTCAGTGTTGATGATACCAGATCTGCCTTGTCTGATTCTAGGAGTCTGACCGTCGCCTGGTTTTTCTGTACTCTGCCATCTGCCCAAAATTTCTGTTCCGTTGTTCTCAAACAACATGGTTAACAGGTCCTGACGGGTACGGTTCATGATGTAGTTTCCGCCGGAGAACCGGAAGAACACATTCAGATCAAAGCCGGCATACTTAAAGTTGTTGTCAAATCCGCCAAACCAGGTTGGCAAGGCGCTACCTAACACTACTTTATCACTAGCAGTCAAAGAAGAGGTAGTGGCTACGTTAGTAGGGTTAGCAGGGTCATACACTTTGTAAGAGTTGCTGTTAATGTCACCTTGCACCAAGGAATTGTCAGCTTTTCTGTAGATAGGGTTACCATTGGCCATGTTTACGCCTTCATATCTGTAACCATAAATGGAGTTGTAAGACTCTCCTACTCGTATGATGTTATAGGCACCAATAATGTCCTGGCCATCTACCAATTCTTTTACCTCATTGTTTTGGGTAGAGAAGTTCAGGCTTGAGTTCCAGGTAAATTTCTCACCTTCAATCACATTGCCGCTTAAAGAGAACTCTAAACCATCGTTCACCATTCTACCAATGTTTCTGTAGATAAGGTTGTTAGGCACACCTAAGGAAGGAGGAGTTGGAGCACCTAATACGATGTCATCATTGTCTTTTTTCCAGTAGGCGAACTCAAAGTTCACTCTTCCGTTCAGGAAGCCTAAATCCAGACCAATGTCAGAGATTTTCTGTGTTTCCCATCTTAACAGCGGGTTACCGGTGTTGCTGAAGGCAATACCACTTTCACCACCGTATTGTACAGAGCCGTAGCTGCCTAAGTAACCATAGTTACCGCTCACAATACCACTGTTCCCTACTTCAGCATAGCTACCTCTAATTCTTACGTCACTTACGTAGTCAACAATTCCGGTTCCCTTGAAGAAGTCTTCTTCAGAAATTCTCCAGGCGGCAGATACACCAGGGAAATAACCCCAACGGTTATCTGGAGCTAGTTTTGACAAACCATCTGCCCTGATAGATGCGCCCAGGTAATATTTACCTTTGAAGTTATAGTTCACCCGAGCCAGGTAAGAAGCCAGTCCGTTCTCCTCTAGATCACCAAAGATCTGCTGGGTAGTCAATGTTCCGGACTGAATGTTCTGGTTAAAGAACCGGTCAGAGAGGGTAGTACCAGAAGCCTGAATGAAAGAAGAACGGCTCTTGGTGTACTCAGCCACTAACGTTGCATCAAAATTATGGCTGTCATTGAAAGACTTGTTGTAAGACAAGATGTTCTGCCAGTTCCAGGTATAGAATGGGCTATAGGCCTGAGACAAGGTACCTCCAGAAGAAAGACCGTCACCATGGCGTGGATCTGTGTAGTTGAAATCCTCTACAATGCTGAAGTCTGTACCAATCAAGGTCTTGAAGGTAAGGTTGTCAACAATGTTGGCGCTTAAGGAGGTATTACCTACAAAACGGTAAGTCTTTCCTTTTCTGATGTTGTTTTCCAACACGAACAACTGGTTAGGAATACCGTTGGCAATGGTAATGGTGTTAGAGCCTCTACTCAAAGAGCTGCGGGTAGTGGCGTCAATGTTGTAACCGGTAGGGTCATTAGGGTTGTACACCGCTACGTTAGGCAACATACGGATTACCGCAAAGGTGTTACCAGACAAGCTGTTGGTACCTACCAAAGGGCCCAGGTTTTCCTGGTGGGTAAGACCGGCCTGCACATCCCAGGTAATTCTGTTGGTCACTTTCTGGTTCAGGTTAGCTCTTAAAGAGTAACGAGACAAGCTGTTGGCAATGGCAATACCTTCCTGGTCACTGTAACCCAAAGACACATAGTATTTGGTTCGCTCAGTACCGGCGCTGGCAGAAATGGTATGGCTTTGCTGGAATGCTGTTCTATATACATAGTCATTCCAGTTGGTGTTGGTACCATCATAAACCGCTGGCAAAGAAGTAGCACCAGCGTTTTTGTATTTCTCATTCTGGATCTCCACAAACTGCTCAGCGTTCAACAGGTCATGCAGCTGTGTGGCTTGAGACCAACCGGCCCAGCCGTCATAGTTGAATTTAGCCTGGCCTTGCTTTCCTTGTTTGGTGGTGATCAGGATAACCCCGTTAGAGGCACGTGACCCGTAAATAGCGGTGGCGGCACCGTCTTTCAGAATCTCATAAGACTCAATGTCATTGGGGTTGATGTCTGCCAGGGCGTTCACGCTGGTGAACGCACCCACGTTTCCGGAAGAGGCAGGCACCCCATCAATCACGATCAAAGGAGAGTTACTTCCTGAGATGGAGTTCACCCCCCTGATTCTGATGGTAGGTGGCGCGCCCAGGATACCGGAAGGCTGCTGTACCACTACCCCTGCGGCGCGGCCAGACAACTGCTGGTCAAAGCTAGGGGTGGCCAGGTTAGCGATTTCCTCGCCTTTCACCTGAGAGATGGAGCTGGTCACATCTCTCTTGAGCTGGGTACCGTAACCAACCACCACTACTTCACTTAATGCTTGCTGGTCTGTTACCAGGCGCACATTAATGCTAGTGCGGTTCCCTATCCCAATTTCCTGAGGAGAATACCCAATGAAGGTATACACAAGTATGCCCCCAGAAGCTGGCACATTAATAGAATATGCACCGTTTACGTCTGTAGGCGATGCCAAGGTGGTTCCTTTGAGTTGTACTGTCACCCCGGGCATTCCCTCCCCGGTTTTTGAGTCAGTCACTCGTCCTGTTACCGTCCGTTCCTGTGCCCACACTTGCGTTACAAGTGCCAGCATCATCACGAGGCTTAATAGTAAAGTTCTCTTCATGTGTTTGTTAGTATAGGTTTAGGATTAATTACCCAAAGTAGTAAAGTATAAAGACTTAACAAAAATTAAATATTAGATTTTCACTACATTTAAAAACATGGTGCATTTTACACTCCCCAAAGCCCCTCTACCTTAATCTCTTTTTTATGCCATTAAAAACAAAATAGCCTGCCCTTTTGAAAGGGCAGGCTATTTTGGTACCGGGCCATTTTTTTTAAGACGCAGTGGCCGGTTAACGCTCAATTAGGCTACAAGAGGGAGATCTTTCCCTTAGAGTTGCGCATGTAGCAAGGCTGATTTTAATAGAAACCTATGCCAATTCCAGCGGTAGCAGTAGGGTATTTGGCCAGGGTGTATTCTCCGTAGATAGACAAGAAAACCAGTTTCAATCTCAGGCCACCGGTAACGCCCCACTGGCTGTCTTGCATGTTCAGCATGATAGGGTTAGAAATGTCTTCAATGTATTTGTTATAAGGCACCGTAGTTTTGTAAGCCAGCACCGGATATCTGCCTTCCAGGTTTAAGTCTGTTTCCACATTGCTGTACCGTACGCCTGCATAGGCATTAAGTATGCCCAGGGTTTTAGAGGCAATCAGGCTGGTAGTCCAGGCCTTGGTGTTCAGCCTGATGGCTTGCCCGCTGTAATAACCAGGTTGTGATTGCTGCGAAGTGGCATATGCGCGGTCCTCATCAGCTACCTGCACATCTATGCCCGTGTAAGAACTTTTCAGGCTGGTATACCCCCCAGAAAGGGCAATATCAAAACCTTCCACCTCACTCAGGACAGGTATCCATTGCTTAAGCCCGTGCTTCAGGCCCACGCCCCAGAGTTCTCCCTCAAAATCATCATAATCAACTTTAGGTGAGAACCGAACGGCTACCTCTGTGTTGGCCACAAGCCCCAAGCTAACCTGCGCCATAGGCACCGGGAGCAAATCATACCCAGATCCCTGCGGGGAATTAAACCGGGCTATTTCCTCCTGCTGCTTGGTGGTTGGGTTGGTAGCGAAAAGGCGAAGTTCAGGACCATCTACCGCTTCGCCAAAAACAGTAGGGGCAATAGTGGAGGCTCCTGTGTTGAATTTTACGTTGGAGCTCAGACCCAGAGTAGCCAGGTCAAAGGATTTGTCTTCGTCTGGCGCAAAAGAGGCAGTGGCAAATACTCTTATATCAAACCGGCCCAGCTTTAGGGCCTGGCCTGAATTAAACCAACCTCCGTTAAGCCCATGCCCGAAGGCCTTGCTGGCGGGTTCTGCGTAGGCCCGCAATAGCTTGGTTGCGTCTTCTTTTCCTGCCCGTATTACTTCCCCTACCTCATCCTGCGCCTGCGCCGTTGAAACGGTCAGGCACGAAAAAAGAAATACCAGGGCGTAAAAAGATACTTTAAGAGTATTTTTTTTCATCACTAAGCTGTCTTAATTAAATTTATTGTTGTCTGTCTTATACTTTACAAGATGCAAACATCCTTATTAATCAAGAATATTCAAAGACAGCGGTAGTACATTACTTAGTATTAAGTAGTGATTTTAAAGGAAGGACCGGGATAGAAAGAAACAGACGCCTATTTAAAGGTGTCATAGGCGAACTTGAGGATGATGCCCGTAACTACCACCAGGAAAAGCTTCCGCACGAAACCAGAGCCTTTCACCAACGCGATGCGGGTTCCCACCACTGAGCCCAGCACGCTGCTCGCGGCCATAGGAATGCCAATATGGTAGAGAATATATCCCTTGTAGCCAAAATATAGAAGCGCCGATAGGTTAGTAGCCACGTTCACCACTTTGGCAGAGGCCGAGGACGTCAAGAAATTAAACCCGAAGATGCCTACAAAGATGAAGATAAGGAAAGAACCGGTACCAGGCCCAAAGAAACCGTCATAGAATCCAATTACTGCGCCAACACCCACGCCGTACCAGATTTCTTTATTGGCGGCCAGCCGGGGCGCGTGAATGGACCCAAAGTCTTTCCGGATGAAGGTGTACACGGCCACCGAAACCAGCAGCACTAGAATAAGCGGGCGCAGCAACGCCGTATCAAAATGGCTTAAGGCCCGGGCCCCCAGAAAAGAGAAGACAAAAGCGGTAATAGCCGCCGGCAGCAAGGCATGCCAGTTTATTTCCACGTTGCGGGCGTAGCGCCACATAGAGACCGTGGTGCCGGCAATACTTGAAAGCTTGCCCGTCCCAAACACCATGGGCACTGGCACGTGCGGCAAAAACACAAACAGCGCCGGCAACTGAATAAGCCCACCGCCCCCTACCACAGAATCAATCAGGCCCGCCAGAAAGGCAAACAGGCACAGGTACACAATCTCCAACGTCTCAAGGTTAAGCCGGGCATGCGGCAGATGAATCCGCAAATATTCTTAAAATGTAACAGCTAATCAAAGGGCCAGGCAAGAATTTGCGTTTTAAGCCCGTTTTCTGAAAAACAGGTCAAAAACGCCCACCCACCACGGCTGTCTCTTTGAGCACTTCCCGATGCCCCTGCAGGTTGAAAAGCTCCACTAGCACCACATAATAACCAATGGCCGCCTTGCTTCCGGCATCGGTGAGGCCGTCCCATTGCAGCACGCTTTCCGCGCCTAGCAGGGTATTGGCAGAAAGCTTTCTGATGTGGCGGCCCTGGGCGTCAAAGATGGTGACGGTGGCCACAAAACCCGGCTGCGGCAACCGGAACTCCAGCAGCAGGGCATCATCTACCCCATCGCCGTCTGGCGTAATGGTTTTGGGGTGTAGGGTGAGTTTGCCGTTGGGTGCTTTTCCTTCCTGACTCTGGGAATTCTCATACCCGGGCGTGGCCTGCACCACCGTAGCCGCCGAATGGAAGTTGGCCGCCACGGACGGCCCAGTCAGGGTAATCCGTTCCAGCGAAATTCCTTCGGCATCTGAGAGTAGTTTAAAATGCTGGCTGCTTTCATAGGCTACTTCATCCATGATTTCCTCATTAGGCAGGAGCAAGACCACATTCCCCGAGGCATCTGGGTAAGCGGGCATTGAGGAGAGGGTCAGAAACCGTTCGCCTCTGCCTGCCGGGTACGCCTTCTGCAGCTTGCCGGCATCTGAGGTAAAGACCAGGTACTCGCCGGGGGCCAGCAGCAATGGTTGGGTAGTTACTACTTTCTTGTTGGCTACCAGCCCATCGGCCCGGTTAGCCAGTCTCCAACCCTGCAGGTTCAGGTGCCTGGGAGACCTGTTCACTACTTCCACAAAGTCCACCTCGTCTGTGCGGGGATTAAACAGAATCTCATTGATCACCACATCTCCTTTCTGCGGGGCCGCCGGCAGCAGAACTGTCTTTTGCTGGCTGGCCGCCAAGTTTCCGGTGCAATCCCTTACTTCCTGCACGGTAACACTGTACCGCTCATTTTCCTTCAGGGCTGGGGCTACCGTCAACTCCACTTCCTTTAAATAGGGTGCCAAAACCTGCACCTGCCGGACTTCCAGACCCAACCCAATAGTATAATGGGTGAAAGAAACCGCATCGGCGCTGTCCAGGGCTTCATTGAAGGTAAGCAGCAATTTGTCTGGGGCGGTGGCTGTAATCTGTTGCAGTACTGGCGGTTCCCGGTCCTCGCGCTGGAGGGAGTTTACGGCACCCGGAGTTCCGCCCCGCGGGTTTTCTGAGGCCTTCCACTGCGAGGTGCCCGTGCAGCGGCTGTTGACATTCAAGCGTTCCAGGGACCAACCGCCGTCTTTCTTGGCGGCATCCTGGTACCAGGCCGTGGTGTAGCGCACGAAATCAATCAACTGCCCGCTGGCATTGAAAAGCTCCACGTCATCTCCGGAATCATTCAAGGAAGGAAATGTAGCGAGCCCCAGCATCGGACCAAAGGATTTATAAAGTGCCGTATCTGCCGCGGCACAGACAATCACGTAGGCCCCGGGCCGCAACAGATACGCCGGGAATACGCCCATAGAGGCCGTGGCATCAGAATACTTCCAGCCTTCCAGATTAAAGGTCTTGTCACTGCGGTTGTAGAGTTCAATAAACTCAGCGGCGGGAAGATCCTGCAAAGGGTTAAAGTCAGCGTATATCTCCGTGATCAAGACATCACCTGGTTGGGCCGTTGGGGTGTACATAAAAGTGGCCGTGAGGTTCTGGGCCACATTTCCGGCGGCATCTTTGGCCTTTAGCACTTCTAGCCGGTTAGAGCCCGTATCAAAATCCTGGGCAAAGGTTAATCTTACCTGCTCCGGCTTAGAGGCGTTCCAATCAGCGGTCTGGGGCGTTGTATTTCCGTTGAGCCGATAATTGGCAGGATTGGTAGCTTCAGTAGATGAAATTGGTTCTGAGAAAACCAGGTCTACCGTACGGGGCCCGGTCACCGTGGCACTTATAAGGCTGGGCGCGCCAATATCTTTAATAGTGAAGTCATCAAAATAAAAACGCTGGGCGTTCGCCTGCGAGTAGCGGAACAGCACACCTGCATAAGCGGAGGTGACATAACGCGCATCCTGCACTGTGCCAATACTCACGTACTTCTGCCTGGTGCCGGTTACGTCTATCTCCAGGGTCCATTCATGGGTAGCGGTGCGGGTGACCCTTACCCACAGTTTATTGTCTGAGGCAGCGATTGTTTTGTCTGGGCCATTAATGATGCGGGTGGCGGTACTACCGTCTTTGCGGTAAAGACTTACCTCATCTTCGGTGCCGCCCATGCGCACAAAGTACCCGCGCAGGGCGCCTTTCAGGTCTGGGGCATCGGCGGTTAAATGTACCTCGGCGTAGTTGCCCGACGAAGTGGCGAAGGCCAGTTGCGCATAGAATTCCCATTGGGTTCCGGTGGCTAGGGCATTGGCGGTAGCTAAATGGATGGTGGTGCCCGTAACGGTCGGCCCGCGGCTTTGCAACTGGCGGGCGGCATTAACCTGAAAATAGTCTGCGTCCCCAACCCAGGCCGGATTCTGGGTGAAATCACCGTCTGAGAACGACTCCTGTAGTTGGGCCCTGGCCCCGGAAAAACCCATCTGCCAGAGCAGAAGTACCAGAAAGAATTGCCGCATCTTTGACCTGTACTTTAATTATCTGGAAAAGTTGGCGTACTTTGCGACTGGCTGTAAGCGTTTTAAGCCCGTTTTTCCAAAAACGGGCCCAAAACGCAAAGGGCTTTAACCCCAGAAGAAGGCGCATTTCACCGCTCTTCCTCCGGAATTTTTAAATCAATTTACACACCCTTACATGAAAGTAGCTGTAGTAGGCGCCACCGGCCTAGTGGGTGGCGAGATGCTGAAGGTCCTGGCGGAGCGTAACTTCCCGGTTGACGAATTATTGTTAGTAGCCTCTGAGAAATCAGTGGGCCAGAAGATGTCCTTTAAGGGCAAGGAGTATACCGTCATTGGCATGGAAGACGCCATTGCCCAGAAACCCCAGATTGCCATTTTCTCTGCCGGCGGAAGCGTGAGCAAGGAGATGGCCCCTAAGTTTGCCGCTGCGGGCACCACCGTGGTAGACAACTCCTCGGCCTGGCGCATGGACCCCAGCAAAAAGCTGGTGGTACCGGAGATCAACGCCCCAGAATTAACCCCCGAAGACAAGATCATCGCCAACCCCAACTGTTCCACCATACAGATGGTAGTGGCCTTGAATCAGTTACATAAAGAACTCAAGATTAAACGCATAGTAGTAAGCACGTACCAGTCTGTGACCGGTACCGGCAAAAAAGCTGTGGACCAACTCATGAACGAGCGCGCTGGCAAAGAAGGCGAGAAAGCCTATGCCTACCCTATTGACCTGAACGTGATTCCGCACATTGATGTGTTCACTGAGAATGGGTACACCAAGGAGGAAATGAAAATGGTGAACGAGACCAAGAAAATCATGGGCGACGACAACATTAGAGTAACTGCCACCACGGTGCGGATACCGGTCATGGGCGGCCACTCTGAGTCTGTGAACGTGGAGTTTGAGAAAGACTTCACCCTGGAGGAAGTATACCGCATCCTAAACGAAACCCCAGGCGTGGTGGTGGTAGACGATGTGGCTAACCTAAAATACCCTATGCCCATGGATGCCCATGGCAAAGACGAAGTGCTGGTAGGACGCGTGAGACTAGATGACACCCAACCCAATACCCTGAACCTTTGGGTAGTAGCCGACAACCTACGCAAAGGAGCCGCCACCAACGCCGTGCAGATTGCCGAGTATTTGGTGGAGCATAAACTTGTGTAACACTAACTATTTTAAAACAAGAAAGGCCACCTCTGCAGGTGGCCTTTCTTGTTCTATCACAAAATGGTTTACGGGTTCTTTCGGTTGGTCCAGACAGGCGTCAGGTCTTTTACCTCTTTATAAAAATCAGGACAGGAATCATCGCTGCCGTAGCAGATAAGGTTTCCGTCACAATCATACACGGCATCAATAGAGGAAATAGCGGGTTCGCATAACCCAATCAGAAACACGGTGTTCCCACGCAGGCTGCCTCTTGACACATACTGGCAATAAGGAGATTTCTCTAATTCCTGCACCTTGGCGTTCAGCCAGGCCAGATTCTTGACCGGGTCTGCCACCAGGCAGGTCATTTGAGGTTGCTCCTCTTCACAGGCAATTAGGGTAAGAAGAAGCAACAGCCAGAACGTAGATAATTTTCTCAAGACACAAGGAGGGTTTAAAGAATAGATGCCCAAAGACGGGCAAAGGTTGCACAGGCCTTCCGGTAAAAATCTGTTTTAAGCCTGTTTTTGCAAAAACAGGCTTAAAACAGATTTTTGGCCTTCCATTATAAATGAGGACAAATAAAAAGAGGCAGCCAATGGCTGCCTCTTTTTACACATGAAGAAAAGGGGGATTAGTCTTTCATGATCCGGTGGACGGTTCTACCATCTTTGGTGGTCACCACCACCAGATAGGTACCGGGTAGTTGCCGCGAGATATCCAGTTCGGTTTTGTTAGTCAGGTTGTCTTTTACCAGCAAGACCCTGCCAAACATATCCATCACCTGAATGGTGGCACCCTTCAGCACCGAGGTAGGCAGTTCCACATACACAATCCCGTTGGGAGTAGGCACGGGATACACTTTCACCGAAAGCGCGTCTTTGTCGTTGCGGGGGCCAATCTCGGACTGGAACTGGAGCGGCACCAGGTAATAGCCAGAGGTGTAGGGGGCGGTTTCCTTGAACTGCTGCACCACGCCTTCCAGCTTCAGCATGCCGCTGGGGGCTGCCTGGTTGTATAATGGTGAGGTGCTGGGCACAAACAGGTTCATGATACCCGCCGTGGATTCTACCGTCACCTCAAAGCCGTGGTACCCCTGACCAGTGGTCCACTGGCTCTTATCTACCAGATAGGCCCTATGGATAGTCACCGGATACGACTCCAGTTCCTCGCCAATGGCGGTCACAGTAGGCCGCACGGGAAGCAGGCTATTGGCCTTGAGCAGCCGCACTGAGTCTACCTCCAGACGCAGCAACCCGTTGTAGTTACGCAGCACGCCTACGGCCGCCACGCTGTCTTTCAACTGCGGCACATACGCCATGTCACCCTTCACTTGCCGGTACACCTGCACGGCTTTGGGGCCATCCACCAACGAAAGGTCCAGGTACGCACGGGACAGGTTCGGGCTGCCCACTACGCCTGTCAGGCGCACGTACTCGCCTACATGCAGGGCTTTGCCGTTCTCACCTGTTTCACGGGCCTGGGCAATGGTGTAGTCACGCAGTTCCTGCGGCTCTTCCTGGGGCGCGGCGCCGCTAGGCAGCACGTAGCGGTACACGGTGCCCACCGCCGAGGAGACAATATAGGCTGTATCTAACCCAGCGCTTAGGGTAAGGCCGCGCAGGTCAGTGCCGTGTATTTCGGGCAGGGCCAGCGTCCAGGATAAAATCTGGGCCGGGTCATTGTCATCCCGGAAGATCAGCTTGGCTGGCTGGTCGCCGCTGGCGTCAACTACCGTGTACAATTGGTTGTTGGGGGCCGCGAAGATAGACTTGGAGTTAGACGGGATTTTAATGTTCCCGGCAAAGGTCCAGGTGGTACCGTTGGTGCTGGTGTACTTCTCTATCTTGCTACCCGATATATACGGCACGTACAGCGTCTTGCCATCTGGGGAGATAGTGGAGGCCCGGGCCACCGAGCCAGACGTGCGCGCCGACAAGGCCGTGGTACCCGTAAGCACCGTCACCGTCTGGAAAGTAGTGGGGTCCGTGTCGCTTTGCTTGTAGATATAGCTCTTATTACCGGTCACGGAGGTCACGAAGATGTTCCCCTCGTTGTCAGATGTAGGATTAGTGAGCGAGATATCCGTCTTCACGCGGGCCAGAGGCTCGCCGGTTACGGCGTCCAGTTTGTAGAGGATGGTGTTGAAGGCCACCAGAATGTTGCCGTCATGGGCCATGCCTACCCCCGTCACCAACCGCACTTCCTCTCTGAGGCCCTTGAAGTTTATGAAGTGGATATAGGATTTGTCGCCTAGGTAAAACTCCAGCTTGTTGCTGGTCAGCTCATACCTGGTGGCGTCTGGGTTATGCACCCGTACCCCCCGGCTGTAGCCCGCAGACCATACTCTCCCTTTCCGGTCTACCGTCACGCCGTGTCCGTTAGTGGTAGGCGCGGGCGCGAAGGCGGCAATGCAGTTCCCGTCAGGGTCTTTCACGCGGCAGTCATAGACAAACTTAGGCGCCGGAATCTCAACAGGGCCGGTAATGGGCTCCGTGCTCTTGGTGAGCAATAGCGGTTGTACTGTGCTTGTTACCACGCTTTTGCCGTCAGAAGCCAGCACTCTGTGGTAGAATGTTGCGGTCTCGCCAGCGGCGGCATCCCCCAGCAGGGCAAACCAGTCTTCCTGCGGCACACTGTACTCCGTGTTAATTCCTACTGGCTTATGCAGCAGCAGTTGCGTGAAGGCCTGGTCCTTGGCCAGTTGGTAGGTATGGGTCACGGTGTTGCTTTCTGCGTCTTTGGTTCCCTCCCACTTCACGGTGAAGAACCCTTTAATGTCTCTTACCGGGTACACCGTGGTAGCCTGGTGCGAGGAGATGACCGGAAGGCCCGGGCCCTGGTTAGAGGCTTTGTAGAGCTGGGTCCGCACTTCGCCTTCCGGCAGGGAATCAGTCTTGAGCAGGATGTAGAAGGCACCCATGCTCATCTGCTCCTTCACGGCATAGTCCGCGGGCAGGGTGCCGGTGAAGGTCCCGTTCTTGCCGTCTTTGGAAGTCACCTGCAAGGCCAGTTTCAACGTGCCTTCCTCGGGGTAGAGGCCCTGGTACAGGCCAACGGCCGTACGCTCTGGCAAGAGCGCGCCTTTGAGACCAGAGAAGGAGCCCACAATTTTAATGGCGTCCCCGAAGTCAACGGCCTCTACCGTGCCGGTGGCCTGGCCGGTGGTGGCCTTCAGCTTGTTATAGGAGGAAAGCGTACCCACACCCGCCCCACTGATTTGCACATCCCTTCTGATCAGGTGGCCGTTGACCCCTACAATCACCTCAGGCAGGTTTTTCTCCTGGAACACCGGCATGGCGTCTTCGTCCTGGTGCTTGATCTCATAGGTGGTGTAGAGAATGGTATCCTGCTCCAGGAACACATCCATGAGCGTTACGGTGTTCGGCGCCACGGCGTCATAGCCCAGGTACTTTCTAGGACCCGAGCCGGCTGCCCCGGCGTTCATGAACTCCACGCCCCCGTGCTTGCCCGGGTAGTAGGCGTGGTGGTGCCCGCTGATGTAGGTATGCACGTCCAGCTCTTCCAGCATGGCCTGCAGGGCGGCGGCGTTGTTGAGGATGTTTCCAGCGGAGTTATACTCCTGCGCCACACCGTACAGCGGCAAGTGGCCCACCAGGAACCGGAACTTGGCGGCCTTGGCGGCAGGGCTGGAGAACTGCGCCCGTACCCATTCCAGCTGGGAGCTGGAGATAGTGGCGCTGCTGGCCTCCCAGGAGACAAAGAAGATATCTGAGTCAGCGGTGGGCTTATAGGAGAAATAAAACGGGTAATTGGTGGTGTCTACCGGGTACCAGTTCGGGAAGTTGCCTTCCTTGCGCCAATATTTAGCGGCTTCCTGGCGGTCTATGGTCATACCGGCAGCGGCGTCATGGTTGCCCATGGTAAAGGCGAACGGAATACCGGCCTCGCGCAGCGGCTTGGCCACCTTGGCATCAAACCCATTCCACATGTTGGCCACCTGGGTGGCGTTAAGCGACGTGCTCTGCCCGGCAATCATGTCGCCGCCGGCCACTACCATATCTGGCTGCCATAGGCGCGGAATGCGCTGCATGATGCTGTCTACCTGCCACTCATACGTCACCGACCCGAAGCCGGAGTTCAGGTCACTGACCACGGCCAGCCGGAAATCCCCGCGGGCGGGCATCACCTTTGCCAGGTAGGAGCGGCTGGCCTTGGTATTGCGCGCATCGGTTACCTCAAACCGGAACGTTACCTTGCTGTTCACCGGGTTTTCCAGTTTCTGGGTGAAGGTGTAGTCCTGCTGCGGCTTTGCCTGCAGGGCCACCGTAGGCCCCAGTTGCTGCTCGGCGGCGCCATCTACCGAGGTAAAGATTTTCAGTTCCTTGAGGTTGATGGCCTCCGTGCGGGTTTCCAGGCTCAGGTCCAGGGTGAGGTTCTGCCCTTGGGCATGGCGGCCAGATTCCTTGGTGCCTTTGAACACCACCTGCGTGAGCGACACCACCCGGTACTCAAAATTGCGGGACACGGTGCGGCCCAGGTTGTCTTCCAGCTCAAACCTGAACGTAACGGGCCCAAGCGGGTCAGAGGCAAGGTAGGTGAAGGGATAGGTATGGCTATAGGTGCCGTTCAGGGCAATATCACCCCCAACCTGCTGCTCCGGGTTATCTGCTACTTTTTTGAAGATACGCAGTTTCTGCACGGTAAAGCCGGTGTTGGGGCTGGACAGGAGCAAATCAAAAGAACTTGCCCGGTCCTGCACCACCTCCAGCAGTTCCACGGCGTTGGAGAAGGCAATGGCGGGGAGGCTCTCCCCTACCTTTACCAGGGAGATGGCGTCTGCCGCCACGTATTGCCCGGCAGCCTGGTTACTGATGACCACTGAGTCATTGGGCCCTAGGTCAAAGGTACCCAGCGCGTTGAACTTGCCGCCGTTGAGGGTCTGGTTTACCCGCACGGTGTCTGGCAGGCCGGTTCCGTTTCTATAGATGATGTAAGGGGTGTTGGTGCTGCGGTTACTGGCCGCCACCCACCAGGCACTCAACTGGTATTTGCCCGGCGAAATGCCCTTCAGTTTATAAGAAGCATAGCTGGAGCCGTCGCCGGTGGCCATGATCCGGGATTTGGAGGAGCCGTAGAAACCGGTGTTGGAGGACTCGGTCCAGGGTTGGCCGTACTCTGCGTAGAGCGCAGCTTTTTCTGTGTCATAGACATGCGTGCGGCGCTTGAGGATCAAGGCCGAGGGAACTGCACGCTGCAGGCCCGCGTCTGAGGGCCTGATGGTGTTCTGGCCTTGCACCGTGAGGGCCGAAGACCCGCCCCCGTCCAGGTTCATGGCCTCCTGTGCCCCAATGCTTACCAGTACATCTGCCATCTGGGGCAGGGAAAGCCCGGCGCTGATGCCATCATTGCGGCCTTCCACGGCCAGCAGTATCACCTTGTTATCTGCGGTGCGCCCAATGGCCGAGCGGGGCTCGCGGTTATCGCCGCTGGCCCACATCCCTTCCTCGTCCTTGGTCATGCGTTTCACGCCGTTGTGCACCAGCACCGGCCCGGCGCCTATGGCCGTGGAGGCAGGCCAAAGCGCCGCCCCTTCGGGGTAGGTAGCCGTGGGCTGCTTGCTTAGTTGGCTGACCGGGTTAGGGTTGGGATAAGAATACATGGTGTTGGCCGCGCCCACGTGGTAAATCCAGGCTATATCTGCTATGTTACCGGGCAATACGCCAAAGGCGCTGCGGGTGGGATAACTGCCGCCCGAGGACTTAGCGTTAATGGCCAGGATATTGCCATCCTGCACCACCGTGCCCAGGGCCTCATAAGTAGTGGTGTTGAAGAAACCGCCGTTGATCACGGTATACACCGGGTCTTTCTCCAGCGCTGCCCAGGCATCTGGGGTTTTGCCGGAGCTTACGCCCGTGCCGCCGCCGTACACCGCCTTGAACTCCATGTTGGGGTCATTGAGGTCTATGAGGGCATAGTACATTTTGAGCGGTGTCACGCCAGGCGCGGCAGGGGTCTCAGAATAGAATACCTTAATGGAAGGGGGCAGCCCGGCGTTGAGGTGGGCGGGCTGGGTCCAGGTGAACTGCGCAAAGAGCGGCTGCGTCCAGAGAAGCAACCACGCCACCGCCACCAAGACTCTGGAGGAGAGTACGTGTTTTTTCATGGGGGAATAGGTTAGGTTATTGGGGGTAAAGTTGAAACTCACGTATTACCTGTCATTCAACAGGCAGTAATCAAAGTATTAACTTAATAAACTAACCAGCTCAGGATTGACGCTTCTACAATGCCTCATGCGGCATTCATCTCCCTCGTACTCTGTCCTTTAGAACTGATGTTGTTAAAGTAAGACCTCTTTGCCTTATCCGCAACTAATTCTTAATTTATTTTACAAATACATATAGATTAATTAATAAAACGGCAAAAAGCACATTATTCCACAAAAGAAAACCCTCGCTTCCAGTGGCTTTCTATCCATTGGAAGCGAGGGTTTCTTCACCTTGCTGAAGAAGAGGCTTGCAAAAAAGATTACGCAGGAAATACTGCTGCCTCTTTCCGGCAACGCCCCTGGCGATTATTGGTATTGAATATACAAGGGCTTGGGGTTAAGCGCCAGAATGCCTTCAGGGGAGTAAAGTTTCCAGCCAGCCTTCTTGGTGTCATTGTGGTAGAACAACTTAAAGCCGGTGTACTGCACCATCTCCTTTTTGATGTAATCATTGTAGGTGCTTTTCTTTAAGATGCGGTCTCCCCAGCCGTCCATGTGCATCACAAACTGCACATTAGGCCGAAGTTGGATATTCTTGTAGTTGGTGACCATGCGCTGGGTAAACCGGTGCACCACCAAAATCTTGGGAGGCAGATTATACTTCACGGCCATCTCATTCAGGAAAGAGGTAGCGTAGTTGATCTCAGCGGCATCCAGGGTACCTACCCGGCGGCCGGGGATGGCACCATTCTTCATGGCAAACTCGGGGTCAATGCCCAGGTGCACCTGCGGCAGCTTCAGCCATTTCTCCAGGCGGGGAATCTCTTCCTGCACGGTGCTCTGCCCAATCTGGATGTCCAGGAACACGATGGCGTTGCGTTTAGCGGCCCAGGAGATGACAGAATCAGCGACGTGGTCACTCATGCGCAGGCGGTACTTGCCGCCTTTTCCCGGGCTGCCCTGGGCGGTTACTACAATTACATGGAGGGCCGGTTGCACGGGTGTATTGGGGTCTGCCGCGTTCCAGGCTTTTACTTCTTCGTCCAGCTTTTGCAGCATTCTGGCCGGGGCATATTCTCCCAGAACCCCCATTCTCTTGGAAAGCGGGTTTCCGTAGTAGGCGATGATGCGTTTATGGGGCAGAATGGCGCCGGGCTTCTGAGCTGCCTCGTCTCTCACTACATATTTTTCTGCTACAGCAGGAGCGGCAACTGCACTGGAATCTGTCTTAGAGACTGCGGTAACTGTTTTGGCCGAATCTACCGGTGCCTTGGCCGAATCTGGGGCTTGCACGGTTTCAGGATGAGGGGCCGCCTGCGCGCCACCCATATCTTTCTTGCCTGCGTCTGAGTTACAACCACCCAACAAGACCACACTGCACAACCCTAAAGCCGGAAGGCTGAGCTTGCTTCTCCTCAATAAATCTTTCATCATAATGTAATAATCAGGCACGCCCTGCACCTGGTCTCTTTTAAGGTCAGGAAGATAACTCTTTTTTATGGGCTAAGCCACAGAAGGAACGTAAAAAGCGGTTTAAAAAGGTAAAGGCCTGCCTAGCCCAACTCCTAGCCCATAGTTGTTTCAAGGGCCTCAGGCAGTATTTAGAAGCCGGCTGACCAGGAGCGGCCCGTTAAAGTAATATTTACCTTTGCTAATAAAGGAGACATTTCTTTCCAAATAAAAATAGATAGGGCAGAAAGTCCTGCGTATACTATACCTTCACCAAAAAGCTTCGCCTTTACTATGGAACAGATACAACGTGTTTTGCTGATTGACGACGACGATATCACCAATTACATGAACAAGCGCATCTTCACCAAAGCCCAGATGGCGCAGCAGATAGACGTGGTCACCGATGGACAGGCAGCCCTGGCGTACCTGGGTAGCCCAGAGCACCTGGAGTCTCCCCTTCCCCTGGACCTAATTCTGGTGGATATCAAAATGTCTGTGATGGACGGCTTTGACTTTCTGGACCGCTACCAGCACCTACCTTCTGAGCGCAAAGCCAGAAAGTTGTTCGTCTTATCTTCCTCGGCCAGTTTCTATGACCTGCACCGGCTCAAAGATTTCCCGGACGTAGACGGGCACCTCTCCAAGCCCCTTACCCAGGCAGACGCCCAACACCTGATCACTGAGAACTTCGGTGCCCAGGAAGCGGGAACAACCATTGCTCAGGAAGAAGAGGAGGATTTGTAGGCGCAGGTTATCTGCTTAGACAGCATTGGCGCATAAACCAAGAGCTCCCGTTTTGGGGCTGTTTTTCTGAAAACAGCCCCAAAACGGGAGCTCTGCCTTGAGGGTAGTCTAACGCTATTCCCTGCCGCGGCGCTCAGGCGCTTTGAGTTGGAATTCCTGCTGCGTTTTGCTGCCGTTGGCTTCTACCTCAACCACGTACTTGCCGGGTCGCAGATATAATTGCTCGTTCGCTGATGGGGTCACTTTTACCGGGTCGCCGGTTTTGCGGCCTTCGTTCAGAGATTGCTCATAGGCGGGCAGGTTTAAAGCATCTAAAGTAAGGTCATAGCCCACGTAGTTGAGACCGCGCTCGCTTTGGTCTTTCAGTTCTTTCAGTACCTGGCCTTTATCGGTCTTAATTCTAATAGTAGTGGTGCCGGCGGCATTCACGTAATAAGGAACCGTTAAGGAAGGCGTGAAAGGCTCATTCCAAGCGCCAAACTTCTGGCCCCAGCGGTCTGAGAACTGCGGCGCACTAATCTGGAACGCGTGTACTGGCTTCTTCTGCACGTCTGCAGTAAGCTGCTGTAAATGCCCCACATTGGCTATATACAGAGAGCGCCCGTGCGTACCCACCACCAGGTCATTCTCCCTTGGGTGGATGGCCAAATCATGCACCGCTACGGATGGCAGTACATCACCGCCCATGGCCTGGAAAGTCTGCCCTTTGTCAAAAGACACGTACAGGCCGTTGTCTGAGCCTACGTACAACAGATTAGGGTTTTTAGGGTCTTCTTTTACCACGTTGAGCGGTTCTTTGGGCAGTTCCCTACCCAGCTGTTTCCAGGTCTTGCCGTAGTCTTGTGACACGTAGAGGTACGGCGTGAAATCATCCCAGCGGTAACCATTCAGGGTGGCATACACGGTGCCTTCGCTTGCTACGGAGGCGGCAAGGCTGCTGATCCACATATCCTGGGGCAGTTTATCAGAGACCTTGGTCCAGGTGTAGCCGCCGTCTTTGCTTACGTGTATAAGCCCGTCATCAGAACCAGTGTAGAGCAGGCCAAACTTCTTAGGCGATTCCTCAATGGTGGTGAGGGTACCGTAGCCCACGTCGCCTTTGCGGCCGCCCTTGGTCAGGTCACCAGACAGGGCCTCCATGTTCTCGCCTTTGTTTAAAGAGCGGTGGAATTTGTTGGACCCGAAGTAGAGCACGTCCTGGTTGTGGCGCGACAAAAGAATAGGGCTCTCCCAGTTGAAGCGTAGCGGGTGCTCACCCAACTGGTGCTTGGGCTGGATGGAAAGGCGCTGGCCGGTGGCCTTGTTCAGGCGGTAATACGCCCCGTACTGCGAGCCGGTGTATACGGTGTTGTTGTCGCGGTAGTCTACCTGCACCATCATGCCGTCTCCGCCGCCCAGGCGCTGATAAGGGTAACGGCCGTTGTCAGTCCAGGCCGAACTAGCCGCATAGGTGCTGGGACCGCCCCACACGCCGTTGTCCTGCAGGCCGCCGTACACGTTGTAGGGCGTGGCCATGTCTACGGTCACGGAATAGAACTGCCCCACGGCCGGGGTGTTGGCCTTGAACCAGCTTTTGCCGTCATCATAGGTAATGTTGATACCGCCGTCGTTGCCGTTCACCAGGTGACCGGGCCTTGTAGGGCTCACCCACAGGTCCTGGTGGTCTGAGTGCACGTTGTCGCCGCCAATCTCTTTCCAGGTCTTACCCGCGTCCTCAGATTTAAGCAAAGGCACACCTAGGATATAAACATGGTCCGGGTTCAGGGGAGATACCCGGATCACCCCGAAATAGTAGCCGTAGGTATAATACAGATCATCAATGTAGCCCGCGTGGGTTTTCTTCCAGCTCTTGCCGCCGTCGTCTGAGCGGTAGACCTGCGCGCCGGTCACGGGAGTTTCCACCATCATGGAGTTGGCGTCCACCAGGAAATCTGATAAAGCCACCGGCCGTATTTTCTCCGCGTTCACCATTTCCTTCACGGTTTTGGCTGTGTACTGGCGCGGGAAGTTATTCTCCTCCAGGAACGTGTTCAGGGCGGCATCATCCATCTTTAGGAAATCCTCCTTGGTGAAGTCCTTGAACTGCTCTTTGCGAAGTTTGTTGCTGGCTGCCACGGCCGGTTTCACGTCTTTGCGCAGTTCCTGGTTATCTACGCTGGCGTAGATGATGTTGGGGTTCTTGGCGAAGATACTAAGGCCAATGCGGCCAATGCCCTCCCCTGCCGGGAAGCCGCTGTTGCCGCCGGTTACCTGCTGCCAGGAGTCGCCGCCGTTGGTGCTTTTATAAACACCGGAGGTAGTGCCGCCTTCCACGAAGTTCCAGGCCCGGCGCTCGCGGTGCCAGAGGCTGGCGTACAAATTATTGGGGTTAGAGGGGTCAATGACCAGGTCTACGGCGCCGGTGTTGTCGTTGCCGCCCTTGAGCACGTGCTTCCAGGTGGCGCCGCCGTCGGTGGTTTTGTAGATGCCGCGGTCTTTGTTAGGTGAGTACAAATGACCCAAGGCCGCTACCCAAGCCGTATTGGGGTCTGTGGGGTGAAGGGTAATCCGGCCAATGTGGTGGCTTTCAGGAAGACCCTTGTATTGCCACGTCTTGCCGCCGTCCTGGCTGCGGTACACGCCCACGCCCGAGTAAGACGAACGGCTGGAGTTGGCCTCGCCGGTGCCGGCCCAGATCACGTTGTTTTTCCAGTCCACGGCCACATCACCCAGGGTAATGACGGTCTCGCGGTTAAAGAGCGGTTCAAAGGAGATACCGTTGTTGGTGGTATGCCACAATCCGCCGGAGGCGTAGGCCACGTAAAAATTGGTAGGGTCTGCCGGGTTCACCTCTACGTCTACCACACGGCCGCTCATCACCGTAGGCCCCACGTTTCTAAAGGGCAGATTGCCCACCAGGGAGTTTTTCTGGAGTTGCAGGCGCTGCTGGTAACCGGCCAGTCGTTCTTTGGCCGAGGTGGCCTCTGGTTGCTTTTCTTTTTTCTGGGCCACGGCCGGAAGGCTCAATAAACCCAATAATACCAGCGGGTATAACGGTTTGCGGAATCTGGATTGCACGGAGAAGTGAGTGTGGTTTGGTGTAAGGTTGGGAACAGATGAACTCTAGGCTTGAAAATAGAGGAAATTCATGAGTTAACGAAACGGCCCTTCGGTTTTGTCATCACCGGCTAGCCTAAAACTTGCGGCCGGGCATAAGAAAACCCGTTTCGGGGCTGTTTTTCAGAAAACAGCCCCGAAACGGGTTTACAGTTGATGAACCTTTATTATCCCCCGCATAAACAGCAACAAAGGCTGTTGGTCAAAGCTGGAGTTTACCTCATGTGAGCACCGGTTGTCTTTAACCAGTTCTATCCTTTAAAACAGGTTGTGATAACTGGAAAAAGGGCACTGCTTTTTTACGCTTTAGTTCTTTATCGAAATTCCTAATAGTGAAGTCAAAGGGAATATAGTAGGTCCCGTTAAAGCTTTTCGCAGACTTAAGTAAATCTTTCTGAAAATATTTGAATTCATAAATTATATAGCCGCTTGTTTTCTCTAAACCTCTTATAACTTCTTCATCAATGCCCATCCCTATTTTCCCGGAAGTTATCCTTATGTTCTTGATGGCTTCTCCGTCACAATCAAATGCTACGATAAGCTGGCCGCCAGCTCCTGCTTTACGAGCAGCAGGCAAATAAGAAGTATTATAAGCTATCCTGTTTATGATCTGTTCCTCAGCAAGTTGCCAATATTGAAGTTGATCTTTAGAAATCTGTAGAGTTGTATCTAACTGCAACCTGCCTTTTTCATCATACAGAAAAGATTTACCAGGTTGCTGGGAGAAACTCAGGAAAGGAATAATAAGCAATAAGCTTATAGCTGCCGTTTTCTTCATTTGATATAGGCCCACTTTAATTAGAAAGAATTGGCGCTCCTATACTTCTGCGCATTGGCTGGCGCCAATCTCTCTGCGAACTTCACCAAAGCCTCCCTGGTGCGCGAGGTTCTCTCAAACATGCCCATATGACCCACGTGCCCCAGGAAATGCACCATGCTATCCTCGGGCAAATGGCATTGCTGAAGGGTGGCCTCCAGTGGCACGGCCGGATCTTCTTTCCCGGCAATGAACAGCACCGGGACGGCGGCTTTCTCTAGCACGGCGGTTCTATCCTGGCGGTCACGCATGGCCTGCAGGCAGCCTACCACCGTCTCTTTGGGGGTGGCTTTGCCGATGACCTGCATTTTGGAGATGGCTTCCTGGCAGTCTTTCCGGTTATCCTCGGCAAAGAGCGGCGAAATAAGCGTGTCCATAAGTTTTTTGACCCCGTTTTTCTGCACGAAGTCTACGGTCTTATTGCGGTTCTCCTTTTTCTCCTGGGAGTCTGCCAAGGCGCTGGAATGGAACAGGCACAGACCGTAGAGCATCTCGGGGAAGGCCTCCGCGAAGGCCATGGCCACATAGCCGCCCATGGAATGGCCTACCACTAGGCAACTGTCAATGTCAAGCTTTTTAAGGGTTTCGTGCACTTGCCGAGCCTGGCTTTCCATGGAAAAATCCTGGGGTACGGGGCTTTCACCGTGACCTGGCAGATCAAGGATCACCACCTGGAATTCATGCACCAGGGGTTTCACAAAATCGGTCCAGAGGTCTTTACTTTCACAGAAGCCGTGCAAGAAAACCAGCGCGGGGCCAGCGCCGGCCTGGGTATAGGAGAGGGAAGTATTGGTCATGGTTAAAACGCGATTATGAGCCGTTTTACGTAAAACTGCCCCAAAACAGCCAGGGCTTTCTTTTTTTGTTTTGACTGTTACTGCACCATAGCCCCAGAGTCATTCCCTGGATCCTCGGCTAGCGCCTTGGTTCTCTTCTTGACAGTGCTGCGGCCTATCAAAAAGGTGATAAGGGCAATAAAAGGCGCTTTCTTATGCCACTGAATGTGCGCCACCAACTCCTGAAAAGACATTACCTCACCGGCCCACAGCCTTTTTACAGGCACATACATGTCAATCACGGTATAGATGGCCAGCGTGAGCAGGAAGCTTCCAACGTATATCTTGATTTTCTCATTTAAGGGTAAGGAAGGGGTAGGCATGAGCGGAAAGCGTTCTTTTGCTGGAAGGTAGGCAATTTGTGGTAGAGTGGGGCAATGTCATCAATGGCGCGGAAGCTAGTTCTGTGAATCTTTCAACAGTATTAGTTAGTGATTATAGTGGCAATCCCTTTAAACGTTGCTTTTCGGGAGTTCTACTCCCGAAATATGCTGCTGCGGAGTTCCACTCCGCCGGGAACCACTGGCAGGTGTTGCAGAAGAAGGGGAGTAGAACTCCCCAACCAGATACTTCCGGAGTAGAACTCCGAAAGAGCTAGGATCAGCTATGCGTAATTTGAGGCTCTCGCCTCTTTGAAGTTGAAAACTTCAGATCATTTTAGGTCCAAGTTGGAAACTTGAACCAGGAAAAATTCAGGATGAAACCATCCTGCCTCACGGGAGGAGTCAAGGTAAAGGAGGCATCTATTGCGTTTTGGGCCTGTTTTTGGAAAAACGGGCCTAAAACGAAAAGCCCTCACCGGCTTGTGAACCGGTGAGGGCTGCTCACTTTTATTTTTTACGGAAAGGCTTACACCCGTACGTGCACTTCCATGAGTTCACGAACGGTGCGCTCTATGCCGTCTGGGTCAAAGCCGCAAAGGCGGTGCAGTTCCATCTGGCTGCCGTGCTCCACAATAGTATCTGGGATACCCAGGCGTTTTACCTGCGCGTGGTAGTGGTGGTCGGCCATGAACTCCAGTATGGCGCTCCCGAAGCCGCCTTGCAGGCAGCCGTCCTCTACGGTCACTACTTTGTCATAGGTTTTAAAGATGTGGTGCAGCAGTTTCTCGTCCAGGGGCTTGGCGAAGCGCATGTCATAGTGCCCGGGTCTAAGGCCGTCTAGTTTCAGGTTCTTGCACACGTTTACGGCGTAGTTGCCAATGTGCCCGAAGGTCAGAATAGCTACTTCCTCGCCTTCCTGAATGGTGCGGCCCTTGCCTACTTCCAGCACTTCCAGTGGGGTGCGCCACTCGGGCATCACGCCTTCACCGCGCGGGTAGCGGATGGTGAACGGCCCCATACCGTCCTGGCTGGCGGTGAACATGAGATTCCGAAGTTCCTGCTCGTTCATGGGGCTGGAAACCACCATATTGGGCAAGCAGCGCATGTAGGCAATGTCATAGGAACCATGGTGGGTCTGGCCATCGGCGCCAGCGAAACCGGCCCGGTCCAGCGTGAAGACCACGTGCAGGTTCTGCAGACAGACGTCATGCACCACCTGGTCATAGCCGCGCTGCATGAAACTGGAATAGATGTTACAGAACGGCACCAGGCCCTGTGTGGCCAAACCGGCCGAAAAGGTCACGGCATGTTGCTCGGCAATGCCCACGTCAATGGCGCGGTCTGGCATGGCGGCCATCATGATGTTCATAGAAGACCCGCTGGGCATGGCCGGGGTCACGCCCATGATTTTCTCGTTCTCCTCTGCCATCTCCAGCAGGGTGTGTCCGAAGACATCCTGGTATTTGGGGGGCTGCGGCGTGGTGTGGTGTACTTTATAGATCTCGCCGGTAAGTTTGTCAAACAGGCCGGGCGCGTGCCACTTGGTCTGCTCTTTCTCAGCTAACGCAAAGCCCTTGCCTTTCACCGTCACGCAGTGCAGGATTTTAGGGCCCGGTATCTTTTTAAGGTCCTTCAAGACCAGTGCCAGATGATTCACGTCATGGCCGTCAATCGGGCCGAAATACCGGAACTTAAGGCTCTCAAAGAGGTTGCTTTGCTTTAAAAGTGTGGCCTTAATGCCACTTTCCACCTTTGAGGCGATCTGCTGGGCGTTGGGCCCGAACTTGCTGATTTTGCCCAGGATATTCCAGAGCTCGTCACGCACTTTGTTGTAGGTGCGGGAGGTGGTAATGTCGGTTAAATATTCTTTGAGCGCGCCCACGTTGGGGTCAATGCTCATGCAGTTGTCGTTCAAGACCACCAGCAGGTCAGCATCAGTGGCGCCGCCGTGGTTCAGGGCCTCAAAGGCCATGCCCGCGGTCATGGAGCCATCACCGATCACGGCAATGTGGTGGCGGTCAAATTCTTTCTTGATCTGGGAGGCCACGGCCATGCCCAGCGCCGCCGAGATGGAGGTACTGGAGTGCCCTACGCCAAAGGCGTCATACTCGCTTTCTTTTCTTTTTGGGAAACCTGAGATGCCGTTGAGCTTGCGGTTGGTGTGGAACTGGTCGCGACGGCCGGTCAGGATCTTGTGGCCGTAGGCCTGGTGCCCCACGTCCCAGACCAGTTGGTCATAGGGGGTATTGAACACGTAATGCAGCGCCACGGTCATCTCCACCACGCCCAGGCTGGCCCCGAAGTGCCCTCCGTAGATAGACACGTTGTCAATGATGAATTGCCGCAACTCCTGGCACACCTGCTGCAACTGGTCTTCAGGCAGTTGGCGCAAATCGGCGGGCGAGTTGATCTTGGCCAGCAGTTCTCCGGGTTCAATCATCATAGGGGTGCGTGTGAGGTGGATATGAATGCAACAGGATATTCCGCTAAAAGTTTAACTATACGTATTGCACCCAAACAAAAGGTAAAATTACGGATTTTTTCTGATTCTAAATCGTTTGCCGGTTAGGGGCCGGAGGCACGGTATTTATACCGGTTCTCTTTCTGTTTTACGGCTGTTTTTCAGAAAACGGCTCAAAAACAGGTTCTTCGGGTGTAAACGTTGGCGGTTGGCATTTCTTATGCGTAATTTTGGATCTTCACCTTTGCCGTACCGCTGCCCGTGAGTTTCGAGATTAAGTTATCACTGTTTGAAGGCCCGTTTGATCTGTTGCTCTTCTTTATTGAGCGCGACGAGCTGGACATCCATGATATTCCCATCTTTCAGATCACCAATGACTTTGTGGGCTACATACGGCAACTGGAAACCATGAACATGGAGGTGGCCAGCGAGTTTATCCTTACCGCCGCCACACTCATGCGCATTAAGGCCAAGATGCTGCTGCCGCGTTTTGAGAAAGACGCCGAGGGCAACGAGATTGACCCGCGCCAGGAATTGGTACAGCACCTGCTGGAATACAAGCGCTACAAAGAGGTGCTGGGCGACCTGAGTTTGCTGGAAGACGTGCGCCTGCAACAGGAACAGCGCGGCAACACAGACACTGAGCTAAGCAAGATTGCGGCCCTGCACCAATTGGAGTACGAGCTCAAAGACCTCAACCTCTACCACCTCATGCAGTCCTTCCATAAGGCTATGCAACGATACGAGGACGAGCAGAACCGACCCAAACACACGGTTTACACGTACCCTTACACCATTGACCAGCAGCGCAACTACATCAAGCACCGCGTGAGCGCCCAGGGCACCGTGGAGTTCGCAGATCTGATAGACGCGTTCCCTGACAAGATTGGCTTGATCTTTAACTTCCTGGCCATTTTAGACTTGCTCCAGCTCAATGAGATTGGCCTGGAGATAGCCGATGGGTTCAACAACTTCCGCATCGTGCCGTATTCTGACACCCAGCACCTGACCGCTACTGACCATGGATCTGAATCGTAAGAAACTGCTCTCCTATTTCACCCCCCAGCGCATTCTCATTCCGGTGGTGATTGGCCTGGGCGTGATTGGGTACATGTTCTATAGAGACAGCGCCGAGATGGACCTCACGCCCCTCTACAATGCCAAGCCCTTCTGGCTGGTGATGACCTTTCTGGTGCTGGTGGTGCGGGACTTCGGCTACATCTACCGCATCCGCTACGTCACGGAGAAATTCCTAAGCTGGCGCAAAAGCCTGGATGTGATCATGCTCTGGGAGTTTGCCTCCTGCGTGATGCCCAGCGTGGTGGGTGGCTCCACCGTGGCCGCGTTCATTCTGAACAAGGAAGGAATCAGCTTGGGTAAGTCCCTGGCCTACGTGATGGTGACGGCCATGCTGGACAACCTGTATTTTATTATAGCCGTTCCGCTGGTGTTTTTGATTACCCGGGGTGATATCTTCCCTGAGGTGAGTGCCATGGAATTCTCGGTGACGCAGAGCCTGGAGATTGCCTTTGTGGTAAGCTACGCCTTGATTTCCCTGTACGCCTTTATCATGGCCTACGGCCTTTTGATCAATCCTACCGCCGTAAAGCGCCTTTTCCTGCGGGCCACTTCTTTCAAACTTACCCGTCGGTTCAGGGCCGGGGCCTACAAGAACGGTAATGAACTGGTATGGGCCTCACAGCAGTTGAAAGGCAGCACCTTTGGCTACTGGGCCAACGCCGCCCTCAGCACCGCCTTTGTCTGGACCGCCCGCTATTTTGTAATCAACTGTTTGATTGCCGCCTTCACAGATATCAGTTTCCATGACCACGTGCTCATTTTCTCCCGCAACATGATCTACAAGATTGTGCTGCTGGTGGCGGTGACGCCAGGCGGGGCTGGCATTGCCGAGGTAGCCTTCCCTACCTTCTTCGGGCAGTTCCTGGGCCGGTTCACTACCGTAATTGTGCTTATGTACCGCGTGGTAACCTATTACCTGTACCTGATTTTGGGCTCGTTCTTTTTACCTCGCTGGGTACTGCGCGTGTTTGGCGCTCACCCCGAGGACGAAGAGGAGAACGATTTGCGTTTAGAGCCCGTTTCTGAGAAAACAGGCCTAAAACAGGAGTAGCCCCGCTTTTAGGAAACTTGGAGAACCGCTATAGTTGGTGCCTGACATGCAGAATCCTTTTCTATTTTAGAGTACCAACTGTTGCCTTCCCTATGAAGAACTTCATTTTTCTGTTCCTTGGCCTGCTTGTTACGGGCTGCACCGGCCAGGCACAACCTGCTTTGACGGCAATCCAAAGCAGTTCTACAACACCCATTACCTGGAACAAGGCCCAAAACCAGAAAACAGCCTGGTACGCCACGCCTGAGGCTATCAGGATAGCTGATAACCTGTTGCTCTACCAACATGACAACGGCGGCTGGGACAAAAATACCGACATGGCCATTCTACTCACCCCAGAGCAGAAAAAGGACCTTGCCTCACCGGCACAAAAGAAGGCTATTTCTACCATAGACAACAAAGCCACCTTCACCCAGATGCAGTACCTGGCCAAGGTATACAAGGCAACCGGTCAGGAAAAATATAAGGAAAGCTTTCTGCGCGGCCTAGATTATCTGCTAAAAGCCCAGTACGAGAACGGCGGCTGGCCCCAGTTTTACCCGCTCAAGAAGGGGTATTATGAATACATCACGTTTAATGACGGGGCCATGATTGGAGTGATGGAATTGCTGCGAGCCATAGCCCAGGGCAATGAATTGTATGCGTTTGTTGACCCAACCCACAGAACCCAAGCTGCCACCGCCATTGAAAAAGGCCTGGAGGCAATTCTAAAAAGCCAGATAACCGTAAACGGCCAACTAACCGCCTGGTGTGCCCAGCATGACCACAGGACCTTTGCGCCGCAGAAAGCCCGGGCCTATGAACTGGTTTCTATCAGTGGAATGGAAAGCGTGGGCATTGTAGAATACCTTATGTCTCTGGACAATCCTAGTCCAGTCGTAAAGCGGGCCGTAGCCGGTGCCATCTCCTGGCTGCAGACGGCTAAGATCACCGGCCTTCGGCTAGACCGAATCCCTAACCCTGCTTACAAGAAAGGCTATGACCTGGTAGTCGTGAAAGATCCATCGGCACCTGCCCTGCTGGCCCGATTCTACGAGATTGGTACTAACAAACCCATGTTTGTAGGTCGTGATGGCCTTGTGCATGAGAACCTGGCAGAGATAGAGCAGGAACGCCGGTCTGGGTATAACTGGTATGCTGAATTTCCGGCAGAACTGGTGGAGAAACAATACCCGGCCTGGAAGGCAAAGTGGGGTGTGAGAAAATAATCAATTCCGCCTGGAAGCCATCAATAGCGAAGCTTACTCATTGGATTTACCTAGCTCCCATCTCTTTTAGCTGTTCCGGATTTACCAATCCCGAACAGCGGAGGCAACAGAGCAGCAGAGTGATGTTAACAGCCGCTGTGTCATTTACTCTTTCAACTCAGGAAACTCTTTACAGAAGAGACTTGCCACTTAGCAACAGAGTACTTTTCTTCACTTCGTGTCTTTTTTAGGCTTGCCTCGTTTTTTATAGAAAACATAAATAGGCATAGAATAACGGACGCTTACTTCTCTACCATTTTGTTGACCCGGCTTCCATCTTGGCATTATATACATAACCCGGACTGTTTCAGCAAAAAGATCTGGATGCAAAGAACTTATACTTTCCACATCACTGATAGTTCCATCTCTACCTACCACAAACGAAATAACCTCTTTCCCTTCAATTCCTGCTTTTTCAACCGAACCAGGTACTTTGAGATTCTTACTTATAAACTTGGACATGGCCTGTTGTCCCCCAGGATACTCAGGCAGGCTCTCTGAATAAGCTTCTTGTTGCTTATCATCCTTCTTCTCATACGTTTTCACGCCAGCCTCTACTCTTACCGGCAGTTTGTTCTCCTTAGGCGGAATAGGACAGGAATAGCCATCTGAATACGCGCAGGAAGGGTTATAGGCCTTGTTGAAATCTACCCAAACGCTGTCCTGGCCCATCATAGGAATAGAAAAGTCAAGGTAGCGGCCGGTGGCGTAGGTCTCATAACCGGTGGTGGCGTCTGTGAACGGAATGAACAGATAGTTGGCGTACTGCACCTGCTTCATGAGTTCCTGGTTCTGGTACACGTTCAGGCGCAGAGGCTGGCCCTGTAGCAGAAAATGCAATTCGCCGTACTTAACGTATTCTGGGGTGCGCGTACCGGTGGTGGGCATTTTGAACACGCCTTCCTGCGCCGTCCGCACAAACCGGGCTTTTACTTTATAGGCTTCCTGCACCGGAAAATAGGCTAACCCCTTAAACGTTGCCTTTGCCTCAGGGGTGAGGGGCGATTTCTCAGAATATTGGAATACGCTGTCTTCCTGGGCCCGGTGGCGGGCTATCTCTTGCTGGTAGGCAGATGCACCTGGTTGCTGGGCTACACCCAAGATAGGAAGCAGGAACAGAAGGAAAAGGGGAAACCGGTATAGAGCCATAATGAAATGCAGGATAGCAGCAAAGGATATTATTTACGGGTAATGCGGTAAGGGAAAGTATAGGTGAAGGGTACCGGCTGCCCTTTTAGCATGGCTGGCTTCCACTTGGGCATCATCTTTATAACCCTGATAACCTCTGCATCTACTGAGGGGGTTAATGACCTTACAATAATGGCCTCTGTTACTTTTCCGTCTGCTCCTACTACAAAGGAGGCCACCACGGAGCCGTCTACCCCATTGGCCATATCTGCTTTGGGTATTTTAAAATTGGAAGACAGGAACCTGAACAAGGCCGCTTGCCCGCCCGGAAACTCAGGCCGAAAGTCTGGAACCGGGGACTTTTTCACGGGAAAGGGGTCTTCAGGCAGCAGGTGCTGCTTTTTCAGAATGTAGTTTAGGGCACGCTCCTTACTGCCAAAAGCAGTAAGGTCATAATTCAGCTTCTCTAACTCGGCTAAGGCCATAAGAAAGGGCCACTTCTCAGTTTCCTGATCGGTATTGGTCTGGATCACGGTTTTGCCTCCGGGTCCATACAGCATACCCCGTTTAAACACCCCATTCTCAAAGTCTTCGGCGTATACCCTTTTGCCATCTGTCTTCAAAAACACCCACTGGCCGGTCTTTACACCGTTTTTCCAATGTCCTTCTAAATGCAGGTTCATAAAGATATTACCGGCCTTTATTCTACTGGTGGTTTCCCACTGCCCGGTGCCCTCTTTCACTAACTGCTGCCCAAGAAAATTATAGTACTCCAGTACCTTGTAATCTTGGTTAGGCAGAAACTCTATAGTTTGCATGGGTTTACTGTCTGGGTAAAAAAACTTCCATTGGCCAACGGGTTGGTTGGCTAAGAAAACTCCTTGTACCTCTAGTTTCTTGCCTGGATGGAACAGTTGGAAGGACCCTTCTTTTCCGGTGGCCTCATAGTTCACCTGCCGGTAAGGCTGGCCGTTGCCATAATAATCTGTAGCAATGCCCTTAAACACCATAGCCACGGTGTCTAAGGACGCCACCCGTATATAAGCTGCCTTGGGTTTAGTGGTAATGACATGCTGCAAGTCATAGAATATGGTCACCGGCACCACATGAGGCGCAGGAACCTGCTGGGCCTGCACCGTTGCCCCTGCCATTGGCAACAGGAAAAAGCAGGCCACCAAAAGACGCATGATTGGGAGGTGGGGCATAGCTGTCAAAGATAAAAAAATTATCTACCCGTTTAGGGCCTGTTTTCCTGAAAACAAGCCAAAAGCAGAATCCGCCAGAAACCGTCTTTTTTACGGTGACCTTCCTTCTTTGCCACGTGAGCATCCGTCTTATTCTGCAGGGTTTGGGCGTATGTTCTCATCACGAAAGTAGCTCTTGGGACTGCAAATTTGGAAGGCGTTGGCAGCAGGGCCTACAGCTAAATTTGAAATCTTTTCGTATGAAGTACTGTCAGCTTTTCCTTCCTCCGGAGGAAAACCTTATTTCAGATGCTTTGTTACATCTTTAAACCAACAATGGAATTTATGGCAACCACTTCCGTCCAAAGCATAGGTGTCCGGTATGGCGTCCTTTCTGCAGTAGCTATGATTGTCTACTTTCTGGTAATCAACCTTCTGGGCTTACAAGACAGTGAGATCATTCGTTTTGGCAGCAATATTTTCATTCTGATTGCGGTGATACTGGCCATTGGCACCCTTAAGCGAAGCTATGAGGCCCGGCACAAGGAAACTCCCTACTTACCTGGGCTTGGCATTGGTTTCCTGGTGGGTCTGTTAGGCTCTGCGCTCTATGCCGCCTTTATTCTTATCCATGCCATCTTCCTTAGCCCAGACTACGCAGGGGTTCTTCACAACCAGGTTTACTTTGGCATCCGTTTGCCTCTGTTGATGGTGCTGGGCTCTGTGGTGATTTTGGGCACTGCGGTGGGCGCCATGACCGGTTATATTCTTATGATGGCCTTTGACCGGTCTGGGGGACCACAGGAAAACGCCAGGTATTAACCACTTTCTATACTCTTTGCGTACCTGCCCGCTATTTTGGGCCTGTTTTCCTAAAAACAGGCCCAAAACAGCGGGCAAAAAAAAACGCCTGGTCTCAAGCGACCAGGCGTTTTAGGTATGTTTTCTCAAAAACGGCTTAGAAACGCTCGTCAGCAGAGAAGAAGAAATCGCCTTCAATCTGGGCGTTCTCATCTGAGTCTGAACCGTGCACGGCGTTGGCCTCTACAGACTTGGCATATTGCTTTCTGATGGTGCCATTCTCGGCCTGGGCTGGGTTAGTGGCGCCAATAAGCGTACGGAAGTCCAGAACGGCGTTGTCTTTCTCCAGGATCATGGCTACAATGGGGCCAGAGCTCATGTATTTCACCAGGTCACCGTAGAAAGGGCGCTCTTTGTGCACCTCGTAGAACTTACCGGCACGCTCCTCGGTCAGGCGCGTCTTTTTCATGGCTACTACTCTAAAGCCAGCTTCTTCCATCATTTTGGTGATACCGCCAATGTGGTTATCCTGCACGGCATCTGGTTTAATCATGGTGAACGTTACGTTTCCAGCCATTGTCTTTTTAGTTTTCAGGTTAAATAGGAATTGAGCCCGCAAAATTAGCATAGTTTAGGGCAAAACCCATGTAAACCACTAAAATTACCTCAGGCTCTTTTCAGGAGGCCTTAATTAATTTGGTTTGTAGCGTAATTCTTTAGAATTTTGCGTCTTGTATCCGCTTTTTTTCAGGCGGATCTTGAGTGTACAATGCAGCAAATCAACGCGCTAAAGGAGCTCTTGCAGACTCCTAAGAAGATCATGATCACCACGCATCACAAACCCGATGCAGATGCCCTGGGGTCTTCTTTAGGTCTGGCTGGCTACCTTCTTAAAAAAGGGCACCAGGTCCAGGTGATTACCCCTTCAGATTACCCTTCTTTCCTCAATTGGATGAGCGGCAATGACCGGGTGTTAATCTATAGTCCGTCTACAGACGCCCTGGCCCAACAGATCATTCAGGATGCCGAGGTGATTTTCTGCCTGGACTTTAACCACCTGGGCAGAATCAATGAGCTGGGCAAGTACATAGAGGCGGCCAAAGGCGTGAAGGTTTTGATAGACCACCACCTGCAGCCAGACCACTTTGCAGACATCATGTTCTCTGAGACCACTGCCGCGGCTACCGCCGAACTGGTCTTTGAAGTGATCAGGAACCTGGGTGACGAGGCCCTCATTGACGTGAACATAGGCGAATGCCTGTACGCCGGCATTGTAACCGACACGGGCTCTTTCCGGCACGCCAGCACCACCCGCAACGTGCACATGATCATAGCCGACCTCCTGCAGACGGGCATTGACATCTGCAAAGTGCACCGCAACATCTATGACAGCTACTCAGAGACCCGCCTGCGGTTTCTGGGCTACGTGCTCAAAGACAAACTTACCGTGGTGCGTGAGTACAATACCGCCTTTATTGCCGTTACTTCAGAAGAACTCAAGCAATACAACTCCCAAACCGGCGATACTGAAGGCCTGGTGAACTTTGCCCTTTCCATTGAGGGGGTACGGTTTGCGGCCCTGTTCATTGACCGCCCAGAGGCCGTTAAGATCTCTTTCCGGTCTGTAGGTGATATCTCGGTGAATGAGTTTGCCCGGGCCCACTTTAGCGGAGGGGGCCATAAAAACGCCGCCGGGGGCATTTCTTACGTGCCCCTGAACGAAACCGTGAACCATTTTGTGAGTCTATTACCGCTCTACGCAGAACAACTAGTAAACTAAACCCTTTACAAACGCATTATTTAACCTAAGACCAATGTTTAAAAAATCCCTTTACCTGCTGCCCGCTGTAGCAGTAGCTGTGTTCTCTTTCTCCTGCAAAAACCTGGGCAAAGATGAATTTGTGAAAGCCCCATCTGGGTTGGAGTACAAGCTGTACTCTCAGAACAAAGACGGCAAATATGAAATCAAAGACGCCAAAGTTGACTCTGCCGCCCACAAAGCCAAGTTAGACAAGGTAATGAGCTTTGAGATGGAGTACCGTAACAGCAAAGACTCTTTGTTGTTCAGCACCAAAGACAATGCCATGCCTATCCAGATCAAAATGGTAGAGTCGCCTAACAAAGGCAGCATTGAAGAAGCGTTCCTGATGCTGGACAAAGGCGATAGCGCCGTGTTCCGGATCAACGCTGATACCCTGTTCGCTAAAACCTTCAAGAGCCCACTTCCTCCCTTCATTGAGAAAGGCAGCTTCTTAACGTTCTTCGTGAAAGCCATTAACCTGCAGACAGAGCAGGAGGCCATGGCCGATTATCCTAAGATGATGGAGCGTCAGCAGAAAGAAATGGAAGCCCGCGCCGCCAAACAAGGTCCTCTGGATGACAAGAAAATTCAGGAGTACGCCAAGAAAGAAAACCTGCAAGTGCAGAAAACACCTTCTGGCGTGTATTACGTAATCACCCAGCCAGGTACCGGTGCTAACGCCACAGACGGCAAAGTGGTAAGCGTGAAATACAAAGGCACCCTGTTAAACGGCAAAGAGTTTGACTCTTCTGAGAAATCTAACGGTGGTAACCCTATTGAATTCCCGTTAGGCCAAGGTCAGGTGATCAAAGGCTGGGAAGAAGGCATTAAGCAATTCAACAAAGGCGCCAAAGGTACCTTGTTGATTCCTTCTCCACTAGGTTATGGTTCTATGGCCCGCGGTGCCGAGTTACCTGCTAACTCTATCCTGCGTTTTGACGTGGAATTGGTTGACATCAAAGATGCGCCAGCGGCTCCAGCCGGCCCAATGGGTCCTGCAGGCCCAGGTCAATAACCCAAAGAGAATCATCCTATGCAAAAGTTGGTAAAATTAACAGGGTTGTGGCAATGGATGCTGGCAGTATGCTGCCTGGTGATGTTAGGCTCGTGCAAAGACGGGTATGAAGATCCTTTTGATGCTGTGGCCCAAGCCAAGTGGGAAGATGATGTCATCCTCAAATACCTGGAGGTTAACAAAATCACGGATTACACCCGTACCGCTTCTGGCCTGTACTATGTCATAAGAACGGAAGGAACCGGTGCGAAGCCCGTGGCTGGTCAAACGGTGGAAGTAAACTATGTAGGCAAAACCGTTCTGGAAAGCTACAAGTTTGACTCCTCTTATGACCGGGGAAAGACGTTCCAATTTACCCTTGGCAAACGAGAAGTGATTCTTGGCTGGGATGAAGGCCTTGCCTTGATGAAAAAAGGCGGAACCGCTCTGTTACTGATCCCGTCGCATCTGGCATATGGAAGAACCGGTTCTGGTAACATTCAACCTAACGTTCCCATCATGTTTGACATCAATTTGATTGATATCAAATAGTCCTCCTGAACATATCTAAAAAGAAGAGGCCTCCTGCTACAGGAGACCTCTTCTTTTTTACGGCTATTTGTAAAAGTTCAAGCCAATGAAATAAAGTAAAACTTACCCATTTCTGTTTTGGGCCTATTTTAAGAAAAACAGGCCCAAAACAGAATGCTCCGCTATCAGGCCATTTCTCTTCTCTTCTCTTCGTAATCCTGTTGGTCCTAGAATCATACTCCTGTCCCTCCTGAAAGACCCTCCCCCTATCTTTGTCATCCTGGAAGGATCTTGTGGGCGAACGGCAATAGCGGGCCTTCAAAGCCATTACCGTTCTCTACCGAAATCCTTTCAGGAGGATAAATAATTATGAATAGATAATCTCGTCCTTAAATCTAAAGGAGAGCTGGAAAGGACTTCCTAAGGAAGCCCATTTCCCTTTCAACAGCCCAAGGGAGGGCTTAGTTTGACCATGCGCCTTTTGAGGCCTTGCCTCACAGAAGTTGCAAACTTCTGCCCATGATAGGTCCAAGTTGAAAACTTGAACCAGAAATTTTAAAAGCGTTTTGAGCCTGTTTTCTTGAAAACGGCCTTGAAACGCAACTCACTCACTCACTCACTCACTCACTCACTCACTCACTCACTCACTCACTCACTCACTCACTCACTCACTCAGCACCTCAGAGAGAACTGGTAGGGACTTGATCTCGCCTAGGTTGTCTACGTGCAATTGAAAGTAGCGCACCAGCAGTTGCAACAGCTCACGGCGCACCCGGCCGTTGGGAAGTTTGGCGCTTTCAGATTTCTGCAGGAGTTCCTGCAGGTAGGGCTCCAGGCGCTGCAGCTGCATGAGGCTATTCCCCAGCACCGCCGAACCTCCGGTCTCAAACGCCACCTGACTGATCACGTCTTCCGCGGAGGAAATTCCAAAGCCCAGGTACCCGGCCAGATGCACCAGAAACGCCAAGTGGAAATTCTCAAAACCGATTTCTAGGTGGTCAAACGCCTGAATGGCGTGATCCAGGAACTCAAACAAGGGCCGGTTCTCCTCCTCTTCTTTCACGGTGCGGGCCACCATCTCAGACAGAAACAGAGTAATGCTGCTCTTTCTTATATCATAGGGAATGGAGGAAAACTGATGGCTGCACTTGTATTCTGAGATGCGCGTGAGGCCGCCTTTGCCGGGGTACACCACCATGTCTAGCAGGGTAAACGGCTGGAACAGGGCAATACGCGAGGCGCTCCCTTTCTTCCGGACGCTGTTCACAATGTAGCTCTGCAGCCCCAGCTCCTCGGTGTAAATGCGCACAATAATGGAAGACTCCCTGAATTTTATAAAGTTCAGGACAATCCCACGGGTTTTTACCAGCATAGATTCAGTTGCTTTCTGCTTTTCTCATACGCAAGCCACCCCCGCCCAGGATACGTTCTAGGACTTCAGCGGGAAGGCTTGCTTACTGAATGGCAATCTTGGTCAGGCAGGTTTCAGAGCCGTCTGCAGAGGCCGCCATCACCAGGTAAACACCCGGCTTGGCCTTGCGGCCGTTATAATCCTGCCCGTTCCAGGCGTAGATGCCGCCGGCGGCCTTGCCCTCACTCACCAGGAACCCGGCGGTGTCGGTGATCTTCACCCAGCCATTGTTGGGCACCCCCGAAATACTGATCAGGCCTGTAAAACCAGCCCGTACCGGGTTCGGGAATACCTGCAGGCAATTCTTGTTTACCGTCTCTGTGCGGGTGGCAGTGCCCCTGTAAATGGCAATGCCGCCCTCGGTGCCAATCAACACTTCGCCGGTGGCGGAATTAATGGAAATATCCCTGATCTTCTCTGAGGGCAAAGGGCTGTTCTTGGTATTGAAGTGATGGATAAGTTCTTCGCCGGTTTCATTGAATAGCCACAGGCCGGTATCGGTGCCTATCCATTTGCGGTTACCGGCGTCTACGGCAATGCTTCTCACTACCTGTCCCTGCAACAAAGGCCGTCGTTCAAACACAGGCAGGTAGGCGCCCGCATAAGAGGCCGTGAATATGTCTGAAGAACTGGTAAAAACGGCCACTCCGTTGTTGGTTCCGGCCCAAATTTCGCCTTGCTGGTCCAGGGCCAGGTCAAACACCTGGTTACCGGGCAAGCCGCCCTGTCCGGCCCCGCCCAGATAAACGTATTTGCCGGTCAGGTCATCATACACTACTAATCCCGCCGACGGGGCATTGGTGCTGACTGTTACCCATTTATAGCCCTGGTCATCTACCAAGATCTTATCTAAGCTGCTGCCCAAGCTAAAACCGGGCAGCGTGTGGGCTTTCCAGGAACCGTCTGGCCTTAGTTGGAAAATCCCCGGCGCATTAGCCATCTGGTTCCGGTTTACCACCCACAGGTTGCCCTCCAGATCAGTAGCCAAGCCCGTGATCCTGATAAAGTCCCGGTCTGCGGGGCCAATGGCGCTCAACAGTGGGCTATTGGCGTTGTTGAACAAGGTAATCTGCGCTGGGCCGTTCCACTCCAGCAAACCAGCCCCGTAACTGGCCAGGTAAAACTTGCCGGTTACCGGGTTCCGGATGGCCATGACAAAGTCTCTGGCATTGCCGGGAAAGGGGCCCCGGCTAAAACGGTTATAACTGGTCCATTGCCCATTCTGGTACTGGTAGAAACCCGCATCAGACTCCCGCTGCAGATAGGATTGGGTGTAGCCACCGCCCAGTACGGTAAAGCCTTGCGGTTCGGCGTACACGGCAAAGGCATCTGCCGAGGCTGGCCCGTTGGGCACAAACGATTGCACCCCGGCAGAAGACGCCCGCACCAAGCCTTTTTCATAGCTGGCTGCCCAAACACCGTTTCCATCGCGGGCCGGAATAGCCATGCGCAGGTTCTGTAATAACCCATCTGTTTTAAGGGAGGCCTGGCCGCTGGCATTGACATCCAGCACTTCAGTTAGATTAGCTATCACCAGCCTTTTCCCGTTGGTCTCCATAGATTGGAACTGGTGATCTGAGGTAGAGAAAGGCGCTTTAACCCAGGAAGTGCCGTTAAACCGGAATATTCCCGCCCCATTTACACCCGCATACACACTCCCTTGAAAAGCCGAGATTGTTTTCACTCCCTCGCTGGTGGCATTGGCCGGCAAGCCTTGGGCCGTACCAAACCTCCGCCAACTCCTGAAATCTAACAAATTGGGGTTTGAAAGGCTGGCCGCCATCACGCCCGCGCTGGAGGCGATGTAAAGGCTGTCATGCAAGACCGTGGAGGCAAACACCTGCACCAACTCGCCCTGCGGGCCGAGATTGCTATACGTGTCTTTGATCTCAATTTTGACCAGATCCACCACCACCAGCCCAAAAGACGTAGCCACGTACGCATTCTTGTTATGGGTAAACAGATGGTAAATGGTTTTAACGCCCGAGATGGGTTTCCGGAAGAGGTCTGGTAGATTAATCACTTTGCCGTCCCGCAGCAGGTCAAGGTTGGTGTTCTCATAAGCCACCACCAGCGTTGACGTAACAGAGTCATACCTGAGCGTACTCAGGTTCACGTCACTAAACCCGTCTGACCGGCTAAGGGTCTGCAGTGTGTTCTCGGTCTTGATGTACCTGAAGAATCCGTCTTCGGTGGCAACGTACACAGAGGCAGGGGTTTCAGCCAAGGCTTTGGCGCGGTGATTAGGCACATGGATTTGCCATCCGCCCAGCGGCAGGCCACTTGTCTGGCCATAGCCTGCGTAACCCAGAAACAGGCTATAAAGCAGTACTCCCCACTTGATTATCCCTTTAGGCACCATACTCAAAGTTACGCAGAAACAGGCTGTTTTGGACCTGTTTTCGTTAAAACACCCTTAAAACGCTTTTACTTTTCATAAGCGCCACACGGTTGCCAGCTCTTTAATGCAACACCAGCATTGAGCAAATGCCCGTGACCATGATGGCCTTGCAGAGCCAACTCAAATGCGCGAATTCCCGCTTACGGTCGGCGTAGAAAAGCTGGCGCAGGAGCACCACCGTGGGTAGCATCACGCCAATGAAGAGATACATGACAAACAGCGGCCCCTGCTGGCGGTAGAACATAACCGTGGCCGTAAACAGCAGAAAAAGCATGGCCAGAAAGTAAAGCACCCATTTGGTTTTAGGCAGCCCCAACACAATGGGCAACGTACGGCACCTGAAAGAGGCATCGCCTTGCACGTCTTCCATGTCTTTGATGATTTCCCTGATCAGGGAGATGAGAAAGGCAAACACCGCGTAAGCCCAGGCGGCCTTAGAGGGTTGGCCCGCTTGCAACGGCACCACCAGCACCATGGCCGCCGCCAGCAGCGCGATGGTAAAGTTACCAATGAACGGTCTTTTCTTGAACTGCGCAGAATACCCCCACAACAGCAGCGCCACGCCCAACAGCACTAAGCCAATGTTCACCCCCAGCAATGCCCCCAGCACCACACCTAATGAAGACAGATAAAGATGCACCATCATGGCCTTGCGCCGGGTCAGGCTCTTGCCCACCACAATGCGTTCAGGCTTGTTGATGCGGTCAATCTTTACGTCATAGTAGTCATTGATTATATAGCCCGCGGCGGCAATGCAGACAGTGGCCAGCAGCAGCACCGCAAACGGCCATGATAGGGACTCCCACAGCGTGCGCTCTGGGAAAACCAGAAACTTGCGAACCAGCACCTGGGCCAGCACCATGATGACCAGGTTAGGAAACCGAACAAGGGAAAGGAACTTCTTCACAGCTATACCAAACGAGTACCCAAGGTACGCTTAAAATCCCGCCCATGAAAAAAGCCCCAGGAACGGGGCTTTTTTAAAGACTTTGCAAAATGAGTATGATCGCGTAGAAGTGTTAGATTTTCTTTACGTTAACCGCGTTGATGCCTTTTTTACCTTCTTTAGTGTCGAACTCTACTTTGTCGTGCTGCTGGATCTGGACACCATTGAGGCCTGTGATGTGTACAAAGAAATCCTCATTGGTGGCTTCTTCGGTGATAAAGCCGTAGCCTTTGGATTCGTTGAAGAATTTAACAGTTCCTGTTTTCATAAAAAATTAAAAATTGAAATAATGAATGATTCTGTAAATATAGGATTATTATACAAAAAGCAAACTTTATTTACAATTATTTTAAAACGATGAAAACCAAGCTTTATTTTCTCCTACCAGCGTTTCTGTAATTTTAGCACCATCTCTATGAGTTCGCGCACCGCACCCTTGCCGCCCTCAGCGGAGGCCACGTACTGGCTGATGTCACAGATGTCAATGGCCGCATCTGCCGGGCACGCCGAGATGCCGCAGTGCTGCATCACCTCCAGGTCTGGCATGTCATCACCCATGAACACCACAGTGTCTGGGTCAATACCATAGTAATAAGCGTAGTTCTGAAAAGTATCCAGTTTGTTCTCCACGCCCAGGTAAATGTCTTTCACATCCAGAGACTCCAGGCGCTTGCGCACGCCCGGCTCATTCCGGCCCGAGATGATGGCCACCCGGTATCCCTGCTTGAGGGCATGCTTAATGGCGTAACCGTCCTTAATATTGAAGGCCCGCGCCTGCTCTCCGGTAGAGAAAGCCAGCAGCGTGCCGTCCGTCAGGACGCCATCTACATCAAAGATGAAGGTGGTAATGTTCTTGAAATCTGGAAGAGCTTGCATGGGAATGAGATCAAGGGTAAGAACCCGAAAAGCCGTTTTGAGCCCGTTTTTCTGAAAACAGGCTCAAAACGGCTCTAAGATGTTTTATTGGTTATCGCGCCACTCATACACCCAAGCGGCCTGAATCTGCTCCAGGTGGCCTTCGGTGGCTTGCTCGCGGGTGCCTTCAAAATTGGGAAGGGATAAAATCCACTCTAGCAGGTCTGTGAACCTAATGCGGTAGATCTTGCTTTCGCCAAACTCGTCGCCAAATTTTTCATAGAGCGCCATGGCAATGTCTTCGTGATCAGCCCACTTGATGGGTGGTTCATATAGATTACTCATATCTGTGTAGTTGCTAGTGTTTAGTTATTAGTTGTTAGTAGAAGGTTGCTGGTTGGTAGATGGTACTTCGCCGTACGGCTTACCCTAACAGCTAGTAACAAACCACTAACAACTACTATTAATGTCCTAAGAAATCTTGTTTGGGGATGGTGATCACCAAATCCTGACCGCCTTGTACCACGCACTGGCAGGCCAGGCGGGAGTTGATGCGCGGGTTTACGGCCCGGTCAATGTAATCCTCCTCTTTGTCGGTGATCTCGGGCAGGTCATCCATACCGCTTTCCACGTACACGTGGCAGGTACTGCACCCGCAAACCCCACCGCAATTGTGCTGCAGTTGAATGGCATTGTTCAAGGCTACGTCCAGCACAGACTCCCCTTCGGCACCCAGATGCGTTTCATCTGGCTTGCCATCCATGAATTTATATGTAATGTTAACGACTTTCATGCTCAGCTACTTTTATGGGTGCAAAGGTAGGCATACAGCCGCCCTAATCAAAGCTGCAGCTATACAAGAGGAAACCTTCTACCCAACCGTCAAACGCCCATTCCCAAAGCACCCCCTATTTTTTGGCCACGGCCTGAATGCTGGCGGTTAGCATTTTGTAGAGTTCCTGGTATTGAGGCTGGCTTTCCAGCAGCTTCAGGTGGGCCTCAATAGTAGTGGCATCTCCCCGCTGCGCTGGGCCGGTCTGCACCTGAAACGGCGGAAAAAGAAAGGCTTTCTCTAACGTTTCCTCTACCAATGGCTCCAACAAACTGGCTGGTAGTTGCGCCTGCTGCAGTACTTCCTGGGCGATGCCCCACAAATGGTTGGTGAAATTACAAGCAAATACCGCCGCAAGATGCAATTGCCGCCGGGCCGGGCCCGCCATCACCACTACTTGGTCGCTTAGGAGTTTCGCTAGCTGTTGCAGCTTTTCTTCCGCCTCCGGCGAGGACCCTTCCACGCAAACAGGAATACGGAGCCAGTCTACTTCTTTCTCTTTACTAAAAGTCTGAACAGGGTAGAAGACGCCCGTGCTCACTTCTGACAAGGCCTGCAAAGTTTCCAACGGCTGCGTGCCCGAGGTATGCGCCACCACTGCCTCTTCCGGAAACTTCAGCTGCGACACCAATTCTGGCAACACCTGATCTGGCACCGCTATCAGATATACATCCGCGCGAGGAAGCTCCTGGAAATTAAGGGATGCGGTTGCTTGTGTAGAAGGGCTTAGGTTAGCTAGTTTCTGGGCAGAGGCCAACGTGCGGCTATAGACTACCGGCACCTCTGCCCCAGCCGTTAAAAAGCCTTTCACCAAATGTGTAGCTACGTTTCCGGCGCCAATGATGCCTACTGTCATTTGTTGAGTGGTTTTAATAGGAGGGCTAAGTTAATAGGTTTTTCTGCTGATGCTGATGCATCCTCCGTTGTTAGTGTTCATAGGGACCAACGAATAAGACTGCTTACCCCTAGCTACAAAATTTGTGCATGCATTCCCGCCTGCTGCTGGCGTGGTGTCTGCTGTTGCCTATGTCCTTATGCTGTATTGTTGCATGGTTTCCCTCCGAGCGCTCACGGCCGCGGGGCCCCGTCTTTCCCCCTCGCACTGCCCTTGCGGCCGAGTTGCCTTCTTCCCTTAGCAAAGCCCCAGCAGGGCCACAAGCGAGGCGCTCGAAGTAAAGACTGGGACTGAGGGAACACGTGGAGAAATGGTTGGGGTAGTGATTGAAGGCGTTTTGGGCACATTTTCCTTAAAGCAGGCCCGAAACGCTATTCTGCCCCACGATACCCAATACCGCACATTCAACGCAGGCTCTCCCCTTGAGGGGAGATTAAGAGGGGTGTTTACCAAGGAGAGCTAACCTGAGACAAATAACTGGCGCGAGCCTATTCCAAAGTTTGCAGTTTTCCGTTTTAAGCCCGTTTTCCCAAAAACAGCCCCAAAACAAAAAGTCCTGAGAAAGAGACTTCCTCAGGACTTTTCTGTATTCTTCAAGCTAGTCCTATGCTAGCTGCTTCTCGCGCTTTACGGTAACTTTTCCGGCTGGTCCTTTTTTATTGCCGCTTTTGCCGTCTTTGTAGTGGCGCATAATGGCCATCACGAAGCCTAAGCTCATAATCAGGGTACCAATCCAGAGGATGTTAATGAAAGGTTTTTCCATGGCCTTCAGGATGATGTAGTCCTTCTGGGTGGAGTTGATGCCAATGGTGATGACTCCCTGCTCAGGGTTGATGTTGAGTAGGAACAGACGCAGGCCTAAGTCCTCAATCTCTTCCGGCACCTGCCCTACTTCGCTTCTGTTACGGATGGCATAAATAGGGTGCGCGTGGTACGTGCGGTTTTCACCTAGTACCTGCATGTCTGCCTGTACCGCAATGTCACCCTTGTTCAGGTTTAGCATGAGGGTGTCTTTGGCAGGTTCAATGCCATGGAGCACGGCTACATAATCGTTCACGAAGATGGTATCACCAATCTTCACCTGGAACTGCTTCATCTCTCCCCAGTCCTTTTCTTCGTTAGGGTCTGGAATAGTGGAAACGTGGGTGTATAAATCTTTGGTGGCAAACATCTTAATGTCCGGCGAGGCCAAAAGACCCATTTGAGGGTTTACCTGGGCGCGGGGGTACAAGGTGAAGGCTTTACCGGTCTCACGGTTTTTGAATTCTACCTCGTAATAAGTGTTTTCTGGGTAGATGTCTACGGTGTCACCGGCTGTGTACAGCACCTTGTCACCGTCTTTCAATGGCCCGCGGGCAATGGCCCTGAACTCATCTGCCAAACGGAAAAGCTGTTGCTTGTTTACGTAGTCCGGAAGGTCTTTCACTTCCAGGTACTGGCCTTTATAGGTTACCTTGTAAGGTCCCATGTCTGTGCCGGCATTGCGCCACAGAAGTACGTTATCACGGTTGATCTCATCCCCAAACTCCTTGGCATATACTAGCCCAGACATGTTTTTGGAGATAATATTAGAGTATCCCGAAGAGAAAAGAATACCCAGCAGCATCATAGCTACCCCAATGTGGGCCACGGCACCACCGGCAATAGAAACGTTTTTGCGGAGCACGCCAAATAAAATGGCCAGGTTACTGAAGACCGCATACAGAGACGTGATCAACAGCACAATGTAGGACGGGGTTTTGATTTTCTCAATCAGGCCCAACTGACCAACCATTAAGATTAGAGCGGTGAAGAGCGCCGTGAAGATAAGGGGCACCGTGAAGACCTCAGAAAGCTTAGCGGTACTGTTTTGTTTGCGCCACCACAGCAACTGCCCGGTGCCCGAAAGCATGGCAATGGCTACGCCCATCCACATCTGGAACTTGGTATAGTGAGCAATCTGGTCGGCGGGAAGGGCTACGTTGGTTTTCACGCCAATAAAGCCCATAAAGGAGTTATATACCGGAATGGAAGTAGTCACCAGAACCTGGAATGCGCCCAGACACAACACGGCGGCACCCACAAACACCCAGAACTCCCCAGAGTAGGTGGCAATTTCTTTATCAGTGGCCGGAATGTTTTTCCAGCGGTATACCAGCAAGCCAATGGCCAATACCATAAAGGCGGCCAGATAGGTAAACAACTGCCCAGACAAACCTAAGTCAGTAAAGGAGTGCACCGAGGCGTTCCCCAAAATACCGCTTCTGGTCAGGAAGGTGGCGTACAACACCAGCAGGAACGAAGAGATAAATAAAATAAAGGTGGCCCGTAGCGCAGTTTTGCTTTTGCGGTAGGCCAGCAACGTATGGATAGCTCCCACCAATACCAGCCACGGAATGTACACGGCGTTTTCTACCGGGTCCCAGTTCCAGTAACCACCAAAGTTAAGGGTCTCATAGGCCCAATAGGCGCCCATCATAATACCCACACCTAAAACCACTGCCGCGAAAAGGCCCCAAGGCAAGGCTGGTTTAGTCCAGGCAGAGAAGTCTTTTTTCCAGAGACCGGCAATGGCAAACGCAAATGGCACCAAGGTAGCGGCGAAGCCCAGGAACAGCACCGGCGGGTGAATTACCATCCAGTAGTTCTGCAGCAGTGGGTTAAGGCCGGTACCGTCTTTAGGCACGTAGTTAGGATCCATCTGGAACACCGGCGCGTCTACCATGAAGTCGCGCATGAGAATGAATGGCGAAGACCCGATTTTCAGATCGCCAATCACCACGCCCAGAATCATTGACGTTAAAAACAGCTGTACAAATGAGAAAACCGCCATTACAGGGCTCTCCCACTTCTTACCGGCAAACTTGATCAACACCAGACCCAGCAAGGCATGCCAGAAGATCCAGAGCAGGAACGAGCCCTCCTGGCCTTCCCAGAAGCAGGAGATCATGTAATGAACCGGCAAATGGTTTGAGGAGTGGCTCCAGGCGTAGTGGTACTCGTACCGGTGCGCGTAGATGATATTGAAAAGAGAGAAGATGATGCTGAACACCGCCACTACGTGCACAAAGAAGGCTCCGCGGGCCAGTTTCTTCCAGGCGTCTTGCTCAGAGGTAAGGGAATTGGCGTTAGCCGCAAAAGAAAAGGAGAACGAAGAGACCAGCGCCGCCACGAAGGCTATAATGACACTGTAGTGACCCACATCACCAACTAAAGTATTAACCATTATTAAGAGTCTTGAGTCTTGAGTTCTGAGTCTTGAGTCTGAAATACTCTTACTTGAAACTGGCCACTCTGATTAAATAAACAAAACCTATACTGAGCAAAGAGGCAGGGCTGAAGTTATAACTCAGAACCCAAGACACTCAGAACTCAGGACTATATTTAAAGGCTGGCGGTTTCTACCTTCACCTCATTCTCTGTGTATTTGGAAGGGCACTTGAGCAGGATTTTGTCTGCCACGAAAGCGTCGCCCTGCATGTTGCCCGTAATCACCACTTGCTCAGAGCGGTCAAAGTCCTGGGGCTTGGGGCTATAATACACTACCTGCTGCTCTACGCGGTTGGTATCTACCAGCACAAAAGAGAAGTAGTTAGGATCCAGCACCGGGTCATATTTCATGCCTACAATATGCCCCTGGGCATCTTTCTTAAGCCGTCCCACCACGTGCACTTTGGTATCATCGCCTTCTTTGGCGCGGGCCTGGGCCTCTGAGAAGGGCACGTACACGCTGGCGTCTGAGGCCGTAGACATAATGATGGCAATGGCCACCGCAATGACTAAAATCCCGATGATGTGTATTCTTTTCATAGCTATCTAAAAATTAGAGGCATGTCACTGCCCACCTAACAACAATATTTAAAAATTAAATCCGGGGGCCGCGCTTTTTCTGCGGACCGGGCCGCTCCGTTTTATGCCTGTTTTTCTTACAACAGCCCTAAACCAGAATTATTGCTTCAGCTCGCGCTCTAGCTTGCCTATTTTCTTGTCCAGACTGATCATGTAAAGCAACAAGCCCAATAGCACGGTCAGCAACACCGCCACCACAATGTAGATCTTGCCGTCGCGGCGCATTACGTCTGCCATTTCAGGTTCACTGGCGGCAGGCGTTTGGGAAGAGAATTCTACCGTGTTTATTTCCTCCGGAGCCTTCTGGGCCATGGCCGGAGCAGAAAAACCAGCCGCCCAGGTAAGCAGCAGCACTAAAAGCCATTTATGCATTTTCATAGAATCTTTGCTTTAAAACTTCTAAACGGGTGCGTAGGTGCACCATCCAAACGCCTAACAGAGCCCAGCCAATCACGGCCGGATAAAAAACGGCGCGCAGGCGGCTGTCCAAATCATAGGAGTTGAAACCGGGGTTTCCGCCGTTGCCTGGGTGCAGGGAGTCTGTGAGGCGCGGCAGAATAAACAGAAGCGGGATAAGCGCCGCAAACGCGAAGATATTGTAGACCGCACTAATGCGGGCCCGTTGCTGGTGGTCCTGGAAAGAACCGCGCAGGATAAGATAAGCGAAGTAGATCAACAGGCCAATGGCCGAGGCGTTTTGCTTGGGGTCATTGCTCCAGAATTCGCCCCACGTGAAACGCGCCCATTCCATACCGGTCACAATGCCCAGCACGCCAAACAGAATGCCCACCTTGGCGGCCTCATAGGCCACTATGTCGTTTTTGGAAAGCGGGTTACGCAGGTATTTGATGGAGTACACCACTGAGATGAGCAAGATCAGGATCATGCCAAACCACATGGGCACGTGGAAATACAGGTTCCGGATGGTCTCATTTAGGATTGCCAGGCGCGGTACGTCGCTTAGCATGCCCATGGCCACTGTGTACAGCAGCAGCACTATTGTTAACCATTTCCACCAGGCAAGCTTCATATCTTTTCTTCCTTTATTCTGAAGTCTGATTAAAGACTATTACACTCTGTAATTCTAAGCGTTTTACTGTTCGCCACAAGGTCCTTTCAGGAGGACAGCATGGGAGAAACCACTCTCCACAAACCATGATCAATTACCTTAACTGCGCCACAAATATGGGAACAGGATGTAAGACACCGTCACCACAATCATATTAATGGCCAGCAACACCAGCGCCTCATCTAAACTCAAAGAAGGGTCCAGGCCGTCAATGGCGTTCTTAGACATCTTCATGAGCATAAGCAGCATGGGTACCATCACCGGAAAACTCAGCACGGCCATTAGCGTTCCGGTATTGGCGGCCTTGGCCGCAATGCCTGAGATCATGGTCAGCGACGAGGCAAACCCAATGGCCCCCAGCACGATGGTGAGCAGAAACATGCCCACATCCTGCACCGGGTTCCCAATCACCACGGCGTAAAACCCGAAGCAGAGCAATGACAGCACCAGCATGAGCGCGGCATTGTATAGCATCTTGGCCACAATCACGCCCTGCGGCGACACAATGCTGTAGTAATAAAGCAGCCGTCCGCGGCTTTCCTGCGCAAAGCCTTTGGCAATGGCATTCACGGCGGTGAACAGCAGAATGATCCAGTACAGCGCATTCCAGACCGGCACCTCCAGTGCGCCAAAACGCAGGCTGAAGCTCAGGTAACAGATGAACACCGTGCTGCCAACATAAAGGAGCATGCCGTTGAAGGCGTACTTCTGTCGCCATTCCAGCACAAAATCCTTTTGCATCAGGTAGATAACCTCTTTTAGCAGCACTTCTCCTCTATTTTCGGCAAAGGTACAACACAAAAGCGTGTGGCAAGATGATTTCTGTCATTAATCACGGTGACCCGCTGGCGCTTTGCACTTACTTTCAGGAAATCGGGCTGGAAACGCATTTTACCAAACCAGGCTTGCTTTTTCCTTGGATTCTTAAAGTACCAACCTATAGAAATAAAGTCTAAGGCTTATCCATTCCCGCGCCTACAGCTGCCAGTTGGTTTCCCTTTTTGACCCATCCTTTAGGCCGGCTGTTTTAGGGCTGTTTTGCCAAAAACGTGCTCAAAACGAAAGAGCAGCCTTTGGGGCTGCTCTTTCGTTTTAAGGCATTCATTTACCTCTTAGCTGATGGGCACCTTGCGCAGAATGGCCTCCACAAAGTCTTTGGTCTGGACGTTATCGGCTTCGGCCTCATAGTTCAGGATCACGCGGTGGCTCAACACATCAGAGGCAATCTCCTTGATATCTTCCGGCAGCACGTAATCCCGTTCATCAAAGAAAGCCACCGCTTTGGCTGCCAGGTTCAAGGCGATGCTAGCCCTGGGCGACACCCCAAATTGCAGGTATTGGGCAAAGTCATTGAGGTCATACTCGGCCGGGTGACGGGTAGCGAAAACCAACTCAATAATATAGCGCTCCAGGGTCTCAGAGATCTGTACCTGGTTAATCTCATTCCGGATATCAAACACGTCTTGCTTGGTGAGCACGGTATTGACGGTGCTGCTGTAAGACATGTTAGACATGCGGCGCATTACCTCCAGCTCATCGGTTTTAGAGAGGTAGTCTACGTACACTTTCATCATAAACCGGTCCACCTGCGCCTCGGGCAGCGGGTAGGTACCTTCATGCTCTACCGGATTTTGGGTAGCCAGCACCAGAAAGGGCAGATCTAAACGGTAGGTTTTATCGCCTATTGTCACTTGTTTTTCTTGCATGGCCTCCAGCAACGCAGACTGCACCTTGGCCGGAGAACGGTTCACCTCATCGGCTAGAATGAGGTTAGCAAAAATAGGCCCTTTCTTTACCTCAAATGCAGACGAACTCTGGTTGTAGATCATGGTGCCAATGAGGTCTGAGGGCAACAAGTCTGGGGTAAACTGAATACGCTGAAAGTTCAGGTGCAACACCTTGGCCAGTGTATTAATAGTCAGGGTCTTGGCCAAACCTGGCACCCCTTCCAGCAGTATATGGCCATTGGTGAAAAGACCAATGAGCAGGCGGTTGACCATGTATTGCTGCCCCACCACCACTTTGCCCATCTCCCTGAACACCTGCTTGATCTTGAGCTGGTGCTCCCTGATCTTTTCCTGATATGAGAGTTCTTCCGTCTGCATCTACTCTAAAATTTACGAATCGGCTAAGGTAACGATTCTATTGGATTCTTGGCGTGGCTCACCATTTCTTGAACACGAAGAACACTGCCAAAACCAGAAAAGCAAACCCCACCAGGTGGTTCCAGGCCAGTTTCTCCGTTTTAAAGACAAACACCGTCACCAATGAAAAAACTAACAGCGACACCACTTCCTGGATAGTCTTCAGCTCAAACAATGAGAAAGGCCCGCCGTTGCCCTGATAGCCTATTTTATTGGCCGGTACCTGAAAAATATACTCAAAGAACGCCAGACCCCAGCTAATGAGTATAACGCCCACCAAGCCTACTTTCTGCAACATGGGTATTTTCTTAAAATGCAGGTGCCCGTACCACGCAAACGTCATGAACAGGTTAGACAAACCCAGAAGCAAAAGAGTGTAGAGTGTTTTCATAAACAGTAAGCTAAATAGAATGCATGCAAAATACGGCTGGGTTGGAAAAGTTACATCTTCTTCTGGATAACAATTGTCCCTAAAGCTGTTTAAATATATATTAATCTCTATCTATTTCCTTGATTTCCTGAATCATACCCTTTATTTCCCACTTGTAAAAATCAAGTATTTATACTGATTGTCCTATTTGAAATTTTTCATCGAGAAAATAAACCGGTTCATCGAATATACCTACTTATGGGTAACGATGCTTCCTAATTTTGGCTTATTAAAAACCTTAAGCCCCCATTCAATGGCGCACTATTACCGTTTTCTGTTACTTTTTTGTTTGGCAGCCTTTCAAACTTCCTTAAGTTTTGCGGAAGGCTCTAAGCAGTTGACCCCCAACAAATCTTCAGCCGCTTTAACCAGCACCCTGAATGATAAAGCGGGCTATTTGTCTCATGACGCTAACTTCCCTAGTGCGTCTGGCGTTTCCATTACCTCTCTTAGTTTCTTAAAGCCCTCTACCTTCAGTAGAAATGGGGCTACTTTTTCTGCAGATCACCGTCTCTACATAAGAGTTAAGAACGGAGAGCGTTTGATGTATGGGGTGCGCAGAGCCATCCATGAACAGACGGCAGATAACCAGTCAGACCTTGTTATTACCATCAAAAGGGCAACCTCCAGCACAGATGTGGCAGGCACCCTAGTACAGCAGACCACCCTAACCAGAAACACTAGATCTACCAAGCAAATGTTGCTGAACACAGGTCAGGCGGGGGTGATCATAGATGCCAGTCAAGCCAATGCGGGGCCTATTTTCTCCGTTAATAACGTTACTTATAACTCCGGAGGTTATACCCCCCTTGTCGTTACCAATAGCACTGGAGCAGACCAGGATTACTGGGTGGAATTTACGCAGGTTGGCGAAGCCAACTTAACAGATGGTCAGCGCTTTTCTGTCTATGACCTCTGGGATTTTACGGTAATTTCTGGCACCACTGAAAAACCAGGCCGCATGCGTAGTAAACTCTGGTCGTTCTCTGCCGGTGGGGCAGACAATGTGTTCTCCAAAGACTTCAGCATGTTCCCGTTGATCCCCAGCACAGATCAGGCCGGCGCCTTTTTTGTAAAGAAATTCAGCCTGGCAGGCATTGCTCCCCAGAACTTCTTCCGTTTTGTGACCAATAGCAACGGATCAAATACCAGCGCAGGCAGCACTTTTGAAGCCCGTAGAAAAAGCCAGAACTCTCAGTTAGATTACCCAGAGTATTTCAACTTTGTAAACAACCCAGATGAGGAATTCTGGCCCAGTGCCACAGCTCCTACATTTAGTGTGGCAATGGCATCTAGCTGTAATACCACCACTAACGGCGGAAAGACCATCTTTACCTTGAACACCTCTGAGAGCAGCACCTTTGTGGTTTTGATCAATTTGAATGGGGTAGCTGGCTACCAGGCAGGTTCTGCAGACGTCCTTATTGAATCTACGGGTGGTAAAGGCACCCGCCAGGTAGAATGGAACGGCCTGAACGGCTTAGGCCAAGTGGTAGCCAAGAACACTACCCTCAGTTACTTATTCCGGAACGGCAGTGCCCCGGTTAACTTTCCAGTTTGGGATGCCGAGGCCAACGTGACCGGGTTTAAGGTAAAAGACATTCGGCCCTTAGCCGCTGGCACCAGTGCTGACCCAACCGTGTTTGATGGTTTGCTGTTTTGGGATGACTCCAACCTTTCCACTACTTTGTTTCCTGCCCCCCAGACCGAACTATTTGGGGTAAGTTCTGAAACTGGCGCGCATAAATGGGGATCAACTGCCAATACAGTGGGTGACCTTAAAACTATTAACACCTGGACTTACGGTTTCACCAACTCTTCCTCCACATCCACCACTTTCAATTATGACTGTAGCGCCGATGTAGCGGTTACCAATACCGCATCCGGGGCGCCTTTTGCCGTAGGTAAACCTTTTACCTATACCGTGACCGTTACCAACAACGGACCGCTGCCCGCCACTAACATAGTAGTAACAGATAAACTTGATCCTGCTACCCTTCAGTTTGTGAGCGCCTCAGACGCCGCCTACAACAGCAGCACTGGAGTTTGGACCGTGGGTTCTTTAGCAGTAGGTACTTCTAAAACCTTAACTATCTCAGCCACCCCTTTAGTGGCAGGCTCAGTTTCCACTACGGCAACACAGACCCATACAGAGGCAGACGGCGTGACTACCAATGACAATGCTACCTCCACCATTACCGTGCAATCTGCGGCAGACATTGCCGTGACTAACACCGTACCTAAGGCAAGCTATTATAATGGAGAGATTGTCACCTTTACTGTGACAGCCAAAAACTTGGGCCCCAATGCTGCCACCGGCGTATCCATTACAGAGGCTCTCCCGGCAGGCCTTACCTTAGAAGGCACTGCCCCGGCCGGCTATAACGCTAGTACTGGGGTCTGGACAGTGGGTTCACTAGCCATAAATGAGACTAAAACTCTTACCCTGACTGCTAGAACCGCCCAGAGTGGTACCATTACCACTACAGCTTCTTTGAACAGTCGCACTGGGTTTGAGGTGGATTTGAATGACAACAACAATGCCTCCTCCACCACCATTACCGTATCTCCCGCCGCAGATGTGGCGGTTACCAGCACGGTAAACAACAATTCACCTGTCCAGGGCGAAACGATCACCTACACTATCAAAGCCATCAACAACGGCCCTAACAATGCCACTAACCTCACCTTGAACAACCAGCTTCCGGCCGGTCTTACCCTGGTAAGTGCTACGCCGAGCTTTGGAACCTACAATGCTGCTACCGGCCTCTGGACAATAGGAACCCTGACCACTAATGGAACCCAGACCCTTACCATCCTGGCCCGCCCAACTGTAACCGGAAGCTTGGTGGTGACCTCGGCCCAATCACACACAGAAACAGATACGCAAAGCAGCAATAACGCCGCCAGCTCCACTATTACAGTGAGTGCCACCGCAGATGTAGCTGTAATGAATGTTATCACTTCACCGGCCAAAACCACTTATGCCAACGGTGATGCCGTTACTTATACCGTAATGGTTACCAACAATGGCCCTAGTGCAGCCACCAGCGTGGTCGTGACAGATAAGCTACCTGCCTCTCTAACCTTTGTCAGCGCTACTAATTCTGCTGGTACCGGTTCCTATAACAGCGCCACCGGCGAATGGTCCGTGGGTACCCTAGCCAACGGCACTTCTGCCACCCTTACCCTTACGGCAACGGTAAATCAAAGCGCGGCTATCACTACTACCGCTACGCAAACACATTCAGAATTTGACAACGTAGCTGGTAACAACGTCGCCTCTACTACCATCACTTCTGGCTCGGGCGTGATTACCGCCGACCTTAAAGTGTCTGTTTCCGCAACTGACGGACCTTACTACACCGGTAAACAACTTACCTTAACAGCCCTGGTAGAGAACATTGGACCAGATGCTGCTACAGGGGTTTCCCTGGATGCTTTGGTACCGGCAGGCTTTACCCTGCTAAATGCCACCTCTAACGTAGGAACCTACAATACCTCTACCGGCCTCTGGACCGTGGGCAGCTTAGCCTCTGGCAGCAAAACTGAATTGGTTTTAACCGTAGTACCTGTTACTGATAACAGCGTAACCGGCAATAAAAACTACACCTTCACGGCCACTAAGAAAACGGCCAATGAAACAGACAACAATGCCTCCAACAACAGCGCCTCTACTGTTCTTGCTGTGCAAAAGGCGGCTGACCCTTCTGTAACGGTAGCTGTGACCGGAGATGTAAATGGAGTATTCTACAAAGGAATTACAGAGGCTACGTTTGTTTTAACGGTGACTAACAATGGCCCAGACAAAATCACTAATCTGGTGGGCGCAGATACCCGCACCGGTACCATCACCTTCACCTATGCTGAATCTGGCAAAGGATATGATCCGGCAACAGGCATTTGGACGGTTCCAGTGCTGGAGGCAGGACAATCTATCACGCTACTTGTCAAGGGCATTCCTAATACTACCGGCCGGTTATTCCTGGGAGGCAGTGTAACCTCTCTTGACCAGACGGACCTTAACAAAGAGAATGACAAAGGCATTGCTCTTCTAACAGTGGTACCGGTAGCAGATCTGCAGGTAACTAATACGGTAGCTGCTGGTTCTTTCTATAACGGAGAGAATATCACCTTCACTGTAAGTGTAAAAAACAACAGCACAGATGCGGCCACCGGCGTAAAGCTTGAAGATATCTTGCCGGCAGGCTTAACTTATGTGAATACTACCACCTCTGCTGGAACCTATGACCCTGCTACCGGCATCTGGACCTTGGGCACTGACTTACTGGCGGGTTCTACTCAAACCCTGAGCCTAACCGTTAAACCATCTGCTGGCGGGACGTATTCTACCACTGCCAGCGTGAAAGCAGCCAATGAGTTTGACAGCAACACTGCCAACAATACCGCCACAGCCTCTGTTACGGTACAGAAAACAGCAGATATTGCCTTGAGCAGTACCATTGTAGCAGGACCTTATTATATCAACGGACAGTATCAGGTAGCCATTAAAGCCACTAACCTGGGCCCAGATCTGGCTACTGGCGTGGTGGTATCGGCTAGGGTTGCCACGGGGGTTACCTTAGTAGCCGGCACCGGTGTGACAGATGGGGGAACTATCACACCTGCCACCGGTACCTGGTTTGTAGGCGACATTGGCGTAAATGAAACCAAAACCCTTACTTTCCTAGCACAGCCAACAGTTGCCGGAACAATGAACAGCCGGGGCTACAAATCTGGCGGCAATGAGTATGACCCCAATGGTGGTCTTACCCAGGACGGGAACAACAGCGCCCTGGTTAGCTTTACCGTAGTAGACAGACCCGCTTCCTATAGCGTGTACATGAACAACCGCCACTTCTTTTTGGTAGCAAACGGAGAGAACGTAGCCGTAGCCACAGACCCAGACGGCACCATTGCCAGCACCCGAATCATAAGCGGGACTTTGCCGGCAGGCCTAACCCTACAAAACAACGGGGCGTTGGCAGTCATCAACCGGTTTGCGGTTCGCCCGGGTACCTACGCATTAACCCTGGAGACCACAGATATCTACGGAGGCACGTCTACCCATAACGTAAGCGTAACCTTTAACAATGACTTTGACCAGGACGGCGTAAACGACTTTGAGGACATAGATGACAACAATGACGGCCTCACAGATGCCACCTCTTGCGGAGGAGCAGATCCGTTTGGAGACAGTGACAGTGACGGGGAATTGAATTACTATGACAGAAACTTCGTACACCCGGTATTTGGTAATTTCAAAGACCTGAATCTGGACGGCATCAATGACTGGTTTGACATGGACCTGGACGGCATCCTGAACAACCTGGACGTTGACGTAGACGGAGACGGCATTACCAACGTGGTAGAAGCCAATGGCGGTACCACTAACGTGACGGGCTATAACCTGCAAACCGGTAAGTTAACCGGGGCGGTAAATCAATATGGCCTTCCTTTGGCGGCGCAGGCAACTGACCCACAACAGTCTAAGTTCCCCACGCCAGACACTGATAGTGACGGTATAAAAGACTTCCTGGACCTTGATTCTGACAATGACGGCATTCTGGATAATATAGAGGCCCAAACAACCGCAGGGTTCAGATCTATCACTGGTCTTGACAGCAACTTTGATGGCCTGGATGATTCTTATGAAGGCTCCTTGGGAGGCAACGGCCTTACCCCAATTGATTCAGACAAAGATGGCAAACCAGATTACCTGGACCTGAACACAGATGGTGACCTGGCCCCTGACTTTGCCGAAGCTTTTGATGACAACGGTGACGGAATCTCTGAAGATGACCTGAAGGCCCGCGCCAGTGTTTTTGAAACAAACACCAACAAAAACTTCTATGTGAATTCCTCTAATGGAACCGCAGATTGGTTGAAACTGGTAAATGGCTACCCGGCGTTCTTAACCAAAGGCAACAGCTACTATTATGACACAGATCAGGACGGTTTGGTAGATTTATTTGATGCCGACAATGGCGGCCAGCCCGCCTCTATGCAGAAAGTTTCTAACAATGAATATGCTTTCCGGAACGCAGAAGTAGTTACTCCCCTGCCTGTCACCTTGATTAGCTTCACGGCCAAAGCCCAGAAAGACGGAGTATTATTGAACTGGGCCACGGCCTCAGAGAAAGACAATGCCTTCTTTATTGTAGAGCGCAGCGCAGATGGCAAAAGCTTCAGTGCAGTGGGTAAGGTAGCCGGTGCCGGAAACAGCACCATCAAAATAGACTACACCTTCTTAGATGCGCACGCACTAACTGGAACCGCCTACTACCGCCTGAAACAGGTAGACCTTGACGGTAAGTTTGAATACAGCAAAGTAGTGGCCGTGCAAACCAAAGCGGCTGTAGCTGGGGTAAGCTTGAAAGTGTTCCCTAATCCTACCACCGGTGTGGTAAGCCTTGACCTGACCAGCGCAACTCCTGCCTCAGTAACGGTGAAGGTATTTGCCCTAGACGGAAGGTTGATCAAAGCCACTCAGATGATGGGAGGCGCTGTGCAAACCCTGGACCTGTCTAACCTGGCCATAGGCACCTACCTAATCAATGTAGCCGGCGCCAACATAGACACCACAGTGCGGGTAGTGAAAAATTAACCAGAATTACCTTATCTCATAAAAAAGAAGAGGCCCCTTAACAGGCGCCTCTTCTTTTTGGTTTATGTAGGTTCCTCAAAACTGAAACGCTATTCTTCGTCTTCCAGGTAATAATCTCCGGGGTGCCCCTCAGCAGATTCATCACTGAACCGGACAATGTCTTTCATGAAGTTGTCATGGATCTCTTTCACTTTAGGCGACGAATTGATGTGCTTTTTGAGCACTTTGGCAATCTGGCTTGCTTCCTCCAGGTAGAACATGTCATCTGTAGCGGTGCCCAGTTTATCAGCGTCTATCTGTAGAAGTTCGGCTTGCAGGTCCATGAGTTGGGGGTCATCCTCGCCGTACATGATCAAGGTGCCGTGCAGTTTACTAAGCATCTCATTGAACAGTTCACCCTCATACGGCAGGTTCACTTCCTCGTCATCGTCTGCGCCAAAGCCGCCTTTCCCTCCTAGAATATCATCCTCATCGTCATCAAAAGAGAATTCATCATCAAAATGGCTGTTCTTGAGGTCATCCTCATCATAACCATACTCGTCGTCAAAACTTCCGCGTGGTGCCATGTCTGTTCTGTTTAAGTCTGTCTAAAATGGTTTTAGGGGTCCCGTTACAAGCGGTCTCTTTTTTACGAATCTCTGTAAAAAAGTAGCTTCAAAAACATGAAACTTTAAAAGCCTTTTTCCGTTTTGGGCCCGTTTCCGCAAAAGTAGGCCAAAAACACAATTCTGCTATTCTTAAATTTAACTAAGGGCTTTATTAAAGCATAATCTTCGTTTCTGCCTGGCAGGACGTCTTTTTGGACCGAAAAAGAGTATACCTTAGAAACAACCGAACCCTTTCAACCATGACTCACCCACAGGACCTGGCTGCGGCTTTTCACCGCCAGAAAGAATTTTTCAGCGCAGGCCACACCCGCCCGCTCGCGTTTAGGGAACAGATGCTTAGGCTGTTAAAGACGGTGGTGGAGAAAGAGGAAGCCGCCATTACCAAGGCCCTTGCAGAAGACTTCGGGAAGCCCGCCTTTGAGACCTACGCCACTGAAATAGCCATTCTGCTCTCTGAGATCAAATTCATTCTCAAGCACCTGCGCAAATGGGTGGCGCCCCACAAGGTAAAGTCCAGCTTTCTGAACTTCCCCTCCAAAGACGCCATTTACCATGAGCCCTACGGGGTGGCCCTGGTCATAGGCGCCTGGAACTACCCCTTCCAGTTAACCCTCTCCCCCATGCTAGGGGCCATGGCGGCCGGCTGCTGCGCTATCCTAAAGCCCTCTGAACTCACGCCCGCCACCAGCCAACTGATTGCGCGCCTCATTCAGGAGCATTTTCCGGCGGAGTACCTGACCGTGGCACAGGGTGGGCCCGAGGTGAGCCAGGCCCTGCTGGACTTGCCCTTTGACAAAATGTTCTTTACCGGCAGCACCGCAGTGGGTAAGATAGTTGCCCAGGCGGCCGCCAAAAACCTGATTCCCGTCACCCTGGAACTGGGCGGTAAGAGTCCCTGCCTGGTAGATGAAACCGCTAACCTGGCCGTAGCCGCCCGGCGCATTGTCTGGGGAAAATTCATGAACGCGGGCCAGACCTGCGTGGCACCAGATTATATCTTAGTACAGGAGAAGGTGGCCCCCCAACTGTTGCAGCACTTGGCCCAAGCCATTACTCAGTTTTATGGCCCCACCCCTGCCCAAAGCCCCGACTTTGCCCGCATCATCAACCAGCGCCATTTCCAACGCCTCCGCAAGCTATTAGACCCGGCCCAGGTGTACGCCGGCGGCGAAACTGATGAAAGCCAGCTCTACGTTGCCCCCACCCTTCTGCACCAAGTCCCCTGGAATGACCCTATCATGCAGGAAGAGATTTTTGGGCCTTTGTTGCCGGTCTTACCCTATGCCACCCTTTCCCAGGCCATTGAGCAGGTGAACGCCCAACCTAAGCCCCTGGCTCTGTATTTCTTTTCCAGCAACCAAAGCGCCCAGGAACAGGTGCTTTCGCAGACCTCTTCGGGTGGGGCCTGCATTAATGACACCGTTTCTCACCTGGCCAACCCTCACCTGCCCTTCGGTGGCGTGGGCCCCAGCGGAAACGGCAATTACCACGGCAAAGCCAGCTTTGAGGCTTTCTCCCACCAGAAAAGCGTCCTGAGAAAACCGTTCCAGCCAGATCTTCCGCTACGCTATCCACCGTATGGCCAAAAACTATCCTGGATGAAGAGAGCCTTTAAATGGCTGTAGCCGAAAAATCAGTAGGCTTCTCTCAGGATTGCCCTAAAACAGCAAATCCCGTTTCGGGCCTGTTTTTCAAAAAACAGGCCCGAAACGGGATGTACAGGAAATGCCTTAATTTACGGCTACGCCCGGATCATCTTGATATGGTCAATTCCGTCTTCGTCATACACCTCACTGGCCTGCTCAAACCCGAACCGTTCATAAAACTTTTTGGCGTATAGCTGCGCCCCAATCTTGATGGGCCCCGGCCCGAAAAGGCGGACCGCTTCCTTAATGGAGCGTTCTACCAATAGCTGCCCCGCCCCGGTGCCCCGTACGGCGGCACTGGTAATAATTCGGCCAATAGACATAACACCCGGGTAAGAAACGCCTGCCGGCACCAACCTGGAATATGCCTCCAAAACCTCTCCCTGGTAGAACAACACGTGATGGCAGGCTGCATCTAACCCATCAGGGTCCTGAAAAACACAGTTCTGCTCCACCACAAACACGGCACTGCGCAACTGTAGCAAATCATACAGCTCCTGCGGGGTCAACTCCCCAAATGCCTTTACCACTACTCTAAAATCCGCCATTGCGCAAAACTACAGGTTCTTGATTTAAGCGCCAATTATTCGTCCTGCTAGTCTATTACTTCACAGCAGAGAGAATAAATTTAAGCCTTGCGCCAACGTTGGCATAAATTATTGTATATTAATTCCCAAAGACAAGCGGCAATGCAAATATTTTTATTGTACTTATGACACTTAAAACACAAAGGCAGCGTTAACTTAGAATACCAGAGCATGCTCCAAAGCTTAGGGCCTAGTGCCACCAGAGCAGAAAGGGGCTGATGCCTACCAATTGACGTTACCAGGACGGCTCCACGCTGGCCTTTATACATAGAAAATAAAAAAGGATTATGGGAAAGGCGGACTCTATTAGAGTCCGTTTTTTTTGAATACCGCCCGTATCCTGTACCTTGACCAAAATTTTACTTACATGAATACCCCCGCTTACCAAGCCTTTCTGTTTGACATGAACGGCACCATGATTGATGACATGGATTTCCATACCCAGGCCTGGCACCAGATTTTGACCCAGAAGCTGCAGGTATCCCTCACCTATGACCAGGTAAAGGCCCAGATGTACGGCAAGAACTCTGAGGTGCTGGCCCGCCTGCTCGGGGAAAACCATTTCACCCCGGCGCAGGCCGACCAACTTTCCTTGGAGAAAGAGAAAATATATCAGCGTGAATACATAGACCATCTGCGGCTCATCAACGGCCTGGACCAGTTCCTGGCCAAAGCAGCCGACCATGACATCCAGATGGCCATCGCCTCGGCGGCCATTATGTTCAACATTGACTTTGTGGTAGACAATCTCGACATCAGGTCTTACTTTAATGCGCTGGTCTCGGCAGATAACGTGACCAAAAGCAAACCGCACCCCGAGACGTTTCTCAAAGCCGCCGAAGGCTTAGGCGTTGCGCCTCAGCAATGCCTGGTGTTTGAAGACGTACCCAAAGGCGTAGAAGCCGCCCAGAACGCCGGCATGGACTGCCTTGTCATCACCACCATGCATACCAAAGAGGAATTCTCCGGCCTCTCCAACATCATTGGGTTTATTGAAGACTATACAGACCCCATGTTGGAGCAATTATTTTCTGCGAAGGGAAAGTAACGAAATGCCTACGTTGCGGCTGGCGCCGCACGGAAGTTGCAAACTTCCGCCCGTTATAGGTCCAAGTTGAAAACTTGAACCAGAGAAAAAACTTGAATCAGGGAAAACAGAAAACCGTTTTGAGGCTGTTTCCATGAAAACAGCCTCAAAACGCAACCCCGTCTAATCAACGCAGACTCTCCCCTCAAGGGGAGAGTCTGCGTTGAACAGGCGAATCAAAAACGCTCGCCTTTGTTGGTGTTTCTAGGGGCCAACAACCATATAAGCCTTTCATTCTGCCGTTGAATCAAACCCGTTTTGAGCCTGTTTTCTGAAAACAGGCTCAAAACGGGTTTCGTCATTCTTTTTACCCAAACAGGTTATTAGTGAACTGCACCTTAATGCCCAGTTGGAAGTCATTGATGGTCCTGAAAATCTCCTTAAGGGTGACTTGTTCAATCTTGGTGAGGCTATTGAGGTCCAGGTAATTGTCTGGTTGAGCTTTGTCGTTCATGATTTGGCTGGCTTGTTTGCGGAGGCGAAGGCCCATGAGGTAGTAATACGACTGCAGCAGTTCCTGGCTCTGCCCTTCGGTGAACACGCCTGCATCTTTGAGGGCCTCAATGCGTTCACCGGTGTTGGTTTTGAAGATACGGTTCTGCAGAGCGTATACCCGCACCATGTCCACAATGGGCGTCATAGCTTTCTTGAGGTCGAAGACCTTTTGGGTGCCCACGGTAAACGTTTTGATGTTGTTGAAGAACGTGAGCGGCGGCTCATACTGCAAAGCATTTTTGGCCATGAAGTAGAAAAGCCGCGGCATGGGATCCTGCAGTTTCTGGTCCAGAAACTCCACTAGTTCCTGCATGATGGCAAAGTCGCCGTAGAGGTAGCGGCAGTCAAAAAAGGTGGAGAACTGGATGGCCGTCTCGGGGACCAGTTCCTGCATCCAGCCTTCATAGTTGCGTTTCCAGTGCGAGAGCGAGTGCGTCCATTTGGGGTTCTTGGCCATGTAACCGCCGGTGCAGTAACTGAAACCAATAGTATCCAGTCGCTCAGACACCATCTCAGACAGCTTCAGGAAATAGTCCCGTACCAGCTCGCGCTGCTCATTGGCCTTGTCTTCATAGATGATGGCGTTGTCCTGGTCGGTTTTGAGGGTCTGTTCTTTACGGCCCTCGCTGCCCAGCACCATGAACACGAATTTGGCGGGCGGTTGCCCCATAATGGCAATAACCTCTTCAATCACCTTCTGCGCAATGGTATCGGCTACGGTGGTAATCACCTGGTTAATGATCTCAGATTTGGCACCGCGCAAAAGCAGCTGCATCACAATCTCGGGCACCCGCTCCCACCGGGCCTTCAGTTCGTTTACAGACCGCGCCAGTTTCACTGACTGAATGAACACGAACGGCGACTGCGCCTGGTCACTCAACAATTTACTGCGGCTGATCATGCCCACGTACTGGCCGTTTTCTTCAATGAGAAGGTACCGCGTCTTGGTCCGGAACATCAACAGAATGGCCTCATAGATGTAGGCATCTTTCCTGATGGAGACGATGGGGTTATCCATGATTTCGCGGGCCTGCCCGCGCACGTCTTCCTGGGCGGCCACCACGTTATCGCGCAGCGTGATGTCTGTGATATAGCCAGCAATCTGCCCAACCTCATTCTTCACAAAAAGGCAGCTGGTTTTGTGCTGGGCCATAATGCGGGCCGCCTGGTAAATGGGCGCGGTGGTGGCGCAGGTGACAATGTCACGGTACTCTATGCTTTCAATTCTTTTGGAGTAAAACTGGTCGGTGGCGATGTAGTTTTCGTCAAAAGAGGTAGGCCGTTTCACGAAATGCGCGAACTCCTCATTGAGCATGCGTATGCCAAACTCCTGGGTAAAATGGTGCAGGAACCCCTCATTAGACTTAGCCAGCGCCCTGAAATCCTTCTTGGGCAAATGGTACACCACCGTGCCTTTCTTGGCGATGACCGTGCGCAGGGATTTCTTGCGGTTGAGCAGCATGGAAATACCGCCGTAGCAGTAGCCCGCCCCATGGTACTCCAGCACCCGTTTGTTTTGCGCGCTGTCATAGAAAAACGACTCATATTCGCCGGTCACAATCAGGTCTACGCCTCTGAGCTTGGTGGCTTCCTGATGATAGATGAGTGTGTCTTTGGGATAGGTTACTTCCTCCAGCAGATCTAGCACGCCCAGCAGCACGTCATCTCCGAGCAGGTGGAAAGGCTTTACGCTCTTCAAGAATTTGAGACGTTCATTCATAGCCAGTAAAAAAGAAGTAAGACGAGTAACAAAAGGCCCAGCACCCCTAATAGCCAGCTCGGGAATTTAATGGTAGAACGAACAGGAGGCGCCGGTTGAGTAGAGTACGTATGCAACCGCTGTTGGTCAATAGTGGCTTCGGTGATGATCTGCCGTTTACGCAACTCAAAAAAGCAGGCGGCGGTAGCATCTGCGTCTACCACGGCGTTGTGCTGGTCATCCAGCGTTTTGTGGAACAGGTAGCCATACAACTCGCCTAGTCTTAGATGCCGTTTGCGCGGCAGCCGCATGAGTTCTGAAGATGCCAGCATGGTACAGAACGTGTCCAAGCCGTCAAACGGACTGAGCAGGCCGGCGCGGTAATAATCCGCGCTGAGCACATGGTAATCAAACTCCATGAAGTGTCCCACCACTAAGGGTTGGAACCGCTGCAGATCTTCCTGCAGGAGCACCAGTACCTCTTTTCGGGTTTTACCGTTATCATGCAGGAACTCATGCGTGAGCGAATGGATTTCCAGAGACTCGGCGCTCACCTCAAAGTCCAAGGGCCTGATGAAGTGGTTCTCGCGCTTTACTTCCTGCTGGTCTTTGGTATAGATTACCCAGGCCACCTGCACCGTGTACGGCCAGTTTCCTTCCTGGGAATAGGGCACATCCCATTGCTTGGGCAAGCCCGATGATTCTATGTCTATGAACAACAGATAATCCATCACGCTCTTTCTCAAGGACTGCAAGCCTGTTTTAATTGTACTGCTAAACTTAGGTAAACGATGGCAGAATGCCGGTGCGTTTTGAGCCTGCTTTTTCAAAAACGGCCCTAAAACAGCATCGGCTCCTCGTTGGTCCGGAAGCCGATGCAAAAGAAGGTTAGCGTTTTAACTGGTAGTACATCTCGCTCCAGCGCAGTTCGTTTTGGAACTGGCGCAAACGGGTGTCTCCATCTATGTGCACGCACTCAATGTCTGCCATATCTGCGAAGTCCTGCAGGTTCTCTGCCGTGAGGTTCTGGCTGTAGCAGGTGTGGTGGGCGCCGCCGGCCAGAATCCAGGCCGCGCAGCCGGTTTTCATGTCGGGGTATGGTTTCCAGAGCACGCGGGCTACGGGCAGTTTGGGCAGGTCATGCTCGGGCTCTACAGCCTCCACGGTGTTTACCAGTAACCTGAAGCGGTTGCCCATATCAATAAGCGACGCGTTCAGGGCCGGCCCCCCAGCTACGTTGAACACCAGGCGCACCGGATCGGCTTTGCCGCCAATGCCCAATGGGTGAATCTCACAAGACGGTCTGCCGTTGGCGATGGACTCGTCAATCTCCAGCATGTGGGACCCCAGCACCAAGGAATTGGCTGGGTCAAAATGGTAGGTGTAGTCTTCCATGAAGGCGTTACCGCCTTTCAGGCCGCTGCCCATTACTTTCATGGCGCGAACCAGGGCGGCCGTTTTCCAGTCGCCCTCGCCCGCGAAGCCGTAGCCTTTGGCCATGAGCCGCTGTGCCGCAATACCGGGCAGCTGCACCATGCCGTGCAGGTCTTCAAACGTGTCTGAGAAGCCTTTGAAATTGCCGTCTTCCAGAAACGCCTGCAGGCCCAGTTCAATCTTGGCCGCCTCGCGTAGGGACTGGTACTGGGCACCGCCTTTGCGCAGGCTTTCCACAACGGCGTAGCGCTCTTGGTATTCCTGAGCAAGTTTGTCTACAGAAGCATCGCTCATCTCATTGATCACTTTCACCAGATCACCCACGCCGTAGGTATTCACCGAGTAACCCAGTTTCAGTTCAGCCTCTACCTTGTCACCCTCGGTCACGGCTACGTAGCGCATGTTGTCACCAAAGCGGGCGAACTTGGCCCCTTGCCAGTCTTGCCAGCCACAGGCGGCGCGGCTCCAGCCGTTGATCTGCTCGCGCACGGCCTCTTCTTCCCAGTGGCCTACTACCACTTTGCGGTTTAGGCGCATGCGGGACACCATAAACCCGAACTCCCGGTCGCCGTGGGCGCTTTGGTTCAGGTTCATGAAATCCATGTCAATGGAGTTCCACGGAATATCGCGGTTGAATTGGGTGTGCAGGTGCAGAAGGGGTTTGCGCAGGATCTTGAGGCCGCCAATCCACATTTTGGCGGGTGAGAAGGTATGCATCCAGGCTATGATCCCCACGCAGTTTTCGGCTACGTTGGCCTCCTGGCAGATGCGGAAAATTTCCTCGGTGGTTTTCACCACGGGTTTGAACACCACGTTTACCGGTATCTGGGTGGCATCATTAAGGCCGGCGGCAATCTTCTGGGAATGCTCGGCTACCTGGCTAAGGGTTTCCTCACCATATAAGTGCTGGCTGCCGGTCACAAACCACACTTCATATTGTTTCAGGTCAATCATAGGATCTTAGTCTTTTGGCGGCCCGCAGGCTAACACCAGTAAAAGGTTAGGTTCTGGATAAATACTTATTGTCCGTAGTAAGAATCTGGGCCGTGTTTCCGCTCAAAGTGTTTTCTGATGAGGGAGTCTTTCATGCGCAATGCTTGGGGTTTGATTTGCTCTGTCAAAAGCGCCATGCGTGCTATTTCTTCCACCACGGCGCTGTTATAAACCGCTTTTTTGGCGTCTTTTCCCCAGGTGAAGGGAGCGTGGTTGCCTACCAACACCATCTCTACCTCTTCGTAGCTCATGTTTTTCTCTTCCAGGTAGTTCATGATCTGGAAGCCCGTTTCGTACTCATAGTCGCCCTGGATCATGGCATCATCCATGGGGGTGGCGCAGGGAACATCGGTGGTGAGGTGGTCGGCGTGGGTAGTCCCAAAAATAGGAATGTCACGCAGGGCTTGGGCCCAGGCGGTGGCGTAGGTGGAGTGCGTGTGCACAATCCCGCCAATGTTCTCCCAGTGCTTGTAGAGAACGGCGTGGGTCTTGGTGTCTGAGGAGGGCCGTAAATCACCTTCCACGGTATTGCCGTCAAAATCCACGATCACCATTTTCTCCGGGGTAAGGTCTTCATAGGGCACGCCGCTGGGCTTGATGGCGAACACGCCTAACTTTCGGTCTGCGGCGCTCACGTTCCCGAAGGTGAACAGCACCAGCCCCAGTTTGGGCAGCTGCATGTTGGCGTGATAGGCCTCTTCTTTGATATGCTGGTACAAACTCATGGGTGCTTAGTTGTTAGCGCTGGCGGGTACGTCTTGCAGTTCTTCCTGATCCTGGTTTTCCTGGGGCGTATGGCCGGGTTGGGCTTTGGTGCCGGTCTCTGGTAAATCTGCCAGCACCTCTGGTTTGGCCGGGGCACTGTGGCTGTCCAGAAAACCACCCAACTCAGAGTATTTTACGTAGCGTTTGGCGTAGATAGCCGCTTTCTCGGGGTTAGGGAAATACTCCAGGTCAAAGCCCTGGCCCATGGCCGCCATGGCGTCTTCTACTTTCTCATAAATGCCCGCCGCGGTAGCTGCGAACATGGCTGCCCCAATGGCGCAGGTCTGTTCCGATTTATGGATCCGGATGGGCATGTTCATGACATCGGCCATCATCTGCATGATGAATGGAGATTTTCTAGCCACTCCGCCCAGCCCAATAAGGCCTTTCACGGGCACGCCTTGCTCATTGAACCGGTCCACAATCTTCTTGGCGCCAAAGCAGGTAGCCTCTACCAAAGCCCGAAACACCCGCGAGGCGTCACTACCCAGGCCTAAACCGGAAATAGCGCCTTTCAACACTTGATTAGCATCTGGCGTGCGGCGGCCATTGAACCAGTCAATGGCAAACTCGTTGTTCTCAGACAAAGGAATGGCATCGGCGGCTTGGCTGAGTTCGGGGATAATTTTGCTGGAAACTTCTTCTACCAAGGCCTCGGCGGTGGCGGCGTCTACCACGTTGGACCCAGCCAACAGGTTCTGCAAGGGCCACAGCAAAATGCGCTTGAACCAGGCATAAGTATCCCCAAAGGCAGATTGCCCGGCCTCCATGCCCATCATGCCCGGAATCACGGAGCCCGGCACCTGGCCGCAGATTCCGCTGACTAGCGTGTCTTTCACCTCGTCCATGGGCGCTACCAGCATGTCACAGGTAGAAGTACCCATGACCTTGCTCAGATGGTAGGGCTCAATCTGTCCGCCCACCGCGCCCATGTGCGCATCAAAGGCTCCTACCCCTACCACTACGTCAGTGGACAAGCCCAGGCGCTCGGCCCATTCGGGACTCAAGATTCCGGCGGCCTGGTCTGCCGGGTAAGCTGTGGAGAACAGGCGGGAGGTAAAGCCATCAAGCACGGGGTCTAAGGAAGCGAAAAAGTCATTGGGGGGTAGTCCGCCAAACTCAGCAGCGAAAAGTGATTTATGGCCGGCAGAACAGATGCCGCGTCTCATTTCAGAAACATCAGTACCGCCGGTTAACAGGAACGGTACCCAGTCACAATGCTCCACCCAGGAATAACAGGCTTCGCGCACCTTTGCGTCTTCGCGTAGCACGTGCAGCAACTTGGCCCAGAACCACTCAGAGGAGTAGATGCCGCCCACGTATTGCAGGTAATTGGTGTCAAACTTGGTGGCATGCGCATTGATCTGGGCGGCCTCTTCCACGCCTGTGTGGTCTTTCCAGAGCACAAACATGGCGTTAGGGTTTTCCTCAAAGCCGGGCAACAGGGCCAGCGGCGTACCGGTTTTGTCCACGGCCACCGGCGTAGAACCGGTGGTGTCCACGGAGATGCCTTTCACCTGCCGAGCCACAGCCTCGCCCCCGGCCTGCTGCAGACAGTCTTTAATGGTTTTCTCCAGCCCCTCTATGTAATCTAAGGGGTGCTGCCGGAACTGGTTGGCCGGAGCGTCACAGTACAGGCCTTTGCTCCAGCGCGGGTAATGAAAGACAGCCGCGGCTACTTCCTGGCCGTTGCGGGCGTTTACCAACACAGAGCGCACGGAGTCTGACCCGTAGTCAACGCCAATTACAAATATATCTTCTGTCATAGCTTGCTTATTGCTGTCTTATGATCACTAACTGCCGTTTGCCTTACCCTGTCTGGTAGCTTTTACCAGACCAAATAGACACACCCATGCGCAGGAAGCGGTGATACAATAATAACGAAAAGCTTCCTTAAAATGTACTACTGACACTTAAATTTAAGGAATCGTTTTATCTAAAAAGAAACCGTTACTGGAGTCAGTCCATTAGAACGCCTGGCAAGAAACCTAAAACAACGATGCTCCTGTTTCGGGGCCGTTTTTAGAAAAACGGCCCCGAAACAGGAGCATCGCAAATGAGAATCAACAAAAGCCTATAACAGGAACTTCTCAGGGTTTGGAATGAACTTTAGGAAAGCCTGGAAGTTGTCATAATACTTCTCTTTGTCCAGCTTGAAGAAGAACGCGCCCTTTCTTGAGTTTTCCTTGTCTTTGTCCTGTTGGCGCACCAGCAGCCCGGTGGAAAGCACCTTCCGGCTGAAGTTCCGCTTGTCAAAGGTGGTATCATACAGCTTCTCATACAGGGTCTGGAGCTGGGGCAGGGTAAACTTCTCAGGCAGCAACTCAAACAAGATGGGATGCAGGGCGGCTTTGTAGCGCAGGCGCATCTTGGCCATCTCTACCATCTGCTCATGGTCAAAGATCAACTGGGGCCGTTCCTCCAGCAGAAACCATTCGGCGTGGTAATCTGAGTTCAGTTGAGCCTGGTACTTCTGGATATCAATGAGGGCGAAATATGGTACGGCAATGGTGCGCTCCACAGGGTCACGGTTGGGCTCACTAAACGCATTGATCTGCTCCAGGTACACGCCTTCCAGGCCGGTGAGTTGCTTGAGCACGCGCTGGGCGCCCACTTCCAGGCTCTCCTCGGGCTGAATGAAACCACCCATCAAACTCCACTTCTGCTTCTCGGGGGCAAAACCCCGCTGGATTAACAGCAGCTTGAAATTCTCCCCGTCAAACCCGAATATGATACAGTCAACCGCTACCAGGAACCTTGACTGCCCTGTATATTTCATCATTGCGCTTCTACGTTTACGTACGCTCTTATTTTGTAAAGAAACCTGGCACGCGACCTTTCATTTTAACCCATGCAAAGGTTGCTTTGGCGTTTGCCTTGCCCCAGAAACTAGCTCATGTCAAAACCAAAGACAAAGAAAAGAATAATTCAGCCTTTGCCCCAGAAAACCTGATGCACTCAGGCAAAACAAGGTAAATAACGGTTGGTTTAGTCTTCTTCTGCGCCAGCAATCCTTCGGTGCTTTTATTGTGCCACTGCCACCACGGGCCATTTTTCCTTGTCCCAGGTTAGTTGCTCTATGCGTAATTTGGGCCGCCCGTTTTGAGTGGCGTCATAGCCGTGGAAGATGAGATAATCTGTCTTATCAAAAGTATAGACGGCATTATGCCCTACCCCGTTCCATTTTTCATTGCCTTCCAGCAAGATGGTGCCGCCCCCAGCCGCCAAGTCTACACCGTTCTTATCAAGGTAAGGCCCCTGCACGTTTCTGGCCCGCCCCACTATCATTTTGTAATCGCTTTGCGCGCCCTTGCAGCAATAGTCAATGGAGGCGAACAGGTAATAGTAGCCATTTTTCTTAAAGATAAAGGGGGCCTCAATGGCATTGCCGCCCGCGCCCACCGGATTGCCCGGCAAAGGCGGCGGGTTGGTACCAGCAGCAGAGCCTTTGCGCCGGCTGGCGATGGTGGGAATCTGGGCTAAGTCCTGGGTCACCGACAGTCGGTCCTTGCTTAACCGCACCAACTTCAGGCCTCCCCAAAAAGACCCGAAAGTTAGCCAGGGCGTGCCTTTCTCATCCACTACCAAATTAGCGTCAATGGCGTTCCAGTTGGTTTTGCCGGGCACAGATTCTATCACCTTGCCATGGTCTACCCAGTGAAAGTTCTTGTCTGCCGGGTTTAGCGTCACGTTGGTTGCCAGACCAATGGCCGAAGTATTTTTCCCGAAGGCTGAGATGGAGTAGTACAGGTAATATTGGCCGTGGTAGAAGCTGATATCCGGGGCCCAGATGTGGTTATCTTTGAAGCCGGGTACCGCTTTTACGGCCCATTCCGGGGCAGTGGCAAAGATGGGTTGCTCCTTTTTCCAGTTCTGCCTATCCGTGGAAGACCACACCGAAATTCCGCGCCCCGTACAGAACAGGTAGTAGGTGTTTCCTTGTTTGGCCATGACCGGGTCATGCACGGTGAGGTTGCTGGTGGGCTGCGTTTCTGAAGGCGCCGCGGACACCTGCCCTGCGCTAGCCGAGTAACCGACAACAGACGCAACGACATTTGCCGGCTTGGTTTGCGTGCAACCTGTCAGGGCCAGCAAGAGTAGAAAACAGGAAGTAAGCCTAACCAGTATGAGCATTGTTATTTTCTTTCGTTTCGTGGCTGTTTTGGCCAAACTAGCCCTAAAACAGAACCACCCGGGCAAGGGCTAACGTTACGTTTTGTTAGTCTCTAAAACACCAGCACAAACCCGCCATTCGGTTTTATTTCCACGGCGGTCTTGCCGTTGGCGCCTACCTCTATTGATTGCTGTTGCCAGCCGTTAGTTTCAGTGCCGTCAGTGATTAGGGTCCCTTTCTTTCCTTTCAGGAACGAGAGGTCCAGGTCCAGTTTTTGGGTAGTATTCTCCCCATTGATCCCGGCCACGTACCACTTGCCTCCGGCCTGCCGCGCCATAATCACCCTCTTGCCCGGATAACCCTCAATGAATTTGGAGTCTTCCCACACGCTGGGCACCTTCTTCAGGTAATCTTGCACGTAGGCTGGGGCCTTGGCCATACCTGTAGGAATCTCCACGTAATGCTGGATGCCGGAGATGAACAACACTGACAAGGCCAGTTCAAAGCCTTTGGTGGTTCTTCGGGTGATCCTGGGAATCTTGTCCAGGTTCATGGGCGTGAAGTCCATGGGGTCAAACACGTTGCGGGTAAACGGAAGCATGGTGGCATGGGTAGGTTCCTCGTCGGCGTTACGCTGGTCAAAGGTGATGAACTCAAAGCCTTTGATAGACTCCATGGTCATGAGATTGGGGTAGGTGCGTTGCCACCCGCGGGGCAGGGTACAGCCATGGAAATTCACCAGTATCCCGTATTCTGCGGCGTCCTTAAGAATATCAATGTAATACTGCATCACGCTCTGGCCGTCGCCGCCAAAGAAATCCACTTTCACGCCTTTGATGCCCATTTCGCGCAGGCGCGCAAACTCCTGCTGCCGGCTCTGGCGGGTCAGCATTTTGTCTTTGGGGGTGTAAGGCGTGCCGTTCCAGGAGCCCGCCGAGTTGTACCACAGCAGCAGCCCCACGTTCTTGGTTTTGGCGTAGTCGGCCAGCTCCTTGATTTTGGCATAGCCTATTTTGCGGTCCCATTCGGCGTCAATGAGGGTGTACTGCCAGTTCATGCGGGCGGCGTAGTCAATGAACCGTTTCTGCACGTCATATACCGTAGAGTCATCTTTGAGCAGGGCCCAGCTCCAGGAGGCCTTGCCCGGTTTGATAAAGCCCTGGTCCATTTTGATAGCGGGCTTGGCCAGGTCGGTGCCCAAGGTAGATTCGGCAATGGTTTTAAGCGAGCCCACGGCCACAATGCGCCACGGCGAATACCAGGGCAAGGTAGACTCGGGGTTCAGCACGCCGCCGGGGAACTTCTCCTGCTCCTGGGGAAACGCCACGCTGTATTCGCCTTCCGGGGAATTCTGGGCCAATCGTGACCCGCAATAATCGCCATCCGGGCCAGACTCCGTAATCAACACCCAACTGTCTCCGGCCTCAAACAAGGCCGGGTACACCCAACCAGCCTTGAAGGGCGAAGGCGTGCCCACGGCAATGCCTTTCTGGTAGAATTCCTCATATGAAGGATTGGTGCGCTCCCAGCCGGTTTTGGCATCTGACATGGGTTGTAGCCAGCCTTTGGTGTTCTGGGCAAATTTGAAGGAGGTCACTTCCTGGGTAATCTTCTTTTTCTCTGTACTCTGGCCTGGGAAGAAATACCGGAAGGCCACCCCGTCATTAGACACCTGGAAAATCACCTCTATTTGGCGGCCCTGCGCGTTCTTCAGCCGGAAGGTGCACTTATTGGCCCGGTAGGTATTCTTTTTGCGCTTGGCCGTCAGAATCTCATACCGGTCCTCTACCTTTTCTTCTTTAGAAACAGATGCCAGGGTCAGGCCTTTGGTCAGGTCTGCGTCTTCCATCACTACGCCCAATTTGGAATCCTGCAGCACCTTTGCCCCGTTGCGCGACACCGTATACACTGCCCGCTGGTCTGGGGTAAGCCGAAAGGAAACCACCACGCTTTTGTCTGGGCTAGCCAGGGAATACTCTTTCTCTTGGCCGGCGCTTTTCACGGCAGTAGTAGTTTGGGAACACGCCGCTAAAGTACCCATGAGCAGCAAAACAAGAAGCGACTGGCACCACGTTGGCAGGGGAAATACTCGTTTCGATTTCAAGAACATACGGGGTTAGGTTAGATAAGGCGAGAGACGTTTTGGGCCTGTTTTCAGAAAAATAGCCTCAAAACGCTTTCTACCGCCAAGGGAACATATTTTAAAAAAGTCAAAACCAGACAAGCTAAAGGCAGCCTTCCAGGCGAAAGAGAAGAAAGCAGGGGTGTTTCCAGGCTAAGTCCCCCGAAAAAGCCTGGAAACGGAACCCCGACAACACTTTGGTTCCTCCCCCACTTTCTGTACTGTTCCAGCTCTTGCGCTTCAGATCAACCCAAACACAAGAAATCTGCATCCGTTTTGGGCCCGTTTTTCTGAAAACAGGCCCAAAACGGCTTTTCTTCTAAGAGATCTTTACCCGTATCACATTCACGGAATAGGGCTCCAGCGACAGTTTCACGCGGTTGTTCTTTACCTGAATGGGCTGCTGCACCGGACTGATGGCCGTAGGGCTCTCAAAGGAATTCATCTGGTCCAGGTTGCGGCTGCTCAGTTTTTGGAGCGTGCCTTTGCTTTGAGCCTTTTTCACCCCTTCCAGCACAAACTCGCCGTCCTGGACTTTATCTGAGGAATTCACCACTTTCAGAATCACCTCGTTGGTTGTCTTGTCAAGGCTGGCCGAGGCAAAGAGCTGGTCCTGGCCGGTGACGTTGGCGTTGTTGCGCTGGATGGGTACCAGGTGCGTGCCCCGGTTGGTAGAGAACAGTTTCTGCACGTAGTAATTGGGCGTGCCGTAGGCCTGCAGGTTGTTCACCCAGATCAGGTCTGGGGTCCATTGCCAGCCATCTACGTGGGCAAACAGGGGTGCATAGGAAGACATAGTCACCACATCGGCGTTACGCTCCAGACCGGTCATAAAGGCCGCCTCAGAGAGAGCCCCTTTCCAGTTGTTCTTGTTTTCCGTGCTGGCAATGGCGGTTGTTTGCGCCGCATATTCCCCGGCAAATATCTTAGGTCCCTGGCGGTCATAATTATCATAGCGGGTCACGTTTTCCTGGAACCACTCCGGCGACCGGTAATAATGCTCGTCTATGATCTCAGCCTGGAGCCCCCGCAGGGCTTTGTTCAGGTAGTCAAAGTCCGGGCCGTCCGGCGAAGGGCCTGCAGTGGTAATAAGCTGCACCTCGGGGTATTTAGCTTTGAGGGCTTTCACAAATAGCTGGTAGCGCTCTACGTACTGCGGTCCCCATTGCTCATTGCCAATGCCCAGGTGTTTCAGGTTGAAAGGGGCAGGGTGCCCCATCTGCGCCCGCAGTTTCCCCCATTCAGAGGTAACGGGGCCATTGGCGAACTCAATCAGGTCCAGGGCATCCTGGATGTAAGGTTGCATCTGGTCCAGGGGCACTACCTCGCCGGTATTGTATTGGCAGGCCATGCCGCAGTTGAGAATAGGCACCGGGGCTGCGCCAATATCCTCGGCCAGCTGGAAATACTCAAAGAAACCTAAGCCAAAAGTCTGGAAATAGTCTGGCGTATGCTTATGTTTGAACTCGGTGTTCCAGCGGTTCACCAGCGTGGCCCGGTTTTCCACGGCACCCACGGTTTTCTTCCACTGGAACCGCTCGTCCAGGGTACGGCCTTCCACAATGCATCCTCCAGGAAAGCGCAGGAAGCCCGGTTTCATGTCGGCCAGCAACTGCACCATGTCGGCGCGCAGGCCGTTGGGGCGCTGTTTCCAGGTGTTTTGGGGGAAGAGGGAAATCATGTCAAGGTCTACCGCTCCCTGTCCCTGCGCCAGTAGCTGCAGCCGGGCTTTGGGGTCAGTCTGGGTTGCCGTCAGGTTGGCTTCGTATTTTTTCCATTCGGTACCAGCAGGCGTGATGGTGCCCGCGCCCAGTTTCTCGCCTTTGGCGCCCACCAGCTCCACCAGCAGAGGCAAGGAACCACCCTGGGGCTGACGGGCCCAAACCGTGAAGTGATAAACCTCTCCTTTCTTGATACCCATTCCCCTGAAGCCTTCATTCAACAACCCGTACCCGGCCTCTCCTTTAGAGGAAAGCCGTAGAAACCGGGGGTTGGCTGCATTTACGCCGCCCTGGTTATGAATGAGCAGACTTCCCTTGCCTTTGTTCTGCTCCCGCCAGCCCATTAAGGGCGTGTCAAACTCAAAGGAACGGTTCTTGACCAGTTCGGCGTAGATACCACCATCGGCACCCAGGTTGATATCCTCAAAGAAGAGGCCGTACATGGTGGGGGCCATCTCGCCGTACACCTGGTTGGTTTTTACGGTAAAGGTCTTGGTGGAAGCAGGGGTTTGCCCCGCAACTTGAAAGGCGGTCATGCACCCTACTACTAAGGAAGCGAAGGAAAAGGTTTTAATCTTCATATGGTTTTACAGAAAGCAGCCACTACAGGTTTGCAAAAGCCAGCCCAGGACCTGAGCGGTTGGTTTGGGGTCATTGCAACAGCCGCACGTAATAAATGCCCGCCGTGGAGGAATTGGGCAAGGCTTTGAACATGACCTTGAGTTCCCCGCCTTTGGCTTTCTCCAGCAACGCGGCCGGAAGGACATAGTCTACCTCCATGAATTTGTCTCCGGCGGTACCCGCCAGCTGCACGGTTTCTATTTCCTGCCCATTGACGGAAATGGTAAAGTGGCGGTCTCTGTCTTTGCCGTAATAGGTAAGGCGCAGCCGGCGCGGGCCTTGCCCCCTGTTCTTGAGCGTGTAGCTGAACCAGCCGCGGGCATGCCGCCAGTGCCGGTCTTTGAAAACACCGGTCTCGGTTTGTTCTCCGGCAAAGCCGTGGTCAGATTCGGGTTGTTGCTCGCCGGGGGCCACCTGGTCTATGGTTTGGGCCTCCAGGGCCAGTTTGGCGGTTTCCTTTTCTTTGATGTCAGCTTTCCTGGCCTCCAGCCCCTGGGGCGTGGTCACCGGAAAATACACCATATAGCGGGCATCATGGATCTGATAAAAGGGCACCAACTCCAGGTTTTGGTATTGGGCGGGCTGAAGTAAAGATGCAGCACTGAAGGTGAACGGCTTACCGGGCACCGGCTTAAGGGCGGCCGCTAGATCTTTCTCTTCGGATACCAGCAGCGGTGCCTCTTCTATGGAATATAAAGGCCCGTTGGCCACGTGGCCCATGCGGGTCCCATCTGCCCTTAAGCCTTTTAAACCGGTAGTGTCCGTAACGGCTGCCAGCACCAGGGGACCATGCACGAAGGAAACCCAGGGAGAGCCGTCAGGCAGATATTCGGCCTTGGTTTGCATGGGCAGCGTCACTGTGACCAAATCCCCTGTTTTCCACTTCCGGTCCAGGCCTACGTAGCCGCTTACGGCCTGGGTAACTTTTGCCGCTTTGCCATTCACAGTCACCTGCAACTGGCCTGGCGTTACCCACTTTGGGTGCCGGATGTATAAGGTAAATTTCTGGGCTTTTTTGAGCGTCAGACGTAAGGCCGAAGACTCCTCAGAAGGGAATTTGGTGGTTTGGGTGAGGGTAAAGTCTTTCTCCTTCCATTCTAAAACAGAAGGCAGAAACAGGTTCACGTACAAGTCTTTAGCGGAATGGGCATAGAGCAACTCGCCGTACTTGCCATGGTTTTCCAGGCCCGAGCCTACGCAGCACCAGAAATCCAGCTGGGGCTGGGAATAGACCCGGTAGTGCCGGGGCCGCATGGGCGTGAAGTACACAAACCCGCCCTGGGGGTGCTGCGAAGAGAGAATGTGGTTGTACATGGCACGCTCATAATAGTCCAGGTACTCGGTGGCGCGACTAGACAGATACAGCTGCTTGCTGAGCTTGAGCATGTTGTAGGTGTTGCAGGTCTCGGGGCCCTCCTTCCCTTCCAACATAGAGGAAAAATCTGAGGCCGGATGGAAGTGCTCACTCACGCTGTTGCCGCCAATGGAGACCGTGCGGTTCTTCACCACCGTCTGCCAGAAGAAATCGGCGGCGTTGGTCCAGGTTTTGTCCCCGCCCACTTCGGCTACCCGTTGGAAACCAATCACCTTGGGTATCTGGGTATTGGCGTGCATGCCGTTCAACACATCTTTCTGTTGCAATAAAGGGTTCAGGACCGATGTCTGGGAAAAGCGCTTGGCCAGGGCCAGGTATTTGGGGTCACCGGTAATTTCTGCCACATCCGCGAAGACCTCGTTCATACCGCCGTGCTCGCTCCGGAGCATATTCTGGATTTGGGCATCGGTGAGGTTAGCCGTCAGGTCAAGGGCCCAGTCTGAAAGGTTGATGAGCATTTGCTTGGCTTTCTCATTGCCGGCAAACAGATAGGCATCCCGCAGGCCGGAGTAGGTTTTGTGGATATTGTACCAGGGCACCCACTTCTTGTTTAGGGAGAAACTGCCGGCATCTATCTTGCCCGCCTTTATATCCTGCCACATCTGCTTTCCGCCGGGAGTACCGCCCAGATAGCCGTTGCCGCTTTTCTGCTGACAGGCGTCCAGGGCGTTAACCATATACGTGAGCCGTTGCTGCAGTTCCTGGTTACCGGTGGCCGCATACATCAACGCCAGCGCCGACAGGTAGTGCCCGCCTATGTGCCCGTCTAATCCCGTGTTTTCCCAGTTGCCGTAGTTCTGGGCCTTCGGCTGAAGGCCAGCCTCTTTCTGGTAAGGAGCCAGCAACCGGTCCATGTCCAGGGACAGGATATAGACCAGGTCGGTTTGCTGCGCCTGCCGGAAAGGGCTCTCCAGCAGCCGCACCTGCGACAGCGGAAAACCCTGAACCGGGCCTTGCTGGGCCACACCCCAGGTTGGCAATAGGACCAGAACCAAATACCATAAAATCTTACTCCTCATGGCTACTTCTTCTAATGTAATCTAAGCCTCTTCCGGCCGCGGCTTACCTAAGTTCAGAAACTACTCCGGTTACGTTTTAAGGCCGTTTTTAGAAAAACAGGCTTAAAACGGAATCTCGAGCTTCCCTTAGGGATATACTTTTGCAGCCGTTTGATTTCCTAAAAATAAGTTTTATAAATGTATTAAATACACTTATATTTATCACCATCTATCTACATAAATATTCAAAAGACATCACCTTCCGGCAGCAAATCATCTTATAAACTGGTCATACACATGAAGCACACAACCCTGGGTTTCCTCCTGCTTTTTATCCTAGGCACGGCCACCGCCCAAACTACCGCCACCCTTACTGTCCCGGCCAAGGCCGAGCAAATTATTAGTAGACACATTTACGGGCACTTTGCTGAGCACCTAGGCCGGTGTATCTATGGCGGGTTTTATGTGGGGGAAAACAATACCAAGATCCCCCACACGGCCGGGGTCCGGAACGACGTGGTAGACGCCTTGAAGAAACTGAAGATCCCTAACCTGCGTTGGCCGGGTGGCTGCTTCGCCGATACCTATCACTGGAAAGACGGCATTGGCCCTAAAGAACAGCGGCCAACTATTGTCAATACCTGGTGGGGCGGTGTGACGGAGAATAACAGCTTCGGCACGCATGATTTCCTGAACATGTGCGAACTGCTGGGCACTGAGCCCTACCTAGCGGGCAACATGGGCAGCGGTGCCGTGCAGGAACTTGCTGATTGGGTACAGTACACCAACTTCGCGGGGGAGAGCCCCATGTCTAAACTGCGCAAGCAAAACGGACGGGATAAGCCCTGGAACGTGAAATACTGGGGAATCGGTAACGAGGCCTGGGGCTGCGGCGGCAACATGACCGCCGAGTACTATGCCAACGAATACCGCAAATACGCCACCTTCGTCTCTGACTGGGGTAACACCGGCAAACTGTTCCGGATTGCCTCTGGGGCCAACGGCGGTGATTACAACTGGACCGAGACGCTCATGAAGATCATCCCTAAGAGCCTGATTGAAGGCGTGGCCCTGCACCATTACGCCGTCATCAACTGGAACAAGAAAGGCCCATCGGTTAAATTCTCTGAGGAGCAGTATTTCGCCACCATGAAGAGCGCCCTGCACATGGAAGAGCTGGTGCAGAAACACAGCGCCATCATGGACAAGTATGACCCCGCCAAAAAAATTGCCCTAGTGGTTGACGAATGGGGCGGTTGGTATGACGTAGAACCAGGCACCAATCCCGGCTTCCTGTACCAGCAGAACACCATGCGCGATGCCATGATTGCCGGCTCCACCCTCAACACCTTCAACAACCACTCAGACCGCGTGCGCATGGCCAACCTGGCCCAGGCCATCAACGTGCTACAGGCCGTAATCCTGACCGATGAGGAGAAAATGCTCTTAACGCCTACCTATCACGTGATGGAGATGTACAACGTGCATCAGGATGCCACCTATCTCCCCTTCACCGTGCAAAGCACTGACTACACCCTGGGTAAAGAGAAACTGAAGGCGGTAAACGGCTCGGCCTCCCGTGACAAAAACGGCGTTACGCATATCTCCCTGGTGAACATTGACCCTAAAAACAAACAGCAAGTAGCTATCAATGTGGAAGGCGCTTCTTACAAAAACGTATCGGGGCGCATTGTCACCTCCAAAACGCTGCAGGATCACAATACCTTTGAGAAACCTGACGTGATCAAACCCGTGGCTTTTAAAGGCGCTAAATTGAAAGGCAATTCATTGAGTGTAGAGTTACCGCCTTTCTCAGTGGTAGTGCTGGAAATGAAGTAAGCGTTTGGCTAAAGCGGAAGTCGCAAAAGGGAAAGACATTGCACCAGCCTTCCCTAAAAGGATTACTCCCGTTTTGGGGCCATTTTTCAGAAAACAGGCCTAAAACAGCCTCGCAGGATTTAGTCTTGTGAGGCTGTTTTATTTATCGGGTTGGAGGATAAAGATTGCTAGCTGAACTGCTTTTCAGAAATGGATTTCTCGTTCTGCTGACCTACCATCTTTTGGAGGGTCTCCCCATATTTCGCGTGGGTCGTGCCCAGCGCTTCATCCCAGAACCTGAAGTACAAGCCGTAATTTCCTTTGAAGAATTTATGGTGCAAGTTATGGTTGGTGGAGGTATTCAGCCACTTGCCCAGCTTGCTGTTCACTAGCCACTTCGGGTAAATTTCATACCCTAAATGCCCATACACATTATACACGGTCATCAAAAACAGGAACGCCACAATGGCCAGCGGGTGAATGGGCATGAGCACAGCAATGACCATGATAATGCCACCTTCTACCACGGCTTCCAGGGGACTAAATGAAAAGGATGCCCACGGCGAGGGGTTCACTGATTTATGATGCGTGCGGTGGAAGGCCTTGAAGAGCTTAGGATGGTGCATAAGCCGGTGGGTCCAGTAAAAGTAAGTATCATGAATAACCAAGGCCAGCACCACGCTTGCCCAGAAGTAACCCCAGCCATAGGTGCTAATTTCGGTATAGATCTGGGTATAAGGCCGCACCAAGCTAGAGGAAAGCACAATTCCATAAAGCGCAAACACCACAAACGTGAAGAAAGAATAGCCCACCTCCCGGGTATAATCTTTTTGCCTGGGGAAAGGTGCCTGAATTTTACGTCCGGCAAATTTCTCAGGCCAGAAAACGTAAAACACCAGAAACGCCAAACCCGCTATGACTACATAGCGGGCGGCCAGCACTATATAAAATAACCAGAACTGCTCATTCATAGGTATAGCTATTTACAATAGTATATCCATCCCAACAAGGCCTTCTTCTTCTCCAGAGCCTCCGCTAAGAAATCTCTACGTACGATTTGGCCAGTCATTTTTAGCAATCTCCAACTCGTCAAACACGCCGCATTGAAAAGAAATAAGGGTATTACAAAACGCAAGCGCACTGGCATCAACGAAGCTTTCTAGGATAGTAAGCATACCAAAATATCGTAATCCGCCCTTCGCTGCTTGAGGCGCCCATTCATTAATCACCAGTCAATGGAGTGGTCCCAGACCCTATCACTACATGGGTAATCTACTTTAATGGTTAGAAATACCTTACAAATGAATTTGTAAGTTCTTGCGTCATATAGGGTTGCTGGGGCTATTGGTATTTGCTGGCAGCGTTGTTCTTGCCTGCTGCCAGACTGAAGTAGTAACACAGGGGTGAGGGCTGAAGATTTCAATTTTGGTGGAGATTTTTTGAGGCTTTAGGGAGAGACCAGAAATAGGGATCTGCTTTAAATTTGGACAGTGCGTCTGATACTAAAAGGATTTTATAGTTAATTAAAAAGTCGTTTATAAGTATTATAGATAAATGTCAGTCTTTTTTCATCATTTGGATATTCATAATAGTATTTTCCAGGCAATTCAATAATCCTGTTTAATTCTTGAATTTCAATTCCTAATTTCTTTGCTATATATTCCTTATCTCTTTCTATTTCATTTTCTTTATAAGGAGGCAGCTTCAATATTCTTAAGGCTTCCTCCCGGGTTATCTGCCCAGCACAAATTAAACTAGAGAGAGAAGCTTTTCTATAATCTAAATTGAACTTCCTAGGCAGCAGATATGACTGAATAAATTTTGTAAAATGTGATTCATGATGCTTTCCACCATAATCTTTCCAATCAATCTCTCTCTCTAAAATCTCCTTTGCTCTGTCTTTGTTAAAATCCACATAATTGAGAAAGTAGATAATCCTTATCCCTTTCACTAATTTAAAATACGTTTCTTCTTCAAATCCAAAGCTTGGGAACTTCCGCACCTTTTTGGTGCCAAAGGCCCTCTGAATATGATTAAAATACACAGTATCTTTGGCATTATAATGCCAAAGCTTGGGAAGAATCCCTTCAAAATTCAAATTGCCTCCGCTAATTATATATTTAATACTGTATTTTGCTGCAACACGATGCATGGCTCCTAAAATGGCTACATCGGTTGGAGTTTCAGCCTCTACCACAGAGGCTTTCAGGAAGGCTAATTGTATGTCCTTAAATTCTTCCCAGTCTAAAACATAGCTTTGGTAGTCAAACCCAAAAACTCTGGCAGCATTCCTTATATTTTGGGTGGCATAATTTGAATTCCAGCCATTATCTAGATGAAGTAACAAGACTCTAAGTCCTAATTGTTTTAATAAATAAGCTACATAACAACTATCCACACCTCCACTTATCCCTAAAAGAACATCATATTTTCTTTGCCTGCCGCTACTCTTTATCTTCTCTACTATTTTTGCAAGGTGCTCAGACCCATACTTTTTATTTGCCTTAACCTCTTCCCTTTTCTTTAAAAACTCAGTACAATTATTACAAACGCCATTGCTATCGAACTGAATTTCAGGATCAGTAGTATCCATAACACACCGCACGCATTGTTGGTACTCTCTCTTGCACATAACTAAAAAATAAAATCCTTTCGATCAGGGTAGTTTATAAGCACACCATTACTTGAGCCATAATAAACAAAGAGGCTACCTGCAGCTAGCCCCACCGCATAACTTTCTAAATAAGCCCTTTTTAAATCATTCATAGAGCCTGCGCCTCCCAATGCTACTGTTGGGATAGTTACTTTTTCTGAGACTCTTTTTATAAGGTCAAAATCATATCCTTTCATTTGTCCATCCTTTAGGATGGACTGGATTATAATCTCGCCCGCTCCAAATTCTGCCATTAATTGCGCAAATTTTATTGGCTCAAAAGAGGAGACTTTGGTGCCATTTAATCTCCAGACTTTTTCTCCTCCAAAAAAGGTCCTTTTCACATCCATACATACAGAAATAGAAGAAGAGCCAAATTCATTGGAAGCTAGCTTTATAAAGTTCGGGTTTTCTACAGCATAGTTCCCAATCACTACCTTTTCCACACCTGCAGACAGGATGTCTTTAATCTGCGAAAGTTCTTTTATCCCTCCTCCTACACTAAAGGGCATAACCGCTTCTTCAGCAATGCTTTTAATTAATTCAAAAGGAATAGTCCGTTTACTTCTAGTGGCTGAAATATCCAGAAAGACCAATTCATCTGCTTTAAAATCATTAAAAATCCGCACAGCATTTATGGGATCACCAATATAGGAGTAGTTCTTAAAGCTTTTTGACTTTACTAAATAACCATTGTTCAGAAGCAGAACCGCAATTATCCTTGGCCTAAACATAACTTTATAGTTTTATAAAGTTATTTATCAGTTGGCTTCCATTGTCATGGCTTTTTTCAGGGTGAAATTGCGTTCCAAAAATATTATCCTTTTCTAAAGATGATATAAACTCATACTCATAATTAGTTTTGGTCAGAATATACTTTTGATCAAGAGTGGCATAATGAAAAGAATGCAAAAAATAAAACTCACTATGATCATCTATATTCTTAAACAAGTTGCTTTCCTTATATTTAGTAATAGTATTCCACCCTGCCTGGGGTACTTTATATTTTATATTGTCCTTGATATTAAAACGTTTTACTTCGGTATTAATCCAGCCGAACCCTTCTGCATTACCCTCTTCACTTTTGTTTGCAAATAGTTGCATACCAAGGCAAATGCCTAAAACAGGAATCTTTTTCAAAAGGACAGCCTCATTTAGGGCATCAAAAAGCCCTGTTACCTTAAGATTCTTAACAGCCTTCTCAAAGTGCCCAACCCCGGGGAGAATAATTTTATCTGCTTTTCTGAGATCAACAGGAGAATGGACAATAAATGGATTTACACTTTGCAGAGAAACTCTTCTATATATACTATGTAGATTACCCATTCCATAATCAATTATCCCAATATTCAGAGCACACATAGTATTGACAGAACCAATGAATAGTAAATTAAAATGATATTTATACAGTTTTATGCAAAAATGACCCACTAATAAGGCAGCAACAATCTAAAGGGTTTTGAAATTTCACTATACAATAAACAATATTTTTACTAAAAATTCACACATATTACCTGTTAAGGTTCAAATTTAATTCTTACTGTTAGGTAAATGTAAAGCTTACTAAAGGCCGTTATCTAGAGTAATTTAGATTGATATTTATATATCCTGTTTTTTTGCTACCATATGCTTTTAATAAGATTATGGAAAAGATGCCGCAGGTTAAATACGCTGGTACCTCCAATTTGATATTTACAATTGAGGATAGCTTAAAATAAAGACGAGGGTAATGCAAAAGATAATCTCCAAGGAAAGCCTTATAGGTACTAAATGCAGAAGGCCCTTTGTAGAATCTACAAAGGGCCTTCTGCATTTAGTACCAGGAGCGGGAATCGAACCCGCACTTCCTAATGGAAACAAGATTTTAAGTCTTGCGTGTCTACCAGTTCCACCATCCCGGCGACCTCATCTCTCAGGTGAGAAATGAAATAGGCAGATAAAGAAAAGACGTTACCGAGGCAACGTCTTTTATCTTTGAGCGAAAGACGGGGTTCGAACCCGCGACCTCGACCTTGGCAAGGTCGCGCTCTACCAACTGAGCTACTTTCGCGTTTGCTAATCCGTTGTTTGAATTAGTGATACAAAGGTACGCACAAAATTCTTTTTGTCAAGAGTCTGGCGTAAAAAATTCTTTACTTCTGGCAATCATTCTGAGAATCAAGGAGAAAAATTTACTTCGCAATTTAGCGAGCAGTGCGTTTTAACGCTGTTTTTCAAAAAGGATGCTTAAAAAAGCCCGGTACTTCCGGTCGCCTCACCTGTTTTAAAGAAAAATGGCCAAGTTCAAATAAAAACAAAACCTGTTTTGGGCCTGTTTTTCATAAAACAGGCCCAAAACAGGTTTTGTCTCCTCACTCAGAACTTTAGACTCAGAACTCCCATTAAACTTTCTCTTTCTTGCCATCCACCAGCATCTTCAGCTCATTCAACTTGAGTAGGGCCTCTACCGGGGTAATGGCGTTGATGTCCAGCTTCTCAAACATCTCCTTGATGCGTACCAGTTGTGGGTCGTTGAGCTCAAACATGCTCAATTGGTAGGGCTGCTTGGGCAGAGATTTAAGCGTCTCCTGCGGGTCCTGGTGCGGGTGGGCAATCTTCTCCTGCTCCAGGTGGTGCATGATTTCGCTGGCCCGTATCACCACACTGTTGGGCATGCCCGCCATCTGGGCCACCTGTATCCCGAAGCTATGGGCACTGCCCCCTTCCACCAGCTTGCGCATGAACAGGATCTTGCCGTTGCTTTCCTTCACGCTCACGTTGAAGTTACGCACCCTCGGGAAATCCTCGGTGAGTTGGTTCAGTTCATGGTAGTGGGTGGCAAACAAGGTCTTGGCCCGGCCATTGGGCGCGTTGTGCAGGTGCTCTACAATGGCCCAGGCAATGGAAATACCGTCATAGGTGCTGGTGCCGCGGCCAATCTCATCCATGAGCACCAAGCTACGGTCCGAGAGGTTGTTGAGGATACTGGCCGTCTCGGTCATCTCCACCATGAACGTACTCTCGCCCCGACTCAGGTTGTCTGAGGCGCCCACGCGGGTAAAGATTTTGTCTATCACGCCAATTTGCGCGGCCTCAGCGGGCACGAAAGACCCAATCTGCGCCATGAGCACAATCAGGGCCGTCTGCCGCAACAGAGCGCTTTTACCGGCCATGTTAGGGCCGGTAATAATGATGACCTGCTGCTCTTCATTGTCCAGCAAGATGTCATTGGGCACGTAGCGCTCACCGGGCGGAAGTTGCTTCTCAATAACCGGGTGCCGTCCTTGTTTGATGTTAAGCACGGTGCTTTCGTCCACCTCGGGCTTCACGTAGCCGTTCTGCGCCGCCAGCCGCGCGAAGTTGGCCAGGCAGTCCAGAATGGCCAGGGCGCGGGCGTTCTGCTGGATCTGGGGCACCACTTCGGCGGCGCTCAGCACCAGCTCGTTGAAGATGCGCTGTTCAATCACAAAGAGGCGGTCCTCGGCGTGCAGAATCTTTTCCTCGTAGGTTTTGAGCTCCTCGGTGATGTAGCGCTCAGCGTTCACCAGGGTCTGTTTGCGTATCCAGGAGCTGGGCACCTTATCGCGGTGGGCGTGGGTTACCTCCAGGTAATACCCAAACACCTTGTTATAGGCAATCTTCAATGAGGAAATACCCGTGTTCTGCACCTCACGCTGCTGAATCTGGAGAAGGTAGTCTTTGCCCGAGAAGGCAATGGCCCGCAGTTCGTCCAACTCGGCGTCAATGCCTGCCTGAATCATGTTGCCCTGGTGCGTGAGCATGGGCGCATCGGGCTTCAAAATGGTTTGGATCTCGTCCCGAATGGCTTCGCAGGGCAGTAGTTGGTCGGCCAGCTTTTGCAGGGCGGGCACGCCGCTCACAGCCAGCAGTTCTTTAATAGGCAAGGTGGCTTCCAGAGCGCGGGCCAGTTGCAGCAGTTCGCGCGGGTTCACGCGGCGCACCGCCACTTTGGAGATGAGGCGCTCCAGGTCACTTATTTGCTTGAGATAATGGTGAATATCCTGCGAAAGCTCGGGGCGGGCCTGCAGCGCCTCCACGGTATCTAGCCGCCGCCGTATCTGAGCGGCTTCTTTCAGGGGCAGCACCAGCCACTTGCGCAACAACCGGCCGCCCATGGGCGTGACGGTGTGGTCCAGAATATCAATAAGCGGTACACCCTCAGGGTGCTGCGGGTAAATCAGTTCCAGGTTACGCACCGTGAACCGGTCCAGCCACACGTATTTATCCTCCTCCAATCGGCCCAGGGCCGAGATGTGGCGCATGTCATGGTGCTGGGTTTCCGCTAAATAATGCAGAATGGCCCCGGCAGCGGTAATGCCCTCCGTGAGCCCTTCCACCCCGAATCCTTTGAGTGATTTGGTGTTGAATTGTTTGGTAAGCGCCTCCCAGGCGAAGTCATAGCTGTACACCCATTCATCCAGGGCGTAATGACAGAAATCGGGACCGAAGCCCTGAAAAAATGCTTCCTTTTTGCCTTTGCAAAAGAGAACCTCAGCCGGGCTGAAGTTCTGTAGCAGTTTGGCCGCGTATCCGGCATCGCCCTGGGCCAGCATGAACTCACCGGTGGAGGCGTCCAGCAGGGCAATGCCCATGTTGTCTTTCCCGAAGTGCAGGGACGCCAAATAGTTGTTGCGTTTCTGCTCCAGCACCTGGTCGTTGAAAGACACGCCGGGGGTCACCAGCTCGGTTACGCCGCGCTTCACAATGCCTTTCACCGTTTTGGGGTCTTCCAGCTGGTCGCAGATGGCCACGCGCTGCCCGGCGCGCACCAGTTTGGGCAGGTACGTGTCCAGGGAGTGGTGCGGGAAACCGGCCAGAGCCGTCTCAGACGCCGACCCGTTGCCGCGCTTAGTCAGCAGGATGCCCAGAATCTTGCTGGCCTTGATGGCATCCTCGCCGAAGGTCTCGTAAAAGTCCCCCACCCTAAAGAGCAGCAGCGCCCCCGGGTGCTTGGCTTTGATGGCGTTGTATTGTTTCATCAGCGGCGTGACGCTGAACTCGGCGGTGGTTGTCTTAGCCAATGTGGTAATGTGCTAATTTTTATAATGTGCTGATGTGCTACCTGGAAGGTTGTTCTTCCTCCAATCTGGTAGTGCACCAACCATTTGCTGTCTATCTTCTCTTCCGTTTTGAGCCTGTTTTTAGAAAATCAGGCTTAAAAAGGTCTCTAGCTGTTTTCTACCTAGGTTTCTCTGCTGCTCTCGTTTTGGGCACGTTTTTAGAAAAACAGGCCCAAAATGCATCTGTCACCGCTATGTGTTACCTTTGCCTTTCAGTCGGCTCTGCCAAAACTCACCCCTTATGCGAAAGTTAAGCATGGAGGAACTCCAACGCGATTCAGTGGAGGACTTCAAAAATAAGCAAAAAAATCCGTTGGTGTTGGTATTGGACAACGTGCGCAGCCTGCACAACGTGGGCTCGGCGTTCCGGACCGCCGATGCCTTTGCCGTAGAAAAGATTTACCTCTGCGGCATCACGGGCACGCCCCCCAACAAGGAAATCCATAAAACGGCGCTGGGCGCCACTGAATCGGTGGAGTGGGAACACGTAGGTTCTACCCTGGAGGCAGTGAAGTCCCTTAAGCAGGGAGGCTACCAGGTGTGGGCGGTAGAGCAGGCTGCAGGCAGCACCTTGCTGCCAAATTTTAGTCCGGCTGCCCAGGGTAAGTATGCGTTTGTGTTCGGGAATGAGGTATTTGGCGTGGAGGAAGAGGTGATAGAAGCCGCAGACGGCGTCTTGGAGATTCCGCAGTTCGGTACCAAGCATTCGCTCAACATCTCGGTAACCGTGGGCGTGGTGGTCTGGGATGTGCTGAGCAAGTCTTTGAAACACGCAGAGTAGTTTACAAGGGCGGTGCCTTTCAAAGGCTTTTTCCCTGCCCCTGGTTGCTTCAGGCTCATAAATAAGGATATAAAAAGAGAGGCCTGCTTGATAGCAGGCCTCTCTTTTTATTGCAGGAAAAGGTATTCCTTATTTTTTGGTGCTTTTGCTTACTTGGTTAACCATTGAAAGGAAGTTTCCTTCTGGTCTGGCTTTGAAAGCGGCGTAGGCATCTACCTGACGGGCATTCAGGATTTTGAAAAGGTCAGACTCAAACTCGCCTTCAATTGCTTTCAGACGGGCATCACGCATCTCAGTGTCATTGCTGTACATTTTGGCAACCTCAGCTGCTTTAGCCAAACGATCTTGGTTCAAGGCTTTGATCTGGATGTACTCACTTTCGTTCAGACCCATTGACTGCACCATTAAACGAGATACGGAAGTAGACGCTTTGTCAACTGCTTCAGTAGTGGCAGGAGTATCCTGAGCAACAGCACTAACTACAAGGGCAAAGAAAAAGAACAGAACGAGTGAAAAATTTTTCATGATGAAAGGTTTAGTTTTTTGGGGTTAGAGTATAACTAGTTTATATTAATACGTTGTGGGTAAAGCGCTTCTGCCGGTATAGTTGCCAGTTTTACTTTTGCATGGCAGCGTCTGCCAAAGCCAGGGCTCTTTCAGCCTCTGCATGGTTTGGGAAATGGGATAGGAAGCTTTCCAGATCTTCAGCGGCGCTGTCAAGTTGCTTTAACTCCATTTTCACTACAGCTCTGTTGTACAAAGCCTTTGGGTGATTAGGGGCAATGGCAATTACCTGGTCCAGGTCACGCAGCGCACCAAAGTAGTCATCTAAGAAGTAAGCGGCCACGGCACGTCCGTATAGCAACTCAGCGGAAGAGGTATTTTCCAGCGCCAGGCTAAAGTCTTTATGGGCTTCTTTGTAGGCGCCAATTTCAAGGAAGGCGGTTCCCCGGCCCAACAGAAACTGGCTGTTGCTTGCTGAAGAAAGGGTAAGGGCGGCAGAGAAATCATGAATGGCCCCGTACATGTCTTTTGCTTCCATTTTAGCGGCAGCACGGTCAGCGTACGCCTGGCTGTTAGAAGGCTCTCTTTTGATCAACAGGGAGATCTTTCTGATTTTCTCTTTAGCGGAGTTTTCTGTAGCAGAAGTCACATCAATGGCTGCCACCCCTTGCAAAGCGAGGGCCGAGAACGCGAGCACAAACGAAACTACTTTGAAAACTTTCATCACTTTCTTTTTCTGGGGTGGATTACTAAAGTTTCTACGAACGTAAGGTGAACCACTTTGTTCCAGGCATCAAATATTTCAATACCGTAGAAGAATGTGACAAATATATGCAATGGTTCTTGATTAAAACAAGACGTTTTATAAAAAAATATGTTTTTATGGAACCTTTTTGATAAAATAGCCTTATTCTCTGTTTAAACCCTGTTTTTATTGAGAAAATATTTTTCCACATTTTTGATTTTTCTCTTAATCAGAGAAAATATTATCTTTTCCCACGCCCGTCACCTTAAATTTTTCGAATGGAATAGCCATATCTTTTCCTTGGTTGGCTTTTACCCGGTCCTACCTCACCGTTACAACCTGTAAATGACTAAATTTTATTTTATAAATTATAAAAACCACCTATTTATGCATTCTATAGCCGGTTTTTGGCTTTTCTGTTGGCATTCTTACCTTCTTGCTTTTAAGCCGACAGGTTCCTGTAAACCAGAATTACAATTTATCTTTCATTAATTCATTTCTGGAAATAGGTCTAAATGGGGAAGGCTCTTACTGGGGAGACCAAAAATAAGTTGCCCCAATCCAAGATGTCTGCTTTTTGCCAGCAGATGCCATGGATTGGGGCCTAAGGAAGAGGGAATAGACTTGGAGTATTCTAACGAGGGAGGCTATACGTACCGGACCAAATGCTGCCGGAAAGCATTGCGGAAGAAGGAGCCTTTGTACCACTCCTGAGCCTGCGCCGGTTCTACCAGTGAGAATACGTCAGCATCCCCGGTGACATAAGTAAGCATAAGGTCAAAAGCATAGTGTACCTCAATCCGGTTACGGGAAGAATCGCAGACCGGGAAAAAGTTTTCAGGGGTAAGGTCATCTGCCGCTTTCTGTAGCAAGCCATATTGTTCCAGCACCGCAGCCAGCACTGCCTTGGTCTTCTCTGGCTTGGGCCTCTTCACAATGGTTTGGGCCATGATAAATCTTCCGTGCAAAAAGTGCAGGCATTCAACTACTCTCCCAGAGCCAAGGGTGGAGAAATAGAACAACACCTCATGCCCCTGCACTTCTTCCTCCTTATTAGCGTGTAACTCTGGCTTGCCCAGAATTTGCTTGGCAGCCCTTATAGTGGCGCCAAAGGATAGCCCCTTATAATTAATAGGCTCTATCGCGTTTACCGGTAAATGCTTTTGCGCCAGCAATACCTTACGTAGCCCCGAGGCCGTGCGCACGTAATTGATTCTATCAAAATATTCCTTTTTGTTAAGCACACCTGCATCAGATCTTTTTTTAGACTTTCCAATGGTCAGATTTCCCCAGGCTAGATTAAGCATTATCAGTATATTTTAAGTTTATGCTCCATTTCCTCCTCTTTCCCGCTATCCAGATTCAAATAGTGCAGTTTTGCACCTACCACTTCTTTCTCTGTTTTTACAAGGAGTATGTAAGCTATTTAACAAGGATTGTCATTACCTCAAAATTTTCTTCAAAGGATATAACAACTTCTTAATAAAGAATAAAACCTTTTACCAGAAGTTGTATCCGGTAGAACCACAGCCTCCCCAGCTTCATAAGCCATTACCTCAGATCACTCCTTTGGGCTTACCAAGGTATTTCTGATGCCACCCAAAGTAAGAAGGCCTGGACCCAATACTGAATCCAGGCCTTCTTGCCTATTTCTCTGTGCGGGACCTTTTCCCTTTCATCTGGTCCGTTAGCCGGCCCTCCGTTTTTCGTCTTCTGCCCCTCCGGTACGGCGGCGCGATGGGGCTACCTGGTTTTTGCCGAACCGATAGGTGAAACTAAGCGTGGCCACCCGGGTATCACGGCGCTGGTAGAAGTTTTCCAGATACCCGGTCAAGGCGGTGGTGGCCCTTACCTTGTTGGAATAGAACACGTCTGTCACATTCAGTTTCACGTTGGCCTTTTTGTCCAGGAACTGTTTCTGAACGCCCAGGTTCAGATACCTAATGGGCTGAATATCCAGGAAGCCGTAGACCTCACGGGCATGGTAAATGCCTACCACCTCGGCAGACCAATCCTTAGGCAACTGAAAGGTGTTGGTGGAGTTGATGGAGAAGGTAGGGCGTCCGCTTTTAAGGTTGGTGTTGGCCAGGTTACCCTTGTAAAGGCCATAATACGTCTCAATATTATTGGTGCTGGTATACCACCGGGCCACCGAAACCGGAATAGAGAAGCTGGCGCCATAGTAATGGAACTGCGCCAGATTTCGGTCCTGCTGAATTACCACCGGAATCTGGTTTGGATTGGGATCTGGCACCGGACGCGGCTCTGGAGACAGTACAGACACGATATAATCAGTGGTGCGGCTGTAGCTGAGTTTGGTCACGTACTTTTCTTTATAGGTGTGCGTAAACTCAAAGGAATACGTCATCTGCGGCAACAGAAAAGGATTGCCGGAGGATTTGGTGCTGGGGTCCAGGTAGAACACAAAGGGATTTAGCTGGTTATAGGTAGGCCGGTCTATGCGCCGGCTCAAGGAAAGCCCTACGTCATGCGTTTTATTCAGTTTATAGCCCGCAAAGGCGCTTGGAAACAACTGTGTATACTGCCGGTCAAACGTTTGCCCGTCTGAAAGCTGTTCCCCATCGGCGTTGGTATTCTCTACCCTAAGGCCCAATTGCAGGCTGGCCTTGTCCCATTTCTTATTCACGTTCACGTAGGCGGCGTTGATGTTTTCGCGGTAGATGAAATGGTTGCTGCGGTTCAGGTCCAGGGTGTTGCGCTCGCTGGTTCTGTCAAAAAACTGGAGGTTATTGTCTGCGTGCACCAGACTGCTTTTCAGGCCGGCCTCCAGAGAGGCTTCCCAAGCCTTGAGAGGCTGGGTGTAATCTATCTTAGCCGATTTAATGGTGAGTTCGCCGTTCAGGTTGCCGTGCAACAAAGAGTCTGGCATAGGCCTGTCTGTGTCAAAGTAGCGGGTGGTAAAGTTCTGCCGGTCATGTGACTGGAAGGCCGCATAATCTACGTCAGCGCTTAGCTCTTTGCCGGTGCTGTCAATGGTGTGCTTCAGGTTGAAATTAAGCGCCTGGTTGTTGCGGTTGGTGCCGTTGAGCGCGGTAGTGACCGTTGATTTGTCATACTGCCGTTGGTTGTCTAAAAACTGAGAATGGTTGGCGGTAGAGCGGTTAATGTCGGTGAAAATGCCACTTCCTACCACACCCACAATGGTCTTGGGAGACAGGTTCAGGTCAAACCCCAAGCGGGCGTTGTGGCTGTTGATCTGGTGCGAGAAAAGGTTTTTCTGGTCATTCACCCCCACAAGCCGGCGCTCGGTGTTGGGTGTAAAGAATTCGCGGTAAATGTCCAGCTTGTTGAAATCCTTGCGGTGCACGTAGTTATAGGAGCCAAACACGTTCAGGTCTTTGGCCCGGTGGTTCACCTGCAGGCCCTGGTTTAATTTAGGCAACTCGCCGTAGCCCGCGGAGGTGGTAATATTGCCGTTGGTGCCCAGCCGGGTATCCTTCTTCAGCCTGATGTCAATGATGCCTGCGTTGCCGGCCGCGTCATACTTGGAAGACGGGTTGGTGATCAAGTCTATCTTGGCCACGTCATTGGCATTCATGCCCCGCAGCATGGTGGCCAACTCTGTACCCGACATGGGCACCCGCTTACCGTTGATCATAACCATGACCCCAGAACGCCCCCGCATGCTAATGTTGTCATTCTGATCTACGGCTAGGCCCGGCGCTTTTTCCAGTACCTCCAGCACCGTACTGCCGGCAGCCGTAATGCTATTCTCCACGTTGAGCACGGTCTTGTCAAAATATTGCTCCACAAAAGGCTTCTGGGCCTCTATCTTCACCTCCTGCAGGGCTACCGCCCGCTCTGCCAGAGTGACTACGCCTACATTGGTGTTCTTCTGCAATTGAATAGTGGCGGACGTATACAGCGCATAGTCATAATGAGAGACCATGAGTTTGTACTGGCCCGCGGGCAGGTTACTGAACTGAAAAGCCCCATCCTGACCAGAGACCTCCACTTTCACCAATGCCTGACCCGGGTCTTTGACCAGTTGCAGGTTAGCCGCCGGCAAGACTTCGCCTTTGGCTCCCTTTACTATACCTGTTAGGTCAAATCTTTCTTGATCCTGGGCCCGGACCACTGGCGCCAGGCAGATGAGCCAAAACATGGCTAGTAGTAAAAGGAGTTTGGTGTACATGGCGGGTAAAGATTTATCAGGGTGAATAGAATAAGGTTAAATGATAGAGGAACAAGCCCCTACTTCAGTCTCAAGCAACACAAGGGCTATGCCAACTACATAAATCATTAATTATCAACACATAGCATATAAGTTAAAAACTAAAACTGTCCGGTTATGGACAAATGGCTATGCAAAACCGGACACCTGATTTTCGTCTGTTGCACCTGCCAAAAGCAATCTCAGCAGGGAGTAGCCGTGTTATCGGGGTGGCCGGGTGAACAGTTTGGGCGCCTGGAATAAAAGACCAGATAAAAGCAGAAGAGTTGCATGGATCGCCACGTTCCGGCCAAGAAAACCCACTGGCTTACCAGAGATTTCCACAGGCAATTACCCCTAAAATTATCTATAGCTGTTTTGGGCCTGTTTTCCTAAAAACAGGCCCAAAACGCATTTAGCCAGATCACAGAACAATTAGTACCTTTGCCCATTAGTTTTTAAAGAACAGATACAATGCTTCGTTCACACACCTGCGGCGAATTGCGCCTGGAAAATATTGGTCAGGAAGTGACCTTAACCGGTTGGGTACAGAAATCACGCGATAAAGGCGGCATGCTGTGGGTGGACCTGCGTGACCGTTACGGAATTACGCAGCTTATGCTGGAAGAAGGCATCTCGCACCCAGAGGCCTTGGCGCTGGCTCGTACCCTAGGCCGCGAGTTTGTGATCAAAGCCACCGGCACAGTGATTGAGCGCGTGGCCAAAAACGATAAAATCGCCACCGGCGACATTGAGATAAAAGTTACTGCGCTGGATATTCTGAACCCGGCCAAATTGCCCCCCTTCCTCATTGAGGACGACACCGACGGCGGCGATGACCTGCGCATGAAGTACCGCTACCTGGACCTGCGCCGCTCCCCGGTGCGCAAGAGCCTGGAGCTGCGCCACCGCATTGGCCAGCAAACCCGCGCCTATTTGGACGGCCAGGGCTTTATTGAGGTAGAGACGCCAGTGCTCATTAAATCTACCCCCGAAGGCGCCCGCGATTTTGTGGTCCCCAGCCGTATGAACCCCGGTGAGTTCTACGCCCTTCCCCAAAGCCCGCAGACGTTCAAGCAACTCCTGATGGTGTCGGGCTTTGACAAGTATTTCCAGATTGTGAAATGCTTTAGAGACGAAGACCTGCGTGCCGACCGTCAGCCGGAGTTCACCCAGATTGACTGCGAGATGTCGTTTGTGACCCAGGAAGATATCCTGAACACCTTTGAGGGGCTGGTGAAGCATTTGTTCAAGGCCGTGAAAGGCATTGACCTGCCTGACTTCCCGCGCATGACCTACGCCGAGGCTATGCGTCTCTACGGCTCAGACAAACCAGACACCCGTTTCGGGATGCAGTTTGTAGAGTTGAATGAGGTAGTGAAAAACAAAGGCTTCAAGGTATTTGATGACGCTGAACTGGTTGTAGGCATCAACGCCTCTGGCAGCGCCCACTTTACCCGCAAGCAATTAGATGAACTCACAGACTTCGTGAAGCGTCCGCAGGTAGGCGCTACCGGCCTGGTGTATGCCCGCGTGCAGGAAGACGGAAGCGTGAAATCAAGCGTAGACAAATTCTATTCCCCGGAAGACCTGCAGCAATGGGCCCAAGCGTTTGATGCCCAGCCCGGTGATTTACTGTTGGTTTTAGCCGGCGGGGCCGATAAAACCCGCAAAGCGTTAAATGAATTGCGTCTGGAAATGGGCACGCGTTTAGGCATGCGTGACAAAGACACCTTCTCCACCCTGTGGGTACTGGACTTCCCGCTCCTGGAGTGGGACGAGGATAGCAACCGCTACCACGCCATGCACCACCCGTTCACCTCGCCCAAGCCCGAGGACATGGACCTGATTGACACCAACCCCGGTGCCGTACGTGCCAATGCCTATGATATGGTCATCAATGGTGTAGAAGTAGGCGGCGGTTCCATCCGTATCCATGACCGCGGGGTACAAAGCCGCATGTTCAATTTGTTAGGTTTCACGCCTGAAGAAGCACAAGCGCAGTTCGGGTTCCTGTTGGATGCATTTGAGTACGGCGCGCCGCCGCACGGTGGTATTGCCTTCGGGTTTGACCGTCTGTGCTCTTTGTTCGGCGGCGCAGATTCTATCCGGGATTTTATTGCGTTCCCTAAAAACAACTCGGGCCGTGATGTCATGATTGACGCTCCTTCTCCTATTGCCCAAGCTCAGCTAGATGAGCTGCAGATAGATGTCCGCCTGAAATAATTGCTGATTGTTAATTGCTGATTGCCAGAAAAGCGCCTGCGGAGTCTATGCTTCGCAGGCGCTTCCGTTTTGGGCCTATTTTTCAGAAAACAGGCCCAAAACGCATTTCTACCACTCACCCCTTCCATCAACCGCTCATCCTATTTTGCTTCTCCCGCGCAGGGCTTTCGTGCACCTTTGTATCAAGTAATCGCACTTAAACCCTTTATTCCATACAAATCCATGAAAGCAAAATTAACCTCTCTCTTAGCCCTTCTGCTGTTCCTCACCTTGACAGCGCAGGCAAAAGCACCTTCGTTTAAAGTAGTAAAGTCGGGCAAAGGCCCCGCCATGATATTGATTCCTGGCTTGAATTCTGCCGGCGAGGTTTGGGACCAGACCTTGATGCATTACCAGAAAAGCTACACCTGCTATGTGCTGACACTTCCGGGCTTCGCAGGGCAGCCGGCTATCAAAACAGACCATTTCCTGAACACGGTCCGGGATGAGATTATTGCCTACGTGCAGGAGAACAAGCTCAAGAAACCGGTGTTGGTGGGCCATAGCCTAGGCGGTTACATGGTGCTTTCCTTGAATGTGAAGGCGCCTGAGTTGTTCGGGAAGACGGTGGTGGTAGACGGCCTGCCGTACATTGGCGCTGCCCAGAACCCTAACGCCACGGTGGAAAGCATCAAGCCTATGGCTGACCAGATGAAGAATTCTATGACCAAAATGAGCCCCGAAATGCAGAAACAGCAGGAGGCCAGCTACGGCGTGACCATGGCCACAGACTCAGTAGACATCCAGAAAGTAATTGACTGGGGCAGAAAGTCTAATTACCTGACCACAGGCCAGGCCATGTATGAGATGTACACCACCGACTTGCGGAAAGACATTGCCGCCATCAAATCTCCGGTGCTGGTGCTGGGTGCCTGGTACGGGTACAAAAATTACGGCGTGACCAAAGAGACAACCACCAACATGTATAAGACGCAATTTGCTAACTTGCCTTCCGCTGAAATTAAGATAGCAGACTCCGCCCGCCACTTCATCATGTTTGACGAGCCCACCTGGATGTTTGCCCAAATGGACGCCTTCCTGAAGAAATAAGCACGGTTCATGTCAAGCACACGTCAACAAAAATGGTATTGGGTCTGCCAGCTTACTGGCTGGACCCTTTACTTTTTAATGGGCCTCTTTATCAGTTTCAGGTTCTACAAGGGCTCCCCCACCATGTACGGCATCCAGTTTACGGGCGCTTTCCTGTTTCTGGTGGCTACGCACGGGCAACGCGTCCTTTCCAAAAAACACCACTGGCAGAAACTTCCTATTAAGCTGCTGGCCGTTTTGCTTTTGCTGTATAACGTGGTTGTCTCCGTACTGGTGCAGTTAATTACCTATGCCCAGATGGTCTTTTCCGGGTCATATACCTGGAAACAGATGGAATTCTCTATTCTGCTGCTGTATTCGGTCAACGGCATTATGGTGCTATCTGCGTGGTCTGCTTTTTATTTCGCGTTCCAGGCCATACAGCGCTGGAAAGACAAAGAGGTAGAAACCCTTAAGTTGCAACTGTCTTTGAAAGAGGCTGAACTGGAGGCCATCCGGTCCCAGCTTAACCCGCATTTCCTGTTCAACAGCCTCAACAACATCCGGTCTCTGGTGCTGGAAGACCCGTCCAAGGCCCGCGAGATGATTACACGCCTGTCTGCCATGATGCGCTACGTGATTGGCTACAACCGCAACCACCTAGTGCCTGTGGCGGAGGAGCTGGAGTTTCTGGACCATTACGTGGCACTGGAGAAGATTCATTTTGAGGACAAGCTGGCGTTTTCTTCTGAGGTCTCTGAGGAGTTGAAATCAGCCGCTATTCCTCCCCTGGGTATTCAACTCTTAGTGGAGAACGCCATTAAACACGGCATCGGCACGCAGGCCAAGGGAGGTTGCATCTCTTTGTTCATGCGCCGCCAAAATGGACATTTACAGGTACAGGTGGAGAATACGGGAAAGTTAAACTCCACTTCAGGACCATCAGGGATTGGCATTCAGCGGTTGCTGGAACGCATCAACCATTCCTTGGACCACCCGGGTTCTTTTGCCCTGCACCAAACCACTGACACCCACGTGACGGCCACGCTCACGCTACCTTTCAAAGAATATGAACGTCTGCATAGTTGAAGACTCCCGCCTGGCGCGCCTGGAACTGAAGCATCTGCTCACTAAATTCCCGGAGCTGGAACTGATAGGCGAAGCCGAAAACGCCGAGGAAGGCATTGCCCTCATTGAGGAACATCGGCCGGATTTGTTGTTCCTGGACATTCACCTGCCTCAGAAGAACGGGTTTGAACTGTTGGAAGCCCTGGAGCATACCCCACAGGTCATCTTCACCACCGCCTATGACCAGTATGCCTTGCAGGCCTTTGAGCGGAACGCACTGGACTACCTCATGAAACCCATTGAGGAAACCCGCCTGCGCCAGGCCGTGGAAAAAGCGCTGGCCAAACACCAAACCGCTAAACCTGCCATGGGGCCCGCTCCGTTAAGCGAGGAGGACCGCGTGTTTGTGAAAGATGGCGAGCGCTGCTGGTTTGTGGCCCTGAAAAAAGTGCGCCTCATAGAATCCAATGGCAACTACGCCCTGCTATCCTTTGACCAGGAGCGCCCCTGCATTCTCAAAACCCTCAACTATCTGGAAAGCCGCCTTGACCCCAAAGTGTTCTTCCGGGCCAACCGCCAGCAGATCATCAACGTGAACTACATTGAACAGATTAACCCCTGGTTCAGCGGAAGCATCAAGATCCAACTGAGGGGCGGCGAGGAAGTGGAGGTTTCGCGGCGGCAGACGCAGGTGTTTAAGGATCTGATGAGTTTGTAGAAGAAATGCGTTTTAAGCCTGTTTTCCAGAAAACAGGCCCAAAACAGAACATACGTCTCACCTCTAGCTCAGCATTTCAGGCAGAGGCCAAATCAATCCCTTACGCCCGGCTTTCCTTTTAAGACCGCTTGTTAATGCTCATGAGCCGCTGGCCCCTCAGCAGAATTTTAAGGCCGTGTCTTTTTAGGGAGATGTGCGGGTCTTTCTGTTCATGCTCCTCCATGCCCTGCCTGTACACAGATATAATGTCTCTGTAAGAAAGCACCCCCATTACGTGATTGTCTTTGGCAACCACGGGCAGCATGTCCAGGTTTTCCTTCGCCATCATTTCCACAGCGGAGCGCAGGCTATTCTCTGCGGCCACAGAAATATTCTTCCGTTTAATAAGGCTGCCCACCTTGTTGTCTTGCTGGTGATGGTGGCTGAACAGGTTAGACGAACTCACTATGCCCCTGAACTCATTCTCATTGCTGGCGATGATAAAGTAATTGCGTTGGTAGTCGGTTTCCTGGTTGAGCCAGGCCCTTACTTCAGCAATGGTGTTCTCTTCACTCAAGACCAACCCATTTCCCTCAATCACCTGGGCCACGGTTACTTTCTCCAATAGGTCAGGCTCATAGCTGTGCGGCGTTTTCACGCCACGGCGGGCAATCTTCTCCGTCATGATGGTATTCTCCATTAAGAAGAAAGACACAAAGTAAGAACCGGTACAAGAGGCTAGCAATGGCAACAGCCCGTTCACTTGCCAGGTGGTTTCCAGCGCAAACACAATAGAGGTAAGCAATGCGCGCGAGGCCCCCGCAAACATAGCTGACATACCCACTAACGCAGAAAGCGTGAGCGTGACCCCAGACTCTGGGAAGAAATACAGAATCACGCTCCCCAGCAGAGCACCCGTGGCCGCCCCAATGGTAAGCAAGGGCGCCAGTGTACCACCAGATGTACCACTGCCCAAGGCAATGGCCCAGGACAGGAACTTAAGCAGACACAGAGACAGCACAATCTGCAACGGCATGGACCCCGAGAGAATGTCGGTGATGTTCTCATAGCCCACGCCCAGCGTACGCGGCGCGAAATATCCAACTAGGCCAACTCCTAGTCCGCCCAGGGCCGGCCACCACATCCAGTGAATAGGTAGTTTCTCAAAGCTGTCTTCTACCCAATAAACCACCTTGGTCACCAGCACAGATAGCAGCCCCATGGCAATGCCAATGGCGCTATATCCCGCCAGCGCGGTATTAGACGGCACACCAATAATTTCCTGAATGGGGAAGACCGGCCCCTGCTCAAACAGAAGATGATGCCCGGCCGCCCCGGTAATACAGGCCAGCGCCACCGGAATAATAGACCGCGGCGAGAACTCAAACAGCAGCAGTTCAATGGCCAGGAAGATTGCCGCTATCGGGCTCCCGAAGATAGCCGACATCCCCGCGGTAGCCCCGGCGGCCAGCAGGACCTTGCGCTCATGGTGCGTGATCTTCAAAAGCTGCCCCAGCGTGGAACCTAACGCGCCGCCAGTGGCAATAATGGGTCCTTCAGCGCCAAACGGACCGCCTGTACCAATAGAGATGGCCGCTGAAATAGGTTTGAGGTAGGTAATAGTAGGTTTGATGCGGCTTTGGTTGGTCAAAATCTGCTCCATGGCCTCCGGAATCCCGTGGCCCCTAATCGCCTTAGAGCCATAAAGCGCCATAAGGCCAACCAGCACTCCTCCAATCACGGGCACCACTATTACCCAAAGGCCTAACGTGTTTCCCGCCGGACTCATGTACTCTGTAGAGAGAACCCCAAAAAAGGAAATGTTGGTCACCAGATCAATCAGGTAAACCAAAAGTTTAGCAATAAAGCTGATGGCCACCGCCACTAAAACCGCTAAAGCGGCAATGGTAAGGAGTCGTTTCTTATTATGCGCCGGAAGTGGCTGTACGTGTTCGGCTTCAAGGGTTGGACGTAAGGAGGGGGAAATAGGGATACCGTTGTCATTCATAGCGTAATAAATTAAAGTAGTAAAATCTTGGGGGTAGATCCGGGTAATTGGGCTCCTGTGCCTTACGCGGGCGAGAAGGTTACCCTTTAAAACGTGTTGTCTAGGCTTCTGTTTTGGGCCTGTTTTTTTAGAAAACGGGCTTAAAACAGAAGAGGCGCTTTTTAGGCGCCTCTTCTGTTTGGGTTTTATAATTTCATAGCTCTTACAGCAGGTTATGGAACAGGCCAGGCACTATGCCCATCAGCACCGTTAAAACCAGCAGAGAAATTAAGGTGAAGGTAGCAAAAGAGTCAACCGGTACGCGCTCACCGGCCGGGTCTTTCAGGTACATGGCAATGATCACCCTAAAGTAATAGTAGATACCTACCGCCGACATCAACACTGCTACCACAATCAGCCATAGCATGCCTTGCTCCAGCGCGGCGGAGAAGATGAACAGTTTCCCGAAGAAACCACCGGTCAGCGGGATACCCGCCAAAGACAGCATGGCTACGGTCATCACAAAGGCCAGCAGCGGGTTGGTTTTGCTTAGGCCATTAAAAGCATCATACGCATCAGAGCCCCGGGCGTCAGAAACGTATTTCAAAATCCCGAAGGCTGCGATGGTAGCTACCGAGTACGCCAGCGAATAGAACAGCAGGGCGTTCTCAGACCGGTCATTGAAAGAGGTAAGGGCAATCATGAGGTACCCTGCGTGTGAGATACTGGAGTAGGCCAACATCCGTTTCATGCTGGTCTGCGCCACCGCGCCAATGTTGCCAATCAAAAGCGTGAGTACGGTAATGGCCACCACGGTAGGGAACCACTCCTCATACGCGCCGCCAAAGGCCGCTGACATCAGCTTGTAGAAAGCGGCAATACCGGCGGTTTTCACCACCGTAGACATATAGCTGGTAAACAGCGTGGGCGTTCCTTCATACACGTCTGGGGTCCAGAAATGGAAAGGAGCCGCTCCAACTTTAAACGTGATACCTACCATCACCAGCAGTAAGCCCATTAACAGCAAAGGGGCATTGCCCGGCTCCAGATTGGCTGCCGAGGCGGCAATCTCAGAAAGGTAGAAGCTTCCGGTGGCGCCATACAGCAGGGCCACTCCAAACAAAATGATACCTGTAAAGAAAGATCCCATCAAAAAGTACTTCATGGAAGCCTCATTAGACAAGATATTGCGCTTATCTGAACCCGCCAGAATGTACATACTGATAGACATGATCTCAATGCCCACAAACAGCATCAACAGGTTTTCATAGCCTACCATCATCACGCCGCCCACCAGGGAGAACAGCATCAGGGAGAAATACTCGGCCAGGTTGGTTTCTTCGCGGTCGCCGTAGCTGCGGGAGAACGGCAGAATAAAGATAGTGGACAAGACCATGACCGCGGTAAACCCAACGGCGTAGTTGTCCATGGTGAACATGTTATTGAAATAGCTCTGCGGCTGGTTCCAGTCCATGAGCGTGGCTCCCAAGGCAATTACTAAGAATAGTAACACCATGGGCATCAGCACTTTCTTAGATTTCATAAACCCTAAGAACAGGTTCACGATTCCAAAAACAGAGAGTAGAATAAGTGAGGTCATGAGCAGGTGATTTCTCCTGTGTAAAGTATATGCGTCGCTACCGTTTAGCGTTTAATCACGTCCAGCAGGTTCAAGATGGCCGGTTCTGAGATACTCAGAAAGGTATTGGGGTGAAGTCCTATCCAGAAAACCATCACCACTAGGGGCACCAACACTGCCTTCTCTGTGAAGGTTAGGTCCGTGAACACCTGCGTAATGGTATTCTTCTCCCCAAACATGACACGCTGGAACATTCGCAGCATGTACACGGAGCTCAGGATAATGGTTAAACCGGCTACGGCGCCCATCCAGCCATTGTATTGGTAAACGCCCATCAAAAGCAGGAACTCGCCCACAAACCCGTTGGTCAAAGGCAAGGCTACCGCCCCTAACAAAAGCACCATAAAACACACGGTCAGGAACGGGGTACTCTGGGTAATGCCGCCCAGGGCAGCAATATCACGGGTGCCGGTGCGGCTCTGGATAATGTCAATGATGAAGAACAAACCCACTACGTTCACACCGTGGCTCAGCATCTGAATCATGGCTCCCTGCAGCCCCTGCTCGTTCAAGGTGAACAAACCGGCGGCAATCAGGCCCACGTGCGAGATAGAGGAGAACGCGATCAGGCGCTTAAGGTCATGCTGCCGAATGGCGATGATGGCTCCGTACACAATACCGATAATGGCCAGCACCAATACCACCGTGGACCACTGGCTTACGCCCAAGGGAACCACCGGCAATAACCAGCGCAGTACGCCATAAATACCCATCTTCAGCATGATACCAGACAACAGCATGGTTCCGGCGGCCGGGGCCTCGGTGTAGGTATCTGGCTGCCAGGTATGGAACGGGAACACTGGCATTTTCACGGCAAAGGCTATGAACAGGAACCAGAATAACCAGCTTTGGTTAGCGGCATCTAAAGTCAATTGGTAGAAGACCACTTCTTCTGAACTGTGCGTACCCGGCGTCTGGAAGTACAGATACACAAAGGCGGCCAGCATGAACAAAGACCCAAAGACCGTGTACAGGAAGAACTTAAAGGTAACCTTGATTCTGTTCTCACCGCCCCAAAGTCCGGCAATGAAGTAGATAGGAATAAGGGCCACCTCCCAGAAGAAGTAGAACAGGAACGCATCTAAAGACGTGAACACCCCCAGCAAACCTGTCTGCATGAACAGAATAAGCGCATAGAAGGAAGACGGACGGTCATAGGTATGCTTGAACGTAGACAGGATAATCAACGGAATCAGGAACACCGTCAATAGCACCATTAACAGACTGATGCCGTCTATGCCTACCTTAAAGGCAATGCCGGCAGACTCAATCCAGGGTAGGTTCAATAAGAACTGCGTACCAGGGTTAGCCGGCACAAAGTTGATCCAGGCCCAGATGCCCAGTACCAATTCTACCAGGGCCGCCCCAAAAGCGATTTTCTTGGCACCCTGTCCTTTTACCAACAGTACCAGCAGCGCGGCCACAGCCGGCCATAAAATTAAAATTGCGGTTAACATGTGTGGCCTATCAGATAATAAAGTTCAGCAATAAAATTAACGCGATGCCCAGCACCATGAGAAGAATGTAGGAACCGGTGGCTCCGCTCTGCACAAAGCGCAGGGAGCGGCCTCCGCCCAACGTCACCTTCCCAAACCCATTCACAATAGGGTCAATGATGCCCTTTTCCACAAAACGGTACAGCCCGGTAGACAAGCCCATCAAGGGTTTCACAATGATGGCATTGTAGATTTCGTCCACATAGTATTTGTTGTACACCAGTTTGTGCAGGGGTGACAAGGCAGCGCCTTCCTCGGCGGGAACGGCTCTTTTCTTGCCGTAAATCACATAGGCCAGAATAATAGCAACCACCGCCACGCCTACAGACACGGCCATTAAGATGTACTCCATCTCATGTGATAAGTGATTCTCTACAAAGGCGCTTGGCACGGCCCTTCTGGCCAGCTCATAGATAGGAGACAGGAAGTTACCCAGCATGTGGTTCTGGCTGAAAACCGCTGGCAAGCCCATGAATCCACCAATGGTGGAAAGAATGGCCAGGATAATCAACGGAATGGTCATAACCGCCGGAGACTCATGCAAATGATGGCGTTGGTCCTCGGTGCCTCTGAACTCCCCGAAGAAAGCCAGGTACAGCAACCGGAACATATAGAACGCCGTCATGAAGGAAGTCAACAGGCCAAAGGCCCACATCACCTTGCTATGCACAAACACGTGCGCCAGCAATTCGTCCTTAGAGAAGAAACCCGCAAACGGCGGAATACCAGAGATGGCCAACGTGCCGATCAGGAAAGTAAGAAACGTGATAGGCAAGGCTTTCTTCAGGCCACCCATTTTACGCAGATCCTGCTCCCCGCTCATGGCGTGAATCACGCTACCAGCTCCTAAGAAAAGGAGGGCTTTAAAGAAGGCGTGGGTCAACACGTGGAACAAAGAAGAAGAATAGGCCATCACGCCCAGCGCCAGGAACATATAGCCCAACTGGCTTACCGTAGAATAGGCCAACACTTTTTTGATGTCATTCTGGAACAAGCCAATGGTGGCGGCAAACAGCGCCGTGGCCAGACCAATAATAGCTACCCACTCTAGCGTGACAGGAGCCAGGGTGTAGAGCACGTTTGACCGGATCACCATATAGATACCAGCCGTTACCATGGTAGCGGCGTGAATCAAGGCAGACACCGGGGTTGGGCCGGCCATTGCGTCTGGTAGCCAGGTGTAGAGCGGCAACTGGGCAGATTTACCCATGGCGCCTACAAACAGCAGCATGGTAATGGCAATCACTACGCCGTCATTTACTTCGCTTAACTGAGAAGCCTGGTTGAACACCTCGCCGTAGCTCACGCTTCCGTAGGTGATAAAGATCAGGAAAACGCCTAGCAAAAAGCCCAAGTCCCCAATGCGGTTCATAATAAAGGCTTTCTTGGCGGCGTTGTTATACGGAGTGACCTTGTTCCAGAACCCAATGAGCAGGTACGAGCAAAGCCCCACGCCTTCCCAGCCCACAAACATCATCACGTAGTTAGACCCCATCACCAACAGGAGCATGGAGAACACGAACAGGTTGAGGAAAGAGAAGAATTTACCAAAGTTCTCGTCATGGCTCATGTAGCCCGCTGAGTAGATATGGATCACTGAACCTACCCCCGTAACCAACAGCAGCATAATAAGCGACAACTGGTCAATCTGGAAGGAGAACGGGATCTTGAGGGCGCCCACGGAGATCCAGTTGAAGATGTCAGTGGTGTACGGGCGGTTACCGTAGCCCTCAAACCCGAAGAACAGGTACAAAGACAACAGGAACGAGCCAATCACGGTGGCACAGCCAATCAGTCCCGCTAAGCCTTTCGGCAATTTCCGGTTTCCCAGCCCGTTAATCAGGAACCCGATCAGCGGCAGGAGCGGAATCAACAAACACACCCAGGTCATCTCAGAGTTGTTTGCCGGCAAAATGAATTCTTGCATTTGTTAAAGCGTAAATGGAACGGTATTCTTTATAGACATAGCGCAGCTAAAGCCAGGCTACCATTTCAGTTTGTTCAGGATGTTAATGTCGGTGGTGCGCAGGTTCCGGAAAATCATCACAATAATCGCCAGACCTACCGCAACCTCGGCGGCGGCCACGGCCATGATGAAGAACACGAAGATCTGCCCGTTAGGGTCTGAGCGGTACGCAGAAAAGGCCGTCAGCAGTAGGTTCACCGAGTTGAGCATGAGCTCAATGCACATAAAGATGATGATGGCGTTACGGCGGGTCAAGACGCCAATTATCCCTATACAGAAAAGAGCGGTGCTGAAAAACAGGTAATAGTTCAGCGGGATGGTCCTAATAACCTCAGGAATCTCGTTCATGCGATAAGTGTTGGAGGAAAAGCTTTGCAAGCGCCTGGCAACAGGCCCAAAGTTATTCCCATTTTTTGGTTAATCCTTATTAAAAGCACCTGCAAGCAGCGTGCGTTTGTTTTGTTTGGCCTGGGTTTTCTGTTTTGAGCCTGTTTTCATGAAAACAGACTCAAAACAGAAAACCCTTTATAATGAACCGGCAAGAAAAAAGGACAACTTTGCCGCTGCCCTTTTCAGGCCCCGAAAAGAGCCTTAGAAACGGTTGTGCTCGCCCGGCTCACGCTTGCCCAACATTACGGCACCCGCCATAGCCGCCAGGAACAAGACAGACGCCAACTCAAACGGCAACAGGTAGTCCCTGAAAAGCACTTTGCCCAGGTTCTCTACCATGCCTATCTGAGAATCAAAATTGGCCGTGTCAACGGGCATCATGCTTACATCTTTCAAGGCGGCAATCATGATCACAAACAGAACGCCCCCCGCAATGGTGGCGGCCAGTTTGCTGAGCAAGGGCTTATGCTGCTCCGTGTCTTCCCGCATGTTCAGGAACATGATCACAAACAGGAACAATACCATGATGGCCCCCATATAGACAATAAAGTTCACCGCAGCCAGGAACTGGGCATTCAGGAGAATGTAGTGCCCGGTAAGCGCGAAAAACGTGAGGATCATGAACAGAATGCTGTAAACCGGGTTCTTGGAAACAACCACCCCAATAGCCGCGAACAATGTAAGGAAAGCGAGAAAGTAAAAAAGATTACCCGTCATAAAGGTTATAGATAAGGTGCGTGTGACCGAGCGTTATTGGTTTTGAATGGGCATGGGCTCTACCAGACGGTCTTTGCCGTAGATGAACTCATCCCGCTCATAGCGGGCCGGAGCCGTTTTATCATTCTGCAGGAAGATAGCCGCCTTAGGGCAGGCCTCTTCACACAAGCCGCAGAAAATACAACGCAGCATGTTGATCTCATAGCTTACCGCATATTTCTCCTCCCGGTACAGATGCTCCTCGCCTCTTACCCGCTCGGCGGCTACCATGGTAATGGCTTCGGCCGGACAGGCCACCGCGCACAGACCGCAGGCTGTGCAACGCTCTCTCCCCTTCTCATCGCGCTTAAGCACGTGCAAGCCGCGCCATACCGCACTCATGGGACGGGTTTCCTCTGGATATCTAATGGTGGCCTTCTTCTTGAAGAAGTGGCGCATGGTGATAGACAACCCCTGGAAAATAGCCGGGAGATACATTCTCTCCGACAGGTTCATGGGTTTCTTCTCCAGTATTTTCGCTCTATTACTAAGTGATTGCATTTCAGTCTAGCTTTAAATGATGCCTGCAGAAGAAGCGTTGAAAGCATTCTCCTGCGTACGCATAAAGGTGATTAGAACCACTCCTGCTTTACCAGAATAGCCCCGCCGGTCACGATCACGTTCAGGATAGCCAACGGAATCAGGATTTTCCAACCCAGGTTCATCAACTGGTCATAGCGGAAACGCGGTAAGGTCCAGCGTACCCACATGAAGAAGAAGATGAAGAAGAAGATTTTCCCGAAGAACACCACTGTTCCCAGGATAGTGACAATGTTATGGGCTACCGTTGCGTCATTGGAAAGCAAAGCGCCCAACTCATTCTGGAACGGGAAGTTGTACCCGCCAAAATAAAGGGTAGCCATTACCGCTGAGGCCACAAAGATGTTCACGTACTCAGCAAACAGATACAGACCCATACCCATGGAGCTGTACTCCGTGTGGTAACCGCCAATCAGTTCGGTCTCGCACTCAGGTAAGTCAAAAGGCACGCGGTTAGTCTCCGCGAAGGCGCAGACAATGAAGATCAGGAAGCCTACCGGCTGATAGATGATATTCCAATTCATGCCAGATATGCCAAAAATCTCCCGCCCCTGCTGCGCGGAAATCTCACGCATAGACAAGGTACCGGTTACCAGCAACAAGGCAATGATAGACATACCCATGGCCAGCTCATAGCTGATGTTCTGCGAAGCCGCCCGGATGGCGCCCAGCAGAGAGAACTTGTTGTTGGACGCCCAGCCCCCAATCATGATTCCGTACACGCCCAAAGCCACTACGCCAAAGATGTACAGAATACCAATGTTCACCTCAATGGCCTGCAAATGGATGTGCTCGCCGTTAATGATCAGCGAGCCCCCGAACGGAATTACCGCACTGGACATACAGGCCGTTAACATGGCCAATGAAGGGCCAGCAATGAACAGGAACTTGTTGGCATTGGCCGGCACGAACTCCTCTTTGAAGAAAAGCTTCACCGCATCTGCCAGCGGCTGCGCCAACCCAAAAGGGCCTGCGCGGTTTGGACCCACGCGGTCCTGGATAAAGGCGGCCACCTTGCGCTCTGCATACGTAGAGTAAGTGGCAATTAATAAAGTGATGCCGAAGACGGCCAGGATGATAAGTCCTTTGATCAATAATAGGGATAGCTCCATTATGCGTGTCTTCCTAAGTTAAAAGGAGTGTCTTTTAAATCTTCTTCCGTAGAACCTGGCAAGTTAGGCACCACCGGCACATTCAAGACCGGCAACTCATAGTGGTTGGCAGAGATCACAGAACCCTGGTCAATGTGGCGTGGTCCTTCAATGGTCCATTCGTTCACATCTTTCTTGTCAAAGCGGCAGGTATTACAGATGAACTCCTGCACCTCGCCGTATTTGTCTTTGCGGCCCGTTACGCGCAACACATCATTGCCGCGCATCCAAAGCACCACCTTACCTGAGCAGGTAGGGCAGTCACGGTGCGCATCCATGGGTTTAGTGAACCACACGCGGTTTTTGAACCGGAAGGTCTTGTCGGTCAGAGCGCCCACTGGGCATACGTCAATCACGTTTCCTGAGAACTCGTTGTCAATCACGTTCTCAATGTAGGTACCAATCTCGGCGGCGTCTCCGCGGCCCAGCACGCCATGCACACGCTTCTCAGTGATCTGGTCAGCAGTGTACACGCAGCGGTAGCACAGAATGCAGCGCGTCATGTGCAGCTGAATGAGCGGCCCGATGTCTATTTTCTCAAACGTGCGGCGCTCTTCCTCATAGCGGGTAGCCGAGGTACCGTGCTCATACGAGAAATTCTGCAGGTCGCACTCGCCGGCCTGGTCGCAGATAGGGCAATCCAGGGGGTGATTGATCAAAAGCATTTCCACCACGCCTTTGCGGGCGGCCAGCACATCTGGGTTAGTGGTGTTTTCTACCACCATGCCGTCCTGCACGGGTGTTACGCAAGAGGCCACCAGTTTAGGCATAGGGCGCGGGTCTTTGGCAGAACCGGCCGCTACCTTCACCAGACAGGCGCGGCATTTACCGCCGCTTCCCTTCAGGGGAGTATAGTAGCACATGGCAGGAGGCACCACTTCGCCGCCTATTTTACGGGCTGCGTTGAGGATAGTAGTTCCTTCCTCTACCTCCACCTCTATGCCATCAAACGTTATTTTTACCATTTCAAATTATTGTTGATTGCTGCTTGTCCATTGCTCTGGACGCGCAACAAATGGCTGTTTATTTGTTTTCCGTTTCAAGGCTGTTTTTAGAAAAACAGGCTCAAAACGGCACTTGTACTTATCACTTCTAGTCCCCTTCTTTCCTCTTTTGTCATCCTGGAAGGATCTTGTGGGCGAACGGTAGTAGCGGTTCATTTCTGCCTTTCTAGCTTTCCCACAAGGTCCTTTCAGGATAACAGCGTGGGGTGGTCTTTTTTAGAGAATCCTTCTCTATGAACTGAGCGTAGAAGCGATTCTTCTAGTCTTGCGTTTTAGGCCTGTTTTCTAAAAAACAGGCCTAAAACAGGTATTTATGCGATAACCGATTCAGCCTTGTTAAACACGGCACCGGGGGCCGTAGCAGCTTCCGGATGTTTCACGTGCCACTCAAACTCCTCACGGAAGTGACGAACGGCGGCGGCAACCGGCCAGGCGGCGGCGTCTCCTAACGGACAGATGGTGTTTCCTTCTATCTGCTTGGCAACGCTCACTAACAAGTCAATGTCATGCATATGGCCGTGGCCGTGCTCAATGCGGTGCAATACTTTCTCCAACCAACCGGTTCCTTCACGGCATGGGCTGCACTGTCCGCAGGACTCATGGTGGTAGAAACGGGCCAGGGTCCAGGTGTGGCGTACAATACAGGCCTGGTCATCCATCACGAAGAACCCTCCGGAGCCCAGCATGGTACCCGTGGCAAAACCTCCGTCAGAAAGCGACTCATAGGTCATTAACCTGTCTTCGCCGTTGGCAGTCTTCAGGATCAGATCTTTAGGCAGAATAGGAACCGAGGAACCTCCGGCAATCACCGCTTTCATGTCACGGCCTTTCCAGATACCACCGCAGTACTCATCAGAGTAGATGAATTCCTCCACGGTAATGCCCATCTCAATCTCGTACACGCCCGGCTTGTTGATGTTACCACCCGCGGAGATGAGTTTGGTACCCGTGCTGCGTCCTACCCCAATTTTGGCGTATTCAGCGGCAGTGTTGTTCACAATCCAGGGAACAGTGGCAATAGACTCCACGTTGTTCACCACTGTTGGGCAGCCGTAAAGGCCCCATACCGCAGGGAAAGGAGGCTTGTTACGCGGGTTGCCGCGCTTGCCTTCCAGAGACTCCAGCAAAGCTGTTTCCTCCCCGCAGATGTACGCGCCCCCGCCTGGGTGCACGTGCAGGTCAAGGGAGTAACCGCTACCCAGGATATTCTCACCTAAGAAACCGTTGGCATAGGCCTCGGCAATGGCTTTCTCCAGAATGCGCAGCACGTACATTAACTCGCCCCGGATGTAGATATAAGAAGTGCGGCAGCCCAGCGCGAAGGAAGACGTGATCATGCCTTCAATCAAAAGGTGCGGCAGTTTCTCCATGAGGTACCGGTCTTTGAAGGTGCCGGGCTCTGACTCATCTGCGTTGCACACCAAATAACGCGGCTTGCCTTCGGGCTTGGCCAGAAAGCTCCACTTCATCCCCGTAGGGAAACCGGCGCCACCACGTCCTCTCAGACCAGAGGCTTTCACCTCTTCCACCACAGCCTCTGGGGTCATGGTTTTGAGGGCCTTCTCTACTGAGGCGTAGCCGCCATGCTTGCGGTACACGTCAAAGGTATGGATGCCTTCAACGTTGATATGTTCGGTTAATAATTTTCTTCCCATGGTTTCCTTACGGTTAAGGCTTTCAGGTCTTCCAGCAACTGATCAGTGCTGGCGGGATCCAGGTTTTCGTAGAATTGCTCCCGTACCTGCAGCATAGGGCCGGTGCCGCAAGAGGCCAGGCACTCTACGGTTTTAAGGGTAAAGTTGCCGTCTGCAGAGGTCTCGCCTACTTTGCAGCCCAGGCGGTGCTCCAGGTGTTCAATTAATTGGTCTGAGCCGCGCAGCATGCAAGGGCCCGTTCGGCAAACCTCCAACACATGCTTGCCTACCGGCTTCAGGTTGAACATGGTATAGAAGGTGGCTACCTCATACACCTCAATGGGCTGTATACCCAGGATCTCGGCCACTTTGTCCATTACCTGCGGGCTTACCCAGCCGCCAAACTCCGCTTGCGCGATGTGCAGGATAGGCAGGATCGCCGATTTCTTCCGGTCTTCGGGATAATGGGAAAGGTAGCGCTGGATTTCGGCCTTGGCCCCTTCCGAGAACTCTACGTTGTTGACACTTGCTGTTTGATCCATTTGGTCAATGGTCGGTATAAAGCTGCACTGCGGCAGGCTTGGGAAAAATCAATTTCTAGTTAAGCGCTTAGGCGTCCAGCTCGCCGGCAATCACGTTCATGCTGGACAGAATCACAATGGCATCTGAGAGCTGCGTGCCCACTACCATTTCCGGGTAAGCCTGGTAATAGATAAAGCACGGCCTTCTGAAGTGCAGACGGTACGGCGCACGGCCTCCGTCAGACACCAGGTAGAAACCAAGCTCACCGTTTCCGCCTTCCACAGAGTGGTACACCTCGCCCACCGGAGCGTCAATCTCACCCATCACAATCTTGAAATGGTAGATCAAGGCTTCCATGTTGCGGTATACCTCTTGCTTTGGCGGCAGGAAGAACTCAGGGGCATCGGCGTGGTACGGTCCTTCAGGCAGGTTGTCAATGGCCTGCTGAATGATGCGCAGACTTTGCCAGATCTCCTCGTTACGCACCATGAAGCGGTCATAGGTATCGCCTTTTGTACCTACCGGAATATCAAACTCAAAGTCCTGGTAAGAAGAGTACGGGTTCATGACGCGCACGTCATAGTCTACCCCAGCGGCTCTCAGGTTAGGACCGGTAAAGCCATAGTTTAATGCGCGCTCTGCCGTAATAGGGCCCACGCCTTCCACACGGTCCACAAAGATGCGGTTGCGGTTGAACATGGTCTCAAACTCGGTCATCACGGCCGGGAACTCCTTCAGGAATTTCTTTATTTTTTCAATAGCCAGCGGAGAAAGATCACGCTCCATGCCGCCAATCCTACCCATGTTGGTAGTCAAGCGGGCACCGCAGATCTCCTCATAGATCTCATAGATTTTCTCGCGCTCCTGGAACACATACAGGAAGCCAGAGAAGGCCCCTGTGTCCACGCCCAGGATAGAGTTACACACCAGGTGATCTGCAATACGGGCCAGCTCCATCACAATCACGCGAATGTACTCGGCGCGTTTTGGAACGGTTACGCCCAACAGCTTCTCTACCGTCATCCACCAGCCCATGTTGTTGATGGGCGAGGAGCAGTAGTTCATGCGGTCTGTGAGCGGGGTGATCTGGTAAAAGGCGCGGCGCTCTGCGATTTTCTCAAAGGCGCGGTGAATATACCCGATGGTGGGCACCCCGGACACGATCTTCTCGCCATTCATTTGCAGAATGTTCTGGAAGATGCCGTGGGTGGCGGGGTGCGTTGGGCCTAAGTTCAGGGTGGTTAACTCCTGCACAAAGGTATCGGTGGTATTTATTTCGGTGGTCTGTTTGACTAAATCCATGTTGGCACTTAGTTGTAAGCAGAAACGCCAACGGCCTTGTCTGTGAAAACAAAGCCGGGCGCTGTCCTTATGTTATCTTCCGAAGAAGGTATTGATTTTGTCTTCGCGGGTCTGGTCTTCCAGCGGGAACTCCTTGCGCATGGGGAACACCTCCATCTCCTCCACATTGAGAATGCGGATAAGGTTGGGGTGGCCCTCAAAGCGGATGCCGTAGAAATCCCAGGTCTCGCGCTCCATCCAGTTGGCGGTGGCGTACAGGTTAGTAGCGGTAGGCACCACGGCATCATCTTCAGGGAAGAAGATCTTAATGCGCAGCCGCACGTTGTGCGTAAAGCTATGCAGATGGTACACCACACCCAACTCCTGGCCTTTGTTATCTGGGTAATGAATACCACAAAGCGTGGTCAGGAACCGGAACTGCAGGAACTCGTCATCATACAAGGCCTGCAGCATAGGAATGATGTGCTCACGGGAAGTGGAAACGGTCACAAGCCCGTACGGCTCCTGAATGTCAAACACCTGGTCTCCAAACTTCTCTTGAAGCGACTGTACCAGGACCTGGTTGGTTAGATCGGCCATGCCTTATTTAATGTTGTAAGAAGCCAGTAATGCTTGATATTCCGGAGAGTTACGGCGGCGGATTGACTCGTTTTCGGCCAAATCCTGGATGCGCATGAGGCCGTCCAGGATCTGCTCTGGGCGCGGCGGGCAACCCGGTACGTAAACGTCTACCGGAATAATGCGGTCAATACCCTGCAGCACACTGTAAGAGTCAAAGATACCCCCGCTGGTAGCGCAGGCGCCTACGGCGATTACCCAACGGGGCTCAGCCATCTGCTCATACACCTGTTTCACCACAGGACCCATTTTCTTGGCAATGGTACCCATCACCATCAAAAGGTCTGCCTGGCGCGGCGAGAAGCTGGGGCGCTCAGACCCGAACCGGGAAATGTCATAGTGCGAGCCCATGGTAGCCATGTACTCAATACCGCAGCAGGAGGTGGCAAACGGCAAAGGCCATAGAGAGTGCTTACGGGCCAGGCCCACCACTTTCTCAAAGGAGGTGGCAAAGAAACCAGATCCTTCCACGCCCTCCGGCGTTTCGGCCATTACAATATCGCTTTTGTTATCGCTCATGAGTTAGTTTCGCTTAGTTTTTAGAAAAACGGGCTAGAATCGCCTTCTTTCTAAACACCTTTCCGCTTATAAAAGTTTGCCGCGCATCGCGGAGAAATCCATTTCTATTCCCACTTGAGAACGCCCTTCTTGATCACGTAGTAGAAACCGGTCAAAAGCAAACCCATGAACAGCAGCATCCAGATAAAACCGTCTATGCCCAGGGCCCTGAAGTTGACGGCCCAAGGGTAGAGGAAGATTACCTCCACGTCAAAAAGTACAAACAGAATGGCAATAAGGAAGTATTTGATGGAAATGGGAGCCCGGGCATCGCCTTTGCTCTCAATACCGCACTCCCAGGAGGCGTCTTTCACCTTGCTGTGGCGCTTGGGGCCAATGTTGTGGGTGACCACCATGGCAAACACCACAAAACCCAACGCTGCCAAAAACTGGATGATGATAGGCAGGTAGTCGCTGGGTAAATATTGAATAGGAACTGTAGTTTCCATAGTTTAAACAAATTTGGCACAAAATTAGGCACTTAAACCTAACATTCAAACTAAAAAGAAGAATGGTATTGGCTTCTGGGCCTTCTATACCCAAAACGAACGATTGTTCTGCTTATTTTACAAATCAGATAGGAAGCAATCGGTTCATTTTAGAAAAATCAAAAATAAATTGGCTTTCCTGTAATAATTTTTAAAATTGAACTACTTATGGAGATAAGTGCTAAAATAAGTAAATAAGGTTCCATACTAGATGTCCCTCCATCTAGAAACCCCAACTGCTTATTTTATAGTAAGTTTTCTTCACTTTGAAAAAGCCCGGTTAGTTTAACCGGGCTTTTTGTGCTTTGGCGGGGCTTGGGTGCTGCCCTCCTTCTGCCTACCTTTGCGGGGGCTCTGCCCTTTATCGGCCCAGTATTTGCTTTGGGTACGGCAGTAACCTGTATACATCTACCAATACCATGACCAGAAAACACTTGCTTGCCTTCTTTTTGCCGTTGCTGCTTCTGTTGGCCTTTGCCCCTAAACTGAAGAAAGTGACCGTAGCCAAGAACGTGACCCTTTCTATACCCCAGACCTTTGACGTGATGCCCGATGACGGCATTGCCCGCGAGTACCCGGCGGCCCGTAAGCCCCTGGCCGTGTACACCAGCCCAGACGGACAGGTAGACATCAGCGTGAACCAGCGCCCCAGCACGTTCCCTACTGATGACATCACCATTCTGCTGCCCTTCTACAAGGCATCTATCCAACGCATGTTCACCGAGGTGCAGTTTTTGAAAGAGGAAAAGCAGACCATTAACGGCCATGACTTCCTGGTCTATGAGTTTGTCTCTACCGTGCGCGATGAGCGCAAGAGCCGCAACATGGCGCCGGTGCGCAAGTACACCTATATCCAGTACACCTTCCTGAAAGACCAAATGCTCATCTTCAGCTTTAACGCCCCGGTGCAATTGCAGAAAGAGTGGCAGGAAACCGCCCGGCAGGTAATGGCCAGCGCTAACGTGAAGTAAGAATTCCTGTTTTAGGGCCGTTTTTACAAAAACAGGCTCAAAACGCATTTTGTAACATAGAGCAGCGGGTGGCAGTAGAAAAGAGCCACCCGTTTTCATTTTATAACACCCAATCCAGTGCTTAGCATCCATTCTGATGAACACTTCATGCGCGAAGCCTACAAGCAAGCGCTTTATGCCCAGGAAGAGGGCGAGATTCCTATTGGGGCCGTGGTAGTCTGCCAGAACAAGATCATTGCGCGCGCCTACAACCAAACCGAGAAGCTCAATGACGTCACGGCTCACGCCGAGATGCTGGCCTTTACCGCGGCCGCCAATCACCTGGGCAACAAATACCTGCACGACTGCACGCTGTACGTGACCGTTGAACCCTGCGTGATGTGTGCCGGGGCCAGTTACTGGAGCCAACTCAAGCGCATAGTCTACGCCACGGCAGATGAGAAGCGGGGCTATCGCCGCACCGGCGTGAACCTGCTGCACCCCAAGACCGAACTGGTCACCGGCATTCTGGCCCATGAGTGCGCGCAATTGATGAGTGACTTTTTTAGAGCCAAAAGAATTTAGTTTATCTTTGGCCCGTTCCGTATCTATAACTGAACCATTGTATTTCTAACCTAAAACACATAAAACTATGGCATTTGAACTTCCGCAACTTCCGTATGCGTATGATGCGCTTGAGCCGCACATTGACCGTCAGACCATGGAGATCCACCATACCAAGCACCACCAGGCGTACACCACTAACCTGAACAATGCTATCCAGGGCACGGAAAAAGAAAACCAGTCTATTGAGGAGATCCTGCGTGACGCGGCCAAGACCCCGGCCATTAGAAACAACGGCGGCGGGTACTACAACCACAACCTGTTCTGGACAATTCTGGCCCCAAACGGCGGCGGTAACCCAACCGGCCCGGTCGCGGAGGCCATTGACAAAGCCTTCGGGTCTTATGATGCCTTCAAGGAAGAATTCACCAAAGCCGCCACTACCCGTTTTGGGTCTGGTTGGGCCTGGTTATGCGCCACAGAAGGTGGGTCTGTACAGATCTGCTCTACCGCCAATCAGGACAACCCGCTAATGGAAGGCGTTGACTCTTGCGGCGGCGTTCCTATTTTAGGCCTTGACGTGTGGGAGCACGCGTACTACCTGAAATACCAGAACCGTAGACCAGAGTACATCACGGCCTTCTTCAACCTTATTAACTGGGACGAAGTAAACCGTCGCTATGCTCAGGCTAACGGCTAAGCACTACTTATTCATCTTCAACAAAAAGGGTCTTGCCATGGTGGCAAGACCCTTTTTGTTGCTTCTTACTTTAGGTCTGTTTTTCAAAAAACGGCTATAAAAACGGTTTTACAAAGTGCTACAACCGGCACAGTGCCCAGACACCCAAGCATTCACATTGGCTGCCTGATACCCGGCAGGCAATGTTACCTGTACCTTCTCAGACAGACATTCCACTTTTTGGCAACTCAGACACCTGAAATGGAAATGGTCATGGGTATGGTGGTTTTCCTGGCAACCGCGGCACAGGGCAAAATAGGCCTTGCCGTCATCTGAGACAATGCGGTGGGTATAGCCGTCCTCACAGAACCTATTCAGGACCCGGTAAATGGTCACCCGGTCTGCCTCGCCTTTTAACTTCTGCTCAATCATTTCCTGGCTCAAGGCCGAGTTGGCGGTTTGCAGCAGCTGCATGATGGCTTGCTGGGTAGGGGTGTTTCTTCTTTTCATATTCACTAATGCAACACTGTTGCAATAATACGAAATTCTGCTACATTTGCCAAAAATCATTCACCAATGGCCCTGCCAAGCAGAGAATATGCAGGAAAAAATAACCGGAAACAGCTTTTCCTATTCTCACTTCCGGTAGCCATGCATTTTTTAAGAACCCATGACAGAAACAACTGAAGTAGACGTAGTCATTGTAGGAGGAAGTTACGCTGGCCTTTCCGCTGCCATGTCTTTAGGGCGGGCGCTCCGGCGGGTACTGGTCCTGGACACCGGCTCGCCCTGTAACCAGCAGACTCCGCACTCGCACAATTTCTTGACCCAAGACGGTGAAACACCCGCAGCCCTTGCCCAAAAAGCCCGTGAGCAGGTAGCAGCTTACCCCACCGTTACGCTCGTTCAGGACAAAGCCGTGCAGGCCACAGGGCAAAACCGGAACTTCCAGGTAACCACCGCCACCGGGGCTGTGATCAGTGCCAACAAACTAGTCTTCGCCACCGGCGTCAAGGACCTCATGCCTGCCCTAAAAGGCTTTTCGGACTGCTGGGGAATCTCTGTTCTGCATTGCCCTTATTGCCACGGGTATGAAATACACCACCAAGCCTGGGGCATTCTGGCCAATGGCGACATGGCCTTTGAACTGGTGAAGCTCCTGCTTAATTGGACGCCCACCCTAACTGTGTTCACCAATGGTCCCTCTACCCTCACCCGGGAGCAGCGCGAAATACTGCAACGAAAGCAAGTACCGATAAACGAGCAAGAAATAGCAGAATTAGTGCATGACCAAGGCTATTTGCAGGAAATTGCTTTTACAGATGGCTCTACCCAGAAAGTGAATGCTATTTTTGCCCGCCCACCCTTTGAGCAGCACTGCCCTATACCGCAGGAACTTGGTTGTGAGTTAACCGAAACCGGTCACCTGAAAGTAGACCCTCTGCAAAAAACCACCGTACCCGGCGTATATGCCGCCGGTGATGCCACCACCATGATGCGTTCCGTGGCCCTGGCCGTGGCAGCCGGATCTATGGCCGGGGCAGCGGTAAACAAAGAACTGATTGACGAACGGTTTTAATGGCTTTTCTGAGAATCAGGGTAGAAACCCCTAACAACTTATAGAAGACTATCTTCCCGCGTTTACAGATAAAATTGTAATATAGAGCCTAGACAATTAAAGGATTTCTATGGAGGTGTTTCTGCTTTTGGCGCTGGTGGTACTGGTCATCTGGTTTGGCAACCGGATAAGCACCGACGTAAAACTGCACCGCCAGGACCTGCACCACCTGCAGGAGGAATTGGCCCGGCTGCGGGAGCAGATGCAACGCACCTCTAAAGAAGGAGAACCGGGCCCCGCCCGAAGCATTTCCCCTGCTCCGCTTGCTAAGCCTGAAACCCCAGCCACCCCGGCTCCTGCGCAGCCTTTAACTGTCCTTTCACCGCCTGTTACCGTGGCGCCGCCAGAATCAGCACCAGTGCCGGAAACGCCGCGCGTGGCCGCTTTCCAAGGCATTGAAGAAGATCCTTTCTTCCAGGAACTGGAGCAAGAGCCCGCCAAACCCTCCTTCTTCACGCAAAAGCTGGACTGGGAAAAATTCATTGGCGAGAACCTCATCAACAAGCTGGGCATTGCCATTCTGGTGCTGGGCATTGGGTTTTTCGTGAAGTATGCCATTGACCAGGATTGGATCAATGAGGTGGGCCGGGTGGCCATTGGACTATTAGCGGGCGGAGCGCTGCTGGGCGTGGCGCATAGGTTACGCAAAGAGTACAAGGCCTTCAGTTCGGTATTGATTGGGGGCGGCATGGCGGTGCTTTATTTCACCATTGCCATCGCGTTTCATGAGTATCAGATATTCAGTCAAACGGTAGCGTTCCTGTTGATGGTGGGCATTACGGCCTTTACCATTTTCCTGGCCATTGCCTATGACCGCATGGAACTGGCGGTGCTGGCCCTCATTGGCGGGTTTGGTAGTCCGTTCATGGTGAGTACCGGCGAAGGCGATTACGTGGTGCTGTTTATGTTCATCCTGCTGCTGAACGTGGGCATTCTAGTGCTGGCCTACTTTAAGAAATGGAACCTTCTTAACTTCATTGCCTACGTTTTCACCATTATCCTATACGGCAGCTGGTTTGGTACCCGGGTGGTAGACACGCCCACGGCTCCGTTCCTTGGCGCCTTGGTGTTTGCCACCCTATTCTACCTGGTGTTCTTCTTGATGAACATCATCTATAATGTAAAAGAACGCCGTCGGTTCACCGCTCCGGAGATTATGCTCCTGCTGAGCAATACCTTTTTGTACTACGCGGCGGGCATGTACGTGATGTCCCACCTCGCCGGGGGCGACTACAAGGGGTTGTTCACTATTCTGCTGGGCGTTTTCAATTTTGCGTTTGCCTTTGCGCTGTACCGCAGCAACCGCGTAGACCGCAACCTGGTGTACCTGCTCATTGGTCTGGTGCTCACGTTCCTGAGTTTATCAGCGCCTATTCAACTGGAGGGTAACTACATTACCCTGTTCTGGGCGCTGGAGGCGGTGCTGTTGCTTTGGCTTTCGCAGCGCTCGGGCATTACGCTCATCAAGTACGCCTCTATGCTCGTGCTTGGCCTTATGCTAGTGAGCCTCATGATGGACTGGATGGAATACACCATTTCCCGCGAAAGCCTGCCCCTGCTTTTGAACAAGCTCTTCATCACGGGCATCGTATCGGTGGCGGCGGTGGCAGGTACCTGGTGGCTGCTACGGAAGGAGGAAACAGGCGCTCTTTCGGCCCAATTCCTGAAAAACTACCGCACCTTCATAGGCCTGCTGTTCGTGTTTTTGCTGTACCTGGTACTGCTGCTGGAATTGCAGCACCAACTGGAGCACTCCTCTCTGAGCCCCGACACCCAACTTCTCTTCCTGGGCTTCTTCCATTTCCTGTACCTGCTGGGGCTGCTGTGGCGAACCCACCGGTTAACGCAGCCTATCTACGCACAGGCGACCATGGCTCTCTCCTTAGTAGCGGTGCTGGCCTACATGACCAACCTGCAGCCGGCCACCACCCACCTCCGGAACGGCTATTTGTTTAACCAGACAGAGACCTTGGCTGCGTTCCTGAGTCATTATTTACCGCTCCTCACGCTGGTGGTGGTGATGGCCGTGGTGCTACGGCGCATTCATAAAACAGACACGTTTAACAGCCTTCTTGGCAAGATAAGTCTGTGGCTGGCCAGTGCAGCGGGCGTTATCCTGCTTAGCTTTGAGCTGGAGCACCTTTGGCTGCTGGTGGCCCATCCTTCTTCTGAGCTGTTGTATCACACCCAGCGGCAGGTCTACAAAATTGGCTTCCCTATTCTCTGGGGCTTGTGCTCGTTTCTTTTGATGGCGTTGGGCATGGCCCGAAAACTAAAAACCCTAAGAATTATCTCGCTCACCCTGTTCTCGGTGGCCCTGCTCAAGCTGTTTATTTTTGATGTGGGCGACATGTCTGAAGGCGGGAAAATTGCCGCGTTCATCTGCCTGGGCGTGCTGCTGCTGATAATTTCCTTCATGTACCAGAAACTGAAAAACATGATTCTGGAAGACACCCCGCCAGATGACAAACCTTCAAGCTCTTTGTCCCATGAAGCGTAAGCTGCTGTTTCTATTGATGGGGTGTTGCCTGCTTTGGCAGCAAAGCGGGGCCCAGGACTTTTCCTGGCAGGCCCAGTTGCCGCCCGCTACGCAGAAAGGCTATCACCGCCTGCTGCTTACCCCAGAAATTATTGGCCACCTGCAGCTTGGCCTGGAAGACGTGCGGCTTTTTAACCAAGCCGGCCAAACCGTGCCCTACCTGCTGCGCACCGAGGTGCCCGTGCAATACAAGCGCCTCTTCAAACCTTACCAGATCCTGAGCTACGCCCGTCGGCCCGGCGGGATGTCTGAGGTGCTGGTGCACAATCCGCAGCAGCGCGCCATCAACAATATCAGTCTGCTCATCGGCAATGCCGAAGTGAGAAAACAGGTTTCTCTAAGCGGCAGCGATGACCGCCAGAACTGGTACGTGCTCAAAGAACGTGACTGGCTCTACGCCATCCAGAGCACCCAAAGCACCGCCGAGTTGAAGCTGCTGGACTTTCCGCTGAGCAAGTACCGGTATTTTAAGTTGCAGTTGAATGACTCTACCAGCGCCCCGCTCAACATCCTGAAAGCCGGCTACTATGACACCTATTCTGAGGCCGGCAAATATACCCGCATTCCTATCCAGTCCTTCTCCCGTAAAGACAGCGCCGACACCCATTTCACCTACCTGCGCCTGACGTTCGGGCAACCGGTATACCCAGACCAGGTTGCCGTACACATTTCAGGCCCGGATTTTTACCATAGACCTGGCAGGGTTGTGTTGGGCAAAAAGAGAATTTATGAACGACGGGGCAAGCCAAGACGACGACGCTCCCGCCTGCAGGAAATCTCCGTGCCGCTGCTGCTAAACTCCAACGCCCCGGCCGTGGTAGACCTCCCGCGCCGGCGGGTAGAGAAGCTGGAAGTGCAGATTGAAAACGGCGACAGTCCGCCGCTGGTGATTGATTCTGTGCAGGTGCTCCAGCTCAACCGCTATCTGGTGGCCGATCTTGACTCAGGCCAGACCTACACCCTGCGCTACGGCGACGAAAAGCTTTCGGCCCCCAACTATGACCTGGCGTTTTTCCAGGACAGCATCCCGAAGGACATTCCGCTGCTGGTGCCGCAGCCGGCCAAGGCCTTGAAAACTGAAAATGCGAAGGGCCCGCGCGGGTCAAAAATGCTGATCTGGGCGGCTATTGCGTTGCTGGCCCTGGGACTGGGATACATGACGGTGAAGCTGCTGCGCGATATGGACAAGAAGAAGCAGGCATAACCGGCAAAGGCGTTTTGATCGCTTTAACCCTTATCATTTCATGCTATGCTTTCGCCCAAGAGCCGTTCGTCTTCATTCATAAAGACGATGGCTATCCGTTAACAGGACCTAGAAAGTATTTGGCGGTTGGGCAGCAAAACGAAGTTAGCTTCCAGTTAGGCAAGAGAGTTGCTGCAGGAAGCCTCGTGATCCAAAACGGCAAAATTGATTCTGTGCTTTTAAACCCTGAAGATTCCTTTACCTACTATCTTACCCCAGATGCAGCCGGCCCGGTGGTAGTTCAGGCTGAAGTTTTCACTCAGGGACAAAAGGATTCCAACACTGAAATCAGCACATTTGAGGCCATTACTTTGCCACTGGTGGAAGTACGGCTTCTAAAAAATGAGTATACAAAACACCAAAGGCTCCGTTTTGGCTTATTTGATAAAAGCACAGGTAAACCACTTCCTAGGCGCTACCATGTCGGCCGGTTTTTCGATGTTAAGGTATATGATGAGAAGGGAGAGCTTGTGGCAAGGGCTCCCATGCAATCGGGTACCACCATTTTTCTTACTCCCTTTCCGGAGCCTATTCCAATAGTAAAAGGCCACTTTATCAGATTCTCCTTCCCTATCCGAGATTTTAAAACAGGTATTCTATTTTCTTCAGATGAATTGGTGCATACCTTTTAAAGGCGTGTTTTGAGCCTTTTTTCGGAAAAACAAGCTTAAAACGGAAGAATGCGGCACCGTCATTTTCCACTTCTAAAAGTGAAGGCCATCCCTTCCAAGCGAAAAGCTAATGCTCCTTAGGCTTACACTTTCCCTGAAAAGGACTGTTCCTGTTTTGGGCCTGTTTTCAGAAAAACAGGCCCAAAACGCTACCGTTCCTCTACCAATACTTTTTCCTCAGGTTGCCTATGCAGCACCATCATTTGCAGGGAAAGCATTTCCTTTTTAAGCTGAAAACATTTCTCCCAGCTGGTCTGGATAAAAAGAGCAAGGGCATCATTAAGCTCCGTGAGGGCATCACTGTCAAAGCCCGCTTCTGAGAAGTACACTTGGCCCTGGGTGGCCAAGCGCTCCAGTTTAGGGCCTTGCCCCGCAAGTAAGCAGCGGGTATAGGCAGCGTCCTGCAGCAGATGTTGAAGCCGAAGTTTAATAGGTTCCTTGCGCTCTTCCAATTCCCCAACAACGGTTTTTGCCCCCTCCATTGTCATGTCATTGGTGAAGATGAAGTTGAGGGTATCAAAAATGTGTTGGTACAGCCTGGTATCTTCCAGGGCTTCTTTGGTGGCTTGGAACAATTGCCGGTAGGCCTCCAAAAGCTCGGCCCCTTTCCCATTTTCCTCGGCCTTGCGGTAGAAGAACCCAAAGACCTTTTTATCTAATTGATCTAATTGCCCCTGGGCCGCTTCCAGTTCCAGCTCCAGGTCCTGCTGCACGGTCACAGCTTCTTTGGCTTTATATTTCCTACCATCAAAATCAAAGGTTTTCACGGCATAGTCCCCGCTGATGATCTGCTGAACCGTTTGGATATCATTCTCCAGATGGCTGATTTTCTCTGGTAGCTGGCAGTGCGCATCTGTGAATAAGTCCTCAAACGCAGTATCTGCCAATACAGGGGGCGTGCCAGCCTCGCTGTCCACTTCAAAGGCTTTTAAGATGCGGTTGTCATAATATCCCTTGTAGGCTTTATCAAAAGTCCGGCCGGTTATCTCTGCGCTTACCTTTTGGGAAAAGGCAGCAAGGGTTAATATTTCCGGGACCTGCGAGAATTCAGCTCCGTGGTAAATCTTTTCAGTCATCTGCTGCTGCACCTTCTCTGCTTCTCTAAAAAGCACCCAGGCCGGCTCAGGCAGAATGGTTGCGGGTACATTAAGGGCTACCAGATGGGTTTCACGGTCATCTGTGCTGGGGTGCGAGGCCCATTGGTCCTTGACCACCAGCCTGCTTTGATGAAAACGAGCCAGTGTCTCCCCACTTATTTGCGGCAAGCCATGTACCAGGGGGATATTTAAATCAGCAGAGAACCTGTGCATAAGCGCGCGGTGATGCTGGTAAAGGTTATCCGCCTTCAGGTTTTCACTGAACCATGAATTGTAATGCTCAAATAGGCGGGCATAACAAATATCGGCGGCCTCTATACGCCGCAGGCTGGTGATGAGGGGTTCGGACCCCGCCACAAAAGCAGCCACCGAGTCTGCATGGAATTCCATCTGCCGCGACAAGCTCATGTAGGGCTTATTCACCACCACATACGCTTTCTTCAATACCCATTGAATAGCTTGCACTATTTTAACCGTAATGCCGGCAAAAAGAGCAAAGTACCCGCTTAAGTTAGACCATTTATCCAGCGTTTTTGCGTAGCCTTCATTCTCATACAGCATGTTATGAATAGCTCTGTTCACGTTGTACACGTAAGACCCCAGCTTCATACTGCGCTGCGAGAAATGCCCGAACTCATGCGCCAAAATGGCTTTAAACTCAGTGATGTTCACAGAATTAACCAAGCCTAGCCCTATAACCAGATTCTTTTTCACCGGGAAGAACATACTCCAGAAGCTGGAGTCATAGAAAACGGCAGCGTTCACCTCCGCGGACAGGTAAATCTTTTTAGGGAAGGGTGTTTGGGTTTCCTGGGTAATTCTCCGGATGAAAGCAAACAACTCAGGCTGCTCGTCTTCCTGAATCTCCGTCATGCCGGAACGGTCCGTTTTATTGCGCGTGAAAATGAATTTCAGGAGGAAAAAAATCACCATTCCCCCCAATCCAGCCAGCCCTAAGCCCAGCATCAAAGTAAGGAAGGACGGCTTGAGGAGCACCAGAAAATACCCGCCAAAACCGGATAACACCGCCAACGCAAGCGCTGCCGCCATCAAAGCCACGTAAACCACCGCAAAAAAAGCAATAGCCCCGGCTACCTTTACAATTTCACGCTTAAACGCCGCCGAAGGAGCCATAATGCGTTCATCTACCTTCTCAGGCATGGCAGGGTATGGAAAAGATTGGTTCATGTGGTGCTTGTTTGCAGTTGGGGCTTCTTTTTGAGAAGTTAAGATAAGAAGAAGCGGCCATTCAAAAGCAAGTGCCAGCCATTTTTTCAATAGAAATATTTAAAGATGGGGTCGCCCATAGCCAGCAATAAAGTTCTCAAAAGAGGGAAGCTTTTTCTTTGCCCAGGCATGCTTATAAGCCCTTACCTATAAGGGCTCTGCCTGATAAGGATCCCCCAAATGGGGCCCTGTTGCGACTGCCGCTTCTGTTTTGAGCCTGTTTTTCTAAAAACAGGCCAAAAACACGCCTTTCCCTCTCCCATTGCTGCTTCTTTTTCAGTAGCTTACCCCGGCAAATACCCTACTCCAACCTAACAAACCAATATGCAACACCTTTTACCCGCGCGGCTTTTCAGGCAGTGGCTGCCCCTGTTGTTGGGCGGCCTCACGCTACTGGCCCCCACTTCTGCCGAGGCCCAGAAAAAAGAGAAAACCAGTAAGTCCTCTAAATCCAAGAAAGGCACCCAGGAGCTTTACCCCGAAAAACTATACAACGGCCTTACCTGGCGCTCCATAGGCCCTTACCGCGGCGGACGGTCCGGCACCGTGACCGGCGTACCCGGCCAGCCCAACCTTTTCTATTTTGGGGCCACCGGCGGTGGCGTGTGGCGCACCAAAGACGGCGGCTCAAGCTGGGAAAATATCTCTGACAAATTCTTCGGGGGCTCTATTGGGGCGGTGGCCGTGAGTGAGGCAGACCCCAATGTAATTTACGTGGGCGAAGGCGAGAAAACGGTGCGCGGCAACGTGTCCTCGGGCTTTGGTATGTGGAAGTCCGTGGACGCGGGGCAGACCTGGCAGCATATTGGGTTGAGAGACTCTAAGCATATTCCGCGCGTGCGCATCCATCCCAAGAACCCAGACCTGGTGTATGCTGCGGTGCTGGGCAACATCTATGCGCCCAATGAACAACGCGGCGTGTACCGCTCCAAAGACGGCGGCAAGAACTGGGAGCGCGTGCTGTTCGTGAACAAAGAAGTAGGTGCTTTTGACCTGGTCATTGACCCTGTGAACCCGCGCAACCTCTACGCCACCACTTGGCGCATGGAGCGCACACCCTACAGTTTCTCCTCCGGCGGGGCCGGCTCCGGCATCTGGAAAAGCACCGACGGCGGCGACACCTGGAAAGAGATTTCCCGCAACACCGGCCTACCCAAAGGCACGCTCGGCATCATCGGCGTAGCCGTTTCCCCGGCCAACAACCAGCGCGTATGGGCCATGGTGGAAGCCGAGGACGGCGGTTTGTTCCGGTCTGATGACGGCGGCCAGAATTGGGCCAAACTCAATGATGACCGCAACCTGCGCCAGCGCGCCTGGTACTATACCCGCGTGACCGCAGACCCTAAAAACGAAGACGGCGTGTACGTGATGAACGTAAGCTACCACCACTCCACCGACGGCGGCCGCACCTTCAAAAACTACAACGCCCCCCACGGCGACCACCATGACCTCTGGATTGCCCCCGAAGACCCCAAGCGCATGATCATAGCCGATGACGGCGGCGCCCAAGTAAGCTTTGACGGTGGCCAGAACTGGAGCACCATGGACAACCAGCCTACGGCCCAGTTTTACCGCGTAGTGACGGATAACGCCTTCCCGTACCGCATCTACGGCGCGCAGCAAGACAACTCTACTTTACGCATTGCCCACCGCACTACCGGCCGCAGCATTGGTATTCATGACTGGGAAGAAACGGCGGGCGCAGAAAGTGCCCACCTGGCCGTGAACCCCAAAGACCCGGAGATTGTGTACGGAGGAAACTACGGTGGCTTTTTGGCCCGGGTAGACCACAAGACTGGCTTTGAGCGCACCATCAATGTGTGGCCAGACAATCCCATGGGCCACGGCGCCGAAGGCATGAAGTACCGCTTCCAGTGGAACTTCCCTATCTTCTTCTCGCCGCACAACGCCAACCGCCTGTACACCACCTCTAACCACGTGCACGTGACCACCAACGAGGGCCAGAGTTGGGAAGTGATCAGCCCGGATTTGACCCGCAATGACAAGAGCAAGTTAGGCCCGTCCGGCGGCCCCATCACTAAGGACAACACCAGCGTGGAGTACTACGGCACCATCTTCGCGGCCATGGAATCACCCGCCGAGGAAGGCGTGATCTGGACCGGCTCTGATGACGGCCTGGTGCACGTAACCCGTGACGCCGGCAAGACCTGGACCAACGTGACCCCCAAGGCGCTGCCGGAGTGGAGCATGATCAACAGCGTGGAGCCCCACCCTACTCAGAAAGGCACCATGTACTTTGCTGCCACTCTCTACAAATCAGGAGATTTTCAGCCGCTGCTGTTCAAAACCACAGACTACGGCAAGACCTGGACCAAGATCACCAACGGCATACCGGCTACCCACTTCACTCGGGTGGTACGCGTAGACCCTAAACGCCCTGGCTTGCTGTACGCGGGCACGGAGTATGGCATGTACGTGTCGTTCAATGACGGCGCCAACTGGCAGAAGTTCCAGCAGAACCTTCCGCTGGTGCCTATCACGGACCTTACCATTAAAGATGACAATCTCATTGCCGCCACCCAGGGCCGAAGCTTCTGGATCATTGATGACCTGACCCTGCTGCACCAGCTTACCCCGCAGATTGCCAGCAGCAAGTTCCATCTCTACAAGCCCATGCCTTCTTACAAAATGAACGGCGGCAACATGGCCAACACCAAGTTTGAGGGCCAGAACCACCCCGGCGGCGTGATGGTGCACTTTTACCTGCCCGCTGCCCCGGACACCACCTCCAAAATGACGCTGGAGATTCTGGAGAAAGACGGCAAACTGATTAAAAAATACACCTACGGCGCCAAAGACGCGGCCAGCAAACTGGAAGCCAAAGAAGGCCTGAACCGTTTTGTCTGGAACATGAGCTACCCAGAGGCCTCTAAATTTGAAGGCATGATTCTGTGGGGCGGCGGCACCCAGGGCCCAAGGGCTATTCCAGGGACCTACAAGGCGCGCCTTACCGTGAACGGCCAACCACAGGAAACCGAGTTTGAGATTCTTCAGGACCCACGCAGCAAAACGCCTTTGGCAGATCTGCAGGCCCAGAAAACGTTCCTGCTGCAGGTGCGCGACAAGCTCACCGAGACCAATGACGCCATCAGTAAAATACGCGAGGCCCGCACCCAGATCAATACCGTCACCTCAAGGTTCCAGGGCCAGGAGAACATGAAAGACGTGCTGGAGGCGGCCAAGGCGATGAACAAGAAAATGACCGAGGTGGAAGAAACGCTGTACCAGACCAAGAACCGCAGCGGCCAGGACCCTCTCAACTTCCCCATCCGGTTAAACAATAAACTGGCTAACCTGGCCTCACAAGCCTCAGTAGGTGACTTTAAACCTACGGATCAGATGTATGCGTTCCAGAAGGAAGTAACCGCCCAGATAGATGCCCAACTGCAGAAACTCAACCAAGTCTTCACCACTGATTTACCTGCCCTTAACCAGTTGATCAAAAGCAAAAACGTAGACGCTATCATGTTGAAGGAGAAGAAAGAGACCAAGTAGGAAACAAGCCTCTTTTCTGAAGCAACTCACTTTTAGAACTCCCGCCGCTTTGACAGTGGCGGGAGTTCTGTTTTAAGCCTGTTTTCTAGAAAACAGGCTTAAAACAGAAAATGACAGAACCCAATAGTAGATGGAACATCAGAGAAGCCCTATATTAGAGGATTCACTTTCTTACTATGAAATTCTTTCTCCCTCTCCTTTTTCTTTGTTGTTCAGGGCAGTTGGTCCTGGCCCAGACAAATCCGGCGAAAACAGACCCAGCCACCAAGCCCATTACACCTGGTGCTCATGATTCCCTGCAGGTAGAATACGTGCGCACAGAACCTAACGCTGACCTGTGGCTCCTGCCCGGCGACCGCCTGAACGTGCGGGTTAAAACCAAGTCTGGCTTGCAAGTACGGCTCTGGAACCAGCACCCGCTGCAGGAATTGCCGGCGGCGCAAAACAAAGGCGTGGCAGGGCTGTACGTGGGCTCTTACATTATTCAGCCTTCAGACAAACTCAAGGACCAGTTTCTACAAGTGCTGGTAGATGACACCACTACGGCCTTGGCGGCGGCCACCCATTACTCTACCACCAAGGTTACCATCCTTAACCCAGCACAGCCTCTCTACGGATTTACCAAAACCAATAGCGCTTACTTGAACTATGGCTTAGGCGAAGACCGGTTGGGTGGGGCTAAAATGGGCTTTCTGGATTCATTGGTGCGCGTGCAGGTAACTGGCAAGACCGGGCGTGATTACCGCATTAAACTTTCCAACACGCTCAACGCCTACATACCCGTGCAGCAGGTGCAACTGGAAGGCGTCTCTACCTATACCGGCGAGAGTCTGACCAGTTCCTGGAGCGTGACCGGCGATGACGCCAACGGCAAGTATGACTATGTCCGCGTGGCCGTGGGCCAACGGCTGCCTTACACCTCTTACTTGGAGATGAACCCGTCCCGCATTGTGGTGGATATTTATGGTGCCGTCTCTAACTCCAACTGGATCACCCAGCACCGCACCCTGCGGGAAGTCACCAACGTGCAGTACCAACAAATTTCGTCAGATGTGTTCCGGGCTACCATTGATTTGTGCCACCCCCAGGCCTGGGGCTATAGCGTGGGCTACCAGGGCAATTCACTGGTGGTACGGGTAAAGCGGCAGCCTCCAAAACTGAAGCTCCAACACCTCACCGTTGCCGTAGATGCGGGCCATGGCGGCACTAACAACGGCGCCACCGGCAAAACGGGTGTCCCCGAAAAGGAGATTACCCTCAAGATTGCCCAACAACTCAAAAAGGAACTGGAGAAGAAAGGCGCTAAGGTGGTGATGACCCGGGAGGCCGATATAAGTGTAGACAACTCCGTGCGTGTACAGACCCTGCGTCAGGCGCAACCCGATCTGCTGGTGAGCATTCACGTGAACTCAGCTGGCCGGCCAGAGGTGCAGGGCGCCAGCACGTACTACCGGCATGTGGCGTTCCGGCCGCTGTCGCAGGCTTTATATAAAGAGGTCTTGAAACTGGATCTGAAGGAATTCGGGAATATTGGCGGCTTCAATTTCGCCCTGAACGCCCCTACGGAGTTCCCCAACGCGCTGGTGGAAACGGCCTTTGCCTCCAACCCCGAGGATGAGCAGAAATTGATTAACTCAGAGTTTCAGGCAGACATGGCAGAGCAGATACGAAAGGGAATAGAACTGTTTCTGAAACAGACGGCCAGGCGCAAAAAGTAAGCTCCAAGCGGGCATTAGCTTGTTATCCTGAAAAATAGCAGTATATTCACTTCTCACTATACTAAAACCAAACTACTCACAAACAAACTTTTACCACATGGAAAACACAGCTACCCAAGACTCTTTTTTCTCAGACATCTATGAAACTTCTGCTACGGTAGAATATGCAGGCTTCTGGATCAGGCTAGTGGCTTTGATAATTGACGGCTTTGTCCTGGCCATTCCTAACTGGATCATCAGCGCCGTTTTCATGGGCGGCACCGCCCTGGCTACCGACCTGGAAAACAATCCCTATGCCATGATGGCGGCCATGTCTGGCACTTTAGGCATTTCAACGTTAATCAACCTATTGTATAAGTCTATTCTGGAAAGCTCTTCATGGCAGGCCACCATTGGCAAAAAAGCCTTAAACCTGAAAGTAACCGATGAGCATGGGCAGCGCATTTCCTTCTTAAGGTCTTTAGGCAGAACCTTGTCTACTTACCTTTCTACCATTATTCTGTTTATTGGCTATATCATGGCGGCTTTCTCTTCGCGCAAGCAAGCCTTGCATGATAAAATTGCCAGCACCTTGGTAGTAAAAACCCGCTAGTAATTCTATATTTATCTGAATTGAACTAATTCCTTCACCCGAGGCAAGTAAAAACCAAACGCGTCTCACATACCCATTCATCTATGTCAATGCTTAAAGAATTCAAAGAATTTGCCATGCGTGGCAACGTAATCGACCTGGCAGTGGGTGTGGTTATTGGAGCCGCTTTTGGTAAAGTAGTTTCCTCTTTCGTGGATGATATTCTAATGCCGCCGCTGGGGATTCTCTTAGGCGGGGTTGACTTCAAAGACCTGAAAATGGTCTTGAAACAAGGCGCCGTTGATGCCGAAGGCAAGATCACCGACGTGACCCTTAACTACGGCAATTTCATTCAGAGCCTGGTAGACTTCATGATTATCGCGTTTGCCATCTTCCTGATGATCAAGTTGATGAATACCCTAAACCGCAAGAAAGCGGCCTCTCCGGGTGTACCACCAGCGCCTACCAAAGAAGAAGTACTCCTGACTGAAATCAGGGATGCCATTCGCACCAAACCTCTGGTGTAGGCAAAACCCGTTTTAGGGCAGTTTTCCTAAAAACAGGCTTAAAACAGAAAGCGCACCCCTGGGGTGCGCTTTCTGTTTTAATATAGGATAAGTTCTTTAAGCTTAGGCTTCTTCGCCTTCTTTTTTGTCTTTGAGCGCCAACTGGCCGCAGGCAGCGTCAATGTCTTTGCCCCGGCTGCGGCGCACGTTCACCTGCACACCCCGGTCAGCTAAGTAGCGCATGAATGGCTCCAGGCGGTCATCCTCAGACTTCTGGAACATACCATCGCCAATTGGGTTGTATTCAATGATATTCACCTTGCACGGAATCAGCTTAGAGAACTGCAGCAGTTCCTGGGCATCTTCAATATTGTCATTGAAGTGGCTCAGCAAAATGTATTCATAAGTGACCTTGCGGCCGGTTTTGTTGTGGTAATACACCAACGCATCTTTAAGAGCCTCCAGGGAGTTAGTCTCATTGATAGGCATGATCTCGTTGCGCTTCACGTCATTGGCGGCGTGCAGAGAGAGGGCCAAGTTGGCTTTGATACCGTCGTCGGCCATTTTCTTGATCATCTTGGCAATACCGGCGGTTGAGACCGTAATTCGGCGGGCCGCCATGTTCAGACCGTCTGGCGCCGTGATGCGCTCAATACTCTTCATCACGTTGGCGTAGTTGAGCAAAGGCTCGCCCATACCCATGTACACAATATTGGTGAGCGGCCGGTTATAGTTACTTTCGGTCTGCTCCTTTATGCGCACTACCTGGTCATAGATTTCATCGGCGTTAAGGTTTCTGATGCGGTCCATCTTGCCGGTGGCGCAGAAAGAGCAGGTAAGCGAGCAACCCACCTGGCTAGACACGCAGGCGGTCATGCGCTTGGGATGCGGAATAAGCACGCCTTCCACAATATTGCCGTCATATAGCCGGAAGGTAGACTTAATGGTATAGTCCTCGCTCATCTGGCTGGTGTTCACTTCTACCGTGTTAATGGTGAAGAAACGCTCCATTTTCTCGCGCAGCGGCAAGGCAATATTGTTCATCTCAGAGAACGACGTGGCCGTCAGCTTCCAGATCCACTCATAGACCTGCTTGGCGCGGAAAGGCTTCTCGCCCTGCTCCACCATCCAGGCCTTGAGCTGGTCCAGGGTTAGCTTTCTTATGTCCTGCTTGTTCAGGATCTCTATATCTTGGATCAAAGGCATACTCATACCACAAAGGTACAAAATATCTTACGCTTTAGTTTCCAGACGCTCGCGGGCTTCTTGCGGCACGCCCCGCAACTTGCGTGCGGTATAGTCAAAGCAGAGCATACCGGTCTTGGCCTGTGCTATTTCCTTGCCATTCTGGTTCGTGAGCCGGTATACCAGATCAAACCCGTACTTGTTGAACTCTGTGGCCTGCACCTGCACCGTGAGCGTATCTCCATAGAAGCCTTCGCCTTTGTAGACAATGCCCACATCACTCATAATCAATCCGGCGCCGGCTACATCCAACTCAGAATAGCCATGTTGCTTGAGGAACCTTACGCGGGCCTCATGCAGCAAACTCAGCAGGGCGTCGTTGCCCAGGTGCCCGCCGTAGTTGAGGTCCGTGATTCTAATGGGTAGCTCGGTCAGAAAGGAGTAACTGGCGGGAAGGTCTATTTTAATGCGGGCCATTTTTTAATCAGGAATTAAGAATTGGGAATTAGGAATTTCTATTCAGGGGTAGGGCTATCCTTTGACAAGTTGCGCTTAGCATATCTTCTTTTCAAGAACACCACAACGGCTATCAAAGCAATCAGGAAGATGAAAGTCAGAAAAAATTTATTGATGGTTGACGCCGGGATTTGATGTCCAGATGCTAAAGCCATCATTAAAAATAGCACAGAAAGTGTGGCCAAGAGAGCAAGGATAATCAATAAAGTATTGAATAAGATTCTCATCTGAGTTCTTTGAAAACAAGGGTCTCTAAAGGTACGCCACAGAGAAAGACGATGCAGGTTTTGGGGCTATTTTCTCCAAATCATGCCGAAAACGGGGTACCTCCTTTAGGCAGAAGCCAGGAAGCGCGCCAGTAATGAGGAAAAATGCCTACTTTGGACGCCTGTATTTTAACCTGCGTTTACCCGTGACCCTACCCGCCCTACAGAAAGGAGATGCCGTTGGCATTGTCTGTTTAGCCCGAAAAGTAATTTTAGAAGATATCCAGGACGGCATCAGGCTGTTGGAAGCCTGGGGACTGAAGGTAATCCTGGGCCAAAGCATAGGGGCCGAGGATGGCTACCTGGGCGGGCCAGATGCCCTGCGTGCGGCTGACTTCCAGCAGATGCTGGACAACCCCGCGATAAAAGCCATCTTTTCCGCCAGAGGCGGTTACGGCACTACCCGCATCATAGACCAACTGGATTTCAGCAGCTTGAAAGCCCAGCCCAAATGGGTCATTGGTTTTAGTGATGTGACGGCAATGCTGTGCCACCTGCACGCGCTGGGGCTGGAAAGTATCCATGGCACCATGCCGCTGCTCATGGGCAAGCCAGACACCCAGGAAGCCGATGAGTCTTTACGACGCATTCTATTCGACGAGCCCCTCTCCTACTCTATTCCGCCAACCCCTCATAACGTGCTGGGCACTGCCACCGGCCAACTGGTAGGCGGCAACCTTATTCTGCTGGACACTATCACCGGCACCGCCTCAGACATAGATTACACGGGCAAGATTTTGTTCCTGGAAGACGTGGGTGAGCATTACTACAACCTGGACCGCGTGCTGGTACACCAACGACGAATGGGCCGACTGGAGAAATTAGCTGGGTTGGTGGTAGGCCAGTTCTCAGATATGAAAGATACGGCCGTGCCCTTCGGGAAGGACGTGCCGCAGATTATCCTGGAGCATTGCGGCGGCTTTGGCTACCCCATTTCCTTTGATTTCCCGGTAGGCCACGTAGACCGGAATTTGGCGCTGGTAGTGGGCCGGGAAGCCATGTTGCAGGTCACTGAAGAAGGCGTTACTCTTACCTATTCTTCTTCTCTGGCTTAGAAACAGCTTCAACATTAAAATGGCGCAAGCAAACGCCTGCGCCGTGAAATGACTGTAGAATTTATCTGGAGAAGATTTCCCTTAGTCTTCCTTTCCTCTGCCCTTCCCTCTTTCCTTTCTCTTCTCTCTTTGTCATCCTGGAAGGATCTTGATAGCAGACGGTAATGAGGTCTGAGCAAACGCTATTCTAGTTCGCCCACAAGATACCTTCTAGGATGACAGAGAGGGTGGGGAGCAGGAGAAATGAAAGCCGGATACTTCCCTCATTGCCTAGCAGCAACCGCCGCCATCATAGAAATAGGTAGAATCAGTGATGAACAGGTCCTGGCGGTTTAAGGAAGCCAGGGCACCTGCGGTCTTGTCACAGACAGCCAGGGGCTGGTTATTAAGCAGCACGTGGCCCTTCTGGTCATCCAGGTACTCCTGGTCACCAAAGTAAATGGCGGTTTTACCGGTGAACACGCAGGGGCCGTCAGCGGGCATGGGGTCTTTGATGGCGCAGACTTCCACGCTTTCAATAAACACCAGTTCCTCGGTCTCGTATTGCCCGGGAGCCAGCACGCGGTAGGGTCGTTTGGCCCGGATCTCGATCGTGCCGAAGCCCACATCTGTCAAGGCTTTCACGTATTCCTGCAAAGGCAGCGCACCGCTTAGACACAGAGCCCGCAGGCGGCTGTCTTCCTTGAGGTTAGCGGGCATACCTCCGTCACAGATAGGGTCTGAGAGAATAAGGCGCCCGTGCGGTTTTAGCACCCGATACATTTCCTGCAGCGCCTTCTTCAGATCATCGGTTTTGAAAATATTGAACAGGCAGTTCTGGGCGGCTACGTCTATGCTTTCGTCTTCTACCGGCAGTTCCAGGGCATCGCCATGGCGCAGGTCTACAAAATCTGAGGAGAACCAGTCGTTCTCCAGTTCGGCCAGCTTGAAATTATCCTCGCAGGCCTGCAGCATCTCATCTACCACATCTACGCCAATCACCCCAGCAGGCTGCCGGTTGAAATACGCGAACTGTAAAAGCTCCATGCCGCCACCTACGCCCACGTAAAGAATTTTAGGGTTGTTCACCAGGTCACGGGGATGCACTGTGCTGCCACAGCCATAGTTCATTTGCTGCATTCTTTTAGGGATAGACAGCCCGGGCAGTTGCCAGATGGGCGTGGTGGTACAGCAAAGCCCTACATCTGGCGTTAAAGCGGCATCGCGGTACAGGTCCTGGGTGGTAGAGTGGTATGACATGTGAAAAGTAAATTAAGAGGAATAAGCTTCTCCTGAAAAGCAGCAATACAAACAAAGCCTGGCCTTATGTTCGCCCTTGGTGAAATTCTGACCAGGGAAAGGGATAAGGTATATCCGTTTAAAACAGGCCAAGACACTTACGGAGTGTATAACCAATAGGGATTGTTTTTGTTCTGTCTGGCGCTAAAAAAACCGTTCCCCGGATATTTCCAGAAAACGGCTTTAAAGTAGCTTTTATTTCAAGTGCTATTTCTCGTTCATGACCACGTGCAAGAGGGTTTGGCCTACTGCCTTTAAGGTATTGCGGTCAATAATGTCCATGTTGTCTGTGTGCCTATGGTGATAGGGCCCGAAGAACCCGTCTGGGCTGGTAGGATCATACGCGATAATGTCTATCATTCTGATGTTGGCATACTTGATCACGTAAGTGTGGTCATCAGTGATGCCTGGGCTATCCACGAAGGGGAAGTAATCTGAGTAGCCAATTTTCTGAGCGGTGCGCCACACTTTCTCCACCACATCTCCGGCATAGGTACGGCTGGTTTCCTCCCGGGCAAAGCGGGCGTTCTTGGCCCCCACCATGTCCAGTAAAATACCGTAGGCCGCAGAATAGCCCTTGGGTAACAGGTTCTGAGACCAGTACTGCGACCCTAGGCACCAAGTGTCTTCTTGGTAAGGGCCGGTGTTATCTGGTTGTCCGTAATCTTCGCCGTCAAAGAGCATCAGGTCGACACCCACGTTCTCTGGCAAGGGATTGGTCTGCAGCTGGCGCGCAATTTCCAACAGCACCGCTACCCCGCTGGCCCCGTCATTGGCCCCGTCTATGGGCTTATTGGGGTTTTTAGGGTCTTTGTCGGCTACGTGGCGGGTGTCCCAGTGGGCGGCCAGCAAAATACGCTTGCTGGCTTTGGGGTTGATCTGCCCCATAATATTGCGCAGGTTCAGCACCGTACCGTTATAGGCCTTGGCCGTGAAAGATTGCACCAACACGTTGGCTCCGTAGCCTTTCAAGGTAGAGATCAGGTAATCGCCGGCGGCCTCATGGGCGGGGGTATTAGGTACCCGCGGCCCAAACGACACCTGCTTCTGCACCATCTGGTACGCTGAGTCGGCGTTGAAGGATGGTACGTTCACGTTGGCGGTTTCCGTAGTGGCGGTTTCGCCGGCCGGACTCGTTTCCTGCTTGGCTGATTTGTCGCAGGCAGGAAGGCTTGCGGCTAAGAGTAGCCCAAGGGCCAGTGTTTTCATATTATTCTTCATAGGCCCAGTCAATCCCGGTTTTCATGTCTTTAATTACAATGCCCTGCGCTTTGAGCTGCGCCCTGATCACGTCTACCCGGCCGTAGTCTTTGGCTTCCTTGGCTTCTTTGTAGAACCCTAGCACAACGTTGAGCAGCGCCTGCGCATCGGTGGTTTGCTCTTCCTGGAGGCCCAAGATGTCAAGCACCGTGGTGCGGTACTGATCACGCATCTGGTTAAAAGTTTCCTCAGAAATGGTTTCCAGCTTAAAGCCGCCGGTATGCATGCTGTTGATTTTCTTGAGCAGGTTGAACAGGGCCGCAATAGTCTTGGCCGTGTTCAGGTCGTCATTCAGCGGCGCGAGCAGTTCTGCGGTAAGTTTCTGAATTTCCTCCTCGGCTTTGGCGTCTACCGCGGTAGCCCCCGCTGGGTATTGGAGTTGGTCCAGAATACGCAGGCCGTTCATCACCTTCAGGTATCCTTTGCGGGCCGCCTGCAAGCCTTCGTTACTGAAGTCTAGGGTGCTGCGGTAATGCGCCTGCAGAATAAAGAACCGCACCGTCATGGGCGAATACGCCTGCTGCAACAACTCATGGGTACCGTTAAACAACTCACCCAAGGTAATGAAATTGTTGAGTGACTTGCCCATCTTCTTGCCGTTGATGGTGATGAGGTTGTTGTGCATCCAGAAGCGGGCAGCGTCTGTGTGGTTGTCGCTGGCCTGGCTTTGCGCAATCTCGCACTCATGGTGCGGGAACATGAGGTCCAGTCCACCGCCGTGGATGTCAAACTGAGGACCCAGGTATTTCCGGCTCATGGCCGAGCACTCCAGGTGCCAGCCCGGAAACCCGTCTGACCAGGGCGAACTCCAGCGCATGATATGGCTGGGCGAGGCTTTTTTCCAGAGCGCAAAGTCCAGCGGTGACCGCTTTTCCTGCTGCCCTTCCAGGTTGTCACGGGTATTATTGAGCAGGTCTTCTATCACACGACCAGACAGCTTTCCGTAATGGTGCTCTTTGTTATAAGCGGGCACGTCAAAATACACAGACCCGTTTACTTCATATGCCAGGCCATTATCCAGAATCTCCTGGATCATCTCAATCTGCTCAATGATGTGACCTGAGGCACGCGGCTCAATGTCTGGGGGCGTCACGTTCAGGCGGGCCATGTCCTGGTGGAAGCTGTTGGTGTACTGCTGCACCACTTCCATGGGCTCCAACTGGTGCGCTTTCGCGAATTTCTCAATCTTGTCCTCTCCTTCGTCAGCGTCGTTCTGCAGGTGACCTACATCTGTGATGTTGCGTACGTAGCGTACCTTGTAGCCCAGGTACTGCATGTAGCGCCGAAGCACGTCAAAGGTAATATAGGGCCGGGCATGGCCCAAATGCGCATTCCCGTACACCGTGGGTCCGCAGACATACAGTCCCACCAACGGGGGATGCAGGGGTTCAAACAGTTCCTTGGTGCGGGTGAGCGTATTATATATAGATAACGGGTGGTTCATGCGGCAAAATTATAAAACTTACTGGTACTTGTTGTAACGGTACGGGGTTCCGGGGCTTTGGCTGCTTTTTTCTTTGGGTTTTAATAGGGATAGGCTGTTTTGAGGGTGTTTTTAGGAAAATAGGTGTAAAATGGGATTTTTAGTTTGGATAGTCATTCGGCGTTTGTTGGTGTTCCTAGGGGCCAACTACTAAGACAGCCTATCCCTTAGGCATAAACTGGTGCACGCATTTTCGCCTGATGCTGGCGTGGTGAGCACCTATGCCTTAAGCCCTTATGCTGTATTGTTGCATCTTTTCCCTCCGAGCGCTCACGGCCGCGGGGCCCCGTCTTTCCCCCTCGCACTGCCCTTGCGGCCGAGTTGCCTTTCGCTCTTAGTTAGAGTCTGTCTATGGCCACAAGCGAGGCGCTCGAAGTAAAGACTGGAATCGGGAAATGCTTGCTAGAAATGGAGGTAGCGTTTTAAGGGTGTTTTTTAGAAGACAGGCTCAAAACGCCTTAACTTTTACTAAGCGCAGACTCCCCCCTTGAGGGGGGCGAAGGGGGGTGTTTACACCAGCAGGTCCTCCCTTGGTTCAAGTTTCCAACTTGGACCCACCATTCGGGAAGTTTGCAACTTCCCTGAGGCCCTGGCCTCACTTTAAGCATTTCGTCCCCCTTTGAAGGAGGTTGGGGGATGACGCTCTTCTGCAGATCAACTCAAGACTCATAACTCAGCTCAGCCGTTTTAGGCCCGTTTTCCGGAAAACAGGCCTAAAACGCAAAGAATACCTCCCTAAAAATCCTTCCGAGTTAATACATAGGTGGCTTCTACGGGGAAATGATCGGTGAATTGAATTTGCTGGCGCACGTCAAACTGGAGCAGTTCCAGCTCTGGGCTGAAGAACTGGTTATCTATGCGCAGTGGCAGGCTTCCGTTGTAAGTAAACCCGAACCCGCTGCCGCCGGCCTCAAAGCTGTTGTTCAACTGCCTGCGCAATTGCTGATAGGTGTAGGAGCTGGGGAGGTCGTTCAGGTCGCCGCACAGGAGAACGGGGTAAGGGCTGGCCTCTATGTGTTCCAGCAATCGCTGCACCTGGTGGCTGCGGGCAATGAAGCCTCCTTTTAAACGGCGCGCAATGTTGCGGCCCTTGGTTTTGAGCCCCTGCTCGCTTTGCACTGCATCAGCCACGTCTTTCTCCTCAATAGCCATGGATTCCAGGTGCATGTTGTACACCCGCAGGGTATCATCTGAGGGCAACCGCACATCTACATAAATCACCTGGTTCTTGGTAGGCCGGTCAAAGGTTACGGTTCCTTTATTGAGCACCGGGAAGCGGGAGAAAATGGCCAACCCGAACTCGGCGCCAATCTGGTTCATCAGTGCTTTGCCTACATAGACTTCCCTTCCCTGGTCCTTTCCTATTCGCTTTCGGCTGTTATAGGTTTTGTCTTTTTTATCATGGTAGAATTCCTGCAGGCATAGAATATCAGCGGGGTGTTCGGCTACCCAGGTCATTTCCTTTTCGGGCAGACTGGGGTCATGGGCGTGCAGATGGCCATATACATTGAATACCCGAACGTTATAACTCAACACTTTTATGCGCTGGTCTTCGGGCTCCGGTTGGGCATCTGGGGTATTAAGGGTAAAATACCGCGTATGCTGGCTCCAGGTGAGAACCAGCAGCAGCAAGGGCAACAAGGCCCAGGCCGGACGCTGCCAAAGCCAAAGCAGCAACAAAACCGCGTTCAGGACCAGGGCGCCCGGCAAAGACATGGCAATAAACCCGGCGGGCCAGAAAAGGTGCGGCGGCACATACTGGCAAAGCACGCCCAAAAGCAGCCAGCCGGTAGACAGCACCGTAAGAAAAGACAGGAACTTCCTAAACACAGGTAAACATTAAAAGACAGAAGTAAACCTACGCAAAAAACCGGAGGAGGCTAAAAAAACGTAGGTTCAACCTCAATTACCGCCACTTTGGGAAAATCGACTTCTAAAAGGGAACGTAAAGTCTGGTGCATTCTGTACTAGCATGGCAAGCCCTGCGTTTAATCTTCAGGAAATGTGCGCAGTAATTGAAAATTATACCCTAATTTTACACTCTTAACACCTTATTAGTACAGTTATGTTGTCAGCCAACCTTTTATTTATCGGAAACCTGGGCACCGGCGAGATGGTGGTTCTTGTTTTAATTGTTTTGTTGTTGTTTGGTGCCAAGCGTATTCCTGATCTGGCCCGCGGGTTAGGGAAAGGTATCCGGGAGTTTAAGGACGCCACCAAAGAAATAAAGAACGACATTGAGAATGCTGCCGGTGATGACAGATATTCCAACAACCAGAACAGAAACAATAATTATAACCCAAATCCCGGCTATAACAACCCAGGTCCAGGTTATAACAACGCGCCTTACCAAAATGGCAATGCTCCTTATGATAATGCGCCCAACGCCAACCCTAACCCTACTCCCCACAACCCGAACGTTTAATTCATGCGCTATACATCCCTTGACGCTATCCGCGAGGAGATAGGCAGAGGTTCGCTCTCCTGCCGTCTTCTGGTGGAACGTTACCTGCAGAACATAGCCGCCAAACGCCATTTAAATGCGTTTCTGGAGGTGTTTGAAGAAGAGGCCCTTCGGCAAGCCGAAGAAGTGGATGCCAAAATACAAGCCGGCACCGCCGGTAAACTGGCTGGAATGGTGATTGGCATCAAAGACGTGTTGGCTTATGAAGGCCATACGCTACAGGCTGCCAGCCAGATTCTGAACGGTTTCCAATCCCTGTATACTGCCACTGCCGTGCAACGCCTGTTGCAGGAAGACGCCATCATCATTGGCCGCCAGAACTGTGATGAGTTTGCCATGGGCGGCTCCAATGAGAACTCCTCCTTTGGTCCGGCTCTCAATGACCTGGACAACACCCGCGTGCCGGGCGGTTCCTCCGGCGGATCGGCTGTGGCTGTGCAGGCAGACCTTTGCCTGGCCTCCATTGGCTCAGACACCGGCGGTTCTGTGCGCCAGCCGGCGGCCTATTGCGGCGTGGTGGGCATGAAGCCTACCTACTCGCGCATCTCGCGCTATGGCCTCATTGCCTACGCCTCTTCTTTTGACCAGATTGGTGTCATGACCCACAGCGTGGAAGATGCCGCTTTACTATTAGAAGTAATGGCAGGCGCCGATGAGTTTGACGCCACCGTAAGTCAGCGCCCCGTGCCGGCCTACAGCCAGAACCTTTCCTTTGACCGTCCTGCCCGCATTGGGTTTATCAGTGATTCTTTTGATAGCCCCGGCCTGAATGCCGAGGTGAAAACCGCCGTGCAAGGTGTGCTGGAGCAGTTGAAAGCCGAAGGCCATACGGTGGAGCCTGTTGGTTTCCCGTTTTTAGACTATATTGTCCCCACCTACTACATTCTTACCACCGCCGAAGCCAGCTCTAACCTGGGCCGGTATGATGGGGTGAAGTACGGGTTCCGGAGCGAGAATGCCACTGATCTGGCGTCAATGTACAAGAAGACCCGCGCCGAAGGGTTTGGGAAGGAAGTGCAGCGCCGCATCATGCTGGGCACGTTTGTGCTCTCCGCAGACTATTATGACGCTTACTACACCAAGGCGCAGCAGGTACGCCGCCTGATCAAAGAGAAAACTGATGAGCTCTTAAGCCAATACGATTTTCTGATTGTACCTACCACCCCTACTACTGCTTTTAAGATAGGGGAAAATACCAAAGACCCGCTGGCCATGTACTTGGAAGACATTTACACGGTACAGGCAAACCTGGCAGGCATACCGGCTATTTCGTTACCAATTGGGCATGACGCCGCAGGGCTACCAATTGGGGTGCAAGTGATGACCAAAGCTTTTGGGGAAGAGCAACTGTTTGCGTTCTCCAAACAACTGATGAACCATCAACCACAAGTAACCGCCTAATGCACAAATTTACCTTTCTTACTGGCCTTGTACTTACATTGGGCCTGGCCTCTGCTACCCAAGCCCGCCAGACCACCGTATCGGAGCTTCCGGTACTGCAAGTAAAAGACTCTACTAAGGTACTTTCTGATTCTATAGAGTTCATTCCGGTTGAAACCGATGAGCTTATCCAGGACCGCCTGAGCTGTCTGGAGCAGGAAATACCGCTGGAGTTTAACAAGCAAGTAAGAGGGTTAATTGACTATTTCACCATCCGTAACCGCAAATACACCAAGCGGGTGCTGGACCGACAGCCCATGTACTTCCCTATGTTTGAGAAGTACCTGGCCAAGCACGGCATGCCAGATGAACTCAAGTATTTGGCGGTGGTAGAATCCGCCTTGCTGCCCAAAGCGGTCTCTTCGGCCAAGGCGGTAGGTCTGTGGCAGTTCATGACACCAACGGCCAATGATTTCCGGTTGGTGCAGAACCACTACCTGGACGAGCGCATGGACCCTGAGAAATCAACCGAGGCGGCCTGTAAGTTCCTGAAGCAGCTGTATCGCATGTTCGGGAGTTGGGAGATGGCACTGGCCGCCTATAACTGCGGCCCGGGTAACGTAAAGAAAGCCATTGCCCGCTCCGGTGGCAAGAAAACCTTCTGGGGCATTTACCCTTACCTGCCTAAAGAAACCCGCAGCTATGTGCCTTCTTTCACGGCCTTGGTCTACACCTTGAATCACGCGGAGGACCACAACTTGCGTGCCGCCAACCCGCAGCAGCCAATCGCTCTGGATACCTTGCTGATCAGTCAGCCCCTGGACCTAAAACTGCTGGCCCTGCAGCTGAACCTGCCTGAGGACCAGATCGCTAACCTGAACCCAGCGCTAAAGCATAAGTACATCCCGGAGAACGTGAGCAATTTTCCGCTTCGCATTCCGGCAGACGTACGGCCTTTCCTGGCTGAGAACCGCATGGCGGTGCTGGACTCCGCGCGCTACAGATCTCCGGTCCGGAAAAAGCTGCCTTCGGTAGAACCGCAGGTACCTGCTACCATGCTGGCCAAAGCAGAATCGGTGGTAAAAGACAGCACCGGCAAAGAAGCCTCCCCTACTTCCAAGTCATACTATACCGTGCGCCGCGGCGACAACCTTTCCAAGATTGCCAAGGCCCAGAACGTGACCGTAGAGCAGCTAAAGTCCTGGAACAAGATTTCTGGCAACACCTTGCTAGCCCAGCAAAAGCTGGTGGTGTTCAGGCCTGACACCCAGGCCGAAGGCACTAACCAAATGAAAGCAGACTCTCTGGCGCAAAACACGTTGCTAGCCTCTGCCGAAGAAGCCGTTATGGTGGGGAAAACCTCTGGCCCCAATGCAGAAGGCATGCCCAAAGAAAGCGCGGCTATGGCGGTAGTGGCCCCTAAGAAAGCCATAGCCAAAAAAGCCATCATTGAAAAACCAAAGGTGCACCACGTGCAGCCAGGTGACACCCTCTGGAATATCTCCAAACGGTACAACAACGTGAGCGTGGAGCAACTAAGAAAAGCCAACAAACTGAAAGGCGATGAGTTAAAGCCTGGCATGAAGCTGATTGTAGGCTGATATTGACCATAGAAACAGAGCGGCATCTCAGACTTTGGTCTGGGATGCCGCTCTGTTTTTAGCCTGTTTTTGAAAAAACGGGCTAAAAACGCTTTTTCCTTATTTACCTGTATTTTTGCGGAATAGGGAAAATCTTAACAATTTGTACATTACGCCGCCGCCCAGGTAAATCACCCATCCAGGCGGCACATTTGAGAATACAACCCAAGAGCAGAAGGAAATGATTAGAATCAACAAGCAGGACGCGCTGAATTACCATAGCCAGGGGCAACCCGGCAAGATTGAGGTAGTGCCTACCAAAATGGTGAGTACCCAAATGGATTTAGCCCTGGCCTATTCCCCAGGTGTGGCCGAACCCTGCAAAGAGATTGCCGCCAACCCCGAAGACGTTTATAAATATACCGCCAAAGGCAACTTGGTGGGCGTAATCACCAACGGCACCGCCGTATTGGGCCTGGGTAACATTGGGCCCGATGCCTCTAAACCCGTGATGGAAGGGAAAGGGGTACTGTTCAAGAAATTCGCTGGTATTGATGTTTTTGACATTGAGATCAATGAAACTGACCCAGACAAATTCGTCCAGATTGTAAAGTCTTTGGAGCCCACCTTTGGCGGCATTAACCTGGAAGACATCAAGGCGCCGGAAAGCTTCAAGATAGAGAACGCATTGCGGGAGCAGATGAACATCCCGCTCATGCATGATGACCAGCACGGCACGGCCATCATCTCCAGCGCGGCGCTTCTGAACGCCCTGGAACTGGTAGGCAAAGACATCTCCAGAATACAGATGGTGATTAACGGTGCCGGGGCGGCCGCTATTGCCTGCGCCAAGCTGTACCTGGCCCTAGGCGTGAACATTGACAACATTGTCATGTTTGACAAAGACGGCATCATTAACCCAGAGCGCAATGACCTGGACATTTACCGGGCCCAATTTGTGACCATGCGCAAGATCACCACCCTGGCCCAGGCCATGGAAGGCGCTGATGTATTTGTGGGCTTGAGCGCGGGCAACGTGCTCGCCCCTGAGCTGGTGCAGCTGATGGCTCCAGACCCCATCATCTTCGCCCTAGCCAACCCAGACCCTGAGATTCCTTATGAGGTGGCTATGGCTACCCGTAATGACCTGATCATGGCCACTGGCCGCTCAGACCATCCTAACCAAGTGAACAACGTGCTCGGTTTCCCCTACATTTTCAGGGGGGCATTGGATGTACGTGCCACCGAAATCAATGAGGCCATGAAACTGGCGGCCGTGTACGCATTGGCAGAACTGGCCAAAGAAGGCGTGCCGGACCTGGTGCATAAAGCCTACGGCGATAACACCATTGCCTTCGGCCGTACCTACCTCATTCCTAAACCCCTGGACCCACGCCTGATCACCACCATCAGTCCGGCGGTGGCCAGGGCAGCCATGGAATCTGGCGTGGCCCGCAACCCTGTCCAGAACTGGGAACGCTATCACCAGGAACTGCAGGCCCGTATTGGCATTGACCAGAAACTGATGAACCGTATCCTTACCCAGGCGCGGCAGAACCCTAAAACCGTGGTCTTCGCCGAGGCGGACAACTACAAAATCCTGAAAGCGGCCTCTACCGTGGTAGAGCAGAAGCTGGCGCACCCAATCCTGCTGGGGGAACGGGTCGTGATCAAGGAAATGATCAAGGAGTTCAAGATGGAGCAAGAGCTGGAAGGCTGCCTGATCATAGATCCGCGGGAAGAGGATGCCAAATGCGAGAAATACGCGCATTTACTGTATGAGAAGCGCAAGCGCAAAGGCATGACCCTGTTTGACTGCCGTAAGCTGGTGCGCATAAGAAACTACTTTGGCTGTATGATGGTGGAAACCGGCGAGGCCGATGCTCTCATCTCCGGCCTTACCCGTGACTACTCCAGCACCATCAAACCTGCCCTGCACGTGATTGGCGTGGAAGAAGGCGTGAACAAGGTGGCGGGTATGTACATCATCCAGAATAAAAAAGAGCCTTATTTCTTTGCAGACACCACCGTAAACCTGCAGCCCACGGCTGAGGACCTGGTGGACATTGTAGGACTGACGGCCCGCTACGTGCGCTTCTTTGACCGGGAGCCCCGCATTGCCATGCTGTCTTACTCTAACTTCGGGTCAAGTGCGGGCCAGGTGCCTACCAAAACGCGTGAGGCTACCCGCCTGGCCAAGCAGCGCTACCCAGACCTGTTGATAGACGGCGAGATGCAGGCTAACACCGCCCTCAACACAGATCTGCTGCGCGAGCATTATCCGTTCAGCGAGTTGGCCAATGAGGGGGCCAATACTTTGATTTTCCCCGGTTTGGCTGCTGGTAATATTGCCTATAAACTTTTACAGGAAATGGGCGGCGCAGAAACCATTGGGCCTATTTTGATGGGTATGCGTAAACCAGTGCATATCTTGCAGTTAGGCTCTTCTGTGCGGGAAATCATCAACATGGTGGCCATTGCGGTGGTGGATGCGCAGAAGTGCAAAGCTAAACTCTAAATAGTACCAGTACGTACTGCCTGTGTGTTCTCTAGCAGGCAATCACTGACTGGCATTCAATTTCTGTTCCGTTTTGGGGCTGTTTTTCAAAAAACGGCCCCAAAACGGAATCTGAGTATATAAAACCTATCATTTATCTTTTGTAACGCTGGTCTTATGATCGCTTATCTAGACGGCAAACTTGCCCAGAAAGACCCCACCTTTGTCATCATTGACGTGGGCGGGGTAGGCTATGAGCTTCGCATCTCCCTGAACACCTACGGCCAGTTACCTACCGGCGAACGCTGCAAACTGTTCACGCACCAGCACATCAAGGAAGATGCCCACACGCTGTATGGTTTTGCCACCATCGCGGAGAAGAGCGCCTTTCTTCATCTGATCTCCATCTCGGGGGTTGGTCCTAATACGGGGCTCATGATCCTTTCCTCGCTTACGGTGCAGGAAGTGCAGCAGGCCATTGTGCGGGAAGACGTGCGCACCATTCAGCAGGTGAAGGGAATTGGGGCCAAAACCGCCCAACGGATTATCCTGGAACTGCGCGATAAATTCAGGAAAGGACTGGGGGCAGATGCGGTGAGTGTGACCTTCGGAGCGGCACACAATACGTCCAGAGAGGAGGCGTTATCTGCATTAGTCACCCTAGGCTTCGCGAAGAATGTGGCCGAAAAAACCTTAGATGCTATTATCAAACGGGAAGGCGCAGGTCTCTCTGTTGAAGATATGATCAAATTTGCTTTGAAGTCTTCCTAAGTAACTTCTTTACTATTTGTGTTTTATACCAAAAAGCATCCCATTCTTGCAACCGCGGTAGGGTTGGTGTCGTTGATGGCCTGGCTTACCCAAGCAGAGCCAAGTGAGTTTACTATGTCCGGCCTGAGCGCCGCGGCAAGCGTATTGCCTGAAACAGAGGAAGCACAAGATACAACCAAGAACCAGCAATATATCCCATCGCGGCGTCCTAAGGTGCTTTTTGAAGACCGCCGCGGCGATCCTTTCTCCAACCGGACTACTTTATCTCCCCTGCTGCTTCCGCTCCCCAGCAACGTGCAGCTGCAGGTGGTGCCAGATGACAGCTTAAAGCGCTACGAGATCACTGAGCAGATTGGCGGCTTTGACTACCGTGATCCCAGCACCATGACCTTTGAGGAATACTCACGGTATCAGCAGCAGAAATCCATCAGAGAGTATTGGCGTACCAAATCGGCGAGCCTGGATGAGCAGAACCCTGCCGCCCCCAGCCGGCGCCTGGTGCCCAAGATTGACGTGGGCGGCCGCACCTTTGACCGTCTGTTTGGTGGCAATACCGTAGACATACGGCCCAACGGGTTGGCCACGCTTAAGTTTGGGGCGCTTTTCAACAAAAACGAGAACCCAGCTATTCCGCTGCGGCAGCAGAGCATAGGTGACTTTGAGTTTGACCAGAGCATTGCCCTCAACATTGACGGCCGCATTGGCGAGAAAATGCGCATCACGGCCAACTGGGACACCAAGGCCAACTTTGACTTTGAGAATAACCTCAAGCTGGAATACACCGGCTATCCTGAAGAGATCATCCAGAAAATTGAAGCGGGTAACGTAAGCCTGCCCCTGAACAACTCCCTTATCTCGGGGGGGCAGAACCTGTTTGGGTTGAAGGCGCAGTTGCAGTTGGGCAAACTCTCCGTGACGGCCATTGCCGCCAACCAGCGCGGAAGTATTGACGCCATTGACATCCAGAACGGGGCTCAGAACCGCCGTTTTGAGATACGCGCGGATGAATATGACCGTGACCGTCACTTCTTCCTGGCCCAGTTCTTTAGGGACCGCTATGACCAGGCGCTACGCAATCTTCCGCTGGTCAACTCGGGTATTGTAGTGCGACGCATGGAGGTCTATATCACCAATGACAACCGCGCCACCACTAACCTGAGAAACGTGGTGGCCCTCATGGACCTGGGCGAGCCCAACCCGTTCCGGGCGCAGTTCAGCCGCAACCTTCCGGCAGGCTCTGGCGCCGGCAACGGACAGAATAGCCTTTATGGGAGTCTAACGGTTAGAAATAACAATCAGGTAGATAACTTTCTGGAAGGCTTTGGCCTGCGCAAGGCCGTTGATTTTGAGCACGTGCGCGCCCGCCGCCTGGACCAGTCTGAGTACAAGTTCAACCCGCAGCTAGGGTATATTTCTTTGAACGCGGCCTTGTTACCAGAGCAGGTATTGGGCGTGGCGTTTGAGTATACTTTAAATGGCCGTACCTATAAAGTAGGCGAGCTGCAGGAAGACTACCAGAACGTACCCGAGGACCAGGTCATTTTCCTCAAGATGTTACGCGCCACCAACCCGGGCCTCAACACCCCTACCTGGGACCTGATGATGAAAAACGTCTACGCCCTCAACGCCAACCAGATTGACCGCCAGAACTTCCAGTTAAACGTGGTCTACAAGGATGACGCCACCGGCGGCGACCTCACCAGTCTGCAGGATGAATCTAAACTGAAAGGTATTCCCCTCATCCAGGTCTTCAACCTGGACAACGTAAATACTAACAATGACCGCCCCCGCGACGGTAACTTTGACTTTTTATCCGGCATCACCATTGACCCGGAAACCGGCCGTATCTTCTTCCCGCAGGTAGAGCCTTTTGGGTCGTACCTCCGCTCCCGCTTTACCGTAGGCCAGGAAGACCAGTACATCAACAAATATGTATTCCAGGAACTGTATGACTCAATCCAGACTGATGCCCAGCAGTTCTCCCAGAAAAACAAGTTCTTCATACAAGGCCGTTACCAGGCCAGCAGCACAGATGAGATTACTTTGCCCGGTATCCGCATCGCGGAAGGTTCAGTAGCAGTATTCTCCGGCGGTACCCGTCTGGTAGAAGGCCAGGATTACCAGGTGTTCTATGACCTGGGTCGGGTAAAGATTTTGAACCCCAGCTACCTCAACAGCGCCAGCAACCTGCGCATTACCTATGAGAAGGCAGACATTCTAAGCGTGCAGCCCCGCACCCTCATGGGGGCCCGCTTTGATTACCGCATAGACAATGACCTAATCCTGGGGGCCACCGTGCTGCACCAGGGCGAGCGGCCTTTCATCCAGCGGGTGAACATTGGCGACGAGCCCAGCAACAACACCATCTACGGGTTTGACGTGAACTACCGTCGTGACTCAAGGCTCCTCACCCGCCTCACCGATAAACTGCCATTCCTGGAGACCAAAGCCCCGTCCTCCATCACGCTAGGCGCCGAGGTGGCGCAACTGGTACCTAAGAAAACTGAATTTGTAGGCGAGAACGGGGTATCTTACATAGATGACTTTGAGAATGCCAAGACCCCTTATTCGTTAGGCGGTTTCAACACTAATGCCTGGCGCTTGGCCGCTACCCCGGCCCCTTTGGTAAACGGCCGAACCGGCCTGGCGTATGCCTACAACCGCGCTAAGTTGGCCTGGTACACCATTGACCAGATCTACTACTCGGCCAACAGCTTGCGTCCTAGTAATATCAGCCGTGAGGAACTGGAAAACCACTACGTGCGCGGAGTACAGCGTCGCGAGATATTCCCTAACCGTGACCCGGAGACCAACAATACCTTTGAGTACACCTTTGACCTGGCCTATTACCCCCAGGAACGCGGTCAGTACAACTACAACCCCAGCATAAGCTCTGACGGACGTTTGCTCACGGGTAATGTGCGCAACAACTGGGGCGGTATCAGCCGGGAGATTTCCTTTGACAACAACTTTGACAACGCCAACATCGAGTACCTGGAATTCTGGATGCTGGACCCCTTTATTCAGGGGGAGCGCGGAAAAGTCAATGATGGCGAAGGCAATGCCCAGAACAATACCACCGGGGGAGATTTTGTCATTAACCTGGGGAACGTCTCAGAAGACCTGCTCAAAGACCAGCGTTATGAGTTTGAGAACGGCCTGCCTTCTGACGGCAGCCGCCAAGCTACTGAAGCCACTGCCTGGGGTCGCGTAACCCGCAACCAGTTCCTGACTGATGCCTTTGACAGCGAGCCCAGCGCCCGGCCATTCCAAGATATAGGACTAGACGGCTTGAATGACAACGAGGAACGTGAGTTCTTCCAGAGTCTGGGCATCTACGGGTCGTTGCAAGACCCTTCCGCAGATAACTTCAAGCACCACCTGGACGGCGACTATGACTCCCGCAAAATTGGTGTGTTGGGCCGGTACAAGAATTTCAACGGCATGGAAGGCAACTCGCCGGTGAACAGCAACCTCTCCTCCAACGCGTTCCCAGACAAGGAAGACCTCAACAAAGACAACGTCATCAGTGACCTGGAGCAGTATTATGAATACAAAATCAACCTCCGGCCTAACCAGCTCAGTGTAGGCAACAACTACATTGTAGACAAGGTGGACACCGTAGACGCGGGCGGCAACAAAGTAAGCTGGTACCAGTTCCGGATTCCGGTCAGAAAGCCTACCAGCAACGTGAACAACATGCAGGGCTTTAAGTCCATCAGGTTCATGCGGATGTACATGACGCAGTTTGAGCAGCCGGTGGTGTTACGCTTTGTGCAGATGCAGTTTGTCTCAAACCAGTGGCGTACCTACAACTCGGTGCTGTCAAATGGCGCGCCTTGCGTGGGCGACTGTGATTCTGATGCCTCTGCTTTCAATGTTTCCTCGGTGAGCATTGAGGAGAACGGTGAGGTAGACGCGGGTACCATCCCCTATGTGGTGCCACCCGGGGTAGAGCGTCAGCGCGATTACTCCTCTGCCAACAACCGCCGCCAGAATGAGCAGTCCCTACAGCTATGCGTGGAGAACCTGAGAGACTCTTTCAGTAAGGCCGTGTACAAGAACGTAAGCCAGGATATGCTCATCTACAAGCGCCTGAAAATGTACGTGCACGCCCAGAGCCCCAGCGGAACCCGGGACAACGAGGTGAACGCTTTTGTGCGCATTGGTACAGACTTCACGCAGAACTACTACGAGTACTCTATTCCGCTGAAGATGACGCCGCAGGGTAGCCGCGATCCCTACCAGATCTGGAACGAGCAGAACTTTATAGACGTGGCCTTTGAGGAGTTTGTAAAACTGAAATCCAGAAGAAACCAGGCCAGCTTCCCCTTGAACCAGGTGTACATGGAGACCCGCGAAGACGGCAAGGTCTTCAGGGTGGTGGGTAACCCCGATTTTAGTGATGTGCAAAGCCTCATGATTGGTCTGGAGAACCCGGCCACGCCAGACCGCGCCTCGCAATCCGTTTGCCTGTGGGTGAATGAACTGCGCGTGTCTGACTTTGACCGCACCGCCGGGTGGGCCGCTACCGCTCGCGCCAACGTGAAACTAGCCGACTTTGCCAACCTGACCGCCACCGGTTCTTATACCGCCGTAGGCTTTGGCGGTATTCAGGAGCGCGCCGCCCAACGCGCCCGCGAGAACACCGGCCAGTTTGATATTGCCGCCAACATTGCCGCCGAGAAACTCTTACCGTCTAAACTAGGCTTGGTAGTACCGTTATCGGTGCAGTACGGGACCACCATCAGTGAGCCGCGCTATGACCCGCTGGACCGAGATACTGAACTAGACCTATCACTGGAGAAGTTTGACGGAGCAGAAAGGGATAATTACCGCAAGGAAGTCGTCAGTCAGACCACGACCAAGAGCGTGAACCTGCTCAACGTCCGGAAAGAGAAGACAGACCCTGAGGCTAAAAGCCGTGTGTATGACGTGGAGAACCTTTCCTTCTCTTATGCCTATACCGAGGTGCTGCACACCGACATTTCCACGGACCGCAACTACTCCAAGACTTACAACGGGGGCGTAGCTTATACCTATAACAATAACCCTAAGAGCTATTCCCCTTTTGCCGAGGTGAAGGCGTTCCAGTCGCCGTACCTCAAATGGCTGAAGGAGTTCAACTTCGCGCTACAGCCTAGCCGTATTGCCGTGCGCGCCGACCTGGACCGCCGTTACAATGAGACGTTCCTGCAAGGACGTACCTCGCCGTACAGCCTTCCAGACACTACCGGGTTCCTGCCCACGTTCCAGAAAGCGTTCTTCTTTAACCGCATCTATGACGTGAAGTGGGACCTGACTAAGAGCCTGACGCTGGATTATACTGCCTCTAACCGGGCCGTGGTAGACGAGCCAAACGGCCGCATCAATGAAGACGTGGATTCCCTGCGCTACAAGAACGAGGTGATCTGGCACAACCTGCGCCGCTTCGGCCGTAACACCAACTTCAACCAGACGGTGGCCCTTACCTATCGGCTGCCCCTGGATAAATTCCCGCTCACGGATTTTGTCTCGGCAGACGCCCGCTACCAGGCCGGCTTCACCTGGACCTCGGCTTCTACGGCCCTCAGCAACAATGACACGTTGCAGTTGGGGAACACCATTGAGAACAGTGTGGAAACCAGCCTGAGTGGTAAGTTTGACTTGGTACGCCTCTATAACAAGGTGCGGTTTTTGAAGGCCGCCAATGAAGCCTCTCCTAACCCAGGCGTCAGCAATCAGTCGGCCAAGCCGGGGCAACCACCCGTGGCAGACTCTACCCGAAGCGGCGGCAGGCAAGTGATGAATGGCGTGCTGCGTACCTTGATGTCGGCCAGGTCTGTGAACTTTACCTACGCCCGCACCGAGGGCACCTTGCTGCCGGGCTTCCTGCCAAGGGCCCAGAACTTCGGCTTAGCCGATGGCTTTGGGGCACCCGGTCTGGACTTTGTGCTGGGGCGGCAATATGAACTGGACGAGCTCTTCCAGCGGGCCAACCGCGAGGGTTGGTACACAGACAGCAGCCAATACCTGAACACGCCGCTAAGCTCCCTTAAATCCGTCAATTTCACGGCCCGGGCTTCCATAGAACCGTTCCGTAATTTCATCATCACCCTGGACGGGGCCGTGAATAAGTCTGAGATTGAGGAAGTCTTCTACCGCCGTGACTCTGCTTTGACCGTGCAACGTCAGAACCCGTTCACCACCGGTTCTTACCGCGTTTCCTTTATCTCAGTGCAGACCTTGTTTGAGTCTGGCTCTGGAAACCGTTCAGATGCGTTTGAGAACTTCATTAGAAACCGGGCCGCCATTGCCAGCCGCCTGAACGAGGCCAACAACGGGCCGGGCGTGTATGGCGTGAATGCCCAGGATGTCTTGATTCCTTCGTTCCTGCGGGCCTACCAGGGCAAGAGCGTAGATGGGTTTGAGGCTAAGCCCACCGGCCCGTTTGACGCCATTCCACTGCCTAACTGGAACGTGGTCTATAATGGTCTGTCGACGTTGCCGTTCTTCCAGCAGTACTTCAGCTCTTTTACCCTGAACCACGCCTACCAGTCTAACTTTACAGTGGCCAACTTCAGTACGGCGTTGAATTACAACTTTGAGCCAAGCGGTTTCCCAGATGCCACCAATGAGCAGGGCGAGATTATCCCGTATTACGTAGTGAGCCAGGTAGCCATCACCGAGAGCATGTCGCCACTGATTGGTATTAATTTCAGGACCAAAGGCCAAATCACCGGCCGTCTGGAGTACAAGACCCAGCGCAACCTGCTCTTGAACATGACCAACGCGCAAGTGACCGAGAATGGCGTGAAAGACGTGGTGGTAGGCCTGGGCTACACCACCACCAACTTCAAGGTACCGTTCAAGATTGGCGGTTCGCGCAAGACCCTGGAGAATGAATTGACCATGCGCCTGGACTTTACCCTGCGGGACAATGAGACCATTCAGCGCACCATTGCCGTAGACACAGACGGCAATGAGTACCAGAACAACCTCACTACCTCGGGGGCCTTACAGGTGCAAATACGGCCCACCATTGACTACGTGGTAAGCCAGCGCCTGAACCTGCAGTTCTACTTCACCAAGAACATCAACGAGCCTAAGGTGGCCAACGCGTTCAAGAACACGGTGACCGAAGGCGGGATTCAGCTAAGGTTCAGTTTATCTGACTAAGCATTGCGGCACCACCCAAAAGAATGTATTTTTGAGACGAACTTAAATTTATAAACTATGAACTTCCCAGAAGAACTAAAATACACCAAAGACCACGAGTGGATCAGGATTGAAGGCGATGTGGCCTACGTGGGCATCACTGATTTCGCACAGCGCGAACTGGGTGACATTGTGTATGTAGACATTGACACCCTGGACAAAGAAGTAGCCAAAGAAGAAGTGTTTGGCACCGTTGAGGCCGTGAAAACCGTTTCTGACCTGTTCAGCCCTTTGACCGGCACCGTATTGGAGATCAATGAGAAATTAGATGGCGCCCCTGAATTGGTGAACTCTGATGCCTACGGCGATGGCTGGATGATCAAGATGTCTATCTCTAACCAGTCTGAAGTAAGCGAGCTGCTTTCTGCCGCTGCCTACAAAGAGTTGGTGGGTGCTTAAAATACCTTTAGTGCGTAACGCGTACTATGCCTTGGCGCTAGGGTGGGCTGTGGTGATCCTGATTGGGACGCTGCTGCCCGCCAATGCGTTACCCCCCACCCCTAAATGGGATTTCCTCACCTTTGATTCCCTGGTGCACGCGGTGCTATTCGGCACCCAGCTGTTCCTGCTTCTGCTGGCGCTTCGCAAAGACCCCTCCCTTTCCTTGACCCCTTGGCTAGTGACTGGCGCGTTTGTGACCGTAGTGGTGTTTGGTGGCTTGGTAGAAGTATTGCAGGGAGCCATGGCCCTGGGCCGGCAACTTGACCCCGTAGATGCCTTGAGTAACGCCATTGGCTGCGTGCTGGGTCTTTTCACCTGGCTTTTGCTTAGAGCGCGTTTTTAGCCTATTTTCACAAAAACAGGCTCAAAACGTTTTGTCATGGTGCGGCGGCTCTCCCTTTTTTTTCTTCTCTCTCTATTTTACTTTGCTGGGTTTGCCCAAGACCTGAATCGGGTTAGGCAGACTATTGCGGCCCTTGCTGCTCCTGCCATGCATGGCCGCGGGTATGCCTTCAAAGGCGATAGCATTGCCGCCAGCTATCTGCAACAGCAGTATGCCGCCCTTGGCCTAAAGCCCCTTTCTCCTAACTACCGGCAGGAGTTCTCTTTCCCTATCAACATCCTGGACAACCACCTGAAGCTGGAGATCAATGACCGGGAACTGGTGCCCGGAATAGATTTCATTGCCCACGGTGCCACCGGGCCCGGCAAAGGCGAAGGGAAGGCGTATGAGATAGATACTCTGTTATTAAAAGACGTAGACGCCGCGCAGCAGTTCCTGACCAATAACCTCAAAAATAAAGTACTGGTAGTCTACCAGCGCCACTTCCAGGAGCTATTGGCATTACCGGAGCCATTCCATAGCCAGCTGCTACGGGCTAAGGCTGTGATTATACGGCAACCCGGGCCTAAGCTCATGGCCACCGTGCGCACCGAGCAACTGCCGTTCCCGGTGCTGGAAGTGCTGGAGAAAGCCTGGTCTAGGAACGCGAAAGAGATTGAGTTTACCGTAGATGCCCGTTTGGAGCCCAACTACAAAAGCCAGAACGTGATCGGCTTTGTGCCTGGCCGTATCAAGCCAGATTCTTTTGTGGTGGTCACGGCGCACTATGACCATCTGGGCCGCCAGGGCAAAGACCTTTTCTTTCCCGGCGCCCATGACAATGCCAGCGGCACCGCCATGCTCCTGGAACTGGCCCGCTGGTACGCACAGCCGCAGAATACCCCTGATTACTCCATTGCCTTTATGGCCTTTGCGGCGGAGGAAGCCGGCCTGCTGGGCTCTAAATATTACACAGAACACCCCCTCTTCCCGTTGGGCAACATCAAGTTTCTCCTGAACCTGGACCTTATGAGCACCGGCGAAGAAGGCATGATGGTGGTGAATGCCACGGTCTTCCCTAAGCAATTCAGTTTACTGCAGCAGTTGAATAAGCAGTACGGCTATCTGCCGGTCATCAAAAGCCGGGGAAAGGCCGCCAACTCAGACCACTACTATTTCTCAGAGAAAGGCGTGCCGGCGTTCTTTTTCTATACCCTAGGCGGCACCACCACCGAGTACCACAACCCAAAAGATACCGCAGACACGTTGCCACTTACCAAATTCAAAGAAGTGATGGCCCTGATTACGGCCTTCGTCAAAGCCCTGTAGAAGTAATGTAAAAGCGACACCCCGTTTTGAGCCTGTTTTTTGAAAAACAGGCTCAAAACGGGGTGTCGCTCTAAAGGGGGGATTCAGGGAAAGGGATTATCTGGTAAGCATGACTCGGCGCACTACCACGCCCTTATCAGTGGTCATTTTGATAAAGTAGAGTCCGTTAGAGGGTTGCTGAAGGGTAATTTTCAGGGACTGGCCTTTCGTGTGGCGCGGCTCCTTTATGTCCTGCAGCACTTTGCCCACGGCATCACAAACCTGTAGGCGAGTAATGCGGGCCTCCGGGGAAGAAACGTACACCGTGCCCGTGGTGGGGTTTGGCGTTACCTGCACAGCCTTCTGGGCCCGTTCCTCTTCGGCGCCCATAGGCACGCCGTCTACCTTCACATCATCTATATACAGGTTGTTCTCAAAGTCTGTAATGTGCCTGAATTTCAAGATAGCCGTTTTGGCCGTGGCAAAGGGCGCCAGGTCTATGGTTTCCTGGCGCCATTCACCGGCCGTAGGAATAAACTCCGTTTCCCTAAAGGCGGGCGTGGCCGTTACCAGGTCACGGTCATATTTGCGGTACACCCGCTGGAAAGACACCCCGCAGTTGGTAGACACCCAAACCTCCAAGGTATCAGAGAAGCCACTCTCTGACAGCAGCGAGTAGGCCACATGAAACGTCATGGTAGGCACTGTCCGGGAGGTTAAGTCCAAAGGCGGAAGCACCAGTTCATCTACTAGGCCATTGCTGGTGTATTGTATGTTTTGCATGAACGCCGAAGCGTTGCCTGTCTTGGCGGCTTTGGTGGTTCTGGCCCAGGTAAGGTCTTGGTTAGGGTTCAGGACAGTCCAGTTTGCCGGCGGAAACACTGTCCCTTCAAACCCCTCTGCCAACGGCAAAGCCGAGCCCTGTACCTGGAAAGAGGCCGTGATGGCATCATTGGTGGCATCTGTGTCTGTGGCGGCGTTATTGCGGGAAACAATAGAATAGGTGATGGCATGGGCCCCGGCCGGTACGTTTGCTACCGGCATAGACACTTTCACGCTTTCAAAGGAAGCCAGGGAACCGGTCCAGGTGAAGTTTTGGGCAGGGCCGTTATCTATCCTGTACTGAATCTGAGCCGAGGTAAGGGTTTGCGAGCCGCGGTTGCGGAGCACTACCTCTGGGGTAAACGAGGTAGCGCATACAATTTTACCTGGAGAGGTCACTTCTACCAGCGCTGCCTCTACCTCTGGCACAGACACGGCGGTAGCGCCCGGTGAGGTAAGGATGCCGGGCCGGTACCTGGTGAGCGCTGCCTGCATAATATTTTTCTGCCCTTTGGTAAACAGGCTCATGCACTGGTCATCGGTGTAGTCCATGTAGTTCATGAACATGTCACTGGCGTTAATGCAGGAGGGGTGCGGAAAGGTAGGGCAACCCGCGTTCTCGGTTTCTTGCTGGGGGGTATCTTCCACCAGGTCATCGCCACAGAACTCATCGCCCCAGATATGGAACAGGTTCAGCCAATGGCCAATTTCATGGGTGGCAGTACGGCCCATGTTGAAAGGCGCTACGGCGGTGCCGGTAGTCCCGAAGTACCGGTAATCAATCACCACTCCGTCTGTAGACGGTGACCCTGAGTTAGGGAACTGCGCATAGCCCAGGATATTCTCCGTGCGAGCAAAACCCACAATCCAGATGTTCAGGTACTGGCGAGCGTCCCAGATATCTTTTCCGCCAGTGGCGGTAAACTTCATGGCGTCATTTACCTTGAAATTGGTCACGGTAGTAGCGGTGCGGGTAATACCGGTAGTAGGTTCCCCGTCGGGGGTGCGCTGGGCCAGGACAAACTCTATCTCGGCATCGGCGGCAATGCCTTTAAAGGCGGCCGGGGTGTTGGCGGTGTCTTTGTTCAGCCTCCTGAAATCACGGTTTAGGGCCGCAATCTGGGTCTGGATCTGCACATTAGAGATATTCTGGGCGCTGGAATTGTAGACCACATGCACCACTACGGGTATGGTGACCACGCCGCCTAATGCCCTGTTTTCATAACGCCCTTTCAGACCGGTGGCCTCCCGGGCCTGTAGCTGAAGCTGCGCGCGCAGGTTGGGCCGGTCCTGCTCCAGATGTTGCACATAGTCCATGGTGCCGCAGGTGCGGCGGGTCTGGGCCAGGGCGGCGCCCAGGGTGGTTACCAGAAGAAAAAAGCAGACAAGTACGTGTTTACTCATAGGGCGTGCGTTTACGCGGTGTTTTTAGGAAAACAGGCCCAAAACAGAAAGCCTGCCTACAGAATATTGTTGAGCTGCTCTTTGATTTTCTCCAGTTCCTCTTTCATTTCCACCACCAGGTGTTGAATAGTAGAATCATTGGCTTTAGAGCCGATGGTGTTGATTTCCCGGCCTATTTCCTGAGAGATGAACGCCAGTTTCTTACCGGTTGGTTCAGGCAGATACACCGTTTCTGTAAAATAATGCAGGTGGTTAACCAGGCGCACTTTTTCTTCGGCAATGTCCAGTTTTTCAATGTAATAGATCATTTCCTGCTCAAACCGGTTCTGGTTGAAAGACTCTGAGGAAGAGATGTCTTCTAAGTGGCCCTGTATGCGCTGCCTGATCTGCTCCACGCGGGTAGGGTCATGTTTGTCCACCTCGGCCAGCAGGATTCTGATGCGGTCTATGTACGAGACAATCTCACTGGTGAGCGCCTTGCCTTCATCTGCCCTAAAGGTGTTGAAATTCTCAATGGCTTCCAGCAACAGCGGCTGTACCTGCTCCCAGGTTACGTCTTCGGTTTTAGGGTCTTCGCTGGCCTCGGTCTGCATTACGTCTGGCATGTGCAACGCCAACCGGAACAGGTCCGGCGACTGGGCCCCAAGTTGGGCGGCGGCCTGCTCCATTTCCTGGTAATATTGTTTGAGTAACTCAGTATTGATTCTGCTGCGGCCGGCGGCGCCCTTGTTGCGGCTTACCTCAATGGTGAGGTTTACTTTGCCGCGCACCAGGCTTTTGCTGATGAGGTTGCGGATTTCCAGTTCTTTGTCAGAAAGACTACGCGGTATGCGCAGGCTCAGATCCATGGATTTAGAATTCAGCGATTTCAGCTCAATGTTCAGGGTAAAAGCGTCGGTCTCCAGTTGGGCGGACCCAAATCCGGTCATGGATAGTAACATAGGGAAAGGATAAGGTGGTAAAAAGTAAATTTAACAAAAAAGTGCCAGTCTCTCCCTATCTTAGCGGCTGGGGTATGGGGCGCAGGCCTTCACCCCAAGGGTATTTTTCCTTATCTTTGCCTTATGAAATTTGGAGTAGTCGTTTTTCCGGGGTCCAACTGCGACCAAGATGTCATAGATGCCTTGCAGCATACCACACAGCAGGAAGTTGTGCGGCTTTGGCACAAAGACCATGATTTGCAGAACTGTGATTTCATAGTTTTGCCGGGTGGTTTCTCTTACGGTGATTATCTGCGCTCTGGCGCTATTGCCCGTTTCTCGCCTATCATGCAAGAGGTGGTGAAGTTCGCCAACGGCGGCGGGTACGTGTGGGGCATTTGCAACGGGTTCCAGATCTTAACGGAGGCTGGCCTGTTACCGGGCGCCCTGTTGCGCAACAACAGCCAGCAGTTCATCTGCCAGAACGTGTACATTACCCCAGAAAATACCCAGGCCCTGCCTACCGCGCTCCTGGAGCCGGGCAAACCCTATAAAATTCCAATCGCGCACGGTGAGGGACGTTTCTACGCAGACCAAGCTACTATCAAACAGCTGGAAGACAACGGCCAGGTGATGTTCCGGTACTGTGATGCTAATGGCAAAGTGTCTGAAGAGACCAACTGCAACGGTAGCTTGCTCAACATTGCCGGTATCACCAACCAGAACCGCAACGTGTTTGGCATGATGCCGCACCCAGAACGTGCCGTAGACCCAGATCTGGGCAACACAGACGGCCGCCTTATGTTTGAGGCCTTGCTACAAGCAGTGCAACACGCCTAAGATTGCCTTTCCTTCGCCTTCGGCGGAAATCAAATAAACAGAAACTCCTTGCCTAAGATTTGGGCAGGGAGTTTCTGTTTTAGGGCAGTTTTCCGAAAAACAGGCTTAAAACAGAAACCCCTACCGCAAGTTTAGCGAACGCGTAACTTGTGGTGGAACATGGCGGGGAGTTTTCAACTCCCCTGGCTCTGCCAAATGAAAAAGGGGAGTTAAGTTTGGAGGTGCAGCATACGTAAGTTTATAAACTTACCTAAGGGCAAGCCACAAGTTACGCGTTCGCTAAACTTGCGGCAGAAAAGGTAAATCTGTTTTGCATTTCTTCTCACCTATAAAGGAAACTTGCCCGGTACCTAAACCTCAGAAACGGAAACGCCGCCCTTTTAAACAAGAGGCGGCGTTTCCGTTTCTGAGGCGTTTTTTTGAAAACGGCCTTAAACCAGGCTTATCCTTTAGAAATCATAGCCCATGGAGAAGTAGAATTTAGGTCCTTCGCGTTTGAGGTCTTTCTCGCCCCAGGCCATGTCAAAGCGGCCATAAACTCCCAGTAATGTGGTGCGGGCGCCAAAGCCGTAGCCGTACATGAACGGGTTACGGAAGTTACGCACAATCACCTCAAACGGCGGACGCGGCACAGGCTGGGTGTTCACGGAGTTGTCATCACTGAAGGGGTTGCCGCTGTTATAGGCAGTACCGGTGTCAAAGAAGCCAACCATCTGCAGGTTCCGGAAGAAGCCTGAGTTAATGGGGCCCTCAAACAGATACTGGAAGACCGGCAATCTCAATTCTGTGTTCCAGAGCACGTAGCGGGAGCCGTTACGGGCGTTGTAGTTGAAGCCCCGCAGCGGCATGGCGTAATCCAGGTAGAAGAACTCAGCAGGATAGGTGTCAATGGTCAGGTCATCGCCCCAGATCTGGGTATTGTCCTGCTCGGCGTTAATCCAGTTGTCTACCCCGCCCAACAGGTATTTCTTAGGCGATGGCCCAAAGGAATGCCCGTAGCTCAGGCGGTTGGCCCAGATAAACTCCTTGTGCAGTTTCTGGTAGTGCCGCAGGTCTACGTAGAATTTCCCGAAGCCCGTCTCGCTGGCGCCCAGCCCGTACATGCGCGTAATGCCTACCTTCATTCTAGTACCCTCGCGCATGTTCATGCCGGTTACCACCGAGTTGTCATATACCAGTTCACCCCCAATACCGGCAAAGTCCATGACCACGTCTGGGACGTCAAAACGCTCGATGATGGTGTAGCGCAAGTTGGCGTACCGAGGCAGGAACTTCACACTTAAGGCATTGGTCAAGGGATAGCTCAGAGCTGGCAGAATCTCATGCTTGTGTAACCGGCGCTCTATCCCATTATTATTCCCTTGACGGATGCTTTGCTTTTGGTAGCCTATCCGGTAGTCATACCGGTTCTTGAGGTTTGAATACTCTGCGTAGAAATTATTGGTCTCCAGGTCTGTAAGGGCGAATACACCGCCCCGTATGCGGTAATCCTCAAACAGATCGGCCATGCCCACCTCCATCACAAACCCGAAGCCCAGCAAAGGATCAGCGTGAATAGACGAGACAATGTTGTTCACCCCAAAGCGCAGGTCATAGGGTTTAGGGTAGTTGAGGACCAGGGAATCTGGCGCCGCCATGGCCAGTACCCTTTTGGCCTTAGGTGCCACTACCGGAGGTTGTGGAGCCGGGGCGCCGGTACTGTCGGTGGCCAGGGAGTCCTGAGGCACCTGAATGGCCGCCAGCGAGTCTGCCGTCGCTTTGGCTGCCAGAGCCGCCGCTATCCTATCCCGTTCCTGCTGCAGGCGGCGCTGCAGATTGGCCTCCAGCACCTGTTGGCGCTTGGTCTTGAAACTGGTGTTGGCCGCCGGCTGAAGGGGGTTATTGGGATACCAATACAGGTATTCCTTGGCCCGGTCATCGGCTACAAAGGCAAGGTTTCCGGTGCGCGTGTTGTAGTCATAAGACTTGATGTTCTGCCTGAAATCTGTGACCCGGTTTACCTGCCCGTTTTTGATGTTATGGCGGTATAGTGACTTAATTCCCGTTTCTTCGCCCACGTACATGATTTCGTCTTCAGACAAGCCAATGGGCTGCCCTTCATTGGCGGGAGAGTACGTTAATTGCCAGAACCGGCTTTGGGTGTTAGTGGGGTCATACAGGTACACGTCATAGTTGCTGCCCACATTGGCGAATTTCCCCCGGCTGGACTGCAAGGAATCGGCCATTCGGTTAGAGCTGAACACCACCCGGTTGGCCGTTCCCGGTAGGAACGACGGCGCCAGATCATCATAGATGTCATTGGTCAATTGCTGAGACAAACGGCTACCGCGGTACAGGTACAGATCACTTTGTCCGTTCTTGACGGCGCTTAGCACCATCATTTGCCCGTCTTCAGAAAAATCCAGCCCTGCTACCTGGCTATAGGCACCCAGCGGAATGATGTTGGAGTTATCGCCTAGCAAGGCCTTTACGGTGGCTACGCCCGGGAAATACCGCGCGGTGGCCGCCTGTAATTTAATCTGGAGTTTGCCTCTGCGCACATCTGAGATACCCAATTGGTTTTCTGTGCGCCATGAAACCAAGGGCACGGTGTGGTCAATCTCCAGGTTAGGCATTTTGTAGCCTCCGCGGTACACCATGCGGTGCCCTTTTTTGGCCAGATTGCGCACCATTACCTTGTAGGCGCCGCGGTCATAGATCACGTACGCCAGCTGTTGGCCGCTGGGGCTAAAGGTCGGCTCTGAGTACAGGTAATTGCGGCCGTTGGTCTTCTTCACTTTGCGGTCTTTGTCCGGGGAGGGCAACGAACCATCGGCGAAGGTGTTCATTTGGGTATAGTAGGCAAACCAGTCGCGGGTGAACCGCTTGTAGGGCATGTTCAAACTGCTGGCAATGCCTATCTCAATGTCACGAGTAATGCGGGTAAGGTTAAGAATGTTCTGGATGGCGGCGGTGCCGTGGCGTTCGGTGATGTAGTTCCAGATGGCCTGGCCGGTGAGGCGCTGGTTACGCGCGAACAGCGGCTCTGAGCGTTTGCCCCCGGTCTTCTGGATCATGTCACGCATGTAGTCATCCATCTCCACGCTCCAGCCTTCAGAAAGGTAGGCCGCGGCCCCAGACACAAACCACTCTGGCAGGCGCAGCAGGTAATTGCTCTGGATCACTTCCTTCAGGCTGCCGCCGTACATCATGTCTGACAGCAACAGTTCAGAGATCCGGTAGGTCATTTGGCGCTTGAACTCGGTCTGCGAGCCCTCAAAGGCCACCTCTATCTTGCTCTTTACAAATAGCGCGTCATTACCACCTTTGTAAGGATCATCAATCAAGCCAATGTTGCTCTGCTTCATGTCTGAGACAGAGTTGTAGACAATGATGGTGATTTTGGAGTACGGGTAATAGCCTATGAGGGAAGTGATTCTCTTCAGTTCTTTCTCTGCGTGTTCGGCCGCGTGGCGGGCCAGTTCCTTTCCGTTCTGCGAGTAGTAGATGTTGAAGTTCTGGGTGCTGTAGAATTCCCAGTTGAACCGCTTGTACTGGATACGGTTCTGCCCAAAGTCATCTGGCGCAGTGGCCTGAGCCCATGCAGAGACAGGTGCCCCTAAGCCCAGGAGCAACAACAGAAACCGGCATACGTGTGAGAAGCGAGTAGAGAGTTGACTCATTTGTTTGGCGTAGATGCTAAATATAAAGAAAAATACCGGGCAATGTTCACCTCTGGCCACAGCTGCCCTTCCTGCTCTAAGGCAGAAACAAACTGTTGGGCCAGCAACGGTGCCATCAATACTCCTTTAGACCCCATCCCATTGAAAACCCCTACTTGCGGCAGGTCTGGGTGCAGGCCAATCAGGGGTTTACGGTCCCTTACCGCGGGCCTTATTCCTACATACTGCTTTGTGACCGTAAATGGTTTTTTCAGGATGTCTTTTGTTTTCTCCGTTAGTTCCTCGCGGGCTTCAGGGGTGATGTCTTCGTTCACCTCACGCCAATTGTACGTTGCGCCTATGCGGTAGGAATATTGTCCTAAAGGAACAACGTAAACGGCTTTATTATAGATATAGGAAGCCTCAAAATCAGGCACATTTATGTCTAAAACTTCTCCTTTGTTTAAAGAAAAAGGAAGCCAGCTGAAATATGGGTTCTGGGCCGCCTGCGCCCCTTCGCAGAAAATGATTTTACGGGCCTGCACCCCCTGGTACTTCACCCCTTCCGGCAACACTTCCAACTGTGAAATATCAAAGGAATCTGTGCGCAAAAGTCCCCGGTTGGCCAGGTCATTTTCACGGTACTGCAGGAATGGCCGCAACGCTACGTAGCCCCCTTTCTGGATGAGAAGTCCACCCAGTTCCTGATGAACGTTTTCAGAGGCCGGGAGTTGCAGGTGCGTGGTTTCAATGTAGCCGTCCCAGGCGGGGTCTGCGCTCTTCCCCATCCAGTTGTTCTGTTCTTCTGGGGTGGAAAACAGCTTTAAGATAGGCTTGCGGTGGAAGAGCGGAGCCTGGTAGCGTTCTTCCATTTCATGGTAGAAAGAAACCGCGGCGGGCAGAAAGGCGTCTACCTGCCAGCTTTTGGCAAACCGCTTGCCCGCCACTGGATTGATGAGGCCGGCCGCCACTCGGGAGGCAGCGTTTTCTTTGGGCACATCAAACACCAGCACCGTTTTTCCGTTCTTCTCCAGGAAACAGGTTAAAATGGCACCGGCCAGGCCGTGCCCTACTACCAGATAATCATAAATCATGCGGCAAGGTACGGCTTGTGCCGCTGAAATCTGTAACTTAGCCCCATCAAAATAAGAGAATACGCCCATGTCTGCCGCCACCTTAAAGATTGAAAGCTTCACGTTTAATCCGTTTTCAGAGAACACCTATGTGTTGTATGATGACACCAAGGAATGTGTGGTGATTGATCCCGGCTGCTCCAACAAAACCGAGCAGCAGGAACTGCAGGACTTTATCAAAACCAATGAACTGAAAGTGGTGCGGCTGCTCAACACGCATTGCCACATTGACCATGTGCTGGGCAATAAATTTGTGGCAGATACTTACGGCGTGCCGCTGGAAATCCATGAAGATGATTTGCCAGTGTTGCGCTCGGTGCCTACCTATTCAGCGGCCTATGGTTTTCCACAGTACCAAGAAGTGCTACCTGAGAAATTCCTGAAAGAGGGCGAGGACGTGGCGTTTGGCAATACTAAGTTAGAAGTGCTTTTTACCCCAGGGCATGCGCCGGGCCACGTGGTATTCTACCACCCAGAAAGCCAGAACCTGATTGGCGGCGACGTGTTGTTCCAGCGCAGCATTGGCCGCACAGACCTGCCGGGCGGCGATTATGATACCCTTATCCAAAGCATCAGGACCAAGTTATTCACCCTGCCGGAGGAGGTGACCGTACACCCCGGCCATGGCCCTTCAACCACCATTGGGGAAGAAAAAGCTAGCAATCCGTTTTTGCGCTGATTTTGTAAAAACAGGCTCAAAACGCCCTATCTGCCTCTATGAAGAAACATATCCCCAATTTTATCACCTGCCTCAACCTGCTTTGCGGTTGTCTGGCCATCTACTTTATTCTCAAGCACAATGACCTCACCACTGCCGCTTACCTGGTAGTGCTGGCCGCCGTGCTTGATTTCCTAGACGGCATGGTAGCCCGCGTGCTGCACGCCTACTCAGAAATAGGCAAGCAGCTGGACTCTCTGGCAGACATGGTGTCTTTTGGCGTGGTGCCCGGGGCCATGATGTTGCAGTTGATGACCAGCAGTTTAGAAGAATCTTCCGTTGATTTACCTTTCTGGCTGCCCTTTGCCGGTTTCATTATCACCATTTTCTCTGGTTTGCGGCTGGCCAAATTCAACATTGACACCCGGCAAACCACCTCTTTCATTGGCGTACCCACGCCAGCCTGTACGCTCTTTGTGATTTCATTGCCGCTCATTCTGGCCAATGATACCTTTGGGCTTAGCAATGTAATTCTCAACCCTTACGTGTTGCTGGGCATCACGCTGCTTTTTTCTTACCTGCTGGTAGCAGAGTTGCCGCTGTTTGCGCTTAAGTTCAAGAGCTTCGCCTGGAAAGGGAATGAGATCAGGTTTATTTTTTTAGGGCTTGCGGTTCTTTTACTTGTAGGGCTTAACTTTACGGCTATTCCGCTTATCATTGGTTTATACATTCTATTATCCTTTTTAAAACCCTCTGCCATATGAAGTTCACCGCCGAGATTGATATCATGCCCCATACTGAGCTGTTAGACCCCCAGGGAAAAGCGGTTATGTTAGGTCTGGAACATTTGGGATTGGAGCAGGTTGCTGACGTGAGAATAGGCAAGCACATACGCTTACAATTAGAGGCAGAGAATGAGTCTGCCGCTGCCCAGAAGGTAGAGGAAGCTTGTAAGAAATTATTGGCCAACATGATCATGGAATCCTTTTCTTATCGCCTCACCTCCAATTAAGTCTACTTGTTAGGTTCTCTCATACAGGGCATTGCCGCCTGAACCTATACGTGTGGTACTATGTTGCGGAGTGAGTTATTCTACCCGCGCACATGCATTCTGTAAGAACCTTTCTGCTAGCCGTAGGCATCTGGGCCATGGCCATTTCCGCCTGGGCCCAAACTGAGGGTACCTACACCGTGCGCTGGCAGGCGGTTGCGGCTGCCCCTGCGGGCAGTGCCCCTACGCCGGCGGTCATGCCTAGCTTTGATGAGGCTGCCTTTCTCAACCGGGAAGAGGTTCCTTACCTGCTGCTGCCCATCTCCAACGCAAGCGTCCGTTCTTTTGAATTTACCAGGTTAGAGTTTGCCCCCATACCTGAGTCAGTTTTGGGCTCTTTTCCTAAAAACGGGCTTAAAACAGAAATTTCCTTTTCTATCACGAGTGGTACCTCTAACGGGGTTCCCCACTCGGTGGTGTCCTTTCAGCCTTTTAGGGTTAACCCTCAGACTGGTGTACTTGAAAAGCTGCTTTCTTTTGGGTATAGGTACACCACCACAGGCAGTACCGCAAGAAAAATCCCGGGCTCTACCGCCCTTCGCACGTTTGCCTCACGCTCCGTTTTAAGCGCCGGCGACTGGTTTAAGATAGGCGTGCCTGCCCATGGCATGTACAAACTAGACCGGGCTGCGCTACAAAGCCTGGGCGTTAACCTGCAAGGTCTGAACCCGCGAAACCTGAAACTGTATGGCAATGGGGGCGGTATGCTGCCCCAACCCAATTCGGCTCCCCGCCCAGATGATTTAGTAGAAAACGCCATTTGGGTGGAAGGAGAGCAAGATGGGAGCTTTGACGCCAACGACTACCTTCTCTTCTATGGCCAAGGACCGCACACCTGGTCGGTTAACGCGACTCCGGGTCAAACGCCATTTGTCCATTCGTTCAACCTGTACACAGACACCACCTATTACTATTTAAACGTAGGCTCCTCTGCGGGGCTGCGGGTGGGCCAACAGGCGTTAATGGCAGGTTCTTTCCCGGTTATTAGCAATTATGATGAACGGTGGTTCCATGAGGTGGACCTGCGCAACATGGTCAACTCCGGCCGGGAATGGTACGGGGAGGAGTTTACTTCCTTTGCTCCTACTCAGAATTTCACGGTTCCGGCCTCAGATCTGGTTTCCAACAGCACGGTTTGGCTTACCTCAGCGGTCATGGCCAACTCGCCTGTGAACAGCCAGTTTACGGTGCGGCTAAACGGAGCGGTGCAGGGCACCCAGGACATAGCAGGCAGGGGCACTTTCAACTACCATGCAGAGGGCGTGAACCATGTCATGCATTTTTCTCCGAGCCTGGGCTCACTGGCCTATACCAATGACCTGACGGTTTCCTATAACTACCAACCGGGCGGTTCTTCCTCGGCTACGGGCTATCTTAATTACTTCACGCTTTCCGCGCAGCGGCAACTGAAAGTGTACGGGAACCAAACCAGTTTCCGGTCTTTGGCCAGCCGCCAAAACGCATCCAGCACTTTTCAGGTTAGCGGCGTGGCAGGAGATGCCCAGGTGTGGAACGTAACAGACCCGCTACGGCCCTTCAGGCAAGTTCTTTCCATCAATAACGGTATTGCCAGCTTTTCAGCAGCTAGTCAGCAGCTTCAGGAGTATGTTGCGTTCCAGGGGAACTCCTTCCCTGCCCCAAGCCTGCACGGTAAAATTTCCAACCAGAACCTGCACAGCCTTAATCTGGACGGAAAACTGGACCTGATTATCATTACACCTGCCGCTTTTGCCGGGCAGGCGCAACGGTTAGCCAGCCACCGCAGCAGCCGGGGCGGCATTCAGGTAGAGGTAGTCGTGCTTTCCAAAATCTATGAGGAGTTCTCTTCCGGTAAACCAGACATTACCGCCCTGCGCGACTTCTTAAAAATGGTGCATTCCCGCAGTAGTAAACAGGGCGATGACCTTCTACAGGTGATTTTATTAGGAGATGCTTCTTTTGACCCCAAGCGCCGGCTTCCGCAGAACACCAATTTCATTCCCATTTATGAGTCCAGGCAGTCCTTAGATCCTATTACCTCCTATTCTTCAGATGACTACATTGGGTTTCTAGATGACGAGGAAGGGGAATGGTCTGAGGTGAATTTCTCTTTGAGCCATTTGCTGGACGTTGGTATTGGGAGGCTCCCCGTCAAGTCTGCGGCTGAGGCTGACCTGATCATAGATAAGATTATACGCTATGAGAGCGAGCAGTCTTTGGGCAACTGGCGTAAGCGTCTCATTTTCCTGGCAGATGACGGAGATACCAATGAGCACTTAAATGATGCCGATTATCTGGCGGAATATGTAGAACGAAATTACCCGGCCTACCTGCCCCAAAAGATTTACCTTGACTTATACCCACAGGTTTCAGTCCCTAACGGGCAGCGGTCACCGGAAACCAATAAAGCTTTGCGGGAAGCCATTGAAAAAGGCGCTTTGGTCACCAATTACACCGGGCATGGCAACGCTTTAAGCCTGGCAGATGAGCAGATAGTAACCATTCCTGAAATACTGGATTGGAAGAACTCAGACCGCCTTACCTTCTTCCTGACGGCTACCTGTGAATTTGGCCGGTATGATGACCCACGCCGCAACTCAGGGGCGGAGACGGCGCTGTTCCACCCTGCAGGGGGGGCAGTTGCCCTCTTAACCACCACCCGGCCCGTATATTCAGACGGTAACCGGGCCTTGAACACGAACTTTTTTCAATTCCTGTTCAAGCCTCTTGCCAATGGCTCTATGCCTACCTTGGGCGCCCTTACTACGCAAACCAAGAACGCCAGCCTATTTGGGGTAAACAACCGCAACTTCGCCTTGCTGGGAGACCCTTCCATGCGGTTGGCGTATCCGGCCCAGGAAGTGGTTGTGTCCAAATTAAATGGAAAACCTTTCTCTGCTGCCGCTTCAGACACGCTTAAGGCGCTTTCAACGGTTCGTTTAGAAGGGTTTGTGAGCAACAGCCAACAACAGATAGCAGAAGGTTTCCAGGGTAAGATTCATGTAACGGTGTATGATAAACGAGCCTCCCTTACCACCCTGGGTGACCAAAATCCCAAACGCCAGATCTTAACCCGAAACAATGTCTTGTATGATGGATTGGCCTCTGTAAAGAATGGAGCCTTTGAGATTTCTATGGTGGTTCCTAAAGACATTAATTATCAGATTGGGGCGGGCAGTATTCAATTATATGCCTTCTCCTCCTCTACTGATGCCCATGGTGCTACTTCGGTTCCTGTGGGAGGTGCCAACGCCAACGCCACGGCAGATATCTCTCCACCGCAACTAAAACTTTTCCTTAATGATGAGTCTTTTGTGTCTGGAGGCTTGGCCGGCACAGACGCCACCTTCTTAGCGCACTTATTTGATGAGAATGGCATTAACACAGCCGGGGCAGGAATAGGGCATGAGATTACCGTTATCCTGGATGAGAAAACGGCAGAGCCTATTGTCCTAAATGAGTTTTATACCGCTGATGTTGACTCCTATCAATCTGGCAAAGTACGATATGCTTTAAAGAACCTAACCCCAGGCCCCCATACTCTAACGTTAAAGGCTTGGGACACCCATAACAATTCCAGCACCGGTAAACTGGAGTTTATGGTAGCTTCTTCTGAGAAACTTACGTTAGAACATGTTTACAACATCCCTAATCCATTCCTTAACAAAACTACTTTCCATTTTGACCATAACCGGCCGGGCCAAGAATTAGATATCCTTATCCAGATATTTACCGTTTCTGGTAAAATGGTAAAAACGCTGCATGGGATCAGCAACGGAAGTACCCACTTTTCAGATATTACCTGGGACGGCCGCGATGACTACCATGATAAATTAGCGAAAGGTGTATATATTTATAAAGTAAATATACGTTCTCGATTAGATGGGGCAACTTCCTCCCGTTTTGAAAAGCTAGTTTTACTTAATTAACGTATCTGCTATTACAACAACAACTACCACATGAACTACACCTTTATCAGATCTACTATTCTTGGTATTCTGTTAGTCTCAGTTTCTGGTCTTTCTGCCTTGGCACAAACCACCCCCACCAACTCTATTGGCCAGAACCAAAACTACCGACCTATTACCACGGCTGTTCCAGTATTATTAGTAGCACCAGATGCCCGTGCGGCAGCCATGGGAGATGCAGGTGTAGCCACATCGCCAGACGTTAATTCTACTCACTGGAACCCAGCCAAGCTAGGCTTTCTGGAGTCTGACTTTGAAGCTTCTTTGTCTTATACTCCCTGGTTACGCAATGTGGTGGATGACATGTACCTGGCTTACCTTTCTGCCCACAAGAAGTTGTCTCCAAATTCCTCTATCGCGTTGTCAATGCTTTATTTTGATTTGGGGGAAATTGTGTTTTCCCAAACAGGCAATGACTTTCAGCCCTTCAATCCCAAGGAGTATGCCATTAACCTTTCTTATGGCCAGAAACTGAGCGAGAACTTAAGCCTTGGCGTAGGCGCCAGATACATACGGTCTAACTTAGCCGGTAATACCAACGTGGTGAGCCCAAGCGGCAACTTTGAATCTACACCTGGTAATTCAGCCTCAGTTGATTTGGGGATCTATTATACCAAAGACTTAGCCTTAGGCAGCAAGAACTATAACCTGGCCTTAGGTGGAAACATCTCTAACGTGGGTGCCAAGATTTCTTATTCTACCGCCGGACGTAAAGATTTCTTACCCACTAACCTGCGTTTGGGTACAGCTATTACAATGGAGTTGGATCCTTACAACAAGCTTACCTTGGCTATTGATGGGAACAAATTACTTGTTCCTTACTCTAGCCCAGACGGCTTTTCTTCAAATGACCAAACCAACGTCTTCTCAGGTATCTTCAAATCTTTCACAGATGCCCCCGGGGGCGGTAGCGAGGAATTAAAGGAAGTTACACTTTCAACTGGTTTGGAATACTGGTATGATAACATGTTTGCGGCCCGTGCAGGCTACTTTTTTGAAAACGAATTAAAGGGTGGACGTCAGTTCCTGGCGATGGGCCTTGGTATTCGGTATCAGAAATTTGGGGTAGATGCTGCTTATATGGTTCCAAACGAACAGAATAGTCCTCTAGCCCAAACCATTCGTTTCTCGCTTAACTTTAAATTAGACGGCGCCGAATAACTCTTATGCTTTTAAACCGTACCCAAGCTCCTGTTATTGCCGAGCTCACAAGTGACTTGTCTATTTATCCTGAGGTTTCGCTTAATCCATCTGGTGCACGATTACACGTGTTCCAGAATTCGGTCCAGCCTGTCATCAGAATTGAATTTGTTTTTAAAGGCGGCAAGTGGTTCCAGCCATCACCAGGTGTAGCTTCTTTAACGGCTAAAATGCTGAAGGAAGGCACAGAAAAACATTCTGCTAAGCAGATAGCGGATATCACAGATTTCTATGGGGCATCATTGGAGGTCTCGCATGGGTTTGATAGAACAACAGTAACTCTTTACTGTCTATCTAAATTCCTTCCTGACCTATTACCATTGACCTTTGAAATCATTGAACAACCGTCCTTCCCGCAAGAGGAATTCGACCTTTTAAAACAAAGGATCATTCAATCACTGGCCGTAGATAAACAGAAAAATAGTTACCTAGCTACAGAGACCTTTACAACTGCTATTTATGGGCAAGGCCATCCATATGCCACCTTCACTTCTGAAGAAGAGGTAGCAGCTGTAGAAAACCATTCGCTTAAAAGCTTTCACGAAAAGGCTTACCAATACTCAAACGCAGAGATCTTTATTACAGGTGATATAACCAAAGAAGCACTTTCTTCCATAAAGGGGAAATTGAATGGAATAGCTGAGCCAAGTCCTATCACACTACCTACTTCCTCTCAACCTCTATCTCCTGGACTGATTATTAACAGCACCCAAAACCAGATGCAAGCTGCTGTTCGCATAGGGAAATCAACCATTAGACCTTCTCACCCAGATTATCCTGCGTTATACCTCTTGAACCATACTCTAGGGGGGTATTTCGGATCTAGGTTAATGAAAAATATAAGAGAGGAAAAAGGGTTTACCTATGGCATCTATTCTTCTTTATCACAGAAAGAGCATGATTCTTTATTCTCAATTGGCACAGACATTAAAGGAGATAAAATAGAAGAAACGCTTTCTGAAGTCATTAAGGAGTTGGAGTCTCTGACAAATGAAGAAATTCCAGTTGAAGAGCTTTCTACAGTGAAGAAACATTTAGCAGGGAAATTTTTATCAGATCATGCCACTCTATTTGACAAGATGGATAAATATAAATCTAATGTGCTTTTAGATCTTCCTGGAGACTTTTATACCAAGCTTCTGGATAAAATCTTTACTTTAACATCAAGCCAGCTTAAAGAAGTGGCTAAAGCATATTTGTTAGATTCTGATCTTTATAAAGTAGTTGTTGGGGGCTTACCCAAACAAACATAGAAAGCCGTCAAAATTTTCTTACTAACAACAAAGCCCTGGCTCTATTATGGTGCCAGGGCTTTGTTGTTAGTAGGAAGAATGGTTATTAAATACCAAGGCTGATATACCATAACAATTCTAAAGCAGAATCTGGTTGTTGACTTTCGGATAGTAATAGAAGAGTTAAGGAGGTAATCAATTCTAAGAATCGAAATTGAGCGTACCTCCTTATCCTTTATAGGTCACATTATAAATTACTGGTTTAAACAGAGGCTTGGGTAAGCATCCTATTCACTTTATAAGTATAAGGATGAAGCAACACCTACCACCGCCAAAGCAGCCTCCGCTTCGTCTCCAATTAGGCTAAGGTTCTCCCCCCTCTCCCTTCTTCCCGAACGCAGGAAGGCCCCGTTCCATTGCTGGGCGGGGCCTTCGTTGTAGGGGGTTGGCGGCTACCTACTCTCCCGCGTGTGACCGCAGTACCATCGGCTCGGCGGGGCTTAACTTCTCTGTTCGGAATGGGAAGAGGTGGACACCCGCGACATAGCCACCATTATTTTCCGTTTC